>NZ_JBGNUS010000003.1:0-706526 GCF_041951365.1 Actinomadura sp. GTD37
GGGAGCGGAGGGCGCTGATTTTGGCGGCGTCGTCGAGGGTGAGGGCTCCGGCGATGTGGGCGGCGGCTATTTCGCCTTGGGAGTGGCCGATGACGGCGTCGGGGTGGATGCCGGTGTGTTGCCAGAGTGTGGCGAGGGAGACCATGACGGCGAAGAGGGCGGGTTGGACGATGTCGACGTGGTCGAGGAGGTCGGTTCGGGTGGTGAGGGCGTCGTGGAGGTTCCAGGTGGTGAAGGGTTCGAGTGCTTGGGCGCAGTCGTCGATTTTGGCGGCGAAGACCGGCGAGGTCTCCAGGAGTTCCTGCGCCATTCCCTTCCATTGCGAACCCTGACCGGGGAACACGAACACCGTCGCCCCGGGAGCCGCTTTTCCCTGAACGAGAGAAGAATGGGGAGAACCAGTGGCGAGGGCTTCCAGACCGCCGAGCAGGCCATCGCGGTCCTGATCGATGATCGCCGCGCGGTGTTCCAGGTCGGCGCGGGTGGCCAGGCCGGCGCCGATCGCCGCGGGGTCGGTCTGCGGATGCTCCTGACCGTGGTCCAGCAGCCGGCGGGCCTGCTCTTGCAGCGCGGCCGGCGTCTTCGCCGATAGCGACCAGATGTAAGGGCCGGTCCCAGCGGCCGCTTCGGACGGGGGCTCCACCGCCGGAGCCTGCTCGATGATGACGTGGGCGTTGGTGCCGCTGATCCCGAAGGACGACACGGCGGCACGGCGCGGCCGATCGGCGTCCGGCCACGGCTCGGCCCGCGCGAGCAGCGAGACGGCGCCGGAAGCCCAATCGACGTGCGGCGTCGGCTCATCGACATGGAGCGTCTTGGGCAACTGCCCGTGCCGCATCGCCATGACCATCTTGATGACCCCGGCCGCGCCCGCGGCGGCCTGGGTGTGGCCGATGTTGGATTTGATCGAGCCCAACCACAACGGCGTCTCGCGGTCCTGCCCATAGGCCGCCAGAAGCGCCTGAGCCTCGATGGGGTCGCCGAGTGTCGTGCCGGTGCCGTGCGCCTCGACGGCGTCGACGTCCGCCGGGCCGAGCCGGGCGTTGGCCAGCGCCTGCCGGATGACCTTCTGCTGCGACGGCCCGTTCGGCGCGGTCAGGCCATTGCTCGCACCGTCCTGGTTGACCGCCGACCCCCGGATGACGGCCAGAACGTGATGGCCGTTGCGCTCCGCGTCCGACAGCTTCTCCAGGACGAGCAGTCCGGCGCCCTCGCCCCATCCGGTGCCGTCGGCGGCGGCCGCGAACGGCTTGCAGCGTCCATCGGGCGCGAGGCCCCGCTGCCGGCTGAACTCGATGAACGTGTTGGGCGTCGCCATGACGGCCACGCCGCCCGCCAGCGCCAGCGAGCACTCCCCGTTGCGCAGCGCCTGGGCCGCCAGGTGCATCGCGACCAGCGACGAGGAGCACGCGGTGTCCACCGTCACCGCCGGGCCCTCCAGGCCGAACGAGTAGGCGATGCGGCCGGACGCGACGCTGCCCTGGTTGCCGGCCAGCATGAAGCCCTCGAAGCCGTCCGGTGCCCGGTGCAGCCGGGAGCCGTAGTCGCTATACATGACGCCCGCGAAGACGCCGGTGCGGCTGCCGCGCAGCCCGGCCGGGGAGAGTCCGGCGCGTTCGAACGCCTCCCAGGCCAGCTCCAGCAGGATGCGCTGCTGCGGGTCGGTGGCGAGGGCCTCGCGCGGGCTCATCCCGAACGGTTCCGGGTCGAAGAGGTCGGCGTCGTACAGGAAGCCGCCCTCGCGCGTGTAGGTCGTGCCCGTCCGGTCCGGGTCGGGATCGTAGAGTTCGTCGAGGTTCCAGCCGCGGCCGGTGGGGAAGCCGCCGATCGCGTCCGTGCCCGAGTCCACCAGCCGCCACAGGTCCTCCGGGGACGCCACACCGCCCGGATAGCGGCAGGCCATCCCGACGATCGCGATCGGGTCGCCGCCGGCGGCGGTCGCGGCGACCGCCGGTGCCGCCCGGCCCTGGTCCGCGGTGCCGAGCAGCTCCGACCGCAGGAACGCGGCGAGCGCGGCGGGCGACGGATGGTCGAACGCGAGGGTGGCGGGGAGCCGCCGGTCGAGGGCGGCGCCGAGCCGGTTGCGCAGCTCGACCGCCGTCAGCGAGTCGAGCCCGAAGTCCTTGAACGTCTGGTCGGGGTCGATGCTCTCCGAGCCGTCCTGACCGAGGACGGACGCCAGGTGGGTGCGCACCAGGTCGAGCAGGGCGCGCCGCTGCGCCGCCGCGTCGAGCCCGGCCAGCCGCGCGTTCCAGGTCGAGTCCGGCTCCGCGGCGGCGGCGCGCCTGAGCGGAGCGGGCGCCAGCCCGGCGAAGATCGCGGGCAGCGTGCCCGCTTCGGCCCGCGCGCGCAGCGCACCGAGGTCGAGCCGGGCCGGGACGGCGTGCGCGCGGTCGTCCGCGAGCGCCAGATCGGCCAGCGCCAGATCGAAGAGGGACAGCCCCAGGTCGGGGGAGAGGGCGGCGAGGCCGCCCCGCGCCATCCGGGTGCGGTCGGCCCGCGACAGGCCGCCGGTCATGCCGCTGCCCGGGGCCCACAGCCCCCAGCCGAGGGACGCGGCGGGCAGGCCCCGCTCCCGGCGGTGCTCGGCCAGCGCGTCCAGGAAGGCGTTGGCGGCGCAGTAGTTCGCCTGGCCCCCGTTGCCGACCGTCCCGAAGACCGAGGAGAACAGGACGAACGCCGTGAGGTCGTGGTCGCGGGTGAGCTCGTGCAGGTTCCAGGCGGCGTCGATCTTGGGCCGCAGGACGGCGTGCAGCCGCTCCGGCGTGAGCGCGTCGAGGACGGTGTCGTCCAGCACCCCGGCCGCATGCACCACCGCGGTCAGCGGCACGTCCGCGAGGAGTTCGGCGAGCGCGGCCCGGTCGGCCGCGTCGCAGGCCGCGATGGAGACCTCGGCGCCCAGCTCCGCCAGCTCGGCCGCGAGTTCGGCCGCGCCCGGCGCGTCCGGGCCCTGCCGGCCGGTGAGCAGGAGCCGGCGGGCGCCGTGCCCGGTGACGAGATGCCGGGCCACCAGCGCGCCCAGCGTGCCGGTGCCGCCGGTGATCAGGACGGTGCCGTCCGGGTCCGGGCGCCGCACCGGCGCCGCGTCGATCCGCGACGCCTCCACCGGGGTCCGGGCCAGGCGCGGCGCCGTCAGCCGCCCGTCGCGCACCCGCACCTCGGGCTCGCCCGTCGCGAGCGCCGCGCGCACGACCGCGGCGCCGGCGGCCGGGCCGTCGTGGTCGACGATGACGAACCGGCCCGGGTGCTCGGCCTGCGCGGCGCGCACCAGCCCCCGGACGGCCGCGCCCGCCAGGTCGCCCTCGGGGAGCGTCACGACCAGCGTGGACGGGGCGTCCGGACGGTCCTGGAGCGCGGCGAGCACGTGCTCGGCCGCAGCGTGCGCCGCCTCGGCCGGGCCGGCGTCCGGCGCCGCGGCGGGCGGCGCCACCACCGTGTGCTCCACGCTCTCGCCGTCCGGGGCGGAGCCGTCCACGGGAACCCATTCCACGTGGAACAGCGACCGGGCGGCCTCGGCGCCGGCCGGCACAGCGGCCCCCGCGAAGGGGCGCAGCGCCAGCCGCTCCACCGTGATCACCGGCCGGCCCTCGCCGTCGACCGCCACGAGCGAAGCGGTGTCCGCGCCGGTCACGGTGAACCTGACCCGCAGGGCCGTCGCGGACGTGGCGTGCAGCGATATGCCGCTCCAGGCGAAGGGCAGCAGCAGGTCGTCGCCGCCCAGGGCGAGCAGGAGCCCGTGCAGCGCGCCGTCCAGCAGGGCGGGATGAACGCCGAAGCCGTCGGCGCCGCCCGGCAGCGCCGACTCGACGACGACGCCGTCGCCGTGCCGCCACGCGGACCGCAGCGTCCGGAACTCCGGCCCGTACCGGTATCCCCGCTCGCTCAGCCGCTCGTACGAGGGGTCCACCGGGGACGCGCCCTCCGGTGGCTCCACGTCGGCGCCCGGCCCGGCGGGGACGTCCGGCCCGAGCATCCCGGCGGCGTGCCGGGTCCAGGGCATGTCGTCGGCGTCCTGCGGACGTGAGTGGAACGTCAGCGTGCGGCGCCCGGCCGCGTCCGGTCCGCCGACGGCGATCTGCACGGCGACGGCGCCCTGCTCGGGGAGCGCGAGCGGTGCCTCCAGCGTGAGGTCGTCGACGCGGGGGCAGCCGATCCGGGCGCCCGCCGCGAGGGCCAGCTCCAGGAACGCCGTGCCGGGCAGCAGCACGGCGCCGTCGACGCCGTGGTCGGCGAGCCACGGGTGGGTGCGCGGGGACAGCCGCCCGGTCAGCAGCAGCCCGCCGTCCCCGGCCACCGAGACGGACGTCTCCAGCAGCGGATGGCCCGCGCCGCCCCCGGCCGCCGCGGTGGGCGGCAGCCAGTACCGGTCGCGCCGGAACGCGTACGTCGGCAGGCCGACGGTGCGGGCGGGCGTCCCGGCGAACGCCGCGTCCCAGTCGACGGCGACGCCCAGCAGGTGGGCCTGCGCGACCGATTCCAGGAACCGCGCCCGGCCGCCGTCGTCCCGGCGCAGCGTCCCGACCGCGCCGCCGCCCCCCGTGCCGGCGCTCCCCGCGCCGCACGCCTCCACCGTCTCCTGGACGCCGACCGTGAGCACCGGGTGGGGGCTCGCCTCGATGAACGTCGTGCGGCCCTGCTCGACGAGCCCGCGAACGGCCTCCTCGAAACGGACCGGATTGCGCAGGTTCTCGTACCAGTACCGGGCGTCCAGGCCGGACGTGTCGAACCGCGCGCCCGTCAGCGTCGAGTGGAACGGCACCTTGGCGGGACGGGGCGACAGGTCGCCGAGCAGCTTCAGAACCCGGTCGCGGATGGCCTCCATCCGCGGCGTGTGCGAGGCGTAGTCGACCGGGATCTTCCGCGCCCGCACGCCCTCCGCCTCGTAGCGCGCGACCAGCTCGTCCAGCGCCCCCGACCCGCCCGCGACGACCACCGACGAGGGGCCGTTCACGGCGGCCACGTGGACCTGCCCGCCGTCCTCTGCCAGCCGGGCGCGGACGGTGTCGGCGGGCAGCGGCACCGAGGCCATGCCGCCGGTCCCGGCCAGCTCCGCGAGCGCCCGGCTGCGCAGCGCGACGACCTTTGCGGCGTCGTCGAGGGAGAGCGCCCCCGCCACGTAGGCCGCCGCGATCTCGCCCTGCGAGTGCCCGACGACGGCGGCGGGCTCGACCCCGGCCGACCGCCACAGCGCGGCCAGCGACACCATCACCGCGAACAGGGCGGGCTGGACGACGTCGACGCGGTCGAGCCCGCCGCGCAGCGCGTCGAGCAGCGGCACGTCGGTGTGGGGCTCCAGCGCCCGCGCGCACGCGGTCAGCTCCGCCGCGAAGACCTCGGAGCGCTCCAGCAGCTCCAGCGCCATCCCCCGCCACTGGGAGCCCTGCCCGGGGAACACGAACACGGCCTCCGCGGGGCCGCGGGCGTGCACGGTCGGCGCCGTCCCGTCGGCGAGGGCCGCGAGCCCGTCGAGGAGCCCGGCACGGTCCCCGGCCATGACCAGTGACCGGTGCGGGAAGGCGGTGCGGGTCGTGGCGAGGGACACCGCGACGTCCGCCGGGGAGAGGGACGCGTCGGCGGCGACGAAGCGGCGCAGCCGCTCGGCCTGGGCGCGCACCCCCGCCGCGGACTTCGCCGACACCACCAGCGGCACGGCCGCGCCGTCCGGGGCGGCGTCGCCGCGGAACTCCTGCTCCGGGTCGGGGTCGCCGTCCTCCAGGATGACGTGCGCGTTGGTGCCGCTGATCCCGAAGGACGAGACGCCCGCGCGCCGGGGACCGTCCTCGGGCCGCCAGGGCACCGGTTCGGCCAGCAGGGAGACCGCGCCCGCCGACCAGTCGACGTGCGGGGTGGGCTCGTCCACGTGCAGGGTCCTCGGCAGGACGCCGTGCCGCATGGCGAGCACCATCTTGATCACGCCGCCGACACCCGCGGCGGCCTGCGCGTGCCCGATGTTCGACTTGAGTGAGCCGAGCCGCAGCGGCCGGCCCGCCGGACGGTCCCGGCCGTAGGTCGCCAGCAGCGCCTCCGCCTCGATCGGGTCGCCGAGCGTCGTGCCGGTGCCGTGCGCCTCCACGGCGTCGACCTGGCCGGCGGTGAGCCCGGCGGCGGCCAGCGCCTGCCGGATCACCCGCTCCTGGGACGGCCCGTTCGGCGCCGTCAGCCCGTTGCTCGCGCCGTCGGAGTTGATCGCCGAGCCGCGCAGCACCGCCAGCACCCGGCGGCCGTTGCGCCGCGCGTCCGACAGACGCTCCAGCACGAGGACGCCCGCGCCCTCCGCCCACGCGGTGCCGTCCGCCGCCGCGGCGAACGCCTTGCACCGGCCGTCGGGGGCCAGCCCGCGCTGCCGGCTGAACTCCACGAACATGCCGGGGCCGGCCATCACCGCCGCCCCGCCCGCCAGCGCGAGCGTGCACTCGCCCGCGCGCAGCGACTGGGCGGCCAGATGCAGGGCGACCAGGGACGACGAGCACGCCGTGTCGACGGTGACGGCGGGGCCCTCCAGCCCGAACACGTACGCGATGCGGCCCGAGGCGACGCTGACGGTGCCGCCGGTCAGCCGGTGCCCCCCGTGGCCGCCGGAGTCCTCGTGCAGCGGCGGCCCGTAGTCCTGCGACATCGCGCCGACGAACACCCCGACCCGCCGCCCGCGCAGCGCCGCCGGGTCGATCGCGGCGCGTTCGAACGCCTCCCACGACGTCTCCAGCAGGACGCGCTGCTGAGGGTCCATCGCCGTCGCCTCGCGCGGGCTGATGCCGAAGAACGCCGGGTCGAACCGGTCCGCGTCCGCCAGGAACCCGCCGTGCCGCACCAGGGACGTCCCCGGCCGCTCCGGGTCGGGGTGGTGGAGGGCGTCCAGATCCCAGCCCCGGTCGGACGGGAACTCCGAGACGGCGTCCCGGCCCTCCTCGACGAGCCGCCACAGGTCCTCGGGGGACGCCACGCCGCCGGGGAACCGGCAGCTCATCGCGACGATCGCGATCGGGTCGTCATCGGCCGGGGCCGTCTCGGCGGGCTCGGCAGCGGGCTCGGCGGCGGACGGTCCGGGCAGTTCTGCCAGCTCCGCCAGGAGGTGGCGGGCGAGGGCCGCCGGAGTCGGGTGGTCGTAGAGCAGCGCGACGGGCGGCCGGAGCCCGGTGGCCGCGCCGACCCGGTCGCGCAGTTCCACGGCGGCCGGCGAGTCGACCCCGAGGTCGTTGAACGTCCGGTCGGCCTCGACGGTCTCCGGGGCGGCGTCCCCGAGGACGACGGCGGTCTCGGCCCGCACGAACTCCAGGACCAGGTTCCCGTGCTCGTCCTCGGGCGCGCCCGCGAGCCGCCGCCGCAGCGCCGGCAGCCCGGTCCCGGACGCCCCGGACGCCCCGGACGGCCCGGACGGCCCGGACGGCCCGGACGGCCCGGACGATGAAGGAACGGCCTCCCCGGGCCAGTACCGCCGCCGCTGGAACGCGTACCCGGGCAGCGTGACGCGCCGCCCGTCCAGCGCCCAGTCCACGGCGTGGCCGCGCGTGTGGAGGGTGCCCAGCGCCGTCTGCACCGCGACGTCGTCCGGCTGGTTCCTGCGCAGCAGAGACACCGGCGTGGCCGCGTCCGCCTCGCTCTCCTCGGCGAGGTTGTCGCGCACCATCGCGGCCAGCACCGAGTCGGGGCCCAGTTCCGCGAACGCGGTGACGCCCTCGTCCGACAGCGCCCGGATGCCGTCGCCGAAGCGGACCGCGTGCCTGATGTGCCCGGCCCAGTAGTCCGGCGAGGTGAGCTGCTCGGGCGTCGCGAGGCGGCCGGTCACGTTGGAGACGATCGGGATGTCCGGCGGCGCGAGGTCCATGCCCGCGACGACCCGCCGGAACTCCGCCGGGACGCCGTCCATGTGCGGGGAGTGGAACGCGTGACTCACCGCGAGCCGCCGCACCTTGCGGCCGAGGTCGCGCCACCGGTCCGCGATCTCCAGCACGGCGTCCTCGTCCCCGGACAGCACCGTCGCGGCCGGCCCGTTGACGGCGGCGACCGCGACGCGTTCCGCGTGCCCGCCGATCGACTCCAGGACCTCCGCCTCGCCCGCCTGGAGCGCGACCATCGCGCCGCCGCGCGGGGCCGCCTGCATGAGCCGGCCGCGCGCCGCCACCGCCGCGCAGGCGTCGTCCAGCCCGAACACGCCCGCGACGTGCGCGGCGGCCAGCTCGCCGATCGAGTGGCCGATGAGGAAGTCGGGCGCCAGGCCGTGGCCCTCGGCCAGCCGGAACAGCGCCACCTCCAGCGCGAACAGGGCGGCCTGCGTGTAGCGGGTCTCGTTCAGCGGGCCGGGGCCGTCCCCGAACATCACCTCCAGGACCGGGCGGTCCAGGTGCCCGTCGAGGACGGCGGCCACCTCGTCCAGGGCGCGGGCGAACACCGGATTCGTCTCATGCAGCCGCCGGCCCATGCCGGGGCGCTGGCCGCCCTGCCCGGTGAACATGAACGCGAGCCGTCCCGGCCGCGCCGCCGATCCCCTGATCACGCCGGCGGCGGGCTCGTCCCGCTCAAGCGCCTCCAGGCCGCGCAGCAGGCCCGCGCGGTCCTCGGCGACGACGACCGCGCGGTCCTCGAAGGCGGTGCGGGTCGTGGCGAGCGAGACCGCCACGTCCGCCGGGTCGAGCCCGGGGTCGGCCTCCGCGAACGCGCGCAGCCGGGCCGCCTGGGCGCGCAAGGCGCTCTCACCGCGCCCCGACACCGCCCAAGCCGTCGCGCCGCCGCCCGTCCGCTCCGGCGCGGGCTGCGCGGAAGCGGGGGCGGGGGCGGGGGCGTCCGACAGGACGACGTGGCAGTTGGCGCCGCCCATGCCGAACGAGCTGACGCCCGCGAGCAGCGGCCCGTCCGGGTCGGGCCACGGGCCCGCGACCCGCTGCACCCGCAGGTTGAGGTCGTCCAGCGGGATGCGCGGGCTCGGCGTCTCGAAGTTGAGCGACGGCACCAGCCGCCGGTGCCGGATGCACAGCGCCGCCTTCAGCAGCCCGACGATCCCCGCCGCGCCCTCCAGGTGCCCGACGTTGGTCTTCGCCGAGCCGACCGGGAGCGGCGACCCCGGCGGGCGCCGGGAACCGAGGGCGGCGCCGAGCGCGGCCGCCTCGATCGGGTCGCCCACCCGCGTCCCGGTGCCGTGCAGCTCCACGTACTGCGCCTCGTCCGGCCGGACGCCGGCGTTGCGGAACGCCCGCAGGACGACGTCCCGCTGCGCGTCGGCGTCGGGCGTGGTGAGGCCCTCGGTGGCGCCGTCGTTGTTGACCGCGCTGCCGCGGATCACGCAGTGCACCGGATCGCCGTCGGCCAGCGCGGCGGCGAGCGGCTTCAGCACGACCGCGCCGCCGCCCTCCCCCCGGACGTAGCCGTTGGCCCGCGCGTCGAAGGTGAAGCAGCGCCCGTCGGGGGACAGCCCGCCGAACCGCTCCACCCCGATCGTGCCCGCGGCCAGGATGTTCAGGTTCACCCCGCCCGCGAGCGCGACGTCCGACTCGCCGGCGCGCAGGCTCTCACAGGCCAGATGCACCGCGACCAGCGAGGACGACTGGGCCGCGTCGACCGCGAGGCTCGGGCCGCGCAGGTCCAGCGCGTGCGAGATCCGGTTGGCGATGATGCCGCGGTTCAGCCCGGTCAGCGTGTACCGGTCGATCTCGGCGACGCCGCGGCCGTGCAGCAGCGTCGCGTAGTCGCCGGAGATCGCGCCGACGAACACGCCGGTGCGGCCGCCCGCCAGCGCGCCGGGCGGAACCCGCGCGTCCTCCAGCGCCTCCCAGGCCAGCTCCAGCATGAGCCGCTGCTGCGGGTCCATCGCGACGGCCTCGCGCGCGGGGATCCCGAAGAAGTCCGCGTCGAACCCGTCGATCCGGTCGAGGAAACCGCCCGCGCGGCCGGACGGCGGCGCGGCGTCCGTCCAGCGGTCCGGCGGCGCGGACGTGACCGCGTCGACCCCCTCGTGGAGCAGCCGCCAGAACCCCGCGGGGTCGGGCGCCTGGGGGAGCCGGCAGGCCAGGCCGATGACGGCGATCGGCTCGGGCGCCGATGCGTGCGGTCCGGGCACGGTGATCGACCTACCTTTCCTGGACGGCGTTGGCGGCGGACGGGAGACGCCCGGGGGCGAGCACGGCGGCGAGGCGGGACGGGAGGTCCACGGCGGGATCGAGCAGGAAGAAGTGGCCGCCGGACACCGGGTGCACGGTGCAGCCCGCCCCGGTGTGGTCCGCCCACGCGGCCGCGTCCGCCATGGACACCAGTGGGTCGTCGGTCGCCGCGAACACTTCCACCGGGCACGGCAGGGGCAGCCGGGAGGCGGGCCGGTGGCCGGCGCACAGCCGGAGGTCGGCCCGGATCCGGGTGAGGGCGACGGCGAGCCAGTCGGGGTAGTCCAGCAGCACCGGGGAGAGCCCGCCGATGTCCTGGACGGCCCGCGTCAGCTCCTCGTCGGGCAGCCGGTGCGCCGCCGCCAGCGGGATCGACAGGTGCGGGGCCGCGCAGGCGCCGGCGAGCAGCCGGTCCGGGACGCGCGCCCCGCGGGCCGTCCGCCGCCGCGCGATCGTGTACGCGACCAGCGCGCCCATGCTGTGCCCGTAGAACGCGTGCGGCTCGTCCAGGAGCGGGCCGAGCCCGGCGTCCAGGTCGGCGGCCAGCGACTCCATGTCGCGCGGCATCGGCTCGCCGCGCCGTCCCTCCCGGCCGGGCAGGGTGACGGGGCGCACGTCGATCCCCGGGGCGAGGGCGCCGCGCCACCGGGCGAACACCGACGCCGTCCCGCCGGCGTGATGGAAGCAGAAAAGGAGCACGGGTCGCCTCCAGCGGTTTCGTCTCGGCCGCTGGCCATGCTCAGGAGCCCGGCTAAAGCGCGGCTAATGCATGCCGCCGGTCCTCGCGTTCAAGGTCGGCTTTAGCGGCCCCGCTTACGTTCTGGCCCGTCCGACGAAGGTTCGACGGGTGAGAGGAAAGACGCCATGCGA
This sequence comes from Actinomadura sp. GTD37, assembly GCF_041951365.1. Lineage (NCBI taxonomy): Bacteria > Bacillati > Actinomycetota > Actinomycetes > Streptosporangiales > Thermomonosporaceae > Actinomadura > Actinomadura sp. GTD37. The sequence continues at coordinate 10,959 of NZ_JBGNUS010000003.1, forward strand.
CCTCGCAGAGCGCGGCCGGTCCTGTCCGCGGTGGTCCTGGCGGCGGCCTCCGGCACCGCGGCCTGCGGCACGAACTCGGCCGCCGCGGTGGCGTCCGACCCGGCGCCGGGCTGCAACGTGATGGACCACCTCGAGGAGAAGATCGTCGCCTTCTCGCTGAACGAGCTCGGCGGCCCCTACCCGAGCCTGCACGACAGCGCGACGTACCAGACGCGCCTCTACGACTCGTCCGGCAAGCAGATCGCGACCGTCTACGGCAAGGCGAACATCGCCGACCGCCTCCCCAACGGGGACCTCCTCGAATACTCCGAGGAGACGATCGAGCTGCCCGCCGGGACCATCGAGAGCCAGGGCATCTACAACGTCACGCAGGGCCAGGCCCACAAGTGGCAGTTCATGCCGGCGATCGGGACGAAGGGCGCCTACAAGGGCAAGATGGGCAAACGCTCCTTCAAGATCCTCAAAGACGGCGAGCTGCTCGACGCCAAGATCGAAGTGTGCCCCGTCAAGTGACGGCCACGGGAGCGGATGAGATGCCGGACGCACCGGACCGGGCGCCGGACGGGCAGGGCGCCGCATGGGGGATCGCGGCCGCGTCCGTCCCCATGTTCATGGTCGCCCTCAACAACCTCGTGGTCACCAACGCGCTGCCGGACATCAGAGCCGACCTGGACGCCACCGTCACCGGCCTCCAGTGGGTGGTGAACGGCTACATCCTGGCCTTCGCCGGCCTGCTGCTCACCGGCGCGGCGCTCGGCGACCGCTACGGCAGGCGCCGGGTCTTCATCGGCGGCATCGTGCTGTTCTGCGTCGGCTCGGTCGCCTGCGCGCTGTCCGCCTCGGTGCCCGCGCTGGTGGCGGCGCGCGTCCTGCAGGGCGCGGGCGCGGCGGCGGTGCAGCCGCTGTCGCTCGTCCTGCTCGCCAGTGCCGTGCCGGAGAGCAAGCGCAGCGCGGCCGTCGGGCTCTGGGGAGGCGTCAACGGCCTCGGCATCGCGTTCGGCCCGCTCATCGGCGGCGCCGTCACCGAGGGCCTGCAATGGCAGTGGATCTTCTGGATCAACCTGCCGGTCGGGATCGTGTCCGTCCCGCTGGTGCTGTGGCGCATCCGGGCCGCCAAGGGCGGCGAGGGCGCGCTCGACCTCGTCGGCATGCTGCTGATCACGACCGCGGTGACGCTCGCGGTGTGGGCGATCGTGCGCACCGCCGACACCGGCTGGACCGACCCGGCCACCCTCGGCGGGTTCGGCGGCGCCGCCGTGCTCGTCGCCGCGTTCGCCCGCTGGGAGCGGCGCGTGGCCAGCCCGCTGCTGCCGCTGCGGTTCTTCCGGATCCGCACGTTCGTGCTGAGCAACATCGCGTCCCTGGCGATGTTCTTCGGCGTGTTCGGGTCGATCTTCTTCCTGGCCCAGTACATGCAGGGGCCGATGGGGTACTCGCCGCTGGAGGCGGGGCTGCGCACCCTGCCCTGGACGGCGCTGCCGATGCTGGTCGCGCCGCTGGCGGGCCTCGTCACCGACCGGGTCGGCGGCGGCCGGCTCATGGCGCTCGGCCTGTTCCTCCAGGGCGCCGCCCTCGGCTGGATCGCCGTCATCGCGCGCATCGACCTGGAGTACGCGCGCATGGTCCCGGCACTGCTGATCGCGGGCCTCGGCATGGGCCTGATGCTCGCCCCCGCGACCGCCGTCGTGCTCGGCTCGGTGCGCGAGCACGAGTACGGCAAGGCGTCCGGGACGAACAACACCATCCGGGAGGTCGGCGGCGCCCTCGGCGTGGCCGTCCTCGTCACCGTGTTCCGCGCCGACTTCGACCGGGTCCGGATCGAGAGCCCGGTCGAGGCCGCCCACGCGTTCGTGGCCGGAATGTCCGCCGCGATGTGGGTGGGGATCGGCGCGGTCGCCGTCGGCGTCGTCGCGAGCCTCCTCATCCCCCGCGCCGGTGCGGCGCCCGACCCGCCCGCGGCCCGGCAGACGCCACCGCCGCTCGAGAACGTCCAAGGAGCGAAATGAACGACATCCTGCAAGCGGTGGAGGCCGGCGCGTCCGCCGACGAGTGGAGCGCGGTGCCGGTGCCCGAGTCCTACCGGGCGCTCACCATCCGCAAGGACGAGGTCGGCCTCTTCGAGGGGATGACGACCGAGGAGAAGGACCCGCGCGCGTCCCTGCACGTCGACACGGTCCCGGTGCCCGAGCTCGGTCCGGGCGAGGCGCTGGTCGCGGTGATGGCGAGCTCCATCAACTACAACACCGTCTGGTCGTCGCTGTTCGAGCCGATGCCGACCTTCGAGTTCCTCGAACGGTACGGCCGGACGTCCGCTCTCGCGGCCCGGCACGACCTGCCGTACCACGTCCTCGGCTCCGACCTGGCCGGCGTCGTCCTGCGGGTCGGTCCCGGGGTGAGCCGCTGGCGCGCGGGCGACCGGGTGGTGGCCCACTGCCTGTCGGTGGAGCTGGAGGACCCCGCCGGCCACGACGACTCGATGCTCGACCCCGAGCAGCGGATCTGGGGGTTCGAGACCAACTTCGGCGGCCTCGCCGAGATCGCCCTGGTCAAGGCCAACCAGCTCATGCCCAAGCCGGAGCACCTCAGCTGGGAGGAGGCGGCGTCGCCCGGACTCGTGCACTCCACCGCCTACCGGCAGCTCGTGTCCCGCAACGGCGCGAACCTGACCCAGGGCGACCGGGTGCTGATCTGGGGCGCCTGCGGCGGGCTCGGCTCCTACGCGACCCAGCTCGCCCTGAACGGCGGCGCCACCCCGGTGTGCGTCGTGTCCTCGCCGGAGAAGGCGCGGATCTGCCGCGACCTCGGCGCCGAACTCGTCATCGACCGCTCCGCCGAGGACTTCCGGTTCTGGCTCGACGACAACACCCCGAACCGCAAGGAGTGGCGGCGGTTCGGCTCGTGCATTCGCGACCTCACCGGCGGCGAGGACCCCGAGATCGTGTTCGAGCACCCCGGCCGGGAGACGTTCGCCGCGAGCGTCTACGTCGCCCGGCGCGGAGGCACCGTCGTGACGTGCGCGTCCACCAGCGGCTACGACCACTACTTCGACAACCGGCACCTGTGGATGCACCTCAAGCGGATCGTCGGCTCGCACTTCGCGAACTACCAGGAGGCGTGGCGCGCCAACGAACTGGTCCGGCAGGGCCGGTCGCACCCGACGCTGTCGGCCACCTACCCGCTGGACGAGGCGCCCGCGGCCGTCCGGGAGATGCAGCTCAACCTGCACCACGGCAAGCTCGGCATCCTCTGCCTGGCCGAGCGTGCCGGGCTCGGCGTCCGCGACCCGGAGATGCGGGCGCGGCACGCGGACCGGCTCGACCTCTTCCGCACCCGCGCCCCCGCCTGACCCGCCGGCCCGAGCACACGAGTTCAGGAGTTCCCGTGGACGACATCGACGACTTCCTCGAACTGCTCAGGGACGAACTCGGCCTTCCGGTGGAGGCCGCGGACGTCGACCTGAGCCTGGACGCGGTGGCGGGGTGGGACTCGGTCCACCTGCTGGCGCTCCTCACCCTCGTCGAGCGGCGCACCGGGCACGCCCCGATGCTGCCCGACCTGCTGGAGGCGGGCAGCATCCGGGAGATCTACTCGGTGGCCGCCCGGACGGGCTCCGCCGCGTAGCGGTCCAGCCGGACGTCCGCGGGCGCGTAGCGGTCCAGCCGGACGTCCGCGGCGAGGACGGCCTGGTGGAGGTCCTGGAGCGCGCGGCACGGCTGGAGGCCCAGCTCCTCGTCCAGCGTCCGGCGCACCGTCTGGTACACCCGCAGCGCGTCCGCCTGCCGGTCCGACCGGTACAGCGCCAGCATGAGCTGGCGGTAGATCGGCTCGCGCAGCGGGTGCTCCGCGGCGAGGGAGAACAGCGGGCCGATCAGCTCGCGGTGCCGGCCGGTCGCGAGCTTGGCCTCCGACAGCATCTCCAGGCACTCCAGCCGCGTCTCGGCCAGCCACGTCGTGAACCCCTCGATGATCGGGCCGCCGCGCAGGTCGCCGAGCGCCGGGCCCCGCCACAGGCCCGCCGCCTCCTCGAAGCGCGCGATGGCCCGGTCGTGCCGCCGCTCGGCGGCGTGCGTCTTGCCGCGTTCCACCAGCGCGAGAAAACGCCGGTGGTCGGTCTCGTCGGCGCCGAGCCGCAGCAGGTAGCCGGGCGGGCGCGTGACGATCGCCCGCTCGGCCGCGCCGTGCCGGCGCAGGAACTTGCGGAGCTGCGAGATGTAGACGTGCAGGCCGGCCGTCGCCCGCCGCGGCGGATGCTGCCCCCAGATCTCGCCGATGAGCTGGTCGAGTCCGACGACCTGGTCGGCGCGGATCAGCAGCGCGGCGAGGACGACCGTGACCTTCTGGGCGCTGATGGACGCATGCCGGTGACCCTCGGTCACCCGTAGCGGCCCGAGCAGTTCGTACTTCACGATGTGGTTCCCCCGGTGGTTGCGGAGCAGTGGTTCCCCTGGCACACGGGCCCATGATGCGGCGCTCGATCGGCGCCCGGTACCCGTAGGGAACCCCTTATGGCCGGGGGCGGTAGGGGATGCGGCAGGCGCTCCCGGCCCCTACCGGAACAGGGGCTCGTCCGCGTCCAGCGCCACGTGCTCCGGCGGCTCCGGAAGATCGGTCAGCTCGTGGCGGAAGTCGCCCGGCGCCCGGCTTCCGGCCGGCCGGAAGCCGTGCCCCGCGTAGAAGTCCGCCACCCCGGCGTTCTTGCTCGTCGGCCGGTAGCGGCCCGTCACGGCCGACAGGCCCGCCGCCCTGGCCTGCCGCAGGACCTCCGCGAGGCACGCCGCTTCGATGCCGCGGGCGAACACCCGGCAGCTGAGCAGGAAGTTCTCCACGTGCAGCACGTCGCCGACGCGCCGCAGGAAGATCGCGCCGACCATGCCGTTGTCGCCGAAGCGGTCGCCGCTGCGGACGGTCAGCACCCGCGCGGACGCGTCGGCGGCGAGCGCCGCCACCTCCGCCGGCCGCAGCCGGACCGTGGTCAGGTTGAACTGGTTGGTCCGCAGGGTGAGCTGCGAGACCCGGTCGGCCTCGGCAGCCGCCATCGGCGCCAGCCGCACCCGCACGCGCAGCTCCCGCAGGTAGTCCGCGAGCGAGTCGAACGTGCGCAGGAAGTCGTCCCGCGCGCCCTCCTCGCGGTAGCGGGCGGGCCGGGCGCGGTCGTCGGACGTCACGTCCAGCACGTCGAACCAGCCGTCGCGCAGGAGCGCCGCCAGATGCAGCGCCGGCTCCTCGCCCAGCTCGACGGTGGCCGCCTGCGGCACGGCGTGGCGGATCAGCCCGCACTCGTAGGGGCTGTCGTCCACGAAGACGAACGCGTCGGCGCCGAGGTTGAGCGCCTCCGCCGTCTCCCGCAGGTTGTCGTGCTTCGGACGCCAGTCGGCCGCCACCCGGACGAAGTCCTCCTCCCGCAGCACCATGTCCGGATGGCCGGACAGCACCCGGCGCACGGACTCCTGGTCGTTCTTGCTCACCGCCGCGAGCAGCACCCCCTGCGCCGTGAGCTGCCGGATCGCCCGCTGGAACGCCTGGAACGCCGCGCCCCGGTAGCCGTCCGACACCACGATCCCCTCCGGACCGTCCTCGCCCAGGATCCCGCCCCAGAGCGTGCCGTCCAGGTCGACCGCCAGGGCCTTCTTCGTCCGGCCGGTGAGATGCCTCGCCAGATGGCCGATCTCCCGCGCGTAGGCGGCGAGGAGACCGTCCGACAGGTGGCTCCTGGCGTACAGGCTCAGCCTGAGGTCCTCGGCGGGCCCGCCCTCGCCGATGAGCGGATCCAGGTCCACGACCACGAGCGCGGGATGCTCGGCGGCCAGCCGCAGCAGCCGGGCGTTGGCCTCCCGCCACGCGGCGCCGAGCAGCGCCCGCGAACGGTGGTCGACGAGCTGGGCCGTGAAACGCCTCGGCAGCGGCAGCGTGTTGAGCACCAGCGTCGCGGAGCTCACCGAGGGGAAGCGCGCGACCAGCCGCTCCAGCAGCCCGAGCCACTCCTCCAGCGCCTTGGCCGCGTCGGCGGCGTCCCACGGGACCGGCACCGTGTCGAACACCGCCATGGGGTCGAGCAGGCACAGCACCAGGTCGGGACCGTCCGCGTGCAGCGGGCGGCTCCCGTCGGACAGGTCGAACACGTACCCGCCGAAGTCGGCGACGCGCGCGTCCAGCAGCAGGCCGTGCCGGGCGGTCTCCGCGGTGAGGAGCGGCACCAGCGGGGCGAGCGTCCCGTTCCCCGTCACTCCCACCGTGATGCGGGGCTGGCCGGGATGGTGCGTCAGTACCTCCTCGGAGGTCACCCGGGAGAGCAGCCGCCCGGCCTGCCCCCGCCGCTCCTCCGGCAGGACGGCGAGCAGGGCCGCGATCTCCGGATAGCGCTCGGCGAGCTGGCCGGACCGGTGCAGGGCGAGCATCCGGTCCCATGGCGTCGACATTCCAGAACCTCCGGCGTCGTCGGTGACTCCGGAAACACTGGCCGACGTGCCTAAACCGCTCCTAATGCCGGCCGGCCCACCCCGGCCTAGCCGATCGACGGGCGGCCATAAGTGGACGGCGGCGCGTCGCACCGCCACGGAACGACGATGTGAAACCCGGCACGGGGACGGACGGAGAAGTGCAGGTTGGGAACGTATTCATGACCCTGCGAGCGGCCGGACTCACCCGGTGTATCTGGCTGTGATCGGCGGCTCCATGGCAGACTGGGAAACCCGTGCTCCCCCGACGCTCCCAGGACACAGGTGGGCGGGCCCCGCATTTCACAGGGGTGGCCGGACATCGGAGATGTGCCGAAAAGGGGGAGCATCGCGATGCTCGTGGAGCGTGCGGAGACGATCAACCGGCTGGATCATATTTACACCGACTGCGCGTCAGGGAACGGCGCGGTGGTCCTGATGAGCGGGCCGGTCGCGAGTGGCAAGACCGCGTTACTGCGGCGCCTCCAGGACCGGGTCACCGCTGGGGGCGGCGTCTTCCTCAAGGCGGTGGGCTCGCTTTCCGAACGGGCCCTGCCGTGCGGTGTGCTGGACCAGCTGCTGGCGGGCGTCCGCCTCCCGACCAGGACCGAGCAGCGGTTCGCCCCGGGCGCGGTCGCCGCCGAGCTGCGCGACAGCCCGTCCCGCGACACGCTGCTCTACCTTTTCGGCATCCTCTTCGAAATCCTGTGCGCTTTCGTGGAGGGCGGCCCGCTGGTCGTCGCCATCGACGACGCGCATTACTCCGACGACCTGTCCCTGGAGTTCCTGCTCTTCGCCGCACGCCGGGTGCATGCGAAACCGATTCTGCTCGTGCTCACCGAAGACTCCCGTTTGCAGCGCGAGTACTTTCGCTACAGGGCGGAGATATCCCGCCAGCCGTGCCTGCATCAGATCTGGCTCGACCATCTGTCCGAGAGCGGGACCGCCGAGTTGCTCGCCGAGCGCGCCGGCCCGGCGGAGGCCCGCGAGCACGCCCCGGCGGTGCACCGGATGACCGGCGGCAATCCGCTGCTCATTCAGGCCATCGCAGATGATCAGTGCGTGCCGATTCCCGGCACCGCGTTCGCCCAATCCGTGCTGACCTGTGTTTACCGGTGCGAGCCGGCCGTGCTGAACACCGCCAGGGCCCTCGCGGTGCTGGACGGCGACGCCACCGTGGAGACGCTGTCGGACGTCCTCGGGGTCGCCGCCGAGCAGGCCGCGGAGGGCCTCGACGGGCTGACCGCCGCGGGCCTGGTGGCCGGCGGCGCCTTCCGGCACGAGGCGATCAGGATGGCGGTCCTGCGGGACATGCTCCCGGCCGACCGGGCCGAGCTGCACGGGCGCGCCGCCCGGGCGCTGCACGGGTCGAGCGTCGCCGCCACGACCCTGGCGCGCCACCTCATGGCCGCCGGCCCCGTCGACGTGCCGTGGGGGGTGGGCGTGCTGCGCGAGGCGGCCGAGGAGGCCGGCGCCGAGGGCGCGGCCGACCTCGCGGTGAGCTGCCTCGCCACCGCCCGCCAGCTGTGCGCCGACGACCGCGAGCGGCTGGCGATCGACGTCGCGCTCCTGGACGTCAAGTGGCGCAGCGACCCCCTCGCCGCCTCGCGCCACCTGCCCGCGCTGGCGGACGCCGCGGTCGAGGGCCGCCTGGACCGCCGCCGCACCGCGTCCCTCGTCTGCGACCTGCTCTGGTACGGGGACGTCGAACGCGCGAGAGAGATCGTCGCCGTCGTGGAGCGTGCCGATCCGGGGGGCGCGGCACTCGAACCGATCCGGTCCGGGCTCGGCTGGTTCTACCCCGAGCTGCTCGGCATGCCGCGTGCGCTGGACGAAGCCGACGGGGAGCGGCGGTTCGCCCAGGCGGTGCGGCTCATGCGCGACGCCCGCCTCACCGCGGACACCGTCCCGGCGATGGTCTCCGCGCTCGGCACCCTCATCTGCGCCGGCCGGCTCAGCGAAGCGCTGTACTGGAGCGGGAGGCTGCTCGACAAGGCGCGCGCGCAGGGCGCGCAGACCTTGCAGGCCCTGTTCGGGACGCTGCGGGCGGACGTCCACCTCAGGTGCGGCAAGCTCGAGACGGCCCGGCGGGAGGCCGCCGCGGCCTTCACGCTGCTGGGGCCGGAGAGCTGGGGCGCCGTCGTCGGGCTGCCGCTGGCCGTCCTCGTGCGCGTCGCGGTCGCCTGCGGGGAGCGCGCGGCCGCGGCGTCCTACCTGGACGTGCCGGTGCCGAACTTCATGTTCGAGACCGTCCCCGGCCTGCGGTACCTGGAGGCCCGGGGCCGCTACCACCTCGACACCGACCGGCCGCACGCGGCGATCAACGACTTCGAGGACTGCCGCGACCTGATGCTGCGCTGGGGGCTCGACGACCCGCTCGTCGTCCCGTGGCGCGTGTGCCTCGCCGAGGCGCATCTGGCCCTCGGCGAGTACGACGATGCCCGCGTCTACGCCGAGGAGCAACTCGACCTGCTGCGTCCCCAGCACGGCCGGGTCCGCGGCCAGTGCCTGCGGATCCTGGCGGCGCTGAGCACCCCGGAGGACGGCCTGCGGATCCTCAAGGAGGCCGCCCGGGTGCTGCGCGACGCGGGCGACGAGTACGAACTGGCGCTCACCATGGCGGAACTGGGGCGCGCCTACTACCGGAACGGCGACGAGCGCCGTGCCCGCAAGACCTACCGCCGGGTCCGCGAGTGCGGTGACGAACTGCCGCGCAGCATCCTGCCCCTGCACATCAACGGCGCCACCCCCGACAGTCTCCTCCGCGACCTGCACGGCCCGGCGGGGGACCTCAGCGACGCCGAACTCCGCGTGGCGACCCTGGCGGCGCACGGCTTCACCAACCGCGAGATCTCCGCCCAGTTGCACATCACCGTCAGCACGGTCGAGCAGCACCTGACCCGCATCTACCGCAAGCTCCAGATCACCCGCCGCGCCGACCTGGCACTGGAGCTGGGGCTGTCCCGCGAGATGGTGCGTCCCTGACCCGCGCCCGCGCCCGCGCGGCGGCCCCCGCGCGGGCGCGGGCGGCGGTCAGATGGTCGGGCCGTAGTCGGTGCACTGGGGGGTGAAGCCCGGGGTGGCGGGGCCGAGGGCGTTGAGGACGAGTTGCGTGACCGGCCCGTCGAACCACAGGCCGGAGTGGCCCACCGGGTCGTCCGGGCACAGGTCCTGGATCAGGATGTTGGTGGAGTCGCCGCCGTGCAGGAACGAGTTCGCCAGCGGCGTGACCGTGGTGTCGTGCGACGTCGCGATCGTCAGGTAGCGCACTCCGGGGACGGTGTCGCCGTCGGCGAACAGCGCGTTCTGGAAGTCGGACCCGTCCTCCTGCTGGGTGTACGCGGGCGCTCCGGCGAAGCGGAAGGCGTCGTTGACCAGCCCGAGCACGTTCAGCGACCGGGCGAGGTCGACCAGCCCGCCCATGGTGGTGCCGTGGTTGGTCGGCGCGAGACCGATCATGGTGCGCACCTCGGCGGCGCCGCCGAGGCGCTTGATGTAGTAGTTCGGCATCATCCCGCCCTGGGAGTTGCCGATCACGTCGACCCGGGCGGCTCCGGTGGCGTCCAGCACCCGGCCGACGAACGCGCTCATGGTGCGCGCCGACGCGGTGACGTCGCCGAGCCCGTAGACGCGGCCGAGGCTGGCGGACGTCTCGCCGTAGTTGAACGCGTAGACGCAGTAGCCGGCGTTGGCGAGCGTCGGCGCGAGGCGGGCTCCGGAGAAGCCGAGGTTGGACGTCGTGCCGTGCACGAGCACCACGGGGTACGGGTGCTCGCCGGACGGTTCGCAGGACCAGTCGTTGGCGCCGGCGACCGCGTCCGGGCTGAAGAGGTAGTTGCCGACCGCCGTCGCCAGGTCGCCGACGGGGTGGGTCGTCTCCGCCGTCGCGGGCGTCGCGGCGGCCCCCGTGTAGGTCGCCGCGCATGCCGTCAGGACGGCCGCGGCCAGGCCGCGCCGGAATCGGTGTCCTCTCATATGAACAACGCTATCTATATGACGGGCGGCCGACCATGGCCGCGCTGACAAGGAACCCGGCCCGGCTTCGTACCCGACGACGATCAGGCGTGGACGTGCGCGTTGTAGAGGCGCTGGAGCAGGTCGTTGAGCCGGTCGCGTTCGGCGGGGCTCAGGGAGCGGAGGAACTCGTCGTGGCCGTGGGCGGCGGCCTGGCCGACGGTGTCGATGAGGCGGGTTCCGGACGGGGTGAGGGTGACGACGCGGCGGCGCCGGTCGGTGTCGTGGGGGCGCCGCTCGGTGAGGCCCGCCGCGGTCAGGGAGTCGAGCACGGCCACGATGTTGCGGGCGTCCATGGCGGCGAGCTCGGCGAGGCGGCGCTGGCCGAGCGGCCCCTGCTCCTTGAGCACGATCATGACCGCGTACTGGTTCTGGGTGATCCCGTGGCCGGACAGGAAGGCCGTCCAGGAGCGGGCGGCGAGGGAGCCGAGGCGGGCCAGCAGGAAGGGGGTTCCGCGTTCGTAGGCGATGCCGCTCATGGGCGCCAGGCTAGTACATCGACATAGTTCATGTTCATCTGGTAGACATGAAACATGCCTACTACAGTGAGTCACGACATGGTCGCCGTCGAGGACGTCATGCTGCACGTCGCCGAAGCGGGTGATCCGGCGGGGCGGCCGTACCTGTTCCTGCACGGGTGGCCGGAGTCCTGGCGCACCTGGACGGGGGTCATGCGCGCCGCCGGGGCCGGCGACCGGCTGATCGCGATCGACCTGCCCGGCATCGGCGGGTCGTCCGGGAGCGTGGCCGGCGGGGCGAAGGCGCGCATCGCGGAGGTCGTCCACGGGCTGGTCGAGAAGCTGGGCCTCGACGGCCTGACGCTCGTCGGGCACGACGCGGGCGGGATGGTGGCCTACGCCTACCTGCGGCGGTACGGCGCCGACCGCGTCGTCATCATGAACACCGTGATCCCGGGGGTGGCCCCGTGGTCGGACGTGGTGGCCAACCCCTACATCTGGCACTTCGGCCTGCACTCCGTGAAGTCGCTTCCCGAGGCCCTGGTCCGCGGACGCCAGGCCGAGTACTTCGACTACTTCTACGACGTCCTGTCGGCGGACCCGGCGAGGATCACCGGCGAGTCGAGGGGCGCGCACGTCGCGGCCTACCGGGACGACGCCGCGCTGTCCGCGGGCTTCGACCTGTACCGGGGCTTCGGCCAGGACGTGCGGGACAACGCGGCCTTCGCCGAAGGGCCCCCGGCGGACACGCCGCTGCTCTACCTGCGGGGAACCCACGAGGGCGGCGACATCGCCGCGTACGAGCGGGGGCTGCGGGACGCGGGAGTCCGGGACGTGACGACCGGCGTCCTGCCGGAAGCCGGCCACTTCGCACAGGAGGAAACGCCCGCGGCGGTGTGGCGGGCGATCCGTGATTTCAGTGTTCGACGTGCGGCGGAGTGACGGTCGACGATCGCATTTCGCCAGGTGAGAGCCGGTGAGTGAAGCGGCGGTGGCAGGCCGGAACGGCGCATGTTACCGTAAAGTCTCGAACTGGTAACGGAGTGAGTAACTCAAGCCGGTCGATCTTTGATTATCGCAATGCGGCGGTATGGAACGCGAGGCGGGCGCGTCCGGAGTAGAACGCCCCCCTGACCGCGCCGATCGGAGCCTTCATGAGCAAGTGTCCGAGAGAGCATGCCGCCCGGTTCACCGCGAGTAGCCGCCATCGTCCGAAACGGGAGGTCGCCGGATTCCGGGGGCGGTCTTGACGCCGCGGACCATTCTGATCGTCGACGGCCACACCCTCGTCCGGCAGGGTGTGCGGGAGATCCTCGAAGAGGACGACGCGCTGAAGGTGGTGGGCGAGGCGGGCGACGGCGAGGAGGCCGTCGCGGTGGCCGCCGACCAGCGACCCGACGTCGTCCTGTTGGAGGTCGGCGGCCACGGCCAGGACGCCGTCACCACGGTGCGGCGCATCCGGCGGCACTCGCCGGACACGAAGGTCATCATCCTCAGCATGCAGGAGGGCCCGGAGCTGCTGCGGGCGCTGCTGGAGGCGGGCATCCGCGGCTACCTGCTGAAGACGGTGACGCGGCACGAGCTGGTCGCCGCGATCCAGGCGGTGGACGACCCCGAGCGCATCGTGCTCAGCGTCTCGCGGCGCAGCCTGCCCGAGGACGACGGGGCGCAGCCGGTCCAGCTCACCGAGCGGGAGCGGCAGGTGCTGGAGCTCACCGCGCAGGCGCTCACCAACCGGCAGATCGGGAACCGGCTCTCGCTCACCGAGGCGACGGTCAAGCGCCACCTCCGCAACATCTTCGCCAAGCTCGGCGCCGGGTCGCGGCTCGACGCGGTCAACCGCGCGGCCCTCGCCGGTCTCATCGAGCCCCCGCGGAACACGCTCTAGCGGGGCCTCGACGAGACCGGCGGGCCGGGCTCTGCGGGGACGCGAACCGGGCTCGACGCGTCCGTCCTACGTTGTCGGCGATCGTTCGCCCAGCGGAGGGACCGCCGTGCTTCGCCAGATCCGACCCGTGGAGGCCAGCAAGTTCCGGACGGTGATGCGCGGCTTCGCCACCGGAGTGACGGTGGCCGCCGCCGACTCCGGGGACGGGCCCGCCGGGACGACGATGAACTCGTTCACGTCCGTCTCGCTCGAACCGCCGCTCGTCCTGTTCTGCATCGGATCCGGGTCGCGGACGTGGCCGGTGGTGCGCCGGGCGGGCTGCTTCGCCGTCAGCTTCCTGTGCGCCGGCCAGGAACCCCTCGCGCGCCGGTTCGCGGCGCGCGGCGTGGACCGCTTCGCCGGACACGAGGTCGCCACGGCGGCGACGGGCGCACCGGTGCTCGCCGAGGCGGCGGGCTTCGTGGACTGCACGCTCGTGGACGCCATGGAACTCGGCGACCACCGCGTGGTCGTCGGCCTGGTGGTGGCGGCGGGCTGCCTCCGCGACGCCAGGCCGCTGGTCTTCGCCGACGGAGGTTACGGAAGTGTCTGAGATGCGGGACCGCATGGCCGGGCTGGAGGCCGAGCGCCGCGCCGCCGCCGAGGCCGGCGGCGACAAGGCCCTGCGGGCGCAGCGGGCCAAGGGGAAGCTGACGGTGCGGGAACGGCTCGACCTGCTGTTCGACAAGGGCACCTTCACCGAGATCGAGACGTTCCGGCGGCACCGGGCGCAGGGCTTCGGGATGGAGCGCAAGCGCCCGCCGACGGACGGCGTCGTGGTCGGCTGGGGGCTGGTCGGGGGCCGGCGGGTGTTCGCCTACGCGCACGACTTCCGGGTCTTCGGCGGCAGCCTCGGCGAGGCGCACGCCGGCAAGATCCACAAGATCATGGACCTGGCGGCGAAGGCGGGCGCGCCGCTCGTCGGGCTGTGCGACGGGGCCGGGGCGCGCATCCAGGAGGGCGTGACCGCGCTCGCCGGATACGGCGGCATCTTCCAGCGCAACGTCCGCAACTCCGGGGTGATCCCGCAGATCAGCGTGATGCTCGGCCCGTGCGCGGGCGGGGCGGCGTACTCGCCGTCGCTCACCGACTTCGTCTTCATGGTGCGCGACACCGCGCAGATGTTCATCACCGGCCCGGACGTGGTGGGCGCGGTCACCGGCGAGACGATCACCCATGAGGAGCTGGGCGGCGCCGAGGTGCACGCGGCCCGGACGGGCGTCGCCGAGGCGGTGTACGACGGCGAGGAGGAGTGCCTCGCGGACGTGCGCCACCTGCTGTCGCTGCTGCCGTCCGACAACACGCGCTTCGCGCCCGAGCAGCCCACGGCCGATCCGCCGGACCGTCCCTGCCCGGTGCTGCGCGACCTGGTGCCGGCCGATCCGAAGGCCGCCTACGACGTGCGCGCGGTCGTCGAGGAGATCGTGGACGACGGCGAGATGTTCGAGATCCACGAGATGTGGGGGACCACCGTGGTGTGCGCGTTCGTCCGGTTCGCGGGCCGGGTCACCGGCCTGGTGGCCAACCAGCCCGCGCGGACGGCCGGGGTCCTGGACATCACCGCCGCGGAGAAGGCGGCCCGGTTCGTCCAGTTCTGCGACGCGTTCAACCTTCCGCTGGTGACCCTCGTGGACGTGCCGGGCTTCCTGCCCGGGGTCGACCAGGAGCACGGCGGCATCATCCGGCACGGCGCCAAGCTGCTCTACGCCTACTGCGACGCGACCGTGCCGCGCGTGCAGCTCGTCCTGCGCAAGGCGTACGGCGGCGCGTACATCGTGATGGACTCGCGGTCGATCGGCGCGGACGTGTCGCTCGCCTGGCCGACCAACGAGATCGCCGTGATGGGCGCCGAGGCCGCCGTGAACGTGGTGTACCGGCGGGAGATCGCCGCCGCCGACGACCCCGAGGCCGAGCGCCGCGCCCGCGTCGAGGACTACCGGCGGGAGTTGATGGGGCCGTTCCACGCGGCCGAGCGCGGCCTGGTGGACGAGGTGATCGACCCGGCCGAGACGCGCGTCCGGATCGTCGACGCGCTGGACATGCTGGCGGACAAGTACGCGTCCCGGCCCAGCCGCAAGCACGGGAACCAGCCGCAGTGAGCGCCGACATCGAGATCGTGCGGGGCCGCCTGGACGAGCGGGAGCTGGCGGCGCTCGTCGCCGTGCTCCTGGACGAGCGCGGCGATCGCGCGGCGGAGGCCGCCGCTCCGCACGGGGCGGAGCGGCGGCCGGGGCCGCGCTGGGATCCCGAGGGGCTCAGCCCGCCGCGCCCGGCGTCCGCTCCACGACGGCCGCGGACCAGGTGAAGCCCGCCCCGACCCCGGCGAGCAGGCAGCGCTCGCCGGGCGCGAGGCGGCCGGACCGGGTCAGCTCGCCGAGCCCGGCGATCTGGTCCCCGGCGCCGAGGTGACCGATCCGGCTGCCCCAGTCCCACGTCGTCCGCGCCCGGTCGATGCCGAGCGGCTCGAAGAACTGGACGTCCATCTTCGGCAGTCCCAGGTGGGGCAGGACGAACCAGTCCACGTCCGCGCGCTCGACGCCGGCGTCCGACAGCGCGCCCTCGACCGCGCGGACCTGCCCGTCCCGCAGCCGCCGCAGCACCTCGGCGAAGCCGAGTTCGGAGACGGCCTCCTCGCGCGGCGCCTCGGCGTCGATCGGGCGGGCCGCTTCGAGCGGGGCGTCCGCGAACGGGCGCGCGCCCCGGCCGAGCTTCTCCAGGCCGGGGTCCGAGACGGAGAACGCGCTGCGCAGCCGGACGCCGTCCGGGGCCGCCGCGCCGCGCGCCAGGACCATCGCGGTGCCGCCGTCGCCGCAGATCGTGCCGGGGTCGGTGCGCCAGCGGTCGAAGCCCGGCAGGGCGAACCGGTCGCCGGTCGACACCAGCGCCTTGCTCCCCGCCGGCCGGGCCGCCAGATACGCGGCGGCCAGCTCGATCGCGGCCATGCCGCCGTTGGACTGCTGCCCCACCTCGACGGCCGGGCAGGCGTTCCCCAGCGCCTCGCGCTGCACGTACGAGGCGGCCGCCCACAGGTCGTGCCCCTGGTAGTGGACGCTGGCGTGCAGGACCAGCTCGATGTCGGACGGGTCCGCGCGGGCGTCCGCCATGGCCCGCCGCGCGGCGTCCGCGGCCATCGCCGGCGGGGCCTCCTCGGCGACGCACACGGCTTCGATGCCGGTGCGCCAGACGTCTTTGCGGGCGCAGAGGCCCCGTCTCTGCGCGTCGGCCGTCTCGATCGCGTCGGGCAGGTGACGACCGGTCCCCGCCACGTAGATGTCCTCGTACCTCATGCCGTGAGCGTCGCAGCCGCCCGTCAGGGAGCTGTCGAGGACGGGTCGTCGCGCCCCGCCCGCGACCCGCCCGACCCGGTCGCGGCGCCCGGCGCGAATGACCCTAGGCCGTCTCTCGACGCGGGCGGCCTAGACAGGACGCATGACTGAGGACCACCGACCCGGCGGGGGACGCCCGCTGCCGATCGCGCTGCTGATCCCGGGCCAGGGCGCGCAGCGCCCGCGGATGGCCGCGTCCCTGTACGGCGCCGACGAGGGCTTCACCCGCACGATGGACGAGGCGTTCGCGCTGATGGGCCCGCGCGGCCCGCACGTGCGCGCGCAGTGGCTCGCCGAGCGGCCGTCGCCGGAGTTCGACGACGTCACCGTGGCGCAGCCGCTGCTGTACGCGGTCGGGTACGCGCTGGGGCGCACGATGGCGGACCGCCACGGGCCGCCGGACGCGCTGCTCGGGCACTCCGCCGGCGAGATGGTGGCCGCCGCGCTCGCCGGGGTCTTCGACTTCGCCGACGGCATGCGGCTGATGACGGCGCGGCTGCCGGCGCTGGCCGCGACGGAGCCGGGCGGGATGCTCGCGGTGGCGGCCTCGGTGCGGGAGGTCGAGCCGCTGCTCGGCGGGGACGTGCACCTGGCGGCCGTCAACGCGCCCCGGCAGCTGCTGCTCGCGGGGGCGGAGGAGCCGCTCCGCCGCGCCATGTCCCGGCTGAAGGCGGACGGGAGGACGGTCCGGCGCGTCCCGGCGCGGCAGGCGTTCCACAGCCCGCTCGTGGCGGAGGCGTCGAACCGGGCCGGCGACGGGTGGGCGGGCGTCGCGCTGCGGCCGCCGTCCGTGCGGCTGTACTCGGCCTACGAGGCCGCGCCGCTCAGCGCGGAGCGGGCGTGCGACCCGTCCTTCTGGATCGGGCAGCCCGCCCGGACCGTCCATTTCGCCCGCGCGCTGGACCGGCTCCTGGACGACGGCGACCACCTGCTCGTGGAGACCGGGCCGGGGCAGAGCCTCACGATGCTCGCCCGCCGCCACCCCCGCGTCCTCGCCGGACGCAGCCGGGTGCTCGGGCCGACGGAGGAGCTGATACCGCAATGAGCACTCCCATCGCCGTCATCGGCATGTCCGCCCGCGTCCCCGGGGGGCCGGGCCTGGAGGAGTTCTGGTCGCTGCTGTGCCGCGGCGGCGAGGCGATCCGTCCCGCGCCGGAGGGCCGCGCGAGCGGCCCCGGCGGCTTCCTCGACCAGGTGGACGGCTTCGACGCGGCCTTCTTCGGCGTCCCCCGGCGGGAGGCCGCCGAACTCGACCCGCAGCAGCGCCTGATGCTCGAACTCACCTGGGAGGCGCTGGAGGACGCCCGCGTCCTGCCCGCGTCGCTGCGCGGGGGCCGCACGGGGGTGTTCGTCGGCGCGATGGCCGACGACTACGGGCTTCTCCAGGCCCGCGACGCCGCCGGGGCGTCGCCCTTCACGCTGACCGGGACGCGGCGCGGCTTCATCTCCGGGCGCGTCTCGCACGTGTTCGGCCTGCGCGGTCCCAGCGTCACCGTCGACACCGCCCAGTCGTCCTCCCTGGTGGCGGTGTACCAGGCGGCGCAGAGCCTGCGGGACGGCGACTGCGAGCTTGCCGTCGCGGGCGGCGTGCAGGTGAACCTGGCGGAGGAGAGCCACGAGGCGCTCCGGGAGCTGGGCGCGCTGTCGCCGGACGGGCGGTGCCGTCCCCTCGACGCGGACGCCAACGGCTTCGTGCGCGGCGAGGGCGGGGGCGCGGTGGTGCTCAAGCCGCTCGACGCGGCGCTGCGGGACGGCGACCGCGTGCACTGCGTGATCCTGGGCGGCGCGGTCAACAACGACGGCGCCACACCGGGGCTCACCGCCCCCAGCCGGGACGCACAGGAAGAGGTCCTGCGGCTCGCCTGCGAACGGTCCGGCGTCGAGCCGGGCGCGGTCCAGTACGTCGAGCTGCACGGCACCGGGACGCGGCGCGGCGACCCGGTGGAGGCGGCCGCGCTGGGCCGGGTGCTCGGCGCCGCCCGCCCGCCGGGCGATCCGCTGCTGGTCGGCTCGGTGAAGGCGAACATCGGCCACCTGGAGGGCGCGGCGGGCGTCGCCGGGCTCATCAAGACGGCCGCCGGGATGGCGCGCGGGCGGCTTCCCGCGACGCCGAACTTCGCCGAGCCCAACCCCGAGATCGACCTCGCGGGCCTGAACCTGCGGGTCTGCGGCCGTCCCGGCGACTGGCCGGAGGGCGACCGCCTCGCGGGCGTCTCGGCGTTCGGGCTCGGCGGCGCCAACTGCCATCTCGTCCTCGCCGGGCCGCCCCGCGCCGCCGCCGGAGCGGCCCCCGCCCCGGTCGCCGGACCCGTCCCGTGGGTGGTGAGCGGACGTTCGGAGGAGGCGCTGCGCGCCCAGGCCGGGCGGCTCGCCGACCTCGCCGCGACGCGGCCGGACGCCCGGGACGTCGGCTACTCCCTCGCGGTCGCGCGGACGGCGTTCGAGCACGGCGCCGTCGTGACCGGCGACCACGCGGCGGGCCTGCGGGAGCTGGCGGCGGGCCGCGACGCGCCCGGAGTCGTCCGGGCCCGGAGGCGCGACGGCCGCACCGCCCTGCTGTTCCCGGGGCAGGGCGTGCAGCGCGCGGGCATGGGCCGCCGCCTCTACGCGACGTATCCGGAGTTCGCGCGGGCGCTGGACGAGGTCGGCGCCGCGCTGGAGCCGGCGCTCGGCGCGCCGCTCGCCGAGGTGCTGCGCGGCGACCGGCTGGACCGCCAGGACCTGCTGCAACCGGCCGTGTTCGGCGTCGAGGTGGCGCTCTTCCGGCTGCTGGAGTCGTGGGGCGTCCGGCCGGACGCGGTCGCGGGCCACTCGCTCGGGGAGATCACCGCCGCGCACGTCGCCGGGGCGCTTCCCCTCGGCGACGCGGCGGAGTTCGTCGCGGCGCGGGGACGGCTGTTCGAGCGGCTGCCGTCCGGCGCCGCGGTCGCGGTCGAGGCGGGCGAGGACGAGGCCCGCGCCGTCCTCGCGGACCGGCTCGACCGCGCCGGCGTCGCCGCCGTCAACGGCCCCCGGTCGGTGGTCGTCGCGGGGGACGAGGCGGTCGTGGCGGCGGTGGCCGAGCACTTCGCCGGATCCGGGCGGCGCACCAAGCGGCTGCGGATCGGCCGGGCCGTCCACTCGCCGCTCGTCGAGCCGATCCTGGCCGAGCTGCGCGCCGTCGCCGCCGGGCTGGACTGGCGGCGGCCGGACGGCGGACCCCGGATCGTCTCGTCGGTGACGGGCGCGGAGGCGACCGCCGAGCGGCTCGCCGACCCCGCGCACTGGGCCGCCAACGCCCGCCGGACCGTCCGGTTCGGCGACGCCCTCCGGGCGCTGCACGCGCTGGGCGCGCGGCGGTTCGTCGAGGCCGGTCCCGGCACCGCGCTGACCGACCTGCTCCCCGCGAACGTCGCGGATCCCGCCGTGACGGTCCTGCCCTGCCTGCCCGGCGACCGGGACGAGGCGGAGGGCGCCGCGGCGGCCCTCGCCGGCGTCCACCTCTCCGGGGGGCGGGTGGACTGGCGCGCCTTCTTCGGGACGGACGCCCGCCTGACCGACCTGCCGACGTACGCGTTCCAGCGCGACCGCCACTGGTTCGACGCCGTCCCGGACGAGACGGCGCCGGCCGCCGCGGGGACCGACACCCGGCGGCTGGTGACCGAGACGCTCGAACAGGCCCTCGGCGCCGGCGCGGCGGCCGACCTGGACGCGCCCTTCCGGGAACTGGGGGTGGACTCGCGGACGGCCGTCGTCATCCGCGACCGGCTGTCGGCCGCCCTCGGCCGCGACCTGCCCGGCTCCCTCCTCTTCGACCACCCCACCGCCGCGGAACTCGCCGACGCCCTGCGTCCGGAGCCCAACGGTCGGTCGGCCGCCCGGCCCGCGCCCGCCCGCGAACACCGCGAGAGCGACGACGACATCGCGGTCGTCGCGACGAGCTGCCGCTATCCGGGCGGCGTGCGCTCGCCGGAGGACCTCTGGCGGCTGGTGGACACCGGAACCGACGCGATCGGGCCGTTCCCGGACGACCGCGGCTGGGACCTGGACGAGCTGTCCGGGGGCCCGGCCGAGGGCGGGTTCCTCGACGGCGCCGCCGAGTTCGACGCGGCGTTCTTCGGGATCTCGCCGCGCGAGGCGGCGGGGATCGACCCGCAGCAGCGGCTGCTGCTGGAGACCGCGTGGGAGGCGTGCGAACGGGCCGGGCTCGGCCGCGACGCGCTGCGCGGCAGCCGCACCGGCGTCTTCGTCGGCGCCACCGCGCAGGACTACGGCCCGCGCCTCGCCGAACCCGAGGACGGCACGCGCGGCCACCGGCTCACCGGCACCACGCCGAGCGTGGCGTCCGGGCGCATCGCCTACGTCCTCGGGCTGCGCGGCCCCGCCGTCACCGTGGACACCGCGTGCTCGGCGTCCCTGGTCGGCGTGCACATGGCGGCGCAGGCGATCCGGCAGGGCGAGTGCGACACCGCGCTCGCGGGCGGCGTGACCGTGCTGGCGACGCCCGGCATGTTCCTGGACTTCGGCCGCCAGCAGGGCCTCGCCGCCGACGGCCGCTGCAAGGCGTTCTCCGCCGCCGCCGACGGCACCGCGTGGGCCGAGGGCGCGGGGCTGGCCGTCCTGCAGCGGCTGGGCGACGCGCGGCGGGCGGGACGTCCCGTCCTGGCCGTCCTGCGCGGCAGCGCCGTCAACCAGGACGGCGCCAGCAACGGGCTCACCGCGCCGAACGGCACCGCGCAGGAGCAGGTCATCCGGGACGCGCTGGACCGCGCCGGACTCGGGCCCGCGGACGTGGACGCGGTCGAGGCGCACGGCACGGGCACCGCGCTGGGCGACCCCATCGAGGCGGGCGCGCTGGCCCGCACCTACGGCGCCGCCCGCGGCGGGGACGGCCCGGTGTGGCTGGGCTCGCTCAAGTCCAACATCGGGCACGCCCAGGCGGCGGCGGGCATCGGCGGCCTGATCAAGATGGTGGAGGCGCTGCGCGCCGGGCGGCTGCCCCGCACGCTGCACGTCCGCGAGCCGTCCGGGCACGTCGACTGGGGCGCGAGCGGACTGGCCCTGCTCACCGAACCGGTGCCGTGGCCGCGCGCGGACCGCCCCCGCCGGGCCGCCGTCTCCTCGTTCGGGATCAGCGGCACCAACGCGCACGTCATCGTCGAGGAGGCCGCGGCGCCGCCCGCCGGAGAGCCGGACCGTCCCGGCCCCGTCCCGCTGCCGCTGTCGGCGCGCACCGGCGCCGCGCTGCGCGCGCAGGCCGAACGCGCCCGCGAGTTCATGGCCGCGCACCCGGAGGAGCGACCCGCCGACATCGCCCGGACGCTGGCGGCCCGCACGCCGATGCGATGGCGCGCCGTCGTCGTCGGCGACACCCGCGACGACCTCATGGACGGCTTGGAGACGCTGGCGGGCGGGGCCCGGGTCCCGGCGGCCGTGCGCGGCTACCGGTCGCCCGCCGTCGTCCGCGCCGAGGCGCGCGACGCGTCCGATCCGGTGTTCGTGTTCCCCGGGCAGGGGGCGCAGTGGCGGGGCATGGCCCTCGGACTGCTGCGCGAGTCCCCGGTGTTCCGCGAGCGGATGGCCGAGTGCGAGCGGGCGCTGTCCGCCCACTGCGGCTGGTCGCTCCAGGACGTGCTGGAGAACGATCCGCTGGACCGGGTGGACGTCGTCCAGCCGGCGCTGTTCGCCGTCATGGTGTCGCTCGCCCGGCTGTGGGAGTCGGCCGGCGTCCGCCCGGCGGCGGTGGTCGGGCACTCGCAGGGCGAGATCGCGGCGGCCTGCGTGTCCGGCGCCCTGTCCCTGGACGACGCCGCGAAGGTGGCGTGCCTGCGCAGCCGCGCGCTGCGGAAGGTCGCGGGCAGCGGCGGCATGGCCTCGGTGCCGCTCCCCGCGGACGAGATCGAACTGCCCGCGCGGGTGTGGACGGCGGCGGTGAACGGGCCGTCCGCCACGGTCGTCGCCGGGGACGCCGACGCGCTCGACGGCCTCGTCGCCCGGCTCCAGGACGCGGGCGTCGACGCGCGGCGCGTGGACGTCGACTACGCCTCGCACACCGAGGCCATGGAACCGATGCGCGACCCGCTCCTCGCCGACCTCGCCGGACTCTCCCCGGCCGTCCCGGCCGTCCCGCTGTGGTCCACGCTGACCGGCGGGCCGCTCGACCGGCCGATGGACGAGCGCTACTGGTTCGACAACATCCGCGGCGCCGTGCGGTTCCAGGACGCGGTGGACGCGCTGATCGACGCCGGGCACACGCGGTTCGTCGAGGTCGGCCCGCATCCGGTGCTGGCCCGCGCGATCGCCGGGACGGCGGGCGACCGGGACGTGACCGTCCTCGGGACGCTGCGCCGGGACGGCGGCGGGCTCGCGCAGTTCCTCACCGGCGCCGCCGCGGCCCACGTCGACGGCGTGCCGGTCGACTGGGCCGCGTTCGTCCCCGGAGGGCGGATCGTGCCGATGCCGACCTACCCGTTCGAGTCCCGGCGCTACTGGCGGTCGGCCGGGACGCCGGGCCCGGCGGGCGTCGCGGGCGCGGCGAAGGCCGGGCATCCGCTGCTGGACGCCGAGGTGGACCTGCCCGGCGGCGGTGTCCTGCGCACCGGACGGCTGTCCGTCGCGCGCCATCCGTGGCTCGCCGGCCACGAGGTCGCGGGCGAGATCCTGCTGCCCGGGACCGCCCAGGTCGAGATGGCCTGCTCGGCGGGCGCGCGGGTCGGCCGCCCGCGGCTGCGCGAACTGGTGCTGGAACGTCCGCTGCCGATCCCCGCGTCCGGCGAGGTCGAGGTCCGCCTGCTGGCCGGTGCGGACCGGTCGGTCGTCATCGAGTCCCGGCCCGGCGGCGCCGGAGACTGGACCCGGCACGCCACCGGAACCCTGGACGACGCCGCCGAGCCCGTCCCGGCGGCGCACACCGGGAAGTGGCCGCCGCCCGGCGCGGAACCGCTGCCGCTCGACGGCGCCTACGACCGGCTCGCCGAACGCGGCTACGGCTACGGCCCGGCCTTCCGCGGCCTGCACCGCGCCTGGCGGGACGGCGACGACCTCTACGCCGAAGTCAGCACCGACGAGGACCGGGACGCGCATGGCGTCCACCCCGCGTTGCTGGACGCCGCCCTCCACCCGCTGCTCCTGCCCGGCGAAGGCCCCCCGGACGTCCCGTTCGTGTGGAAGGGCGTCTCCTGCGAGCCCACCGCGACCTCGTCGCTTCGCGTGCGGCTGATCCGCGCCGCCGACGGGACGGTCCGGCTGGACGCCGCCGACGGCGAAGGACGCGCGGTCGCCGCCGTCGAGTCGCTCGAACTGCGTCCGCTCGTCGGGGACGAGCCCGGCGGCCTCTACGAAACGGCATGGCGTGAGCTGACCGACGAACCAGACGGCGATCCACCCGAGGCGCACATCGTGCCCGTCCCAGACCTGGACGGCCTCATGCCGGACGACGCCCACCGCGCCGCACGAGCCGTCCTGGAAAAGCTCCAGAGCATCCCGGATTCCGAAACCGTCGCCGTCATCACCAGGAACGCGCAGTGCGTCCTCCCCGGCGACGCGGTCGCCGGGCTGGCGCAGGCGACGGTGACCGGGCTCGTGCGCTCCGCCCGCTCCGAGCGCCAGGGCCGCCTCGTCCTGATCGACGGCGACGGCGACCCGCGCTCCGAGGAGGCGCTGCCCAAGGCGCTCGCGACCGGAGAAGCGGAACTGGCCGTCAGGCAAGGCCGCCTGTACGCGCCCCGGCTGGCCCGTCCCGGCGACGACGAACTGACCCCGCCGGACGACGGCCCGGCCCCGTGGCGGCTGGACGTCACCCGCCGGGGAACGCTGGACGATCTGGCGCTCGTCCCCGCACCCGAGTCCGGGCGGCCGCTCGGCGAGGGCGAGGTCCGCATCGCCGTCCGCGCCTCCGGGCTGAACTTCCGGGACGTCGCCGTGGCGCTGCGCCTGGTCTCCACCGAACGGACCATGGGCAGCGAAGGGGCCGGGATCGTCACCGAGACCGGGCCCGGCGTCACGGCGCTCCACCCGGGAGACCGGGTCACGGGCGTGTTCGAGCGCTCCCACGGACCGGTCGCGGTCGCCGACGCCCGCCAGGTCGTCCCCCTGCCGCCGGGCTGGACGTTCGCCCGCGCCGCGTCGGTGCCGGTCGTCTTCGCCACCGCCTACCAGTGCCTCGCCGAGATCGCGGAGCTGGGGCGCGGCGAGAGCGTGCTGGTCCACGCGGCCACGGGCGGCGTGGGGCTGGCCGCCGTCGGGCTCGCCCGGCACCTGGGCGCCGAGGTGTACGCCACCGCGAGCCCGCCCAAGCAGCACGTCCTGCGCGAACTGGGCCTCGACGACGACCACATCGCCTCGTCCCGCGACCTGGAGTTCGAGGAGCGGTTCCGGGGGCGGATCGACGTCGTCCTCAACTCGCTGGCCCGCGAGACCGTGGACGCCTCGCTGCGCGTGCTGCGCCCCGGCGGCCGCTTCGTGGAGATCGGCAAGACCGACGTCCGCGACCCCGCCGCCGTGCGGGCCGAGCACCCCCATGTCCGGTACGCGGTGTACGACCTGCTCAGCGTCGAGCCCGAGCGGATCGGGGACGTCCTGCGGACCGTGCTCGCCCTGCACGACGACGGCGCGTTGCCGCCCCTCCCGCTCCAGACCCGCGACGTGCGGCGGGCCCCCGAGGCGCTGCGGACCCTGCGGCACGCCGGACACGTCGGCAAGCTCGTCCTGACCATCCCGCCGCCCGCGTCCTTCGGTCCCGGCGGGACGGTGCTCATCACCGGCGGGACGGGACGGCTCGGCGCCCTCCTGGCGCGGCACCTCGTCCGCGAGCACGGCGTGCGCAGGCTCGTCCTGGCGAGCCGGAGGGGGCGAGCCGCCGGAGGCGTCCCCGAGCTGGAGGCGGAGCTGACCGGCCTCGGCGCCGAGGCCGCCTTCCCCGCCTGCGACACCGCCGACCGGGACGCCGTGGCCCGCCTGCTGGCCGAGCATTCGCCGACCGCCGTGGTGCACGCCGCCGGGACCCTTGACGACGGGCTCGCCGCGACGCTGACCGGCGAACGCGTGGACGCCGTCCTGCGCCCCAAGGTCGACGCCGCCTGGCACCTGCACGAGCTGACCCGGGACACGGACCTGACGGCGTTCGTCCTGTTCTCCTCCGCGGTCGGCGTGCTCGGCGCCCCCGGGCAGTCGAACTACGCCGCCGCCAACACCTGGCTGGACGCCCTCGCCGGTCACCGGCGCGCCCAGGGCCTGCCCGCCGTCTCGCTCTCCTGGGGGCTCTGGGACGAGCGCGGCGGCATGACCGGGCACCTGTCCGGCGAGCAGGTCGGCCGGCTGCGCCGCACCGGGATCGCGCCGCTGCCCGCCGACCGGGCGCTGGCCCTGTTCGACGCGGCGCTGCGGGCATCGCGCGGCCACCTCGTCCCGCTGGACCTGGACGTCCGCGACGTGCCGCCGGGCACGGTCCCGATGCTCGCCGACGTCGTCCGCCCCGACCCGGAGCCCGCCGGGGACGGCGCGGCGTCCGGCGCCTGTCTCGCGGAGCGCCTGCGCGGCGTGTCCGGCGAGGACCTGGGACGCGTCCTGACCGCGGCCGTGTGCGACACCGCCGGAGAGATCCTCGGATACCCCGAGCCCGGCGCCGTCGGACCGGACGACGCGTTCAAGGAACTCGGCTTCGACTCCCTGCTCAGCGTGGACCTGCGCAACCGGGTCAACCGCGAGCTCGGGATCGAGCTGCCGACCACCGCGGTCATGGACAACCCGACCCCCGCCGAACTGGCCGGGGTCATCCGGGCGGCACTGCCGCCCGGTCACGGCACCGCCGATCGGAAGGAGAAGGACGATGAGTGAACAGCGCGACCGCCACGCCTTCGTGAGCGGGGCGACCAGCGGCATCGGCCGCGCGGTCGCCGAGCGGCTGGCCGGGGAGGGCGCGCGGGTGTTCCTCTGCGCGCGGGACGGCGAGGCCGTCGCCCGGACGATCAAGGAGTTGCGGGACGCGGGCGGCGACGTGGACGGCGCCGCCTGCGACGTCCGCGACGCGGACCAGGTCCGGTCCCTGGTCGAGGAGGCGAACTCGGCCGGCCCGGTCAACGTCCTGGTCAACAACGTCGGACGCGGCGGCGGAGGGCAGACCGCGCAGATCCCCGACGAACTGTGGGACGACGTCATCGCCACCAACCTGACCAGCGTCTTCCGCGTGACGCGCGCGTTCCTGGCGTCCGGGCTGAAGGACGCCGGCTGGGGGCGCGTCATCAACATCGCGTCCACGGCGGGCAAGCAGGGCGTCGTCCTCGGGGCGCCGTACTCGGCGTCCAAGCACGGCGTCGTCGGCTTCACCAAGGCGCTCGGCCTGGAACTGGCCAAGAGCGGCGTCACCGTGAACGCCGTCTGCCCCGGCTACGTCGAGACGCCCATGGCGCAGACCATCCGCCGCGGCTACGCCGACTACTGGGACGTCACCGAGGGCGAGGTGCTGGCCCGCTTCGAGGCCAAGATCCCGCTCGGCCGCTACACGACGCCCGAGGAGGTCGCCGCGATGGTCGGCTACCTGGCCGGTCCCGACACCGGGGCGGTCACCGCGCAGGCGATCAACGTGTGCGGCGGCCTGGGCAACTTCTGAGGACCGGCGACTTCCGAGGAGTACCGATGACCGTACGAGAGGACACGGCGCCGGCGACCCGGCACACCGAGCACACCACCCGGATCAAGGCGCCGCCCGACGCGGTCTACCGGATCGTGGCGGACGTGACGACCTGGCCGGTGCACTTCCCGCCGACCGTGCGCGCCGTCCGGCTGTCCGGCGACGACCGCGCGGAGCGCATCCGGATCTGGGCGCTCGCCAACGGCGCGCTCCGCACCTGGGTGTCGGAGCGCGCCCTCGACGCCGCCGCGCGGACCGTCGAGTTCGCGCAGGCCGAGCCGAGCGCCCCGGTCGCCGCGATGCGCGGGACCTGGCGGATCGAGCCGGACGGGGACGGCGGCTCCCACGTCGTCCTGGTGCACGACTACGCCGCCGTGGACGACGACGCCGACGCCCTCGCGCTCATCGACCGGGCCGTCGGCGCCAACAGCGAAGCGGAACTGGACGCGCTCAGGCGCGCGGCCGAGACCGACGCCGCCGCCGGCCTGACGCTGGAGTTCAGCGACGGCGAACTCGTCCAGGGGCCGCTGGAGGCGGCCTACGACTTCGTCAACGAGTGTGACCGGTGGCCCGAGCGGCTCCCGCACGTGCTGCGCGTCGCCCTGACCGAGGACGAGCCCGGCCTCCAGTTCATGGAGATGGACACCCGGTCGCCCGACGGGTCCGCGCACACCACCGCGTCCGGGCGGGTGTGCGTGCCGGGTGAGCGCATCGTCTACAAGCAGACCACGACGCCCCCGGTCATGCGGACGCACAACGGCGAGTGGCTGTTCGAGCCCGCCGGGGACGGCGCGGTCCGCGTCACGTCCCGGCACACGGTGGTCATCGACCCCGAGGCGCTGCCGGAGGCCGCCGGCGGGATGGACCTGCCGGCGGTGCGCCGGAAGATCCGCGAGACGCTCGGCGCCAACAGCAGGGCGACCCTGCGCGCGGCCAAGCGGTACGCGGAGAACGAGAGGAGCGGAGCATGAGGGAACTGACACTGGACGGCCTCAAGGACGCCCTGCGCGCGGCGGCGGGCGAGGCGGAGACCCTGGAGGACGGCTCGGCCGACCTCCTGGAGGTGCCGTTCTCCGACCTCGGCTACGACTCGCTCGCCGTCATGGAGACCACCGCGCAGGTGGAGCGCATGTTCGGCGTCGAACTGCCCGAGGAGGAGACCGCGGAACTGAAGACGCCCCGCGAATACCTGGCGTTCGTCAACGCCAGGATCGGCGAGACCGTGTAAGGACGCGAACGGCGAAAGAGCCGGCGGCCCAGGTTGGGCCGCCGGCTCTTTTACGCGCGTCTTCCTGCGCGCATTTCCGGGCGTTCAGAAAATGCCCGTTCGGGACGTTCCGTCAGGGCATTCCGTCACGGCATTCCGTCGACCCGGACGACACGCTCGCGGATCAGCCAGGAATCGCCGTCCGGGACCAGCACGTCCTCGCAGGTGGTGCTCGCGTGCAGGACGGTCCCGTTCTCCTTGCTCGACTGGAACACCAGGGCGTAACTGCGCACCCGGACGTTCCCGTCCTCGGGGACGATGCGGCTCATGCCGAGCCAGTGGCGCCGGACGATGCCCGCCTCCGCGAGCCTGCCGGCGACGGCCTGGGACGCCGACCGGATCTCGTCGCGTCCGCGGACGGGCTCGGGGTGGCCCTGGGCGTCGAACACGCCGTCGGGGGTGAAGGCGTCCGCCCACTCCTCGACCCTTCCGGCGTCGAGGAGCTGCATGTGCCAGGCGTAGAAGTCGTCGATGGCGGCCCGCAGCTCGGCGGGCGCGATGGTGGTCGGCACGGATGCTTCCTTTCGGTGGTTCCGGGTTCCGGTCAGTGGACGGGCTGCGCGGACGGCAGCCCGGTGCGGCGCGGCGGCCGGGGCCTCGGCACGGACCTCCTGGCCGCGCCGGGCCCCGAGGGCGCCGCGGTCTTCGACGCCGTGCACGTCAGCGGCGTCCTCGGCTGCTCGCCCTCCAGGACGGCGGCGTGCACCTCGCTCAGCTCCGGCGACGGGCTGAGCCCGAGGTCCTCGGCGAGGATGTGCCGGGCCGCGTGGAACGCCTCCAGGGCGTCGTAGCGGCGGCCGGACCGCGCCAGCGAGCACACGAGCAGGCTGTGGTACCACTCGTCGTACGGCTTCAGCGCGACCAGCGAGCGCAGCTCGCCGATGAGCTCGCGGTGCCGGCCGAGCCGCAGGTCGGCCTCGATGCGCAGGTTCAGCGCGTGAGCGCGGTGCTCGTCCAGGGCCGCCGCGTGGCCCTCCAGCACCCGGCCCAGCTCGACGTTGGCCATCGGCGGGCCCGTCCACAGGTCGAGCGCGTGGCACAGCGGTTCCACGGCGTCGGCGGCGCGGCCGTCCTGGAGCAGCGCGCGGCCCTCGGCGAGCAGCCGGTCGAACCGGCTGAGGTCCAGTTGCCCGGGGGCGACGCGCAGCAGGTAGCCGGGCGGCCGGGTGAGGAGGGCGTCCTCGCCGCCCGCCGGGCCGCCGCCGGCGGTCAGCCAGCGCCGGATCTGGTACACGTACGTCTGGGCGGTGCGGGCCGCGCTGCGCGGGGGGTCGTCGCCCCACAGCTCCTCAATGATCGTGTCGAGCGGCACGACACGACCACTGCGCACCAGCAGCAGCGCGAGCGTGTTCAGCACGCGCGGCGCGGTCGGTGCGAACGCCGATCCGCCGCCCGCGACCTCCAGCGGGCCGAGCAGCTTGAAGTGGAGCATACGAGTTTCGACCTCCGTGGATCTGGTCGTGGTCGTTCATGACATTCGCCGCTTCTAGCCATGAAGGCGGGCTCTAAGCGCCGCATCGTCGTTCGGTGACGCGCGCTCTCCGGAACGTCCATCGCCGAGTGGGCCGTTCGGTCCGTCCGGGATGTCGAAAGGAGTACTCCGCGGTCTGGGCGAACGCGTTTCCCGCACTCGCCGCCGGTTATCAAGCGCGACGTCAATGAACCCTCGTCGACCGAAGAGGAGTGGTCCTCGGTGACGACCGAAACGACTGTCGCCGGAAAGGGCGCGTCAGAGCGGCTCGGGCTCGTCCTCGCCGTCTGCTGCGCCGGGCAGTTCCTGGTGGTGCTGGACGCCTCGGTGATGAACGTCGCGCTCCCCTCCATCCAGACCGCCCTGCACTTCCAGACCGGCTCGCTGCAATGGATCATCAACGCGTACACGATCGTGTTCGCGGGATTCCTGCTGCTCGGCGGGCGGCTCGCCGACATCTACGGGCGGCGCCGGGTGTTCCTCGGCGGCATCGGCGTGTTCACGCTCGCGAGCCTGGCCGGCGGGCTGGCCTGGAACCCGGCCTCGCTGCTGGCCGCGCGGGGCGTGCAGGGCCTCGGCGCGGCGATCATGGCCCCGGCGACGCTGACCGTCCTCGGCACCACCTTCACCGACCCGGAGCGGCGCGCCCGCGCGTTCGGGCTCTGGGGCGCGGTCGCCGCGGGCGGCGGGGCGATCGGAGCGCTGGTCGGCGGCGCCATCACCGAGTGGCTCTCCTGGCGCTGGATCCTGCTCGTCAACGTCCCCGTCGGGGTGCTGCTGACGGCGGGCGCGGCGTACGCGGTCACCGAGTCCCGCAAGGAGGACGGCGACCGCCGGATGGACCTGCCCGGCGCCCTCGCCATCACGGCCGGGCTGATCCTGCTCGTGTACGGCATCGTCCGGTCCGAGAAGGAGGGCTGGGGCTCGCCGCAGATCGTCGTGAGCCTGGGCCTGGCGGTCGTCCTCCTGGCCCTGTTCGCGGTGAACGAGGTCCGCCGCGAGAGCCACCCGCTGGTGCCGCTCGGCATCTTCCGCAACCGCTCGGTCACGGCGGCCAACCTGGTGGCCTTCACCAGCACCGCCGCCCTGTGGGGGACGTTCTTCCTGTTCACGCTGCTGCTCCAGCTCGTCCTCGGGTACAGCCCGCTGGAGACCGGGTTCGCGTACCTGCCGCTGTCCCTCGGCATCGTCGTGGCCGCGCGCGGCATCGCCCCGCTGGTGCCGAAGACCGGCCCGCGCCCGCTGCTGGTCGCCGGGCTGCTGCTGTCGGCGGCCGGCCTGGCGTGGCTGTCGCGCGCCGGGGCGGGCGCCGGCTTCCTCGCCGACCTGTTCGGGCCGACGCTGGTGCTCGGCGTCGGGCAGGGCCTCGTGTCGGCGTCCATGACCGTCGCGGGCACCTCCGAGGTCGGCTACCGCGAGCAGGGCCTGGTCTCCGGGCTGCTCAACACCAGCCGCCAGGTCGGCGGCGCGCTCGGGCTGGGCATCCTCGCGGTCGTCGCCGCCGCGCACACCTCCGCGGCGGCGCACGGGGCGCACGCCACCGAGCGGGCCCTCGCCGCGGGCTTCGACCGCGCCCTGCTCGTCTCGGCGCTGTTCCCGCTGCTCGGCGTGGCCGCGGCCCTCGCCGTCCCGAAGGTCCGCCCCGACCAGGAGCGGGACGCGCGCGGCTGAGCCCTCTCGACAGCATCCCGACAGGACGTCGACGGACGCGGACGAGAGTGGGCCCCATGGATGCGAGCCAGCGAGCGACCCCGATCGCGGTCCCTCCCGTCCGCAAGCACGTCGACGTCCCCGTGCCGGCGGAGCGCGCCTTCGCGCACTTCACCGGGCGGCCGACCGAATGGTGGCCGGACAGCCACGCGCTGGTCGCCGCGCGGGAACGGGTCGTCTTCGAACCCCGGGCGGGCGGCCGCTGGTACGAGCGCTCCGCCGACGGCTCCGAGCTCGACTGGGGCCGCGTGCTGGTCTGGGAACCGCCGAACCGCCTCGTGCTGACGTGGCGCATCGACGGCGACTTCCGTCCCATCGGCGACGACGAGCGGGCCAGCCGCGTCGAGGTGACCTTCACCCCGAACGGGCCCGGGTCGACCCGCGTGGAACTGGCCCATGTGGAGCTGGCGCGGCACGGCCCGGCGGCCGGGCGCGTTCGCGCGGCCATCGACGGCCCGAGCCCCGGCGACACGCTCGCGCGATTCGCCGCGACCCTCACCTCAGGAGGCGACCATGCCTGACCACGAATGCCCGCACGCGCACGAGCAGGGGAACGGGGCGCGCGGCACGCCCTTCCCGTGGCGGCGCCCCGGCCCGTTCGAGCCGCCCGAGCCGCACGGCGA
Organism: Actinomadura sp. GTD37; assembly: GCF_041951365.1. Lineage (NCBI taxonomy): Bacteria > Bacillati > Actinomycetota > Actinomycetes > Streptosporangiales > Thermomonosporaceae > Actinomadura > Actinomadura sp. GTD37. The sequence continues at coordinate 42,795 of NZ_JBGNUS010000003.1, forward strand.
ATGCCGCGCGCGGCCCGGCCTCACCTGGGTGCCGCGCTCCGCGGGCGAACCGACCTGGGTCGTCACCAGGTACGCGGAGGTCCGGGAGGCCCTGAACGACGAGCGGCTCGGCAACGACCGGGGCCATCCGGGGTTCCCCGCCCCGTTCCCGATCCCCGAGGACTTCACGCTCAACTCGTCCCTGCTCGGCATGGACCCGCCCCAGCACACCGACTACCGCAAGCGGGTCGCCAAGGACTTCACCGTCCGGCGCGTCAAGCTGCTGCGGCCCCGCGTCGAGGAGATCGTCGACCGCCGGGTGAGCGCGCTGCTGGACGCGGGCCCGCCGGGCGACCTGCTCGCCGGCTTCGCGCTGCCCGTCACCATCTCGGTGATCATGGAGCTGCTCGGGATCCCCGCGAAGGACAAGGACTTCCTGCACGTCCGGACCCGCACCATGTTCGGCGGGACGGCCACCGCCGCCGAGCGCAAGGAGGCCGTCAACCAGCTGGACGCCTACTTCCGCGCCCTCGTCGCGGCCAAGTACGACGATCCCGGCGACGACCTGGTCTCCAAGCTCACCGGCGCCTTCCCGCGCGAGGACGACTTCGACGAGCTGGTCCACCTGACGCGGCTGCTGTTCAACGGCGGGCACGAGAGCACCGCCAGCATGATCGCGCTGGGCACGCTGGCGCTGCTGTGCCACCCGGAGCAGCTCGACCTGCTGCGCGGCGACCCCGGCCTCGCGCCGTCCGCCGTCGAGGAACTGCTGCGCTACCTCAGCGTCACCGACCTCACCACGGCGCGCGTCGCGCGCACCGGCCTGACGATCTCCGGCACCGAGGTGCGGGAGGGCGAGGGCGTCTTCCCGCTCACCGCCGCCGCCAACCGGGACCCCGAGGCGTTCGACCGCCCCGACGAGCTGGACATCACCCGCGGGTCCCGCAAGCACCTGGCCTTCGGCCACGGCCGCCACCTCTGCCTCGGGTCCGAGCTGGCCCGGCTGGAGCTGGAGGTCGTCTTCCGCACGCTCTACCGGCGGCTGCCCGAGCTGCGGCTCGCCGTCCCGTTCGAGGAGCTCTCGTTCAAGGACGGCGGCCTGGTGTACGGCGTCGAGGCGCTGCCCGTGACCTGGTGACCCGTCTGGAGTGATGAACCATGACCATGACCACGACCGACGAGCGCACGGCCCTCGACGCCGCGGTGCGAGCCGCCGCCGAACACGCCGAGGAGGCCGACCGCACCGGACGGCTGGACGGCGCGGCCGTCGCCGCCGTGGCCGCGACCACCCTGCCCCGGCACTTCGTGCCCGCCCGCTGGGGCGGCGCGGAGTCCACGTTCCGCGAGCTGACCGGCGCGGTCGTCCGGCTCGGCGAGGCGTGCGCGTCCACCGCCTGGTGCGCCGCGATGTTCGCCTACACCGGCCGGTTCGCCGCGCATCTGCCGGACGGCGGCCAGCGCGACCTGTGGGACGGCACGCCGGGCGCGCTGCTCGTCCCCGGCCTGGTGCCCGCCGGGTCCGCCGAGGAGACCGAGGGCGGTTACCTGCTGCGCGGACGCTGGCGCTACGTCAGCGGCGTCGAGTTCGCCGACTGGGCGCTCATCGCCGGGCCCGCGCCGGGCGGCGTCGAGCCGCGCTTCTTCGCGGTGCCCCGCGCCGACTTCGCCTTCGAGCCGACCTGGGACGCGGTCGGCATGCGCGCCACCGGCAGCCACACCCTCACGGTGGACGGGGTCTTCGTGCCCGCGCACCGGACGGTGCCGTTCAAGGAGGTGATGGGCGGGCTGAACCACACCTCGCAGGCGCCGCAGCACAACGTCCCGCTGCCCGCGGTCGGCGGCCTGACCTGCATCTCCGCGCTGATCGGCGCGGCGCGCGGCGCGCTGGCCGCCGCGACCCGCACCGCCGCCGCCAAACGCGCGGCGGCGCCGCCCTCCGCCGCGCCGCGCAGCGGGGGACCGCCGCCCGCCGGCGACGCGGCGGCGCTGGACATCGCGGCGTCCGCCGCGCGGATCGAGGCGGCCGAACTGCTGATCGGCGAGGTCGTGTCGGCGCTGGACGCCGGCGCGGGCCGTCCGCGCGCGTTCGAGAACGCCAACCGCGCGTCCTACGCGGCGTCCCTGCTGGTGGAGGCGGTCAACGCGCTCATGAAGTCGGCGGGCACCGCCGCGCAGGACCGCGGCGACCCGCTGCAGCGCTGCTGGCGGGACGTCACCGTCGGCTGCTCGCACGCCGCGCTGCGCCCCGAACGCGCCGCGTCCGGCTTCGTCGACGCGCTCGCCGAGCGCACCTGAACCCGCCGGAGCCCGAGAGGAGACGACGATGGAATACGGAGTGGCACTGCCCACCATGGTCCGCGGGGTCCGCGGCGGTGAACTGCTGGACTGGGCGCGCCGGGCGGAGGCGGCCGGGTTCGCCGACCTCGCGGTGCTCGACCGGCTCGTGTACGGCAACGCCGAACCGCTCGTCGCGCTGGCCGCCGCCGCGGCCGCGACCGAACGGATCAGGCTGACCACCGGGATACTCATCGCCCCGTACCGGGGCAACACGGCGCTGGTCGCCAAGCAGGCCGCGTCCGTCCACCACCTGTCGGACGGGCGGCTCACGCTCGGCGTCGCGGCGGGGGCCAGGCCGGACGACTACGCCGCGGCCGGCGCCGAGTTCGGCGACCGCGGCCGCCGCCTCGACACGATGCTCGCCGAGATGCGCAAGATCTGGGCGGGCGGCGAGATCGGCCCCGAGCCGCCCGGCGGCGAGCCCGAGATCCTCGTCGGCGGCCGGGCGCCGGCCGCGCTGCGCCGCGTCGCCGCGCACGGCGACGGCTACTTCGCCGCCGCCGGGCCGCCGCACGCGTTCGCCGAGCGGGCCGCCGAGGTCCGCCGCCGCTGGCGGGAGTCGGGACGGCCCGGCGAACCGCGCGTCGTCGCGCAGGCGTACTACGCCCTCGGCCCGGACGCGGACGCCGCCGTCCGCGAGCACCTCGGCGACTACTACTCCTTCGCCGGGCGGCTCGCCGCAATGATGATCGAGGGGACGCCGACCGGGGCCGCCCGGCTGCGCGAGACCGCCCGCGCGTTCGCGGAGGCCGGATGCGACGAACTCGTCCTGGTGCCCTGCGCGTCCGGGCCCGAGCAGCTGGACCTGCTGGCCGACGCACTCGGGGAGGACGCCTGATGTCCCGGCGAAGAACCGTCATCACCGGGATCGGCGTGGTCGCCCCCGGCGGGATCGGCACCGGGCCCTTCTGGGACCTGGTCACCTCCGGGCGGACGGCGACGCGCCGCATCACCCAGTTCGACCCGTCCGGCCACCGCTGCCAGGTCGCCGCCGAGTGCGACTTCGACCCCGCCGCGGCGGGGCTCGCCCCCCGGGAGATCCGGCGCACCGACCGGTTCGTCCAGCTCGCCAAGGCGGCCGCGCGGGAGGCCGTGGACGACAGCGGCCTCTCCGTCGACGACCGGCTCGCCGCGCGGACCGGCGTCGCGATGGGCAGCGCGGTCGCCGGGACCAAGAGCATGGAGGCCGAGTACGTCGTGCTCAGCGACGGCGGCGCGCACTGGAACGTCGACCCCGCCTACGTCAGCCCGCACATGTACGACTACTTCCTGCCCAGTTCGGTGGCCGCCGAGGTCGCGCTGACCACGGGCGCCCGCGGGCCGGCCACGGTCGTCTCGACGGGCTGCACCTCCGGGATCGACGCGGTGGCGCACGCCGCCGAGGTGATCCGGGACGGCGCCGCCGACGTCGTCGTCACCGGCGGCAGCGACGCCCCGATCTCGCCGATCACCGTCACCTGCTTCGATGTGATCAAGGCGCAGTCGGTGCACAACGACGAGCCGGCCCGCGCCTGCCGCCCGTTCGACCGCACCCGCCGCGGCCTGATCCTCGGCGAGGGCGCCGCCGTCCTCGTGCTGGAGGAGTACGAGCACGCCCGGCGGCGCGGCGCGCGGATCTACACCGAGCTCGCGGGCGCCGCGTCCCGCTGCAACGCCTTCCACATGACCGGCCTCAAACCGGACGGCCGGGAGATGGCCGAGGCGATCACCGCCGCGCTCGGCGAGGCCCGGATGGACCCCGGGGACGTCGACTACGTGAACGCGCACGGCTCGGGCACCAAGCAGAACGACCGGCACGAGACCGCGGCGTTCAAACGCGCCCTCGGCGACCGCGCCCGCCGCGTGCCGGTCAGCGGCATCAAGGCGGCGGTCGGCCACTCGCTCGGCGCGATCGGGTCCATCGAGATCGCCGCGTGCGCGCTGGCGATGGAGCACGGCGTGGTGCCGCCCACCGCCAACCTGCGCGAGTCCGACCCCGAGTGCGACCTGGACTACGTCCCGCTCGTCGCGCGCGAGCACCGCGTGCGCGGGGCGCTGACGGTCGGCAGCGGATTCGGCGGGTTCCAGAGCGCGATGGTGTTCCGCGACCCGGAGCGCGCCGCCGAAGGGAGGAGCGCATGAGCGGCCAAGCCGTGGTGACGGGCATCGGCGTGACCGCGCCGAACGGGATCGGCGCCCCCGAGTACTGGGACGCCGTCCGGGACGGCCGGTCCGGCCTCGGCACGATCACCAGGTTCGACGCGTCCGGCTACCCGGTGGCCGTCGCGGGGGAGATCCCCGAGTGCCCGGCCGAGCGGGAGCTGCCGGAGCGGCTCCTGCCGCAGAGCGACCGGGTGACCAGGCTCGCGCTCGTCGCCGCCGGCGAGGCGCTGCGGGACGCGGCGATCAAGCCGGGCGACGTGCCCGAGTACCAGATGGGCGTCGTCACGGCGAGCACGTCCGGCGGCCTGGAGTTCGGGCAGCGGGAGCTGCAGAAGCTGTGGGGGAGCGGGTGGCGCGACGTGAGCGCCTACATGTCCTTCGCCTGGTACTACGCGGTGCACACCGGCCAGATCTCCATCCACAACGGGATGCGCGGCCCCGGCGGCGTGCTCGCGTCCGAGCAGTCCGGCGGGCTGGACACGCTGGCGTTCGCCCGCCGGAAGATCCGGGCCGGCACCGCGACGATGGTGGCCGGCGGCGTCGACGGCACCCTCTGCCCGTACGGGGTCGCGATCCAGACCGCGAGCCGGGAGCTCAGCCCGTGCGCCGACCCCGCGTCGGCCTACCTGCCGTTCGACGCGGAGGCCGGGGGCTGCGTGCCGGGTGAGGGCGGGGCCGTCCTCGTCGTCGAGGACCGCGCCGGCGCCGAGGAGCGCGGCGCCCCGCAGGTCTACGGCGCGGTCGCCGGGCACGGCGCCGCGTTCGACCCCGAGCCCGGCTGCGCCGACGGCCTGCGCCGGGCGGCGCTGGCCGCGCTGGACGACGCCGGGCTGCCCGCGGCGGCGGTCGACGTGGTGTTCGCCGACGCGGCGGGCCGCCGCGACCTGGACGACGCCGAGGCGGCGGCGCTGACCGGGCTGTTCGCGCCGCGCTCCGTTCCGGTCACCGCGCCCAAGTCGATGACGGGGCGGCTGCTGTCCGGCGGCGCCGCGCTGGACCTGGCGACCGCGCTGCTGTCCCTGCGCGACGGGGTGATCCCGCCCACCACCGGCACCCGTCCGGGACGCGCCGACGACCGGCTCGACCTGGTCGTGGGCGAGCCGCGCCCCGCCGGCCTCGGCACGGCCCTCGTCCTGGCCCGCGGCCGCGGCGGCTTCGCCTCCGCCGCCGTCCTCACCCGTTGACCTGCGGCGTGTCGTTGTTATCGGGCGGCTCAAAACAACGACACGCCGCAGGTGAACGTAGCTCTAGGAGGATGTATGGCTCGCGTCATGGCCTTCCGGGTCGCTGTTCCTGAGGGGGAGGTCGACTGCCTGCGGCGGCGGGTGCGCGCCACCCGGTGGGCGCCCGACCCGTCCGGCACCGGCTGGTCGCGCGGCGTCCCCACCGCCTACCTGCGGCGCCTCGCCGAGTACTGGGCCGACGGGTACGACTGGCGGCGGCACGAGGCGGAGCTGAACGCCCACCCGCAGTTCACCACCGAGATCGACGGGGCCCGCGTGCACTTCCTGCACGTGCGCTCCGCGAACCCGGACGCCGTCCCGCTGGTGCTGCTGCACGGCTGGCCGGGGTCGGTCGCCGACTTCCCCGCCCTGATCGGCGCGCTCCGGGACGACTTCCACCTGGTGGCGCCCTCCCTGCCCGGCTTCGGGTTCTCCGGTCCGCCGCCGGGGCCGGGCTGGACGGACGGCCGTACCGCCCAGGCGCTGAACGCGCTGATGGACCGGCTCGGATACGCCGGGTACGGCGTGCACGGCGGCGACGTCGGGGCCTTCGTGGCTCCGCTCATGGGCCGGGACGCCCCGGACCGCGTCCGCGGCGTCCACGTCAACGCCCTGGTCACGGTGCCCGGCGGCGACGACGACCCCGACGCGCTGGACGACGCCGACCGCGAGAGGCTCGACGCGCTGCACCGGTGGCAGGAGAACGAGGGCGCGTACCTCCGCGTCCAGGGCACCAGCCCGCAGACGCTCGCGCACGCCCACCACGACTCGCCCGCCGGGCTGCTCGCCTGGTTCGCCGAGCGCTACCGCGACCTGACCGGAACCGCCGACCTGCCGGACGACGCCGTCGGCGCGGACGCCCTGCTGACCGACGTCAGCGTCTACTGGTTCACCGGCACGGCGGGCTCGGCCGCGCACAGCTACTACGAGCGCTTCCACGACCGGGCGGAGCGGGAGCGGGACGGCCGCTCCCCGGTGCCCACGGCGGTGGCCGTCTTCCCCACCGACCACGCCATCAGGCCGTTCGCCGAGCGCGCGCACACGATCGTCCGGTGGACGGAGTTCGAGCGGGGCGGCCACTTCCCCGCGCTGGAGGCCCCGGACCTGCTGGCCGCCGACCTCCGCGCCTTCTTCCTCGACGAGATCTTCAGGAGGCCGTGATGACCGAGCCGCACCTGCGACGGCTGGCCGCCGGCGTGCACGCCTACGTGCAGCCGGACGGCGGATGGTGCCTGAACAACGCCGGCGTCATCGCGTCCGGCGGCACCACGATCGTCGTGGACACCGCCGCGACCGTGAAACGCGCGCTGGCCCTGCGGGACGCGGTGCGCGAGGTGGCGTCCGCGCCGCCGCGCCTCGTCGTGAACACGCACTTCCACGGCGACCACACGTTCGGCAACTGCGTCTTCACCCCGGAGGCCGTCGTCGTCGCGCACGAAGGGACGCGCGACGAAGCCATCCAGGCGGACCTGCACCTCACGGGCCTCTGGCCGGACGTCGAATGGGGCGACATCCGGCTCGAACCGCCGAGCCTCACCTACGAGCGGCGGATGACGCTGCACGCCGGCGACCTGCGCGCCGAACTGTTCCGCGTCGGCCCGGCGCACACCCGCGACGACACCGTCGTGTGGCTGCCCGGCCAGCGGATCCTGTTCGCCGGAGACCTCGTCATGTCGGGCGTCACGCCGTTCTGCATGATGGGGTCCGTCGAGGGCTCCCTGCGCGCGATCGAGCGGCTGCGCGAACTGGCCCCGGCCGTCGTCGTCCCCGGGCACGGGCCGGTCGGCGGACCCGAACTCCTGGACGAGGCCGAGCGCTATCTCCGCTGGGTGCGCGACCAGGCCAGGCAGGGGCTCGCCGACGGCCTCGACCCCCTGGAGATCGCGCACCGCGCCGAGCCGGACGGGCGGCTCCTCGACCCCGAACGCCTCGTCCCGAACCTGCGGCGCGCCTGCGCCGAGGAGCGCGGCGCCCCGCCCGGCGAGCGCATGGACGTCGCCGCGATGTTCGGCGAAATGATCGACTACCACGGCGGCCCGCTGCCCTGCCGAGCCTGATCCGGAGGAGACCGTGCACAAGATCCTGATCGCGAACCGGGGCGAGATCGCCGTGCGCGTCGCGCGGGCGTGCCGCGACGCCGGGCTGGCCGCCGTGGCGGTGTACGCCGATCCGGACGTGTCGGCCCCGCACGCGCGGATGGCCGACGAGGCGTACGCGCTCGGCGGCGCCACCCCGGCCGAGACGTACCTGAACACCGGCAAGCTGCTGAAGGCGGCGGCGGACGCGGGCGCCGACGCCGTCCACCCCGGCTACGGGTTCCTCTCCGAGAACGCCGAGTTCGCGCGGGCGGTCGTCGGCGAGGGCCTAGTGTGGATCGGTCCGCCGCCGTCCGCCATCGAGCTGCTCGGCGACAAGGTGCGGGCCCGGCACATCGCCCGCGACCAGGGCGCCCCGCTCGCCCCGGGCACCGCCGAGCCGGTGCCCGGCGCCGCCGAGGCCGTCGCGTTCGGACGCGAGCACGGCCTGCCCGTGGCGATCAAGGCCGCGTTCGGCGGCGGGGGCCGGGGCCTCAAGGTGGCCCGCTCCCTCGACGAGATCCCGGCGCGGTTCGCGTCGGCCGTCCGGGAGGCCGAGGCCGCGTTCGGGCGCGGCGACTGCTTCGTCGAGCGCTACCTCGACCGTCCCCGGCACGTCGAGACGCAATGCCTCGCGGACCGGCACGGCGACGTGGTCGTGGTGTCCACCCGCGACTGCACCCTGCAACGCCGCCACCAGAAGATCGTCGAGGAGGCTCCCGCGCCCTTCCTCACCGAGGACCAGCGGCGGACGCTGTACGAGGCGTCCAAGAAGATCCTGCGCGCCGCCGGGTACGTGGGCGCGGGCACCTGCGAGTTCCTCGTCGCCGCGGACGGGACGGTGTCGTTCCTCGAAGTCAACACCCGGCTCCAGGTCGAACACCCCGTCACCGAGGAGGTGACCGGCATCGACCTGGTCAGGGAGATGTTCCGCATCGCCGAGGGGGAGCCCCTCGGCTACGGCGACCCGGAGCCGCGCGGCCACGCGATCGAGTTCCGGATCAACGCCGAGGACCCGGGCCGCGGTTTCCTCCCCTCGACCGGAACGCTCACGACCTGGCGTCCGCCGTCCGGTCCTGGCGTCCGCCTGGACGGCGGCTACGCCGAGGGACAGGAGGTCCCGCCCCAGTTCGACTCCCTGCTCGCCAAGCTCGTGGTCACCGGCGCGACCCGCGAGGCCGCCCTCCAGCGGGCGCGCCGCGCCCTCGCGGAGTTCGAGGTCGCCGGGGTCGCGACCGTCCTGCCCTTCCACCGCGCGGTCGTCGGCGAACGGGCCTTCACCGACGAGCCCTTCGACGTCCACACGGCCTGGATCGAGTCCGACGGCGCACCCTCGATCCCGCCTCAACCGGACGCCTCGGCCGCCCCCGCCCCGGACGTCCGCAAGGCCGTCACCGCCGAGGTGGACGGCAAACGCGTCGAGGTCGTTTTGCATACGTCCGCCGAGGCCGCTCCGGCGCCGTCCCGGCCCAGGCCGCGCAGAGCCAAGGCCAAGGAGGACGACGGCGACGCCCTGGTCTGCCCCCTGCAAGCCACCGTCGTGAAAGTCGTCGCCGGAGAGGGCGACACCGTCGCCGCCGGCGACACCATCGTCGTGGTGGAGGCGATGAAGATGGAGCAGCCCCTCACCGCCCACAAACCGGGCACCATCTCCGCCCTCGACGCCCACCCGGGCCACCCGGTGACCCCCGGCACCCAGATCTGCCTGATCCGGTAGCACCCGCCCGCGTCCGCCGGCGCGGCCCTACCCGGTGGCGCCCGGGGCGCCGCCGGGCGCGATGCGGGCGGCCGCTTCGGACAGGGCGCCCAGGTCGGCTGCCGCGCGGGACAGTTCGGTGGCGGCGATCACGCTCGCCTTGATGTGGGCCTCGGCGGCGGCGGCGAACCACGGCGGCGCCGCCGGGTCGTCCTGGAGCCGCCGCACCAGGGCGTGGAGGCGGGCCGCGGCGCGGTCGACGGCCTCCGCGTCGTCGCGCAGGAGGGCGGCGGACTCGGCGAGCGGGCGGCGGGCGGGCAAGACGGCCTCCTGAGCGGGGAAGAGTCCTAGGCGGGGAAGACAGGGGTGCCCGCATCGCGCCGGAGCATCCGGTGCGGGCCGCTGTGGCAGAGGACCGGCCGGGCCCCGTCGAGGCCGAGGGCGCGCAGCCGGTCGGCCAGCGGGTGGCCGGCGGCGCCGGCGCGCAGCCGTGCGCGCGGTGCGGGATGCAGCCGGGACGGCCCGTGGGCGTGGACGAGCGAGCGCAGCGTGGCGCCCGCGAGCGCGGAGTAGAGGACGAGATCGCCCGAGCGCCACGGGCCGCTCGGGCCGAGCGGCCCCGCGAAGGTCAGGGCGCGGTCGGCCGGGTCGCCGACGGTGACGGCGGCGGCCCGGGCGTCCACGCGGACGCGGGCGGGCGCGGTGAGGACGTGCTCGCTCCACAGGTTCCGGTGGGCGGCGCGGGCGGCGGGAGTGCTCAGCGCCGTGCAGAACGTCCACAGGCCGGCGCCGCGCAGGTGCGGCCGGCGCAGCAGGTCCGGCCAGACGCCGACCGGCCGGGGGCGCCACGGATCGTGGACCAGGACGCCGAGGGCGATCTCGTGGTGCGGCCCGAGCGTGCTCTCCCGGTGGTCGTGGACGTGCAGCGCGACCAGCGACCGCGTACCGGCGCGCACCGGGACGGTCCCGCCGGTCTCCCCGAGGACGGCGGCGGCCGAGGCGGCGTCGACGGCGAACCACGCCGTCAGGGACGCCGCGTCCGCCGTGCGCACGGGCAGGTCGACCGGGCCGTCGGGGGTGGGCTCGGCGCGGGAGGCGACGGTGAGGAACGGGAAGCCCGCCGGGCGGCGCGCGTCGTCGTAGAGCCGGTAGAGCCGGCGCCGGACCACGGGGCCGCTGTAGGGCTCCAGCCGCCGTTCGATGTGCGCGCGGGTGGCGGGGAGGTCGTGCTCGATGTTGGCGGCGTACTGCTCAAGCCGGTGGCAGGCGGGGAACAGGTGCGTCGGATCGGTGTAGTCCACGACGTACCGGCCGGGCCGTCCGGCGAAGCAGTTCCCGGCCCCCTGCCCGTCGAGGCTCGGGACGATGTCGTGCCGGTTGGTGATGCTCGCGACCCAGGTCGCCGGGTCCGCGGGTTCCTTGAAGTCGATCGGCGAGCCGATCGCGATGACGTGGGTGATCCGGTACCGGGTGTTGAGCGCGGCGTCCCGGCTCAGGCTCATGACCGCCGCGCCGCCCGCGCTGTGGCCGATCAGGGCGAGGTCGGCGCCGTCGGGGATCCGGTGGTCGGCGATCGCCTTGGCGAGGGCGCGGCTGTAGGGGCCGCTGTCCTGGACGGTGCTGCTGAACGCGCCGAGCAGGTCGGCGGGCGACGCGTCGTCGGGCGCGCCCAGCCGCATCCCGGGCGCCAGCAGGACGTACCGCTCGACGTCGTCGGGCCCGCGCACGGTCAGCACCAGCGCGCGGCCGGTCGGCCCGATCGCGACCAGGTCGCCGAGCAGGCCGAGCAGGGACGCCTCCCGGCAGAACCGCGCGGCCTCCGCCGCGGTCGGCTCGGCGCGCACGGCGGCGCCGTGGCCGCGGTCCAGGCGGGCGATGGCGCGGTTGCTCAGCCCGGTCAGCGGGTCGGCGGTCGCGGCGCCCGCGCCGGTGGCGATGAGCCAGCCGGTGCGGTCGTTCAGCGGGTTGCGGTCGAGCAGCGCGCGCAGCGCGAGGACCTCGCTGAAGACGGGCGCCACGGCGGTCAGCGCGCCCGCCGCCCCGCGCTCGGCGACCAGGTCGCGCAGTGCCCCGAGCACGTCGGCCCGGCGCTCGCCCGCCGCCTCGATCAGGCGGCGGACCAGCGGGTCGTCGGTGAACGCGGGATCGGCGGCGGCGACCGCGGCGATGCGCAGCCGCAGCGACGTCGTCATGACCGCGACGGGCAGGCCGACCCGGCCGGTGAACCCGCCGAACTTCGCGCCGAGGGCGCCGAGGACCCCGCCGGACGGGGCCCAGCCGAGCCCGGCGGGGTCGGTGACCGCGCGGGCCAGCGACCGCTGCGCGCGCCAACCGTCCCGCGGCGCGCGGCATGCGGCGGCGGCGACCCGCGGATCGGTGAGCGCGGCCGTGGCGTGCGCGGACGCCTCGCGGAGCGTGTGCGCGACCTCGGCGAGCTCGCGGGCGGCGGCCCGCAGCCGCGCCCCGGAAGCCTCGTCGCCGGGCCGCTCGCCCGCCGTCATCGCGGAGCCCCCCGCCACGTCATGCTCACGAACCGGGGCCGCGGGTCCTCGGGGGTGTTGCGGGCGAGCACGTCGCCGATCGTGCGGGTCTCCGCGATCGTCCGCAGGCCGGTGCGGGTGAAGGTCGCGGCGGTCAGCACCCGCGGGGCCAGCAGCGGGTTGGTGAGCGCCTGCGAGAACGCGTCGATCGCGATGATCTTGGTGAGGAGGGGCGGCAGGACGGCGGCGGGCGATCCGGGCTCCTCCGCGAACAGGCCGACGTACAGCTCCAGGTCGTCGACTCCGCGGTACCGCTCGGCCAGGACCTCCCGCACGCGCGGGTCGCCGGAGACCTGGTCGAAGCCGCGCGCCCTGGGGAAGCGGCAATGGGCGCGGTAGTCGTTGTAGGACGCCAGTTGCAGGGCGCGCCCGTCCGCGATCGAGGAGATCTCGACCTCGCGCAGGACAGGGTCGGTGTTGAACAGGCCGATGCGTCCGGCGCGCTGCTCGGAGGCGTCCTCGAACAACCGGCCGAGCCCGGGGCCGGGGATCAGCGCGGCCCCGAAGAGCGTCCGCGCGGCGGGCAGTTCGGCGTCGCCGACGACCAGGCTGGACGGGATGAGGCTGTGCCAGCGGTAGACGAGGTTGAACTCGACCGACGCCCAGTTCTGCCGGTGCCAGGGCGCGCGGCGCAGCGTGCGGCCGAGGCGCGGGTCCAGCAGGAACCGGAAGTGGTACGGCGTGATGTGGTTGATGTACTCCTCGACGACCAGCCGGATGACCTCGACGATGATGATGTTGCGGGCGGTCTGGAAGAGGCGTTCGTCGTCCCAGCCGGGGTTCTCCGCCGCGAGCGTCCGGGCGACCCGGTTGTGCTCGCGCAGGAACAGCACCGTCATCATCGTGAAGCCGACCTGGACGTTGCCGCGGTCCCCGCCGATCGCGAACAGGGTGTCGCGCTGCGCGTCGGTCAGCCGTTCCATGCGGACCGCCGTCAGCGCCGAGAACTCCGCCTTGACCTTGCCGTTCTCGCAGAGGTAGGGCGGGAACTCGCCGCCGTCGACGAGTTGGCTCTTCAGCAGGCCGCCGTCGTGGGCGCGGACGGCGTCGGTGGCGTCGGCGTCCAGCCCGTACAGCGGGTTGAGGTCGATCTCGTGGTTGGACGTGCTGCGGCGCGGGTCGCGGGGCTCGCTGGACTCCCCGCGCAGGAACCCGTCCGTGAACCACTGGGCGAAGTAGGCGAACAGCACGGTGGAGCGGGGGCAGGGCGTCATCTCGCCGTCGCGGGCGAACAGCTCCGCGGCCCGCTCCACCGTCGGGCGGCCGGTCTCCTGATCGGGGACGGGCGGCAGGTGGCGGCCGCTGTAGGTGCGGTCGGTCAGCGAGGACCAGGACGTGTACGGGGCCATGGTGCTCAGCGGTTCGGGGCGCGGCGGCATCTCCCGGACGGCCTGGTCGATCACGGTCGCGTTGATGCGGCGGCGCAGCGCGGTGGACGTCTCGGCGAGCCGCCACAGCGGCCGGCCGTGGGTGAGCGCGAGGTACCTCAGCCGGTTGCGGGCGCCGTCGGAGGCGAAGCCGCGGGCGCTCGGACGGGCGTCTCGCATGGTCACGCCCCCTCGCGTGCCGGAGCGTCGAACCGCAGGGTGAGGCCGTCCGGGAAGACGTCCCGGTCCCGGCGGACGTCCCCGGCGGCGCGCAGGCCCGGCCGCAGCATGAGCCGGCGGACGGTCTCGGCGATGACGACGCGGCCCGGGTGCACGCCCAGGCAGGCGTGCGGGCCGTGTCCGAAGTGCATCCAGGCGTGGCTTGGCCTGTCGGTGCGGAAGGCGGCGGGGTCCTCGACGGCGGCGTCGTCGAACATGGCGGAGGCGACCGCCGCCAGGACCGGGCGTCCGGCCGGGACCGTCGCCCCGCTGGGCAGGACGTGGTCGCGCGCGCAGTAGCGGACGATCATCTTCAGGAAGGGGTCGAACCGCAGCGCCTCCCAGACATAGGAGTCGAACCGCTCGGGGTCGAACCGCTCGGGGTCGCCCGCCGCCTCGGCGGCCTCGGCGTGCAGTCCGGGCCGGCCGAGCAGCACGGACACCGCGTTCGTCATGGACCCGGCGGCGTTCTCGACGAACCCCAGCAGGAGACCGGCGACGTTGACCGCGACGCGCTCGTCGTCGAAGCCGAGTTCGGCGGGCAGCCGGGTGCGGGCCAGCCGGCCGAGCACGTCGGTTCCGTCCGGCGCGGCCCGCCGCTCCGCGACCAGGCCGCGCAGGTACGCCATCATCTCCGCGCCCGCGGCGACCGAGGCGGCCCGCACGCCGGGCTCGGCGGCGAAGTTGGCGGTCACGTCGGTCATGATGGCCCGCGACCAGCGGGACAGCGTCTCCTCGTCGGGCCCGGGGAAGCCGAAGTAGCGGGCGCAGACCTTCAGCGGGACGCCCCGGAACAGGTCGCGGACCGCGTCGAACTCCCCGCCGGCCCCGTCCGCGCCGTCCAGGGCCGCTTCGGCGAGTTCCCCCGCGAGCGCGCGCACGGCGGGCACGTCCTCGGGCGCGAGCATGGCCTGCATCAGGCCCTTCTCGCGCCAGTTCACCGGGGTCCCGTCGCGGGTCAGCATGATCGGCGCGCCGAGCGCGGCCTCCATCGCCGGCCGGTAGGCGGCGACCTGGAACGACGCCGGCCGGGAGAGGACCTCGATGACGTCGGCGTGCCGGGTGACCAGCGTGAAGGCCGGTGTCGCGAGGACGGGCCGGTCGGCGCGCAGTTCGGCGAACAGATTCCGCCACTCGGTGCGCAACCAGCCCGCGAGCCGGGCCGGCGCGGCGGGTGGGTCCACCCGCGAGAGGGCGTCGTAGGCGGCGAGATACCCGTCAGGCTGCATGGCATCGACTCCGAACTCGTGACCGACCGGATCCAGAGAGTAAGGAGTCGGCGCCGCCGACGCCAAGAGATTTGACACTATGAGTAGTTAAGTCGATTCAAGGAGTGACTGTTCTCTGTCGGGCGGGCCACTGCCGTCCGTCCGGCCGCCGCAGTTCAATGGGGCCCGACCCCTCGGGAGGAACCATGGCGGACCTCGCGGCGGGGGAATCGGCGGGGGAAACGGTCCGGGTCTCCGCGACCCGCAGGCACGCCTACCTGATCTTCCTCGTCGTCCTACCTCCCGTCGCCCTCATCGCGGCGGCGGCAGCCGCGTGGGGGCGCGCTGTCGGGCCGCTGGACGTCCTGCTCGCCCTGGTCATGTACACCGTCAACATCTTCGGCATCAGCGTCGGCTACCACCGCCTGCTGACCCACCGCTCCTTCCGGTGCGCCCGCCCCGTCCGGGTGGGCTTCGCCCTGGCGGGCGCGCTCGCCCTGCAAGGGCCGCCCTCGCTGTGGGCCGCCGAGCACCGCAGGCACCACAAGTACTCCGACAAGCCGGGCGACCCGCACTCGCCCTGGGCCTACGGCGACACCGGCCTCGCCCTGCTGCGCGGCCTCCTGCACGCCCAGGCCGGCTGGTTCTACAGCGCCCGCCGGAGGTCCAACCGCGAACACTGGGTGCCCGACCTGCTCGCCGACCCCGACATCCGCCGCGTGGACGCGGCCTATCCGGCGATCGCGGTCGCGTCGTTCCTGCTGCCCGCCGCGACCGGCGGCCTGCTGTCCTGGTCGTGGGCCGGTTTCTGGACGGCCCTCTTCTGGGCCGGGCTGGTCCGCTACGCGATCGTCCACCACGTCACGTGGTCGGTGAACTCGGTCGCGCACTGCTTCGGCGACCGGGCCTTCGCCGCCCGCGACCACTCGTCGAACGTCCGCTGGGTGGCGCTGCTGACGTTCGGCGAAGGCTGGCACAACTGGCACCACATCGAGCCGACCAGCGCCCGCCACGGCGTCCTCAAGGGCCAGACCGATCCCAGCGCGGCCCTGATCCGCCTGCTCGAGAAGCTGGGCTGCGCCTACGACGTCCACTGGCCGTCCCCGGCGCGCGTCGAACGGCAGGCGAACCGGCACCGAGCGCAGAACCCGGCGCACCGAGGCCGCCGCCCGCCCTCACCTCGTGAACCCCGGTAGCGCTTTGTCCTAAAGCGCTAAAAAATCCATGCCGGATGCTCTCGACTGTGCATTGGCGGCCGCTTCGACCGGGACCTATGGTGGCGCGACTTCTCCCCGACGTGCTGACGGCACGGGTTCGCAGGAGGTACCTGCCGTGGTCCACCGCTCCCCCCGGTCCTGGCGAGGTCTCGCCGCCGCGTGCCTTGCGGGAGCGGCGCTGAGCGCCGTGCCCGCCGGGGCCGCCCACGCCGCACCGCCCGCCGGAGACGCGCCGCCCCTCGGAGACCGCGTCACGGTCACCGCGGCCGGTTCCCCCGCCTACGACCTGACCGGAGAACTGTCCACCGGGGCCATCGCCGTCCTCGACAACGTCGCGTCGTACGAGACCGAGAAGATCCAGGGCACGGGCACGCTCCCCGGCGCCGCCGGCGGGACGGCGGAGGTCTCCTTCCGCATCGCCCGCGACGGCTTCGGGATGAAGGGCGAATTCACCCTCAAGGACCCCGGCGCGGGCGTCGAGATCTCCGCCGGCGTCAACGGCGGGGTCACGGTCCCCGGCATGGCGACGGTGAAGTGGGCGGGGAAGGGCACCGTCCGGCGCGGCGGCTCCTCCTCGTCCCAGCCGGTCGCGTTCACGGTCGAGGACCGCCGTCCCGACCCGGGCGACCACGCCGTCCGCATCACCCACGCCGGGCAGGCCAGGAACGCGATCCTCCGCCTGCCCGACGACTACGACGGCACCCCGCGGCCGGTGCTGTTCCACTTCCCCGGGCTCCTGGAGACGCCGGGCCTCGCCGAGTACTACGGCCGCATGGCCGACTTCGCGCAGACCCGCGGCTTCATCATGATCACCCCTGAGCACTACGGCATGGGCTGGCAGGGCGTCCCGGCCGGGACGCCGTCCCCCGACCTGGACGACCCCGGCTTCGTGCGGCGGCTCCAGGACATCCTCGTCCAGCGGTTCAACGCCGACCCCCACCGCCTGTACGCGTCCGGGATGAGCAACGGCGGCTTCTTCACGAGCAAGATGGCCTGCGACAACGACCGGTTCGCCGCCTACGTCGCCGTCTCTGGCCAGCTGTCCGACCCCGGTTCCTGCCGCCCCGGGCGGCACGTGCCGATCGTCCTGATCCACGGCGACGGCGACTACATCGTCCCCTACTCCACGGTGCAGCCGGCGCTCGACTTCTGGACGCGCAACAACGGCTGCGGCGCCAGGACCGTCGCCACGAACCTGCCCGACATCGCACCCGACGACAACACCACCGTCGTCCGCCACGACTACCCGGACTGCCCGTCCGACGGCCCCGTCGTCCTGTACCAGATCAAGGGCGGCGGTCACAATTGGCCCGGCGGCATCCCGTTCCTCGGCCCGTTCCTGGGCGGGACCACCTACGACATCGACGCCAACGCCGTGATCTGGGACTTCGTGTCCCGGACGACGAGATAGCGCGCCGTCAGCCGCGCGCGTTCGCCGCGCCTGCCGCGTCTGTCGTGCCCGCCGTGCGCGGACGGAGGCGCAGCATGCGGAAGACGGTGGCGCTCAGGTGGCGGCGCAGCGTCTCGTCGTCCAGGCCGGTGAGCCGCGGGTCCATGCCGGCGACCAGCAGGGCGCCGCTGACCATGGCGCTGTTGACGAGCGTCTCGGCGTCGGGGTCCGGGCCGGTCAGGACGGCCTCGATGCGCGCCTCCAGCCCGCGCAGCGGCGGGCGGCTCCGGACGAGCCGGCCCACCTCCGGATCGGTCATGATCATGGCGAACAGGCCGCGGTGCCGCACCACGAGGTCGACGACGCCCTCCAGCGCGACGCGGAGCCGGTCGCCGCGGCGGCGCCGCGCTTCGGCCGCGTCCGCCACGGCCTCCAGCTCCTCCAGCGCGGGCGCGATCACGGCGCCGACGATGTCCTCTTTGGACTGGAACTGGTGGTAGACGGCGGCCTTGGTCACGCCGAGCTCGTCCGCGATCATCTGCAGCGAGGTGCCGCTGACCCCGTGCCGCATGAACAGCTCCAAGGCGGCCGCCAGCAGACGGCTCCGAGCCGCTCCCACCCGCAAACTCCCTCTGCCCGCCCGCCGGAACCGCTGTCCGCCGGGACGGCGCCTCGCCCCTCGCCCGATCGTCCCGCCACCCGCAGCCTATCCATCCCGGCCGGGCCGCGGTTCGCCGGTCAGAAGGCCGTCCCCGCGTCCTCGGCGACGAGCACGTCGGTGGCCCGCTCGGCCACGGCGGCGATGGTCATGGACGGGTTGCAGGCCGCGGTGGTGCCCGGCATGAGCGCCCCGTCCAGGACGTAGAGGCCGCGCTGGCCGAGGACCCGGCCGGCGAGGTCGCAGACGACGCCCATCGACGCGCCGCCGAGCGGATGCCAGGTGGAGGGCACCACCGCGTTCGTGTCGAGCAGCAGCGACGCCGAACCGGTGATCTTGGCGGCGCGCTCCTGGAGCCGCTCGTACAGCGGGCCGTCGCCGCCCTTGGGCCACTTCAGGACGGCGTCGTCCTTCTTGGCGTCGTACTCGAAATGCCCTCGGCCCCGGCTCACGCCGTAGCCGACGAGCATGGTGGAGCGGAGGTTGGCGGGCAGCGGCGGGATGGACGCCTGGATGACGGTGTTCGCGGTGGCGGGATCGTCCCATTCCTTGCTGCCGTAGACGACCGGACCGCCCTGCGGCGCGCCGAAGTCGTCGGCGAAGTCGGTCCAGACGTAGATGCGGTCCCCGTTGGTGCCCCAGTTGGTGCCCAGACCGTCGGGCATGTCCGGGATCTGGTCCTTGGCGGCCGCGCGCATCAGCAGCCTGGTGGTGCCGGCGGTGCCGGCCGCCATGACCAGGCCCCGGGCCGTGATGATCTTCTTCTCCAGCACGGTCCCGTCCGTGCCGATGCGGTCGACGAGGACCTGCCAGCGGCCGTCCGCGGTCCGCGCCACATCGGTGACGTTGTGCTGCGTCGCGACCGTCACCAGGCCGGTCGCCTGGGCGGCGGCGATGTAGGTGACGTCGACCGAGTGCTTGCCGCCGTTGTTCACGCCCAGGGAGCAGTCGCCGTTGGTGTAGGACGGCTTCATCTCGCCCTTGAGCTCGCGCAGCGCGAACGACCAGTCGATCGGCATCGGGATCTTCGACACCTCGTAGCCGGCGCGTTCGGCGTTGCGGGCGAAGATGCGGGCCGGCCGGTAGGTCTCGCTCGCGACCAGCTCGTCCGGGGCGGTCTGGATCTTGAGCATGCGCGCGACCCGCGGGTAGTGCACCCGGTCCATCCGCGCGTAGTCGAGCCCTTCGGGCATGGTCGAGTTGAAGAGCTCCTCCGTCGGCTTGAGGGTCATGCCCTGGTAGACCAGCGACCCGCCGCCGACGCCCGCGGCGCACATGATGTTCATCCCGTCGCCCTTCACCAGCTCCAGGAGCCCGGTGTAGGGGTCGTGCACCGGCATCGGGATCCCGAAGAGCTCCGGGTCGAGCCCCATCCACATCACGCGCTTGTCCGGGCTGGTGGCGTGCGGGAACGTCTCGGCGTTCGGCCCGGTGCGCCACCAGATGCCGCGTTCGAGGACGAGCGACGGCACTCCGGCCTGCGCGAACCGCAGCGCCGCGACCCCGCCTCCGAACCCCGATCCGATGATCACGAGGCGGTGCTCCTCGCGGGTCACGGGCACCCGCCTGCGCGACCCCGCGCGGGCCTGCGGCGTCCCGAGGACGGTGAGTCCCGCGGCCGCGGTGGCGCCGGCGAGCAGAGAGCGACGACTGATCTCGGGCATGGGCACTCCAAACCGGCCGCGAACCTGCGAACGGGAGGTGGTTACTTGCCAGTAGTGGACCCGAGGTTAGTGATCAACGACGACGCTGTCTAGCCGTTCGGCTACTTTTTTGGTAGCCGAACGGCTAGTTGCCTTCGTGGGGTGACCGGTCGCTCAGGGGCGAGCGGTGGAGATGTCGCAGGACGCCAGGATCTCCTCCGGCAGCGCGGCGCCGACCCCGGCGGCCGCCTTGGCCAGGGCCGCCTCCGCCGAGGCCGGGTGCGTCGCGGGCGGCACGACCAGCAGGAGGAGCGGCTCCGCGCGGCCGCAGGTGACCGCGACCATGTGGTCGAGGTGGGGCAGCCAGCCCACCCTGATCTCCCGGCCCGGGACGGCGATGCGGAGCGGCACCTGGTCCCAGTCGTCGAAGTCGATGATCAGGCGGGTGGCGGTCAGGCCCGGACGCTCGGCCAGCGCGGCCACGAGGTCGGTGAGTTCGGCCGCCGCGTCGCGCGAACGGGGCCACCAGCCGCCGTCCATGACCCCGCGTCCGGCGCCGCCCGGCGCCAGCCGCAGCCGCGACGTCGCCGGTGGCGGGAGCGGGGGCGCCGCGGTCGTGGCGGAGGCGTCCGCGAGTTGAGTGCTGCGGGCCATCTCGGAGGCCCCAATCTCGGCCGGTCGAGGGCCGTGCAGTACGTCACCGAGGACGGCGCCGGCAAGGCGGCCCGCGCACGAAGTGCCTTCGGTACCACCAGACTACGTCAACGGACGCACTTTCCTTCGGATTCGATGGTGCTCACGGGATAAACGCATCGGGCGGGCTTTTCTGGGGAACGGGAGCCCTGTGGGAGTGGTCGGCCGTGTGGACGCCTATCAGAGGCGGCATCCCTGGGCGGGGCTGCCGCTGGCGGTGGTGTACAAGTTCCTGGACGACCAGGGCACATATCTCACGGCGATAATCACCTATTACGGGTTCGTGTCGCTGTTCCCGCTGCTGCTGTTGCTTGTGACGGGTCTGGGTTTCGCATTGCAGGGCAATCCCGGGCTCCAGCGACAAGTGCTGGATTCCGCGCTCGCGCAGTTCCCCGTCATCGGCGACCAGATCGGTGCGAACATCCATTCCCTCCATGGCAATGTCCTGGCACTGGCGACGGGCGTCGTGGGCAGCCTGTACGGCGGCCTGGGCGTGGTGCAGGCCGCCCAGAACGCGCTGAACAAGGTGTGGGGAGTGCCGCGCGACTCGCGGCCGAATCCCGTGGCGGCGAGGGTCCGCAGCCTGACGCTGCTGGCCGTCGGCGGCGTGGTGCTGCTGGCGACCACGCTGCTGTCGGCGGTGACCGCCTCCGCCGGCGTCTTCGGCGCCGGTGTGCGGGCGGGGGCCACCGTGTCCGCCGTCGCCGTCAACGTCGTGCTGTTCACGGTGGTGTTCCGGATGCTCACCGCCCGGCCCCTGACGATCGCCCAGGTCCGGACGGGGGCGATCGCGGCCGCACTGGTCTGGCAGGTCCTGCAGTGGGCCGGCGCGTTCCTGCTCGGGCACATGCTCAAGGGCGCCACCGCCACCTACGGCATGTTCGGCATCGTGCTCGGCCTGCTGACGTGGATCTACCTGGCCGCGATCACCTTCGTGGCCGGCGCCGAGATCAACGTCGTCCGGGCCCGGCGGTTGTGGCCCCGCAGCCTTCTGACGCCCTTCACCGACAACGTCGAACTGACGGCGGGGGACCGGCGCGCCTACACCTCCTACGCCGAGACCGAACGTCACAAGGGCTTCGAGAACGTCGACGTCGACTTCGACCCGCCGCCACGCGACGACGCGGACTGACCCGCCCGCCGTCCGGCCCAGGAGGAAGGCGGCGGCCCCCGCGTGCAGGGCGGTCAGGGCGACCCCGGCGGCCCCACGCCGCCCACTTCCGCCCCCTCACTCGGGGGCGGCCGCTGGGGCGTCGTCAGGCGGGGCGGGGGGTCGTGTGCGGGTAGTCGGGGGAGCGGTGCTGGAACGACAGGATGGCGGGGTTCTGGACGACGCCGTCGCGGATCTCGACGGCCCGCTGGATGGTCTTGTCGCCGTCCCATGCGGTGGGGCCCGCGAGGACGGTCGACAGGTGCGGGATCAGCGCCTGGCTGATCTCCCAGGTGGCGGAGTCCCACAGGTAGGAGGGGCTGTGGTCGACACCGTAGTGGTGGATGTTGTGGCCGACGGTGAACATGGGGTCGGTGAAGGTGGTCGGCCGGGCCCACTCGAAGCCCATTCCGGCGTCGCAGGAGACGTCGACGATGAGGGCGCCGGTGGGGAAGAGCGGCAGGTCGTCGTTGGTGGCGAACATCAGCGGGTCGCCGGTGTCCTGGAAGACGCAGTTGACGACGATGTCGTGCCGGGCGAGGAAGGCGGCCGTCGCGATCGGGCCGTCGTCGGTGAGGGCGCGGGTGCGGCCGGCGCCCTCCGGGTCGCGGTCGAAGTGGACGATCTGCGCCGAGTGGATGGGTGAGCCGACGGCGCTGACGCCCCGGTGGGTCAGGACGTGGACGTCGTGGATCCCGTGGGCGTTGAGGGCCGTGACCGCGCCCCGGGCGGTGGCCCCGAAGCTGATGACGGCGGCGCGGCGCCGCCGCCCGTAGGCGCCGGTGGACCCGGTGAGGGCGAGCGCGTGCAGGACGGAGCTGTAGCCGGCGAGTTCGTTGTTCTTGTGGAAGACGTGCAGGTTGAACCCGCCGTCCGGAGTCCAGTGGTTCATCGCCTCGAACGCGATGAGCGTGAGCTGCCCGTCGATGGCGGCCTGGGTGAGTTCCCGGTCCTGGACGCAGTGCGGCCAGCCCCACAGGACCTGGCCGGGGCGCAGCTCCTTGAGGTCGTGGGCCAGCGGTTTCAGCAGCAGGATGACGTCGCACTGGGCGATGAGCCGGTCGCGCGGGAGCAGCCCGGCGACCTGCGGGGCGAGCTCCTCGTCCGAGACGCCGAAGCGCTCGCCGTAGCCGCGTTCGAGGTAGATGCGCGACCGGAGGCCGGGCGCGATCCGCTTGAGGTGCAGCGGATGTATCGGCTGCCGGCGCTCGTTCTCCTTGGCCGTGTGCGCCAGGACGCCGAGGCTCAGCCCGGGTTCGGAGTTCATGCGCGCGGCGATGGCGCCGGAACGATCAGGCTCGTTCAAGACCGACAAGATGTCCCCTCTCGGGGGGTGACGCCGGTGGGGCGAGTCAGCCTCTGGGCTGGATGTCGCAATTCCCCGGCTCTTCGGACCCTACTTCAGACCTCCGTCACCGGGGTCGGTCGTGAAGCAGTGCTCCAAGATCAGGGACTCGCTGAGGCCGGCGTCGAGTTCGGCCGCGATCCGGCCGTCGCGGAGGACGACGACGCGGTCGCACACCTCGACGAGTTCCGCGAACTCGGACGAGATGAACATGACCGCCCTGCCCTCGTCGGCCAGCTCCCGCATGATCGCGTAGATCTCCTGTTTGCCCTCCACGTCGACGCCGTGGGTCGGCTCGTCGAACAGGAAGACCTCCGCGCCGTGCCGGAGCCACTTGGCGAGGACGACCTTCTGCTGGTTGCCGCCGGACAGCGACCGCACCGCCTGTTCGACCGAGGCGGTTCCGATGTTGAGGCGCTCGACCATCTGCCGCGCCGCGACGCGCTCGGACCGGCGGGACGGCAGGGCGAGCCGTGCGGTGCGGCGGTGCTTGCGCAGCGTCGCCAGCGTGATGTTGCTCCGCACCCCGAAATCGAGGACGTTGCCCTGGTGGCGGCGGTCCTCGGGGAGCAGCACGATGCCGCGCCGGAGCGCCTGGCGGAGCCGTCCGGGCCGTACGGCGCGTCCGCGCACGGACACGGTGCCGGCGCCGGGACGGTCGACCCCGAAGATGATCCTGGCGAGTTCGGTGCGGCCGGCGCCGGCGAGACCGGCGAGGCCGACGACCTCACCGGCGCGGATGGACAGCGTGACGTCCGTCAGCACGGGTGGCCGGCTGACGTGCTCGACGCGGAGGACCTCCTCGCCGGCATCGGCCGACCGGGGGAGGCGGCGAGCGGGCCGCGCCGCCGCCGAGGGGCCGCTGATGGCCGTGATGAGCTTCTCGCGGTCGAGGGCGGCGGTGGCGAAGTCGCCCACCACGGAGCCGTCCCGCATGACGACCACGCGCTCGGTGAGGTCGAGGATCTCGTCGAGGCGGTGCGAGACGAAGACGGTCCCGACCCCGTCTCCGCGCAGGGCGCGGACGACGCGGAACAGGTGCTCGATCTCGGCGCTGCTCAGCGAGGCCGTGGGCTCGTCCAGGACGATCAGGCGCGCTTGCGCGGCGAGCGCGCGGGCGAGCATCACGAGGCGCTGTTCGGCGATCGACAGCGAGTGCGTCGGCCGCCGCGGGTCGATGGCGATGTCGAGCCGGGCGAGCACCTTAGCGGCCTCCCGGTACACGCGGGGCCAGTGCACCAGGGTCCGGCCGCGTGCCGGGTACCCGAGGCCCAGCAGCACGTTCTCCGCGACGGACAGGTGGGGGACCAGCGCGAGTTCCTGATGGACGAAGGCGAGCCCGTGCCGGGCGGCGTCGGCGGGCGAGCCGAGCTGCGCGGGCCGTCCGTCGATGTGGATCGTCCCCGCGTCGGGGCGTACCAGGCCGGCGAGCACCTTGATGAGCGTGCTCTTGCCGGCTCCGTTCTTGCCGACGAGGCCGGTGATCT
Source organism: Actinomadura sp. GTD37 (assembly GCF_041951365.1). NCBI lineage: Bacteria > Bacillati > Actinomycetota > Actinomycetes > Streptosporangiales > Thermomonosporaceae > Actinomadura > Actinomadura sp. GTD37. Next base: position 67,164 of record NZ_JBGNUS010000003.1, read on the forward strand.
CGCCCGCCCGCAGATCGAGGTCCACGTGCCGGATGGCCTGGACGCCCGGGTACGACTTGCGCAGCCCGCGCAGGGACGCGAGTGCCGTGTCCGCCCCGGTCATGCCCGAGCCTGCCCGAGCCGGCTGAGCAGCAGTGCGACGATCAGGATCGCGCCCTGCACGACGTTGATGTACGCCGTGGACAACTGGAGCATCTGCAGGCCGGTCTGGACGACCTGCAAGAACAGCGTCGCGATCACGGTGCCCGCCACGTTGAACTGACCGGGCCTGAAGGACGTGGAGCCGAGGAACGCGGCGGCGTACGCGGGCAGCAGGTACGGAATGCCGGCCTGCGGCGCCGAGGAGCCGGCCTGCGCGGTGACCAGGATGCCGGCGATGGCGGCGGCGACGGCGACGAGCACGAAGCCGAGGACGCGCAGCCTTCGCACCGCGATCCCGGAGAAGTACGCGGCGTCCGGGTTGCCGCCGATCGCGTGGAAGAAGCGGCCGATCTCGGTGTGCTCCAGCAGCAGCCAGACGAGGACGGCGACCCCGGCGGCGATCCACACCTGGACGTTGATGCCCCAGAAGGGCGCCGACTGACCGAGGTTCAGGTAGGTCTGCGCGACGCCCTCGTAGATGGTCTTCTGGTCGGTGAAGGCGAATTCGACGCCGACCAGCACCGTCCCCATGGCCAGGGTGGTGATGAACGACGAGGCGCCGAAGTACGCCACGACGAGTCCGTTGACCAGGCCGACGATGACGGCGAGGCCGAGCCCGGCCAGGAGCGCGACCTGCCAGGGCGCCTGGTGCAGCGCCATCAGCGCGACCGCCGAGGCGCCGCCGAGCCCGAGCATCGAGCCGATCGACAGGTCGAAGTCGCCGAGGACCAGCAGGATCGTCAGCCCCACCGCCAGGATCATCGGCGCCGACGACTGGAGCAGCACCGACCGCATGTTGTCGGCGGTGAAGAACGTGTCGGGGCTGGCCAGCGCGAAGGACAGCAGCGCGAGCGCGAAGGCGATGAGCAGGCCCCATCTGCCCAGGATGTGCCCGACGGAGGGCCCGCGGCGGGGCCGGGCGCCGGCGCCGCCGGGGTCCGCTGTGCCGGCCGGGACGCCCGGCGGGGCCGGTTGCGCGTCCTGGGCCGTGACTGCTTCGTCCATCTGATCTCACTTCGAGGAGGCGGCCGGCCGGGGATGCCCGGCCGGCCGCTATGGCGACGGAGGGGCGGGACTCAGCGACCCGCGCCGAACTCGTGCTTCCACTTGGCGGCGAAGAACGCCGCGTAGTCCACCGGCGGCGCGACGAGCTGCCCGGCCGGGGGCAGGTTGTCCTTGGTGACGAGGGTCGGGCGCCAGAAGTCGAGGCCCTCGCCGTACACGGGCCGCACGTCCTTCGACATCGGGGTCTTGCGGGCCTGGAGTTCGGCGATCTGGTCGATCGCCGTCCAGCTCGACCACTCGAGTGAGTTCTCGACCGCGGCGTCGACCTGCCCCTTGCGGATCAGGTCGAGCGTGGGCCGGTTCGCGTAGAAGGTCGCCAGCAGCGGGCGGTCCGGGAACGACTTGCCCGGGTACCGCGCCTTGACGGCCTGCGCGGCCCCCAGCACCGCGGTCTCGAAGGTGATCCACACCGCCGAGGCGTTCGGGTGCTGGTTCAGCTGGGCGGCGATCTGCTGCTGCGTGCCCTGCACCAGGTTGGTGGCGTCGGCGTCCTGCTCGGAGGCGATCTTGACGCCGGCCGCCTTGAGGGCGTTGACCCGCTCGATTCCCCAGCTGGCCGCGAAGCCCTGCACGATCGCGCCGCCGTCGCGGCCCTTCGCGTGGTCCGCGACGTACTTCGCGAGGGCCGTGCCCATCTCGCCTTCCGGCGGCGCGTAGCCCGCGGTGTACAGGTCGGTCTTGTCCAGGCTGCCGCCGCTGTAGACGGTCGGGATCCCCTCGCGGCGGGCGCGCTGGAGCGCGGTCGCGATGATGGTCTGCGGGATGCCGTCGTCGAGCAGGACGTCGATCTTCTGGTTGAGGAGGGTGTTGCCGCAGGCGGCCATCTTCGCCGGGTCGCCCATGCCGTCGCAGGGGATGACGGTCCAGCCGAGTATCTTGGCCGCCGCGACCGCGGAGTCGTACATCCGCTGGTCGGCGGGGGATTGGGCGGTGTACCGCAGGTATCCGATGGTGATCTTGGGGAGGGAGGTGGGGGATCCCGCCTTCTTTGCCGCGGCCACCGCCAGGGCCTCGACCCGGCTCGCGCTCAGTGTGGGCGCCGCGGGCGCGGTGGTCCCGGCCTCGGTCGCGCCCGGCGTCGGCGTCGTCTTCGCCGAGTCGCCGCACGCGACGAGCGCCATCGCCGCCACCGTGCCGAGCACGGTGGCTTTCAACCAGGTTGTCCTCATGGCGGGTGCGTCTCCTGTCAGTGGACCGAATCGGGCAGCGGGGGACGCGAGGACGGTGATGGGACTCGGGTGCCTTGGAGCGTGCGTGGGAACGGACGGTGGTCCGGCGCGCGGGTCTCGCGGGTTGCGCCACCGTGCGGTACTCGTGAGGACTCGTGAGGGGCCTGCTGCGCTGCCGGTCGTGTGCTGACGAGCCGGCCGAGCGCCGAGTATCTATGAGTATAGTTATAATCATCATCGCGTCAATGGATGGCGCGATATTGCTCGGGCGCAGGTCGGCCCGGCACAGGCCGGCCCGCCGAGAGGGCGTCCGGCGGGACGGCGCCCGGCGAGAGGGCGCCCGGTCTCACCACGGCGCCCGCGGTCGGCGCCTGCGGACCCGGGCGCCGTACGTCCGGCGCCGGACGGCTCAGGCGTCCGCGGGAAGCCTGCGCGGCCCCGGCGTGAAGCGCGCGGGGATGGACTGGAAGCCGACGTTGGTGCCCTGCTGCGGATAGCGCCGGAGCGCCTCCAGGTCGACCGAGTAGTCCGGCATCCGCTCGAGGATCTGGCTGATCAGCGCGTGCGACATGGCGCGCCCGAGGTGCGAGCCCGCGCAGCGGTGCACCCCGACCCCGAACGACGTGTGCCGGTTCGGCCAGCGCTCGATGTCGATCTCGTCGGCGTTCTCGAAGACGGATTCGTCGCGGTTCGCCGAGGCCCAGGCCAGCAGGACCCTGTCGCCCGTCTGCATGGGGCAGCCGTGGAAGTCGACGTCCTGGACGACGGTGCGGGCCAGGGCCTGCGTCGGCGCGAAGTACCGGAGGAACTCCTCGATGGCGCGTTCCAGCTTCTCCGGGTGGTCGATCAGCGTCCGGCGCACGTCCTGGTGCTGGTACAGCCACACCAGCGTCTGGCTGACCAGCGAGGCCGTCGTTCCCGTGCCGCCCGCGACCAGCAGCTCCGTGATCGCGAAGACCTCCTCGTCGGTGATCGGCCGGCCGTCGATCTCCTGCTGGACGAGGTAGGTGATGACGTCGTCGGCGGGCTCCGCGCGGCGGGCGGCGATGGTGCGCCGCATCCGCTCCGAGAGCTCCGGCAGCTCGACCTCGACGGCCTGCCGGAACGCCGGCGATCCGGGCACGCCGGACAGCGTGGTGCGGTGCAGGTCGGCGTACCGCTTCCAGTCCTCGGCGTCCAGGCCCAGCCAGTCGACGGTCACGATCGCCGGCACGCCGATGACGTCGACGAAGTCGCACTCGCCGCTCTCGATGACCTGGTCGATGAACCAGGTCGTATAGTTGTCGATCATCTCCCGCATGCGCTCGACGGCGGCCGGCGCGGTGATCCGGTTGACGATCTTGCGGAAGGTGCGGAACTCCGGCGGGTCCAGCTCGATGGGGATGTGCCGGTGCATCGGCGTCTTGGGGATCACGACGGCCAGCCCCTCACCGCCGTGCGGCAGGCGCCGCGAGGAGAAGGTCTCGTCGTCGCGGGCGGCGTCGAAGACGCTCAGGTAGTCCGAGAGCACCCAGTAGCCCTCGTGCGCCGTGGTCCAGGCGACCGGTGTCGACGTGCGGACGGCCCGGTACGAGCCGACGGTGTCGTCCGCGTGGGTCTGGGAGTTGTGGTCGAAGGAGATGACGGGGCACCGGCGTGGCGCGGACATGGACGGAACCTCCGGGGAGAGGTGGAAAAGAGCAGAGTCAGTCTGATAATCGTTATACTAGATTAGGCTGTTGTCAACGACTGCCGCCATGCGGTCCAGGGGAGGAACGATGAAGGTCAGGGTGGATCCGGAGATCTGTCAGGGGCACGGCGTCTGTCACATGACGGCGCCCGGCCTGTTCTTGCTCAGGGACGAGGACGGCCAAGCTTACGTCGAGCACGAGGACGTTCCTCCAGGTGAGGAGGAGTCGGCCCAGCTCGCCGCGGACAGCTGCCCGGAACGAGCGATCACGGTCTACTGAGCGCCGGCGGCGCGACGGCGCGCGGGCCGGCCCGGCGATCCGGCCCCGGGGCGCGGCCCCGCGGTCCGGGCCGCGCGCGTTCAGCCGAACACGCGGTCCCACGGGACGATCTGATCGAGCACCTCCGGGAACTTGCGCTCGGCATAGCGCACGTATTCGCCGATGTGCTCGCGCATGCGCGACTCGGACTCGGCCGGATCGCCCGACTTGATGGCGTCGAGCACCTGCTCGTGCGCGGTGAGGATGGCCTTGCGCCGCGGGCCGGGGTAGTCGACGCCGACCAGCGTCCCGTCCATGATGTCCAGCAGCGAGTCGGCCAGGTAGCCGAACAGCGGGTTGCCCGACGACCAGGCGATGATGTCGTGGAACCGCTTGTTGGCCTCAAGGAACACGTGCTGGTCGTCGAGGTGGGCGCGCATCTGCACGATGGTGCCGTCGAGCCCGGTGAGCGACGCCTCGTCGATGCGCGTCGCGGCCAGCCCGCTGATCATCGGCTCGAGCGCGCTGCGCACCTCCGCGATCGTGCGGAACGGCGCCTGCTTCAGCTGCATCAGCAGCACGACCGTCCCGGCCAGGTGGGAGGCGTCGGGATCGAGCAGGATCGGCCCGCCGCCCGGTCCGGGCTTCAGCGTGATCGCGCCCTGGAACTCGAGCAGGCGCAGCGCTTCGCGCAGTGTGCCGCGGCCGGTCTGGTACGTCTCCAGCATGACGCGCTCGGGCGGGAGCAGGTCGCCCGGGCGCAGGTCCCCGCGCACGATGTCCCGGACGATCCGCTGGGCGATCAACATCGCCGCCTTGGGCGGCCGATGCGGATTCTTCACCGGACGCCTCGCGAACGGCCCGGACCTCTGGGCATCACTCCTCCATCCCGCCGCGGGCGGCGGCGTCCGCACGCAGGTCCGACACGGTTGACCGGACCATAATTGATATGCAAGATTAGCATTGATTTCAGCGAGATTCCGCCTACGGGCGGCGCATCGGCGCCCCGCGCGCCGGGCGATGCGCCCAGGGATGCCCCGTCCCGCCGCCGCATGCGATCACGCTCCCACCAGCACGAGGAGACGGCCTTCATGTCCGACGCAGTGATCGTGGAGTCGCGCGGACCAGCGGTCTGGATCAGGCTGAACCGCCCCGAGCGGCGCAACGCCTACGACGCCGAGATGGCCGCCGCCATCACCGCGGCCGTCGAGTCCGCGGACACCGCCCGCGCGGTGGTCATCACCGGGTCCGGCGGCAGCTTCTGCGCCGGCGGCTCGCTGCAGTCGCTCAGCACCCCCACGACGGCGCAGATGCGCGAGCTGTACCGGGCGTCCCTCCGCCTCTTCGACGCGATCCGGCAGTGTCCGCGCCCGGTCATCGCCGCCGTCGGCGGGCCGGCCGCCGGCGGCGGCAACGAACTGGTGGTCGCCTGCGACCTGGCCCTCGCCGGCCGGTCGGCGACCTTCGGGCAGACCGGGCCGAGGGTCGGCAGCTCGCCGGTCACCGGCGCCACGAACGTCATGGGCGTGCAGATCGGCGAGAAGCGGGCCAAGGAGATCGCCATGCTGTGCCGCCGCTACACCGCGGCGGACGCCCTGAGCATGGGCCTCGTCAACGCCGTCGTCGACGACGAGGACGTGGAGGCGGCGGCGCAGCGGTGGGTCGAGGAGATCGCGCTGCTCAGCCCGCGCTACCTGGAGATCACCAAGGTGAGCTCGAACATCTGGTGGGACGCCGCGCGGGCGTCGTTCACGAACGGGCTCGGCATGCTCGTGCAGGCGGTCGGCAGCGCGGACATGGTCGAAGGCGCCTCGGCCTTCCTCGAAAAGCGTCCCCCGGTCTTCCCCGACCCGCAGTGACGGGCGGACCGCCCGGCGGCCCGCTCAGACGCCGCGCCAGACCGGCCGCCGCTTCTCGGCGAACGCCGCGGCGCCCTCCCGCGCGTCCGCGGAGGACCGCACCGGCTCGGTGATCTCGCGCTGCCGCACGAACTGCTCCGCGGTGGGCCAGTCCCGCGCCGACGTGATCACCTGCTTGGTGGCCCGGACCGCGAGCGGCCCGTTGGCGGCGATCTCGCGGGCGAGGTCGAGCGCCACGTCGAGCGCGGTGCCGGCCGGCACCAGCTCGGCCACCAGACCGGCCGCGTGCGCACCGGCCGCCGGCACGTGCGCGCCGGTCAGCGCCCAGCGCATCGCGAGGTGGTAGGGCACGCGCTCGGAGAGCCGCATCAGCCCGCCGCCCCCGGCCACGAGGCCGCGGCGTACCTCGGGCAGGCCGAACGTGGCGTTCTCGGCCGCCACGATCAGGTCGCAGGCGAGCACGATCTCGAACCCGCCGGCCAGGGCGTACCCCTCGACGGCGGCGATCAGCGGCTTGGCGGGCGGCCGTTCGACGATGCCGGCGAAGCCGCGGTCGCCGATGGAGGGCCGCTCACCGGCGAGGAACGCCTTGAGGTCCATGCCCGCGCAGAACGTGCCGCCGGCTCCGGTGAGCACTCCGGCGACGAGGTCGGCGGAGTCGTCGAGCAGGTCCATGGCGTCCGCGATCGCCTGCGCGGTCGCGGTGTCGATGGCGTTGCGGGCGTCCGGGCGATCGATGGTGACGATCAGGACGCCGTCCGTGCGGTCGAGGCGGACGGTGGCGGACATGGCACCCCAATGTGGTCGAGTGGGTCGAGTCGTCGGTTCGGGCCGGTAGGACGGACGGGCGGCGTCAGCGCGGCTGCATGCGCACGGCGCCGTCGAGACGGATCGTCTCCCCGTTGAGGTACGGGTTGTCGATGATGTGCTCGGCGAGCCGGGCGAACTCGTCGGCCCGGCCGAGCCGGGCGGGGTTGGGCACCTGGGCGCCCAGCCGGTCCTTGATCTCGTCGGAGAACCGGCTGAGGATCGGCGTGTCGAAGATGCCGGGCGCGATGGTGACGACCCGGATGCCGCGGCTGGCCAGGTCGCGGGCGGCCACCAGCGTCATGCCGACGATGCCGGCCTTGGCGGACGCGTACGGGATCTGCCCGATCTGGCCCTCGTAGGCGGCGACGGAGGAGGTCAGCACGCACACGCCGCGCTCCTCCCCGACGGGGTCGGCCGCGGCCATCCGGGCGGCCGTCAGCCGCAGCACGTTGAACGAGCCGACGAGGTTGATCCGCACGATCGTCTCGTAGAGCTCCAGGTCGCCGGGCGACCCGTCCTTGCCGACGACCCGGACGGTGCCGCCCCGTCCGGCGCAGTGCACCAGCGCCCGCACGGGCCCGCGCTCCTCCGCGGCGTCGAGGGCGGCCTCCACCGCCGCGGGCTCGGTGACGTCGCCGGGGACGAACCGCGCCAAGGGGCCGAGTTCCGCCGCCACCGCGGCGCCGGCCGAGGCGGGCAGGTCGAGGATGACGACCGGCACGCCGCGCCCGATCAGCCGCCGCGTCGCCGCGAGTGCCAGGCCGGACGCGCCGCCGGTCACGAGGGCGCTGCCTCCGGTGAGGTCCATGGACTTCCTCCTTCGGGGACGGGCGCTAGCGCCGCAGGGATTCGAAGATGGTGGCGTTGGCCATGCCGCCCGCCTCGCACATGGTCTGCAGGCCGTACCGGCCGCCGACGTGTTCGAGGTGGGCGAGCAGGGTGACGGCCAGGCGGACGCCCGACGCGCCGAGCGGATGCCCCAGCGCGATGGCGCCGCCCACCGGGTTGAGGCGGTCGTCGGGCACCGGGTACTCGGCCTGCCAGGCCAGCGGCACGGGCGCGAACGCCTCGTTCACCTCCACCGCCGCCAGGTCCGCGAGGCCCAGCCCGGAGCGCGCGAGCACCTTCGCGGTCGCCGGGATCGGGCCGGTCAGCATGAGGAGCGGGTCGTCCCCGACGACGGCCGAGGCGACCACGCGGGCGCGCGGCCGCAGGCCCAGTTCGCGGGCGAGCGGCTCGCTCATCACGAGCATGGCGGCCGCGCCGTCGGTGAGCTGGGACGAGTTGCCCGCGGTGATCTTCCAGTCGACGTCGGGGAAGCGGCTCGGCCACGGCTCCGCGGCGAACGCGGGCGCCAGCGCGGACAGGCCGGCCGGTGTGCTGCCCTCGCGGATCGTCTCGTCGGCGCGGACGGTCGCCCCGCCGGCCTGGACCGGTACCAGCTCGTCGTCGAACCGTCCCGCCGCGCGCGCCTGCGCGGCGCGCGCGTGCGATCGCGCGGAGTACTCGTCGAGCCGGGCGCGCGAGAGGCCCCAACGCTGCGCGACGAGTTCGGCGGCGACGCCCTGCGGGGGCAGGATCGGGAAGCGCTCGGCGACCCCCTGTCCGTACGGGTCCTGGCCCATCCGCGCGGACCCCATCGGCACCCTGCTCATCGACTCGACGCCCGCGGCGATGACGACGTCGTACGCGCCGGCGAGCACGCCCTGCACGGCGAAGTCGATGGCCTGCTGGCCCGAGCCGCACTTGCGCTCGATCGTCGCCGACGGCACGTGCACGGGGAAACCGGCGGCGAGCAGGGCCTGCCGGCCGGGCGTCGCCGACTGCTCGCCCACCTGGCCCACGCATCCCACCAGCACGTCCTCGACGATGCCGGGGTCGATCCCGGTGCGCTCGACCAGTGCCCGCAGGACTTGCGCGAGCAGGTCGGCGGGATGCGCCTCGGCCAGCGCGCCGCCCTTCCTGCCGCGTCCCATGGGGGAGCGGACGGCTTCTACGATCACCGCTTCCGGCACGGCTCACCCCCTCGCTATCTATATGTATGATTATCATGTAAAGTGACGCCAGGACAACGACGGACGTCGCGCTTGACGTTTGAAACTATGTTCACCAATATCATAGTTGGTCGATCGGAGGGATCTCCGCCAGTGATGAGCCGAGCCAGCGTCCCGGGCGCCCCGGAGCAGCAGGAGGCCCGCGACCTCGCGGCGTCGGTCGCGCGGGAGCGCTACGCGCCGCACGCCGCCCGGTGGGATGCCGAGCGGACCTCCTTCCCGCATGAGGAGCGGAGCTTCCTCGGGTCGCTCGGCTTCCTGGGCATCTCCCTTCCGGAGGAGTACGGCGGATCCGGGCGGCCGCTCGCCGACTCCCTCGTCGTCATCGAGGAGCTCGCCAAGCACTGCCGCCCGGCGGCGTTCCAGGTGTTCGAGGCGAACACCGGGCCGGCCCAGGTGGTGAGCCTGCTGGGCTCCGACGAGCAGAAGCGGGCGCTGCTGCCCGGGGTCGTGTCCGGCGAGTCGACGATCGCCGTGGCGATCTCCGAGCCCGACGCCGGATCCGCGGCGACCGACATGACCACGCGCGCCACCTACGCGGACGGCGCCTACACCCTGCGCGGACGGAAGCGGTGGATCTCGAACGGCGGCGAGGCCGACCACTACCTCGTCTACTGCCGCCTGTCCGACGCGCCCGGGGCCAAGGGCCTGGGCGCGCTCCTCGTCGAGGCGGACCGCGCGGGCGTGAGCTTCGGCGAACCGGAGCGGCTCATGGGCTTCCGCGGCATCCCGTCCGCGGACGTGATCTTCGATGACGTGGTCGTGCCGGAGCGGAACCTGCTGATCGGCGCGGGCGGCTTCCGCTCCCTGTTCACCGCGTTCTCGATCGAGCGCCTGGGCAACACCACGATGAGCCTCGCCATCGGCCAGGCGGCACTGGACCTCACGCTGGACTACGTTCAGCAGCGCACGCAGTTCGGCAAGCCGCTGATCGAGTTCCAGAGCATCCAGTTGACGGTCGCCGACATGATGCTGCAGGTCGAGGCCGCGAGGCTGCTGCTCCAGCGGGCCGCGGAGAACGCCGGGCACGGGCTGCCGAACCCGCTGGAGGTCTCCCTGGCCAAGTGCACCGCGAACGAGATGGCCAAACGCGTGACGGACCTGGCCATGCAACTGCACGGCGGGAACGGATACACCGAGGAGTACGGCATCGAGCGGCTGCACCGCGACGCGCACGGCTGGGCCCTCGCCGGGGGCACTCCGACGATGCAGCGCATCCGGATCGTCTCCGAACTGCTCGGACGGAACTTCGACCAGCGGCGCTGACGGGCCTCCGGCCGGGCCGGGGCGACGCCGGGGGCGGCGCACGCGCCCGGCCGGCGCCTCCGCCGGAACCGGCGGCTCGGCCCGGCCACCGACAACTATGAAGGGAAACGCGCAGTGAACCGACTCGAAGGACGCGTCGCCACGGTCATCGGCGGCGGTTCGGGCATGGGCAGGGCCATCTGCCACCGGCTCGCCGCCGAGGGCGCGCACGTGTACGTCGCCGACCTGTCCGGCCAGGCGGCCGAGACCGTCACGGGCGAGGTCGCCGACGCCGGCGGCTCGGCACGCGCCGCGCAACTCGACGCCACCGACCCGGCGGCGCTGGCCGACCTGTACGAGCGGGTCGACGCCGAGCACGGCCGCCTGCACATCATGCACAACCAGGTCGGCATGCCCGGCGCGGCGGGACTGGACATCAGCGCCGAAGAGTGGCAGCGCAACATCGACGTCAACATGAAGAGCCCGTTCTACAGCGCGACGCTCGCCTGGGAGCTGCTCAAGAAGGGCGAAGGCAAGGCGTCGGTCACCATGACCGCCTCGACCTCCGCGCTCGTCGGCTCGCCGTTCAGCCCGATCTACTCGCTGACCAAGAGCGCGCTCGTCGGGCTGACCCGCGCGCTCGCGCTGGTCGGCGGCCCCGACGGCATCCGGGTCAACTGCGTCGCGCCCGGCACCGTCCAGACCCCGATGCTCGCGCAGTTCTTCGGCCGCGAGCCCGGCGCCGACGTAGCGGAACTCGTCGAGCAGTTCGTCAGCGGCATCCCGCTGGGCCGGGCCTCGCAGCCCACCGAGATCGCCTCGGTGGTCGCGTTCCTGGCCAGCGACGACGCCAGTTTCATCACCGGGGTGACGCTGCCGGTCGACGGCGGCCTCACCGCCAAGTGAGGGGACCGGTCACGCCACCACTCCAACGACGACTCGCCGAACCGGAGGTCCGGTCATGGTCCAGGTAGGTCTACTCCTCAGCGACGTGCCGACGTCGGTGTCCCCCACGCGGCAGTTCCGCGACGTGCTGCGCATCGTCGAGGCCGCCCAGGCGAACGGGTTCACCTACATCGCCATCGGCCAGCACTTCCTCTACGGCGACCTGCGCTGGCTGCAGCCGGTGCCGCTGCTCGCCCGGCTCGCCGCCGAGGTCGGCCCGGAGGTCCGGCTCGTCACCCAGATCATGATCGCCCCGCTGTACCACCCGGTGCTGCTGGCCGAGGAGATCGCCACGCTGGACGTCGTCACCGAGGGCCGGCTGGTGTTCGGCGCCGGCCTCGGATACCGGCCCGAGGAGTTCGGCTACCTCGGCGTGCCGTTCGCCGAACGGGCGGCCCGCATGGACGAGTGCCTCGACCTGCTCGTCAAGCTGTGGACGCAGGACGAGGTGACCCACCACGGCCGGTTCTGGCAGCTGGACGGCGTCCGACCGCACCTGAAACCGGAGCAGCGCCCCCACCCCCCGATCTGGATCGGGGCGCACAGCCTCGCCGGGACCCGGCGGGCCGGCCGGCTCGGCGACGCCTACGCGTGCCCGCCGGAGACGCCGCTGGACGAGGTCGCCCAGCGGTTCGCGGTGGTCCGCGACGGCTTCGCCGCGCGGGGCAGGGCGTTCGGCCCGCAGCCGCTGCGGCGCAACGTGCTGGTCGCCGACACCACCGAGCAGGCCGTCGTCGAGTACGCCCGGGTGGCCCAGGGGCGCTACCTGTCCTACGCCCAGCGCGGGCTCGACGTGATGGACGAGAGCGAGATCGCCGCGGACTTCGCCTCCGCGGTCGCCGGGCACGCCGTCGTCGGCACACCCGACGAGGTCACGGCCCGGCTGGTGGACATCGTCACGTCGCTCCCGGTCGACCCGCTGCTGCTGCGCCCGCAGTGGCCGTCGATGGACGCCGACGAGGCGATCACCGCGATCGGCCGCCTCGGCCGCGACGTCGTCCCGGCGATCCGGGCCGTCACGCCGCGCACCGGGCTGCCGGACGGGACCGGCGAGTAGCGGCCATGGACATCGAACCGACAACGTCCCGGACCCCGGCCGCACCGGCCGGTCCGGCCAGCACGGCAGGGGACTGCGCACGATGACGCGGTACTACACAGACCTCGTTCCCGACTTCCCGGACCCGGCGACCTGGAACGTCGCGCACGTCCTGCGGCACCACGCGCGGGTGCGGCCGGACCGCGTCTTCCTGATCACGCCCGAGGAGGAGCGCCGCTGGACGTACGGCCAGACGCTGGCCACCGCCGAGCGGGTCGCGGGCGGCCTCGCGGCGGCCGGCGGCGCCGCGGGCGACCGGGTGCTGGTCATGGCGGCGAACAGTTCGCGGTTCGTGTTCAGCTGGCTCGGCTGCGGCCTGGCCGGGCTGGTCGAGGCGCCGATCAACACCGCGTACGAGGGCGAGTTCCTGCGCCACCAGGTCGCGCTGGCCCGGCCGCGCTTCGTCGTCGTCGACGACGTGTACGCCGAGCGGTTCCTGGCGATCGGCGCCGCGGCCGACGTGATCGAGCACTTCTTCGTGATCGACACCGGCCACGCCGACGCGGCGCTGCGCGCGCTGCGGGCCGCGGGCCGCCGCGCCGACGGCTGGGACGTGCTCGCCGAGGCCGAGCCGGTCTCGCCGCCCGAGCCCGCCGCGCACACGCTGGCCTCGATCTTCTTCACCTCCGGCACGACCGGGCCGTCCAAGGGCGTGGCCATGCCGCACGCCCAGATGTACTTCTTCGGCCAGGAGGTGGTGTCGCTCACCCGCCTCACCGCCGCGGACACCTATCTCACGGTCACGCCGCTCTTCCACGGCAACGCCCAGTTCATGGCCGCCTACCCGGCCCTGATCGCCGGGGCCGGGCTGGTCGTCCGGTCGAAGTTCAGCGCCAGCCGCTGGATCGACCAGGTGCGCGCGGACGGCGTGACGGTGACCAACTTCATCGGCGTGATGATGGACTTCGTCTGGAAGCAGCCGCCGCGCGGCGACGACGCCGACAACCCGCTGCGCGCGGTGTTCGCCGCGCCGACCGCGTCCTCCGTGCTGGCGGCGTTCAAGCGCCGGTTCGGCATCGAGGCGTTCGTCGAGGTGTTCGGGCTGACCGAGACCAGCGCGCCGATCCTGTCCCCGTACGGGGTGGACCGGCCGCCCGGCGCCGCCGGGCTCCAGGTCGCGGACTGGTTCGACATCCGCCTGGTGGACCCGGACACCGACGCGGAGGTGCCGGTCGGCGAGATCGGCGAACTCGTCGTCCGCCCGAAGCACCCGTGGACGTGCAGCCTCGGCTACCACGGCATGCCGGACAAGACCGTCGAGGCGTGGCGCAACCTGTGGTTCCACACCGGTGACGCGCTGCGCCGCGACGAGGAGGGCTGGTACTACTTCGTCGACCGGTACAAGGACGCGCTGCGCCGCCGCGGCGAGAACATCAGTTCCTACGAGGTGGAGCAGGCGATCCTGGGCCACCCGGCGGTGCTCGAGGTGTCGGTGCTCGGCGTCAAGGCCGACATCGAGGCGGGCGAGGACGAGGTGCTCGCCGTCGTGGTGGCCGCCGAGCCGGTCGACGCGGCGGAGCTGTGGCGGTTCTGCGAGGGCAGGATCCCGGCGTTCGCCGTCCCGCGGTTCATCCGCTTCGTCGACGCCCTGCCCAAGACGCCGTCGGAGAAGATCCGCAAGTCCGTGCTGCGCGACGAGGGCGTCACCCCGGACACCGGCGACCGCGCCGCGGCGCCCGCGAGCTGATCGGACGCCCGCCATGGACCGCACCTATGACCCGCCGCACGAGGACGTCCGCGCCGCCGTCCGCGGGACGCGCCGCCCGTTCCGCGGCGCGTACCGGCGGGACCACGACCTGCCACGGAGCCGCTGATGCCACGACCGTACCGCTCGATCCTGTTCGTCCCCGGACACAAGCCGGACTGGGCCGACAAGGCGCTGAGGTCCGGCGCCGACGCGATCATCCTCGACCTCGAGGACGCCGTGCCGGACGACCTGAAGGACGAGGCGCGCCGCACCGTAGCCGCCTCGATCGCCCGGCTGCGGGCGGCCGACCCGGACGTCGGCATCGGCGTGCGGGTGAACGGCCTGGCCACCCGGCAGACCGGCGCGGACCTGGAGGCCGTGGTCGTGCCCGGCCTGGACGTGGTCTTCCCGCCCAAGATCGATCAAGCCACCGACGTGCTGCGCTACGACGCGCTGCTGGACCACTTCGAGATCCGCGGCGGCGTCGGCGGGCTGCGCTACATCGTGCCGATCGAGACGGTGCGGGCGATCCACGACGTCCGCGAGATCGCGCACGCGTCGCCGCGGGTCGCCGCGCTGATCGGCCCGACCGCCGAGCACGCCGACATCGCCCGCGAGGTCGGGTTCGAGTGGACGCCCGAGGGCCACGAGACGCTCTACCTGCGCAGCCGGGTGCTGCTGGCCTGCCGGGAGGCGGGCCTGCACGCGCTCACCGGGCTGTGGGAGCGGGTCGACGACCTCGACGGGCTGCGCGAGTTCGCCCGCGCCGGCCGGCGCCTCGGCTTCCGCGGCATGATCGCCATCCACCCCGCGCACGTCGCGACGCTCAACGAGGTGTTCTCCCCGGGCGCGGAGGAGATCGCCTTCTACCAGGGCATGGTCGAGGCGTACGAGACGGCCGCCCGCACCGGCAGCGGCGCGCTGCGCTACCGGGGGCTGCACGTCGACCGGGCGCACTACGACAAGGCCGTCCAGTGGCTCGCGGCCGCCCGCGCCGGACGCGGGGGAGCGGGCTGATGCGCGGGCCGTATTTCGAGAGAGAGCGACGGATGACCCTATGAACACCGATTACGAGGCCCTGCGCCACTGGATCCCGGCGACCCGGCAGCTCACCATCGGCGGCCGGCCGGTCGATCCGGAGGGCGAGCGCTGGGACGTCCACAACCCGGCGACCGAAGAAGTGATCGCGAACGTCGGCGGTGCGTCGCCGGCCCAGGTCGACGCCGCGGTCGCCGCGGCGCGCGAGGCGTTCCCCGGCTGGGCGGCGCTGTCCGGCGAGGAGCGGTCCCGGCACATCCACCGGCTCGCCGACGTCCTGGAGGCGCACGGCGACGAGTTGCTGCCCTCGATCGTCAACGAGGTGGGCACGCCCGTCTCGCTGGCGGCGTACTTGCAGGTCAAGATGGCCGTGCAGCAGCACCTGAGGTGGGCCGCGGAGGCGGCCAAGGTGGACCGCACCCAGCACCTCGGGCCCTGGGACCAGCCGGTGCCGACCATGTCGGACGTGGTCCACCAGCCGGTCGGCGTGGTGGCCGCGATCACCGGCTACAACTATCCGCTGAACCTGGCCGTCTTCAAGTTCGGCGCCGCGCTGGCCGCCGGCTGCACGGTCGTGCTGCTGTCGTCGCCGCGGACGCCGCTGACCACGCTGTTCCTCGGCGAGCTGCTGCGGGAGGCGGAGCTGCCGCCGGGCGTCATGAACGTCATCATCGGCCAGGCCGACGTCGGCGTCCGGCTGTCCTCCCACCCCGGTGTCGACCGGGTGTCGTTCACCGGCTCCGACGGCGTCGGCGCGCGGATCATGGAGCAGGCGGCCCGCAACCTCGCCGGCGTCACCCTCGAACTCGGCGGCAAGTCGCCGAGCATCGTGCTGCCCGGCGTGGACGTCAAGAAGATCGCCGCGGAGATGCACCTGCGCTGGTCCCGCAACGGCGGCCAGGGCTGCGCGGCGCTGGCCCGGCTGCTGGTGCACGACTCGCTGTACGAGGAGTTCCTCGCGGCGAGCGCCGAGGCGTTCGACCAGATGATCGTCGGTGACCCGTGGGATCCGGCGACCAACATCGGGCCGATGATCCGTCCCGACCACCAGGCGCGGGTGCGCGGCTTCATCGACGACTCGGTCGCCGAGGGCGGCCGCAGGCTGCTGGAGGTGACGCGGCCGCTGCCGGAGCGCGGCTGGTTCGTGAACCCGGTGCTGCTGGGCGACCTGCCGCCCGGCGCGCGCGCCGTGCAGGAGGAGATCTTCGGCCCGGTGGCGGTCGTGCTGCCGTTCAAGGACACCGACGAGGCCGTCCGGCTCGCCAACGACACCGCCTACGGGCTCGCCGCCAACGTCTGGTGCGACGATCTCGCCGAGGGGCGGCGGGTCGCGGAGCGGATCCGGGCCGGCACGGTGTGGATCAACGGAGGCGGCAGCATGCGGCCGGACGCGCCGTTCGGCGGGTTCGGGCGCTCCGGCGTCGGCCGCGAGCTGGGCGAGTGGGGGATGCGCGAGTACCTCGAAGTCCAGCACATCCAGTGGCGGGTGTGACCGGCGTGGACGATCGGAGCGCGCCGCTGCGCGGCGTCCGTGTCCTGGAGCTCGGCACCATGTACGCGGCGCCGACCTGCGGCCGGATGCTGCGCGACTTCGGCGCCGACGTGATCAAGGTGGAGGACCCGGCCGCCGGCGACTTCGCCCGCCAGTGGACGCCGATGAAGGACGGGCTGTCGCTCGGCTTCAGCCGGCTCAACGCGGGGAAGCGGTCGGTCGGCATCGATGTGCGCACGGACGACGGACGGGAGCTGGTCCGCCGGCTCGCCGCGACCGTCGACGTGGTGATCGAGTCGTTCCGGCCGGGCCGGATGGAGGCATGGGGGCTGGGTTACGACGCGCTGAGCGCGGAGAACCCGGGGCTCGTGCTGACCCGGCTGTCCGGCTTCGGGCAGACCGGCCCGTACCGGGAGCGTCCCGGCTTCGGGACGGTCGCCGAGACGGCGAGCGGCTTCGCCTTCACCAACGGCTGGCCGGAGTCCCCGCCGACCTCGCCGCCGTTCGGCTTCGCCGACTCGATCGCGGGGATCTCCGCCGCGATGGGCACCGCGATGGCGCTGTTCCGCCGGGAGCGCACCGGCGCGGGCGATGTCGTGGACGTGGCGCTGTACGAGCCGCTGATGTTCATCCTCGGCGACATGATCCTGAACTACACCGCCACCGGGCATGTGCAGCAGCGTGTCGGCAACGGAACCGGGTCGGCCTCGCCGCGCGGCATCTACCGGGCGGCGGACGGCGGCTGGCTGGCCATCGCGGCGTCCAACCAGAGCATCGCGGTGCGGCTGTTCACCGCGATGGGCGCGGCGGAGGTCCTCGACGATCCGCGCTTCGCCACCAACGAGGCGCGGCTGGCCAACGACGCGGTGGTCCAGGCGAAGGTCCGCGACTGGGTGGCGTCCGTGCCGCGGGCGGAGATCCTGCGCGTCCTGGAGGAGCACGAGGTGGTCGCCTCGGCGGTGAACGACGCCGGTGACATCACCGCCGACCCGCACTTCCTGGACCGGACGCTGGTCGAGATCACCGGCAGCGACGTCCTCGGCCGGGTGCTGATGCCCGGCCCGGTGCTGCACCTGTCGCGGTGGGACGGGCCGAGCTACGAGGGCGTCCCGTCCGTGGGCGAGCACACCGACGAGGTGCTCGCCGAGCTTCTGGCGGAGACCCGTCCGCTCAGGGCTGGCCGCCGTCCACGGTCAGCACCGCGCCGGTGGTGTAGGAGGCCGAGTCGCCCGCGAGGTACAGCGCGGCGCCGACGATCTCCTCCGGCTCGCCGCCGCGGCGCAGGGCGAACCGCTGGGCGCGCTCGCCGAACGCGGCCCGGTCCCAGGACCGGCTGACGTCGGTGAAGAAGGTGCCGGCCATGATCGCGTTGACCCGGACCGAGGGCCCGAAGGTGTGCGCGAACCCGGCGGTCAGCGCGTTCAGGCCGGCCTTGGCCGCCGCGTACGGCAGCAGCCCCGGCCGGGGCCGGTCCGCGGCCCGGCTGGAGATGTTGACGATGGACCCGCCGGCGCCTTCGGCCATCCGGCTGCCCACGAGCGCGGTCAGCCGGAACGCGCCCTTGAGGTTGACCGCGATGACCTTGTCGAACAGCTCCTCGCTGACCTCGGCGACGTCGTCGTACAGCGGCGACATGCCGGCGTTGTTGATCAGGACGTCGACCCGGCCGAAGCGGTCGTACGCGGCGTCGGCGAGGCCGTCCAGCTCGTCCCAGTGGCCGACGTGCACGCCGTACGGCAGGGCGGCCACGCCGGTCGCGGCGCTGATCTCCGCCGCGTAGCGGGCGCACGCGTCGCCGTCCCGGCTGGCGATCACGACGTCGGCGCCGGCGCGGGCGAACCCGGCCACCATGGCCCGGCCGAGCCCCCGGCTGCCGCCGGTGACGAGCACGACGCGGCCCGCGAACGGCAGGTCGGGCGGCAGAGGGGGCGCGTTGTCCGGCATGCGGAGGTCCTTTCTCGGTGTCCCGAACGGGATCTGGCGTTGCAGAAATTCCTTGTTATAGTATGCATGAATTATCCGACCTTGAGGAGTTGGGTGCGATGGTCGCCGATCAGCCGGTGCTCTACGAGCTGCCGGACCACTACCGGAGTCTGCAGGCGGAGGCGCGGGCCCTCGCCGACTCCGTCCGCGACCTGGCGCCCGAGGCGGACGAGGCCGACCGGGTGCACCCGGGGATGCGCGCCGCGCTCGCCGCGAGCGGCCTGGCGGGCGTGCTGGTCCCCGCGGCCTACGGCGGGCGGCACGCGGAGGTCGACTCCCTCGCCGCCACCGTGGTGCGCGAGGCGCTGGCCGCGGTCAGCGCGCACCTGGACTCGCTCTTCGCCATGCAGGGCATCGGGACGTTCGCGCTCGCCCGCGCGGGCACGGACGCGGTCCGGGACCGCTGGCTGCCCGCCGTCGCGTCGATGGACGCCATCGCGGCGCTGGCCGTGACCGAGCCGCACGCCGGCTCCGACCTCAAGGCGTTGCGCACGACCGCCGAGGAGCGCGCCGGCCGGCTCCGGCTCACCGGTCACAAGTCGTTCATCACCAACGCCGGCGACGCCGACACCTACGCCGTGCTGGCGCGGGAGGGCGACGGCTACTCGCTCGTCCTGGTCCCCGCGGACACGCCCGGCCTGACCACCAGCAGCCCCCACCAGATCATCGCGCCGCACGTGCTGGGCGACGTCGTCCTCGACGGCGCCGAGGTGCCCGCCGACCATCGCATCGGCGCCCCCGGCCAGGGGTTCGAGCTGGTGCTGGCCACGCTCGCCACGTTCCGGGTCTCGGTCGCCGGCGCCGCGGTCGGGATGGCGGAGGCCGCCCTGATGGAGGCCGTCCGGCACAGCGTCGGCCGGGAGCAGTTCGGGATGCCGCTGGCCCGCCTCGGGTCCGTCCCGGAGCACCTGGCCACCGCGTGGACCGAGATCGAGATGGCCCGTTCGCTGACGTACCGGGCCGCCGCCGCGGCGGCCCGCGACCCGCTCGCCAACCTGTGGCTGTCGTCCATGGCCAAGGTCGGGGCCACCGAGGCGGCCGGCCGGGTCGTCGACCGGGCGGTGCAGGTCGCCGGCCGGTTCGGGCTGACCCGCGGCACGCCGCTCGAACGGTTCTACCGCGAGGCGCGGCCGATGCGGATCTACGAGGGCTCCACCGAGGTGATCTACGACTCGCTGGCCCGGCAGCTCACCAGGAAGGCCGCCCAATCATGATCATTGATGCGCACTGCCACGTCTGGCCCGACCACATCGCGCCGCGGGTCCTGGCGGGCCGCCCGGCCGGCCTGGACGCCCGGTTCGACGGAACCGTCGCCGGGCTGACCGCCACCATGGACGCGGCGGGCATCGACCACGCGATGACCCTCGGCATCGCCGGGATCGCGAAGAACGTTGAGCGCACCAACGAGTTCATCGGCGCGGTGGACCGGCAGCGGTTCACGCCGTTCGGCACCGTCCATCCGGGGCTGCCGATCGACCGGAACCTGCGCTCGCTGGCCGACAACGGGATCAGCGGGGTCAAGCTGCATCCGCTGTTCCAGGACCTGTCGCTCGCCGATCCGGCGGTGGTGGACCTGGCGCGCGCGCTGGCGGACGCCGGCGTCACCGTGATCACGCACGCGGGCGCGGGCGGCGACGACCGGGCCAACGACCGCGGTGCGCCGCGGCACCTGCGGGCACTGCTCGACGCCGTGCCGCACCTGCGGCTGATCGCCTGCCACTACGGCGGGTACCACCGGCTGGACGAGGCCGAGGAGCTGGTGGTCGGCTCCCGCGCGGTGCTCGAGACCTCCTGGCCGCCCCGCCTGTCCGACCTGGACGCCGACCGGATGCGGGCGATCGTCGCCGCGCACGGCGCCGACCGGATGGTGTTCGGCTCGGACTGGCCGATGGCGGACCCGGCCGCCGAGATCGCCGCCGTCCGGTCCTGGGGCCTGGCCCCGGAGGAGGAGTCGGCGATCCTCGGCGGCACGCTCGCCGCGCTGCTGGGCCTGGCCTGACGTGCCGCGGGAGAGTCCGGCGCGGGCCGTGATCGTGGGCGCGTCACTGGCCGGCGCGCGGACCGCCCAGGGGCTGCGCCGCGGCGGATGGGCCGGCCCGATCACGATGATCGGCGCCGAGCCGCACCCGCCCTACGACCGGCCGCCGCTGTCGAAGGGCTTCCTGCTCGGACGCGTCGACCAGGCCGGGATCGCGCTGCTGTCGGCGGAGCGGTTCGCCGGGCTCGGCGTCGATCTGCGCCTGGGCCGGGCGGCGGTCGGCCTCGACCCGGCCGCCCGGCACGTCGCGCTGGCGGACGGCACGCGGGTCGGCTACGACGCGCTCGTCGTCGCGACCGGGTCCGTCCCGCGCGCCCTGCCGGACCCGGCGATGGACGGGCCGTCCACCGGCGTCCACGTCCTGCGGACGCTCGACGACGCGCTGGCGCTGCGCGCGTCGCTGACCGCCGGGGCGCGTGTCGTCGTGGTCGGCGGCGGCTTCATCGGCGCGGAGATCGCCTCCGCGTGCCGCGCCCTCGATCTGGACGTCGCGATCGTCGAGGCGGACAAGGCGCTGATGGGGCGCGGCCTCGGCGGCCGGCTCGGCACGGCGGCCGCCGTCCGGCACGCCGCGCACGGGGTGCGCGTGCTGCTCGGCCGCCGGGTCGTCCGGCTGCACGGCCGCGCCCGGCCGACGGCGGTCGAACTCGACGACGGCACCGAGCTGCCCGCGGACGTCGTGGTCGTCGGCGTCGGGTCGCGGCCGGCCACGGACTGGCTCGAAGGCTGCGGCCTGACCCTGGACGACGGCGTGGTCTGCGACGAGACGCTGGCCGCCGTCGGCGTCGAGGACGTGTACGCCGTCGGCGACGTCGCCCGCTGGCGGGCCCGCCGGTACGGGACGACCCTGCGCACCGAGCACTGGACCGCGGCGGGGGAGCAGGCCGCGGCCGTCGCGGCGACCCTGTGCGGCACGCCCACCGAGTACGACCCGGTGCCGTACGTGTGGTCCGACCAGTTCGGCGCCAGGCTGCAGATCTTCGGACGGGTGCGTCCGGCCGACGAGGTCGTCGTGCTCGACGGAGACCCCGAGGGCGATCGGTTCGTCGCGGTGGCCGGGGGCGACGGCCGCATGCAGGGCGTCGTCGCGCTCAACGCCGCGAAGGAGGCGGTCCGGCTGCGGCGGTCGCTGTCCGAGGGCGCGTCGTGGCCGTCCGTAGTCGATGATCTCCGCGGCTGAGGGCGACCTCGCGAGTTCGCGCGCAATCTCCCGGAAACAGTTGACCGGCTCTTCCCTGACCGTTATAACGATGCTTATCCTTATCAGAGATTAACGGCCCCGCCGCGAGCACTGGCCGCTCGCCGCCCACGAGGAGACACGAATGACGGGTCGCATGGCAGGCAAGGTCGCCTTCATCACCGGGGCGGCGCGCGGGCAGGGACGCAGCCACGCGGTGCGCCTGGCCGAAGAGGGCGCGGACATCATCGCCGTGGACATCTGCGAGAACATCGACACGGTCACGCCGTACTACCCGCTCGCCACCGAGGACGAACTGGCCGAGACGGCCGCCCAGGTCGAGGCGCTCGGCCGCCGCGTCGTGGCCCGCAAGGCCGACGTGCGCGACCTGGCCGGCCTGCAGAAGGCGTTCGACGAGGGCCTGGCCGAGCTCGGCCGGATCGACACCGTCGTGGCCAACGCGGGCATCGCGACCTACGGCAAGGCATGGGAGCTGACCGCCGAGCAGTGGCGCGACATGATCGACGTCAACCTGACCGGCGTCTTCCACACCGCCCGCGTCGCGATCCCGGCGCTGATCGAGGCCGGCCAGGGCGGATCGATCCTGTTCACCAGCTCGATCGGCGGGCTGAAGGGCGTCCAGCACGTCGCGCACTACGTCGCGGCCAAGCACGGCATCGTCGGCCTGATGCGCACTCTCGCCAACGAGCTGGGCCCGCACCGGGTCCGCGTCAACACCGTGCACCCCACGAACGTCGACACGATCATGATCCAGAACCCCGGCACGTACGCGATGTTCTCGCCGGGCGACCCGGAGCCCAGCCAGGACAAGGCGATGCCCGGGTTCCTCTCGCTCAACACCCTGCCCGTGCCCTGGGTGGAGAGCGCCGACATCAGCAACGCGATCCTGTTCCTGGCCAGCGACGAGGGCCGGTACATCACCGGTGTCGCCCTGCCGGTGGACGCCGGCGCGTACGTGAAGTGATCCGCCCACCCCATCGAACCGAACCGAGGAACACCATGTCCGCACGAGGCGACATCGAGAACGTCTTCCACCGCTGGGCGCTCGCCTACGACGAGAACGACCCGGACACCATGGCGGAGTGCTTCACCGAGGACGCGGTGCTCACCATGACCATCGCCGGCGGCGACCTGATCGGCCCGTTCGACGGCCGGGAGGCCATCATGGGTCTGATGCGCGATTCACTGGCCGCGCAGACCGACCAGCGCCGCCACCTCACCACCAACATCATCATCCGCGCCGAGGACGCCGCCTCGGCCACCACCGAGTCCTACCTGACCCTCATCGCCGTCGAGAACGGCGCCATCCGCGTGCTGTCCAGCGGCAAGTACCAGGACCAGCTCGTCAAGGAGGGCGGCGAGTGGCGGCTGTCCAAGCGGCACATCGCCCTCGACCTGCCCTACTGACGAGGGAGGCCGGACCATGAACCAGGGCTTGATCCCCGCCAAGTGGGCGGCGCTGACGCCGTCCGCTCAGGCGATCTACGACGTCCCGAACGACCGCCGGATCAACTGGCGCGACCTCGACGAGCGGATCCGCCGGCTCGCCAACGGGCTGCGCGGTCTCGGGCTGGAGACCGGCGACCGCATCGCGGTCCTCAGCCGCAACAGCATCGAGTACCAGGAGCTGTACTTCGCGGCCGGCCGCGCCGGACTCGTGCTGCAGCCGCTGAACTGGCGGCTGGCCCCGGCCGAACTGGGCCGGCTGCTGGAGGACGCCCGCCCCAAGCTGGTCGTCGTCGCGCCCGAGTGGCGGGAGACCGCCGCGGAGCTGCAGCGGCTCGTCGACGTGCCGCACTGGCTCCAGTACGGCGCCGGCGACGGCTCGTACGAGGACCTGGTCGCGGCGGCCTCGGACGCCGAGCCGATCTGGACCGACAAGGTCGGCGAGGACGATCCGTTCTTCATCCTGTACACCGGCGGCACCACCGGGGAGTCCAAGGGGGCGCTGCACTCGCACCGCAGCGCCGCCATGGGCATGCTCAACCAGACCGTCGCCGAGCGCATCGTGCCGAGCGACGTGTACATGCTGACCGGGCAGATGTACCACATCCCGATCGTGCTCTCGATGAACTACATGAAGCACGGCTGTCCGCTCGTGCTGGTCAACTTCGAGGCCAAGCAGGCGCTGGAGATCATCGAGGCGGAGCGCGTGTCGGCGTTCCTCGGCATCACCACCATGCTGAACTGGATGATGGCCGTCCCCGGGTTCGCGAACTACGACCTGTCCAGCCTGCGCAACATCCAGTACGGCGGCGGGCCGATGCCGTCCGCGATCGTGCGCGCCGCGCTCGACTCCTTCCCGTGCACGCTCATCCAGGGGTACGGGCAGACCGAGGGCACCACGATGACCTTCCTCTCCCAGGAGGACCACGCGAACGCGGTCGCCGGCCGGAACGAGCACCGGCTGCGCTCCTGCGGTCGCGAGGGGTTCGTCACCGCGGTCCGGGTCGTCGACCCCGAGGGCCGCGAAGTGCCCAAGGACGGCCGCACCACCGGGCAGATCATCGTCCGGTCCGAGGCGAACATGATCGGCTACTACAACCGGCCCGACCTGACCGCCGGCACGCTGCGCGACGGCTGGATGTGGACCGGCGACCTGGCGACCTGGGACGAGGAGAACTACGTCTTCATCGTCGACCGCGCCAAGGACATGATCATCTCCGGTGGGGAGAACATCTACAGCGTGCAGGTCGAGGAGGCCATCGCCAAGCACCCGGCGGTGTTGGAGTGCGCGGTGATCGGCGTGCCCGACGACGAGTGGGGCGAGGCCGTCAAGGCCGTCGTCGTGCTCAAGCCGGACACCGCCGCCACCGAGCAGGAGATCATCGCCGTCGCGCGCGAGAACCTCGCCTCGTACCAGAAGCCGCGTT
The DNA here is from genome assembly GCF_041951365.1 of Actinomadura sp. GTD37. Taxonomy (NCBI): domain Bacteria; kingdom Bacillati; phylum Actinomycetota; class Actinomycetes; order Streptosporangiales; family Thermomonosporaceae; genus Actinomadura; species Actinomadura sp. GTD37. Next base: position 91,785 of record NZ_JBGNUS010000003.1, read on the forward strand.
CGGTGGACTTCGTGGCCGGCCTGCCGAAGGCGCCGACCGGCAAGATCCTCAAGCGGGACCTGCGGGCGCCGTACTGGGCCGAGTCCGACCGGCAGGTGTGACGGCCGTGACGTTCAGCGAGCAGGACCTCGCCGCGATGGTGGGCCGCCGGTTCCCCGGCGGCGCCTACACCATCACGCCGTGGCGGGCCTGGCTCACCGCCGACGCCGTGCTCGCCCCCCAGGGGGGCGAGCACGCCCACCCGGTGTTCGTCTTCATCGCGGCGACCGGCGCCATGGGAGTCTCGTGGGACGAGCTGTTCGAGTGGTTCGGAGCGACCGCCGCGGACGGCCCGCTGTTCGGCGACTGCGACATCGAGATCACCCGCCCGCTGCTCGTCGGCGCGGAGTACCGCGTCGACGGGTTCGTCTACGCGGCCGAGCGCAAGCAGGGCCGCCGGGCCGGGGTCTTCGACCTGGTCCGGTACCAGCTGGAACTGCACGATCAGGCCGACGGCCCGGCGGCGGTCTGCCGCAACTCCATCGTCTTCCCGAGGAGGACCTGATGACCGTGCGGATCGGCGACGAGCTGCCGCCCCGTGACATCCCCTCGGTCGACGCCGAGAAGATGAAGACGATGGCCGCCCTGCTGTCCGACGGCAACCCGATCCACTGGGACGTCGAGGCGGTCCGCGCGGCCGGGCTCGGCGACCGGCCGGTCAACCAGGGCCCCACCAACATGGCCTACGTCCTGGACATGCTGGCGTCGTGGTCGGGCGGACACGACCGGCTGCGCCGGATCCGGTTGCGGTTCACCGGCAACGTCTTCGCCGGCGACCACCTGCGCGCCGCCGGGACGGTCACGGACGTGCGGGACGAGGACGGCGCGACCGTCGCCGACTGCGAGGTCCGGCTGGACGTCGTCGGCGGCGGGACGGTGCTGTCCGGCACGGCGTCGGTGACCTGCGAGCCGCCCGAGCCGCCCGAGCCGCCCGCCCCGGCCGAGACGGGCTGACCGCCGGGCCGAGACGGGCCGACCGCCCGGCCATCTGACACTTTGGAGCACCCGTATGCCCGAATCCTCCGACCGGCTCACGTTCCGGCTCTCCTACGGCGACTGCGACGCCCTGGGTATCGCGTACTTCGCGATGTTCTATCCGTGGATGGAACGCACCTACAGCGGCTGGCTGTACAGCCTGGGCATCCACTCCGCCGACCTCATCGGCCAATTCGGCGTCTACACGGTCGGCATGCGGTCGTCGTGCCGGTACCTCATGCAGTGCGAGGTCTTCGACGAGCTGACCTGCCAGGCCGTCCTCGACCATCTCGGCACCACCTCCTACACCGTCGGCTTCGACTTCGTCCGGGGCGGCGATCTCGTCGCGCACGGCGAGATCGTCTTCGCGGTGCGCAGCCCCGACGGCGTCAAGGCCCCCATCCCGGACGGCATCCTCGACGCGCTGCGCAGCCTGCCGGAGTCCGCGTTCAGGTCTTAACGGAAGGAACAGTCCGATGCCCGTCATCGACATCATGTCCCCCGAATGCCAGGCCGACCCCGCCCCCGTGTGGGCGGCGCTGCGCGAGACCGCGCCACTGTCCTTCCACGAAGGGCTCGACGCCTATGTGATCAGCCGGTACGAGGACGTCGAGCGGGCGTTCAAGGACCCGGTGTTCACGTCCGACAACTACAGCTGGCAGCTGGAGCCCGTGCACGGCCGCACCATCCTGCAGATGGACGGGCGCGAGCACTCGATCCACCGCGGCCTGGTCTCGCCGGCCTTCCGCGGCAGCGAGCTGACCGCCAAGTTCACCCCGGTGATCCGGCACAACGCCCGCGACCTGGTCGACGGGTTCCGGCACGCGGGCGAGGTCGACCTCGTCGACGCCTTCACCACCCGCTTCCCGATCAACGTGATCGTGGACATGCTCGGCCTGCCGAAGACCGACCACGTCCTGTTCCACCGCTGGTACACCGCGATCATGGCGTTCCTCGGCAACCTGTCCCAGGACCAGGGCGTCATCGACCGGGGCCTGCGGACGAAGGAGGAACTGCAGGCGTACATGCTGCCGCACATCGCCGCGCGCCGCGCGGAGCCGCGCGACGACCTGCTGTCCACGCTGTGCACTGCGGAGATCGACGGCGAGCGGATGTCGGAGCTGGAGATCAAGGCGTTCGTCAGCCTGCTGCTCGTCGCCGGCGGCGAGACCACGGACAAGGCGATGGCCAACATGATGCTGAGCCTGGTGAGCGACCCCGAGCAGCTGGCCATGGTCCGCGCGGACCGCGCACTGATCCCGAACGCCTTCGCCGAGACGCTGCGGCACGCGCCGCCCGTCCAGATGATCATGCGGCAGCCGGCCGAGGACGTCGAGCTGTCCGGCGGGACCATCCCCGCCGGCGCCACCGTCATCTGCCTGATCGCCGCCGCGAACCGCGACCCGGAGCGCTACGCCGATCCGGACCGGTTCGACATCACCCGTCCCGACCTGGACTTCGGCAAGGCGTTCGCCGCGGCCGCCAACCACACCGGATTCGCCTTCGGCCGGCACTTCTGCGTCGGCGCGATGCTCGCCAAGACCGAGGTCGAGGTCGCGACCAACGAACTGCTCGACGCGATGGACGACATCGAGCTGCTCGAACCGGCGCAGCCGAGCGGGCTGTTCACCCGGGCGCCGCTGTCGCTGCGGCTGCGGTTCCGGCCCACGTCGTGAACGCGGGCGCCGACGTCGCGCGGGTACCCCCCGGCTGAGCCGAGCACCAGGTCATCGCCGGATGCCGGGGCACGGCGGCGCGCCGCCGTGCCCCGCGGCGGCACGCGCCCGGATCGTCCGGACTGCCTGTGCACCATAATGATGGTTGTCATTGATCCGTCAGAGGGGGCCTGGGTGGCGCAACCGCAGATCAAGCGGGGCCTGAAGGTGGGCGAGGCGGTCGCACAGGACATCGTGCGCAAGATCGGCTCGGAAGGACTGCCCGCCGGCACGCCGCTGCCCTCGGAAGCGCAGATGCTGGAGGAGTACGGAGTCGGCCGCGGTTCGCTGCGCGAGGCGCTGCGGATCCTCGAGGTGCACGGCCTGATCTCCATCAAGCCGGGCCCCGGCGGCGGCCCGATCGTGACGGGCGTCAGCCCGGCCGCCTTCGGCCAGATGTCGACGTTGTACTTCCAGGCCGGCCAGATGACCTTCCGTGAACTCATGGAGGCGCGGCTCGTGATGGAGCCCGTCATGGCCCGCCTCGCCGCCGAGTGCCGGGATCCCGAGGCGCTGTCCCGGCTCGCCGCCCTCGCCGAGGGCACGCCGCTTGAGAACGACGACGAGTACCTCAACTACAGCGGCGACTTCCACCGCCTCGTCGCGTCCATGTCGGGCAACGGGATGCTCAACCTCTTCAGCGCCGCACTGGGAACGATCTTCCATGCGCGGGTCAGCGGGCTGTTCTTTCCCAAGACCCGCCGCGCCAAGGTCCGCGACGCCCACGCGGCGGTCGCCCGTGCCATCGCCGACGGCGACGCCGGCCTCGCCGAGAGCCTCATGCGCGAGCACATGGAGGAGTACGCCGCCTACGTCAAGCGCAGGCAGCCGGCCCTGATGAACGAGATCGTCGGCTGGCGCTGACCGCGCCTCGCACTGCGGCGACCTTCCGGCACCGCCCGGCCGACCGCCGGTAGCGGACGTCGTCAGCGACGCCGGGGGGCGCTGAGCACGACGCCGGGGAGAACCGGCCGACGACGCCGCCCCGCAACATCACCGCCACCGGCGCGCTATTGGTTCTCGGGCAAGGCCCGCGCGCGCTGCTGATGTGGCCGCTGAACACATTCCCGTCCGCCTCCGGATCGCCCCGGCGCGACCGCAGTCGTTCTTCGCCCGGAACCACCCACCAGCGCCAATGCCCCGGAGGGACCCCTGGTGCAGCCAAGCTTGTAACCCTTATAACTTGACGGATGAGCAGTGAGATGCTGGTGAGCCTGGACCTCATGGTCCCGATGCGGGACGGCGTCCGGCTCGCCACCGACGTGTACGGGATGCGGCGAGACCGTCCCGGTCCTGTGATCCTGCAGCGGATCCCGTACGGGAAGTCGTCGACGGGGATCGTGAACAACTGGCTGGACGTCCGCCGTGCCGTCGAGGCGGGCTTCGCCGTCGCGGTGCAGGACACCCGCGGCCGGTTCGCGAGCGAAGGGACGTTCGAGCCGTTCGTCGCCGAGGAGGCGGACGGCGCGGACACGGTCGACTGGCTGGCGCGGCAACCCTGGTGCGACGGGCGCGTGGTGATGGCCGGCGGCTCGTACACGGGCACGACGCAGTGGTCGGCGGCCGCGGCGGGGCCCGCGGGGCTCAAGGCGATCGCGCCGGCCACCACGTCGGCGGACGTACGCGACGGCTGGGCGAGGTCCGGTGGGGCGCTGCAACTGGGGTTCGTCGCGTTGTGGATGGCCGAGTCGCTCGTCCCGTCCGAGTTGGCGCGCCGGGCGGCGCGCGGCGAGGACGTGGCGGCGGCGCGCGCCCTGCTGGCGGAGCTGACGGCGAGTGCGGGAGGCGTGTACGCGGGCCCGCCGGCCGATCTCGCGGCGCGGCTGCTCGACGTGGCGCCGTACGCCGCCGATTGGCTCGGCGGTGACCTGCCGGACCGCGTGCCCCGGCCGGACGAGATCTACCAGGGCGAGGTCCCGGTGCTGAGCATCGGGGGCTGGCACGACATCTTCCTCGACGGGACTCTCGAAGGCCACGTCACCGCGAGCCGTTCGGCGTCGTCGCGGCTGGTGGTCGGCCCGTGGGCGCACGGCGCGCATTCGGGCTGGTTCCCCGAGCGGTGGTTCGGGCCGCGGTCGAGTGCGGCGGCGGTCGACCTCGGCGGCGTCCAGCTGCGGTGGTTCGAGGAGGTGCTGGACGGCGCGGAGGTCACCGGCCCGCCGGTCCGGATCTTCGTCATGGGCGCCGACGAGTGGCGGGACGAGCAGGAGTGGCCGCCGGTCCGGGCGGAGTACGTGCCGTTCCGCCTGGGGGCGGACGCGGCGAAGGGCCTGCTCACCGCCGGGGAGCGGACGGGCCCGGACGAGGTCGAGGTGATCAGGCATGATCCGGCCGACCCCGTGCCGGCCACCGGGGGCGCCACCTACCTGCCGGGCCTGTTCATCTCCGCGAACTCGGGCCCGCGGGACCAGCGAGCGGTCGAGGCGAGGCCGGACGTCCTGTCCTTCACCTCCGCGCCCCTGGAGGCGCCGCTGGAGGCGATCGGGCCGGTGGCCGCGCGGCTGTTCGTCTCCGGGGACGCCGGGCCGGCGGACTTCGTGGCACGGCTGGTCGACGTCGAGCCCGACGGGCGCGCCATGTCGGTGTGCGACGGGATCCTGCGGGTCGACCTGACGGGGGACGTCCGCGAGATCGAGGTGCGCATGTCCTCCACCGCCTACGCGTTCGAGCGGGGCCACCGGATCCGGCTGGACGTCGCGGCGAGCTGCTTTCCGCGCTTCGATCTCGCCGTGCCCGCGGGCTCACCGGTCCGGGAGCAGCGCCTGCACCATGGACCGCTCCATCCCTCCTGCCTCATCTTGCCGGTTATTCCCCTCCCTACCCGTTGACATCGGAGAACGCGGAACGGTTCAATCCTTGCAAGATTAATAATCCTGGGGAGGATGCATGGGGCGCCGTGTGGGCACGCTGGTCGCTTGTTCCGCTTTGCTCGTGTCGGCCCTGTCGGCGTGCGGCGGCGGGTCCGGCGGCGACGACGACAAGATCGTTTTCGGTTTCGTGGGGGCCCTCACCGGGCCGCTGTCCTCCAGCGGGATCGCCGCCCGGGTCGGAGCCGAGGTGGCCGTCGCCAAGGCGAACAAGTCGGGCGGCGCGGGCGATCCCGAAGTGAAGCTCGTCGTCCGCGACACCGGCGGCGACGCGACCAAGGCGGTCGCGGCCACCCGCGAGCTGGCGCAGCAGGGCGCGCAGGCCATCTACTTCACGACCGAGTCGATGCCCGCCGTCCAGGACGTCCTGAACCAGACGAAGATCATCGGCCTGGGCGCCGGCACGGGGCCGATCCTCGCGAAGCTCGGGGAGGGCAAGACCTACAAGTGGGGCTTCAGCGTCGGCGACAACGACGGCGACCCGGCCGTCCAGCCGCTGCTCGACTACGCCTCGAAGAACGCGACCGGCGGAGTCGTGGGGCAGCTCAACGAGGCGTCGGCCTACGGGAAGGGCCAAGTCAAGATCACCGAGGCGCTGGTGTCGCAGCGCTACCCGAACGTGCGCCTGGTCACCTCCGACTTCCCGACCGGCGCCACGTCCGTCACCCGCCAGCTGAACGAGCTGAAGGGCAAGGGCGTGAGCTCGCTGATCACCTGGACCTACGGCGCGGGTCTCGTGCAGACCATGAAGAGCGTGGGCGAGTCCGACTACAACGGCCTGCTCGTCGGGCCCAAGGCCATGGGCGACCCGGCCGTGGTCGCGGCGGCGCCGAAGGAGGTGCTGGCCAAGGCGGTGGGCGGCCCGCTGCCCAAGACGTTCCTGGCGCAGGACGCCGGTCAGCCGGGGACCGGGGCGGCCGGGGAGTTCGTCCAGGGGTACAAGGCCAAGCGCGGGCAGCAGACCTTCTCGGCCATCGACCAGGTGGGCGCCTACGGATACGACGCCGTCACCCTCGTGGTGGCGGCCGCCGCCAAGGCGGGCGGCACCGACCCCGCCGGGATCAAGAAGGCCCTCATGTCCGGGCAGAGCTTCCCCGGCGCGCAGGGCGACTACGTCTACGGGCCCGACAAACGGCTCGGGCTGACCCCCGACCAGCTCGGCCTGTTCCAGCCGCAGTTCCCCTGCGACGCGGGAACCTGCCGGCAAGCGGCGGTCGACTCGTGATCGACGGCCCGAGCCGGAAGGCCGCTGAACGGTGAGCGGGCTGCTCAACGACATCGTCGTGCCCGGGGTGGCGGTGGGGGCGATCTACGCCCTCGTCGCCCTCGGGTTCGCGGTGCTGCAGCGCACGACGGGCGTGCTGAACTTCGCGCACGGCGAGCTGATGATCGCCGGCCCGATCGTGGTGATGGCCGCGACCAGGCTGTGGCACTTCCCCCTGGCCGCCGCCATGCTGCTCGCGGCGGTCGCGGTGATCGGCGTCGCGCTGGTGGAGGAGCGGCTGGCCATCCGCCCGTTCCTGCGCGTCGACAACAGCCTCCCGTGGATCCTGTCCACCCTCGGGACGAGCGTCATCCTGGCCCAGCTGCTGGCCGAGCCGTTCGGCGGCCAGTCGCTGGCGTACCCGCACGGCGCCCCCATCGAGAAGACCAGCCTCGGGCCGCTCCGGATCTCGCCCGCCGAGCTCGTGCTGATCGCCACCCCGGTCGTGCTCGCCGTCCTGCTCGGCCTCCTGTACACGCGCACCCGGGTCGGGCGGATGCTGCGCGCCGTCTCGGAGGACGTGGACGGCGCGGCGGCGATCGGGATCTCGCCCGCGCGGATGTCCCAGATCGCGGCCGGCCTGGCCGGGGCGGTGGCCCTCGTCGCCGGCCTGGTCATCGCACCGACGGAACTGGTGAGCCCGAGCATGGGCCTCGCCTACCTGTTCAACGGGTTCGTGGCCGCCGCCCTCGGCGGGCTGGGCGACCTGCGGGGCGCGCTGCTCGGCGGCCTGGTCGTCGGCCTCGTCGTCCAGATCGCGGACGCCTACGTGGGCAGCCTGCTCATCAACCTGGTGATGTTCGCGGTCCTCCTGCTCGTCTACCTCGTGCGGCCGTTCGGTGTGTTCGGCGGGATGGGAGCGCGGACCGTATGAACGAGTTCCTCCGCGGCCTGCGCGCCGCGCAGGCCGCCGTCGGCGCCCGCGTGACGGCGGGGGCGGCGGCGCTGCCCGCCCCGATCCGCGTGCCGGCGACGAACCCGTGGGTCAACGGCCTCGTCGTGGTGCTCATCGCCTTCGCCCTCATCGCGTCCTGGGGCGGCGGCGCCTACTACAGCTACGTGACCCTGCTGCTCGCCGTGTACGCGATCGCGGCACTGGGCCTCAACATCCCCGCCGGGTTCGGCGGCGCCCTGTCGCTCGGGCAGGGAGCCGCGTTCGCGGTCGGCGCCTACGTGGCCGGCATCCTGACCTCCGAGCTCGGCTGGGTCATCTGGTGGACGCTCCCGGCCGCGCTGGCCGCCGGGTTCGTGGTGGGGCTCGGCATCGGCGCGCCCGCCGGGCGGCTGGGGACCATCGGGCTGGCCATGGTGTCGCTCGGGCTCACCCTGGTGACGACCGACCTCATCCTCGAACTGGATTCGCTCACCGGCGGCACGGCGGGCGTGTCCGGCATCGTCCCGATCGTGGTCCCGGGCGGCGAGCCGACGGAGTCGGAGCTGCTGCTGCCCGCGGTCATCCTGGCGTGCGCCTACCTGGCGTACGTGGCGCACCACCGCATCCGGCACTCGCGGTTCGGCCGCGCGTCCCTCGCCGTGCGCGACGGCGAGGCCGGCGCGATCGCCCTCGGCGTGTCCCCGTACCGCACCCGGGTGCTCGGGTTCGCGCTGGGCTCGGCCCTCGGTTCCCTGGGCGGCGGGCTGTTCGCCTACCTCTCCCTCTACCTGACGCCCAACGCGGTGACCGCGCAGCTGTCCATCCTGCTGCTGGTGATGGTGATCCTCGGCGGGGCCGGGTCGGTGTACGGGCCGCTGCTCGGCGCCGTGATCCTGACCCTGGTCCCGCTCGAACTGACGGCGTTCCCGGGAGTCAACGCCTACCTGTACGGGGCGCTGCTGATCGTGCTCATGCTGCTGCGCCCGCGGGGGCTGCTGAGCGGCACGAGCGCCGCTGTCCCCGCCCCGTCCGGCGGCGGGGCCGCCGAGACCGGCGGGCCGTCCGCCGCGGGGCCCGCGCCGGACGGAGGGGCGCCCGTGCTGGTCGCCCGCGACGTGGCGAAGTCCTTCGGCGGAGTCCGCGCGCTGGACGGCGTCGACCTGGAGGTGGGCCGAGGCAAGGTGCTCGGGCTCGTCGGGCCCAACGGCTCCGGGAAGACGACGCTGCTCAACGTCCTGTCCGGGTTGTACGCCCCGACGACCGGGACCGTCACGCTCGACGGGGACGACCTCGTCGGGACGCGGCCGCACGAGATCGCGCGGCACGGGGTGGGCCGGACGTTCCAGATCCCGAAGACGTTCCCGGGCCTCGGCGTCGGGGAGCACTTCGCGCTGCACCGGCGCGCCGGCGCTCCGGCCGCCGCGGGCTGGGCGATGGCGTCCGCACTGCTCGAAGCGGGCGGGATCGATTCCGCCGACCCCGCCGCGATGCGGAGCGAGGCCCGCCGGCTGAGCCACGGGCAGCTGCGGTTCCTGGAGATCGCCGTCGCCGTGCACGCCGGACCCCGCGTGCTGCTGCTCGACGAGCCCGCCGCCGGCCTGGCCTCGGCCGAGATCGACCGGCTCGCGGAGTGCATCCGCACGCTGGCCGGCACCGGGTGCGCGGTCATCGTGGTCGAGCACCACCTCGACTTCGTCCGGCGGCTGGTCGACGAGGTGATCGTGCTCGAACTCGGCAAGGTGCTCTGGAAGGGGCCGCCCGGCGAGCTCGCGAGCGCCGACGCCGTCCGTACCGCCTACCTGGGAGAGAAATGACCGGCGCCGCGCTGAGCCTGTCGGAGCTCGTCGTCTCGTACGGCGGCATCACGGCCGTGCACGGGGTCTCGTTCGAGGTGCCGGAGGCCGCCTGCGTGGGGGTGCTGGGCGCCAACGGGGCCGGCAAGACCTCCCTGCTGCGGGCGGCCGGCGGGCTCGAACCCGTCCGCGGCGGCCGCGTCCGGCTGAACGGGACGGACGTCACCGGGAAGGACGCGGCGGCGCGGGCCCGTGCCGGGCTCGGGCACGTCCTCGAAGGGCGGCGAGTGTTCCCCGGCCTCTCGGTGCGGGACAACCTCGCCCTCGGTGCGACCGCGGTGCGGGCCCGGTCGTCGAAGTACACCGTCGACGGCGTGCTCGCGCTGCTCCCGGAGCTGGCGCCGCACCTCGGCAAGGTCGCGGGGGCGCTCAGCGGCGGGCAGCAGCAGATGCTGGCCATCGGTCGCGCGCTGGTCGGCGGCCCCCGCGTCCTGCTGATGGACGAGCCGACCAACGGCCTCTCGCCCGCCCTCGTGAACCGCGTCGAGGAGATCATCGTGCGGATCACGGAGGAGGGCACCGCCGTGCTGCTCGTCGAGCAGCGCCTTGAGGTCGCCAAGGCGGTCTGCTCCCGGGTCCACATCCTGCAACGCGGCCGGCTGGTCGGCTCCAGCACCCCCGCCGACCCCGACCTGGACCGCGACCTGCAGGACGCCTACCTGTCGTGACCCTCGCGGGCGAACGGTCCCTTGACCGGGGCCCGGAGGGTGATCTTCTTGATCACGACGTCGGTGGGGAGCCTGCTCAGCCAGTCGACGACCTCGGCGACCCGGACCGCCTCCAACTGGAACGGGGAGGTGCCCGGCAGGTCGAGCAGCGGGGTCGCGGTCGGGCCGGGGGCGACGACGTGCACGGCGACGCCCTTGGGCTCGAGTTCGGCGGCGAGCGACTCGGCGAACCGTTCGAGCCCCGCCTTGGAGGCCGCGTACGCGGACAGGTTCGGCTGCCCCTTGTCGGCCGCGACCGACGACACGAGGACGATGCGGGAGCCGGGCTCCAGCACCGGGATCAGCTCGCGGGCCAGGAGGAACGCGCCTCGCAGGTTGACCGACAGGACGTGGTCCCAGTCCTCGACGCCGGTGCGGTGCACGGGGGAGGGGCGCATCACGCCGGCCGAGTAGACGACCAGTCCGGGGCCGCGGCCGCGCTCGCGGACGATCTCGCCCAGCCGCCGCATGTCCTCGGCGGAGGTGACGTCGGCGGCGACGAACTCCCCGCCGATCTCGTCGGCGAGCGCGCGCAGCCGGTCCGCACGGCGGGCCACGAGGAGCACCTCGTACTGCCCGGCCAGGATCCGGGCCGTCTCCGCGCCGATTCCGGACGACGCTCCCACGACGATCGCCAGCCTCTTGGCATCCATCCGACCGACCTCGCTCTCCGGCGCCGATCCCCCGCCGGCGACCCGTCGGACCGTAACATAATCCGGCTTGTCCTTTTAATACTTTCAAGGTTAGACTCCGAATCATGATCGGCGAGGACAGCGATCCGCGGCCGCGTCCCATCCTGGTGACCGGGGCGGCGAGCGGCATCGGGCGATGCACCGCCGAGCTGCTGGCCGGCCGCGGGCACCCGGTCGCCGTGACGGACCGGGACCTGGACGGCGCCGAGAAGGTCGCGGGTTCGATCCGCGACGGCGTCGGCACGGCCCACGCGTTCCTGCTGGACGTCACCGACACCGCCACGATCCGCTCGGCGCTCGCCGGGGCGGCCGAACGGTTCGGCGGCCTCGGCGGGCTGGTCAACAACGCGGGGTGGACGCTCAACGTCCCCTTGGCAGAGCACGACGAGGACCTCGTCGACGCGCTCCTGGCGATCAACCTCAGCGGGCCGATCAAGGTCACCCGCGAGGCCGTGCCGGCCCTGCGCGCGTGGGGCGACGGCCGCATCGTCAACGTCGCCTCGGACTCGGCGCGGACCGGCATGTCGAACGGCGCGGCGTACACCGCCGCCAAGGGCGGGATGCTCGCGCTCACCAGGTCGCTCGCGCGCGAACTCGCCCGGGACGAGATCACGGTCAACACCGTGTCGCCGGGGATCATCGACACTCCGCTGCTCGCCGACTCCATGCGGGAGGCCCCCGGGATGCTGGACCGGCTGCGCCGCGGCATCCCGATGCGCAGGCTCGGCTCGCCGGCCGACGTGGCGTCGGCCATCGCCTACTTCTGCGGCCCCGACGCGGGCTACGTGACGGGGCAGACCCTGTCGGTGAGCGGCGGAATGGTCATCATCTGAGCCCGCCGGCGTCGCCGGCGCACATGATCGCCGAGGAGAGTGACCGTGACCCCGAAGAAGACGCCGGCCGCCGGTGTGCCGGATCTGACGTCCCTGACCGCGCGCTGGGAGGACGGCGGCCGGATCCTGCTGGTGACCCTGAACCGGCCGGACCGGCTGAACGCCTTCGACGCGCGGATGATGCGTGAGCTGAGCGCGCTGTGGGACGCGGTCGCCGGGAATCCCGACGTCCGCTGCGTCGTCGTGACGGGCGCCGGGAAGGGCTTCTGCGCCGGCGCCGACGCCTCGATGCTGGAGTCGACCCGCACGGAGTACGGGGCGACCTCGGCGGAGGAGCTCGCGTTCCTGCCGCGGCACCGGATCGAGGTCCCGGTCGTCGTCGCGGTGAACGGGGTGTGCGCCGGCGGCGGGCTGCACTTCGCCGCCGAGGGCGACATCGTGATCGCCGGGGAGAGCGCCTCGTTCCTCGACCCCCACGTGACGATGGGGCAGGTCACCGCCCTGGAACCGGTGATGCTCGCGCTGCGGGCGCGGTTCGACGCGATCACGCGGATGGCGCTGCTCGGCCGGTCCGAGCGGCTCGGCGCGGCGGCGGCGAAGGAGGCGGGCCTGGTCTCCGAGGTCGTCCCCGACGGGGTGCTGCTCGACCGGGCCCTGGAACTGGCCCGCCTGATCGCCGCGAACTCGCCGGCCGCCGTCCGGCGCAGCCGGAAGGCGCTGGTGGACGTCGAGGAGACGCTCCTGCGCGCGGTCATGGACCGCGGCTGGGACTCGATCCGCGCGCACTGGGCGCATCCGGACGCGACCGAGGGGCCCGCCGCCTTCCTCGAACGCCGCGTCCCCGTCTGGGGCTCGCGGCCATGACCGGCGGGAGCGGCGTGCTGGCGCGGAGCAGGTTCGAGAAGTACCGGCAGCCCGAGCGGCTGCGGACGGCGTGGCGGCGGGCGGGGCTGACCGACGACTCCGTGGTGGGCGAGCGGCTCATCGCGTGCCTCGACCAGTTCCCCGACGCGACCGCGATCATCGACGGCGACGTCAGGTTGACGAACCGGGAGCTGCGGAGCCGGGCGAACGCGCTGGCCGCGGTCTTCCGGGACGCCGGGATCGGGCCGGGCGACGTGGTGGCCTGGCAGGTCCCCAACTGGTGGGAGGCCGCCACGGTGGCGCTGGCCACCTGGCAGGTGGGCGCCGTCAACAACCCGATCGTCATGATCTACCGGGAGCGCGAGCTCCGGCAGATCCTCGCCGAGCTGCGCCCGGCGGCGGTGGTGACTCCCGTCGAGTTCCGCGGGCACGCCCACACCGCCCTGTTCGACGCCGTCCTGGACGGGCCCGGGGCGGCGTCGCCGCGGCTGCGGCTGGCGGTGCGCGGGACCGCTCCGGGGTGGACCGAGCTGGCCCCGCTCCTCGACCGGCCGGCCCCCGAGGTCGCCGTGCCGGAGGCGGTCACGGCGGAGGACCCGTGCGTGGTGGCGTACACCTCGGGGACGACCGCGCGCGCCAAGGGCGTCGTCGTCGACTCGGTGGGCCTGCTCGCCGAGACCCGCCAGATGCGGGAGACCTGGGGCGTCTGCCGGCGCGACGTCAGCTTCATGCCCGCGCCGTTCGCCCATCTGACCGGACTGATCGTCGGGTTCACCATGCCCGTCACCGCCGGGGCCCCCGTGGTCCTCCAGGACGTGTGGGACGCCCGGCGGGCGGTGCGGCTCATCGAGGCGGAGGGGTGCACGATCTCCTCCGGCACCCCCGTCTTCCTGCGGGAGATCCTGGCCGCCTACGAGGCCGCCGGGGCGGCGCGGGTGTCGCTGCGGGGGTACTCGGTCGGCGGCGCGGCGACGGATCCGGCGCTGATCGACCGCGCCGAGAAGCTCGGGCTGCGGGCCTGGCGCTGCTACGGCTCGACCGAGCACATGAGCACGACGATCGCGGGCCACGCCACGCCGCTGGCCGTCCGCCGCGATACCGACGGCCCGGTCGGCCCTGGCTCGGAGGTGAGCGTCGTCGATGAGTCGGGCGCACCGCTGGGCGCCGGCGCGGAAGGGCTGATCCGGGTCCGCGGGCCTGAGCGGATGCTCGGCTACGTGGACGAGGGCGACAGCGCCGCGGCGCTCGATCCGGCCGAGGGCTGGTTCGTGACCGGCGACGTCGGCCGGGTCGACGAGGACGGGAACGTCCTGATCACCGGCCGGGTCAAGGACATCATCAACCGGGGCGGCGAGAAGTTCTCGGCGCGCGAGATCGAGGAGGCCGTGCTCGCGCATCCCGGCGTCCTGCACGTGGCGGTCGTTCCGGGGCCCGACGCGCGCTACGGCGAGGTCCCGGTCGCGTTCTATGTGGGCGGCCCCGACACCGAGGCGCCGGGGACCGAGGAGCTCGCGGAGTTCGTCCGGGCGCGCGGGATGGCCCGCCAGAAGGTGCCGGTGGCATGGTTCGCGCTCGGCGAGCTGCCGACCACGGCGTTCGGCAAGGTCCGCAAACAGGAGCTGGTGGCCCGCATCCCGAAGCGCTAGCCCGACCGGGGCGGGCGTGGGCGGAGACTGGCCCTACTCGTACCTATCAATCCTTGCTAGGATAGCAAGTATTGCAGCCATGCGATCGGAGGATGGCGGTGCCTGAGAGGTTTGCCGACCAGGTCGTGCTGGTGACCGGAGCCGTGCAGGGGATCGGACGGGCGGTCGCGGAGCGGGTGGCGTCCGAGGGCGCCCGGGTGGCGCTCCTCGACCTGCCGGGCTCGCCGGTCTCCGGCGTCGCGGCCGGGATCGACGCCACCGGGGACCGGGCCCGCCCGTACGAGGTCGACGTCACCGACGCCAAGGCGTTCGGGTCCTGCGTCGCGGACGTCGCCGGGGCTTGGGGGCGTATCGACGGCCTGGTCAACAACGCCGGGGTCAACGGCCCCAGCGCCCCCGTCGAGGACTACCCGGAGGACGAGTTCGACCGGGTGATCGCCGTCAACCTGAAGGCGGTCTGGCTCGGCACCCGCGCGGTGTTCCCGCACCTCAAACGGGCCGGCGGGGCCATCGTCAACCTCGCCTCCACCGCCGGCATGGCCGGCTACCCCGGCCGGGCGCCCTACAGCGCGACCAAGCACGCGGTGATCGGCCTGACCAAGGCGACCGCCGTGGAGGGCGCGCCCTTCGACGTCCGGGTCAACTGCGTCTGCCCTTCCGGGGTGGAGACGCCGATGATGCTCGACGCGGAGCGCGCGGCGGGCGCCGACCGGACGCGCGTCCGGGAGGCGTTCCTGGCGAGCAAGCCGCTCGGCCGGTACGCGCGGCCCGCGGAGATCGCGGCGCTGATCGCCTTCCTGCTCAGCCCGGAGGCCGGCTACATCACGGGCGCCCCGTACCTGATCGACGGCGGTCAGATAGCCCGCCCCTGATGCGCAGACGGTGACCAAGCGAGGAGATGGTGAAGCCTTGACCGGACAGGTGCCAACGTGAGTCCGCCGGACCGGGATGTGATCGTCATCGGCGCCGGGATGGGCGGCGTCTACGCGGCCCACCGGCTGATGGGCCAGGGGCTGTCGGTGCTCGGCATCGAGAGCGCGCCCGAGGTCGGGGGAGTCTGGTACCACAACGCCTACCCCGGCGCCCGCGTCGACCTGGAGAGCCACTACTACTGCTACCTCTTCGACGACGATCTGTACCGCGAGTGGAAGTGGAGCGAGCGGTACGCGGCGCAGCCGGAACTCCTGCGGTACCTGAAGCACTTCGCCGACAGGTTCGACGTCCGGCGGCACTTCCGGTTCGGCACCTCGGTGGTGGGCGCGCGCTGGGACGAGGACGGACGGCGCTGGGCCGTGCAGACCGATGCGGGCGACGTCGTCACCGCGCGGTTCCTGGTCTCGACGACCGGCCAGCTGTCCAAGTCCCGCGATCCCGGATTCCCGGGGCTCGACACGTTCCGCGGCCGGTGGGTGCAGACGTCCCACTGGCCTCAGGACGGCGTCGACCTGAAGGGGAAGAAGGTAGGGATCGTCGGGACGGGGTCGTCGGGCGTCCAGGCGGCGACGGCGATCGCCGCCCAGGCCGAGCGCCTCGTCGTGTTCCAGCGGACGCCGAACTACTCGGTGCCGGCGCACAACGGGCCCGCGGACCACGAGTTGCAGGCCGAGCTGGCCGGCGACCTGGCCACGGTGCGCGCGAAGGTCGCCGCGGCGCCCGCCGGCAACCTCACCCCGGCCTATGCCGGCCGCGCGGCCGACTTCTCCGCGAAGCAGCGCCGCGATCTGCTCGACGAGCGCTGGGCGTTCGGCGGCCAGCCGCTGCTGGCGCTGTTCACCGACCAGGGCACCAACCTGGAGGCCAACCGGATCGTGGGCGACTACGTTCGCGCCAAGGTGCGCGAGGTCGTCAAGGACCCGGAGGTGGCCGACCGGGTGGTGCCGGACGCCTACCCGATCGGGACCCGGCGGCTCTGCGTGGACACGGGCTACTACGAGATCTTCAACCAGGACAACGTGACCCTGGTGGACGTCAGGTCCGACCCGATCCGGCGGATCACCCCCGGCGGCATCGAGACGAAGGACGCCTCCCACGACCTCGATGTCATCGTGTTCGCGCTCGGGTTCGAGGCCTTCACCGGCGCGCTGGACCAGGCCGGTGTCCGCAACGCGGCCGGTGAGCTGGTCAGCGACGGCTGGCAGCGCGGCCCGGAGACCTATCTGGGGCTCATGACGGCGGGCTTCCCCAACCTCTTCCTGATCACCGGGCCGGGCAGCCCGTCGGTCCTGGCGAACATGAACGTGCACAACGTCCAGCACCTCGACTTCGTGGGCGACCTGATCGAGCACGCGCGCGAGCGCGGAGCCGACCGGATCGAGCCGACGCGGCGGGCGCAGAGCGAATGGACCGCGCACGCCGCCGAGGTGGCCGGGCCGCTGATCCGGCGGCAGGTCGACAACTACATGGTGCACGTGAACAAGGACGACGGTTCGCGGGTCTTCCTCCCTTACGGGGGCGGATTCCACCAGTACGTCCGCCGGTGCGCAGAGGTCGCCACGACCGGCTTCCGCGGTTTCGACATGCGATGAGAGGCCGAATGGAATTCGAGTTCGGAGCCGCGGCCGACGCGCTGCGCGGCCGGCTCCGCACCCTGGTCGAACAGCACGTGCCCGCGGACTTCCTCGGCGCCTGCACCGACGATCCCCGGGACCTGGAGACGGCGCAGGCGTTCTGCCGGGTGCTGGCCGGCGACGGCCTGCTGACGCTGGCCTGGCCGGCGGAGTACGGCGGGCGCGGCGGCTCGGTGTGGGAGCAGACCGTCATGCGCGAGGAGATGTGGGCGCACCACGAACCGCGCGGCGCCCAGTACATGGGCGTCAACTGGGTCGGTCCGGCGATCATGAAGCACGGCACTGCGGAGCAGCGCGCGCGGCTGCTGCCGCGCATCGCCGCCGGCGAGGTCATCTGGTGCCAGGGCTTCAGCGAGCCGGACGCCGGTTCCGACCTGCCCGCCCTGCGGACCGCGGCGACCAGGGCGCCCGGCGGCGGCTGGCGGATCAGCGGCCAGAAGTGCTGGACGTCCTACGCCGAGATGGCCCAGTGGTGCTTCCTGCTGGCCCGCACCGGCGGCCGCGGGACGCGCGGCATCACGGTCTTCCTCCTGCCCGTCGACTCGCCGGGGATCACGGTCCGCCCGATCCGCAGCATGCTCGGCCCGCACCACCTCAACGAGGTCTTCCTCGACGACGTCGCCGTCGACGACTCGGCCGTTCTCGGGGAGGTGAACGGGGGCTGGACGGTGGTCCGGGACGTCCTCGCCTACGAGCGCGTCGGGATCGCCCGCTACGCGCGCTGCGAGCGGCTGCTGCAAATGGCCCCCGAGGTCCTCGCGGACGTGTGGGACGACGTCCCGGAGAACCTGGTCACCCGCTGGGCGACCGCCCTGCTGGAGACGCGCGGGGTGCGGCTGCTCGCGTACAAGGTGCTCCAGGCCCAGATGAAGGGCGACACCGAGCCCGCCGTCGTCGCGGCCTACCGGTCCGCCGCGACGCTGCTCGACCAGGACGTCGCCGAAGTCCTCATGGACCTGCTGGGGTCGGCCGCGGTCGGACCCGCCGATCCCGCGCGTCCGGCGGCGCGCTTCGCCGCCGCCGTCGAGGACCACTGGCGCTACGCGCAGGCCGCGACCATCGCCTCCGGGACGCTGGAAATGCAGCGGAACCTGATCGGAAGGACCCTCGCCCGCCATGGCTGACGAGCTTTTCGAGCCCGACTTCGACCCGGAGATCCGCGAGTTGGACGCGGTCGTCCGGCAGGCCCTGGCGGACGCGGGCGGGTTCGATCTGGTGATGCGCTCGGAGTCCGAGCCGGAGGTGCGGACGCGTGAGATCGAGCCGCTGCTGGCCTCGCTGGGGGTGCTGGAACTCGTCCCCGACGCGGGGGAGCAGGAGTTGCAGGCCGCCGCGGCGGCCTGCCGCGCGGCGGGCGCGTTCGCGCTGCCGTACCCGGTGCCCGAGCGCCTGGCGGGCAACATGGTGGCGCCGCACGAAGAGGGCCCCGCGCTCGCGGTCGTCGACGACCGCCGGGACGGTCCCGGCGACCGGGTCCGGGTCAACATGGGCGACCTGCCGCTCGCCTGGCGGCTCGTCGGGACGTCCACCCGCGTCGCCCCGGCCACGGCGGGTCCGGGCGCCGGAGCGCGGCGCGGCGGACGCCTCGGCCCCTTCGTCACCGACCTGGACTTCGGAGAGCCCGCTCCCGGTTCACCGGCCACGCTGGCGCTGGCGCTGCACCTGCAGAGCTTCACGCTGCTGGGCATGCTGGAGAGCGCGCTGGAGCTGACGGTGACGCATGCCCGCGACCGCGTCCAGTTCGGTGCGCCGATCATCGGGTACCAGGCGGTGCAGCACCGGCTGGCCGACGCCGTGACCGCCGTGCAGGTGTTCGAGCGGCAGGCGCTCTACGCGCTCTGGTCGGCCGGGCGGCGCCGCGCGGGCCTGCTGACCGACGTCGTCGGCGCCCGGGTCGCCGGATTGCGGGCCGCGGACGTGGTCCTGCGGACCGGCCACCAGGTGCACGGGGCGACCGGCTTCTGCGACGAGGTGGCGGTCTCCTGGATCTCCCGGCACAGCCAGCCGCTGCGCCGGCTGCCGCTGAACCGGCCGGAGACCGAGCGCTGGTTCGGGGAACTGGTGCTCGGCGACGGCCTCAGCGGGCTGTTCCCGTCCACGGTCTCGAGCCTGCGCAAGGCGGCGTCGCCGGAGAAAGAGGAGGAGCGCGCGTGAGCAGTGCTACGGCGCCGGTGCGTCCGGTACGGACGGCCGCCGGCGAGCCCGACCTGGCGGCGCTGCGGGCCGCCGTCCGCGACTGGTGCGCCGCCAACGTGCCGGACGGCTGGCGGGAGCGGCAGACCGGCGCGAGCCACGACGAGTTCGTCGAGTTCCAGGGAGAGTGGCTCGCCGCGCTGCGCGCCGGCGGGCTCGCCGCGCCGCACTGGCCGGCCGACCGGGGCGGCGGCTTCTCGCTGCCCGAACAGGCGGTGATCTTCGAGGAGCTCGCCCGCGCCGAGGCGCCCCGGCTGGTATTGCACTTCGTGTCGCTGCACCACGCGGCGGCCACCCTGCTCGGCGCGGGCACCGCCGAGCAGCGCGAGCGCCACCTCCCGGCGATCCTGGACGGCGAGGTCTGGTGCCAGGGCTTCAGCGAGCCGGAGGCCGGGTCGGACCTGGCCTCGCTGCGGACGCGGGCCGAGCGGCGCGGTGACGTCTACGTCGTCAACGGCCAGAAGGTGTGGGCCAGCCTGGCGATGTACGCGGACTGGTGCCTGCTCCTCGCGCGCACCGACGCGGACGCCCCGAAGCGGCGCGGCATCTCCTACTTCCTGATGGACATGCGGAGCCCGGGCCTCACCGTGCGGCCGATCCGGCAGGCGGGAGGCGAGGAGCACTTCTGCGAGATCTTCCTGACCGACGTCGAGATCCCGGCGGCCAACCTCATCGGGGCGGAGAACGACGGCTGGCGGGTGGCCCAGCGGACGCTGAACGCCGAGCGCGGGGCGACCATGGTGGAGCTCGCCGAGCGCCTGGCGGTCGGGTTCGGCTGGCTCGTCGATCTCGCCCGCCGGTCCACCGGCCTGGACGGCTCCCCGATGGCGGACGACCCCGTCGTGCGCGACGACCTCGCCCGGCTCGCCACGGAGGTGCGCGCGCTGCGGCTGCTGGCCGCCAGGGCGGTGGCCGAAGCGGAGTCGGGCGCGTCCGCGTCCGGCGCGCTGGCGTCCGTCATCAAGCTCTACTACAGCGAGTTGCTGCAGCGCGTGACCGGCTACGGCGTCGAGATCGCCGGGCCGGCCGGGCAGCGTGCGGCCCGCCGCCCGATGAGCGCGGGCTGGGAGTCGGGCGCGTGGCTGCTCGACTTCATCGGATCGTGGGAGTGGACGATCCCGGGCGGCACCAGTGAGATCCAGCGCTCGATCATCGGGGAGCGGGCCCTCGGCCTGCCGCGCGAGCCGGTCCTCGCATGAACGGCGCCGATGAGCAGGAGATCGAGGCCCTCCGCGAGGTCGCCGCGCGGTTCCTCGCGGATGCGGCGTCCTCGGAACGGGTGCGCGCGGTCGTCGATGCCGGGGGCGGGCCCGACCGGCGGCTGGCCCGCGAGGCCGCCGAACTGGGCTGGTTCGGCCTGGAGATCCCCGAGGAGGACGGCGGCGGCGGGGCGGGCTTCGCCGAGCTGGTGCCGCTGCTGGAGGAGACCGGCGCCCGCGCGGCCTCGCTCCCCCTCGTCTCCTCGGCGGTCCTGTGCGCGGGCGCGCTGCTGCTCGCCGCCCCGCCCGGCCGGCGGGACCGCCGGCTCGCCGGGCTCGGCGCCGGTGCGCTGTACGGGACCGCGGTGCTCGCCGGCGCGTTCGGCGACGGCGACGAGATCGCGGCTCGCGAGGCGGGCGGCGTCCTGCTCGACGGGACGTGCGAATACGTCCTGGACGCGCGCGCCGGCGACCTCCTCGTGGTCGTCGCCCGGACCGCGGCCCGGGAGCAGATCGTCGCCGTGGTGGCCCGGACGGACGCGGGGGTGAGCGTGGAGCCGTTGGACATGGTGGACGGCACCCGCTGCGCCGACGCCGTCCGGCTCGCCGGGGTCCGGGTGGACGAGGGGAACGTCCTGGCGCGGGGCGCGGCGGCCGAACGGCTCGTCGCGGCCCTCGTGAACCGGGCCGCGACCGCCATCGCCGCGGACTCCCTGGGAATCGCGCGTCGCGTGCTGGACATGACGGTCGACTACGCCGGTCGGCGCGTCCAGTTCGGCCGCCCGATCGGCTCCTTCCAGGCCGTCAAGCACCAGGCGGCGGACATGCTGGTCGATCTCCGCACCGCCCGCGAGCTGGTGCGCGACGCCGCCGGCCGGGTGGCCGCCGACCCGGCCGCCGCCGCGACGTCGGAGGCCGTCTCGATGGCCAAGTCGCACGCCTGCGAGGTGGCCGCCCGAAGCGCCGGAACCGCGGTGCAACTGCACGGCGGAATCGGCTACACCTGGGAGCACGACCTGCACCTGCTCCTCAAGCGCGCCAAACTCAACGAGCACCTGTGCGGGGGCGCCAGATGGCACCGCGCCCGCGTCTCCGCGAGCCTCTTCACCACGGAGCCCTGACGCTTTCCCTGCTAGAATTACAAGTATGGCATCTCGACTCGGCGGGGGACGTCTCGGGCAGACGCGCATGGCGGAAGAGGTCGCGGCCGCCCTGCGGCAGCGGATCCTCGCCGACGACCTCGTCAACGGCGCAGAGCTCCCGAAGCAGGACGAGCTGGTCGCCGAGTTCGGCGTCAGCTACCCCTCGGTTCGCGAGGGCCTGCGCATCCTCGAGACCGAGGGCCTGATCACCATCCGCCGCGGCAACGTCGGCGGTGCGATCGTCCACGCCCCCGATGAGGGCACCGCCGGATACACGCTGGGGCTGGCCCTCCAGGCCCTCCGGGTGAACGTCCCGGATCTGGCGCACGCGCTCGCCGAACTCGAACCGCTCGCGGCCAAGGCGTGCGCCGCGCGTCCGGACCGGAACGAGGTCGTCGTCCCCCCGCTCGAAGAGCTGGTCGCCATCAGCGAGGACCGCATGACCGACGACGTCGAGTTCACGCGGGTCTCCCGGGCCTTCCACGACGCCATCGTGTCCTTCCATGAGAACGCCACCCTGCGGCTGGTGATCAGCAGCCTGACCTCCCTGTGGTCGGTGCAGGAGGAGCAGTGGGCCGAGCGGGCCGCCCCGAGCGGCAGCTACCCGGCGACCGATGAGCGCAAGGACGTGATCGTCACGCACCGGCGGATCATCGAGCTGATCGCCGCCGGCGACGGCGACGCGGTCGCCCGGCTCGCCGGCTCGCACCTCGCCGCGACCCAGCATCGCGTGTGCCTGAACCTGAAGGACCACGTCATCGACGCCGCGTCCCAGCAGGCCCGCCTGCGCATCCGCCGCGCCTCCCGGTCGAAGTTCACCGTCGGCCAAGAATGACTGCGCCGACGTCCTCCCTCGGGAGATGCCGGACCATCGCACCACGCCCCCGCCGCCCCTGACCGGTGAGCGGCCCGCCGTGAAACTCCTCAAGCCTCGCGGTTCGGCCCGGCTGGCGATGGACCCGACGCGGACACCGGCCGATCTGGCGGACCTGCTGGCCGACGAGCACGCGCGCCTCGACGAGCTGAACTCGCCCGGCGGCTGCGGCCCGCCCCCAGCCAACGCGCCCGGCTCATCGCCGGAATCATCGCGCCCTCCTACTGAAGGCGAACGAATCCCCCGGAGATAAGGCGCGCGGGCCCTTCTTCGTTGATCAGGTCTTGAAAGACCGGGCACTCGGTCGCGTGCCATTCCCGGATGAGGATCGCCCCTTGCTCGATCACCACCTCCGCGTACCAGGGGGACGCGGACCGGAGCCTGCGGATTGAATCGTCCACCACCGAGTGCTTCACCTGCGGAACCACGCCGCCGACCAGGCGGCTCGGGCGCCGGTGGCCGATCGCCCGGCCCTGGGGGACACCCCGGGACCGGGCGTACGCTTCGGGGGCGTCAGGTGCTGATGAAGGCGGGGCAGTGGATGCGCCGCGTCGGGCCCCACTGGCGGGCCGTGTTTCCGGTAGTGAGCGTGGCGGACGCCTTGTAGGTGTAGGTGGTGTCGGCGGGGCAGTGGTACTTCACCGTCGCCACGCAGTTGCCGGCCTTGCGCTTGCAGGTGGCGTACGGCTTGAGGCTCTGGTAGCCGTACCAGCGGCCCCGCCACAGCTTCGCGATCGCGTCGGGCGGGAATTTGGCGCACTTGCCCGCCCACACCTTCACCATGATCGTGCGCCCCTTCCGGTACGGCTTGCCGACCACGTACTTGCACGGCTTCGCCGGAAACGCCGCAGCCGCCACCCCGGCCGCCGACGCAGACGCCCCGGCCGCGGACGGGGCCGCCTGCGCCGGAGCGGCCAGCCCGAGAGCACCCGCGATCATGAACATTCCCGCTAGTGCCGCCGCCAGCACCCTGAGTCGTACTGAGCCCATCGAGCCCTCCAGTCACTTGAGATGGGCCAATCCCAGCACGTCGGAGCCCATTCGAGGCCCTCTCCGGCCGTTCGGGACAGTCCCGAACGGCCAGGGCCCGCAACCGGACCAGATCGCGTACCGCGCAAACGAGCCGGAACACAGCACCCGGCTCGTTTGCGTGGTGGGCGCGGGCTGTCAGCCGAACCCGAGGGCGAGGATGGGAAGGCCGGTGAGCCGGGTGGATCCGCCGGCGGGTTCGATGGTGAGGGCCAGGCGATCGGGGCGCCGATACCCAGCCGCCGGAGACCCCGCACGCCCCGAGACCTGCGGCACCCGACACCGGTGGGCCACAAGCGAGCGAGCGAGGGTCGCCGACACTCCGGTGAGTACCGACGCCGCTACGATCAGGCTCCAGCCCGTCTACTACCGAGGCTTTGCAGTTCACGCAATCTCGCCCGGACGGGTCGCCGCCTGCCTCCTGGACTGCGAGCCACGGGTCTTCGCCCTCGCCGTCTACGTGCCCAGCCGGGACCGAAGCCGGAGCAAGACCACCCGCAAGCAGCAGTTCATCACCTCCTTCCAGACGGCCCTGGGTCCTTGCCGGGCCAGCCCTCGCCGACCGGGTCACCGACCGCCGCTACCTCCACGAGACCCGCGACAGCAAGCTCACCGACCATGCGGCGCTTCACCCTGACCGTGGACGTCGTCCCCAACTTGTTGCCCACGGCCGACCCGGCCACCAGTGGCGCGCTGTTCTGAGCTGGTTCAAGCGCTGTGGTGCTGTGCAAGCCGGACGAGCGAGTCGTAGGTGTCGGTCACCCGCTCCAGCTTGACCCCCAGGTTGTTCGCCCATGTGTCCAGTCGTGCCTGGACGGCCAGGCCCGACTCGTCGGCGGTGGTCACCGTCTCGATCTCCAGGAACGGTCCCACGCCCTCGACCTGGTCCAGGCACAACGACCACCGCCCCGCCCGGCCGGTCCGGCGTTCCTTGACGATCCGGACTGTTGGGCGGAAACCCATCTGCAGTAGCGCGTCGTGCATCCGCTCGGCGTCGGCCACGATCGTTTCGGCCTCCAGGCAGGCCATCTCGTTGTCCTGCGGGGTCTTCACGGTGAACAGGTGCTTGCCCTGCACGGTCCGGAGACGTCCGAACGGGACACCGGTCTTGGGCTTGCCGTAGTCCCACCACGTCGGTGCGTACGCCTGATCCTCTTGGAGGACTGGCGCGGACAGCGAGACTCCCTGATCGGTCAAGGCGTGAAGCAGTGCATCCTGGTCGATCACGCGGTACTTGACCTCGATCTCCTGAGCTTTCACGGTCCCCCGTTCATGACGAGTGCCTGCGAAGGAGCCTAATGGCACCGGTGTTCTCGCGGGGAGCTTTGGGCAGCCCGGACGGAGAACATGGGGACTTGTGCGACACCGATCCGGCGCAGTTTTGAAAGAAGAATGCAGACTTGACCTTGCCGCCGAGTCGGGCGTCAATTGCTGTCCGGCCGTCCGTGACATGCGGACCGACCGTCGGCGGCGAACGGCGAACAAAGGAGGAAATCAAGATGGAAAACGCGAAATTGGTCGGCTCGACGGCCGACGAATGGCTGTGGGCGTCGGCAAGAATGCGCTGGCGTCGGGTGTACGGGGCCGTGCGGACCAGGTGCGGGCGGCGAGGGCATTCGCCGAGGCTCTGTTCGCGGCCATGCCCTGCGCGGACGTCGTCGCGCCGGGCCGTCGGTGAACTGGCCGCGAACGCGGTCCGGCACACGCGCTCCGGTGAGGGAGGCGAGGGCTGGTTCGGGCTCGTCCGCCGGGCCGTGGGGTCCAACGGTGGTAGGCGACGGTGGCGTTCCCCCAGTCACGGGCGAACGCCACCGTCTTCTGGTGCCTATGGGCATCCCCGACCGGTGGCGACCGGCCGGGAACCGTGGCCACCAACCCGCCATGCGTCGCTGTGGCGGCCGTTGCCGCGCCCCTCGGCAACAGGACGGCCCCAAGGCGTGTTGGTAGGCGGTCGGGCTGTGGCCGTTCGGCGGAGTGGCAGTTGTCGTGAGCATGCATCGCGAGAAGTCCAGTGCATCGATGATCTGCCAGTTCCTAGAGTGCGTGGGTGAACCTTTCGTATCTCGGCACGCCGATCGGGCCGATGATCCGCGTCCATGGCGGGTTCGCCAACCGGGTGTACCGGCTCGACACCGACCAGGGGTCGTTCGCGGTGAAGGAGTTGAACCTTGTCGACCGCCGCTGGACCTATCGCGTCGAGGACGTGTTCAGGTTTGAGCGGGCGGCCTTCGCCGCCGGCATTCCGATGCCGGAGCCGATCTCGGCCGGTCACTACACGCTCGTTCACCGATGGGTCGAGGGCGAGAAGGTGCCTGAAGCGCCGGTGTCGGCGGCGTACGCGTTCGAGATCGGGGAGATTCTCGCGCGCATCCACGCGCTCGACGTCGCGTGGACCCATGTGCCGATCGAGGACCCGACGCCACGGGACTGGCCCGAGCTCGCCGCGCGGGCGGCGGCGACCGGACAGCCGTGGGCCGACGAGCTCGCCTCTCACGTCGAGACGTTCCTCGCGATTGCCCACTTCGTCGACACCTGCGAACGGCCAGGCCCCATCGTGCTGACTCACCGGGACGTCCAACCGTGGAACCTGCTCGCTCGAGAGGGGCGGCCGGTGGTGCTCGACTGGGAGCTCTCGGGGATGCTCGACCTGTCCGGTGAGCTCGGCTCGACTGCGCTGAGCCTCGCGAAGGGCCCAGGCTTCGACGACATCGAGCCCGCCATCTTCCGCTCGGTTCTCGACGGCTATGTCGCGGGGGGTGGAGTGCTGCCGCCGTCAGGTCCAAGCTGGTTCGTGTTCATGATCGGCGGCTGGCTGGGGCACACGAGGTGGAACACCCTCCGGTGCCTGGCCGGTGTCGAGGTGGGCGCCGGCCCTGACCTCGCGCTGTCGCACGAGTCCGTGCGCAATGGGGTGCGCGGCCTCCCCGACCTGTTCGGCCGACTTCCGGAGCTCGAGGCGCTGCTCGTGTGACAGTGACCTGCGTCGGTGCTTGGTACGCGGCGTAAGGCGCCAAGGCGAGGTCCTGCTCGACGTCAACGATGTGACCGTCCCGCCGTCGTCGATGGTCACGATGTCCACGGGTTTGCTCCAGGGGTGAAAGCCGTCATCGCAATGGCGCCCGGCGCCCGGCGCGAAGCGGTCATCGCACCTTGAAGGGCGAGCCTGCAAGATGAGCCCCCGCGCCTCGTCCGCCGTCCGCCACCGGTCGTGCGGTGTGACGTACGCCATACGAGTCTGAGTAGTCACTACTCAGGCGGGTGCACGGGGTGCGCGGAGACCATTCGGAGCAAGAGCAGAGCGGCGCGGGCCCCGTGCCGCACGCTAGGAGGGAAGGAAAGATGAACAAGCTCCGGATCGATGATCTTGTCTCGGAGGACACCGGCGTCGTCGAGCTCGTCGACGACGACCTCGACCTCATCGTCGGCGCGATGGCCCCCGGCTCGGGCTTCATGTGCTCCGCGACCAGCGGAGACGGGCCCGGCAAGCCCGCGGAGGAGTGCTTCCGGGTCTAGCGTCCGACACGAACCGGCGTGGCGCGCACCGGCGGGGGATCGACCGGGCGCCCCACGACCTCTGCGATGCGGCCCTGGAGCGCTGACATGCTTTTGATCATCAGTAGTCCCGACGACGCCGGCACCATCGACTTCGTACGCCCCAAGGTGGAGGCGCGCGGAATCCCGGTGCTCTGGTGGGACGAGGACCAGTACCCGGCGCACAGCCGGCTGACCGTCGAGATAGACGGCGGCGGCTGCCGGCAGATCCTGAAACACCGCGGCCGGACGTACGACCTGGCGGAGGTCACCGCCGTCTGGGACCGTCGCCCCAGCCCGATCCAGGTGGGTGACCTGGTGACCGACGAGGACTACCGGGCGCATGCCGATCTGGTCGCCGGCCGCTTCCGCGACGGCTTCTGGGAGCTGCTGACGGCGCGCTGGATGCCGGCCAAGCCCACTCAGGCGCTGCGGTCCGACAACAAGCTGGTCCACCTCGCCAAGGCCGCCGAACTCGGCTTCACCGTGCCGCGGACCCTCTTCACGAACGATCCGGACGAGCTGATCCCCGCCTGGAACCGCGCCGGCGGGCAGCTCATCAGCAAGGCGCTGACGTACAAGAACTTCTGGGTCTACGGCGAGCAGCACCTCATCTACACCACCCAGGTGCAGCGGCGCCACCTCGCCGGCCGGCACCGGATCCAGCACGCGCCGGTGATCCTCCAGCCCAACATCGCCAAGGCCGCCGAGCTGCGGGTGACGGTGGTGGGCGACCAGGTCTTCGCCGCCGAGATCGATTCGCAGTCCTCCCGGCTGACCGCGCAGGACTGGCGGCGCTACGACGACAACACGGTCGCCTACCGCGCCGTCGAGCTTCCCGGCGAGGTGGCCCGGCGCTGCCTGGACTTCATCTCCGCACTCGGGCTGAACTTCGGGGCCATCGACCTCATCCGCCGCGAGGACGGAGAGTACGTCTTCCTCGAAGTGAACGTGAACGGGCAGTGGGGCTGGATCGAGACGCTCACCGGACTGCCGATCAGCGACGCGATCAGCGATTGGCTGACCGCCGACGAACCCGTGACCCGGGACACGACCAAGGAGACAGTGCCGTGACCACCCCATCGGTAACGACAGCAGTCGCCGAAGCCACCGGCGAATCCGCCGCGGACGCCGAATTCGGCGCCGATCTGGTCAGCGCGGTGGCGTTGCTGCGCCGGCTGCCCCGGCACCGGGACCGGGTCGGGGAGGCCCGGCGGATGGTCGCCGACTGGTCCGCCGCCCACCCGCGGCGCCGGCCCGAACTCGTCGTCGACGCCCCGCCGGGAGACCTGCGGGCCGGCTACGACCTGGTGCTCGCCGACCCGGAGGGCGGGAACGTCGCCCTCACCGGGCAGACCGAGGACGGGGTTCCGTGGTCGATCGAGTACTCCACCCACTTCGCGGCCAACCGGCTGCTCAGCGTGAACGAGCGATCCCTTTCGGTACCGTCCGCGCTGTTCACGATCCGCGCCCTCAACCGGCGGGACCCCACCCTGCACCGGCAACTCGTCGACTACTGCCTCCTGTGGGACCAGGTGTTCGACGAGGACGTGGCGGCGACCGCCGACGAGCTGGCGGCGGCCGCCGAGACGTTCCGCCGCGGCCGCGGCCTGCACAGCCGGGCGGCCACCCTCGCATGGCTGGCCGACGTCGGTCTCTCCGAACAGGCGTTCACCGCCCACATCGAGCTCGTCGCCCGCATCGAGCGGTTCCGGCGGGCCTTCAAGGCCGAGCACGCCGCCGACCACCTGCGCGCCCGTCCGGCCGACTTCGACCGGGTCGACGCGGTCTGGGTGCGGTCGGCCGACTCGACGGCACTGGACGACGTCGCTGCGGCGCGCACCCCGTCCGACCTGCTCACCCGTCTCGGTCAGCGCACCGGGGCCGCCGGAGAGATCGAGCTCACCATGGGCCGGCGCTGGGCGCTGGACCTGCCCGCACCGCTGCGCTCCCTCGCGGCGGGGGAGCTGGCCGGGCCGGTGCCGGACGCGGGGCAGGTCGTCCTCGGCGGTGTGCGGGGACGGGAAGCCGCCACCGAGGCGGATCCGGCGGTGCTCGCCCGCGCCGGCGACGCCGCGCTGGCCGAGTGGCTCGCCGAGCAGCGGGCCAAGGCGGCGATCCGGTGGCACTGGCTGTGATCCGCCGGTTGCGGCCGCGCCGCCGCGTACCGCTGCGGACGCAACTCTCCGCGGCGGACTGCGCCGCCGCCTGCCTGGCCATGGTGCTGAGCGCCCACGGCCGGCGCACGTCCGTCATCGAGGCACGGCGGCATCTCCCGTCGGATCGGGACGGCGCGTCCGCCCGCGAGCTGATCGGTGCCGGGAGGCACTTCGGGCTGGAGCTGCGCGCGTTCGCCGCGCCGGCGGCCGGTCTCACCCGGCTGCCGGGCCCGCTCATCGCCCACTGGGGGCAGAACCATTTCGTCGTCGTCGAGGACATCCGCGGCACGAAGGTGAGCATCGCCGACCCGGCCCAGGGCCGGCGCCGGCTGGGCCACGACGAGTTCACGGCCGGCTACAGCGGCGTCGTCCTCTGCGGGAAACCCGCCGGGAAGATGCCCCGCGGCTCCGACTCGACCTGGCGGACCGCCGCCCGGCTGCTCAGCGGGGTGCTCGGCAACTGGCCGCTGATCGCCGCCCTGGTCGCCGCGTCCCTCGTGGTGCAGCTGTTCCCGCTGCTGGTGGCGGGAGTCACCCGGGTGGTGGTCGACGGGACGACCGGCGGGAGCCTCAAGGAGATGCTGCTCCCGCTCACCGCGGCGGCGGGCGTCGGGTGGCTGGTCTTCACGGTCGTGAGCTGGCTGCGATCGGTGCTGCTGATCCAGCTGCAGACCGGTGTGGCGGCCCGCCTGATGCGCCGCCTCGTCGGGCACACCTTCACCCTGCCCTTCCGCTTCTTCGACCAGCGCGGCTCCGGCGACCTGCTCACCCGCCTGTCCACCGCCTCGACGCTGCGCGATCTGGTGACGGAGCGGTCCCTCGCGTTCGGCATCGACTGCCTCACCGGACTGGGATACCTGGCGCTCCTCGCGTTCGCCTCCCCGCCGATCGCGATCGCGGCCGCCGCCGTCGCGGCCCTGCAGGCGCTCATCGCGCTGTTGGCCGGGCGAGCGAGCGTCCAGCGCCTGCGCGAATCGCTGAACGCCCAGGCGCTGACGCAGAACACCCTGGTGGAGAGCCTCGGCGGGGTGGAAACGGTGATCGCCTGCGGGGCGGAGGAAGCCACCGTCACCCGCTGGCGGTCCTGCCATGACCGCGAGCTCGCGGCCGCCCGGCGCCGCGACCTGTTCCTCTCCGGAGTCCAGGCGCTCACCACCGCCGCGCAGACCGGCCTGGTCGTCGGGCTGCTGCTCGTCGTCGCCTACCAGCTGCCCAGCCCGGCGCAGCTCGGCGAGCTGCTCGCCCTCGCCGCGCTGGCCGGTGCCGCGCTGGCCCCGCTGGGATCGCTGCTCACCACCGTCCAGCAGCTCCATGCCGCGGTCGCCCACCTGGAACGCCTCGGCGACATCATGGACACACCGTCGGCGCCGACCGGCCGGGTGCGGCTGCCCGGCGGCCTGCGGGGCCGCATCGAGGTGCGCGACGCGACCTTCGGCTACCACCCCGCCCGCCCGGTCCTGCGCGACATCACCCTGCGGATCGAACCGGGGCAGCGCGTCGCGATCGTCGGGCCGTCCGGCTCCGGCAAGACCACCCTCGGCCGTCTGCTGCTCGGCCTGCTCGAACCCACCGATGGGCAGATCAGCTACGACGGGGTGCCGCTGGAGCAGCTCGACCGCCGGCGGCTGCGCCGGCAGATGGGGATCGTCACCCAGCAGCCGTTCCTCTTCGAGGGCACGATCGCCGACAACATCACCGCCGGGAAGGACCGCTGCACCGCCGAGCAGATCCAGGCGGCGGTACGGGTCGCCGCGCTCACCGAGGACGTCATGGCCATGCCGATGGGGCTGTACACCACCGTCGGCGAGGCCGGCTCACAGGTCTCAGGTGGCCAGCGGCAGCGGATCGCGCTGGCCCGTGCCGTGGTGCACCAGCCCAGCGTCCTCCTGCTCGACGAGCCGACATCGAGCCTGGACGCCCGTACCGAGGCGATGATCCAGACGGGACTCACGGCGCTCGGCTGCACGCAGGTGGTGATCGCGCATCGGCTCTCCACGATCCGGGACGCCGACCTCATCGTCGTCATCGACCGGGGGACGATCGTGGAACAGGGCACCCACGACGCTCTCGTCTCCCGGGGCGGCCGCTACGCCCGGCTCGTCCGCGAACAGCGGGATCAGCCGGGACGGCGGGATCAGCCGGGACGGTCGGATCAGCGGCGGGACACGGTGATCAGCGGACCATGAGGCCGTCCTCGGCGAGTGCCGCCGCCAGCTCCGTGCGGCGGCGGATGCCGAGCTTGTCGTACGCCCGCTGGAGATGGTTCTCGACCGTACGGGGGGACACCGACAACGTCCGCGCGATCGTCGCGTTGTCCATCCCGCTCGCCGCCAGCTCGCTGACCTGCTGTTCCCGGCGGGTCAGCAGCGGCGCGGACTTCGGCGCGGGCAGCCACTCCGGCCAGGTGCCCCGATGCTCGCCGAGCAGCCGCTGGGTGCGGCGGGCCAACGCGTTCACTTCCCGGCCGCCGCTGAACGTCGCACCGGTGGCGGCGGCCTCCAGCGCGAAGCCGCGATATCCGCGCTGCTCGAAGGCCGCGCTGACGCGGTTCATCTCGTGAAGATCCCGGTGGGCCAACGCCGTGGCGTGATCGGCGAGGAGGGTGAACATGTCCCCATCGGTGCTCTCCGCGATCCGCCGAAGCCGGGCGGCCGTCGCCGGGGAGGGGTTGAGTCGCATGTCGACATGGAGGAACTCGGTGGCCATCAATACGTTGCCCACGGCCAGGGCCTCCGCCCCCCGGCGACGCAGGACCGCGCCGGCGCCGCTGCGGTCCCCGGATATCACCAGCGCCCACACCTCACCGAAGGCGCCGTAGTCGGCCACCGACGGGGCGGCGCCGGCCGCACCGAGCCGGTCCAGGAACTCGCGGGCCTCATCGACGTGGCCGAGCTCCGCGGCGACGCCGGCACTGAGCGCCAGGACGGTCTCCCGGAACCGGAACCGCGGATGGCCGCCGGTCAGCGCCCGGGCCTCCCGCAACCACGTCGCGGCCTGCTCGGGCAGCCCCTGGTAGTAGGCGCAGATCCCGCCGGCCAGAGCGACGAGGCCCACTCCGGCGGGCGAACCCTGCTCGACCGCGTCGTGGTAGTAACGCCGCACCGTCTCGGCCGCCTGCGCCACCGCACCGGTCATGACCAGCGCGTGGACGTGGCAGGCCTGGGTCATCGCCCGCATCAGCGGCCACGCGCCGGGGAATTCGGTCGGGGCCGCGGACAGTTCCGCGATCGCCAGCGCCGGGCGTCCGGTGAAGAGCAGCAGCTGAGGCCGCAATGGTGCGATCGCCCCGGCCAGGACCGGATCGTCCGGGGGACGGTCGGGCAGGAGGGCCACCATCTCGTTCGCCGCGTCGGCCCGGCCGTCGAAGACCGCGACGAGCGCTTCGGCGGCCAGCAGGTCACCGGAGCCGTCCGCCGATGGCGCGGCCTTGGCTTCGGCGATGACCTCGAAGGCCCGTCGCGGCTCACGGAAACCCCAGAAGAGGTTGACCGCCCGGAGGGCCGCCACGTTCGCCAGCGAAGCCGGATCGGTCAGCTCCCGGGCCGCCTCGGCCAGCCACCTCTCCGCCTCCACGTACTCGCCGCGGGCGACCAGCACCCGGCCGAGCCGCCAGGCCCCGGCCGGTGTGGAGACCTGGCGGGACAGCTGTTCCGCCACGGCCACATCCCGGTCGCGCAGGGCCTCGTCGGCCGCCGCCAGCACCTCGTCGTCGGGTACGTCCAACCGGGCGGCCAGCCGCCACTGCACCGTGCGGATCCGGTCGTCCGGCCCGCATGCAGTCATCGCGGTGGCGAGGTCGGTGCGGATCCGCCGGATCCGCAACGCTCCGGTGCGGGCGATGACCGTGTGCGCGTGCAGCGGGTGGGCCACCCGGAGCAGCGGGACACGAGCGGACTGGTCGAGCCGGATGAGCCGGTGATCCTCCAGCCGTTCGAGCACCGGCACCGCGACGAGCCGCTCGATCACTTCCAGCGGGGCCGAGGCGGCGACGGCCACGTAGCGCAGCGCGTCCAGCTCCTCGGGCGAGAGCGCTTCGAGCACCGCTGCCGCGGCGTCGCTGAGAGGGGCGCCGCCGATCGCGCCACCCCGCCAGGCGACGACGCCTTCCCGCGTCACCAGGGCGTCGTCGTCCACGGCACCGCAGAGCACCTCGCGCAGGAAGAGCGGGTTGCCGCCGGTGATCCGCCACAGCCCGTCCAGGGTGAGCCCGTCCGCCGGAGCCCCGAGGACCGCCTCGACCAGGTCCTTCGTCCGCGGCCGGTCGAGCGGGGCGAGGTCGATCCGGGACCAGCGGCCCCAGCGCCGCAGTGCCTCGACCGGTGGCGTCGCGGCCGCCTCCGTGCGGGTGGCCATCAGCACTCGCGCGCCGGTGTGGACGACCAGCTTCTGGACGACCGCCGCCGACCCCTCGTCCAGCCAGCTCGCGTCATCGATGGCGATGACGATCGCGCGTCCCGCCGCGGCCTTGAGCAGCGCGGCGGAAACGGCGCCGAAAAGCTCTGTCGAGCCGTCCGGCTCCGGAAGGAGCTGGCGGACCGCTTCGAAGGGGAGGTCACGATCCGCTGGTGTGCAGGTGACCCGCGCGGTGTGGCATGAGCTGACGGCGCAACGGTGCAGAACGGCCTCGACGAGGCGGCTCTTGCCCACCCCGGTGTCGCCGGCGAGCAGCACCCCGTGCTGGCCGTCGGCGAGGAGCGGCCGGAGGATCGCCTCAACGTCCGGGCCCCGCCCGGTCAACGGCCACCGCCGCCGGACGTGGTGGGTGCGGATCGTCGTCGTCAGGTCGGGCATCAGGGCATCGGCCGTCCGTCGTGTCGGCGAAGCCCCCAAGGCTCGCCACCCACCATTTCTCACATATCCGTCTATCCCCGGTACCGAGACCAGGCGTATGGAGCGTATCCGAAGCCCGTGACCTGCGGCTCCGGAGGTTCAGGCGGCATCAGGCCGCTCCGCTGGATACGAAGCCCCGGTGCAGGCGGCGAGCCGCCCCGTGGGGCGTCACGCAGATTGTCCAGGGGGTTCCGATGCGGTCCGGCCAGCTCCGCGGCCGGCTCGCCGTGCTGGGGGTTGAAGATCTCCACCGTGCCGTGCGTGAACACGCCAGGTCCTCGCCGCGCATGTGCGCCGCGCTGACGGCCGGGCGGGCGGCCGTGTGGCGGGCTTTGGCGGCGCCGCGCGCCGTGCCGAAGTGCCACTTGCCGTGCAGGAAGTGCCCGTCCACGCCGCTGATCCGCGGTTCGCCCCTCGCCGTCACGGTCGACAGGGCAGGTCGAGAAATGTTCATCACCGAGGCCGATCACACCGCGGTCGCACTGGAGAAGCGCGGGCCGAACGGGGGCACGCGGTGACGGAAATCCCGCCCTCAAGTGGGGTGGCGCCTCGTCGTCGACCGGTTCGAGGCTCGAGATCGTCCGGGGCCGCCCGCGTTGTCCTTCCACGGGCGGCCCCGAAGGGATCCGGCCGGTCCCCCGACATGGCGGATCACTCCTCAGTGAAGATGATCCGTCGAGTGACGGCTATGAGGTATTCGAGCATGGCTTATCTCTTTCAGAGCTTGCCAGGGTCGCATCGCGGACGGCGAGGGGCGAGTCGAGGTGGTGACGTCGAGGATCTCGCGGATGTCGGCGTTGATGCGGTCGGTCTCCGACAGCGTCGGGTCCAGGGTGTGCTGCCCGACCACCTTGCGCAGCGTGGTCTGGGCGATCTGGTCGATCGCGGCGCGGACGTTCTCGATCGCCACCACCGACTTCACCGCGTCGGCCACCCGGTAGTAGGCCACTGCCGACACGTCCACGCTGACGTTGTCGCGGGTGATGATGCCCTGCGACTGGATCGGCATCGTGACGATCCGCAGCGTCACGCGCCGCATCACGTCCACCACCGGAATGATCAGCCGCAGGCCGGGCTCGCGGACGCCGCGGACCCGGCCGAGGCGGAACAGCACCCCCTGCTCGTACTGCTTGACGATGCGCGGACCGATCACCGCGCGGACCGGGTGGAGGCCGGTGGGTCGGTGGCGGTGGGTCAGCCGGTTGCCTGTTCCGCGGCGGTCAGCCAGCCGAGTCGTTGGGACATGCTGCGGGCGCAGGCGACGACGGCCTGGACGTGAGGGGAGTCGTCGGTGGCGCGCCACAGGATCGACCAGGGGTAGTAGGAGACGGGGTCGGTGAGCGGGCGCCAGATCGTTCCCGGGAGGGCGGAGATGCAGGAAGAGGGGACGCAGTACAGGCAGCGGCCGTGGGCGACGAGGGCGGATGCCGCGTGGACGCTGTCGACGGTTCCCTCGTACACCGTGGGCGTGAAGCCGGCGGCGCGGCACATCTCGACGGTGAACTGGTTGAACTCCGGGGCCTTCATCTCCTCGGCCAGCAGCAGCGGTTCACGGGCGAGGGCCTCGACCGGCACCGTGTCCAGGTCGGCGAACCGGTGCCCGCGGGGGACCAGGACGCCGAGGCGGTCCTGGCGGAACAGGTGTGAGGCGATCCCGCTGGGTGCCTGTGCGGCGCGGCCGATGCCCACGTCCAGGCGCCCGTCGATGAGTTGCTGGTACTGCTCGGGGACGCCGGCCTCGAGCTGGTGGATCACCAGGTCGGGGTAGAGCGCCTGGGCCTCGTGCAGGATCTGCGGCATCGAGTCGTAGCTGGCGTCGATGATGCCGACCCGCAACGCGGGCAAGGTGTCCTGGGCGGTCCTGGCGGCCTGGGCGGCGCGTGTCACGTGGGCGAGGATCTGCCGGGCCTCGACCAGGAACGCCGCTCCCGCCGGGGTCAGGGCGACGTAGTGGGTGGTGCGGTCCAGCAGGCGCACGCCCAGTTCTCGCTCCAGCCGCTGGATCTGCTGGCTCAGCGCCGACTGGACGATGTGCTCGCGGGCCGCCGCGCGGCCGAAGTTGAGTTCCTCGGAGACGGAGACGAAGTAGCGGAGCTGGCGCAGTTCCACATCTCCCGCCTTCCGGGCCGGAACAGCTGGACCCCTCCAAGGAGCGTACAGCGCGGTGCGCGCTGGATTTCCGCGTCGCCGGCCGACGGTTATCACCGCTACTGATGATCCCTGCCCGCATTGCCCGGTTCGGTCCGACCCGAGAGCGGGCTCGACTGGGAGTAGGCGCCTTCCATGCGCCCGAGCCCGCCGGCGGCGTCCGAGCCGGTCGTCCCTCGCGGTCGGCGGTCCCCTGCACCCGGGACCGGAGTACTGACCGGGGGCAATGCGACACCTGGAAGGGGAGGTTCGATGAATCACGAGATGAGGGTCCGCGCCATGGCCTCGGGCGTGCCGTACAGCCCCAACGGCTCGGCGCCCCGCTGCGAGCACCTGGACGGCGTGACGCCCGTCGCGCCACGCTCACAGGGTTGCGCGGCGTGTGAGGCGCGGGGCGACCGGTGGACGGCGCTACGGCTGTGCCTGACCTGCGGCTGGGTGGCCTGCTCCGACGACTCGCCGCGCCGGCACGCGCGGGCGCACTACCAGGAGACCGACCATCCGCTCGCCGCCGCAATGGAGCCGGGATCGACCTGGAGATGGTGCTACGTCCACGAACGTCTCGTCTAAACTCTCGATACGCAGAGTTACCATCCCTGTCGGAGGGCACATAGACGGGCATGGGGGAACCGAACGGGCCCGCCGAAGCGGAGGATCGCAGCGAAGGCTTCGGTGAGCGGCTGCTGGGACAGCTGCTGGACCGGGCGCACGAGATGCCGCCCCAGCTCATCGCCCCGCTGGTGGCCGAGGAAGTCCGCGCGATCGGCGGCCGGGACGTCTCGATCCTGCTGCACGACTACGCCCAGCTGACGCTGGTGCCGCTTCCCGGCCGCGGCCTCACCGACGGTGAACCGCTGCCGCTGGAGGGCTCACCCGCCGGGCGCGCTTTCCTGTCGGAGACCGCCGTCGAACAGTCACAGCCCGACGGTGTGCGGATGTTCCTGCCGCTCCTGGACGGCAGCGACGAGATCGGCGTGATGGCGTTGACCCTGGACAAGGTCGACGACGACGACCGCCGGCTGCTGCGACGGCTGGCCGGCCTGGTCGCCGACATGCTGGTCACCAAGAACAACTACACCGACCAGTTCGTCCTGACGCGTCGACGCCAGGCGATGAGCGTGTCCGCGGAGATCCAGTGGTCGCTGCTGCCCCCGCTCACCATGACCACGCCGCAGGTCGCCGTCGCCGGAATCCTGGAGCCGGCCTACGACGTCGCCGGCGACAGCCTCGACTACGCCCTCAACGACGACGTCCTGCACCTGGCCATGATCGACGCGATGGGCCACGGCCTGAACGCGGCGGTCCTGGCCACCGTCGCCGTGGGCGCCTACCGGCACGCCAGACGCGCCCAGCCCGGCCTCGCCGAGTTGTACGCGTTCATGGACACCGCCATCGACGACCAGTTCGGCCCCGACCACTTCGTCACCGCGCAGATGATGCGCCTCAACATCGGCACCGGCCACCTGCAATGGGTCAATGCCGGCCACCCCGCCCCCATGCTGATCCGCGACCACAAGGTCATCTGCGCCCTCGAAGGCCACGGCACACTCCCCGTCGGCTTCGGCGGCTCCACACCCCGGATCAACCACCAACAACTCCGCCCCGGCGACCGGGTCCTGACCTACACCGACGGGCTCATCGAAGAGCACACCGCCGGCGGCGAACAGTTCGGCGAACAACGCCTCATCGCCACCATCGAACGCGTCGGCCCCGCCAGCGCGAGCGTCCAGCAGATGGTGCGGGACCTCTCCCACACCCTCATGCGCGAAAGAGGCGGAATCACCAGCGACGACGCCACCCTCTTCCTCATCGAATGGCGCGGCGGCACCGCCGACCACCTCACCAGGCCGTTCCTGTGACCGAAAGACCCCGGGCCGGCCGGGTCGACCGGGCCAACGGGAGGTGAGGCGGTGAGGATGGCGCAGATGACGACATCGGTACTGGCGTGCAGCACGGTCGCCAGGAGCGGACCCCGCTGGTTCTGCAGGATCCGGTAGCGCCACCGGCGCGGTTGGTGGACGCCGGGTTCCAGGCGTTCCACCGCGCGCGGAAGGCCGCGCTTTCCTCTGGTCCGGGGTGGACGCCTCCTTGTCGCCCTCCCCGTGCCGCAACGGCACCCGCGGCGCCACCCGCCACCCGGATCCCAGGAGACGCGTGGCGCTTCTTGCGCGGCGCGCTCGGTCCGACCGGTCGCGTCGACCGGTCATCTCCGGAAGAGAAGAGACCTTCGGAAATCCGCTGTTTCCCCTGCGGCCGGGGGGCGGTTGAATGGTGCTGAAACGAGCATGCGAGTCCGGTGACCATAAGGCACAACCGGACCGAATTCATTGATGTGATTTCACCGAAGGGCGGCGTGTGATGCCGACAGGCGGTATCGCCCTCCTCGTGGTCGGCGCGATTCTCGTTTTCGCCGTCACCGGATCCGTGAGCGGGATCGATCTGCACGCGGTGGGCACCATCCTCATGGTCGCCGGCGTGGCCCTGCTGCTGCTTCCGCTGGTCGTGCGCGGAAGGCCGCGTCCGAAGCGATGGTCGGCCCGCAGCCGCCAAGACGCCATCGAGGAAGCGGATACCAGGCAAGGACGTCAGGGCGTGCCCGATGACCATGAAAAATGAATACCTTCGGCTGGTGATGGGACTCATCGGCGGCATGGTCATCGCCGGGGCGATCGTCTGCGTGCTCATCGCGGCGGTCGCCGTCGTCGTTTCCTGACAGGATCACCGGTCGGCGGGGCCCTGGTGCCACCAGGCGAAAGAGTGGATGTACCGGACACGCCTGCGAGAGGGCCGGCGTCCATACGTCAGGGCGATGACGCGACTGCCCGAGCGGGCAGGACGATGAGCGCGCGGTCGAGCCCGGTGGCGCGGATCAGCGCGGCGACCTGCGCGCCGGGGGCGGCCAGGCGCAGGGTGATGCCGAGGCCGGCGGCGCGGCGGCGGATGCCGATCAGCACGGCCAGCCCGGCCGCGTCGGCGGACGTCACCGCGCTCAGGTCGAGTATCAGCAGGCGGCCGCTGTGCCGCAACGCGCCGACCAGGTGCTCGTGCAGCGCCGCGGCGGCGGCGCGGTCCAAGGCGCCCGACAACGCGACGATGGTGTGACCGGGACGCCGGTGAGCGGGCATCCGCACCTCGTGTGGGCCTCGCACGAGATCCGCGGCGGCAGGCGGGGTGGTGGTGAAGGTGGTCAGGGTGATCTCCGTTCGAAGAGTGGGCCGTGAGTTCCGTACCCGGGCGACCCGATGACGGGCCGGCCGGGCCATGGGGCGGATCAGCGTGTCGCCAGGTCCCCTCGAAGGCGTCCGCCCTCGGATTCCCAGGCGTCCTCCGAGTCGTTCTGGGTGCCGGCCCGGTCCGGTGGGCCGGGTGCTTCGGTGAGGGCGGCCAGCAGGGCGGGGGTGTGCAGATGGTTGGCGGGGTGGGACGCGAGTTCCATCACCGCCTCGGCTTCGCCGCGGGTCGTGGAGACCGGAACGGTGAGCAGGTCAACGCGCCGCCCGTCGGCGTGAATCGCGGTGAGGAGCCCGGCGGGGAGTGAGTCGAACCAGCTCAGCCGCACCACCCGGGTGTCGGCCGGGCCGTCGATAAGTAGCCGGCGCGGACGTTCGTCCCAGTCGTCCACCCGGAGCAGGACGTGGGCGATGGGACGGTGGTTGTCGCTGGGGCCGTGGTCCTGCAGCGCCAGGACCAGCCCCGGCAGCTCCGCGACCGGGTCGGCCGAACGGGGCCACCAGGCGCCGTCCAGCGCGGTCCGCACCGAGCCGGGAGAGGCCGCGCGGCGCAACCGCAGCCGTGGAGTCGAGGGCGGTGACGGACTGATCGTTGTGCGGCGTTCGGCGGTGGTCCACATGACCGGCACCTTCTTTTGAATTTCGATCGATGCGGTGAACCGGTTCCCCATCGGAGGCGCTTGCGGGTCAGCGGCCGCAGTTGGGCGAGGCGGGCGGTGCCCAGAATCAGGGGACCGCGATTCCGGCGGCGATCGCGGCCAGGTGGCACGACCGCCAGCGGCAGGACACCGCTCATGCCGGCGAAGGAGATCCGCGCGTCGGCTACTGGTGCGAGGCTCGTACGAATTCGTCATGACTCCCCCTCTAGGGGGCGAGCCGGTGTGACGGAACAACCTCAAAACGAGGATGCCATCGTTGCCGGATAATTTGACCCTACTCGACAATTCATGAATAATTGCAATTTTCTAAAGAGATTTTTCGGGAGGTGGGCGGGAAAAGGGGATCAGGATTCATTTGAGCTCCGGGCGGCGGTCATCGGCGCAAGTGATGGCGTGTGCACACCTTGACTGTTTCCCACATCAGGCCGTCCCACTTGAATGAGAAGCAGCCGGTCACCGCTGGGGGCTGCGCCCGGCCGGTTCCAGGGCCGTCCGCTCCTCCCCGAGCCGGCGGCCCTGGACCGAGGACGACCCGTGGCGAGTGAGACCTTTAGCAGGGTTGCTACAGGAAATGAGTCCCTTGACCATCCAAGACCGGGTCCCCGCACCGCATACCGTCCAGCAGGCGCGCGCCTTCCTGACCCCCCGCCACGCCACCGGCGTGGACGAGTTTCTCTGGCAGTCCAGGGAACGGCCGATGGCAGACCGCGACGCCATCGGCGCGGTCATCGACGCCGGCGACCGGGCCCAGCGCGGAAACGGCGACGGGCCCGAGCCGGTCGAGGTCGCCGCGGCACTGCTGGTGCTGAGCGCGGTCCGCCTGAATCTGGACCAGACCGAGGCGCGCCTGCTCAACACCGCCCAAGCCGCGGGCCTGAGCTTCGAACAGATCGCCGTCGTTCTCGACCTCGGCGTCGAGGAGACCGAGGAGCGCTACCGGCAACTCAAACCCCGCCTGGACGAACCGGCTGCCGCACCCGTCCCGGCACCGCCGCGCCGCGCCGGCGCTTCCGGCGGATCCCCCCACCGTCCGGGTACACCGCCCACGGATCAGCCGACCTGGGACGAATTGGACGACGAAGACTGGGGAAACTGATTCCACCGGAAAATGAAGAAGTCCCGATGATCCAAATGACCGACATCCGGGAATGGCGCACCTGCGCCGTCCTCGATTCCGGCGGACACAAGATCGGCACGCTGGAGTCGGTCCACGTCGACACCAGCACCGACGAACCCGCCATGGCCACCGTGCGGATCGGCCTGCCCACCCGGCACCGCCTGGCCTTCGTCCCCCTGGAGGGTGCGACCTCGGGGCCCGGCTACGTGCGGGTCGCCCACGACAGGTCGCGGGTCAAGCACAGTCCCGCGATCGGCACCGACGACGTTCTGCCCGCCGAGGACGAGGAGGCCGTCTTCCGGCACTACGGCCTGCACTACGAACCCGGCGCCGGCGGCGAGCGCCAGCTCGCCCGCCGCTGAGCGCCCGGACCCCCGGTTCAGGCAGGTACACGGCGACTGCCACGCGATACGCCACTCGGTCTCGGGATCGCTGACCACGCACTGCGGCAAGTGCTGCCCGCCTCCGCCATTCTCGCCACGGCAGATCGAGGACCTCGGCCGTATACTCGGCGCTCCTACGCAGCCCCACGAATTGATGCGATGGCGCCTTCGCTTGTACTGCGGCCACGTCGTGGAGGAGTACTCGCACTGCACGCACAAGATGCTTCACGCGGCGTTCACAGGTTCCACGTCGTGCCCTGAGTGCGGCCTCGATCCGGCGACAATCGTGGACGGTGAGGCCATAGGTCTCGTGGAGGAGCCACCTGGTGCAAGAAAGCGGGAGCATGCCGCGTTGCCTCCCCGGCGCACCGGGGCCCGCAAGCCCACGAGGGCTGAGCTGGAGGCGAAGGTTCGCGAGTTGGAGGCGGAGATCGAGCGGCTTCGCGGTTCGTAGGAAGCGGCGACACGATCTCGCCGCCGACCGCGAGTCCGGGGCTCCCGACTCGGGTCAGATGGTTTCGGCATGACAGACGTGCGGCACGCGTGACCCATTTGAGTACGCACGGTAGCCATACGGGCACGGCGCTCACGCAGGCGGCCGGCGTCCGGCCGATCCGCTCGGGGCCTTCCTGCATGGCCTTCTCACCATGGAGCCGCTCTTCGCGCCGGGCGGGTTGCGAGTCATCGACACTACGACGGGCACCACCCTGCTGCCCGGCTGCTGCAGCGGGATCGAGGACTGGCGCGAATGGTGGAGCCTCCTCGACGGCCATGCCTCGAGCGGCTTCCTCGGACACGATCCCGATCCATGCGGTGAACTTCACGGCGACATAGTCCGCATGATCGTCGACGCCGAGGGCGATGACAGGCCGATGATCGAGTTGCCCACCGCCGACCCGCGGCGTCTGTTGGCCGGCGTGGAACGCGACCTGATCGCCTTGCACCGACTGGCCGCTTCATGGGCCGAGCGGTACGTTCCCGACCGCGCCGCCCCGCTCGCCCGCGCACTGGACGTTCCGCCCGAAGGCTCGCAACGGGTCTCCTGAACGTCCTGGTGCTCTGGGACTCGGCACCAGTACTCCGC
Organism: Actinomadura sp. GTD37; assembly: GCF_041951365.1. NCBI lineage: Bacteria > Bacillati > Actinomycetota > Actinomycetes > Streptosporangiales > Thermomonosporaceae > Actinomadura > Actinomadura sp. GTD37. Next base: position 134,259 of record NZ_JBGNUS010000003.1, read on the forward strand.
CAAGCGCAGAAACCACAAAGTGGGGCAGATGTGAACCTGTCCCACTTTGTCGTGAAGTGTCCGAGGACGGATCAAGTCCGTCCTCCCAAATCCGCTACCCCCTACGCGCCGCCCTACCGTTCTCTGCGGCGCCATAACGCCGCAGGATGTGGGGCGTCAGATCTCCAGGTTGAAGTCTGCCTGGCTCCTTAGAGGATAGCCGTCACGTTCGTTGTGACGACTTATCAATGGGGAAAACTGCTCCACTCGCCGTCTCTCGCACTGCCAGGTTGATGCCCTGTGAAGACCTGTGGACTGTCGGTAAGCCTCAGATCGTTGTGGGCAGTAAATAGGGCATGTATCAGTTGATCAGATCGTCGCCGTCACCACTGCAAAAGTAAATCGTGTCGAGGTAAGTGAGCTTTTCCTGAAGCACGTATCCGACCATCTCCATTTTGGCATGGTCGTCACTGGTTACTGTGCCGTAGTAGCGATAGGGCAACGTTGGGTGGCCTGTCGAGTCGTCGCGGCGGAATATATCTCCGGCAACAATCGCGCCGATTGGCTTCTTCGTCGAATCGACAATGTTGCCATCCCTGTGGACTCGATACCGGCGACGTCGAACTGGGCCCGTAGAAGATATGCCGTGTGCATGAGCAGCGCCAGGTTCCCCTGGGAGGTTTGCCTGCGAGGCGGGTGGCGCCAGTTGTGGCCTCGTCTGCCCATGCAGGTGCAGGGCGTCCTTCTTGAGGGCACGGGGCGCGCTACTTGCGAACTGGATAATCCACTCCAGAGCGTCAAGAGGGATTATTCGCGGATTATTCCTGCACTGGTAGGCCGACCACGACGTCCTTGATATCGACCTCATCTCCTCGGAGGTTTGCGTCTCTTTTTCCAGGCCCCTCGAAGTGAGTCCCGTGGTGGCGATCAACTCTCTGACCGTGTCAGCTAATTTGTCTTCGATGGAGAGATGGACCTCGCTGCCTTCGCTCTCTCTGTGGTCGCTGGACACCATCACTCGCATCCTCCATCTGTCAATTGGTTGAGGCGTTGGCGCCTGTATGTGGACACCAATGTGGACAGGCTGGGACACCCCCCCCAGGTCAGAGGCTTCTTTGTCCTGTCTGTGTCCCGCCGTTGCGGGACAGCCGTGTGGACGAGTTTGATCTGGTTGCAAGCGGTCAGCGCTCGAACTTCCAGCTACTTTGACGTTCGCCCGTAATCGCACGTTCTCATACTCCCGGGCCGTCTCCTGGCCTGGCAAGCCACTGCTCCGGGAGCCCGCTATCCATCTGCCGTGAAGACTGGGGATCCCTCATGCTCCAAGAACACCAGATCTGGACGCTGCCCATGGCCGAGTCTGCCTTCATTCTAGCGGCGGCCATCTACCTCGCTATTCGCGCACGCCGGCGTCAGGGTAGAGAATCTCAAGATGCAACACGCTGCTCTCTCCGCGCGCTCCGTCCGACGTGGAAATGGCAGGTCGCTCTCGCCGTCGTAGTGGCGGTCGGTGGGCTGGCCTGGATGTTGATCACTGCTCCCGAGTATGCGCCCGTCATCGGCGCGATCGCGGCTGTGGTCGGTGCAGTCGCCACAGTGGGCATCCTTTTGATCACTCTCCACAGAGACAGTTGAGCAGCAGGGCCCTGGCAGCGTTGAGCTCACTGCGGGTTCGACGCTGCCATTCCGACCAGTAAATTCGCGGCGGGGCCGAGTTTCAGCGGGTGGTCAGGCCCGCATGACGGCGTCGTGGTCCTGTTCAAGGCCATGGCCGAACGGCGATAAGCCGGCGGGCCCGGACCTCGTCGATCCATTGCGGCAAGTGCTGGCCGGACAGGCCCGGCAACCATCCCCTATCCGCCTCCTGGCTTTTAAACACGCACGGTAGCCACGCGGGGCACGGCGCTTAGGCAGACGGGCCAGAGCCAAAAGTGCACTCGGCTGGGGAGGGGTGCGAAGCGGCTATGGAGGTCGGAGAGGCGAACGATAACGCTCGGGCCACGTGACCTTTACCTGCAGCCCTGCTCGTGCCGCTCGGCGGGTGAGCCGCGGGAATATGTCCGCGCGGAAAATGTGAGGTGCCGCCAGGGGATCTGAGGCAGACTTCAAGAGTGATTGAGATGCAGCCGGTCTTGGAGGTCTATCAGCCAAAGGGCTTCACGCTCTGGCCGGTCGCGTGGTCGGAGCCGTTCAGCTACCTGCCGCTGAGCGGCACACTCCTTCCGGTCGAGGTCGGCGCGGCGGTGATGGGGATCGCCGCAGCTAACGACATCGATCCCGAGGACGATCGTCCGCAGCGTCCAGCCGATCCGCTCGATGCCTTTCTGCATGGCCTTCTCACCATGGAGCCGCTCTTCGCGCCCGGCGGGTTGCGAGTCGTCGACACGGCGGTGGGCACCACCCTGCTGCCCGGCTGCTGTAGCGGGATCGAGGACTGGCGCGAATGGTGGAGCGTCGTCGACGGCCATGCCTCGAGCGGCTTCCTCGGACACGATCCCGATCCATGCGGTGAACGTCATGGCGACGTAGTCCGGATGATCGTCGATGTCGAGCGCGATGACAGTCCGATGATCGAGTTGCCCACCGCCGACCTGCGGAGTCTGCTGGCCGGTGTGGAACGCGACCTGATCGCCTTCCACCGCCTGGCCGCTGCGTGGGCCGAGCGGTACGTTCCCGACCGCGCCGCCCCGCTCGCCGCCGCCCTCGCCCGCGCACTGGACGTTCCGCCCGAAGGCTCGCAACGGGTCTCCTGAACGTCCTGGTGCTCTGGGACTCGGCACCAGTACTCCGCCAAGCGCAGAAACCACAAAGTGGGACAGATGTGAACCTGTCCCACTTTGTCGTGAAGTGTCCGAGGGGGGACTTGAACCCCCATGCCCCGTAAAGGGCACTAGCACCTCAAGCTAGCGCGTCTGCCTATTCCGCCACCCGGACCCGGTCGCAGGCCGCAGCGCGGCTGCGGCGGGCTTCACTGTACCAAAGGAGACGAGTCGCGGCGAAGTCGATCGTCAGGGCACCATGGGACCGAACGCGAGGACAGGAGGTGATCACTGTGGTTCGGCAGCCGACCGCTGAGGACGAGGTCGTCCGGCTCTGCCAGGAGCTCATCCGGATCGACACCAGCAACCCCGGCGATCATTCGGGGCCGGGGGAGCGGGTCGCGGCGGAGTACGTCGCGGAGAAGCTGGAGGAGGTCGGGCTGGAGACGCGGATCTTCGAGTCGCATCCCGGCCGGGCGAGTCTCGTGGCGCGCATCGAGGGGGAGGACCCGGGGCGGGACGCGCTGCTCCTGCACGGGCATCTGGACGTGGTGCCGGCCCGCAAGGAGGACTGGACGCGGGATCCGTTCGGGGGTGAGATCGCGGACGGGTGCGTCTGGGGCCGCGGGGCCGTGGACATGAAGGACATGGACGCGATGATCCTGGCGGTGGTGCGGCAGCGGCTGCGGGAGGGGCGCAAGCCTCCGCGGGACGTCGTGCTCGCCTTCCTGGCCGATGAGGAGGCCGGGGGCAAGTGGGGTGCGCAGTGGCTCGTCCAGGAGCATCCGGAGCTGTTCGAGGGGTGCACCGAGGCCGTGGGGGAGGTCGGCGGGTTCAGCCTGACGGTGCCCGGGGACCGGCGGATGTACCTCATCGAGACGGCGGAGAAGGGCATCGCGTGGATGAACCTGACCGCCGGGGGGACGGCGGGGCACGGGTCCATGGTGCATCCGGACAACGCGGTGACCGCGCTGGCGGGTGCGGTGGCGCGGCTGGGGTCGCACGAGTTTCCGGTGCGGCTGACGAAGTCGGTGCGGGCGTTCCTGGAACGGGCGTGCATGGCTTACGGGGTGGAATTCGATCCGGAACGTCCCGAAAAGTGCCTGGACGAGATCGGGCCGCTGGCACGAATGATCGGGGCGACGCTCCGGAACACGCTCAATCCGACGCGACTGGACGCGGGATACAAGACGAATGTGATTCCGCAGAGCGCGACCGCTCAGGTGGACGGGCGATTCCTTCCCGGACATGAGGCGGAGTTCTTCGCGGTCGTGGACGAGCTTCTCGGTCCGGACGTCCAGCGCGATTTCGTCCACCACGACCAGGCGCTCGAGACGGACTACGAGGGGGCGCTCGTCGCGGCCATGGAGGCCGCGCTGATCTCGGAGGACGCCGGTGCGCTGCCGGTGCCGTACTGCCTGAGCGGCGGGACGGACGCCAAGTCGTTCGCGCGGCTGGGAATGCGCTGCTTCGGCTTCGCGCCCCTTAAACTGCCCCCAGAGTTGGACTTTTCCGGAATGTTCCATGGGGTCGACGAGCGCGTTCCGGTGGACGGGCTGCGGTTCGGCGTCAGGGTCCTCGACAAATTCCTTGATCGCTCCTGAATTTGCCATCGCCAATGCGCTCCGTGGTGCTACCGTTACTTTTCGTTGAGGGCGGTCTGGTCGCAACGGGAGTTGTTCGGTGGCAGGTGACGCGGCGCGGGTGCGGACGGTCTTCGTCCGGCTGCGTCGCGTCGCCGCCGGACGGGCCGTCCAGCGGCTGCTCGTCCTCGGCGGGCTGCTGATCGCGGGCTGGCTCCTCGGCTGCGCGGCGCAGTCCGCGTCCGCGCAGGCCGCGGAGCTCCCGCCGCCGGCGGCCGTCTTCGCGAAGGCCCCGGTGCTCGGGCAGACCGTCGCGACCGTCCATGAGCGCGGCGAACCGGTGCGCCAGGTGGTCGTGCGGACGGTCGCGGAGAAGGCGCCGCAAACGGTGGTGCACACGGCATCGCCGCAGATTGAGGGCGTTGTGGGCGTGTCGCCCGCGACTCGGCGACCGGACGTGGCGTCCAAGCCCGCGCGAGCCCCGGCGCCGAAGGTGCACGAGCAGTTCCATGACCGCGGCGTCCCCGGCGTTGCCGAACGCGCGTCGGTCGGTCACCTGACCCGGCACGCTTTCAAGGACCCGTCGATGCCCGCCCCCGCGCGGCATGGCGATCATTCGGCCGCCGGTGGCCTCGTCGTCAACGGCGCTACCGCCGGGTTCCCGAACACCGTGGCCTGGGACCCCGTCCCGCCACGCGCGTCGATCGCGCGCGCTTCCGGTGCGTTGCCCCCGGCCGTCCGCACCGCCGCGGACGAGCCGACCTTCGCGCCCGACTAATCCCTGATCACAGGCTCCGGACGCGTGCCCGTGCGGCTCGGGCGCGCCGGTCCGGTCACTCGCCGTGCCCTCGGCGCGGCAGGTCACCCCCCATGAGACCCACGGGACACGTGCGTCTCCACCCATCCCCCGAACGGAGCATCATGCGAACGCGGGCAAAAGGCATATCTCGTGCCGCGGTGCTCGCCGCGGGCTTTGTGGCCCTCGGCGTCACCGCCATCCCGTCCAACGCCTCCGCCGACGTCACGCACGGCGACGGCGGCGTCCTGAGCGGCAACCAGATCTCCGCGCCGATCTCCGCGCCGGTCAACGTGTGCGGCAACGCCGCGGCCGCCGCCGGCGTGTCGGCGGCGAGCTGCGACGGGCGGACGCTCGTCGAGGGCTCCCACGGCTCCGGCGCGCAGACGTCCGGTGACCACGGCGCCGGCACCGGCAACCAGGCGAACGCGCCGATCCAGGCCCCCGCCGAAGCCTGCGGCAACGCCGCCGCGGTCGCCGGCCTCGCGTCCGGCCTGTGCGACGACGGCGACGGCTACTCCCCGTACTCGCGGACGACCGGAACCCAGGTCCCGCTGCCCCACACGACCTCCCCCGCCCTTCCCAACGTGGCGTCCGACCCCCACATCCTCCCCAAGACGAACGGCGTCACCCCCGCAGGCGACCTGACCCAGATCGACGGCCTGCGCAATCTGCTGTTGGTGCCGTCCGCGAATCACCGTCGGGTGCCGGGTGGCTTGCCGGGCATGGACGGCGTGCTCGCGAAGAATGCCCTGCCCAAGGTGGGCGGCGTGTCTTCGGTGGGGGGACTGGGCAAGGAGGCGGGGCTGCACACGGTGCTGGCGCGGCCGGTTGTGGGCGACCGGCGGGTGCGCGGTGGTCTGCCCGTTACGGACGGTGTGCTCGGGAAGAACGCGCTGTCCAAGGTGGACGCGGCGTCCACCGTCGGTGACCTCGAAGCGCCGGTGGCGGACGGGCACCGCGCGCGGGGTGGGCTGCCGGACGCGAGCCCCGGAAACGGGCCGCGCGGTGGCGTGACGTGGGTGCAGGGGCTCTCCAAGGGAGTCGGTGCCGGGAAGCCCGACGGGCTCAAGGTCACGTGGCTGCCCAAGGTCCGCAACGGCGTGCCGGCCATGGACGGTCTCGTCGCCAAGAACGCTCGGCCGCAGGTGGGCGGGGCGGGGTCCGGGCTTGACGTGCGGGGGCCGGCCAGGGCCGTGGGGCGGCAGGTCGCTGCGGTCACCGGGGAGATCGGGCCGGTGCGGAATGTCGCGGCGACGGACACGCTCGACGACGAGGCCGGGTCGATGTGGGCGCTCGTGGCGAGCGGCTTCCTCGGTGTCGTGGCCGGGGCGCTGGCGCTGGCGCGCCGGATCAGGCTGGGCGGCGGACGCCGCTAACAGCCTCTGCGGCCGCCGCTAACGGCCGCCGCGGACGCCGCTGACAAGCGCCGCGGGCGCCGCACAGATCTTCGCCCGTCCCGGAGGCGCGGTCCGGGGCGGGCGAAGCCATACGTTCGGGCAACAGTACGTCAACGTAGTGCTACGCTCCGCCGGGAACGGTCAGAACGTGCGGACCGCACGGATGACCTTGCGGCGAAGTTGAATACGGCGGCGGCCGTCCGGGTAGAGGCGCAACCGATCGATTTCCCAGCCGCCGCGTTCGGCGTGCTCGGTGAGGATCTGCCGGGCCGCGTCACGCGTCGTGCCGCGCGGCAGTGACAGGACGAGGTAGGTGTACTCCGCCATCGCGACCATTATTACTGGTCTACCGTGCGTACGGCACCGTACCGTGGCGGGCCGGTCCGCGCGGTGTGCGGCGGCATGTCATCCTGTCGGGGGCGTGGGACGGTGAGAATCCCGTCCCCCGGAGGGGCGGCACGATGGTCGGGGAGCGCGTGGGTATGAACGCGTCCTCCTGCGGCGTTGTACGAAGCCCGTAAGAAAGAGTCTGTGCAGAGACCAAGACAGCGAGGTTGGAGCGACTGTGCCAGCCAAGAACGGCACCGCGAAGGGCAACGGCGCGGGGACGCGCCTGGTGATCGTCGAGTCGCCTGCGAAGGCGAAGACGATCGCGGGGTACCTCGGCCGGGGCTACATCGTGGAGTCCAGTATCGGCCATATCCGGGATCTTCCCGGGAGCGCCTCGGAGGTGCCGGCCAAGTACAAGGGCGAGCCGTGGGCGAAGCTCGGCGTGAACGTCGAGCGCGAGTTCGAGCCGCTGTACGTGGTCAACACCGACAAGCGGCAGCAGGTGCAGAAGCTGAAGAAGCTGCTCGCCGAGGCCGACGAGCTCTACCTCGCGACGGACGAGGACCGGGAGGGCGAGGCGATCGCCTGGCACCTCCAGGAGGTGCTGAAGCCGAAGGTCCCCGTGCACCGGATGGTCTTCAACGAGATCACCAAGGACGCGATCCAGCGCGCCGCGGCGAATCCGCGCGAGCTGAACATGCCGCTGGTGAACGCGCAGGAGACGCGCCGCGTCCTGGACCGCCTCTACGGGTACGAGGTCAGCCCCGTCCTGTGGAAGAAGGTCATGCCGAAGCTGTCGGCGGGCCGGGTGCAGTCGGTGGCGACCCGGCTGGTCGTCGAGCGGGAGCGGGAGCGGATCGCGTTCGTCCCCGCCCACTACTGGGACATCGCGGGCCAGTTCGACACCGGTAGGGACGAGGAGCCGAAGGTCTTCAAGGCCGGGCTCGTCAGCGTGGACGGCAAGCGCGTCGCGCAGGGCCGCGACTTCGCGTCCGACGGCACCCTGAAGACCAGGGACGCGCTGCACCTGGACGAGTCGGCCGCGCGCGCGCTGGCCGATCGGCTCCGCGACCGGCCGTACGAGGTCAAGTCCGTCGAGCGCAAGCCGTACACGCGCAAGCCGTACCCCCCGTTCCGGACGACGACGCTCCAGCAGGAGGCCAGCCGCAAGCTGAGCTACTCCGCGAAGTACACGATGTCGGTCGCCCAGAAGCTGTACGAGAACGGCTTCATCACCTACATGCGAACCGACTCGATCACGCTGTCGGAGACGGCGATCACGGCGGCGCGCAGGCAGGCGGCGTCGCTGTTCGGCGCCGAGTACGTGCCGGACAAGCCGCGCGTCTACGCGTCCAAGGTCAAGAACGCGCAGGAGGCGCACGAGGCGATCCGCCCGGCGGGCGACACGTTCCGGACGCCGGCCGAGACCGGGTTGAAGGGCGACCAGTTCCGGCTGTACGAGCTGATCTGGAAGCGGACGATCGCGTCGCAGATGAAGGACGCGGTGGGCCAGTCGGTGTCGATCCGGGTGACCGGCCTGTCGACGGGGAACGAGCGGGCCGAGTTCGGCGCGACCGGTAAGACGATCACGTTCTACGGGTTCCTGAAGGCGTACGTCGAGAGCGCCGACGACCCGTCCACCGACCGGGACGACCAGGAGCGGCGGCTGCCGAACCTGGCGGAGGGCGACGCGCTGACCGCGAACGCGGTGGACGCCGAGGGCCACTCGACCCGCCCGCCGGCCCGCTACACCGAGGCCAGCCTGGTCAAGGAGCTGGAGGAGCGGGAGATCGGGCGTCCGTCGACGTACGCCTCGATCATCGGGACGATCCTGGCCCGCGAGTACGTGTTCAAGAAGGGCACGGCGCTCGTCCCGTCGTTCCTGGCGTTCGCGGTGACGAACCTGCTGGAGCAGCACTTCGGCAACCTGGTCGACTACGACTTCACCGCGCACATGGAGGACGGGCTCGACGAGATCGCGCGCGGCGACGCCGAGCGCGTCCCGTGGCTGAACCGGTTCTACTTCGGCGACAACGGCGAGGAGGGCCTGCGGGAGCTGGTCGGCGACATCGGCGACATCGACGCCAAGGGCATCAGCTCGTTCCCGATCAAGGGCACCGACATCATGGTCCGGGTCGGACGGTACGGCTCGTACCTCGACCGGGACGGCGAGCGCGTCAACATCCCCGACGACATCGCGCCGGACGAGCTGACCGCCGAGAAGGCGGAGGAGCTGTTCGCGCAGCCGTCCGGTGACCGCGAGCTGGGCACCGACCCTGCGACCGGCCACACGATCGTCGCGAAGTCGGGGCGGTTCGGCCCGTACGTGACGGAGATCCTGCCCGAGGCGGCCCCGCCGGCGGAGGGCAAGAAGCGGACGAAGAAGGCGGACGCCGGCAAGCCGCGCACCGGCTCGCTCTTCAAGTCGATGTCGCTCGACACGATCACGCTCGACGACGCGCTGAAGCTGCTGTCGCTGCCGCGCACGCTCGGTGAGCTGGACGGCGAGCCCGTGACCGCGCAGAACGGCCGGTTCGGCCCCTACATCAAGCGGGGGACCGACAGCCGCTCGCTCGGCTCGGAGGAGGACCTGTTCACCGTCACGATCGAGCAGGCGAAGGAGCTGTTCGCGCAGCCCAAGCAGCGCGGTCGCCGCGCCGCGGCGGCGGCGCCGCTGCGCGAGCTGGGCAAGGACCCGGCGAGCGAGCAGCCGGTCGTGGTGAAGGAGGGCCGGTTCGGCCCGTACGTCACCGACGGCGAGACGAACGCGAGCCTGCGCAAGGGCGACGAGGTCGAGTCGATCACGATCCAGCGGGCCGCGGAGCTGCTCGCGGAGCGGCGGGAGAAGGTGGCCGCGGGCGGTGGCAAGAAGAAGACGACGCCCCGGCGCCGAACCTCCGCAAAGTCCGGCTCCTAGGGACATCTACGCCGATACCCTGACCGACATGACCAGAACGGGCGCACCCCGGCCGCACCCCGCCGCAGCACTGCCGCCGGGCGTTTCGTCACCCTCGTTGAGCGGGTCGTTCCGGCGGCTCCGGACGGCGCTGTCGTTCGCGGGCCTCGCGCAGTGGCTCAGTGTCCCCGCACTGACCGCCATGGCCGCGATGCTGACCCGCGACGACGACGCGGCGGCGCGGGCGCAGGCCCTCGGCGGCACGCTGGTGCTGATGCTGCTGCCGGTGCTGCTGCTCGCACCGCTCGCGGGCCTGCTCGCGGCCCGCGTCGACCGCCGGCTCATGCTGATGATCGCGGACGTGCTGCGGCTGGTGATCGTCGTGACGGTGCCGCTCGTGGGCCTGCTCGCGTGGACGCTCGCCGCCGCGTTCCTCGTCTCGTTCGTGAGCCTGCTGTGGGTGGCGGCGGCGCGCGCGTCCCTGTCGGCCCTGGCGCCGGACGAGGAGGCCCGTGCCGCCCGCACCGCGACCCGCGCCGTCTACGGGCCGGCCCCGGTCGCGGCGGTGCTGTTCGCCGTCCTCGCCCTCGTCGCGGACGGGACGCTCGGCCGCGGCTCCCGCGCCGACCTCGCCCTCTACGTGACGGCCGGGATCTTCCTCGTCTCGACCACCGCCATCGCCATGATCCGGGAGATTCCGGCCACCGGGACGGCCGCGCTCCCCGCCCCGCTCAAGCTGCTCTTCCAGGGCCCGGGGACGGCCGCCGCGCGCGGTCTCGGCCTCGCGATCGCCGGGGCGTCCCTGACGGCGGGCGCGGTCGTCGCCGTCGCCCGCGTCCACACGGCCGCGCTGGGCGGGGGAGACGCGGGCTACGGCGCCGTGCTCGCCGGGCTGGCGTTCGGGCTCGGCTTCGGGGTGTTCCTCGGGCCGCGCGTCCTCGTCCCGTTCAGCCGCCGCCGGCTCCTCGGCCTCGCCGTGATCGCCGCCGCGCTCGCGCTGGTGGTGCTCGCCCTCGTCCACAACCTCGTGGTCGTCGTGTTCATGACGGCGTTCCTCGGGGTGTTCGCCGGGGCGTCCTGGTCGACGGCGAGGGCCGCGGTGACCGACCCCGACGCGCCGGAGGACGCCCGCCCGGCCGCCTACCTGCGCTCGGTCGCGCTCGTCACCGCGGTGGTCGCCTTCATCGCCGTCCCGCTGATCGCGGGGGCGCTCGGCCCGCACCGGATCGAGCTGGGCGACGGCGTCTACGACTTCGAGGGTTCCAGCGCCGGGCTGCTGATCGCCGCCGCCGTCGCCCTGGTCTGCGGCCTGCCGGGCTACCGGCGGCTGGACGACCGGCGCGGCGTCCCGCTGGTCCCCGACCTGCGCGCCGCCCTGCGCGGCGAGGTCTACACGCGGCCGGAGGCGGCCGCCGCCGCGCCCCAGCAGGCCCACCGGGAGCGCGGCGTGTTCATCGCGTTCGAGGGCGGGGAGGGCGCGGGCAAGACCACCCAGGCGCGGCTCGCGGCGATCTGGCTCCGCGACCACGGCTACGACGTGATCACCACGCACGAGCCGGGCGCCACCAAGATCGGGATGCGGCTGCGCGCGATGCTGCTCGACCGCGACACGACCGGCCTGTCCGACCGCGCCGAGACGCTGCTGTACGCGGCCGACCGCGCCGACCACATCGCCAACGTGATCAGGCCGGCGATGGACCGCGGCGCGATCGTCGTCAGCGACCGGTACGTCGACTCGTCCCTCGCCTACCAGGGGTTCGGGCGGCAGCAGCCGGTCGAGGACATCGCCCGCGTCAACGCCTGGGCGACCGGCGGCCTCGTCCCGGACCTGACCGTCCTGCTGGAGATCCCGCCGCAGGCGGGCCTGCGGCGGCTGCCCGCCCCGGCCGACCGCATGGAGTCCGAGCCGCAGGAGTTCCACGAGCGCGTCCGCGCGGGGTTCCGCGCCCTCGCCGAGGCCGACCCCGGCCGGTACCTGGTCCTGGACGCGAGCCGCCCGCAGGGCGAGCTGAGCAGGGAGATCCAGTACCGCATCCGCGAGATCCTCCCCGACCCCGTCCCGGCCGGCACGGAGGACGCCACGAGCACCTTCCCGGCCATCCGCGACTTCTGATCCGGTTAGCCTCTATCGCATGAGCGTGTGGGACGACCTGGTCGGGCAGGAGCCCGTTGTCGCGCAACTGTCGTCGGCCGCCGAGGGGACGGGCGGCCTCGCGCACGCGTGGCTGTTCACCGGGCCTCCCGGCGCGGGCCGCGTCACGGCGGCGCGGGCGTTCGCGGCGGCGCTGCAGTGCGAGGAGACGCCGCGCGGCTGCGGCCACTGCGCGTCCTGCCACCAGGTCCTCCAGGGGACGCACGCCGACGTGGAGGTCGTCCGCCCGGAGGGCCTGTCGTACTCGGTGAAGGAGGCCCGCGCGCTGGTGCTGCGGGCGTCGTCGTCCCCGACCGGGGGACGCCGGCAGATCGTGCTGTTCGAGGACGCGGACCGGGCCACCGAGGCGGCGGCGAACGCGCTGCTGAAGGCCATCGAGGAGCCCCCGGCCCGGACGGTGTGGCTGCTGTGCACGCCGTCCCCGGACGACCTCCTGGTGACGATCAGGTCGCGCTGCCGCCTCGTCACGCTGCGGACGCCGCCGATCGACGCGGTCGCCGACGTCCTCGCCCTGCGCGACGGCGTGGACCGGGAGACCGCGGACGTCGCGGCGCGGGCCGCGCAGGGGCACATCAGCCGGGCGCGGCGGCTGGCGACCGACCCGGACGCGCGGCGGCGGCGCGCCGACGTGCTCGCGGTGCCGCGCCGGCTGACGGCGGTGAGCCCGGCCGTGGCGGCGGCGGAGTCGCTGGTCGCGGCGGCGAAGGCGGAGGCGAGGACGCAGACGGAGGAGCTGAACGAGTCGGAGACGGCGGCGCTGCGGCAGGCCCTCGGCGAGAGCGCCAAGGGCCGGATGCCGCGGGGCACGGCCGGGGTGCTCAAGGAGCTGGAGGCCCGGCAGAAGTCCCGCGCCACCCGGATCGAGCGCGACGCCCTCGACCGCACGCTGCTCGACCTCGCGTCCTACTACCGCGACGTGCTGACCCTCCAGCTCGGGGCGGGCTCCGACCTCGTCAACACCGACCTGGGCGCGGAGCTGCGGACGGCGGCGCGGAGCGGGCGTCCCGAGGACACCCTCAAGCGGCTGGACGCGATCATGGCGTGCCGGGAGCGGCTGGACGCGAACGTCAACCCGCTGCTGGCCGTCGAGGCGCTCACGCTGGCGCTGCGCACCGGCTGACGAGCCGGCGGGCGCGGCCTTACAAGAGATCTACCTAATCGTTATATGACCGTTCGCAACTCTCAACAGCCGCACGCGTACCTTCAGCTGGCTCATGCCCCAATCCAGGGCTAGCTCCCCCCACGGCCAGGAGGTCAGCTTTGCGGCGAGCCTTGATTTCCGCCGCGTGCGCCGTCGCCACCATGGCGGCGCTCGCGGTGCCCGCGTCAGCGGAACCGAGACAAGCGCAGGCGAAGGGCGAGGTGTCGGAGTACGTGGTCCTGTACAAGGAGCACGCGTCCCCCGGCTCGGCCCACCAGGCGGTCCGCGCGGCCGGCGGCGAGATCGTCCACGAGAACCGTGACGTGGGCGTCGCGACCGTCCGTTCGGACAACCCCGAGTTCATCCACGCGGTGATGAGGCAGCGGGCGCTGGAGGGCGTCGCGCACAACCGGATCATCGGTGAGGCGCCGAAGACGAAGAAGAAGGCCGCGAAGGTCGAGCGGATGACCGGCACCGCGAACAAGGTGTCGCTCAAGGGCGTCCCGTCCAAGGACGAGGAGCCCCTCGCCGACCTCCAGTGGGACATGAAGCAGATCCACGCGACGGCGGACGGCTCGTACAAGAAGGAGCCGGGCGACAAGCGCGTGCTGGTCGGCATCCTCGACACCGGCGTGGACGGCGACCACCCCGACATCAAGCCGAACTTCAACCGCAAGCTCAGCCGCAACTTCACCCACGACATCCCGACGGACGCCAACGGCGCCGAGGTCGACGGCCCGTGCGAGTTCGCGTCGTGCGTCGACCCCAACGACTGGGACGACAACGACCACGGCACGCACGTCGCGTCCACGATCGCCTCGCCCCGCAACGGGCTCGGCATGGCGGGCGTCGCGCCGAACGTGTCGCTCGTCAACCTGCGCGTCGGCCAGGACTCCGGCTACTTCTTCCTCCAGCCGACCGTGGACGGCCTCACCTACGCCGCCAAGAACGGCATCGACGTCGTCAACATGTCGTACTACGTGGACCCGTGGCTCTGGAACTGCGGCGACAACCCGGCCGACAGCCCCGAGGACCAGCTGGAGCAGCGCACGATCATCAAGGCGGCGCAGCGCGCGCTCGACTTCGCGCACGACCGCGGCGTCACGCTGATCTCCGCGGCCGGCAACGACCTCGTCGACTACACCAAGACGAACGAGGACGCCAGCAGCCCCGACTTCCCGTCCACGCCGGGCGAGGAGCCGCACGACCGGACGGTCCCGGCGAGCTGCGTGTCGATGCCGTCCGAGGGCGAGCACGTCATCCCGGTCTCGGCGACCGGCCCGTCCACCCGGAAGTCCTACTACAGCAGCTTCGGCAACGGCTACGTCGCGGTCGCGGCGCCGGGCGGCGACAAGGTCGACAACGCCGCCCAGCGTCCGGACGACAAGGGCGGCATCTGGGCGGCCTACCCCGAGCGGCTCGCGAAGGCCCGCGGCGAGCTGAACGCGGACGGCACGCCGAACGTGCCGTACCTGATCCGCAGCTGCAAGGGCGACGACTGCGCGTACTACCAGTCGATCCAGGGCACCTCGATGGCCTCGCCGCACGCCGTCGGCGTCGCCGCGCTCATCATCAGCAAGTACGGGCAGCGGGACCGCCGGCAGGGCGGAATCACCCTCAGCCCGAACTTCGTGGAGCGCGTGCTGCGCGGCACGGCGACCGCCAAGGAATGCCCGAGCCCCCGGACCTTCGAGTACGTCTGGTACACGTCGGCGGGCAAGCAGACCTCGACGCAGACCTGTGAGGGTTCCAAGGAGCAGAACGGCTTCTTCGGGAACGGCATCGTGGACGCGCTGAACGCCGTCGGCCACCGCTGATCCCGCCGCTCGACCCACCCCAGGACGCGACCCCCGGCCCCCGGCCGGGGGTCGTGTTCTGTCCCATGGGGACGAGTGACGAGTGCCGCGCCGGGCGTGGACACCGTCATCGTTGAAGGGCGTCTGGCTCGGGCATGATGGGGCCATGCCGTACCGCGTCACGTTCGTCTGCACGGGCAACATCTGCCGCTCGCCGATTGCCGAATGGGTGCTGCGCCACCACGTCGAGGAGGAGGGGCTGGACGTCGAGGCCGACAGCTCCGGCACCGGCGGCTGGCACGTGGGCGACGGCGCCGACGAGCGGACGGTCGCGACGCTGCGGCGGGCCGGCTACCGGTCGGCGCACGTCGCGCGGCAGTTCGAGGAGGGCTGGTTCGGCCGCTACGACCTGATCCTCGCGCTGGACGAGGGGCACCTGCGGGCGCTGCGCTCGATGGCGCCGGACGAGGAGGCGCGCGGCAAGGTCAGGCTGCTGCGCGAGTTCGACCCGGACGCGGGCGGCGACCTCGACGTCCCCGACCCGTACTACGGCGGGCGCGCCGACTTCGACCTCGTCCTCGAACAGGTGGAGGCGGCGATGCCGGGCCTCCTGGAGGAGATCCGCGCCGGGCTCAAGGAGGGCTGAGTGCGCGCCCGGCTGGCGGACCTCCTCGGCGCCGGGGTCGAGCGCGTGCGCGATCTCGGGTCCAGTCATGCGTGGACGCTGCACAGGGCGTCGCTGGACGACGGCCGCGAGGTGTTCGTGAAGGCGGCGTCCGGCCAGGCCGGGGTGTTCGCCGCCGAGGCCGCGGGGCTGCGGTGGCTGGGCGAGGCGGGGCCGAGGACGCCCGTCCCGGACGTCCTCGCCGCCGACGACCGCATGCTCGTCCTGCCGTGGCTGCCGTCCGCGCCGCCGTCCCGGGAGGCCGCCGAGCGCTTCGGCCGCGAGCTGGCCGCCCTGCACACCGGGAACCGTCCGGACGCCTACGGCGCGCCCTGGGACGGCTTCATCGCCGACCTCCCGCTCGACAACACGCTCGACGGACGCGACTGGCCGCGCTGGTACGCCGAACGCCGCCTCGAACCGTTCCTGCGCCTGGCGGCGCGGCATCTGCCGTCCGGCGACGTCCGGCTCGTCGAGCGCGTCATGGCGGACGCCGGGGAGCTGGCCGGGCCGCCCGAGCCGCCGAGCCGGATCCACGGCGACCTGTGGTCGGGCAACGTCCAGTGGACGGGCGGGCGGGCGATCCTCATCGACCCCGCCGCCCACGGCGGGCACCGGGAAACGGACCTCGCCATGATGGCCCTCTTCGGGACGCCGCACCTCGAAACGGTCCTGGCGTCCTACGACGGGGCCGCGCCCCTCGCGGACGGCTGGCGGTCGCGCGTCCCGCTGCACCAGCTGCATCCTCTTCTCGTGCACGTGGCGCTGTTCGGCGCCTCGTACCGGGCGCGCCTGGCCGACGCGGCCCGCGCCGCCCTCGGCTGAGCAAACCGACAACTCCCTGTAACGATCTGCCGCGACCCTCTACGCTCCGTGGTGATATGCCCGGCCGGGGGACGGCGGGAAGGCCCGCTGCGACGCTTGCGACTCGGCTTCGATGTGGTAACTCCCGCTTTCTGGGTTTTTGTAGCGATGCAGATGAGATAGAAACGACGCGGTAACCCGCGAGCGGAGAGGCAGGTGCGAGGCGACCTCATGGACGACGGCAGGCGCGAGGACCCGGGGACACGGCTGGGCTCATGGAAGAGCCTGATCCCGCTCAGCGCGGCCGCGGCCGCGGCGCTGTTCGTCGGCGGGAGCGTGGACGTGGTGCACCGCCACCAGCGCGCCGCGGAGAAGGAGCACGAGGCCAAGCCGGCCGCGAAGGCCGAGCGGACCGACCCGCGGTTCGTCGTCGGGATCAGCGCCGCGGGGACGGCGCTGCTCGTCCGCGACGTCCACACCGGCGCCGGCGCCGGGCTGCCGATCGCCCCGCCGCAGGGCCGCCGCTTCCACCGCGTCGCCGCCGCGAAGGACGGCTCGTTCGTCGTCGCGTCCTACGGCGACCGCAAGGTCACCTTCCAGCGCCTCCACCTGGGCGAGGACGGGCGCCCGCAGGACCTGAAGGACATCCCGAAGGCCGTCGTCCCCGGCGTCTCCACCATCTGGTCGGACATCGCCGTCGTGGGCGACAACCTCGCCTACGTCACCTACAAGGGCAAGCGCGGCCGCGTGGACGTCGTCTCCCTCACCGACGGCACCCGCAAGACGTGGGCGACCAAGGCTCCAGGGCGCGTCGGCAGCCTCTCCTGGTCCGGCGCAACGCTCTCCTTCGTCTGGACGCCGGTCGGCTCGGCCAAGCACCAGCTCCGCACCATCGACACCAGCGGCGCGGCCGGTGACCTCAAGCTCAGCAAGGCCGCCATGACCCTGCCCAAGGGGAGCACCAACGCCGTCCTGACGCGTGACGGCAAGACGGTCGTCGCGGGCATACTCGCCAAGTCGCAGTTGACCGTCCAGACCTTCACCCTCACCGGCAAGCCCGCGAAGGTCCTGTGGCGCCAGAAGGTGACGGGCCCCCTGACCGGCCTCGACGCCGCCCACAGCGGCGGAGCCGTCATGGCGACCGCGGGCGACCTGTATACGAACGGCGTCCCGGCCATCCCCGGAAAGGACCTCGCCGACGCGGCCTGGTGACGCACACGTCCGGACGGCTAACGTGGGGCGCACGAAACCGGGCGAACGGAGCGAAACCGTGGGCATGGTGATGGCCGTCAGCTTCACCCGTTACGGCCGGCTCTACTATCTCGACCCGGGTCCGCACACCCCGAAGGTCGGCGACAAGGTCCTCGTCCCCACCGACTCGGGCACCGAGGTCGCCGAGTGCGTGTGGGCGCCCCAGTGGGTCTCCGAGGACGTCGACGGCCTGCCCGCGTGCGCCGGCCCCGCCACCGACGAGCACCTCGCCCGCGACGAGGCCAACCGCCGCCGCCGCGCCGAGGGCCGCTCCATCGCCAAGCGCCTCATCCGCAAGCACGAGCTCCCCATGAAGGTCATCGGCGTCGACTACCTCGACGCCGACAACGTCTTCAAGATCTACTTCACGGCCCCGCACCGCGTCGACTTCCGCGCCCTCGTCCGCGACCTGGCCCGCGGCATCAAGGCCCGCGTCGAACTCCGCCAGGTCGGCCCCCGCGACGAGGCCCGCCTCCAGGGCGGCATCGGCCCCTGCGGCCGCGACCTGTGCTGCGCCACCTTCCTCAAGGACTTCGAACCCGTCTCCGTCCGCATGGCGAAGGAACAGGACCTCCCCGTCAACCCGCTCCGCATCGCCGGCGCCTGCGGCCGCCTGATGTGCTGCCTCAAGTACGAGCACCCGCTCTACATGGAGTTCAAGGAGAAGGCCCCGCGCCTGGGCTCGCGCGTCTCCACCCCCGAGGGCGAGGGCCAGGTGATCGGCTACAACGTCCCCGGCGACCGCGTGACGGTCAAGGTGGGCTCCCGCCGCTGCTCCTGCCCCTCCGCCTCCGTCTGCTCCCCCCGCCAACAACACGACGCCCTCTACAACCCCGAGGAGGAGTGAGCCCGGTTCGTCAGGGGCGGATGGCGGTGAGTTTTTTGGCGTTGCGGACGGCGGCGGTGAGGTCGGTGATGTCGTAGGCGCCGAGGTGGCGGCGGCCGTTGACGAAGAAGGTGGGGGTGCCGGAGACGTCGCTCAGGTCGGCGGAGTCGACGTCCTCGGCGACGCGGTCGGCGCCCAGGCCGGCCCGGATGTCGGCGCGGAAGCGGTCGACGTCCAGGCCCAGTTCGGTGGCGTAGCGGACGAGGTCGCGGGGCTCCAGCGCGTCCTGGCGGTCGAGGAGCAGGTCGTGCATCTCCCAGAAGGCGCCCTGCTCGGCGGCGGCCTCGGACGCCTGCGCCGCGAGCTGGGCCTGCGGGTGGACGTCGGTGAGGGGCAGGTGCCGCCACACGTACCGGACGTCGCCGTGCCCGGCGAGGAGTTCCCGGATGACGGGTTCGGCCTGGCCGCAGTACGGGCATTCGAAGTCGCCGTACTCGACGACGGTGACCGGGGCGCGGGCCGGGCCGCGGATGTGGTCGCGGTCGGGGTCGACCGGCGCGGCCAGGTCGATGATGCTCTCCGCCGTCCCGAGGAGGGCGCGCAGCCGCGTCGTGGGCGGCAGCAGCCTGGTCGCGCGGACGACGACCCAGGTGACGACCGTGGCGCAGAGCGCGGCGGACAGGATGCCGATCTTCGCCTCTTCGAGCCGCGGCCCGGTGAAGGTGAGGGTCGCGATCAGCAGCGCCACGGTGAAGCCGATGCCGGCGATGGTGCCGCCGCCGCCGACCGCGGCCCAGCCGACCGGCGGGTTCAGGCGGCCCCGGCTGAGCCGCGTGACCAGGTACGAGCAGCCGAGGATGCCGATCGGCTTCCCGACGACGTAGCCGACCAGGATGCCCAGCGTGACGGGGGAGGTGAACGCGCGGCCGAGGAAGCCGCCGCTGATGGCGACCCCGGCGTTGGCGAGCGCGAACAGCGGGACGATCACGTAGCTCGTCCACGGGTGGATCAGCAGCTGGAGCCGCTCGTTCGGCGAGATCGCCGCGGCCACGCCGGTCTGCGCGGAGCGCGCGTACTCCGGCGTCGGCTGCTCCCGGAACAGCCGGAACACCTCCGTGGCGCGTTCCAGGTCGGTGCGCGCGGCCGGATGCGCGTAGGTCAGCAGCCCCATGGCCAGCCCGATGACCACGGGCTCCACGCCGGACGACTCCAGCGCCGCCCACGTCACCACGCCCAGCAGGACGTAGACGGCGAACTGCCGGATGCCGGCGGCGCGGATCAGGACGATCACCGCGAAGATGCCGAGGGCGGTGAGCAGCATGCGCGGGTGCACGTTCTCGCTGTAGAAGATCCCGATCACCGCGAGCGCGACGACGTCGTCCACGACGGTGGCGGTGAGCAGGTAGGCGCGGAGCCGTCCCGGGAAGCCCCGGCCGACGAGTGTGAGCACGCCGAGCGCGAACGCCGTGTCCGTCGACATCGCGATGCCCCAGCCGTGCGCGGTCGGCTGCCCCGCGTTCACGGCCAGGTAGATGGCGACCGGCACGATCATCCCGCCGATGCCCGCGGCGAGCGGCAGCGCGAGGCGGCGCCGGTCGCGCAGTTCGCCCATGTCGAACTCGCGGCGCGCCTCCAGCCCCACCACGAAGAAGAACACGGTCATCAGGCCGCCGTTGACCCAGTCGCGCAGGTCCTGGGTGATGTCCGCGCCGCCGAAGCGGACGGACGCCTGCGTCCCCCAGAGCCGCTCGTACGAGGACGCGTCCGCGTTCGCCCAGGCGAGCGCGGCGAGCGTCGCGGCCAGCAGGAACACGGCGCCGCCCGTCTCGGTGCGCATGAACTCCCGCAGCGGCGTCCGCAGGCTCCGCGCCCACGCGGTCCGGCCGCCGAACGGTCCGGCCGCGTCCCCCCGATCGTCCGTCATCGCCGGATCCTCACGTCTCCCACCTGGGCATCGTCGTGATCTTGTTGAAGGCCGCCGCCAACCTTGTCACGTTCGTCCTCTTGCCGGGAGGCCGGTTTCTACGCACCATTCCGGAGAGTCACCGTCCTGGGCTCCCACAGGAGGTCGTCCGATGCGCCGCACCCTCACCGTGATCGCGACCCTGGCCGCCGCCGTCCTGGCCGCCGTCGCTCCCGCCGCGTCCGCGGCGGCCGCCCCGCCGAGCGGCGAGGGCGGGCAGCCGGTCTACGCGCCCGGCGCCCGCTGCACCCTCGGCTTCAACGTGCGCCAGAACGGCGCCTACTACTTCCTCACCGCGGGCGGCTGCGCGAAGGCGGGGCTGACCCTGTACGCCGATCCGGCGCTGACCGTCGAACTCGGGACGGTCGTCGCGGTCACGAACGTCGCCGTGGGCCTCGTCCGGTACGTCGAGCCGCAGGTGGAGCGGCCCGGCAGCGTGCGCCTCTACCCCGGGTCGCAGGACATCACGTCGGCGGGCAACCCGGTCGTCGGGCAGCGGGTGTGCCGCAGCGGCCCCGCCACCGGCGTCCGGTGCGGCACCGTGACGGCGGTCAACGTCACCGTCCACTTCCCCGAGGGGACGATCACCGGCCTGGCCCGGACGACCATCTGCCCCGAGCCCGGCGACACTCCGGGTGCGCCGTACTTCTCGGGCACCACCGCGGTCGGCCTGGGCATCGGCGGCACGGGCGACTGCGCGAGCGGCGGATCGTCGTTCTTCCAGCCGGTCAACCCGGTCCTGTCGGCCTTCGGCGTCTCCGTGTACTGACTCGGCCGGACGTCCCGCGCGCCGCGATCGTCGACCCGGGTCAGCGTCCGGGGAGCAGCCGGGCCAGGGCCGCGGTGACGCCGCAGAAGGCCATGACCGGGATCAGGGACGTCCGGAAGGCGTCCGATATGTCGCCCGCGCCGTAGAAGACGATGCCGACGAGCGCCACGCCGAGGGCGTTGCCGACCTGCTGCGCGGTGGACAGGACACCCGCGGCCGAGGCGGCGTGGCGGTCCGTGACGCCCGACAGGACGAGCGACGACAGCGGCGCCAGCACGAAGCCCATGCCCGCGCCGGCGAGCGCCAGACCCGGGACGAGCCATCCGACGCCGTCCCCGAGGGCGGCGATCAGCAGCAGGCAGCCGCTCGCCTGGACGGCCGCGCCGAGCGCGAGGACCTGCCGTCCGAGGCGGGCGGCGACGGCGGTGGCCCGGGTGGACGCGGCGAAGTATCCGGCGCCCAGCGCGACGAACAGCAGGCCCGACTCCAGCGCGCTCAGCCCGCGCCCCTGCTGCAGGTAGAGGGCCAGGTACAGGAAGAAGGACGCCAGGGCGAGCGTGTAGGCGAGCGCGAGGACGCTGCCGACCCGGAACGCGCGCTCGCGGAACAGCGCGGGCGCCACCAGCGGCGCGCCGCCGCGCCGGTCGAGCAGGCGCTGGTGGAGCGCGAACGCCGCCAGCAGGACGGCCGACGCCGCGAGCGAGGCCCATGTCCAGGCGGGCCAGCCCAGCCGGCGGCCCTCGATCAGCGGCAGGACGAGGGCGACCAGGCCGAGCGTGGCCAGCAGGGTTCCGGCGGCGTCCAGGCGGGCGCCCCGGGTGCCGCGCTGGGCCGGGACGGTCCGGCGGACCAGCGCCAGCGTGACCAGCCCGACCGGGACGTTGATCAGGAAGATGCTGCGCCAGCCCGTCCCGAACAGGTCGGCCTCGATGAGCGCACCGCCGATGAGCTGCCCGAACACGCCGCCGAGTCCGAGCGCCAGCCCGTAGGCGGTGAACGCCCGCGCGCGCCGCTCCCCGGTGAAGGCGCCGTTGATGATGCCGAGGACCTGCGGCATGAGCAGCGCGGCGGCGATCCCCTGCACGACCCGCGCCGCGATCAGCGAACCGGGCGACGGGGCGAGCCCGCACGCGAGCGACGCGGCGGTGAACGCCGCCAGCCCGAGGGCGTACATCCGGCGGCGTCCGAACAGGTCGCCGAGCCGTCCGCCAGTGATGAGCCCGCCGCCGAGCGCCAGCCCGAACCCGGCCACCACCCACTGGATCGCGGTGGTCCCCGCCCCCAGGTCGGACTGAATGTCGGGGATCGCCACGTTGACGATGAAGAAGTCGAGTGTGGTGATGAATATGCCGGTGAGCAGGACGAGCAGCGTGCCGGTGGACGCGTCGCGCGGACGTGCGTTCGCCCGTGGCCCGGCGGCCGGAATCGTGGTGTGCGGCATGGTCTCCCCCAGATCGTCGCCTGCCCTACGACGATCGCGTACCGCCCCCCGGACAGGCGATAACGCCTGAGGTAATGCCGGACGGGGACGTCCGCAGAGTGGTGTTTAGCCGGCGCCTAATTCGGTTGTGGGGTGGATGGCGGCGATCTAGCGTCGCGTCGTATGGACGGGGCTGTGCGTTTGCTCGGGATCGATGACCTCGCGGCCTGTCAGCGGCTTGCCGAAGACCGCGAGTGGGGGCCGGAGGACCGCAAGTGGCGGTTCCTGTTCTCGGTGGGCGACGTCTACGCGGTGGACGACGAGAACGGGGAACTCGCCGGGACAGTGGTGTCGGCCCCATACGGCAAGGACGTCGCGGCCATCAGCATGGTGCTCGTCGCCAAGCGTTTTGAGCGGCGCGGCCTCGGCGGGCGGTTGATGCGTTACGTGATGGAGAACGCGGGCACTGCGAGCCTCTGCCTGACTGCCACGGAGTACGGGCGTCCCCTGTATGAGCGTCTGGGGTTCCGGTCTGTGGGGAAGTGCACGACGTATACGGGCGTGTCGGACGGGCCGTCCAGGCGTGGTGTGTCCGTGCCGGTGAGGACGGAGGACATGGTCGGCGTCCATGAGCTCGATACCGAGGTGTTCGGCGCCGACCGGTCGCGGGTGGTCGAGGGCCTGCCTGCGTTCTGCGAGACGTTGCGGGTCGTCCGGGACGAGGGTGGTGTGGTGGGCTACGGCGGCGCGTGGTGGAACGACGGCCGGGCCGTCGTCGGTCCCGTCATCGCGCGGGACGACGAGACCGCGCTCGCGCTGGTGGACGAGGTCGTCCCCGAGGGCCCGATACGGCTCGACATCGACCATCGGCACCCGGAGCTGGTCGCGTGGGCGGAGGCGCACGGCCTCCGCCCCGCGTTCACCACCACGATCATGGAGTACGGCGCCCCGGTCGCGAACGACCCGTCCCGCCGCTACCTTCCGGTCGCCCAGGCGCTCGGCTGACGGTCAGGGCAGCGCGTACCGGACGATCTTCTTCCAGGTGCTGGTGACCTGCTTCGACAGCGATCCCGTGTGGTACGGCAGGTCGTACTTGTCGCACAGTTCGCGGATGCGCGGGGCGATCTGCCCGTACCGGTTGCTCGGCATGTCGGGGAACAGGTGGTGCTCGATCTGGTGGCTGAGGTTGCCGGTCATCAGATGGAACAGCGGCCCGCCCGAGATGTTCGCCGAGCCGTGGACCTGCCGGACGTACCACTCGCCCCTGCTCTCGCCGTCGAGCCGCTCCTCCTCGAACACCTCGACGTCGCCGGGGAAGTGCCCGCAGAAGATGATCATGTGGGCCCAGACGTTGCGGGCGATGTTGGCGGTGAAGTTCGCGGCCAGCGTGGACAGGAACTGCGGGCCGCTGAGCAGCGGGAACGCCAGGTAGTCCTTGCCCCACTGACGGCCGATCTTGCGTCCGATCCGGCGCAGCTTCGCCTTGGTGACGTCCGCGTCGGCCGTCCCCGCCCGGATCGCGTCGAGCTCCAGGTCGTGCAGCGCCACCCCGTACTCGAAGAACATCGCCAGCAGCAGGTTGTAGAGCGGCTGCGGGAGGTAGGCGGGGCTCCACTCCTGCTCGGGCGCGACGCGCAGGATGCCGTAGCCGACGTCGTTGTCCTTGCCGAGGATGTTCGTGAACGTGTGGTGGACGAAGTTGTGCGAGTGCTTCCACTGCTCGGCGGGGGAGACGTTGTCCCACTCCCACGTCGTCGAGTGGATCTTCGGGTCGCGCATCCAGTCCCACTGGCCGTGCATGACGTTGTGCCCGATCTCCATGTTCTCCATGATCTTCGCGACGGCGAGCGTCGCGGTCCCGGCGACCCAGGCGGGCGGCAGCGAGGACGCCATCAGCAGCGTCCGGCCGGCGATCTCCAGGCCGCGCTGCCAGCGGATCACCCGGTGGATGTAGTCCGCGTCGCGCTCGCCGAGATCGGACATGATCTCCTCGCGGAGCGCGTCCAGTTCGGCGGCGATCGTGTCGTGGTCGGCGGTCGTCAGATGGTCGGTCATGGGTCTGTCCCCCAAAAGCGTCAGAGGTCGATTTCGACGGGGCCGGCGGCGGCCGAGACGCAGGTCTGGACGATCTCGCCCTCCTCGCCGTGCACCCTCCCGGTGCGCAGGTCGCGGACCTCGCCGGAGCGCAGCCGGCCGACGCAGCCGTAGCAGATGCCCATCCGGCACTCGCTCGGGAGCAGCGCCCCGGCGTCCTCCCCGGCGACCAGGAGCGGCGTGCTCCCGTCGGCGTCCGCCTCGACGCCGCTCCGGGTGAAGGTGACGCGCCCGCCCTCGCCGCCGCCCCGCAGGACGGTCCGGAAGCGCTCGGCGCGCAGCCTCTCCCCGGCCCCGGCGGCGCGCCAGAACGCGGTGAGATCGTCCAGCATCCCGCCGGGGCCGCAGGCCCACGCCTCGCGCTCCGCCCAGTCCGGGCAGAGGCCCGGCAGTTCGGACGGTTCGAGCCGCCCCCCGCCGGACGTGTGCCGCTCGTGCAGCCGCACCCCCGGCATCGCGCGGAGTTCGGCGCCGAAGATGACGTCGCCCGCCGTCCGGTCCGAGTGCACCACCGCGATGTCGCCGGCGGGGGCGCCGCCGGCGGTGAGGTGGCGGAGCATGGCCATCACCGGGGTGATCCCGCTGCCCGCCGTGATGAACAGCAGCTTCGGCGGGAGGTTCGCGGGCAGTGTGAACTCGCCGTCCGCCTGCGCCAGCCGGACGAAGGCCCCCGGCCGGATCGCGTTGACGAGGTGCGCGGAGACGAACCCGTCGCGGGCGGCCTTCACGGTGACGGTGACGCGCCCGTCCCGCCGGGGCGGGGACGACAGGGAGAACGTCCGCCAGTGCCGGACGCCGCCGATGTCCACGCCGACCCTGACCCACTGGCCGGGCCGGTGCCCCCGCCACGTGCGGCCGGGCTTGATCACGAGGGTCGCCGCGCCCGGCGCCTCGTGCCGGACGGCCTCGACGCGTCCGCGCGGGTCGGCGGCCGACCACAGCGGGTCGACCAGGCCGAGGTAGTCCTCCGGGAGGAGCGGGGTGGTGAGGAGCCGGGCGGCCCGCCTGATCCGGCGGCCCGTCCCCGGCCGCCGCGCCGTACTGGTCACGATGCCTCCCCGATGGCGCTAACTTACGTTCGCGTAACCTACGGTCGCGTAGGGAGGAGGGGTCTTTCAAGGCGTTCCGCGCTAAAGCGACCAGCATCACACCATCGCACGATGTTCCATTCGGCGATGTAACGACAGAGGGCTCCAGCGCCTCTCTCATTCGTTTCTCACTCTCGCCTCACGAGAGCCACATGCGCGGCCAAGAGCCTCGTCTGCATGAATCGGCCGTTTCAACGCCGCGCACTCCTCGTCAACGGTGCGCTCGGCGTGCTGCTCGTCGCGGGCGCCGGCACCGCGTACCTCACCCTCTCCGACGGAGGGGACGGCGCCTCCGCGTCCACCCGGACCTCGCGTGCGGCGCGCGGGACGGTGGAGTCGTCGGTGTCGGCGTCCGGCTCGGTCGAGAGCGCCAAGAGCCGCTCCCTGGCGTTCGGCGCCTCCGGGACGGTCGCCAAGATCTACGTCAAGGCGGGCGAGAAGGTCTCGGCGGGCGAGGCCCTCGCCCGGCTCGACCAGACCGAGGCGCTGGAGAGCGTGAACGCCGCGAAGGCGAACCTGGCCGTCGCCGCCAAGGGCGACACCACGTCCGAGCAGGGCTACGCCGGGTACCTCCAGGCGAAGAACTCCTACAACTCCGCGCTGCGCACCTATCAGGGGACCGTCCTGAAGGCGCCGTTCGCCGGGACGATCACCGCCGTCAACGGGACGGTAGGCGGCGGTTCCGGCGGCTCGGGGACGAGTTCGAGTTCGGGCTCCGGCACGGGGACCGGCTCGGGCGGGTCGTCGCCGGGCGGTTCGGCGTCCTCTTCCTCAACGTCGTCGTCCTCGGCGAGCTCCGGCTTCATGGAACTCGCCGACACCAAGAACCTCCAGGTCGAAGGCGACTTCACCGAGGCGGACACGACCAAGCTGAAGGTCGGCCAGGCCGTCGCCGTCTCCTTCGACGCGCTCACCGGCAAGACCGCCACCGGCGAGATCACCGCGATCGGGCTGTCGCCGACGACCACCGACAACGTCGTGAAGTTCCCCGCGACGATCTCGCTCGGCGAGGTCCCGGCCGGGGTGCGGCTCGGCCAGACCGCGACCGTCGAGATCACCGTCGCCAAGGCGGAGGACGTCCTCTACGTGCCGAGCGCGGCGGTCAGGACGGCCGGCGGGCAGAGCACCGTGACCGTCGTCCGGAACGGCGCGCAGAGCACCGTCACCGTCGAGATCGGCGTCAAGGGAGACCAGGGCACCGTCCGCGGGACGAAGGGCGAGGACGGCGCGCTCACCGCGACCACGGTGAGCGCGGGCCCGGGCCGCTGATCCGCGATCGAGGAGACCGATGAGAACGACCCGAACGACCCGAACGACCCGGGCACTCGGCGTGCTGGCCGCCGGCGGCGTGCTCCTGCTCAGCGCGGCCTGCGGGGGCGACGACGCCTCGGACGCGAAGCCGGGCGCGTCCTCGGGCCCCATGGCCGCGTTCCAGGCATGCCTGGAGAAACAGGGCGTGAAGATGCCCGGGGGCGGCCGGGGCGGCGACCCGTCGGGCCGTCCGGGCGGCAGGCCGTCCGGCGCTCCGAGCGGCGCGCCTGCCGAGCGTCCGAGCGGCGCGCCGTCGGGCCGTCCGAGCGGCGCGCCGTCCGACCGGCCGACCAGGTCGGCGGCGGAGGAGAAGGCGATGAAGGCGTGCGCGTCCCTGGCGCCGCAGCGCGGCGGCGGCCGCGGGGGACCGCCCGCAGGGAGCCCCTGACCTGAGGCTCCGGGCGGCCAGCCGGCCCACCCGACCGCCCGGACGCGCCGGCCCGACCCCGCCGGGCACGGCGCACGGATGGGCCCGCGCCGCACCACGCGGGCCCCATCTCCACCTCCCGCACCGGCACGGGTGGTGGCCTCCCGCGCCGTGCCGACGTAGCGTAGGCGGCGGCGTACGAGCCGCTATGACGAGACGGGGTCCAGGTGCGGGCAGCGAGGATCATCAGTGTGGCCACCGTGCTGGCACTGGCGATGACCACCGGATGCAGCGACGGCGACGGCGGCGAGAAGGAGACGGCGTCGGCGTCCAGCGTTCCGGCCGGGCTCGGATCGTTCTACGGCCAGAAACCGTCCTGGAAGAACTGCGACAACGGCTTCGAGTGCGCGACCGTCCAGGTCCCCTTGGACTACGCCAAGCCGTCCGGTGAGAAGGTCGGGATCTCCGTGATCCGGCTCCCGGCGGAGGACAAGTCCAAACGCATCGGCTCACTGCTCACCAATCCGGGCGGCCCGGGTGGTTCCGGGGTCGACTTCGCCCGGCAGGCGGCCCGGACGTTCGGCGACGACCTGCGCCGCCGCTTCGACATCGTCGGCTTCGACCCGCGCGGCGTCGCCGCCAGCGACCCCGTCCGCTGCAACACGGGCCCCCAGCTCGACAAGTTCTTCGCCACCGACGCGTCCCCGGACGACCAGAAGGAAACGGACACCCTCGGCGCCGCCAGCGAGCAGTTCGCCCAGCACTGCAAGGCCAAGGCCGCCCGGGAACTCCCCCACGTCGGCACCGTCAACGCCGCCCGCGACATGGACGTCCTCCGCGCGGCCTTGGGCGACGAGAAACTCACCTACTACGGCGCCTCATACGGCACCTACCTGGGCGCCTTCTACGCCGAACAGTTCCCGAAGAACGTCCGCGCCCTCGTCCTGGACGGCGCCGTCGACCCCAAGCTCTCGTCCACCGAACTGCTGGTCGAGCAGGCGAAGGGCTTCGAGACCGCCCTCCGCGCGTTCGCCGAAGACTGCGTCAAATCGGGCAACTGCCCCTTCGGCGACACCGCCGACGCCGTCATCGCCAAGATCTCCTCCTTCCTCTCGGCCACCGACAAGAAGCCGCTGCCCAACACCCGCGACTCCCGCAAGGTCACCGAATCCCTGGCCGTCATGGGCATCGCCAGGTCGCTCTACGTCAAGCAGTACTGGCCCGTCCTGCGCCAAGCCCTCACCCAGGCGATGCAGAGCTCCGACGGCACCCTCCTCCTCGCCCTCGCGGACGACATGGTCGAACGCAAGCCCAACGGCACCTACAGCAACCAGTCCGACGCCAACATGGCCGTCAACTGCGTCGACAAGCCCAACCCGCCCGACCTCGCCGCCTACGGCAAGTACGCCGACCAGGCCGAGAAGGTCGCCCCCCGCTTCGGCCCCTTCGTCGTCTGGGGCGGCCTCCCCTGCGTCTACTGGCCCGTCCAGACCAAGCAGGCCCCGAAACCCGTCACCGCCAAGGGCGCGGCCCCCATCCTGGTCATCGGAACCGTCCGCGACCCCGCCACGCCCTACAAGTGGGCCGAGAGCCTCGCCGGCCAGCTCTCCAGCGGCGTCCTCCTCACCTTCAACGGCGACGGCCACACCGCCTACCTCCAGGGCAACGCCTGCATCACCAAGGCCACCGACAACTACCTGATCACCACCGACCCGCCCAAGGACGGCACCACCTGCGGCTGAAACGCGTGCACACCCACCCCGAACACCCGGTAGACTTGTCCCGCCGTGCCCCGCACGGCGCGCCGCCTTAGCTCAGTCGGCAGAGCGATTCACTCGTAATGAATAGGTCATCGGTTCGATTCCGATAGGCGGCTCCCACGTCAAAGCCCTCTTGCGATCTTCGCAAGAGGGCTTTTGTCAACGGGCCTGCTAACAGCAGCGTCTACGCCGCTTTGTCCATGACCCGAGCGAACACGTCCGCCGCCGATACACGGCGCGGCTGGATGCCGCATAGGCGAGCGTACATGGAGCGTTTTTGCAGCAAACTCCGGTCGTGCACGCGACATGATCGCCTCCCGGATCCCCCCCGCGCCCGTCACCGGTGTCGGTGGTGGGTGCTCGCCGGGCGCCGATCTGATTTTCCCAGTGAACACTGGCATCTTTTTGGTTGGGCCCGCATGATGTCGGGCATGAGATCTTTTTCCGTCCGGCTGGCCGTCGCGGCCGCCGCGGTCGTCGCTCTGGCTCCTGTGTCCGCCGTCCACGCCGAGCCGGTGCCCGCTGTGTTCAAGGACGTCCCGCTGCCCTTCCTGTGGCCGACTGCGGGGGTGCGCAGCGTCGCCGCCGTCTCCGACACCGAGGCGTGGATCAGCGGACGCCAGGGGCAGGTCGGTGAGAGCGCCGGCAACCCGGTGGTGCGTCACCGGGTGGGCTCGCAGTGGAAGGAGTATCCGCTCAACGGCTGGTCCGGCAACGGCGGCGTCTGGGAGGTCGTCGCGCACGGCGGCGAGGTCTGGGTCAGGGGGGTCCAAGGCGGGGAGAAGATCTATCTGGCGCGGTTCGACGGCACGGCGTTCCAGCCGGTCGCTCTGCCGCCCGATATCGCCTACGCCTACTACACCCGACTGTGGGCCGGCCCGGCCGGGGTGTGGCTCCAGGTCGAAGTGGAAGGCCCGACTGAGGGCAAAAACGTGATCGCGCTGTACCGCCGTGTTGGGAATGCCTGGCAGGCCGACCCCGTCGCGGGCTCGATGCAGGACGGGCTGGGGGACCTCCAGGCGCGCAGCGCCACCGAGGCATGGGCCGGAGGCTGCCGCTACAACACCGCCGAACACCGCCAGGAGTCGGTGGCCCTGCGCTGGAACGGCTCTGCCTGGACGACGCTGCCCACGCTCCCCACCGACCGCTGCGTCATCAGCGTCGCGCCCGCCGCCGACGGGACGGTCTGGGCGCTCACCTGGGACACCCTGTACCGCTGGGACGGTCAGACGTGGACCGCTGTCCCCGCCGTTGGTGTCTTCGAGGGCTACGGCAAGAAGGTGCGGCTGGACAAGGACGGCGATCCGCTCGTGGTCCTCAGCCACGAGTTCCTCTACGGCCCCGCGCCGCTCCTGCGCTACACGGGCGGTGCATGGCAGACGTTCGCCGTCCCGAGCGAGACATGGGTGCACGACGTCTCCGTCGCGCCGAGCGGCCGGATCTGGGTGACGGGGACCAAGTGGGTCAACGCGCCCGTGGTGCTCACCGCCCCCTGACGGTAGGCGGATTCGCACTGCGGGAAAGGCCGGACGCCTCCGTCGCTGAGATGGAGGCGTCCGGGCTCGCCTGGGTCAGGCTTTGGCGGTGGTCACGGTCTTGCCGAGCGCGCCGCCCTTGGCCCACGTCGCGAAGGGCAGCTGCCAGTAGCCCCAGCCGTTCGTCCACTGGAGGTTGCGCTTGGTGCCGGTGATCTTCACGAGGTCGCCGCGGTAGGACCAGTGGAAGAACCACTGCGCGTCGGAGGCGGGGGAGCGGACGCAGCCGTGGCTGCAGTTGCGGTTCCCGAGGCAGGACGGGTCGTCCATGTTCTGGTGGATGTACTCGCCGCTGTTGGAGATGCGCGTCGCCCACGGGACCTTCTCGTCGTACCAGCCGGGGTCGCCCTTCTTCTTGCCCGGCGGGCGCATGCGCTCCAGGCGGACGTGGTCCATGGTGAGGTGGACGCCGCTGGTGGTGAGCAGGTGGTCGACGCCGTCGCGCTGGACGTCGCCGCCGGCGCCGAGGCTGATCCCCCAGGTGCGGACGGTGCGGCCGTTCTTCTTGACGACGAGCCGGTGGGTCTTCGCGTTGATGTTGACGGTGTGGGAGTCGCCGACCTTGAAGGTGCGGGTGACGTCCTTGTCGCCGAAGACGTCGGCGCCGATCCGCAGGCCCGCGTAGTGGACCTTGACGGTGACGCGCTGGCGCGGCTTCCACGGCTGCTTCGGGCGGAAGACGATCGACGGCAGGCCGTTGAAGGACTCGCCGGCGCTCAGCCAGCGCCAGGCGCCCTCGGTCGGCGTGGTCGAGGAGATCTCGATGGCGCGCTCGATGGCGGGCTTGGCCTTCTCCGGGACGGCCTTGTTGAACTGGACGAAGACGGGCATGCCGGTGCCGACCGTCTCGTTCTCGCTGGGCACGACGTTGTTGACGCGGGTGGCGGCGGTGGCGCGGCTGGTGCGGAACGCGCTGGACGCGGTGGTCGACTTGCCCTTCGCGGACGTCGCCGTCGCCGACACCTGGTACTGGCCGCCGGGCTGGAGCGTCCACGCCGTGCGCCACTTGGTCTTGTCGGCGGACAGGGTGCCGGGGACGGCGGCGCCCCTCAGCTTCACCGAGACGCTGCCGAGCGTGCCGCCCGCGGCGGTGACCGTCACGCCCTGGTCGGGACGCGCCTTGCCGTTGCCGTTCGCCGGAGTGATCGTCACCTGGGGCGTGCCGTCGTCGCCGCCCTTCGCGGTCGTCCCGCCGGTCTGGCCACCGCCGCCGCCGCACGCGGTCGCCAGCCCCAGGACCAGCGCCAGCACCATGGCCTGTCCTCGCACCGTTCTCCTTCAACAGCCCGCCCGTCCCGCGCGTCGCGGGACCGGCAACAAGATCGCTTACGGAACGGCCTTTTATTCCCGTCCCGTCCGGAGGCGGGGCGGCCGGTGGCGGCGTCCGATCACGTAGGACGTCCATCGTCCCCCGAAGGTTCGCCTCCGGTGGCCGATTCGGGGGATCTTTCGTGGTCCGCTGACGGTCGGGGCGCTCCGTCGATCTTCTCTTCAAGACTGTGCTGGGCTCGGTTAAAAGCGGCCGTCCACGCGCTGACCTGTTGCGATGCTGGTCCGTGGCCGCCCGCGACGGCCCCGCGGAGTCACCTCGCGGTGAGTTCTTGGCTGTGAAGGGACGCGCGATGAGAGCCCAGGGGCTGAGTCCTTCGATCGACTCGGGCGCCGGCCCCGCCGATCCTCTGCCGGCGGACGTCGCCGTCCTCGTGCCGTCCGGTCGCGGCGCGCGGACGCTGGCCGGGGTGTGCCCGGCGTGCGTCGCCGTCGTGGACGGCTGGTCGATGGCCGTCGGCGTCTCCATCTCGCGGGGCGGCGTCCTCGCGGGCCTCGCGGCCCTGGCCGTCGTCGTGTGCAACGCGTCCGGCGGGCTGTACCGGACGCGCCGCAGCCCGTCGCTGCTCGCCGACGCCCCGCCGCTGCTCGCCCGGACGCTCGTCGTCGCCGCGGTCGCGGCGGTGCTGCTGCCGCACCCGGTCGCGGCGCTGCTGTGGGCGGCGGCGGTGTCGGCGGCGATGTCGCTCGGCTTCCGCGCCTTCATGAACACCGCCGTCCGGACGTTCCGGTGCCGCCGCGCCCGGCCGCGTCCGGCGCTCGTCGTCGGGACGGGCGGGACGGCCGCGCACATGGTCGGCATCCTGCGGGACCGGGGCGAGTTCGGGCTGTCGGCGGTCGGGCAGGTGGCGGCGGGCGGCCCCGCGTCCGCCCCGGTGCTCGGCGAGACCGTGCTTGGGGAAACGGTGCTCGGCGAGACGTCCGACCTTCCCGCGCTCGTCGAGGAGCACTCGGTCGGCACCCTGGTCGTCGTCGCCGAGGACGTCCACCCCGACCAGCTGGACGCGGTGCTGCGCATCTCGTTCGGGCTGCCGTGCGAGACGCTGCTCGTCCAGCCGCCGTCGGACGTGGTGCCGGTGGCGCCGGAGCGGCGCGAGTACCTCGCCGGGCTGCCGTGCGCGCGGGTCGACTGGCGGCTGCGCGACCCCGCCGCCCGGCGCGCGAAGCGGGCGCTCGACCTCGCGGTGGCGTGCCTGCTGCTGGTCGTGGCCGCGCCGCTGCTCGCCGCGTGCGCGCTCGCCGTGCGGATCGAGGGCGGTCCCGGCGTGCTGTTCCGGCAGCGGCGGATCGGGCGCGGCGGCGAGGAGTTCGTGCTGCTGAAGTTCCGGACGCTGAAGCCGGCGGACGAGGAGGAGTCCGACACCCGCTGGACGGTCAAGAACGACGCGCGGATGGGACGGGTCGGCCGGTTCCTGCGCGACACGTCGCTGGACGAGCTGCCGCAGCTGTGGAACGTGGTGCGCGGCGACATGAGCCTCGTCGGGCCGCGCCCCGAACGCCCCCACTTCGTGGAGCAGTTCGCCCGCACCTGCCCCGGCTACATGCTGCGGCACCGCGTCCCGGTCGGGATGACGGGGTGGGCGCAGATCCACGGGTTCCGCGGCGACACGTCCATCGAGCTGCGGGCGCGGCTCGACAACCACTACATCGACCACTGGACGTTCGGCGGCGACCTGAAGATCCTGCTGCTGACCGCCCGCGCGATGCTCTGCCGGGACGCCGGATGACGGTCGCCCCCGCGGCGGCGGCCGTGCCGCTCGCCCCGCGCCGGCTTCCGCGCCGGCTTCCGCGGCGGCCGAGCTGGCTGGTCGCGGCGGCGGTGGCGAGCGTCGGGATCCCGCCGGGTTCGGCGGCGTTCGGGCCGGGCGTGCAGGTCACGGCCGGGGACGTCGCGAGCGGCGCGCTCGTGCTGGTCGCCGTGTTCCTGCTGGTGACCGGGCGGGCGCGGATGCCGCGCGCGGCGTTCCTCGCGTTCGGGCCGCTGGTGGCCGGGCTCGGGATCAGCACCGTGCACTCGGCCGACATCGGGACCAGCATGGCCGGGTTCGTCCGCGATCTGCAGGTGTTCGTGCTGGTGCCGCTCGCCGTCGTGCTGCTCGTCCGGGACCGCCGCGACCTCGCGATCGTGTTCTCCGCGCTGCTCGGGCTCGGCCTCGCGGAGGCCGGGTACGGGATCTGGCAGTCGGTCACCGGCAACGGCGCGTCGATGGGCGGGCAGAGCATCCGGGCCGTCGGCACGTTCGGCGCCCTCGACGTGATGGCGATGTCGATCGTCGTCGGGTTCGCGTTCCTGGTCCTGACCGCGTTCGCGCTGGCCGCGCCCGGCCGCGCGGCGGCCGTCCTCCCGGCGGCGGCCGGGCTCGCCGTGCCCGCCGCGCTGGCCGGGCTCGGCGTGCTGGCCGCCGCGCTCCTGCTCGCGCTCAGCCGCGGGACGTGGCTCGCGCTCGGCGCCGCCGCCGTCCTCGTCCTGGTGCTGTTCGACCGGTGGACGGCCGTCAAGGTGCTGATCTGCTGCGCCGCGCTGCCGGTGGTGATGGCGGCGGTCGCGGGCGGCGGCGGGCAGGCGGTCGTCGAGCGGTCCAAGTCGATGGCCGCCTCGGTCAGCGACCCCGACCAGTCGGTGGACGACCGGTACAACCTGTGGGCGGCCGCCGTCCGCATCTGGGAGGACCACCCCGTCGCGGGCGTCGGGGTGAAGAACTTCGCCGCCTACCGCGACACCTACGCGACGATCGAGCTGTCGTCCGGCAGCGAGACCGCCGACCCCGTCAACGGGTACGCGCGGCAGCCGCTGCTGTCGCCGCACAACGAGTACCTGGTGTTCCTGTCCGAGCAGGGCGTCGTGGGCCTCGCCGGGTTCGGCGCGCTGATCGCGGTGCTCCTCGCCGGGCTGTGGACGCGCCGCGCCTTCCGCGACCCGCTGTGGCTCGCGAGCGCCGCGCTGGCGGCCTTCCTGCTGATCAACTTCGTGTACGCGGACCTGGGCGGGCCGACGTGCGCGCTCACGGCCGTGGTCGTCGGCGCCGTCGCGGCGCGGGCGTTCGGGGCGGTGCGCGGATGACCGGCGGCGGGATGAACTCCGTCGGCCGCGCCGCCGCGCTGTCGGGCGTGCTCATCGCCGCGGGCACCGCGCTCGGGTTCGCGCGCGACCTCGTCATGGCGCACATGTTCGGCGCCAGCGGCAGCACCGACGCGTTCCTCGTCGCCTGGACGATCCCGGAGACGGTGTCGCCGCTGCTCATCGAGGACGCGATGGCGCTGCTCATGGTCCCCGTCGTCACCCGGCTGCTCGCGCGCGGCGACGGGCTGCGCCCGCTCGCCTGGTCGGCGCTGCCGCGCATGGTGCTCGGCCTGTCGCTGGTCACGCTCGCGCTCGTGGTCGCCGCCCCGGCCGTGGTGGACGTCCTGGCCCCCGGCCTGGACGCGGACGGCGCGGCCGTCCAGTGCGTCCGGCTGACGGCGGTCACCGTGGTGACGTTCGGCGTCGCCGGCTTCATGAGCGCGACGCTGCGCGCCCACCACGTGTTCGGCCCGCCCGCCGCCATCTACCTCGCCTACAACGTCGGCATCCTCGCGCTGATCGGGGGCCTGTCCGGCCTCGTCGGGATCACCAGCGCGGCGGTCGGCGTCGCCTGCGGCAGCCTCCTGATGGTCGCGGTCCAGGCCCCGGCCTTCGCCCGCTGCCTGCGCGCCTCGCCAGCCTCGCCCGCCTCGCCCGCCTCCGCGTCCGGCTCGTCCGGGCGGGTGGACGTGCGGCTCGGGCTCGCGGCGGTGGCGCCGGTCGTCGTCTACACGGTGACGCGGCAGGCGCAGGTGTTCGTCGAGCGGTTCCTCGGCTCCGAGCTGGCCGTCGGGTCGATCTCGCACCTGAACTACGCGCAGAAGGTCGCGCAGGTCCCGATGGTGCTGTCGCTGCTGATCGTCACGGTGACGTTCCCGAGGCTCGCGCGGGCCTCCGCGGACGGCGACACCTGGCAGGTCGCTCGCCGCATCCGGCAGGACCTCGTCATCGCGAGCACGGTGGTGCTGGCCGCCAGCGCGTTCCTCGTCGCGTTCGCGCCCACCCTCATCAGGGTGCTGTTCGAGCACGGCGAGTTCACCGCCGCCGACACGGCGAGCACCGCGTCGATCATGCGGGTCTACGCGCTCGGCCTGTGGGGGCAGTCGGCGGTCGGCCTCGCCGCCCGCGCCTTCTTCGCGCAGCGGCGGCCGACGTGGCGCCCGGCGCGGGTCCTCGGCCTGGGCCTCGCCGTCACCGCCGCGGCCGGCGCCGCGTTCGCCGCGTCCGCCGGGACGCCCGCGCTCGCCGCCGCCAACGCCGCCGGGATCACGCTCGCCGCCGTGCTGCTGCTCGGCGGGCTGCGGCGCGGCATCGCGCCGGTCTCGCCGCGCCGGATCGCCGCCGACGTGTCCCGGCTGATGCTCGCCGCCGCCGGAGCCTGCGCCGCGGGACTGCTCGTCGCGCACGCCGCCGCCGGGACGCCGGCGCTCGTCCAGCTCGCCGGGGGCGGGCTCGCGACCACCGCCGTGTTCATGGTCCTCGCCGCCCTGGCGGGACCCGACCTCGTTGCTCCATGGATCGCTATGCGGTCGCGCCGCAGCGTGCGCGGCCGGACCGAATCGGGGGACACCAGTGAGCCAGCCGACAGAACCCGCAAGAACGACCCGGCCCGCCAGGACGGGCGGGGCGAACCGCCCGGCGGAGGAGGTCCGGCCGGTGCCGCTGGTGCTGATGTACCACTCGGTCGACCACGCGGATGAGGACCCGCACCTGGTGACGGTGTCGCCCGCGCGGTTCGAGCGGCAGCTCGCCTGGCTGCGGGCGCGCGGCCTGCGCGGCGTCGGCATGGCCGAGCTGCTGGACGCGCACGCCGCCGGCCGGGCGCGCGGCCTCGTCGGGATGACGTTCGACGACGGCTACGCCGACTTCGCGACGCGGGCCGTCCCCGCGCTGCTGCGGTACGGGTTCGGCGCGACCGTGTACGTCGTGTCCGGGCGGATCGGCACCTACAACGCGTGGGACGACGGCCCCCGCAAACCGCTCATGACGGCCGACCAGATCAGGACCGTCGCCGGCGCCGGGATGGAGGTCGCCTCGCACGGCCGCCACCACGTCTCCCTCCCCGGGACGGACGACACCGAGCTGCGCGAGGAGCTGGAGGAGAGCCGCGCCGTCCTGGAGGACATCGTCGAGGCGCCCGTCACCGGCTTCGCCTACCCCTACGGGCACGCCACCGCCCGCGAGGTCGAGGCGGTGCGCGCCGCCGGATACGACCACGCGTGCGACATCCGCCCCGAGGAGCCGTCCCGGCACGCGCTGCCCCGCGCCTACATCGGCGACCGGGACGGGCCGCTGCGGCTGCGGGTCAAGCTCCTCCGGCACGAGCTGCGCCGCCGGAGCCGCGTATGACCCGCGTCCTGCACGTCATCACCGGGCTGGAGCACGGCGGCGCCGAACGCCAGCTCGCGCTGCTGCTGCGCCATCTGCCGGTCGCCTGCGAGGTCGCGACGCTCACCCGGACCGGGACGCTCGGCGCGGAGATCCGCCGCACCGGCGTGCCCGTCCACGAGATCGGGATGCGCGGCAACCGGGACCTCTCGGGGCTGCCCCGGCTCGCGCGGCTGATCCGGCGCGGACGCTACGACGTCGTCCACACGCACCTGTACCGGGCGTGCGTGTACGGCCGGATCGCCGCCCGCCTGGCCGGGACCGCCCGCGTGATCGCGACCGAGCACTCGCTCGGCGTCGGGCACATCGAGGGGCGCGCGACGACGCGCGGCGTCCGGGCGCTGTACCGGGCGACCGAGCGGCTCGGGTCCGCGACCGTCGCGGTGTCGCCGGCCGTCGCCGCCCGGCTGCGCGGCTGGGGCGTGCCGCCGGGGCGGATCGTGGTGATCCCGAACGGCATCGACGCCGCCGCGTTCGCGTTCGACGCCGCGCGCCGCGCCGCGACCCGCCGCCGGCTCGGCATCGGCGCGGACGAACGCGTCGTCGGCGCCGTCGGACGGCTCGTCCCGACCAAGCGGTTCGACCTGCTGGTCGACGCCGTCGCGCGGCTGGACGGCGTCCGGCTGCTGCTCGTCGGCGCCGGGCCGATGCGCGGCGCGCTGGAACGGCTGGCGCACGACCGCGGCGTCCCGGTGGTCTTCACCGGCGGGACGTCGGACGTCCCGGGCGCGCTCGCCGCGATGGACGTGCTCGCCGCGCCGTCCGTCCAGGAGACGTTCGGGCTCGGCGTCCTGGAGGGCCTCGCCGCCGGGCTGCCCGTCCGCTACACCGCCTGCCCCGCCCTCGACGACCTCCCGCCCGGCGACGCCCCCGGCGCCCGCCGCCTCCCCACCGACGCCGGGATCTGGAGCGCGGAACTCGCGGGCGTCCTGCGCTCCCCGTGGGACCGGACGCGCGTGCCGCCCGTCGTCGCCCGCTACGCCATCGCCGAGCAGGCCGCGGAGCTGGCCCGGCTCTACTCGCCCGAGCCGGCCGCGCGCGGGGTCGTTCCACCGAGAGAAAGGGCTCAGGATGCCGCAACGTGACGCCAGGAGACGAAAGGGCGCGCTCGACGCCGCCGCCCGGCGGATGCGCCGGCCGCTCACCGGGTTCCTGCGGCGGTTCGGGCTGTCCGCCGCGTTCGTGCTCGCCGGGTTCCTCGGCGGGCTCGGCTACGCGCTGTTCGCGCCGACCACCTACACCGCGACCGCGTTCGTCCTCGTCGTGGAGGACGGCGGCGAATCCGGCCCGGCGGCGGTCAGCTTCGCGCAGGCGTTCGGGCGGCTCGCGCCGCTGCCGGAGACCCTCGCGAACTCCTCGCTCCCGCTGCCGGCGCACGCGGCCGGCGACACCCGCGAGCACGTCCAGGCGTCGACGTCGCCGGACACGCCGCTGATCCGGCTCGCCGGCAGCGCCCGGACGGGCCGGGACGCCGCCGCGTTCGCCAACGCCGCCGCCGACGCGCTCGTCCGGTACGGGACGCAGCACCGCGCCGACACCGGCGTGCGCGTCGCGCTGATGACGCTCGCCGAGCCGCCCGCCGAGCCGTCGTCGCCGAACCTGCCGCTCGGCGTCGCCGCCGGCACCGCGTCCGGCGTCCTGCTCGCCGGGCTGAGCGCCGCCGTCCTGAGCGGGCGGCGCGGCCGCCGGAGCGCGCCGGCCCGGCGCGCCGCGGTCCCCGCCCCGGCGGCCGCCGACCGGATGGAGGTGACGTCATGACCGCGATCGCGCCCGCCCGTCCCGCGACCCCGGCCGCCGAATGGTCGGTCGAGGTCCACCGGGACGAGCAGTCGCTCCTCGGCCTCGGCGACGAGCTGCGCGACCTGTACGACCGCAGCCCGGCCGCGACGCCGTTCCAGACCTACGAGTGGCTGAAGGCGTGGTGGGGCTGGTACGGGACGCGCGGGCGGCTGCGGCTCGTCCTCGTCCGGTGCCGGGGGCGGCTCGTCGCGGCGGCGCCGCTGATGGCGAGCGCCCGCTACGGGTTCCCGGTGCTGGTGCCGCTGGCCGGGGAGCAGAGCGACTTCAGCGACTTCCTCCTCGACCCCGTGTACGCGGACGGCGCCGTCCGGCACCTCACCCGGGCCCTGCTGGACGAGCGCGGATGCTGCGCGATCGACCTGCGCGAGGTCCGGCCCGGCTCGGCGGCGCACCTGGTCGCCGAGCGGTGGCCGCGCGGGACGTGGCGGACGCCCTCGTCGGTGTGCCTCGAACTCCCGGCCGGCGGCATCGACGACGTCCTCGGCCGGCTGCCGCGCCGCACCGCCGGGAAGATGCGCGCCAAACTCCGCAAGATCGACGTGCGCGGCATCACGGCCGAGAGCGTCCCGGCGGAGCGGGCGGCGGAGGCCGTCCACGCGCTGCTGGAGCTGCACGCCCGGCAGTGGGAGGGCCGCCCGATCAACCCCGAGCACACCCGGGCCCGGTTCCGCCGGCACCTGGCGGAGGCCGCGAGCGGGATGGTCCGCGACGGGCGCGCCGCCGTCCTGCAGTACCGGTGGGACGGCCGGCTCGTCGCCGGCGACCTCGTCCTCATCGGCCACCGGTACGTCGGCGCCTACCTGTACGGGGCGATCCCCGACCTGCGCGACTGCGTGGACGTCTCGCTGATGATGCTGCGGCAGAACCTCGCCATCGCGCGGGACCGGCACCGGCAGGGCGTCAGCCTGCTGCGCGGCGACGAGCCGTACAAGCTGAAATGGCGGCCGGCGGCCGTGCGGAACGAGCGGATCATCCTCGGCCGGTCGGCGCCGGCCGCCGCGTTCGCCGGCCTCGCCCGGACCCGCGGGTACCTGTCGGCCCGGCGGCACCGCGCGGAGGCCGGCCGTGGCTGAGCCGCTCCGCGTCCTGCACGTCAGCCAGCCCAACGCCGGCGGGGTCGCCGTCTACGTCGGGCAGGCGGCCATGGACCAGCGCAGGCGCGGCTGGGACGTGGCCGTGGCGTGCCCGCCGGGCGGCGACCTGCCCGAGCGGTGCATGGCGGCCGGGGTGCCGTGGCTCAACTGGGACGCCGCGCGCACCCCCGGCCCGCGGACCCTGCTGGAGTCCCTCGGCCTGCGCCGGGTGGTCCGGACGTTCGCGCCCGACGTCGTCCACCTGCACTCCTCGAAGGCGGGCCTGGCCGGGCGGCTGCTGCGCCGCCCGTGCGGCAAGCCCGTGATCTTCCAGCCGCACGGCTGGTCCTGGCTCGCCGCCACGGGACGGCAGGACGCCGCGAGCCGCCGCTGGGAGCGGCTCGCCGCCCGCTGGAGCGACGCGCTCGTCTGCGTCGGCGCGGGCGAGCTGGGCCAGGGCGCGGACGCGGGGGTGCGCGGCGCCTACCGGCTCGTCCGCAACGGCGTCGACCGGGACCGGTTCGCCCCGGCGGACCGGCGCACCGCGCGCACCCGGCTCGGGCTGGCCGCCGGTGTGCCGCTCGTCGTCTGCGTCGGCCGGGTGACCAGGCAGAAGGCGCAGGACGTCCTGGTCGCGGCGTGGCCGGCCGTCACCGCGCAGTGCCCGTCGGCGCTGCTCGCGATCGTCGGGGACGGCGAGGACCTGGCGCGGCTGCGGAGCGAGCGCGTGCCCGGCGTCCGGTTCGTCCCGCCGGTGGCGGACCCGCGCGACTGGCTCGCGGCGTCCAACGTCGTCGCCCTGCCGTCCCGGTGGGAGGGGCTGCCGCTGACCGCGCTGGAGGCCCTCGCGATGGGGCGTCCGATCGTCGGGGCGGACGTTCCCGGCCTCGCCGAGATCGTCGGGCCGGGGCTCGGCGCGCTCGTGCCCGTGGAGGATCCCGCGGCGCTCGCCGAGGAGATCGCCGCCCGGCTGCTGTGCCCCGGCACGGCCGAGCGGGAGGGACGAGCGGCGGCCGCCGCCGCGGCCGGCTACGACGTCACCGGGACGATGGCGCTGCTCGCCGCCGTCACCCGCGAGGTCGGCGGGTGCGGCGGGGCTCCGGAGATCGCCCTGGACGACGCCCGCGCGGTGTCCGGCGCGCCCGTCCACGCGGGCCTCGTCGGGGTCTCGGACGGTTTCTCCGGGGACGCCGGTTTGGCCGGGGTGGCCGGGGCGGCGGGAGCGGCGGGGCTCGCCGGCGGGGCCGTCACGCCGCCGAACAGCTCCCGGTAGGCGGCGGACGACCGCGCGTTCGCGCCGCACGACCAGACGCCGTGCGGGCAGTAGTCGGTGATCGACTGGTACACGACATCGTGCGACATGATCCAGTCGTGCATTCCCCGCACATAATCGGGGTTGTCGGAATTGCGGAACAGACCCCATTCGGGGAACGAGATCGGCTTGCCGTGCGCGGCGGCGAAATCGGCCTGCGCGCGCAGCCCGTAC
This sequence comes from Actinomadura sp. GTD37, assembly GCF_041951365.1. Taxonomy (NCBI): domain Bacteria; kingdom Bacillati; phylum Actinomycetota; class Actinomycetes; order Streptosporangiales; family Thermomonosporaceae; genus Actinomadura; species Actinomadura sp. GTD37. The sequence continues at coordinate 176,080 of NZ_JBGNUS010000003.1, forward strand.
GGCTCGTCCACGAAATCGCCGAACGACTTGCCGGCCGGCTGGTCGTAGCTGTCGGACCCGATGATGTCGACGACGTCGTCACCCGGATAGCATTCCGGCCACGGGATCGCGTCCGGGCCCCGCGTCGGCGCGAAATCGAAACGGAAACGCGCGCCCTTGACCGACCGCATGGCCGTGGCGATACGCCGCCAGTACGCCTTCCACGCCTCGGGGTTCGCCGCGCACCGGCCGCCGTAGGACTCCCCGTTCATCTCCCAGCCGAGCACGATGACGGCGTCGCCCGCCTCGGCCGACACCAGGCGCCCGGCCAGGATCCGGTAGTGGTCGTCGAACGCGCCCGACGCGCCGCCGCGCAGCACCGAGCCGAGCACCGGCCCGGGGGCCGATATCTCGTTCGGCGCCACCATCGGCACGTTCACCACCAGCATGCGCCGCGGGTCGGCCGCCTTCCAGCGGGCCCACGGCCCGATCATCTCCCGCGGGCCCTCGATGCCCTGCCAGTCGTCGCCCGGCAGGTACGTGCGCCCGACCGTCACCGTCGAGCCGAGCCACTGCTGGAACCGCTCGACCCTGGCCACCCCCTCCGGACCCGAACCCAGAAATGCTCCTAAAGGAACATATGACTCCTTTTTCTGGATTGCCTGCGGTTGCGACCAGGTGGCCACCGTCGACGCGGTGACCGTCACCAGCATGGCGAAAGCCGCCAGAAGCACCGGGAGCGGACAGAAGGGAAGCGGCCTTTCCCGCCGCCGCCCGAATGGCCGCCCGGCTGAATGGATATCCGCAGCTCGCATGCGTATCGTATGCCCTTGGACGTGCGTCGCGAAAAAGCCGTACGGACAGATCAAGCAGAGAATTTACGTTAGGAAGGTTGTTGTGCGCCACCATCCCTGGGAATGCGCCTGAAGACATGTTCTTCGACACCCGGACCCCACCGCGGACGCGCCTCGATCCCGGCCTTCCCGTCCTGCTGCTGCGCACCGACCGCAACTTCTTCCACCACGGGACGCTCGCCGCGATCAGGAGCCTCGGCCGCGCCGGGGTGCCCGTCCACGCCATCATGGAGGGGCGCGCCAACCCCGCGTCCCGCTCCCGCTACCTGTACCGGGGGCATCCGTGGGCGCCGTCCGTCGAGCACCCGGCCGGCCTGCTGAGCCACCTGCGCGCGATCGGCGAGCGCATCGGCCGGGAGACGCTGCTCGTCCCGATGGACGACGCCGGCGCGATCTTCGTCGCCGAGCACGCGGACGCGCTGCGGCCCGGCTTCGTCTTCCCCCACCAGGACCCGGACGTCCCCCGCGGCGTCGCCGACAAGGCCCGGCTGCGGGACGCGTGCGAGAAGTACGCCGTCACCTGCCCGCCGAGCCGGACGCCCGCGTCCGCCGCCGACGTCGACGAGGCCGCCGAGGCGCTCGGCCTGCCGCTGATCGCCAAGTGGGCGCGGCCCTGGCGGCTCCGCCCCGGGATGCGCAGCACCACGCTGGTCGGCACGCTCGGCGAACTGCACCGGCTGTTCGCCGCCACCCGCGACCGCGACCCGGACGGCGACGCCGGTCCGCTGATCCTGCAGCGCCGCATCCCGCCGTCCGGCGGCGACTGGTTCTTCCAGGGCTACTTCGACGCGAACCTCGACTGCCTGTTCGGCGGCGTCGGCCGCAAGCACCTCGCGCATCCGCCGCAGGCGGGGCACACGGTCGCCGGGGAATGGGTCGCCGCCGACGATCTCCAGCGGCTCGCGATCCGGATCGTCCGGCTGCTCGGCTGCCGCGGTCTCGTCGACCTCGACTTCCGCCTCGACGAGGCCACCGGCGGCTACCACCTGCTCGACTTCAACCCCCGGATCGGGGCCCAGTTCCGCCTGTTCACCGACCAGAACGGGCTCGACCTGGCCCGCGCCCTGCACCTTGACCAGTCCGGCCGCCGCGTCCCGGACGTGCGCCCGGCGCTCGGCCGCACCCTCCTGGTGGAGAACCACTTCCTCCAGCAGGCGGCCGGGCGCCCGCTGCTGCGCGCGGGGACCCTCCGCCCGCTGCGCGAGGCCGACGAGTTCGCCTGGTACGCCGCGGACGACCTGCCGCCCTTCCTCGCGATGGGCCGGCGGAGCGTGCTCCGCGCGGTCGAGCGGCTGCGGACCAGGTAACACCACAATCACAGGGGGGAATGAGACATGAGCGACTCGGCCAGCGACGTCGTGATCGCCGGCGCCGGGCCCTACGGCCTGTCGACCGCCGCGCACCTGAGCCACCTGGGGCTCGACATCCGGATCATCGGCGAGCCGATGCGGTTCTGGGAGGCGAACATGCCCGAGGGCATGTTCCTGAAATCCGAGCCGTTCGCGTCCAACCTGGGGTCGCCGCAGCCGGGGATGCGCTTCACCGACCTGCACCCCGGATGGCGGATCGGCCAGCCGATCCCGCTGGAGACCTTCATCGAGTACGGCCGCTGGTTCGCCGCCGAGGGCGTCCCGCTGCGCTCGGACGACCAGGACGCGCAGGTCGTGAACGTCGAGCGCGCCGGTCAGAACGGCCGCAACGGCTACGCCGTCACGCTGTCCACCGGCGAGACGATCACGGCCAAGGCCGTGGTGGTCGCGGTCGGCGTCGGGCCGTTCGCCCACATCCCGGACGAGCTGGCGGGCCTGCCGTCCTGGCTCGTCTCGCACTGCAGCGCCCACCGCGACCTCACCCTCTTCGCGGGCAAGGAGGTCGCCGTCATCGGCGCCGGGCAGTCCGCGCTCGAAACGGCGGTCCTGCTGGCCGACGCGGGCGCGCACCCGCATGTCATCGCCCGGCGGCAGCGGCTCGACTGGAACACCGTCCCCGAGGAGCGCCGCTCGCTGCGCGACCGGGTGCTCGGCGGGCCCCGCTCCGGCCTCGGCACCGGCTACCGCACCTGGCTGTGGGCCGAGCGGCCCGGCCTCGTCCGCTACCTGCCGGAGGGCACCCGCCGCCGGATCGTCCGCGAGACGCTCCCGCCCGCGGGCTCCTGGTGGCTGCGCGACCGGCTGGACGAGCGCGTCCGCGTCTCGACGGGCCGCCGCCCGGTGAAGGCCGCGGAGCTGGCGGACGGCATCGCGCTCACCACCGTCGACCGCTCCGGCGGCCGCGCCGTCACCGAGGTCGAGCACGTCATCGCCGCCACCGGCTACGTCCCGGACGTCGCCCGCCTCGGCATGCTCGCCCCGGAGCTGCGCGGCCGCATCACGACCCGCCTCGGCGCGCCGGTCCTCAGCCGCGACTTCGAGGCGTCCACGCCGGGCCTCTACTTCGCGGGCCTCGCCGCGGCCTCCACCTTCGGCCCCGTCATGCGCTTCGTGCACGGCGCCGACTTCGCCGCGACCCGCATCGCGGGCCACATCATCCGCCGGATGCCGCGCATGCGCCCGACGGCGGCCCGCCTGGCGGACGTCCTGGAGCCGAACACGACCCGCCAGTAGCGCCGAGCACACCGGCGACCGCCCGGCTCCCCTTCCGGGGAACGCCCGCCTCCGGATGCGGGCGGGACCGGCCGGAGCAGCCGAGCACGCGAGACGCGAACGCCCGCCGGCCCACCGGCGGGCGTTCGCGTCGGTCGGACGGCTTCCGCCTCCGGCGCTGACCGGCCTCGGGGTTGAGGATTCTCCTCCCGGGCCGTGGCGGTTCGCGCACCGGCCGCCCGATGGGTCCGCTAGTACCGCGCGATGCGGGAGCGGCGGCGGGCCCGCTCGGCTCTGGCGGTGGCGACCGACCACTGGCAGCGCCAGTACAGCGTCCATGCCGACGACCATCCGCGGCGGCTCTTCGGGCTCTGATCTGGGGGGACGCTGGAGAGCACGATGAGGTTGAGGTCGGCGCGGGTGATGAAGCGGTGGGTCTCGCGGCGGGGGGCGCGGCGCCGGCGGAGCGGGCGGAGACGCGTGATCGCGGACGAGGGGTTGCGCATGGGGGCTCCTCCGTGGGCGGTCCGGTGACCGGACGTTCACCGACTGTAGCGCATTCGATACTGCCCGCCATACTTCTCCCGCATCCGGGTGGAAGGCTCGATAAATGGGCCAGGTCCGGCAAAGGGGGCATTGAATGGACGGAAACCGCGTGCGGTAAAAGGCGGATTCACGGGCCGGTAAACAATCCCGGGACACGCCCGCGAAAAGACAACGACTCCTTGCGCACGCCGGTCGCGATGCTACGTTCAACCCGACCTCGATCCGGCGACAAGGGGAAACGGCGATGCGTTCCGTACCGATCCACCGCGAGGCGATTCGCCTCCAGGGTCGGCCGCGGCATGCCCTCGTGCCCGTTCTCCTGCGACTCGCCGCCGTCGCCGGCTTCGTGTTCGCGGGCTGGCTCGCGCTCTCCGCGCTGAGCGACCCCGCGTTCGCGGCGGAGCGGCCCGCGCCGCACCCCGCGCAGGCGGACGCGACGGGGCCGTCCACGCTCCGGCACTTCACGGCCGGGCCCGGCGTCCGGCGCGCGATGACCGACGCCGTGCGCGAGGCCGGCGACGACCCGGTGCGGTACGTCCGGTCGCGGCGGCACGACCTGTTCCACGACAAGGACCAGGCCGTCCGCCAGGTGCGCGAACTCGCCGACCGCGCCGGGGTCCCGCACGTCCGGATCCCGGACGTGCGGCGGGAGCGGCCCGTCATCCGCGACCTCGTCCACCGGGCGACCGACCCGCGTCCCGCGCAGCGGCCGGCCGCTCACCAGCGGCCGGAGGAGCACGGCGACGCCGGCGCGCCCGGCAGGGCGGCGTCCGAGGACGAGGTCTCCGCGGCGCGCCGCACGGACGCGGCCGCCGGGACGTCCGCGGGCACGAAGGCGGACGACTGCCCGCGCTGCGGCGGCGGCCACCGCGCGCCCGCGCACAGTCCCGCCGTGCCCGGCCAGGACGCCCCGCAGGGCGGCGGCGGCTCGACGGGCGGGCACCCGCTCACGCCGGTCGCCGACCTGCCGAGCCGCCGCTCCCCGGCGGCGCCGCCCGCCGTGTACGCGAGCACGTTCCCGCGCACGGCGCTGACCGACGTGGCCGCGCCGGGCGGCCCGTCCGTCGTCCCCGACTAGGGGCGCATCCACCCGGCCCTGAGCGGCCGGCCCTCGGCGAACCGCGTGCGTGAGGCACGCCGTCCGCCCTCTCGGAACCTTTCTCCACGCGCAACGGCCGAGCCCCGGCCGCTGCCAGCGCTGCGCCCGCCGGGACGGTGTCGCGCAGCGAACACCACGATGCAACAGACAGGAGCAACACATCATGCGCATGTGGGCAAAGAACACCTCCCGCGCCGCCCTGGTGGCCGCGGGCGCCCTCGCCGTGGGAGCGGCCGCGGTGGCCCCCGCCAACGCCTTCTACGGAGGCGGCGGCCACGACGGCAAGGTCACGATGCTGTCCGCCGGCAACCTCGGCGTGCTGAACGGCAACCAGGCGTACGCGCCGATCAGCATCCCGATCGACGTCTGCGGCAACGCGATCGCCATCGCCGGGCTCAGCAAGGCCCAGTGCGAGGGCGGCGCGAAGGTCTCGTCCCAGCGGTCGGGCGACGGCTACGAGGCGGACCGGGGCTACCGGGCGGACGGCGGCTGGGACGGCGGTGGCGGGGGCCACGGCAAGAGCGTCGACATGCTGTCGTTCCTCAACATCGGCGCCGCCAACGGCAACCAGGCGTACGCGCCGATCAGCGTCCCGGTCAACGTGTGCGGCAACTCCGTCGCGGCGGTGCTGGCGTTCGCGGACGCCCAGTGCAAGGGCGGCGCGTCCGTCAAGCGGTCCGGCGGCCGCGACGTGGACATGAAGAGCGCGGGCAACATCGGCCTGCTGAACGGCAACCAGCTCTTCATCCCGATCAGCATCCCGATCGACGTGTGCGGCAACTCCGTCGCGGCGGTGCTGGCCGCCGCGCAGGCGCAGTGCAAGGGCGGCGCGTCCGTCGGCGACGGCGGGGACCACGAGGTACCGCCGACCCTGCGCACGCCGCCGGTGAAGAAGCACAAGAAGCCGTACAAGCCGTCCAAGCACCGTCCGGCCGCCAAGCACAAGAAGCTGCCGTCGACCATGCGCGCCGACGGACGCCGGATGGCGGACGGCGGCGCGAACTACCGCACCGCCGACGGCATGCCCGCCGTCCAGGACCTGCTGCGCGCGGTCGGCAAGGTCGTCAAGGTGCCCGGGGTGGACGTCCAGCAGGGCCAGCTCGGGCCGCAGCTCCCGAACGGCGCCGGGGCGCCCGTGCGGGTCGGCACCCCGGTCCTGAAGTGACCGCTCGCCGGCCCGGGTGACGACCCGCGGCCGGCGATCCGAGGCGAGGGGCGGCAGACGTGCCGCCCCTTCCCCATGTCAGCGGCACTCCGGTTCGATGGAGACGAAACGAATGCTCGACCGAAAATCCCTCGGCGCGGTGGCCGTCGCGGCGCTGTGCTGCGCGCCCGTGCTGGGCGTCCCGCAGGCGCGGGCCGAAACGCTCGTGCGGGCGGCGCCCGCGGCGGCGGTGGCGCGGCCGAGGACGGGCGCGCTGATCGGGAAGATCAGGATCAGGCGGATGGGGCTGAAGGCCGACGTCCGGGAGGGCGTCGGCCAGGCGGTGCTGCGGCGCGCCGCCGGGCACTACCCGCGGACGGGCCTGCCCGGCCGCGACGGCAACACGGTGCTGCTCGGCCACCGGACGACCTGGCTGCACCCGTTCAACAAGCTCGACCGGATGCGGCGCGGCGACCGGATCGTCCTGCGCGTCGGCCGGAAGACGTACGTGTACCGGGTGCGGATCAAGCGCGTCATCAAGCCGGCCGACCGGCGGGCGCTGGAACCGGTGCCGTTCAAGCGGCGCAGCGCGCCGGACGGCCAGTACGTCACGCTCATCACCTGCACCCCGAAGGGCTCGGACCGGCGCCGCCTCGTCGTCGTCGGCAAGCTCCAGCCGGGGCGCTGACCGCTCCGGCGGACGGCGGATGCCGGACGGTGCGGAGCGGCTCCGCACCGTCCGGCATCCGCCGTTCAGCGTCCGCCGTTCAGCGTCCGCCCGTACAGGGCGATCAGCCCGTCGTAGTCGCCCTTGCCGAGCGTGGCGGGGCCGTTGTCGCACGACCTGATGGACGGCGCCATCGTGAGGTTCTCGTGCTCGGTCCCCGCGACGTGCGCCAGCCCGAAGACGTGGCCCGCCTCGTGAGTGACGACGGCTTCGGCGGAGTAGCTCCCGGCCGGGCACGCGCCGCCCGTCCACCATCGCTTGCCCCGCGCCTGCAACGCCATGTCGGTCTCGACCGTCGTCGCGCCGCTGAACCAGGTGCAGGTCGCCGCGAGGACCTCCCGGTCGGCGTTCGGCATGGCGCGCCAGCCGAACGTGTTGACCCGGTCCCGGGCCCCGCAGGCCGCCGCGCCGGTGAGGTTCGGCGGCGCGCTCGCCGGCCCGGCGTTGTGCTCGCCGATGTCCGGGGCGGGGGTGAAGCGCCCCCGGCCGTTGCAGTCCGTGCGGGCGCCGGCCATGTTGGCGACCCCCCTGGCGACGGCGCTCCTCGGCAGCCCGGACGGCCCCGCGTAGTAGCGCCACTGGACGGTGGCGCCCTTCGGCCACTTGCTCGCCTTCGTGCGGTGGACGCCGTCCTGGCACGCGGCGCCCGGCGCCCGGAAGCCGCGCGGCCGGCCCTGCGGCACCCGGCCGCCGCTCGTGCCGATGGTGATCACGCCGGCCCGCTCGTCCACCCGGATGCGCAGCTCGGCGCCGCCGTCGGTGCGCAGCTCGTGCGCCGCCAGCGAGGTCCCGTCGGACGGGACGACCGCGGCGAGCCCGTTGGCGCCGCGCACCGTCCGGCCGCGCAGGTCGCAGTCGGTGATCCGCACCCGCTGCGGCAGCGTGCGGGCGGACAGGGACCCGGCGGGCCTGCACCAGGCGGGCGGACGCCGGGTCGGCGGCACGGTCCCGGCCGCCGAGGTGCCGGTGAACGGGGTGGCCGCGAAGGCGGTGCCTGCGAGGGCGGTACCGGTGAAGGCGGTGCCAGTGAACGCGGTGCCGGCGAACGCGGACGCGGCCGCCAGCGCGCCCACCCGCCGCGCCGCCCGTGGATAGTCGCGCATAACAGTTTCTCCGATGTGCGGGGAACGTCCCCTGGCAGTCTTTCGTGCGGCGGGGAAAGGGAAACCGGCGCATTCTAAAATGATCACCATCTCGACCGCGGCGGTATTCCTGGTTGACCGCACTGAGCGGCATTTATCGAGAAATGGCTGACAGGTTCGCCGGGGCTTGGTGTAAGACTTGGGTAAATCATCCCCCATAATCGTGCAAACGTGTTTATTGCGCCCTCATACGGAAAAGCAGCATGTAATCCGGCAACTCGGGATCAAACAGAACACCGTTGCCGGGAGGCGGGCGCAGACCCACCTCCCCCCGGCCCCCCGTCCGCCCGGCAGCGTTCACGGAAGCAGAGGTGTTCAACGTGCAGACGCAGACACAGGTGCGGGAACTCATGGGCATGAGCGTGACCGACACCAACGGGACCAAGGTCGGCACGATCAAGCAGGTCTACCTCAACGACGACTCCGGTTCCCCGGAGTGGGTGACCGTCCACACCGGATGGTTCGGGATGCGGGAGAGCTTCGTCCCGCTGTCCGGCTCCCGCAAGAACCAGGACATGCTTCAGGTCCCCTACGACAAGGAGACCATCAAGGGCGCTCCGAACGTCGACGCGGACGAGCACCTGTCGCACGCCCAGATCGTGGACCTGTACCGCCACTACGGCGTACGTCCGCCGGGCGGCCGCCGCGAGGGCGGCAAGGGGGACATGAAGGAGGACACGGCCGAGACGGCCGGTGAACGCGGGCAGGCCGGCGAGGGCAAGGCCGCGACCGGCAAGGCCGGGACGACCGGCCCGGCTGCTGCGGCGGGCACCGCGGGCGCCGCCGGGATGGCCGTCCGCCCGGACCGCACAGACCGGACGGAGCGGACGGAGCGGACGGATCGCGGGCAGGCCATGCCGCCGCAGTCCGCGCGCGAGGGCGCGGAGGCCCCGATGACCGAGATCACCCGGTCGGAGGAGCAGATGCGCATCGGCACCGAGCGGCACGAGGCCGGCCGCGTCCGGGTGCACAAGTTCATCGAGACGGAGATGGTCGAGCGCACGGTCCCCGTCTCGCACGAGGAGATCAGGATCGACCGCGAGCCGATCGTGGGCGGCGAGCCGAACCCGAAGATCACGATCGCCGAGGACGACCACGAGATCATCCTCTACGAGGAGCGTCCGGTCATCGCGAAGGAGACCGTCCCCGTCGAGCGCGTGCACGTCCGCACCGAGCAGGTGCAGGACGAGCAGACGGTGCGCGGCGAACTGCGCAAGGAGCGCATCGAGGTCACCCGCGACGAGGAGACGGCGGCCGAGCGGCGGAGCGGCCGCGGAGAGCGCGGCCGCCCGTCCACGTGAGCCCCTCGTCCCCGGCGGGCGGGGCGGCGATCCGCCGCCGCGGCCCGCCGGGCCATGACGACTCGGTCCCGAGCATGCGCCACACCGGATAGCGAGCGCCCGGGCCGGCCGTTCACCCGCCGGCCGGCCCGGGCGTTTCGTGTGGCCCGTTTCGTGTGGCCGGACGTGTCGTGTGGCCGGACATGGCCACCGTGGCGGGTGGTGCGCGGCCGCCGCGGCGGCCGCGCAGCCTTGGACGGGCGGCGGCGTTCTCGGCCCCACCCGTCCGACCGGCTTTGTTCGGAACGTGACCCGACGTGTGAGTTCAGTACCCGTCAAGCCCTCTTCCATAGTTTCCGCAAGGGCCCGGTCGGCAATAGGCAGGTTTGTTGACAGGTAGCGGGAAGCCGGGGGAGGTTCCTGGGAGACGACGTCGCCGAGCGCGGAGGTCGTGGCCGTCCGGGCGTGCCATGACCTCCGCGCCCGGCCGCGCGCGGTCCGCCGGGCCGCGCGGCGTCCTCGGAGCGACCCAGGAGGGACGACTTGCGACACCCCCACAGACGCGCCATCGCCACCCGGATCGGGCGATCCCTGGTCGCGCTCGCGACCATCGCGGCCCTGCCGTCCGCCGTCGCGGTGCAGCCCGCGCTGGCCGACGCCTCCCCGGCCTACCTCGACGCGCGGCTCCCCGTCGCCGAACGGGTGAGCGACCTGCTCGCCAGGATGACGCTGGAGGAGAAGGCCGGCCAGATGACGCAGGCCGAGCGCGGCGCCATCGACGGCGACCGCGACCAGATCACGAGCCTGGCCCTCGGGTCGGTGCTCTCGGGCGGCGGGTCGGTGCCGGCCGACAACACGCCGTCCGGCTGGGCGGACATGGTGGACGCCTACCAGTCCAGGGCGCTCGCCACCCGGCTGAAGATCCCGCTGCTGTACGGGATCGACTCGGTGCACGGCCACAACAACCTCGTCGGCGCGACGGTCTTCCCGCACAACATCGGGATGGGCGCGACCCGCGATCCCGGTCTCGTCCGGGCGGAGGAGCAGATCACGGCGATCGAGACGAAGGCGACCGGACCCCAGTGGGTGTTCGCGCCCTGCGTCTGCGTCACCCGCGACGTGCGCTGGGGCCGGGCCTACGAGTCCTTCGGCGAGGACCCGCGGCTGGTGACCGAGATGGCCGTCGGCATCGAGGGCTTCCAGGGCCGGCACAAGCGCGACATGGCGACGAGCCGGCACGTGCTGGCGACGGCCAAGCACTACGCCGGGGACGGCGACACGGTGTTCGGCTCGTCCACCAGCGGGACGTACACGATCGACCAGGGCGTCACCGTCACCGACCGGAAGACGTTCGCGAAGATCGATCTGGCGCCGTACGTCACCGCCGTGCACAAGTACGGCGTCGGCAGCATCATGCCGTCGTTCTCCAGCGTCGACTGGACGGAGGACGGCGTCGGCAACCCGGTCAAGATGAGCGCGAGCACCGAGCTGCTGACCGACGTCCTCAAGAAGAAGATCGGGTTCGACGGGTTCCTGATCAGCGACTGGGAGGCCATCCACCAGATCCCGGGCGACTACGCTACGCAGGTCCGGACGTCGGTCAACGCCGGCATGGACATGTTCATGGAGCCCTACAGCGCCCCGCAGTTCGTCCAGACGCTGCTGGCGGAGGTGCGCGCCGGGCGGGTGAAGACGTCGCGCGTCGACGACGCCGTCGGCCGCATCCTCAAGGCGAAGTTCGAGCTGGGCCTGTTCGAGCACCCCTACACCGACCGCGGCCTCGCCGGGACGATCGGGTCGGCGGAGCACCGGGCGGTCGCGCGGGAGGCCGTCGCCAAGTCGCAGGTCCTGCTGAAGAACTCGCGCGGCGCGCTGCCGCTGCGCGGGAACGAGCGGATCTACGTCGCGGGCGCGAACGCCGACGACATCGGCAACCAGGCGGGCGGCTGGACGGTCACCTGGCAGGGGTCGTCCGGCGACATCATCCCCGGCACGACGATCCTGGAGGGGATCGAGCAGAACTCGTCGCACGTCACCTACAGCAAGGACGCGTCGGCGCCCACGTCGGGCAGTGACGTCGGCATCGTCGTGGTCGGCGAGACCCCGTACGCGGAGGGCGTCGGCGACGTCGGCAACGGGCACACGCTGAACCTGTCGGACGCCGACGAGGCCAATGTCGACAAGGTGTGCGGCGCGATCCGGACGTGCGTCGTCCTGGACGTCGCGGGACGGCCGCAGATCGTCACCGGCCAGTTGCCGGAGATGGACGCGCTCGTCATGTCCTGGCTGCCGGGCAGCGAGGGCGCGGGCGTCGCGGACGTCCTGTTCGGCAAGCGCCCCTTCACCGGGCGCCTGCCGGTGACGTGGCCGCGCAGCGAGGGCCAGGAGCCGATCAACGTCGGCGACCGGGACTACAAGCCGCTGTTCCCCTACGGCTACGGCCTGAGCACCCGCACCCACCGCTGACCGGGCGTGCACGCCATGGACCGGCCGCCCGCCACGCACCGGGGCGGCCGGTCCTGTTTATCCCGCTTTGCAGGGGAGAGGCTGCCCCCGTGGACGATCTGGACGGCGGGCCGCGGACCGCGTTCGTGCTCGGGGGCGGCGGCGTGCTCGGCGCGCACGAGGTCGGCATGCTGCGGGCGCTGGAGGAGACCGGCGTCCGGCCCGACCTCGTCGTCGGGACGTCGATCGGGGCGCTGAACGGCGTGTTCGTCGCGGCGGACCCCGAGACGGCCGTCGAGCGCCTCACCAGCCTCTGGTCGGACGACTCCGTCCGCGACGTGTTCGGCGCGCGGATGTTCGCGCGGCTGTGGACGCTCGCCCGCTCCGGCACGCACCTGCACTCCAACGAGCCGCTGCGCCGCATGCTGCACGAACTGCTCCCCGTCCGGACGTTCGAGGAGCTGGACGTCCCGTTCCAGTGCGTCGCCGCCGGGATCGAGACGGCGATGGCGCACTGGTTCACGTCCGGGCCGCTGCCGCCCGCGGTGCTGGCCTCGTGCGCCGCGCCCGGCCTGCTGCCGCCCGTCCGGATCGGGGACGCGCACTACTTCGACGGCGGGCTCGTCCACAGCATCCCGGTCGGGCGGGCCGTGATGCTCGGCGCGACCACCATCTACGTCCTGCACGTCGGGCGCATCGAGCGCGACCTGTTGCCGCCGCGCCGCCCGTGGGAGGTCGGCATGGTCGCGTTCGAGATCGCGCGCAGGCACCGGTTCTTCGAGGAGATGGCGTCCCTCCCGGACGGCCTGACCGTGCACATCCTGCCCGCCGGCGGCAAGCCGCAGAAGGCCGGCGTGGACCTCGCGCAGATGCGCTACAGGAACGTGTCCGGGATCCGGGCTCACATCGAGCGCGCCTACCAGGCATCCTTGGAGTACCTCAAAGAACGAGCGTGAGATGCTGCCTCCCCCTTTCGTCCGCCGGCTGGTGTTCACGCCGCTGCTGTTCCTGCTGACCCTGCTGGTCGTCGTCCTGTTCCCGGTCGCGTTCGCGGTGACGGCCCTGATCGGACGCGACCGCGGGCGCGCCCTCCGGCTGCTGTGGTTCACGCTCGCCTGGGGGACGCGGGAGTCGGCCGCCGTGCTGGAGTGCGGCTGGCTGTGGCTGCGCGGTCGCGGCCGCGACGACCGGCACTACGACGTCGTCCGCCGCTACGTCGCCGGGCTGTACGCGGTGGCGCAGCGGCGGCTCGGCCTCCGGGTCGAGATCGAGGGAGGCGGGAGCGCGGCGCCCGGCGACCGGCCGCTGATCGTCCTCAGCCGGCACGCCGGGCCCGGGGACGCGCTCCTCCTCGTCCACCACCTGCTGACCGACTACCGGCGGCGGCCCCGCGTGGTCATGAAGGCGCAGCTCCAGTTCGACCCCTGCATCGACATCGCCGCGAACCGCCTGCCGAACGTGTTCGTCACGCCCGGCGGCGGCGCCGTCGAGGACATCGGCCGGCTCGCCGAGGGCCTCGGCCCCCGGGACGCGCTGCTGATCTTCCCGGAGGGCGGCAACTTCACCCCGGAGCGCCGGCGGCGCGCGATCCGGCGGCTCACCAGGCTGCGGCGGACCGGCGAGGCGGCCCGCGCCGCCGCGATGCGCAACCTCATGCCGCCCCGGCCCGGCGGCGTGCTGGCCGCGCTCGACTCGGCGCCGTCCGCCGACGTGGTGTTCGTCGCGCACATCGGCCTCGACCACATGGCCACGGCCGGCGACGTCTGGCGGCGGATCCCGCTCACCGGCCCCGTCCACGCCCGCTGGTGGCGCATCCCCGCCGAGGACGTCCCGGACGGCCGGGACGCCCGCGTCGACTGGCTGTACGGGCAGTGGGAGCGCGCCGACGCCTGGATCAGCGCGAACCGGGCGGCCGCGCCGCGGTGACATCATGGACGCATGGGCGACGAGGGGTCCGTGCGGGTCGATCTGTGGATCTGGTCCGTGCGGCTGCTGAAGACCCGTTCGATGGCGACGACGGCGTGCCGGGCGGGCCATGTCCGCGTGAACGACGAGCGCGCCAAGCCGTCCACGACGGTGAAACCGGGCGACACGGTGCGGCTCCGCCATGACGGGCGGGAGCGGATCGTCGTCGTGCAGAAGATCGTCCGCAAGCGGGTCGGCGCGCCCGCCGCGGAGGAATGCCTGATCGACAAGAGCCCGCCCCCGCCGCCGCGCGAGGCGCTCGTCCCGGTCGGCCGCCGCGAGCGCGGCGCGGGACGTCCCACCAAGCGCGACCGCCGCGAGCTGGAGCGCATCCTCGACCGCTACCGCGTCCTGAACGACCAGCCTGCCGACGACGACGACTGACCGGGCGGCCGGCCGCGGCCCCGCTGAGGAGCGCCGCCCCTCCGACCAGGCCGGACAGCAGGAACCCGCGCCGTGTCACGCTCATGGCCCCCGGTCTACCTCCGGATTCTGAGAACTCCCTGAAAGCGGTCACCGGCGGCCGTCGCCGTACCGGCGCTCGGACTCCAGCGCGGACGCGACGTCCCGCGGGTAGCTGTGCCGGGCCCGGGTCAGCAGCAGGCCGTTGACCAGCAGGGGGAGCAGCGCCAGCAGGAACGTCCGGTCCAGGCCGGTCGCCGTCGCGTCCCCGGGCGCGAGCACGCCGGACAGCCAGCCGAACAGCACGGGCGCCGCCGCCTCCGCGGACATGCGCACGATCGTCCGGATCGCCTCCGCGCGCCCCCACAGCCGGAAGTGGACGACGTCGAGCCGCACCGCGTCCAGCGGCGGGTTCGCGGCGGCGAGCGCGGCGGCGGCGAGCGTGAACAGCGGCAGCGCGATCGCCGCCTCCCGGGTGAGGAGTCCGGGCACGAACAGCAGCGCGGACGCGGCGAACGCCGCCGCCGGCACGGTGACCCGCGCGGTGACCGTGCCGCCGCGCACCAGCCGGTCGGCCAGCCGCCCGCCGGCGAGCACGCCCGCGAGCGAGGCCAGCCCGATGACCGGGATGAACGCCGACAGCTCGGCGCGGCCGAGCGAGTACCGCTCCTGGACGAAGACGATCGCGAACGTGCGCAGCCCCGCGAAGAAGAAGTAGCCGATCGCGGACGCCACGATGATGATCACGTTGGTGCGGATCCGGAGGACGTGCCGGGCCGCCTGCGCCAGCGTCATCCGCTCCGGATCGGTGTCCAGGACGATCCGGGGGTCCGGCGCCACGTCCGACTCGTCCACCTGCCGCTGCGCCGGTTCCTCGTCCCGGCCGGTGACGGAGCCCTGCGCGCCCCGCTCCGGCTCGGGCAGCAGCCGCCACAGCAGCACGGCCAGCACGAGCCCGAGCGCCGCGACGAACCAGAACGCGACCCGCCAGCTCAGGACCGCGGCGATGTTGCCGCCCGCGATCAGCCCGAACCCGACGCCGACCAGTTCGCCGGCCAGGATCCGGCCCCACGTCCCGGCCCGCTCCCCGGGCGGGAACAGGTCGCCGATCAGCGACGCGACCGTGGGCCCGGCCGTCGCCGTCACCGCGCCCAGCAGCACCCGCGACGCCAGCAGCCACTCGTACGACCCGGCCAGCCCGCCGGCGATCATCGCGAGGCTCCACAGCACGATGCTGCCCGCCAGCAGCGGCACCCGCGGGAACCGGTCGGTCAGCAGCCCCACCGGCAGCGTCGCGACCGCGCCGACCGCGGCCGGCGCCGCCGTGAGGATCCCGACCTGGGTGTTGCCGACGTCCAGCGCGTGACGCAGCTGCTGGACGATCGCCCCGACGACCCCGGTGTCGGCCGTGTTCAGCGCGAGCACGCACGCCAGCAGCACCACGACCCGTGCCCGTCGCCCGCCGCCGAGCCGGTCCGCCAGGGCAGTGCGGACCCGCCTCCACGACCGCGCGGTCCGCCCCGGTGCCACCCACCACTACTGCCCTTGCCCCGACCAGGTATGTCGTCCCCCGCAGGGGCCGAGGACCAGGGCATGGGGGCGTAGCGGAGAGGCAACCGCCCGATCACGGCGCGGACGGGAAGGTCGCCGTGTCCCCACGAAGCCCCCATGACCGGGTATTGCGGCTACGCCGGTCCGAGTGATTCGGGAATGGGGCGGTACACGGCCGTCATGGCCGGGACGCCGCGTGCGGGCCGCAGTCCGCGTACGGCGCCCGGCGGTCGGCTGACCCAGTGGCGGTGGTGACGGTGTTACGAGGCCGACGCGACGAGTGCGCCGAACTCGACGGCCTGCTCGAGGCCGTCCGCGGCGGGCGGAGCCGGGCGCTGGTGATCCGCGGCGAGCCGGGCGCGGGGAAGACGGCGCTGCTGGAGTACCTGGTCGACCGGGCGCCGGGCTTCCGGATCGTGCGGGTCACCGGGGTGCAGCCCGAGATGGAGCTGGCCTTCGCCGGCCTCCACCAGCTGTGCGCGCCGATGGCGGACCGGTTCCGGCGGCTGCCCGCCCCGCAGGGCGACGCGCTGCGGGCCGCGCTGGGGCTGAGCGCCGGACGGGCTCCCGACCGGTTCCTCGTCGGCCTCGCCGTCCTCGGCCTGCTCGCCGACGCCGCCCGCGAGCAGCCGCTGCTCTGCGTGGTGGACGACGCGCACTGGCTGGACCGGGCCTCGGTGCAGGCGCTCGCGTTCACCGCCCGCCGCCTGCTGGCGGAGTCGGTCGCGATCGTCTTCACGGCCCGGGGGCCGGACGGTACCCGCGAGCTGAGCGGGCTGCCGGAACTGGCCGTCGGCGGCCTCCCCGACGACGAGGCGCGGGCGCTGCTGCGCTCCGTCGTGACCGGCCCCTGGGACGAGCGCGTCCTCGAACGGGTCGTCGCGGAGGCGCGCGGCAACCCGCTCGCCCTGCTGGAGCTGCCGAAGGAGGCGACGCCGGCGGAGCTCGCGGGCGGGTTCGGCGTGCCGGGCGCCGGGGCCCTCGCGGGACGCATCCAGGAGATCTTCGAGCGGCGCGTCGCGGGCCTGCCGGGGGCGACGCGGCGGCTGCTGCTGGTCGCGGCGGCGGAGCCGGGCGGGGAGCCGGTGCTGCTGTGGCGGGCGGCCGACCGGCTCGGGATCGGCATCGAGGCGGCGACGCCCGCCGTCTCGGCCGGGCTGGTCGAGATCGGCGACCGGGTGCGGTTCCACCATCCGCTGGTCCGCTCCGCCGTCTACTGGGCCGCGACGGCGGAGGAGCGCCGCGGCACCCACCGCGTCCTCGCGGAGGTCACCGACGCGCGGGCCGACCCCGACCGGCGCGCCTGGCACGCGGCGCAGGGCGCGCCGATGCCGGACGAGCACGTCGCCGCCGACCTCGAACGCTCGGCCGGGCGCGCGGGGGCGCGCGGCGGGCTGGCGGCGGCCGCGGCGTTCCTGACCCGGGCGGTGGAGCTGACGCCGGATCCCGTCCGGCGCCAGGAGCGGGCCCTGGCCGCCGCGTGGGCGACGCACCGGGCCGGGACGCCCGGCGCCGCGCTGCGGCTGCTGTCGGTCGCCGAGGTCAGGCCGCCCGGCGAGCGGCTGCGCGGCGAGGTCGCCCTGCTGCGCGCCGAGATCGCCTTCGCCGTCGACCGGGGGCGCGACGCACCCGGCCTGCTGCTCGCCGCGGCGGAGCGGCTCACGCCGCACGACGTGCCGCTGGCGCGGGACACCTACCTGGAGGCGATCAGCGCGGCGCTGTTCGCCGGTCCGCTGGCCGACGGCGCCGGGCAGCGGGTAACGGCCGCGGCCGCCCGGTCCGCGCCGCCGCCGCCGGACCCGCCGCGTCCGGCCGACCTCCTCCTCGACGGCCTGGCGACGCGGATCAGCGAGGGCCTCGCCGCCGGGGCGCCGATCCTGCGGCCCGCACTGGACGCCTTCCGCGGCGCGGACCTCTCCGAGGACGACGGCCTCCGCTGGTTCTGGCTGGCCGGCGTGACCGCCGCGGCCCTGTGGGACCACGAGGCGTGGCGGCTGGTCGCGGCGCGGCACGTCCGGCTCGCCCGGGAGTCCGGCCAGGCCGCCGCGCTGCCGCTCGCGCTGACCCAGCACATCGCCGTGGACGTGTTCGCCGGGGATCTGGCCGGCGCCGCCTCGCTGGTCGAGGAGGTCACGACGGTGTCGGAGGCGACCGGCATCCCCGACCCGCCCTACGGCGGCCTGCTGGTCACCGCGTGGCAGGGCCGCGAGACCGAGTTCACCCGGCTGATGCGGACCGTCGCGGCGGAGGCGAGGCGCCGCGGCGAGGGCAGCGGGCTGACCGTCGGCGCGTGGGCGAAGGCGCTGCTGTGCAACGGCCTCGGCCGCTACCGGGACGCGCTGGACGCCGTCCCCGAGGCCGCCGAGGACCGCCCGGCGGACCTGGGCAGCGGACCGTGGGCGCTCGTGGAGTACATCGAGGCGGCCACCCGCGGCGGCCGGTTCGCGGACGCGGCCGTCGCCCTCCGCCGGCTCGGCGAGGCGACCGCCCCGGCCGGGACGGACTGGGCGCTCGGCGTCCACGCCCGGTCCCGGGCGCTCCTGAGCGAGGACACGGCGGCCGAGGACCACTACCGCGACGCGATCGACCTGCTGGGACGCGCCGGCGTCGGCGGCGAGCTGGCGCGGGCGCGCCTCCTGTACGGCGAGTGGCTGCGCCGCCGCCGCCGGCAGCGCGCCGCCCGGGAGCAGTTGCGCGCCGCCCACGAGTCGTTCACCGCGATGGGCATGGACGCCTTCGCCGGACGCGCCGCGCGGGAGCTGGCGGCCACGGGCGAGCACGTCCGCAGGCGGTCCGCCGAGAACGCGGGCGAGCTGACCCCGCAGGAGGCGCAGATCGTCCGGCTCGTCCGGGAGGGATTGACCAACCCCGAGATCGGCGCGCGGCTCTTCATCAGCCCGCGCACCGTCGAATGGCACCTGCGCAAGACGTTCGGCAAGCTCGGCATCACCTCGCGCAGGCAGCTCCAGCGCACCCCGTCCACCGGCGGGGCCTAGTGGGCCCGGGGCCAGGGGTAGGGCACGTGCCTCACCCTGGTCCCGGGCGACGCGCGTCCGGCGAGAGTGGTGGGAAACGGCCCAATCAGGGAGGAAGCGAGGGGCGCATGGGCAACCACATTCTGGAACCCGCCGCGCAAGAGTTCGCGGAGGCGACGTCCAAACCGCCGTTCCTGTACGAGGTGGGCGCGGAGGCGGCCCGCAAGGTCCTGGACGACCTGCAAGCCGTGCCGGTGCCGATGCCCGACGCGGACGACACGTGGATCATGGTGCCGGCCGAGGTCGGGGACGTGCGGGTGCGGATCGTCAAGCCCGCCGGGGCGTCCGGTCCGCTGCCGGTCGTCCTGTACGTGCACGGCGGCGGGTGGGTCCTCGGCAACGCGGGCACGCACGACCGGCTCGTCCGCGAACTGGCCGCCGGGACGGGCGCGGCCGTCGTGTTCGTGGAGTACGACCGGTCACCGGAGGCGCGGTACCCGGTCGCGATCGAGCAGGCGTACGCCACCGCCCGGTGGATCACCGAGCACGGCGCGGACGAGGGGCTGGACGCGTCCCGCCTCGCCGTCGCGGGCGACTCGGTCGGCGGCAACATGACCGCCGCGCTGGCGATCATGGCCAAGCGGCGCGGCGACGTGCGGTTCGTCCAGCAGTCGCTGTACTACCCGGTGACCGACGCCGGGCAGGACACCGCCAGCTACCGCGAGTTCGCCGACGGCCCGAACCTGACCGCGAAGGCGATGGAGTGGTACTGGGACTCCTACGCCCCCGACCCCGTCCAGCGGACGGAGGCCACCGCGTCCCCGCTGCGCGCCACCCTGGACGACCTGCGCGGACTCCCGCCCGCCTTTGTGATCGTGGATGAGAACGACGTGCTGCGCGACGAGGGCGAGGCGTACGCGCGCCGCCTCACCGAGGCGGGCGTCCCCACCACCAGCGTCCGCTACAACGGCATCCTGCACGACTTCATGATGCTCAACACCGTCCGCGACACCCACGCCGCAAAGGCCGCCACCGCGCAGGCCATCGACGTCCTCAAAGCGGTCCTGACGAAGGAGAACTCATGAGCAGCGAACAGCCCATCGTCGTCCTGGTCCATGGCGCGTTCGCGGAGTCGGCGAGCTGGAACGGCGTGATCGAGCGGCTGCGCGCCGCCGGCCTGGACGCCGTCGCGGTCGGCAATCCGCTGCGCGACGTCCCGGGCGACGGGGCCTACGTCCGCGACGTGATCGCCGGGCTGGACCGCCCGGTCGTCCTGGTCGCCCACTCCTACGGGGGCATGGTGATCACCGAGGCGGCGGCCGGCGTCCCGGCGGTCCGCTCGCTCGTCTACGTCGCGGGCTTCGCGCCCGAACCGGAGGAGACCGCGTTCCAGCTGTCCGAGAAGTTCGAGGGCAGCACGCTCGGCGCCGCGCTGGAGTCCTACCCGGTCTCCTCCGGCGGCAACGAGCTCCGCATCGCCGACGACAAGTTCCACGACCAGTTCTGCGCCGACGTCGACGCCGGCCAGGCCGCCCTGATGGCGGCGACCCAGCGCCCGGTGACCGAACGCGCGCTGACCGGAGCGCTGTCGGTGGACGAGCCGGCGTGGCGCACCACACCGTCCTGGTTCGTCTTCGGCGAACTCGACCGCAACATCCCGGCCGCGCTGATGCAGTTCCTGGCCGAGCGCGCGTCCTCGCGCGGCACCCGCGAGATCCTCGGCGCGTCCCACGCGCTCGCGGTCTCCGAGCCGGAAGCGGTCACCACGACCATCCTCGAAGCCGCCGACCTGGTGCCGGTCAGCTGACGGAGGCGTCGAGCCGGTCGAGGCGCCCGGTCTCCAGGTGCGAGATGTCGCCGCCGGAGTCGAGGGCCGCCTCCAGCAGCGCCGCGAGGGACGTCCCGTACACCGGGACGTCCGCGGGGCCTCGTCCGCCGGGCGTTCGCCTTACCGTGTACGGGTAGGCTGCGCGGGGAGGAAGACCGATGACCCCACGGACCGGCGCCGACGAGCTGACCGAGCAGCCCCGCGTTCCGCTGAGCCGGCGGCGGGTGCTGCGCGCGGCCGCGGGGCTCGCCGACCGCGACGGGCTCGACTCGCTCACCATGCGGCGGCTCGCGCAGGAGCTCGGTGTCGAGGCGATGTCGCTGTACCACCACGTCGCCAACAAGGAGGCCGTGTTCGACGGCGTCGTCGAGGTGGTCCTCGGGGAGATCATGGCGGCGGTCGACGAGGTCGAGGCGCCGTCCCCGGAAGAGGACTGGCAGGCGGCGCTGCGCGCGCGGATCCTCGCCGCCCGCCAGGTGCTGCTGCGCCACCGCTGGGCCCCACGGCTGCTCGGAACCCGCACCGACGCGAGCCCGGAGGTCATCGGGTACCTCGACCACGTCGTCGCCCTCCTGCGGGCGGGCGGGTTCTCCTACGAGCTGGCGCACCGGGCGCTGCACGTCCTGGGCAGCCGCGCCCTCGGGTTCACCCAGGAGCTGTTCCAGCCCGACGGCGCTCAGACGGCGAACGACGCCGCCGCCGCGATGATGGAGCAGATGGCCGAGCGGTACCCGAGCATCGTCGGGATGCTGGCGGACGCCCTCCACGACGATCCGGGCGGCACCCTGAGCTTCTGCGACGACCAGTTCGAGTTCGAGTTCGCGCTCGACCTGATCCTGGAGGGGCTGGAGCGGCGCCGCGCCGCCGGTTCCTGACCCTTGCCGCGCGCGGCTGAGCGCGCCCGTCCCATCGCTCCCTGCCACCGGCCTCACTGGCGCCGGACCCTTGACTGCCTTACGCCGTACGATTACCTTACGGCGTATGACAACCTTACGGCGTACGACGCCGTGCCGGGAAGGGAAGCCGTGATGAGAGCCTGGAGCTGGGACCGCTACGGACCGCCCGACGTGCTGACCCTCAAGGACATGGACGAACCCGCCATCGCACGGGACGAGGTGCTCGTCCGGGTGCGGGCCGCCTCCGTCAACCCCTACGACTGGCGGCACGTCGGCGCCGACCCGAAGCTGGTGCGGCTCAGCGTCGGCCTGCGGCGGCCGAAGCCCGGCCTGATCCCCGGCGCCGACCTCGCCGGCGTGGTCGAGCGGGTCGGCGACGGAGTGACCGGGCTGCGTCCCGGCGACGAGGTCTTCGGGGAGGTCCGGCTGGGCTCGTTCGCCGAGGCCGTCGCCGTCCCGCGGGACAGGCTGGCCGTCAAGCCCGCCGGCCTCGGCTTCGCGCAGGCGGCGTCGGTGTCGATGGCCGCGCACACCGCGCTGCAAGGTCTGCGGGACGTCGGCGGGATCTCCGCCGGGCAGCGCGTCCTCGTCAACGGCGCGTCGGGCGGCATCGGCACGTTCGCCGTCCAGCTCGCCAAGACGTTCGGGGCCGAGGTCACCGGCGTGTGCAGCACCCGCAACGTCGAGCTGGTCCGCTCCCTGGGCGCGGACGACGTCGTCGACTACACCCGCGACGACTTCACCACGCGGGAGGGACGGTACGACCTGCTCATGGACATCGTGGGCGACCGGTCACTGGCGCGGCTGCGGCGCCCCCTGACCCCGCGCGGCACGCTCGTGATCGTGGGCGGCATCGCCTCGCCGCGCGGCGGGCTGCTCGGCCCGGCGGGGCAGATAGTCCGCGGCGCCCTGACCTCGCCGTTCGTCAGGCGGCGCATCGCCGCCGTCAGCTGGAAGCCCAACGCCGGCGACCTCCGGTTCCTGGCGGAACTCTTGGAGAAGGAGCAGATCGTCCCCGTCATCGACCGGACCTACCCGTTCACCGAGATCCCCGACGCGCTCCGCTACCTAGCGGGCGGCCACGCCCGGGGCAAGGTCGCCATCACCTTCTGAACCGTGTTCAACTCCCGCCGGGCTTGCGCGCGAGGACGAGCCGGTAGCGCGGGCTGTCGTCCTGACGCCGCCCCAGGGGAGCCAACGGGGTCGTCGTCACGGTGAACCCGGCAGCCGCCAGGTCGTCGCGGACCGCGCTCAGCGGGCAGGTGCGGTAGTACATGACGAACGGAGGACGCCACAAGGCGTTCCGCACCCGCATGGCCGCGTCGAACCCGAGCAGCGCCCAGTACCAGCCCGAAGCGAGGGGCGGCGGCGCGCCGAGCGGGAAGGCGAACAGCCCGCCGGGCCGCAGCGCGCGGTGCACCCCCGCGAAGAGCGCGGGACGTTCGGCGGGCAGCAGATGCCCGAGCGCCCCGAACGTGACCGCGAGGTCGAAGGCGCCGGCGAACGGCAGAGCCCGGACGTCGGCGCGGACCCACTCGGCGTCCGGGTGCGCCCCGCGCGCCCGGGCGAGCATGCCGGTGCTGAAGTCGACGCCCGCGACCCGTCCCCGGCACAGGGGCCGGAGGGCCCGCATGCCCGCGCCGGTGCCGCAGCACACGTCCAGCCCGTCCCCGAACGGCCCGAGCGGGCGCAGCGCCCCGGCGGTCGCGTCGAGAATGCCGTCGGGGGTGCGGAAGGGCGTGCGGTCGAACTTCGGAGCGAGCAGGTCGTAGCCGTGCTCGACCGACGACATGGCCTGGATCGCCAGTTCGCGCGGGGACGGTCCTTGAGGCGAGAACACCGCCCAAGGCTACTTCCCCGCCCGCCGGACGATCCCGGAAGCGCAGGCGCCCCCGCCCCCCGGCCCGATGCTCAGGCGAGGGCGTCGATTGCGGCGACGTCCTCCTTCGTGAGGTCGAAGCCCTCCAGGTCGAAGTTCGCGGCGATGCGCTCCCGGCGCGCCGACCTGGGGAGGATCACGATGTCGTGCTCCAGGTGCCAGCGCAGGACGACCTGGGCGGCGGTGACGCCGTACCGCTGCGCGATCTCGGTGAGGACCGGATCGCGCAGATCGGTGTTCTTCAGGCCGCTGTATCCCTCGACGACGACCCCGCGGCGGCGGTGCTCGTCCAGCAGCGCCGGATCGTGCTGCGCCGGGCTCCACGGGATCTGGTTGACCGCCGGCCGCTGCCCCGTGGCCTCGGCCAGCAGGTCGATCTGCGCCGGGCTGTAGTTGCTCACCCCGACGTTGCGGGCCAGCCCCGCCTCCTTCGCCGACACCAGGTCCCGCCATGTCGGGACGAGTTCGTCCTCGCCGGTCGGCCAATGGATCAGCCAGAGGTCCACGTAGTCGGTGCCGAGCAGGCGGAGACTCGACTCCAGGGTGCGGCGGGCGTGCCGCGCGTCCTGCGGGCGCAGCTTGGTGGTGACGAAGACCTCCTCCCGGCCCACGCCGCTGTCCATCACGGCTCTGCCGACGTCCGCCTCGTTCTGGTACAGCGTTGCGGTGTCGACATGCCGGTAACCGATATCGAGTGCCGCGCGCACCGACTCGTACGCCGTCTTGGGCTCCAGCTGCCAGGTTCCGAAGCCGATCAACGGCAGTGCGGTACCGCCGGGCAGGTTCACAGTCCGAGTCATGCAGGCATTCTGCCCCGAACGCGGAGCCTCGACCGCCCTGCGGGACGTGTCAGGGCAGGCGTTCGAGCTGGTGGCGCGAGGTGATCGCGAGCTTCGCGAACACCTTGCTCAGGTGGTACTCGACCGTCCGGTGGCTCACGTACAGGCGCGCGGCGATCTCCTTGTTGGTGAGGCCGGTGCGGGCGAGCCGGGCGATCTGCGTCTCCTGCGGGGTGAGCTGCGCCGTGGTCTCGACGGTCCGCTTGCGGGCGGTCTCGCCCGTCGCGAGGAGCTCGCGGGCGGCCCGGTCGGCGAACGCCCCCATGCCGATCTCCGTGAACAGGTCGTGGGCGGTGCGCAGGTGCTCCCGGGCGTCGACGCGGCGGCGTTCCCGGCGCAGCCACTCGCCGTAGAGCAGGTGGGCGCGGGCGAGGTCGGGCCGCATCCGGGTCCGGCCGAGCCGGTCGACGGCCTCGCGGTAGAGGCGGTCGGCCGCCTCGCCCCCGCTGAGCAGCGCGCGGCAGCGGGCCTCCAGGCCGAGGCCCCAGTCCGCGCCGCCCGCCCGCGCGGCGCGGGAGAGCCGTTCCAGCGCCTCGGCGGCCAGGTCGGGGCGGCCGGTGCGCACGGCGGCCTCGATCAGTTCGAGGGGCGCCCAGTGGACGGCGCCTCCGTCCGGCACGGTCGCCCGGGGCACCACCTCCAGCGCCTTCTCGTACTGGCCGAGCCCGTTGTAGAGGACGGACCTGGCCCAATCGCACATCTCGGCCGTCCGCACCTCGCCGCTGGCCGCCCCCTCCCGCGTGATGGTCTCCGCGAGACGCTCGGTCTCCTCGCGCCGTCCCCGCCATGCCGCCAGGCCGAGGTCGCCCCGCAGCTGCACCGAGCCCCCCGTGGTGGACCGGGCGTTCGCGGCGGCGGCGTGCGCCTTCGCCTCCTCGTCGAGGGCCTCGGCCTGCGCCAGGTCGCCCTGCAGCAGATGCAGCAGCACGGAGTTGGTGAGCCCCACGGGCAGCATGGCGAGAGCGCCCGAGTCGCGGACGAGGCGGAGGTAGTAGCCGGCCACCTCGTGGCAGGCGTGGTCGTCCCACAGGATCATGGCGGCGAAGTTGACCGCCCACAGGTACCGGAGCCGTTCGGCGCGGTCGGACTCCTCGTCCAGGGCGGCGGCGATGACGCGCCGCAGGGCGGGGGCGGCCGCCGCGGTCCCCCGCGCGTGGAACGGGACGAAGGCGTCGAGGGCGAGGTCGGTGAGGCGGGGCGGCGCGGGCGCGGGCGGCGCGTCCCGGGCGGCCTCGGCGACCTCGGCGACGGCGTCCCAGCCGGGCAGGACGGCGACCGCCACGGCGAGGGCCTGCAGATAGGTGTCGCGGGACAGGGCGGCGTCGAGCGGCGCGAGCCGCCGGGCGGCCTCCAGGAGGAGCGCGGGCCCCGTGATGCCGGTGTTCGAGGTCAGGGCGATCTCGACGCGCAGGGCGTCGGCCTTGGCGTGGCGGAGTTCGTCCGCCGGGCCCGACTCGGCCACCGCCACCAGCGCCAGCGCGGCGTCGGGCGCGCCGGACAGGTACATGGCCCGGGCCGCGTCGAAGGCCCGCTCGGCCCGGCGCCGGCGGCCGGGGGTGAGGCCGACCGCCCGCTCCAGGAAGGCCGCGGCGGCGGCCAGGCCGCCGCGGGCCAGGGCGCGCCCGGCGGAGCGTTCCAGTTCGGCCGCGATGTCCTCGTCCGGGCCCGCCGCGCCGTGCGCGCGGTGCCAGGCCCGCCGGTCCGGGTCGGCGGCGGCGTCGGTGGCCTCGGCCAGCGCCCGGTGGGCCCGCCTGCGCTCGCCCGCGGCGGCCCCGTTGTACACCGCGGACCGCACGAGCGGATGCCGGAACCGCACCCGGTGGCCGAAGTCGACCAGCTCGTCGGCCTCGTCGGCCGCCGCGGCGTCCAGGCCGAGCGCGGCGGCGGCGCGCCACAGCAGCACCGGCTCGCCGAGAGGTTCGGCGGCGGCCAGCAGCAGCACCATCCTCGCGTCGGCGGTGAGACCGCCCAGCCGCCGCTGGAAGCCGTCCTCCAGCCGGCCCGACAGCGACTGCCCGCCCGCCCCGGCCGCGTATCCGCCGAGCGACGCGGCGCGCCGCAGTTCGAGCAGGGCGAGCGGGTTGCCGCGCGCCTCGAACAGGATGCGGTCGCGCACCCGCTCGTCGAGCGGGCCCGCGGCGACCCCGCCGATGAGCGTCCGGGCGTCGGCGTCGGGCAGCCCGCCGACCTCCAGCGACGGGAGGCCCGGCAGGACGTCGCCGTCCCCGGCGTCGCGGACGGCGAACACGCAGGCCACGTTCTCGGCGAGGAGGCGGCGGGCCACGAAGACGAGGACCTGGGCGGAGGCGCGGTCGAGCCACTGCGCGTCGTCGACGACGCAGACGAGCGGGCGCTCGTCGGCGGCCTGCGCGAGCAGGCTGAGCACGGCGAGGCTGATGAGGAACTGGTCGGGCGCGGGACCCGGGCGCATCCCGAACGCGGTGCCGAGCGCGTCGCGCTGCGGCTCCGGCAGGGCGTCGAGGAGAGGCAGCATCGGCGCGCACAACTGGTGGACGGCCGCGAACGGCAGCTCCATCTCCGACTGAACGCCGAGGGCGGTCGCGACCTGGAAGTCCGCCGCCCGCGCGACGAGGTGCTCCAGCAGCGCCGACTTGCCGACGCCCGCGTCGCCGCGCAGCACGAGCGCCCGGCTCTCGCCGCGGCGGGCGTCCGCGAGCAGCCGTTCGAGGGCGGCGCACTCCGCCTGCCTGCCCAGGAGCGGGGACCTGTTCCCGGGCTCGCCGTCCGTCACGTCACCAACACCCGCCGCCCCCCCGCATCCCGGTCGGACCGGGATGGATCGTTCATCTGATGCAATATCCAATCCCTCGCGGTCCGCCCGGCGTCCCTTGCGCACTTGTGATCCTCGTCACTCCGGCAGGCGGGGATCCGGCGCGGCCGCACCGGCGGTTCTCCGCATAGAGTTTCGGCGGCGAAGACTCCGATCGTCGAAGAACCCCGCGAAGGTGACACCGTGACCGAAGCCGTGCCCTTGCGGGGACGCGTTCTCGAGCTGGCCGAACTGGACGCCCTGGTCGAACGGGCCCGCGCCGGCCGCAGCGGTGCGCTGGTCGTCTCCGGCGAGGCGGGCGTCGGCAAGACCGCCCTCCTGGACCGGACGGCGGCGCGCGCCGCCGCCCGCGGCGGCGTCCGGGTCGAGCGCACCGTCGCGTCGGAATCGGAGATGGAGCTGGCCTATGCCGGCCTCCACCAGCTGTGCGGGCACATGATGGGCTCGGCCGGGAGCCTGCCCGCCCCGCAGCGCGAGGCGATCGAGGCCGCGTTCGGGCTGCGCCGCGCCGCCGCGCCGAGCCCGTTCCTCGTCGGGCTGGCCCTGCTCGGGCTGCTCACCGAGGCCGCGGGGGACGGGGCGCTGCTGTGCGTCGTCGACGACGCCCAGTGGCTGGACGAGGCGTCGGCGCGGGTCGTCGCGTTCGCCGCCCGCCGCCTCGACGCCGAGGGGATCGCCGTCGTCCTCGTCATGCGGACGGTCGGCGACGCGTTCGCCGGGCTGGAGCAGCTGGTCCTCGAAGGGCTGGGCGACCACGACGCGCGCGAACTGCTGCGCCTCGCCACGCCCGGCGGCCTGGACGGGCGGGTCCGCGACCAGCTGATCGCCGAGGCGCGCGGCAATCCGCTGGCGCTGCGGGAACTGCCGAGGGCGCTGAGCCCGGCCGAGATCGCCGGCGGGTTCGCCCTCACCGGTTCGATGCCGCTGGAGAGCCGCATCGAGCAGAGCCTGGTCGCCCAACTGGAACCGCTGCCCGGGTCGGCGCGCCTCCTGCTGCTGCTGGCGGCCGCCGACCCGACCGGCGATCCCGGGCTGCTGCGGCGCGCGAGCACCGCGCTGGGGCTGGGGCCGGGCGACGTCGACGCCGCCGAGGACGCCGACGCGCTCGTCGTCGGCGCGCGGGTCGGCTTCCGCCATCCGCTCGTGCGGTCCGCCGTCTACCGGGCGGCCTCGCCGGACGACCGCCGCCGCGTCCACGGCGCGCTGGCCGGCGCCACCGGCGCCGAGCAGGACCCGGACCGCCGGGCCTGGCACCGGGCCAGCGCGACGCTGCTCCCGGACGAGGAGGTCGCCGCGGCCCTCGAACGGTCCGCGGCCCGTGCGCGGACCCGCGGCGGCGCGGCGGCGGCGGGCGCGTTCCTGGAGCGGGCGGCGGAGCTGACGCCGGCGCCCGGACGGCGTGCGCGGCGGCTGATCGCGGCCGCCGAGGCCAAGCACGACGCGGGTGCCCCGGCGGCGGCGCTGAGCCTGCTCGACATCGCCGCCGCCCATCCGCTCACGCCGCTGGAGGAGGCGCTCGTCGCCCGGCTGCGCGCCCGCGCCGGATACGCGCAGCGCCGCGACAGCAGCGGGCCGCGGCTGCTGCTCGCCGCCGCGCAGCGGCTCGAAGGGCTCGACCCGGTGCTCGCCCGCGACACCTACATCGAGGCGCTGACGGCCGCGGTCTACGGCGGCAGGCTCGGCGACGCCGAGCAGGTGGCCGCCGTCGCGAACGCCATCCTGGACGCGACCGGCGGAGAGGACTCCGGCCGCGCGCGGGACCTGATCCTGCGCGGCCAGGCGCTGCTCGCGGCGAAGGGGCAGGAGGCCGCCATCGAGACCCTGCGCCGGGCGCAGCGGGCGTTCCTCGACGAGGCCCCCGACGCGCTCGAACTGCACTGGATGTGGTTCGCCTCCCGCGCCGCGCAGGACCTCTGGGACGCCCGGTCGCTGCGCGCGCTCGCCGACCGGCAGGTCGAGCTGGCCCGCGCCGCGGGCGTCGTGACGGTGCTGCCGATCGCCCTGAGCCTGCTGATGCTGGCGCAGACGGTCGACGGCGACCTCGACGCGGCGGAGGCGTCCTGCGACGAGATCGACGCCATCAAGGACGTCACCGGCAACCCGCTGCCGCAGTACGGGCGGATGTTCCTCGCGGCGTACCGGGGGCAGGCGGGCGAGGCGGAGCGCTGGGCGGAGCGCATCCGCGCCGACGCGAACGCGCGCGGCGAGGGCTACGGGCTGAGCGCCGTCAACTTCGCGGAGGCCATCCTCTACAACGGTCTCGGGCGCTTCGCCGAGGCGGTGGAGTCCGGACGCCGCGAGCTGCCGTACACCCGCGAGCTGAACCACGCGATGCGCACGCTGCTCGAACTCGTGGAGGCCGCCGTCCACACCGGTGAGCGCGACCTCGCCGAGCAGGCGTTCGAGCAGCTGGCGGGCGTCACGCGTCCGGTGGGGACCAACTGGGCGATCGCCGTCCTGGAGATGGCCAAGGCGCAGCTCCAGGAGGGAGCCGAGGCCGAGGCCCGCTACCTGGACGCGATCGGGCGCTTCGAGGACGAGCTCATTCCGATCATGGTGGGCCGCTGCCGCCTGCTGTACGGGGAGGAGCTGCGCCGCGCGCGCCGGGACGCCGACGCGCGCGAGCAGCTCCGGACCGCGCACGAGGTGCTGTCCCGCTGCGGCCTGAACGGGTTCGCCGAGCGCGCCGCGCGGGAACTGGGCGCGATCGGCGAGGCCCCGCGCGTCCGCGCGCCCGGGACGGCGGCGCGGCTCACCGAGCAGGAGCTCAACGTGGCGCGCCTGGCCCGCGAGGGGCTGACGAACCGCGACATCGGCGCGCGGCTCTTCGTCAGCGCGCGCACCGCCGAGTACCACCTCCGCAAGGTCTTCCTGAAGCTCGGCGTCAAGGGGCGCGCCGAGTTGAAGACCGCGCTCGCCGACCTCGACCAGGCGGCGTCCGGCGGCTGACTCCCGGCGCCGGACGCGCTGTCAGCGGAGGGCGTCCAGCGCGGCCTCCACGGTCCGGTGGAAGGTCGGATACGTGTAGATCATGTGCTTGAGGCGACCGGTGGGGACCTCGGTGTGGACGGCGACGTTCAGCCCGTACAGCACCTCGCCTCCCGCCGGACCGGCGGAGGTGGCGCCGACGAGGACGCCGCGGTCGGCGTCCTCGACGAGCTTGACGAACCCCGCGTTGCCGGGCCCGTGGATCAGGCCGCGCGCGGACGAGGCGATCGGCGCCAGCCCGGTGCGCACCCGTGTGCCCTGGTCGCGCGCCTGCCGCTCGGTCAGCCCCACGGCCGCGATCTCGGGGTCGGTGAAGGTGACGCGGGGCAGCGCCCGGTAGTCGGCGTCCGGGCCGGGGCTGCCCAGGATGTCGCGGACGGCGATCCGCGCCTCGTACATCGCGACGTGGGTGAAGGCGCCGTGGCCGGTGATGTCGCCGACCGCCCAGAGCCCCTCCCCGGCCCGCATCTGCCCGTCCGTGCGCAGGGCCGGCGCGGCGGGGTCGATTCCGACGGTGTCGACGGCCAGGGCGGCCAGGTCGTTCTGGCGGCCCGTCGCGACCAGGAGGCGTTCGGCCCGGAGCGGCTCCAGGCCGCCGCCGAGCAGGGCCTCGAAGGTCGTGCCGTCATGGCCGATCTCGACGGCTCGGACGCCGGTGCGCACGGTGACGCCGTCGGCCCGCAGCACCCGCGCGGCCAGCTCCCCCGCCTCCGGTTCCTCGTGGGCGAGCGGCCGGTCCTGACCTTCCAGGATGGTGACCGCGCATCCGAAGCGGGCGAAGACCTGGGCGAGTTCCACCCCGATCGCGCCGCCGCCGAGCACGAGCATGGACGCGGGGACCTCCTCGGCCGCGATGGCGTCCCGGTTGGTCCAGTACGGCGTCGCGGCCAGGCCCGGGATCGGCGGGACGCGCGGACGGGAGCCGGCGGCCAGGACGATGCCGCGCCGGGCCTGGAACGTGCGGTCGCCCACGGTCGCCCGGTGCGGGCCCGCGAGCCGCGCCGTCCCGCGGACGAGCCGCACGCCCTTGGCCTCCAGGCGTCCGGCGGCCGTCCGGTCGTCCCACCCGCCGGTGGCCTCCGCCCGGACGCGGTCGGCGACCCGGCTCCAGTCGGGGACCGCCTTCCCCGCACCGGCCAGGCGCGGGACGCGGCCGGCCTCGGCGAGCACGTTCCCCGCGCGGATCATCATCTTGCTGGGGATGCAGCCCCAGTAGGGGCACTCGCCTCCGACGAGTTCCGCCTCGATCCCGACCACGTCCAGCCCCGCCTCGGCGAGCGCTCCGGCGGCGAACTCGCCGCCGGGCCCCAGCCCCACCACCGCCACATCGACCTGGTCGCTCATGGGTCTCTCCTCTCTCATGCCTGCTGGGTGAGCGCGCCGTCCGCGACGTTCACGCGGTTGCGCCGCCGGGGGACCCGGCCGTGGACGACGGAGTGGCCATCGCGCAGGACGACGTCGCGGCGGCGCGGGCCGATCGGGCGGCGGCGCTGTTCGGGCGGGAAGTACTCGAATGTGAGGCCCGCGGTCGTGCCCCCCACGTCGGGCACCCGTATGAGGGCCCGAGCCTGCGCCTCCAGCTGGCTCATGGCGCCGGTCGCGTCCGCGAACATCTCCGGGCTGCCGTCGAACGCCTGGTCCAGCAGGTGGAGGACGGCGCAGTAGGTGCGGTCGAACTCCTCCTGGGCCAGGCGGATCGGGCTGGTGGGAGCGTGGTCGCTCGGGCGAGGATCGGGCCTCATGGGATGCACGCCGGTGAAGTCCACGCGCAGGGGTTCGCCGGTGGGGCCCGATCGGGAGGTGTCACCGCGCCGGTGGCGCCGGCCGACGCGCAGTTCCAGGAACCGGTGGTAGGGCGCGACCCCGCCGTGGGCGGTGCCCTCGCTCCGTCCGGCGATCTCCTTCAGCACGGCCAGCGCCGAGGCCAGGTCCCGGACGGCGGTCAGCCGCCCGGCGGTGACCTGCCGGGCCGGATCGCCGCGGAAGACCAGGCGTTCGCCGAGTCCGGCGCACAGCCGGCGCAACTCCTCTTCGACGGCGCCGTAGAACCGCCCGATGGTCCGGTGGCCCCCGCCTCCGGGGGGCGCGGGCCGTTCGACACGCAGGAACATCTCCAGCGCCGCGGGCCCGAATGGCCTCAACGACAGTTCCACCGAGCCGTCGCCGTGCGGAAGCGGGCGCGGATGAGGCGGCAGCATTCGCGGCGTGTCCACTCGCGGCCTGCCGCCGACGGCATTGAGCAGGTTCGCCGCCAGCGCCATGCGCAGCATTCCTTCGGCGAAGACGCCGCGCATCACTCCGGCGGCGTCCGGATTGCGCGCGGGGTCGAGCGAATAGAGCGCGCACAGATATGGCGGGAGGGTCGCATGTTCCAGCTCGATCGCCCACTGGAGGTGCGCACGCAGGCTTTCGAGCGTCGCGCCGCGCACGGAAGTGATCATCGGCTGCGCTGAATCATTCACTGGTGTCTCGTTTCGGCTTCCATGACGAGCGCCTTTCTGACCGCCCCAGGGCATCTGGTGCGCTCCGGGTCGCCAGGCATGACAGGACGGTCCGCCGCTCTGTGACAGTTCCGCCGCGTCCCGCGGAATTCGCCGGGCCGCTGTCACAACCCGGGCGGGCGGCCTGTCCTAGAAGGGCGCGGGCCCCTCCGCAGCCGATCCCCGGGAGGTCTTCCATGCCGGACGCCGAGCCGATGACCGCTGGACGGAACGCACGGTCGAACCCGCGGCCAGCGGCGGTGACCGTGCTGCGGCAGGCCGACCCGCCCCCTGGCCCGGCGGCCGTGCACGCGATGACCGCCGTCGTCGAGCGGACCCTCGCGCTGTGGCCGCTGAACCAGGACGAGCGCCCTGAACCGTCCGGGAACGCCCACCCGCAGGGGGAGGCGCGTCGCCGCGAGGCTCTGGCGGAAGTGATCACGGCGTCGCTGTCCGGCGCCGACGCCCGCGAGGTCGCCGGCCTGGTCGCGCGGGGCGCCCGCCGGATCGGCGGCGCCGCCCTGGCCACCGTGTGGCTGTCCGACGAACTGGACGATCTCACGCTGGCGGCCGCGGACGGCGTCCACGACGGCGACCCGGCGGACCTCCGCGTCCCCCTCGCCGGCGCGGCCGCCGTTCACCGCACCGGCGTCTCGCTGTGCCTGGCGGAGGCCCGGACGGGCGGGTGGGGTCTCGACCTGCCCGGGGAGGTCGCGGCCGGTCCGCTCCTCATCGTGCCCCTGGGCGCGACCCGGCCGCGCGGCGCGGTGGCGCTGGTCGGCACGGCCGCGTCCGGGCCGTTCGGCGACACCGCGCAGCGGCTGGTCGAGACCTTCGCGGCGCAGGTGGCGGTCGCGCTGGAACTGGCCGCTCGGCGCCGCGACGCCGAGCGGCCGGCCCTGCTGGAGGACCGCGACCGCATCGCCGGGGAACTGCACGACACCGTCATCCAGCGGCTGTTCGCCACCGCCATGACGCTGACGGGCACAATGACGATCACGCGGAGCCCGGACGTGGCCGTGCGGCTCGAACAGGCGATGGACGACCTGGACGGCACGATCCGGCAGATCCGGTCGACCATCTTCGCCTTGCGGGTCGCGCCCGGCGACGGCGCCTGAGCGCCGCCGCCGGACGCCGATACCGGTCAGGTCAGGCCGGCGCCGTCTCGGCCCGGCGGAGATGGCGGGCCAGGAACCCGTCGTCGAGCCCGGCCCAGCGGATGGTGCGGTGATCGCCGGGGTTGGCGTGCAACGTCTTCTCCGTCGAGGCGAAGGCGTCGAACAGCGCGAGCGCGGACTGGCGGTCGACGTGCTCGTCGTCCCACGGGAGCAGGAACTGGACCGGGACGGTGATCCGCCTCGCCGCCTCGATCAGGGCGTCCCGCACGACGAATCCGCCGCCGAAGACCGCGGCGGCGATCCTCGGGTCGCTCGCCGTCAGCGGTATCCCGATTCCGGTGCCCAGCGTGATGCCGCCGCCGTAGCCGATCGGGGCTTCCGCGCCGATCTCCGGGAGCCGCTGGAGGGCGTCCAGGGTCGCCTGCCATTCCGGCACGGCGCGCTCCGCCAGAGCGGTGCCGTACCGGACGGTGATCGACGCGACCTGCTCGGTGTCGCCCGCCGCCATGGCCTGCTTGAGGTCGGCGCGGGCCCGCTCGTCCTCTTCCGTGCGCGGACGGTCGCCGTGTCCGGGCGCGTCGATGGCGACCACGGTGAAGCCGTGGGCGGTCACGGTGGCGCGGGCGCGGGCCGCGAGCGCGGGCGTCTTCTTGTGCAGCCCGCCGCCGTGGCCCATCAGCACCAGCGGGGCGTGAGCGGAGCCGGACGCGGGCGACCAGAGCACACCGGGGACGTCGCCCACGG
Organism: Actinomadura sp. GTD37; assembly: GCF_041951365.1. Taxonomy (NCBI): domain Bacteria; kingdom Bacillati; phylum Actinomycetota; class Actinomycetes; order Streptosporangiales; family Thermomonosporaceae; genus Actinomadura; species Actinomadura sp. GTD37. The sequence continues at coordinate 210,334 of NZ_JBGNUS010000003.1, forward strand.
TGAAGTCGCGTTCGAGGACGCCATTCGACGATGCCCGCGTGGTGAAAAGCACAGAATGCATAGGTGTTGCCTTTCGGGAGTTCCTCGATGGTGAGGCGCTCCCGGCGACCCCTACGTCAATCGCCCGACCGTGCCGACGAGGGGAGCACCCACGTTCGTACAGCGTTCATGGGTTTCACCTCCTCGCGTGATGTCACGGCTCCGGGAAAGCTATCAACCCGAACGCGCCCCTGCCGAACCATTTTTCCCGCTCGGCGCGTCCAGAGCGGCCTCATCGGTGAGGAAGCCGCCGGACTGGTGGTGCCAGAGCCGGGCATAAGGGCCCGCTGACTGGAGGAGTTCCCGGTGGGAGCCGTCTTCGAGGACGCGGCCCCGGTCGAGGACGACCAGGCGGTCCATGCGGACGACCGTGCTCAGGCGGTGCGCGACGACGAGGGCGGTGCGGTCGCGCATCAGTCGCCACAGGGCCTCCTGGACGAGCAGCTCGCTCTCCGAGTCCAGGGCGCTGGTCGCCTCGTCCAGCAGCAGGATCGGGGCGTCCCGGAGGATGGCGCGGGCGAGGGCGACGCGCTGCCGCTGCCCGCCGGAGAGCTTGACGCCCCGCTCGCCGACCAGCGTGTCGAACCCGTCCGGGAGGCTCCCGGCGAACTCGGTGACGTGCGCCGCCCGCGCGGCCTGGAGGATCTCCGTCTCGGTGGCGCCCGGCCGGGCGAAGGCGATGTTGTCGTGCACCGACCGGTGGAACATCGCGGGTTCCTGCGGGACGTACGCGATCAGGTCGCGCAGGTCGCTCTGCCGCAGCCGCGCGATGTCCTGGCCGCCGACGAGGATCCGGCCGCCGTCGACGTCCATGAGGCGCAGCAGCAGCCGGGTGAGGGTGGTCTTGCCGCCGCCGGACCGTCCCACCAGGCCGATCTTGGCGCCGCTGGGGATGTCCAGGTCCAGGCCCTCGAACAGGGGCGGGCCGGCGCCGTGCGCGAAGCGCACCCGCTCGAAGCGGACCGCGGCGTCGGCCGGGCGCAGCGGCTGCGGGTCGGGCGGGTCGACGACGGACGGCGGCATCAGGAGCAACTCGGTGAACTGCGCGCTCTCGGTGAGCGTGCTCTCGATCCGCCGGTAGATCTGGTTGAACTCGAACATGATCCGCGTCGCGTTGGTGTAGTAGGAGAACGTCACCACGACGGCCTCCACCCCGAGCCCGCCGCGCAGCGCCACCGCGACGAGCAGCCCCAGGGCGCTGGTCAGGACCGACATCGGAGCGACGATCGTGTCGACCCGCAGGTTGCCGTAGTCCCAGGAGCGCAGCGACAGGCGGTGCTGCTCGACGACCCGGCCGCGGAACTCGGCGGCCTCCCGCTCCTCGGCGGCGAACGCGCGGACCGTCTCCATGTTGGTCAGCACGTCGGCGACGTGGCCCGACACCCGCACCTTGGCCGCCTCGCGCGCGTCCACCAGGGCCTGCCGGCGGCGGATGAACGGGGCGACGAGCAGCCCGGTGAGGACGATCAGTCCCACGAGGACGACGACCAGGAGCGGGTGGTACCGCCAGAGGATCACCGAGGCGAAGGACAACGGGATCACGTTGGCCACGACCGAGAAAGTGAGGGTGTCGGCGAAGCTCTCGAATCCGCCGGAGAAGCTCAGTATCCGTTTGGTCAGCGAACCGGCGAAGTTCTCGTGGAAGAACGCGGTGTCCTTGGCGAGCAACTCGTCCATGCCGGTGATGGCCAGCCATTCGATTCCCCGGCCGTCCGTCCGGTTGAGGAAGTGCAGCCCCACCCGCCACAGCGCCTCGCCCGCCAGCATGAGGCCGGCGAAGCCGAGGACGTAGGGCGCGAGCGCGGCGAGGTCGCTTTCCCCGCCGCCGGCCAGCTGCCCCACCAGTGCGGCCACCACCAGCGGCGTCAGGTAGAAAAGGCACGTATTCCCGAGCGCCGGCAAGGTCATCGCCGGAACCGAGATACGCCACTGGCGGCGCAGTACGTCCCAGTAATAGCGCAGTGCCAGCAGAACCGCCCGCCGCCGGTCCGACTGGCCGTCCCCGGAGCCGCCCCGTACCCCCAGCACAGCCACCCGCCCTCCACGCCGCCGTTCTCCCATGCTGCCTCAGGCGGTAGCGGAATGGCCAACGCATTTCGCGAGTGCCCAGGTCGGTCGCCGGGCGCCGCAGAAATAGCGGACGGATAAGACTCTCCCGCCGATCATTTTGGGAAGTCCGTAATCGGCAGTTCAGCGAAGGCGCGTTGTGCTGTCCGCGCCGGTGACCATTTCCCGGGCGGTGGGGTAGTCGGGCTTTCCGTTGGGGCCGCGGGGGACCATGTCGACGAAGACGACGCGCCTCGGCGCCTTGTAGGCGGCGAGCCGGTCCTTCACGTGCGCGATCACGTCGGCGGCGGTGAGCGACCGTCCCGGCGCGAGGCTGGCGACGGCGGCCACGACCTGGCCCCATTCCGGGTCGGGGACGCCGACGACCAGGACGTCGGCGACCGCCTCGTGGTCCAGGACGACGGACTCCACCTCCTCGGTGAAGACCTTCTCGCCGCCGGAGTTGATGCAGAGGGAGTCACGGCCCATCAGCTGGATGGAGCCGTCCGCCAGGACGACGGCGTGGTCGCCGGGGACCGCCGACCGCACGCCGTCGATCACCGGGAAGGTGCGCTCGCTCTTCTCCGGGTCCTTGTAGTAGCCGAGGGGCAGCCTGTTGCTCACGATGAGCCTGCCGACGGTTCCGGAGCCCGCGGCGACCGGCCGGCCGTCCTCGTCCAGGACGCGCAGCCCGGCCCCTGGCCTGAACCTTCCGGTGGGCGGGACGTCGTCCTTGGTGGCCACCGACCAGCCCATGCCGAACCCCTCGGACGACGAGAACCCGTCGAGTATCGAGGACTGCGGCCAGTGCTCCAGGAGCCCGCGCTTGCTCGCCTCGCTCAGCATGCCGCCCGAGGTGAGGACGTGCCGGATGGACGTGCTGTCCCAGCGGCCGGGGTACTCGTCGAGCGTCGCCAGGATCCGGCGGGCGAACACCTCGCCGGCGATGGTGAGGCTGGACACCCCGAGGCGGTCGATCAGGTCGAGGAGTTCCGCCGCGTCCAGGCCCGGCCGTGCGAGCGACCCGACGCTGCCGCCCTGGTGCATCGCGATGGCCGCCCCGAACCAGCCGCTGCCGTGCATCAGCGGGCTGCAGGACACGTGCGCCGGGCCGGACCGGGTGAGGGCGGCGCGGATGCCGGCGACCCCCTCGTCGAGGTCGAAGGACGCCCCGGCGACGTCGTTGACCTGGCGCAGCATGTCCTCGACCCGCCACATGACGCCCTTGGGCATCCCGGTCGTGCCGCCGGTGTAGAGCAGGAACAGGTCGTCGCCGCCGCGTCCCCACGGCGAGCGCACCGGGCCGTCCGCCGAGGCGGCCGCCTGCTCGTACGGGACGGCCCAGTCTGGGCAGGGCTCGGTCCCGTCGTCGACGTGGACGAGCCGCCGCAGCCGGGGCGACGTCTCCCGGATGCCCTCCATGGTCTCGGTGAAGGAGCCGTGGAACACGACGGACGTCACGTCGGCGTCGTCGAAGAGGTAGCGCAGCTCCTCGTCCCGGTAGCGGTAGTTGGTGTTGACCGCGGGAATCCCGATCTTGAAGGCCGCGTGCTGGACCTCCATGTACTCCGGGCTGTTGCGCAGGTACAGCGCGACCCGGTCGTCCCTGCTCGCCCGGCCGTCCAGCAGGGCGGCGGCCAGGCCGTTCGAGCGCCGCTCGAAATCGGCCCACGAGAACGTCCGCTCGCCGTGCACCTGGGCGGGGGCGTCCGGGATCTCTTCGGCGATCGTCTCCCACACCGTGGCCAGGTTCCAGTCGAACTCCGACATGCCCATCCGTGTCCCCTCGCTGAGCCGGCTTCCCTGTCCGAACGCCTTGACCACTGCCGCGTGTCCCGCCGCCGAGCTACGGGGGAGGTCGGCGCCGCCCGCGCGGCAGCCCGAGGCGCTGCTGGGCGATGAGCGTGAGCAGGACCTCCGAGGTGCCTCCGTAGATCGTCGCGATCTGCGACTCCCGGTAGAGGTGCTGGAGCTCGCCGCCGGCCGCGGCCCCGGCCGTGCCGCGGTTCCGGACCCCCTGGACGCCGGTCGCGTCGAGCAGGGACCGGCTCTCGCGGAGCAGGGCCTCGGTGCCGTAGACCTTGGCCATCGCCCCTTCGACGGCGCCCGCCTCGGCGCTGCCCCGCGACCACGAGGCCCGGACGCCGAGCAGGCGGGAGACCTCGGCGGACGCGACCGCCCGGCCGAGCCGGCCCCGGAACCGCGTCTCGTCCCCGCGTTCCTCGTCATGGCCCCACGCCACCGCGGCGTCGACGAGCCGGCGCAGCTGCGCCGCGAACTCGCCGCCGCGCTCGAAGGCGAGGGCGACGTTGACGATCTCCCAGCCCTGCCCGACCTCGCCGACCCGGGCGTCGTCGCCGACGCGGACGCCGGAGTAGTAGGTGACGTTGGTCCGCTGGCCGCTCAGCGTCAGGATCGGCGCCGCCGAGAAGCCCGCGGAGGCGGTCGGGACCAGGAAGGTCGTGAGCCCCGCGTGCTTCGGCGCGTCCGGGTCGGTGCGGGCGAGGAGGAAGACGTAGTCCGCGACGTTGCCGAGCGTGGTGAAGATCTTCTGGCCGTCGACGACCCATCCCGCGCCGTCGCGGGCCGCCCGCGTGCGGACGGAGGCCAGGTCCGAGCCCGAGCCGGGCTCGGTGTAGCCGAGGGCCAGCACCAGCTCGCCGCGGCAGATCGGCGCGAGCAGCCGCTCCCGCTGCTCCGCGGTCCCGACGCGCCGGACGGCCTCGCCCACGATCTGGGTGATCGCCAGGCCCTCGGTCGGGGCGCCCGCGGAGGCCAGCTCCTCGTAGACGACGTCGGTCTTGGCGCGGTCCAAGCCGCGACCGCCCTCCTCGACCGTCCAGTGCGCGCCCACCCATCCCCGCTCGGCGAGCGCCGTGTGGAACTCCCGGTCGTGGTAGTCGCCCGTGGACGCGACCCGTTCGCGCACGTCGGACGTCAGGTGCTCGCGAACGAACGCGCGCACCTCCGCCCTGAGGGACTCGGTCTCGCGGTCGGCGGCGAAGTCCATCAGCGCACCCTCCTCATGGTCGCGGCGCCGATCGACTCCCAGATCACCTCTGGGTCGCCGGCCTGGAGCTGGAGCGCCTTCGCCCGCCGCAGGTAGAGCTGGGCGTCGTACTCCAGCGCGTAGCCGTAGCCGCCGTGCACGTGGAGGCACGTTTCGGCGGACCGGACGGCGGTCTCGGCGGCGTGCGCGAACGCGATGTCCGCCGCGTCGCGCCACCCGCCGTCCGCGTTGTCGTGGCGCCACGCGGTCTCCCGCGCCAGCAGACGCGCCCCGTCCACCGCCATGGCGATCTGGGCCAGCGAGTGCTGGATCGCCTGGAAGGACCCGATCGGGACCCCGAACTGCTCCCGCGCCTTGGCGTAGTCGACCGCCGTCGCGAGCGCCCGGTCGGCCACGCCGACCAGCGCGGACGCCGTGCCCAGCCGCCAGCGGCCCAGCGCGCTCCGCCACAGCCGCTCCGCGCGCTCGCCGTCCGCGACGACCGTCCGCTCGACGGCGTCCCCGCTGAGCGGACGGTCGGCGCAGGCCGCGAAGCCGAGGTCCCCCGGCGCCTCCGGCGGCGCCCCCCGGGCGAGGACGAGCCGGTCCCCGTCGAGAGCGACGACCGCCTGCGCCTCGCTCCCACCGGGTACGAGGATCGCGGTGCCGTCGACCGCGGGCCGCGGGCAGAACACGACCGGCGCGCCTCCGGCCAGGATCTGCGCCAGCGTCTCGTCCTGGCCGGAGGCGTCCGCCAGCAGCATCGCCGCCGTCGCGGCCTCCACCAGGGGAGCGCAGGCCAGGTGCCGTCCGAGGCTCTCGGTCAGGAAACCGAGTTCCAGGACGCCGTGCCCGCTGCCGCCGGCGGCCTCGGGCACGGCCGCGCCGACCGCGCCCATCGCCGACAGCGCCTTCCACAGCGCCGGGTCGAAGCCCGCGTCCTCGGCGGCTCGCACGCGCTCGATGGACGATTCCCGGTCGAGCACATGCTCGAAGGCCGCCGCGACATCGCGCTGTTCGGCAGTCAGCCCCAGGTCCACGCGACCCTCCGGTCCTCGTCCCGCACGCCGTGCCCCGACGGGCCCGTCGCCTCTTTATAATCAACTATCTGGTTGGTGACAAGTGGTCGTCGTGGGAATCCGCGCAGAAGTCGGACGTCGGGCACGGTGCCGGGGGCGGTGACGAATCGACCATCCGGTCAGTCGGTTTCTGATGCCTGACGTGCCCGGCGGCGCTGAGTGGCGCGATGCGCCGCGTCCGCCGAGCGAGCCGGTCCGGCATCCGGTGCGATCATGCTCGTACTACATACCGGCCCGGCTCATCGGCGGCGGTCAGCGCGTTCCGCGGGCGTCCGCCATGCCGCCGGGCCAAGGCAAACGTGGAGGGAACCCATGGGACGTCTGACGGGCAAGGTCGCTTTCATCACCGGTGCCGCGCGGGGGCAGGGGCGGGCGGAGGCCGTCCGGCTGGCCGCCGAGGGCGCGGACGTCATCGCGACCGACATCGCGGGCCCGGCGAGCGGGTTCGTCCGCTACGGGGCCTCCACGCAGGCCGATCTGGACGAGACCGCCGAACTGGTGAAGGCCCAGGGGCGGCGCGTCGTGGCGCGCAGGGCCGATGTGCGGAACCTGGGCGAGCTGGAGGCGGCCGTCCGGGACGGCGTGGCGGAGCTCGGCCGGCTGGACGTGGTCGTCGCCAACGCCGGGATCGTCAACTACGGGCGCACCTGGGAGCTGGACGAGGACCAATGGCAGGACGTCATCGACACCAACCTCACCGGGGTGTGGAAGACGGTCAAGGCCACCGTCCCGACGCTCGTCGAGCAGGGCCAGGGCGGCTCGGTCATCATCACCAGCTCGGTGGCGGGCCTGAAGGGGCTGCCGTTCCTGGCGCACTACGCGAGCTCCAAGCACGGCGTCGTCGGGCTGGCGAAGGTCCTGGCCAATGAGCTGGGAGAGCACGACATCCGCGTCAACACGATCCACCCGCACGGCGTCCGGACGGGAATGACCGGCGGCGCGCTGAACGAGCTGCTGGAAGGGGCCCCGCTGCTGGGCCCCCTCTACATGCCGGCCCTGCCCTACTCGATGGTCGAGCCGGAGGACATCGCGAACATGGTCGCGTTCCTGGCGTCCGACGAGGGCCGGTACATCACCGGCGCGCAGTTGCCCGTCGACCTGGGCGCCCTCAACCGCTGACCGGCCCGCGGCCGATGCCCGACCCGGGAAGGAGCGCGGCCCGGCGACGCCTCTTACCCGACCGGATCTCTGAGTAACACTCGTCCGCCCGGCGCACGCCTTCGAGGTCCGGCCCGTCCGAGGGTGTGCGCCGCGGTCGGCTCCACCGAGGTACCAAATCGACCGGTTGGTTGGCTATACTCGCGGTGCTCCACTGCGTCCGCTCCGCGCGAGGAGAGCGGCGGTGCGGGCCGTCGCCCGTCCGGAGCGGAACACGGGCATCCCGGTGCCCGGCGAGAGGAGACCGAGTGAGAACGGCCCTGACCGACACCGACCTGACCGAGGACGAGGCGCTGCTGGCCGAGTCGGTGCGCGCCTACTTCGACGACTTCGTGGACAACGCCTACCTGAACCTCCAGGAGGAGTCCGACGACGGCTACGACCGAGAGCGCTGGAAGCAGCTGCGCGACCTCGGCTGGGCGGGCGTCAACCTCCCGGAGCGCGTCGGCGGCGGCGGCGGGACGCTCGCCGACGCGGCCGTCGTCGCCCGCGAGTGCGGCCGCGCCGCCTTCGCCTCGCCGCTCCTGCAGTCCGCCCGCGCCGCGGTCGCCCTGCTCGGCCTCGACCAGGGCGACCGCTTCGACGACGTGCTCGCCCGCATCGCGCAGGGCACGCCCGCCGCGCTGATCGCGCCGCCGGACCGCACGCTGAGCGCGGCGGCGGCGGACGGCGGCTACCGGTTCTCCGGCGGGCCGGCCATCGTGGAATGGCTCGGCCAGAGCGAGGACGTCGTCCTCCTGGCGCCCGTCCCGGACGCGGGCACGTGGCTGTGCGCCGTCATGGGCCGCGGCGGGCTCGACGGCCGGAGCACCGCCGTGCCGAGCATCGACAACGAGCGCATGGCCCGCCTCGACCTGGACGGCTTCGCGCCGGCGCCGGGCTCCGCCCGGTTCGTCGAGATCACTCCGGCGACCGCCGAGAACGCCCTCGCCCGCGCCGGCCTCCTGCGGGCGAGTTCGATGGTGGGCGGCTGCGAAGCGGTACTGGAGCGCACGGTGTCCTACGCCCTCGAACGCACCCAGTTCGGCCAGGTGATCGGCGCGTTCCAGGCGGTGCGCCACCACGCGGCGCGCATCGCGATCGCGGCCGACGCGGCGCGGCTCGCCTGCAACGACGCGCTGGCCCGCGCGGACGCGGGAGAGGACGCGACGGCGATCGGGGCCGTGGCGCTGTTCGCCGCCGGCCGCTCGTACACGTCCGCCGTGCTCACCGCCGCGCAGGTCCACGGCGGCGTCGGCACCACGACCGAGCATGTGCTCCACCACCACTTCCGGCGCGCGAAGGCCATGCAGTTGCGCTCCGGGAAGCCGGCCGCCCGGCTCAGGGAGATCCACCGGGCGCTCGTGGTGCGCCACGAGAGCAGCCTGTGGTAGCCGCGCCGGGCCCGCCGGCCGGACCGCGCACGAGGAGGAACGATGGGGCTTGAGCGCAGCAGGGTCGCCGTGGTCACCGGCGGCGGGCGCGGGCTCGGCCGCGCGGTCGCGCTCCGGTTGGCCGCCGACGGCGCCGACGTGGCCGTCCTCGCCCGCTCGCTCGCCGAAGTGGAGGCCGTCGCGGAGGAGGCCCGCTCCTGCGGTGTGCGGGCGCTCGCCCTCCGGACCGACGTCACCTCGACGCAGGCCGTCCAAGACGCCCGCGAGGAGATCGAGGGTCGGCTCGGAGCGGTCAGCGTCGTCGTGAACAACGCCGGGACGGTGCTGTACAAGCCGTTCGTGCCGCTGCCCGGCAAGGAGGCCGCGCTGCCCGGATGGGAGCAGGCGATCACCGACCAGGAGTGGGACGACATCCTCGCGGTCCATCTCGGAGGCGCCATCCGGCTGCTGCGCGTCTTCGGGCCCGGGATGATCGAGCGCCGCTACGGGCGCGTCGTGAACATCGCCTCCAACGTCGTCCGCCGCACCGTGCCGTACACCGTCGGCTACGACACGGCGAAAGGCGGCCTCGTGCAGCTGACCCGCTCGCTGGCGCGCGAGTGGGGCCGCTACGGGGTCACGGTGAACGCGGTGGCCGCCGGTCACTTCGAGACGGCGATGAGCAGGCCCCAGTTCGAGGACGAGGGGACGCTGAAGGCGATGCTCCGCCGGGTGCCCGCCGGCCGTGCCGGCGAACTGGAGGAGCTCGCCGCGCTCGTGGCGTTCCTCGCGGGCGACGCCTGCGGCTTCATCACCGGCGAGACCGTCGGCATCGACGGCGGCGAGACGCTCTGACCGCACGGCCGCCGCGATCTTCTCCACCGACCGGATAACCATCCAGGCGGTTGAATAACGCAAACGGTGCCATGGTGCCGTGACCTGGGTTCCCACGCCCTCAATGGTCAGTTTTACAGCCATCCGTCGCAAAGGTTGACGCGGACCTGCGGCTTGCCTACATTACCAACCAGACGGTTGATTACAGACGATCGGAGAGTGCGCATGAAGGACTGGCCGTACGACGTTTTCCCGACCGGCTGGTACCAGATCGGGTACACGGCCGAGCTCGCCGCCGGAGACGTGCGCCCGGTGAAGTACTTCGACCGGGACCTCGTCCTGTTCCGTACGGAGGAGGGCGAGGTGGCCCTGCTGGACGCCTACTGCGGCCACCTCGGGGCCCACCTGGGGTACGGCGGCACGGTGAAGGGCGAGTGCATCGAGTGCCCGTTCCACGGCTGGCTGTGGACGCCGGAGGGCGCCCTGGAGCAGATCCCCTACGCGCCGGAGGAGACGCGCCGCGTCAGCCTCGACGCGTGGCGGACCCGGGAGATCGACGGCCTCATCCTCGTCTGGTACGACTCGTTCGGCCGGGCCCCCTGGTGGGAGTGGCCCGGGATCCGGGAGTTCAAGGACACCGCGGGCTGCTACCCGATCTACCCGCAGGGCGCCGACCACATCGGCATCCGGAAGATCATCCCGCAGTCCCCGGTCGAGAACACCCCGGACTACTACCACTTCATGTGGGTCCACGGCGCCGGCCAGCCCGGCAAGCCGCTGCTGTGGGAGGAGGACGGGCACTTCCTGCACACCCGCACCGGGTTCGTGTTCGGGCACGGCAAGGAGTCGACCTGGCTGACCCCCGACGGCCCGCTCACCGGCGAGATCGAGACCGAGGCGTGGGGCCTCGGCCTGTCGAACGCCCGGTTCGTCCTCAACGGCTTCATCACCTCCCAGCTCACCGCCACGACCCCCGTCGACCGCGAGCACTCGCAGCTCTTCGACACGATCACCTGCTCCCGGGAGCCGGGCAGCGAGGACGCCGAGCCGACCGGCACGGCCGCCCGGATGATCGAGTTCCAGAAGGGCCAGATCCGCAGGGACTTCGCGATCTGGGAGAACCAGCGGTACGTCGAGCACCCGCCCTTCGCCGGCGGCGAAGAGGAGCACTACGCGCGGTTCCGCCGCTGGTCGCGGCAGTTCTACGAGAACGCGCCGGAAGCGGTGCGCGAGCCCGAGTCGGCTTGAGAGCACCGTCCGGCACGGGTGCGGGCGCGGCGGGCGGCGGCCCGCCGGCGCGCCGCCGCGGCCCGGCGGGCCGCCGTCAGCGGCCCTTGAAGACCGGCGCGCGCTTCTCCCGCGCGGCCGCGAACGCCTCGGCGGCGTCCCCGGCGGCCATGTTGGTCGCCGCCGCGGTCGCCTCGCGGTCCAGGGCGTCGTCGAAGCCGGTCGTGAAGGACTGGTTGAGCAGGTCCTTCGTCAGGGACATCGCGATGGGCGGGCCGTCCGCGAGCCGCCGCGCCAGGCGCGTGGCGGCCGCGGCGAGCTCCCCGGGCGGCACGACCTCGGTGACGATCCCGAGGCGGGCGGCCTCGTCCGCGTCGATGCTGTCGCCGAGCAGCGCCAGCCGCTTGGCCGTGTGCAGGCCCACGATCCGCGGCAGCAGCCAGGAACTGCCGAAGTCTGGGGACAGGCCGCGCTTGACGAACACCTGCCCGAACGTGGCGGCGGTCGAGGCGACGACGAGGTCGCAGCCGAGGGCCAGGCTCATGCCGGCGCCGACCGCGTGGCCGTTGACGGCGGCGATGCACGGCTGCGGCATGCGGTGGAGCGCGCGAGCGGTCTCGTTGATCCGGCGCATCAGGACGATCGGCGGGGTCCGCGGGCCGTCGGGCGGCAGGAAGGCGCCGGCGCAGAAGGCCGTGCCCTCGCCGGTGAGCACCACCACCCGCTCGGCCGGGTCCGACGCGATGGAGACGAGGATGTCGCGCAGCTCGCCGAACTCGTCCGGTGTGAGGGCGTTGCGCCGCTCGTGCGCCGCCAGGGTGACGCGGGCGATCCCGTCCGCGCTCTCGAACTCGATGCTCATGCGGGCATCGTAGGATCCGAACACGTCGTAAATCAACCATACGTTTGGTTGGTTAAAGTGGGGAGGACGATCGATGGAGACGGCGATCGGGACGCGGCAGCTCGAGTTCCTCGCGGAGCTGCGCGCCTATCTCGACGGTCTCGACCCCGAGCTGATCGAGGCGACCCGCGCGGAGAACACCGAGGACCCCATGCAGCCGCGCGAGCACGGACGGCGCTTCCTCAAGCGGCTGGGCGCGGACGGCTGGCTGGGGATCTCCTGGCCGCGCGAGTACGGCGGCCAGGGCCGGACGCCGATCGAGCAGTGGCTCTTCGCGGAGGAGCTCTACGACCGCCGCCTCCCGAACGGGCTGCTGACGCTCAACTCGATCGGCCCGACGCTGATGCTGATGGGCACGGACCGGCAGAAGGCGGAGCTGCTGCCGCGGATCCGGGGCGGCGAACTCGAGTTCGCCATCGGCTACAGCGAGCCCGACGCGGGCAGCGATCTGGCGGCGCTGCGCACGCGGGCGGTGCGCGACGGGGACCACTACGTCGTCAACGGGCAGAAGACCTGGACCACGGGCGCGTCCGTCGCGACCCACCTCTGGCTGGCGGTGCGGACCGGCGCGCAGGAGGCCAGGCACCGGGGGGTCAGCCTGTTCGTCGTCCCGATGGACACCCCGGGGATCAGCATCACGCCGATCATCACGCAGGGGGGCGAGCGCACCAACACGGTCTTTCTCGACGACGTCCGCGTCCCGGCGTCGGCCATGATCGGTGAGGAGGACGGCGGCTGGAAGGCCGTCACGGCCGCGCTGAACTTCGAGCGGATGTTCTACCACAACGAGCCCAGGTGGGAGCTGCGCCAGCTCGAAGAGTGGGCCTCCGCCAACGGGCTCCTGGACGGCGACGACGCCGAGGCGCACGCGCTCCAGGTCGTGATGGGGGAGCACGCCGTCGATGTCGAGATCTGCCGCCTGTTCGCGCTGCGCGGGGCGCGCATGCTCGCCGCGGGGAAGGTCCCCTACGCCGAGGCGTCGATGAACAAGATCTGGTGGGGGGAGCTGCGCCAGCGGATCTGCGACACCGGTCTGGACCTGATCGGCGAGGAGGGCGCGATCGCGACGGGCTCGGAGTACGCCCCCGCGCACGGCCACCTGGAGCACGGGCTGCAATCGTCGCCGGTGTGGCGGTTCGGCGGCGGCGCCAACGAGATCCAGCTCGACATCATCGCCACCCAGGGCCTGGGCATGCCCCGCTGACCAGAACACCCGTGCTGACCGGAGGCTGTGGGACGCGACGGCGGACCGAGAACAGGCAGGGGAGGAGGCAGGCCGCCTTCCCGGCCTGTTCCCGGGCCGCGGGGTCGGCCGGGATCAGACCTCGGGCGCGGCCAAGGCGTCGGTGGGGACGGTCCACTCGGCGGTGTCCATGATCCGGCCCAGGTTCGCGGCGATGTCCTCGACGGTCGCGTCCGGGTTCCGGTACCCCGCCGTCTGGATGATCAGGTTGCGCGCGTAGTTCCCTGCGGCGGCGAAGAAGATCTCGCCCGTGGTCGCGCAGGACTCGTGGCACAGGTAGCCGACCAGCTGCGCCACACGGTCGGGGGACATCGCCGCGTGCAACTCCGCCGGCAGCGCCGCGGACGTCATGTCGGTCGCGGCGCCCGGCGAGACGATGTTGACCTTGATGTTCTTCCGCGCGCCCTCGATGGCGAGCGTCCGGCCGAGGCCGACGAGGCCGGCCTTGGCGGCGGAGTAGTTCGCCTGGCCGAAGTTGCCGAACAGGCCGGCGACGGACGTCGTCATGACCACGCGGCCGTACTGCCGCTCCACCAGGTGGGGCCAAGCCGCCTGGGTGAGCCGGTAGGACCCGAGGAGGTGCACGTCGAGGACGGCCCGCAGCTCCTCCTCCGACATCTTGGCGAACGACCGGTCCCGGACGATCCCGGCGTTGTTGACGACCATGTCGACCCGTCCGAACGCCTTGAGGGCGGTCTCCACCGCCTCCGCGCCGGCGCCCGGCTCGGCGATGGAGGCGTCGAAGGGGATCGCCGCGCCCCCTTCCGCGGTGATCTGCTCGCACGCGGCCGCGGCGGGCGTGCGCCCGTCCTCGCCCGGCCGGTCGACGTCGTTGACGACGACCGCGGCGCCGCGGGCCGCGAGCAGCCGCGCGTGGGCGCGGCCCAGCCCGCTCCCGGCGCCGGTCACGATCGCCACCCGGTCGTCGTAACGCAGTTCCTCGCTCACCGAACCTCCTCCAGATGTGGTGGGCACATCATAGCCAACCAACTGGTCGGTTTGGTAGGGTCGGCGCCATGCAGAACGCCGTGATCGTCGATGTCGTCCGCACGCCGCGGGGCAAGGGCAGGCCCGGTGGCGCGCTGTCCGGGATCCATCCGCAGGAACTGCTCGCCGGGACGCTCCGCGAGCTGGAGAGGCGCACCGGGCTGGACCCGGCCGATGTCGAGGACGTGCTGACCGGGTGCGCCAACGCCGTCGGCGACCACGGCGACTGCGTCGCCCGGCTGTCGGTGCTGGCCGCGGGCTGGCCGCAGCACGTGCCCGGCCTGACGCTGAACCGGTTCTGCGGCTCCGGCCAGCAGGCGGTCAACACCGCCGCGATGATGATCGCCGCCGGGCAGGCGGAGACCGTGGTGGCCTCCGGCGTCGAGATGATGTCGCGCTATCCGGCCGGCGGCGCCCTCACCCTGGACGGCGGCAACGAGAAGCTCCGCTCCCGCCACCCGCTGGTTCCGCAGGGCGTCTCCGCCGACCTGATCGCGACGCTCGACGGGGTCGGCCGGTCCGACGTCGACGCGTACGCGCTGGAGTCGCAGCGCCGGGCCGCCGCGGCGATCGCGGACGGCCGGTTCGCCGGATCGATGGTCCCGGTGCTGGCCGAGGACGGCTCCGTCGTCCTCGGCCACGAGGAACTGCCGCGCGAGACCAGCGCGGAGAGCCTGGCCGGGCTCCGGCCGGCCTTCGCGCGGATGGGCGGCGCGGTCCTGGACGGCTACGACCGCCCCTTCGACGAGATGTGCCGGGAGGTCTACCCCCAGGTGACGGAGGTCGACCACGTCCATCACGCGGGGAACTCGTCCGGCCTCGCCGATGGCGCCGCCGCGGTCCTGCTCGCCAGCGCGGAGACCGCGCGCGAGCGCGGCTGGCGCCCGCGCGCCCGCGTGCTGTCCACGGCGAGCATGGGCGCGGAACCGGTGGTCATGCTGACCGCTCCCGGCCCCGCCACGCTGAGGTGCCTCGGCCGCGCCGGGATGACGACGGCGGACATCGACCTCTTCGAGGTCAACGAGGCGTTCGCGTCCGTCGTCCTGCGGTTCCTGCGCGAGACCGGCGTGGACGCGGCGAAGGTGAACGTCAACGGCGGCGCCATCGCCCTGGGCCATCCGATCGGCGCGAGCGGCCCGATCCTGCTCGCCACCCTGCTGGACGAACTGGAGCGCCGCGACCTGTCGACCGGCGTCGTCACGATGTGCACCGGCGGCGGCATGGCCACGGCCACGCTCATCGAGCGCCTCTGACCGTCCCGCCACGCCGGGCCCCGCGCCTTGCTTGAGCCCGCGCCATGCCGGGCCCGCGCTGGGCGGGGGTGGTTCCCTCGTGGATCGTTGTTGAGGGCGATGCGCGAGGGGGACGGTCAGAACGGGTCGGGCAGTTCGTCGGCGGGCTCGGCCGCTGTCGCGGCGGTGGCCGAGTCCGGCGGCGCGACGCGCGTCCGACGTTCGACGAGGCCGAGGCCGGTGATGCCCGACCGGACGAAGACGAAGGGTGCGCAGCTCCATGACAGCCGGTCCGGGCCCGCCGGATCCGCGCTCGTGACGGTCAGCCGCTGATCGGGGTCCCGGATCTCGGCGGTGGCGCCGGCGGGGGACCGGCCGTCGCCCGTCCAGGAGACCGTCCGGCCGAGCCGCCCGGACTCCGCGCCGCGCACCGCGAAGCCTTGCAGCGCCACCGCGCGGATGCGGGTGTTGCGGACGAGCGCGGCGACCGGCCCGGAGGGGGCCGCGGACACGAAGAGCGCCGACCCGTCCTGGAAGACCGCGCGCGCCCGGCAGTCCGCGGGCCCGCCCGACCCGGCGGCCGACCAGGCGGACCCTTCGACGCGGTGGATCACGCTGCCCACGGCCACCGAGCCGGTGCCCCGGGCCAGGGCCACGCGTTCCGCCGACGGCGCTCCCGGAGCCAGCACCAGGGGCTGGGAGGCCGGCTCGAAGGCGATGTCGATGCCAACCGGCACGTACGGTCCCGCGGTGGTCTCGCGGTCGATCGGGCGGCCGGGTGCGGCGATCGGCCGCGCCTGCGCGGACAACCGCAGGTCGTACCGGCCGCCGGCGCGGCGGTCCAGCACGGCGAGCGCGGCCCGAAGGCCGCCGGACGCGGGATCTACCCAGTACGTCTGGCCGGACGCCAGGAAGACGACGGCCCGTTCCAGCGCGGGCCGCTCGTCGCCTGTCCAGGTCACGGCGACGACGGCGCCGGTGTCCGCGCACAGGAAGACGAGGTCGCGGCCAACCATGCTCGAATCGCTCACCCGGTCAGTATAACCATCCGATTGGTTGACTACAAAGCCCGGGGCGGCCCCGCGCCGCCCGGCTACCCGGTCATCGAGACCGGCCGGCCGTCGACCAGGCGGTCGAGGACCTCGATGATGCCCAGGCCGCGGCGCCCGTCGCCGAGTTCGAAGTCGTACGGGGAGTAGCCGATCCGGGTCACCCCCTCCGACGTTCCGTCCTCCGGCCGGTGGTGCCGCAGCGGCACGAACTGCTCGGGCGCGCGGGCGGTGGCGGTGAGCACCAGGTCCCCCAGCGGACTCCTGACCGGGCAGGACAGGCGGCGGCAGAAGCCGTCGTCGGTCCACTCCATCGTCACCTCGCCGAGCTCCGCCTCGTACGCCGACCCGTCCGAGGCGATCGCCGCGCGCAGGGTCATGCCCCCGTCCCGCTGGGCGACCTGGAGCCCCATGACGGCGAGCCCGTCGTCGAAGGAGGCGGAGATCCACCGGTAGTACAGCGGCCCGGCCCAATCGCGCGGCCCCCACGAGTGGTCGCGCAACCCGCCGCCCTTGATCCGGTACTCCCGGTCGCCTACACGGAGGCTGCCGTCCACGTGGACGAACTGCTCGTAGTGGCCCAGGGCCATGCTCTCCTCCAGCACGTTGGCCGGATCGTCCCCGTCCGTCCCGAAGGAGTCGCCGTTGCCGGTGACGGTCAGGTCGACGCGGACGTCCGCGACCGGCGCGCGGCGCAGGGCGGGGCCCGGGTCCGTGAGCGCCCGCGGGTCGGAGAAGACCGAGACGGAGTCCGCGAAGGTCAGCCGCTGCCTGCGGTGCGGCTCCTGGATCTCGATCTCGATCGGGCCCACGGCGAGCGCGTCCGCCCCGGTCGCGCCCACCCGCCTGAACGCCGCCAAGGTCTCGCCGTGGGGCAGGAAGATCAGCGCCGTCGCCTGCCCGGCCGGCCGGTTCGGCTGGACGGCGATGCGCAGCCAGCCGACGACCCCGGAGTCCGGCGAGGCGAAGTTGTAGTAGGTGGACTCGTTGTAAGCGGGTGTCTCGTCCGGCGCGTGCCGGTACTCGTGGACGGGGCCGATGGACTCGGCGAACATGGACATGGCGTCCCCTTTCGGTGCTCTCGCGTCACGCCCGGAGATCGGCCGGGGTGACGTGCGGCGCCTGGGCCTCGGCTTCGAGCGCCTCGCGCCCGGACGCGTCCCGCGCGACTCCGTACAGGTCGCGGACGCGGCGCGCCGCGTCCGGATCCGTCCGCGCGATCATGACGGCCAGCTCGACGGCGCGGCCGACGAGCCGATCATGGGCGACCAGCTCGTTGAGCAGCCCGATGCGCAGCGCCGTGGCGGCGTCGACGAACGACCCGGTGAGGGAGATCTGGCGCGCCCATGCCTGGCCCACGGCCTGCGGCAGCCGCGCCGTCATCCCCCAGGCGGGCGCGAAGCCCAGCCGGGCGTGGGTGTCGGCGAAGCGCGCCCGCTCGCTGCCGATCCGGAAGTCGCAGGCCAGCGCGAGTTCGAGGCCGCCGGTGACCGCCGCGCCGTTCACCGCCGCGATGACCGGGACGGGCGCCGCCCGCAGATACCGGATCGCGTCCAGCGGGAAGTCGGCCCCCTCCGCGATGGCGTCGAGGTCGACGCCGGAGCAGAAGGCCGGATCGGTTCCGGTGAGCACGACGGCACGGGTCGCGGGATCGTCGAACGCGGCGCGCAGCAGCGCGGCCAGCTCGGTCAGCAGGGCGGCCGACAGCGCGTTGTTCTTGGCCGGCCGGTCGAGCGTCAGCACGACCACGCCGGCGGCCGGGCGGTCCGCCGCCACCCCGGCGCCCCTGTCGTCCATCGCCCTCACCGCCGTGTCGGAGTCAGTCGATCCGGGTTGCCTATTCTCAACTGCTTGGTCGATTAAAGCAAGAAGTCGGCGGCGCCTTCGAGGCTGGCCCTGTCGCCGCCGGGGCCAGTTCGGCCAGGTTCTCTTGAGCTGGGCATTGACGCCTGCCTGCGGTGTTGCTAGCTTCCCCAGCCAACCGGTTAGTTGGTGATGCGGGATCGATCGCCACTCGGGGCGGGACGGGGATTGTGCGGCCGTCCCGCCATCGAGATCTTGTCCGACCGGTCAGTTGGGTCATGTCCCGACGGCGAGAGGAACGCCCGTGAGACGAATGCCCGTGATACGAACGACCACCCCAATCCTGGCCTGCGTGCTGATCGCGGGCCTCGCGACGGCCTGCGGAGACTCCGAATCCGGCGCCGCGTCGGCGGCGGACTCGCCGGTGACGATCATGGTGTCGGGCACCCTGTCGAGCCCGAACCTCTCGTACCCGCAGACCGCGACCGGCGCGCTGGCGGCGGCCCAGGCGATCAACAAGGCGGGCGGCATCGACGGCCACCCCATCAAGGTCGTCCAGTGCAACGACCAGCTCAACCCGTCCACCGCGCTCGCCTGCGTGCGGAAGGCGGCGCGGGAGAAGGTGGTCGCCATGGTGGGCGGCATCGACCTGTTCACCGCCCAGCTCTGGCCCACCCTCAAGACCGCGGGCATCCCCTGGGTCGGCATCGACGTCATCTCGGCCGACCAGGCCACCAACCCCATGTCGTACCCGATGACCGGCGGGACCGTGACCGGCTTCTACCAGGCCGGACGGCTCGCCGTGCAGAAGGGCGGCAAGCAGGTCGCCATCGTCAAGCACGAGAACCCGCAGGCCACCTTCGTGGCCGGCCTCATCGCCGCGGGCGTGACGTCCGCCGGGGGCACGGTCGCGGGCCAGATCGTCTCCAAGATCGGCAACTCGGACCCCGCGCCCGCCGCCGCCCAGGCCATCGGCAAGCGGCCCGACGCGATCGCCTGCGCCTGCAACGCCGGCGACGGCGCGCGCATCCTGAAGGCCGTCCGGCAGGCCGGGTTCTCCAAGGTGTTCACCGCCGGATACCCGACGCTGCTCGAGACCGACATCCAGAACCTCGGCCGGCTGGCGGACAACACCTACACGCCGAGCGACATCGCCGACCCCGGCGACCCCAAGGCGGCGATGTTCTTCACGCAGATGCGCGACTACGACCCGAAGGCCAGGCGGGACGGCATCTCGGCCGGCGCCTGGCTCGGCACCTACGCGATCGCCCAGGTGCTCAAGGGCCAGACGCCGCTCACCAGCGCCACGCTGATCCGCCGGCTCAACACGGTGCCGGCCATCGCCACCCACGGCCTCACCGGCGGATCGATCAGCTTCGCCAAGCCGGGCCCGCTGCCCCAGTACCCGCGGATCACCGACCCGTACGTGATCGACTACGTGGCCGCGGACGGCAAGCGCACCCCCGTGAGCACGTCCTTCGTCAGTGTCTACGGCGGGGAGTAGGGAGACGGTGGCGACTCTGCGGCACGCGCCCCCCGGCGACGGCGTCCCGCCGCCCGCCGGGGCCGTCCTCCAGACGACGGCGCTGGCGGTCGGCTACGGGGACCTCCGAGTCGTCGAGGGCGTCGACCTCGCCGTCCGCGAAGGGGAGATCACGGCCCTGCTCGGGTCCAACGGCTCGGGCAAGACGACGGTGCTGCGCACGGTCGTCGGCCTGCAGCGGCCCCTGGCCGGCGAGGTGCGGCTGTTCGGCGAGGTGACGCGGGCGGCGCTGCACGCCCGCGCCCGCGCGGGACTGGGCTACATCGCCGAGAACCGGTCGCTGATCCCGGCGCTCAGCGTCCGGGACAACCTCCGGCTGGCCAAGGTGGACGCCGCCGCCGTCGTGGCCCTCGCCCCGCAGCTGGAGCCCCTGCTGAGCCGCCGGGCGGGGCTGCTGTCCGGCGGTGAGCAGCAACTCCTGAGCGTCGGCCGGGCGCTCGCCCGCCGCCCGCGCGTCCTGGTCGTCGACGAGTTCTGCCAGGGGCTGGCGCCGCTGGCGGCGGAGGCGGTCTCGGCGCTGCTGCGCAAGGCCGCGGACGACGGGACGGCCGTCCTGCTCGTCGAGCAGGTGCTGCGGCGGGCGCTGGCCCTGTCCGACCGGTTCCTGGTCCTGCGCCAGGGCGCCGTCGCCCTGGCCGGCCGGTCGGCCGACCACCGGAACCGGACCGAGGAGATCGAGCGGCTGACGGTCGCCGCCGCAGGCGAGGCGAGGCCGCGATGAACGTCCTGCTCTACGCGATCATCGGCCTGGGCGGCGGAGCCGTCTACGGGCTGCTCGCCCAGGGGATCGTCGCCGTCTACCGCAGCTCCGGCGTGCTGAACTTCGCGCAGGGCGCCATCGCGATGGCCGCCGCGTACCTGTTCGTCGACCTGCGCACCGGGCTCGGCATCCCGGCGGCGGCGTCCGTCGCCATGGTCACGGTCCTCGCCGCGCTCTTCGGCGTGCTCTTCCACTTCCTCGTGATGACGCCGATGCGCCGGGCCTCGGCCCTGGCGCGCGTGGCGGCCACCCTCGGCCTGTTCATCACCCTCCAGTCGGCGGTCGCGCTGCACTACGGCACGGAGAGCCGGCTCGTGGACAGCTACCTGCCGAGCTTCGCCGTCCACCTGTGGAGCGGTGCGGCGGTCGGCGCGGACCGCCTCATCCTCCTGGCCATCGCCGTCGCGGTGACGGCCATCGCCTGGTACGCCTACCGGTTCACCCAGTTCGGACGGCTGACCGCGGGCGTGTGGCACGACCCCGACGCGGTCGGGGCGCTCGGCGGTTCGCCCCGCCTCGTCGCCGCCGCGAACTGGGGGGTCGGCGCCGGGCTGGCCGGGCTGTGCGGCTGCCTCATCGTCCCGCTGACCGGCCTGCAGACCGAGACGCTGCCCATGCTGGTGGTGCCGGCCGTCGCCGCGGCCATCGCCGGCGGGTTCTCCTCCTTCCCCCGCGCCCTGGCCGCCGGACTGGTGATCGGGGCCGCCGAGTCCGTCGTCAGCAACTACATCTCCACCCCCGGCTGGGCGCAGGCCGTTCCGTTCCTCGGCATCGCCGTCCTGTTCGTGGCGCGCGGCCGGAGCCTGCCGGTGCGCGCCGAGATCCAGGAGGCCCTGCCGAAGGTCGGCCGGGCCGCCTTCGGGCGTACCGGCGTCCTCGCGGCGGTGGCGGCGCTGTTCCTGGCCGCCCACCTGGGACCGGCCTCCTGGGTCGGCCCCATCACCACGACGGGCATGGTCGCCATCGTCGCGCTGTCGATCGTCCTGGTCACCGGGTACGCGGGGCAGCTGACCCTGGCGCCGTACGCGCTGAGCGGCATCGGCGCGCTGCTGGCGGCGAACGCCGCGCAGTCCTGGGGCTGGTCGCTCGTCCCGTGCCTGCTCGTCGGGGCGGTCACGGCCGTCCCTGCCGGGCTCCTGGTCGCCGTCCCCGCCCTGCGCACGCGCGGCGCGAGCCTGGCCGCCATCACCCTGGCCCTCGGTGTCGTCGTCAACGACGTCGCGTTCAACAACGTGGAGTGGACGGGCGGCTTCACCGGCCTGACGACCGGGCCGCTGACGGTCTTCGGCTGGTCGGTCGACACGGCGCTGCACCCCGTCCGGTACACCGACCTGGTCCTGGTGCTCCTCCTGCTCGCCGGGCTGCTCATGGTCCACATCCGCAAGGGGGCCTTCGGCCGCCAGCTCCTGGCCGTCCGGGGCAACGAGCGCGCCGCCGCCTCCATCGGCATCAGCGTCCGGTCGGCCAAGCTGGTCGCCTTCTCGCTCGCCGCGGCCATGGCCGGGCTCTACGGCGTCCTGGCCTCGTTCCAGACCGGAGTCGCGACCTTCTCCGGCTTCGGCGCGTTCACCTCCATCCTGCTGGTCGGCACCGTCGTGCTGGGCGGTGTCGGCTACGTCGGCGGCGCCGTCGTCGGCGGCGTCATGGCCACCGGCGGCATCGTGTCCACCTGGCTCGGCTTCAGCGGCATCACCGACTACCTGCCCCTGATCAGCGGGCTGGCCCTCATGCTGACCCTCGTCCTGCAGCCGAGCGGGATCGTCCCGGAGACGTTCACCGCCTGGCGGCGGATCGGCGCCCTGCTCGCCGGACGCTTCCCGGCGGCGGTGCGGCCGCTCCGGCGGCGCGCGGCCTCCGCCGGGGACGGAGCCGGGGACGCGGATCCGGTGGTCACCCGCGTACGGCCGCTCGAACTGCGGGTCGAGGATCTCGGCGTCCGGTTCGGCGAGGTCCGGGCCGTCGAGGACCTGTCGCTGACCGTGCGGCCCGGGGAGATCCTCGGGCTCATCGGCCCGAACGGCGCGGGCAAGACCACGGCGATCGACGCCATCACCGGCCTGGTCCCGGCGCGCGGCCGGGTGCTCCTCGGCGACGAGGTCATCTCGGGACGCCCGCCGCACCGCCGCGCCGGAAGCGGCCTCGCCCGGTCGTTCCAGGGCATCGAGCTGTTCGACGACCTGACGGTCGGCGAGAACGTCATGGTCGGGCACGAGGGCGGACGGCTGGGCGGCCTGCTCATGGACCTGGTCCGGCCGGCCCGCAGCGAGCTGTCGGCGACCGGCCGCGCGGCGGTGGGCCTGTTCGGGCTCGAACGGTGCTCCGCCGACATGCCGGGCGAGATCTCGTTCGGCCTGCGCCGCCTCGTCGGGATCGCCCGCGCCGTGTCCAGCGCCCCCTCGGTCCTGCTCCTCGACGAGCCGGCCGCGGGCCTCGGGCCGGCGGAGGTCCAGGAGCTCATCGTCCTGCTGCGGCGGCTCGCCCGCGAGTGGAACATGGCCATCGTCCTCGTCGAGCACCACATGGAGATGGTGCTGACGGTCTGCGACCGCGTCCAGGTGATGAACCTGGGCCGGACGCTGGCGGTCGGGACGCCCGAGGAGATCGAGCGGCACCCGGCCGTCCAGGCGGCCTACCTGGGCGGCGGCGAGCCGCGCACGCCGGGGGCGGTGCCGTCGTGACGGCGCGCCCCGCCGTGGGCATGACCGGGGCGGACGAGCGGCTCTCCCAGGTCGGCGGGCTGGTCGAGGAGTTCGCCGCGGCCGGCTACCGGGAGCTGTGGACGAGCGAGCTGACCGGTTCGGACGCCTTCGCGCCGCTGCTCGCGGCGTCGGCGGGCAGGCCGTGGCTGCGGCTCGGGACCGCCGTCGCCTCCGTCTTCACCCGCTCCCCGGGCCTGCTGGCGATGCAGTCGCTCAGCCTGGCCGAGGCCAGCGCCGAGCCGGTCTTCGTCGGCGTCGGCGCGTCGAGCGAGGCCGTCGTCGCCGGATGGCACGGCGTCCCGTTCCGCCGCCCGTACACGCGGGTCGCGGACACCGTGCGGTTCCTGCGCGAGGCGTTCGAGGGCGGCCGCGTCACCTTCCGTTCGGCCAGCTTCGACATCGACGGCTTCCGGCTGGCGCGGACGCCGCCGCACCGGCCCCGCGTCCTGGTCGCCGCGCTGCGGGAGAAGATGCTGCGGCTGGCCGGGACGGAGGCCGACGGCGTCGTCCTCAACTGGCTCAGCCCGGACGACGTCCGGAAGGTGGCGCCCTTCGTGCTGGACGGCGACCCGGACGCGGAGATCGTCGCCCGGCTGTTCGTCGTCGCGGCCGCGGACCGGCAGTCCGCGCGCGAGTACGCCCGCAGGCACATCGCCGGGTATCTCAACTCCGGCGTCTACGCGGCCTACCACGCGTGGCTCGGCCGCGGGGACGTCCTGGAGCCCATGGCGCGGGCCTGGCGGGCCGGCGACCGGCGGGGCGCCGTCGCCGCCGTGCCCGACTCACTGGTCGACGAGCTGTTCCTGACCGGAGACGAGGCGCAGGTCCGGGCGGGCCTCGCCGACTACGTCGGCGCGGGCGTCACACGTCCGGTGATCTCGGTCATCGGACCGGACCCGGGGCTGGCCCGCGCCGTCCTGCTGCGCCTCGGGCCGTCCGGGACCGTTGACCGGCAGCCGAGGTCAGCGCAGAATAACCAACTACGAGGTTGATAAAAGCGTGGGGGAGGACACCGGGATGAGCGCAGCGGAAAGGTCCGGCGCCGAGGGCGAGGCACTGCTGGAGGAGTCGATCGGAGACGTCCTGAAACGCCGGGCGCGGGTCGACGGCGACCGCCGGGCCGTGCTGTGGGAGGCGGGCGGGGCGCTGCGCCAGCTGACCTACGGGCAGCTGGAGGCGCGCGCCAACGCGGTGGCGCACGGGCTCCGCGATCTGGAGCCCGGCGACCGGGTCGCCGTCTGGGGCCGCAACAGCGTCGAGTGGGTGCTGCTGGAGTACGCCTGCGCCCTCCGCGGCCTGGTGCTGGCGCCCCTGAACACCGCGTGGACCAACGGCGAGGCGGCCGCGGCGATCGAGCTCGCCGAGCCGTCGGTGGTGTTCACCGGCGAGGACGGCCGGGGCGTCCCGCTGGAGGAGCGTGCCGGGCTGCTGGCCGGCGGCGCGGGCGTGCGCCCGCTGGCGGAGCTGTCCGGCCGGGCGGACGCGCCGCCCTCGGCGGTCTCCGTCCCGTCCGACGCGCCGTTCCTCATGCAGTTCACCTCGGGCACGACCGGCAGGGCCAAGGGCGCCCTCCTCAGCCACCGCGCCGTCCTCAACAGCGCCCACCTGCGTGAACGGCGCGACCTCGCCACCGGCGGGGTGTGCCTCAACAGCGTGCCCTACCACCACATCGGCGGGTCGCTCTACGTCGTCCTCGGCGCGCTCACCAGCGGCGGCGCCTTCGTCGTCGTCGACCGGTTCGACCCGGACCAGACCGTCCGCCTGGTGGCCCTCGCCGGGGTCACCCACCTCGGCGGAGTGCCCATCATGATCGAGCGCGTCCTGGACCGCCCCGGCCTCCGCGCCGCCGCGCGGACGGTCGAGACCGTCGCGCTGGGCGGCGCCGACATCAGCCCGCGGCTCGTCCGCCGCATCCTGGACGAGGTCGGCGCCACCGTGCTGACCACCTACGGCCAGTCCGAGTGCCCGATCATCACGTGCAGCACCCCGTCCGACGACCCCGAGACGCTGGCCACCACCGCCGGCAGGCCCGTCGAGGCGACCGAGGTCCGCATCGTCGACCAGGCCACCGGCGAAGCGGTCGCGCCGGGGGAGACCGGCGAGATCCTGGTGCGGTCGCCGATGGTGATGAAGGGCTATTTCCGCAGGCCGGAGCACACCGCTGAGGTCCTGCCCGGCGACGGGTTCCTGCGCACCGGCGACCTCGGCTCCATGGACGCGGGCGGCAACGTCGTGATCCGCGGCCGGAGCCGGGAGGTCATCATCCGCGGCGGGGAGAACATCTACCCGGCCGAGGTGGAGGCCGCGCTGTCCGAGCACCCCGAGGTGGCGGCCTGCGCGGTGGTGGGCGTCGCCGACCCGGACTGGGGCGAACTCGTCGGCGCGAGCGTCGTCCTGCGGGGCGACCCCGTCGACCCGAAGGAGTTCGAGACCTTCCTGTCGGAGCGGATCTCCCACTTCAAGATCCCCCGCGTGTGGCGCCTCGTCGACGAGCTGCCGATGACCGCGGCGGGAAAGTACCGCCGCGTCCAGGTCAAGGAGGAGATGAACGCCTCCCCGGACCTTCCGGACGCCCGCCGGGCGACCGGACGGGGCGCCTCTTGACGGCCGGCGTCCGCTCGCTCGCGGACGAGGTCCCGCCCGCGCTCGCCCGCTGGCTGGCGGACGCGCTCCCCGAAGCGGTTCCGCCGTTCGCGTTCACCCGCATCGCCGGCGGCTTCTCCATGCTCACCTGGCGGTTCGACGACCAGGCCGGGCACGGCTGGGTGCTGCGCCACGGCCCGCCCGGCACCCACCGGGGCAGAGCGCACGACACGGCCCGCGAGGCCCGCGCGATGGCGGCCCTCTGGGACACCCCGGTCCCCGTGCCGCGGCTGCGGGCCGTCGGCGCCGCCGGCGACCCGCTCGGACTGCCGTGCCACGTCACCGACTTCGTCCCCGGGCACGTCCTCGCGGACGCGGACGAGGCCGCCGCCCGCGTGACCCCGGAGGCGCTCGCGGCCGCCTCGCGGGACGTCGTCGCCGCGCTCGCCGCCCTGCACGCCGTCGACCCGGACGCCGTCGGCCTCGGCGACCTGGGCCCGCGCACCGGCTACGTGCGGCGGCAGTTCCGCCGCTGGAGCGGCGTGCTCGACGACCTGCCGTTCCGCGACGGCACGGGCGTCATCGAGCTGTTCCAGGCGACGCGCGACGAGCTGCTGCGCCGGATGCCGCCGGACCGCCCCGGCGGCGTCGTCCACGGGGACTACCGGCTCGGCAACGCGATCACCGGCGAGGACGGCACGATCCGCGCCGTCCTCGACTGGGAGCTGGTCGCCCTCGGCGACCCGCTGGCCGACGTCGGCATGATGGCGGCCTTCTGGGATCCGCCCGCCGACGCCATGCTCGGCATCCGGATGCCCACGGCCGCCCGCGGCGCGATCACCGTCGACGAGGCCCTCGACCACTACACGCGGCTGTCCGGGACCGACCTGGACGGCATCGCGTTCTACCGGGCGTTCGCGTGCTGGCGGCTGGCCGCGACGGGGCTGCGCAGCTGGACGCGGTACGAATCCGGCGCGATGGGCGAGGACTACGACACCTCCAAGTTCGTCACCGCCGCCGCCACCTGGCTGGAGCACGCGCGCAAGACGCTGAGCGGGACGACGCGGGGACGCGCATGACGGCCCTCACCGCCGACCTGGCCGAACCCGCCCCGTAGCGGCCGTGCGACGCCCCTCGGCGGCGGGCCGCGACGGCACCCGATACCAACCAACTATCCGGTCGAACTATCTCGCGGGAGCGTGAGCGCGATGGCCCTCGAAGTGCGGAGCCCGAACGACGAAGCCTACGACGACATCGTCTGGGACGGCCTGGTCCACAGCTACCGGCCGGCGGCGGACTGGAAGACCCGCGTGTCGCCCGAGCTCAGGTTCGCCGCGGACGTGGACGACGACATGGACCCGGTGACGTTCGAGGTGCTGCGCAACCGGCTCTGGAGCATCAACCTCGCGCACGGCGACACCCTCACGCGGATGTCCGGCTCGCCGGTGTTCCAGGGCCTCGACTTCAACATGTCGGTCCTCACCGAGGACGGCGAGATCGTGATGAGCGCGCCGTTCATCCAGTACCTCAACACCGGTTCGCCGCTCGTCGTCCGCTACCTGATGGAGAAGTTCAGCGGATCCCCCGGCATCCACGACGGCGACGTGTTCCTGGCCAGCGATCCGTGGATCGGCGCGTCCCACCAGATGGACGTGTGCATCGCCGCCCCGGTGTTCGTCGGCGGGGAGCTGTTCGCGTGGGTGTCCAACGCGGCGCAGCAGTACGACCTGGGCGGGATCGTGCCGGGCGGCTGGCCGCAGAACGCGCCGGACATCTTCAGCGACCCGATCGTCTTCCGGCCGTTCAAGCTCATCGAGCGCGGCGTCCTCCGCGACGACCTGGAGCAGATGTACCGGCGGCAGTCCCGGATGCCGGACATGGTCGCGCTGGACCTGCGGGCGCAGCTCGCCGGCTGCCGGTTCGCGGCCCGCCGGCTGAAGGAGACCTGCGAGGAGTTCGGCGCGGCGACGGTGAAGGCGGCCATGCGCCGGATCATGGACAACGCGCAGGCCGCGTTCGCCCGCAAGCTGGAGCGCATCCCGGACTGCACGCTGAGCGAGGTGCTCTACTTCGACGAGAAGCTGCCCGGCGACCGGACGACGCACCGGGTGCAGTTCAACGTCACCAAGCGCGGCTCCCGGCTGATCGTCGACAACGAGGGGACCGAGGAGCAGAGCGAGGGCCCCAACGGGTTCACGTTCATGAACTTCATGGGGATCGTCCTCGGCGTCTCCGGGCTGACCCTGCTGCACGAGCACACCTTCTCGATCGGCGGCGCCGACCGGCAGATCGACTTCCGGCCGCTGCCCGGCACGCTGACCTGCTGCGACTACCCGGCGGCGGTCAGCGGCGGCGTCCTCAACATCATCAGCGCCTTCGAACGCCTGCAGAACCTCTTCGCCCGGATCATGGCGTGCGACCCCGAGGTGAAGCAGGACCTGGTGGTCTCCGGGCCGGACCATCCGCTGCTCGTCCTCGCCGGCATGGACGACCGCGGGAACTACTTCGGCACCGCGATGCTGGAGGGCGCCGGCGCGGGCGGCGGCGCACGCGCCCACGCGGACGGGGTGGACTCCGCGGGCCTGTCGATCGACCCCCTGATCAGGATGCCCAACGTGGAGGAGACCGAGCAGTTCTACCCCCTGCTCATCCTCTACCGGAAGGAGGCCCGCGACAGCGGCGGCGCGGGCCGGTGGCGCGGGGGAGCCGGCATGGAGGTCGCGTTCACCCCCTACCGCGCGCTCGGCATCGAGGCGATCACCAACGCGGGCGGCCAGGGCATCTCCACCAACCAGGGGATGGGCCTGTTCGGCGGCTACCCCTCGCCGACCGCCCACTACCAGGTGTTCACCGGCACGGACGTCGCAGCCCGGTGGCAGGACGGCCGCATGCCGCGCGGCGTCGCGGAACTGTCCCGCGCCGAGCACCTGCGGCTGCGCGCCAAGTCCAACGGGACGCCCCTGACCTCGGGGGACGTCCTGATGCTGGTGGTGTGCGGCGGCGGCGGATACGGCGACCCCGTCGAGCGGGAACCGGCCCTCGTGGCCCGCGACGTCGTCGGCGACTACGTGTCCCGGGCGGCGGCGCTGGACGTGTACGGCGTCGCCGTCCGCGACGACGGGACCGTCGACGAGGCCGCCACGGCCGCGCGGCGGGCGGAGATCGAGGCCGAGCGGCGGACCTGGCCGCGCGCCGCCGACCGCTTCGGCCCGTGGCCCGAGCCGCCGTCCGCCCCCGCGACCGGCGAGCCGCCCCGCGAGGTCCACGAATACGTCACCGCGAGGGACGACGGCGGGCGCCGGGTCCTCGCCTGCTCCCGCTGCGAGACCGTCCTCGCCGGCTACCGCGGCGACTACAAGGCCGGCCTGTGCATCAGCGAGACCAGCGTCGAGATCATCCCGCGCGGCGGCGACCCCCGCGACTTCCTGGACGAGGACATGGTGCTGCGCCGCTACTGCTGCCCCGGCTGCCGGACGCTCATGACCTGCGAGGTCGCCCGCCGCTCCGAGCCCGCCCTAGAGGAGATCCGGTTCCTGTGAAGCACCTCCGCCCCTGCGACGAACGGCACGGTCAATGAGCACTTACACGATCGGGATCGACATCGGCGGCACGTTCACCGACTGCGTGGCCGTGGACGGCGACGGCGGCATCGCCATCGGCAAGGTCGCCTCCACCCCGCCGGACTTCCACCGCGGCTTCGTCGCCTCGATCGAGGCGGTCGCCGAGCGCCTCGGCGTCACCCGCGCGGAGCTGCTGTCCCAAGCGCAGGACATCCTGCACGGCTGCACCGTCGGCACGAACGCGCTCGTGGAGAAGCGGGTCGCGAAGGTCGCCCTGCTGACCACCGCCGGGCACCGGGACACCACCTACACCATGCAGGCCGGGCACCGGCTCGTCGGATCGGACCCCCGCGAGATCGCGCACCTCGCCGGGCACATGAAGCCGGAGCCGCTCGTCCCGAAGTCGCTCGTCGCCGAGATCGACGAGCGGATCGCCTCCGACGGCGAGGTCGTCGTGGAGCTGGACGAGGACCGCGCGCGGGAGACCGTCCGCGGGCTGGCCGCCGACGGAGTGGAGGCGTTCGCCGTCTCCCTGCTCTGGTCGACGGCGAACAACGTCCACGAACGGGCCCTCGCGCGGATCGTCGCCGAGGAGGCGCCCGCGGCCTTCGTCTCGGTCGGGTCGGACGTCGTGGCCCGGGTCGGGGAGTACCAGCGCACGGTCGCGACGCTGATCAACGCCATGATCGGCCCGGTCACCAGCGGCTACCTCGCGCGCCTGGAGGAGGAGCTGCGCGCGCTGGGGTTCGCGGGCGCGCTGTCGGTCATGACCTGCACCGGCGGCCTGATCGACGTCGCCCACGCCCGCCGGATGCCGCTGCTGACCATCGGATCGGGCCCCGTCGCCGGGCTGATCGGCGCGGGCCGGCTCGCGCGCGCCGTGGCGCCCGGCGCGGGGACGGCCGTCAACGTGCTGACCGGCGACGTCGGCGGCACGACGTTCGACGTCGGGGTGATCCGGCGCGGCGAGCCGGTGACCAGGTCCACCACCCGGTACGGGCAGTACGAGTACTTCGTGCCGACGCTCGACGTCCGCTCGGTGGGCGCGGGCGGCGGGTCCATCGTCGCCTACGACCAGGACACGCGCAGCCTCCGCGTCGGCCCGCGCAGCGCCGGCGCGGTCCCCGGCCCGGCCGCCTACGGGCGCGGCGGGACCCAGGCGACCGTGACCGACGCCGACCTGCTGCTCGGCTACCTGAACCCCGACTTCTTCCTCGGGGGCGCGCTCGACCTGGACGTGGGCGCGGCCCGGGAGGCGCTCGAACGCGCCGGCCGGCCGCTCGGCTTCACCGCGGTCGAGACGGCCGCCGCCGCGGCGCGCATCGTCGACGACCAGATGGCGGACGCCATCCGCCTGTCCAGCATCCACCAGGGCTACGACCCGCGCGCCTGCGTCATGTACGCCTACGGCGGCGCCGGGGCCGTCCACTGCCCGATGGTGGCGCGCAAGCTCGGCATCAGGACCGTGGTCATGCCGCTCGGCGACCTGGCCGCGGGCTGGTCCGCCTTCGGCGTGGCGTCCGCGGACGCCATGATCGTGCAGGACATGCCGCTGCTGACCCCGTCGCCGTTCGACCCGGAGGCGCTCAACACGGCGTGGAAGCACCTGGAGGACAAGGTCCGCTCGGCGCTCCCGGAGTCGCCGCCGGACACCGGCGTCGTGCTGGAGCGCTTCGTGGAGATGCGCTACCGGTTGCAGGTCAACGAGCTGCGGATCCCCGCTCCGCCGGGCGTCTACGGCGACGCGGAGGTCCGCGGGCTCATCGCGGCGTTCGAGCGCGAGTACGAACTGCTCTACGGGCAGGGCAGCGGGTACCCGCAGGCCGGATTCATGATCACGGCGATCCGGGTGAGCGCCCGCGCCCGGGTGAGCGCGGACCGGCTCGCGGCCGCGGGCGCGGGCGAGCCCTACGACGCCGAGCCCTCGGGCGGACGCGACGTGGTCTGGTACGAACTCGGCGCCGCTCCGCGGCCGACCCCCGTCCACGACGGCGGGCTGCTGCGGCCGGGGGCCCGGGTGACCGGTCCGGCGATCGTGGAGTTCGTCGACACCACGCTCGTCCTGCGGCCGGGCCAGTCGGCCGCCGTCGACCCGTGGAGCAGCGTCGTCATAGCCGCCTGAGCCGATGCCCCGCCGGTGTAAGATATCGACCAGTCGGTTGGCAAGGGTGCCCCTTCCCGCCGGCTTCACCAGCAGTCAGCGAGAGGCCCCGGCGCGCAGCGGCCGGGGGCTCGCCAGGAGGACTCCCTTGCCACGACCGTCCCGCCGTTCGGAAGTGTGCGCCACCGCGGCGCGGCTCTTCCGCGAGTACGGCTACGGCTCAGCCACGATGGACCTGATCGCCGACGAGGTCGGGCTCAACAAGGGGACGCTGTACCACTACTACCCGGCCAAGAGCGCGATCCTCTACGAGCTGCTGTCCAAGCAGGTCGACGCGACGCTCGACTTCCTCGACCTGGTCCCGGCCGAGGGCACGATCACCGAGCGGACCCGCGAGCTGGTGCGCCTCCAGGTCGACCACGTGTCCAGCAAGCACGACGAGGTCGTGGTGTTCTTCCAGGAACTGCCCTGGGTGGAGAAGCACCTGCCGCCCGAGCAGGCGGCCGACCTGCGGCGCCGCGTCCGCCGGTACGAGCACTTCACCAAGCAGCTGCTGACCGCCGGGGTGCGGTCCGGGGAGTTCCGCCCCGTGGACGTCGCCATGATCATGTCGTCGGTGGTCGGCATCCTGGCCTACGTGCCGGTCTGGTTCCGCGCCTCGACCGGAAAGGCCCAGCTCACGCTGGTCCAGGAGCTGACCGATTTCGTGATGAACGGCATCATCGCGGTGCCGTCCGCCGAGCCGGCGCCGCCTGCGCCGCGGAAGCCGGCGCGCCGCTCGGGCGCCGTCACCGGCGGGCGCGGCGGCCGGTCGTGAGCGCGCCCGCCCGCTGACGGCCCCGGCGCGGGCGGCCCGTCAGGACGGCGGCCCGTCAGGACGGCGGCGGCGCCCCGGCCCCGGCGGGCGACATCTGCTCGGGGCGCAGGGTGAGGAACAGCGCCGTCGCGTCGGCGCACAGCCGGTCGCCGTGCCGCAGCGTGCCGGTGAGGGTCAGTTTCCGCCCGTCGACGTCCGCGATGCTCGCCTCGACGGCGAGGGGCTCGCCGAGCGGGGTCACGCTGCGGTAGTTGACCGACAGGTTCGCCGTCCGGGCCGGCGGGATGTCCCCGACGCTGACGAGGCGGCCGAACAGGTCGTCGAACAGCAGCGCGATGGCGCCGCCGTGCGCCGCGGAGTTGTTGCCGGAGTGGAACCGTCCGAACACCGTCTCCCCGGTCAGGGCGCGCTCGGTGACGGCGGTCAGGCGGATCGGGGGGCTGAAGGTCTGCCCCCGGTGGGGCTCCGGCAGGAATCGTCCGAACAGCTGGTCGTCGTCGCCGACCTCGTGCCGCGCCAGTACCGCCCGCGCCTGCTCCACCAGCGAGCGCACCCGCGCCACGGCCTGCGGGGACGGCGCGGCGGCGGCGAAGGCGTCCTGGAGGCCGGCCATCTCCTCCACCAGGTCGGCCCAGCCCGGGGCGGCGTTTCGTGCCGCGCGTGCGCTCCATTCCGTCCAGTAGCCGTTCAACGGGATCGCGACGTGCGGCTGCGGTCTGTCGCTCTCGGTCATTCGCACCTCCTGTCCGGCGCCGCCCGGATGAGCGGCGACCGGCTCCGGTAAGCCAACCATAAGGTTGACGAAAACCGGGAGCGGCCGGATCGCGAGTGTTGCCATCGGTCCAGGAGTCTTGCTTTAATCAACCCAATGGTTGGTTAGTTAAGGTGGAGTGTGTGCCGATGACAGCCCAGGCCACGGGGCCGCTGGCAGGCGTCCGGGTGCTCGAGATCCAGGCGATGGGGCCGGGCCCGTTCTGCGCGATGATGCTGAGCGACTTCGGCGCCGACGTGATCCGCGTCGACCGCGTCGGCGCGGACGACGGGAACGACGGGGACGGCGCTCAGCCGCCCGCCGACGTCCTCTCCCGCGGCCGCCGCTCGGTGGCGGTCGACCTGAAGCGGCCCGGCGGGGCCGAGCTGGTCCTGCGCATGGTGGAGCGGGCCGACGTGCTGGTCGAGGGCTACCGGCCCGGCGTCATGGAGCGCCTCGGCCTCGGGCCGGACGTCTGCCTGGCGCGGAACCCGCGGCTCGTCTACGGCCGGGTGACCGGCTGGGGCCAGGACGGTCCATGGGCGGCGCATGCCGGCCATGACATCAACTACATCTCCCTGGCCGGGGTGCTGTGGCCGATCGGCCGCGCGGGCGACGCGCCCGTCCCGCCGCTGAACTACGTCGGCGACTTCGGCGGCGGCGGCATGCTGCTGGCGGCCGGCGTCTGCGCGGCGCTCGCCGAGCGCGCGTCGTCCGGCCGCGGGCAGGTGATCGACGCCGCCATGGTCGACGGGGCGGCGCTGCTGAACAGCTTCATGTACGGCATGCGCGCCATGGGCCAGTGGGGTGCGGAGCGGGGCCGGAACCTGCTCGACACCGGGGCGCCGTTCTACGAGACGTACGAGACCGCGGACGGCGCGTGGGTGTCGGTCGGATCGATCGAGCCGAAGTTCTTCCGCAACCTGGTGACGCGCCTCGGCCTGGACATCGACCTGGAGACCCAGAACGACGAGGCGTCCTGGCCGGCACTCCGGGAGAAGCTCGCCGCCGTCTTCCGCACCCGCACCCGCGCGGAGTGGACCGACCTGCTCGCCGGCGCCGACGCCTGCTTCGCCCCGGTGCTGTCGCCCTGGGAGGCGCCCGAGCACCCGCACAACGCGGAACGCGGCACCTTCGTCGAGAGTTTCGGGGTCGTCCAGCCCGGCCCGGCCCCGCGCTTCGGGCGGACGCCGGCCGCGATCGGCGGGCCGCCTCCGAGGTCCGGGCAGCACACCGACGAGATCCTCGGCGACCTCGGCATCGACGCCGCCGAGATCGTCCGGCTGAGGTCGGCGGGCGACATCGCCTGAACGCCGCCTCCGAGCCCCGCTCACCGGCGATGGCGGTGACCGGCCCGACGACCCGAACGAGAACGCTGAGCGAGGAGTGAGCATGGCGCCCCATCAGGCACGCACCGTCGCGGCCGGCGCGACGGTGGACGAGGTCTTCCGCGAGCGCCTCGCCGCCGAACCGGACGCGGAGTTCGTCAAGTGCGGCTCCGAGTGGCTCACGTTCGCCCAGCTCGACGACCGTTCCGACCGCCTCGCGGCCGGATTGGCGTCCCTGGGCGTGGGGCGGGGCGCGATGGTCGCCACACTCCTGCCGAACCGGATCGAGACGGTCGAGATCCTGCTGGCGGTCGCGAAGCTGGGGGCGGTGCAGGCCCCGCTGAACTACTGGCTCAAGGGCGAGTTCCTCGAATACCAGCTCGGCGACTGCGGTGCGCGCGTGCTCATCGCGGACGGTCCCGGATACGCGGCGGCCAAGGATCTCCTGGCGAGCACCGCGATCGTCCACAGCGTCGCGGTGGACGACCCGCCCCCCGCCTCCGCGATCCCCTACGCGGACCTGCTGGGCGAGCGGCGCTCGTTCGAGCCCGTCTCCGCGCCGGGCGACCTCCTGTCGATCATGTACACGTCCGGGACGACGGCGGCCGCCAAGGGGTGCATGCTGTCCACCGGCTACTACGTGTCGGTCGGCCGCGCCTACGGCGTCCGCGAGTGGTGCGTCCCGGAGGACCGGATGTACACCGGCTTCCCGATGTTCCACACCAGCGGGCAGATGGTCGCCTTCATGACGGCCCTGGTGAACGGCGCGTCGATCAGTATCGCGCCGGAGTTCCACGCCTCGACGTTCGTCGCCGACGCCGCCGCCGACGGCGCGACCACGCTCGTGGGCGTCGGGGTGATGGGGAACCTGCTGCTGGCGCAGCCGCCGAGCGCGGCGGACGGCGCCCACCCCTTCCGGCTGGCCGTCTGGGTGCCGATGGGGGAGGACGAGCAGCGCCGATTCGAGGAGCGGTTCGCCACTCCGGTCATCTCCGAGGGCTACGGGCAGACCGAGTGCGTGCCCATCACCGTCAGCGCGCCCGACGGGGTGCGGGCCCGCGGGACGTCCGGTCTCGTCTCGCCCCTGCTTGAGGTCGCGATCGTGGACGGCGCCGACAACGAAGTGCCGCTCGGTGAGGCGGGCGAGATCGTCGTCCGGCCCAAGGCGCCGAACGCGATGTACAGCGGATACTGGGGGAAGCCCGACATCACGCTGGCCGCGTGGAGCAACCTGTGGCACCACACCGGCGACTTCGGGCGGCTGGACGCCGACGGCTTCGTCACGTTCGTCGACCGAAAGAAGGACATGCTGCGGAGGCGCGGCGAGAACGTCTCCGCCCTGGCTTTGGAGAACGTCATCCGGACGCACCCGGCGGTCGCCGACGTCGCCGTGTCCCCCGTCCCGGGCCCGTTCGGCGACGACGACATCAAGGCGAGCATCGTGCTCGCGGACGGGGCGGCCCTGGAACCCGGGGAGTTCCGCGAGTTCATGGAGGACAAGGTCGCCTACTTCGCGATCCCCCGCTTCGTGGACGTCCGCGATCACCTTCCCGTCAACGCGCTGAGCCGCGTCATGAAGCACGTCCTGCGCGACGAGGGCGTCACCGAGGCGATGTGGGACCTTGAGGAGAGCGCATGAGCGAAGGCACCGGGCCGGACGTCCTCACCGAGCGCCACGGAGGCGTGCTCCTGCTGCGCCTCAACCGGCCGCACCGGCACAACGCCATCGGCGGCACGATGCTGCGCGACCTCCTGGCCGCGTTCGACGAGGCGGCCGCCGACGACACCGTCCACGTCGTCGTCACCACGGGCGCGGGCGCCTCGTTCTCGGCCGGCGCGGACGCCGCCGACCTGGGCAGCGGGACGCGCCCGCCGGCCCGCGAACTGCTCACCGGCGACGCGGTCGGCGGCGAGAAGGGCCTGCCGCCGCTGTCCCCGCACGGCCGGAGCCTGGACGACCTCGGCAACGCCGGACGCTGGACGCTGCGGATGTGGGAGCTGGAGAAACCGGCGATCGCCGCGGTCAACGGGTCCGCCGTGGGCGGCGGTTTCGGCATCGCGCTGCTGCACGACATCCTGATCGCCGGGGAGTCCGCCCGGCTGGGCGCCGGGTTCGCGCCGCTCGGCCTCACCGCCGAACTCGGCATCAGCCACCTGCTGCCCCGCATGGTCGGCGCGGTGGCGGCGGCGGACCTCCTCTTCACCGGCCGCCTGGTCGGGGCGCTTGAGGCGAAGGGGCTCGGGCTCGTCTCCGAGGCCGTCCCCGACGACCGGCTCCTCGATCGCGCGATGGAACTCGCGCAGCGGATCTCCTCGATGCCCCCGCTCGGCGTCCAGTCGAGCAAGCGGCTGCTGCGCCGGTCCGTGCGCGGCGACCTGGTCGATCAGCTGCGCGCCGAGCACGCCGCCCAGGCGACGCTCTTCGACCACCCGGAAACCCAGGCCGCCCTGGACCGCCTCGCCGCCCGGGTGAAGCGGTAGCCCGCGCGGCGGGGCACCCCATCAGGCTTCCGTGCCCGCAGAGTACGAAGCGGCCCACGAGATGCTCACCGAACCGGCCGGACGATTCGCAGAGGCGACCCGCGCCCGCGATCCACGATGATGGGCTGAGGCTAGTCGTCGAACTCGAAGCCGGCGGCCTCCGCCGAGGCGATGAGCGTGCGCATGCGATCGCCGTCGGTGGTGACGGGGATGATCAGCTCGGCCAGCTCTTGGAGCGCGGTTCGGTCCTCGCCGTACGCGCAGAACATGCCGCCTTCGGGGTCGTAGCCGAACCGCCCGTCGAGGGCCGGGGCCTCGGTCTTCACGAGGAACCGCGCGACGCCCTCCCAGAAGTATCCGTTCGGTTCGTGACCAAGCTGCTCTACGAGTCCGTCCACTTGTGTCGTCCCCGCGTCCAGCAGCAATGAGAACTTCCCGGGCCTGGTTTCGACGAACCGCATCGGAGTCATCGGCGAAGCGTGGCAGCCCCGAAACGAGGTGGCAACCTGGAGGCTGACGACCTCGCGCGGGTCTTGGGCCGCTCCGGTCGACGTGGTGTGCGGGGTGCCGCCCGGGGCCTGTGGCCGCTATCCCAGTTGGTCGCGGCGGCGGGTCAGGTGCGCGGTTTCGGCGGTGTTGCCGGCCAGTTCGATGGCCTTGTCGTACGCCGCGCGCGCCTCCCGGCTCCGGCCCAGCCTGCGCAGCAGGTCGGCGCGGGTGGCGTGGTAGGCGTGGTAGCCGGCCAGCTTGTCGTCAAGGCGGTCGACGGCTGCCAGCGCCACGTCCGGTCCGTCGAGTTCGGCGACCGCGATGGCCCGGTTGAGGGCGATGACCGGCGAGGGGTCGAGGCGGACGAGGTGGTCGTACAGAGCGAGGATCTGCGTCCAGTCGGTGTCGCGGATGTCGCGGGCGGAGGTGTGCACGGCGTTGATCGCGGCGAGGATCTGGTAGCGGCCCGGGGCGGCTCCGGCGGCGGCAGCGGCGAGGCGCTCGCGCACCAGCCGGTGGCCCTCGGCGATCAGAGCCGCGTCCCAGGCCCCGCGGTCCTGCTCGGCCAGCGGGACCAGTTCGCCGCCGGCCGAGACCCGGGCGGCGCGACGGGCCTCGGTGAGGAGCATCAGCGCCAGTAGGCCGGCCGTCTCGCCGTCGTCCGGCAGCAGAGCCCGGATCAGGCGGGTGAGCCGGATCGCCTCGGCGGTCAGGTCGTGGCGCAGGGGGCCGGCGCCGGGGCGGGTGGCCAGGTAGCCCTCGTTGAAGACGAGGTACAGGACGGCGAGTACGCCGGACAGGCGCGCCGGGAGATCCTCGGCGGACGGCACCCGGTACGGGATGCGGGCCGCCTTGATCTTGGCCTTGGCGCGGGTGATCCGCTGCTCCATGGCGGTCTCCCGCACGAGGAAGGCGCGGGCGATCTCCGGGACGGTGAGACCGGCGACCATGCGCAGCGTCAGCGCCACGCGGGTTTCCATGGCCAGCGCCGGGTGGCAGCAAATGAAGATCAACCGGAGCCGGTCGTCGTCGATGGCGCCGACAGGCTCGGGCGGGTCGTCGTCGTACACCGTCTGAGCCTCCTTGTGCTTGTCGTCGCGTTTGTTCTCGCGCCGGATCCGGTCGATGGCCTTGCGGCCGGCGGTGGTGGTCAGCCAGCCGCCGGGGTTGGGCGGCACGCCGTCGGCCGGCCATCGCTCGACGGCGGCCGCGAACGCCTCGGCGGCCGCTTCCTCGGCGACGTCCAGGTCACCGAAACGCTTGGTCAGGGACGCGACCACGCGTCCCCATTCCGCGCGGTGGGTGCGAGTGATCGCCTCCCGGACGCCTGCGTCGTTCACAGGAACGGCCGCACCTCGATCTTCCGATCGCAGACCTCGGACGCCTCGGCGGCGAGCTTGAGCGCCACGTCCAGATCGGGCGCCTCCCACACCCAGACGCCGGCGAGGTACTCCTTGGACTCCACGAAGGGCCCGTCGCTGAACACCGCCTGCTCGCCCCGGTTGTCGACGACCGTGGCCGCGCCGGTGTCCGCGAGGCCGCCCGCGAAGACCCAGTGGCCCTCGGCGATCAGCCGCTCGTTGAACGCGCTGATGGCGGGCTGCCTGTCCGTACTGCCGGGATTGCTCTTGTCGTCGATCACGGAGACCAGGTACCGCATCTGAAGATCATCTCCTTTGGACGGCCCGTGCGGGCCGCCGCGCCTCGGTTGCGAACACCTCTGCCCCGACGGTCGTCCTACGCCGGAGATACTGCCAAGACCCGCACGGACGTGGGCGCCGACGTGCCGCCCGTCCAGTGACCGGCCTGCCTAACGCCCGGCCAGCTCGGCGACGACCGGGGCGAGCGCGCCGGCGGAGGCGGCGCCGAAGACGAAGTAGGAGAGGCCGAGTTCCTCCCGCCGCCGCTGGATCTCCTCGGCGGCCGCCGCGGGATCGTCCGGAAGAACCGCCAGCGAGTCCGCCGCGCGAAGCGCCGCCGCGTCGGTGTCGGGGGACGCCATGAACGGCGCGACGGTATCGCCGATCACCGCCACGTGCTGCGCGAGTTCGACGTCGCGGGTGGCGAGGGCGCGGAAGTCGCGCACCACCCGGGTGATCTCCGTCCGGTCGTCACCCGGCATCAGCGCGAAGGCGACCGTGTCCGCGAGGTCGGCCGCCAGCGCCCGCGCCTTCGGCCCGCGCACGGCCATCACCACAGGCGTGCGCTGGGCGGCGCCGTCGAGACCGCGCAGCGCCCTCACGGTCTCGTCCACCTGGGCCAGCCGCTCGCCCGGTGGCACGATGGGCAGCCCGAGGTCGCGGAGTTCGTCCTCGATGCCGGGCCTGCCGGTGCCGATGCCCAACTCGAAACGTCCCTCGGTGAGCACCGACAGCGAATGCGCCTCCCAAGCGGTGCTCCACGGCCGGCGCAGCGGGGAGGCGTACACCCAGGAGCCGACCCGCAGGTCGGTGATGGTGGCCGCCACGGCCAGCGTGGGCCCCGGGGCCGGCTGCCAGCGCGGGACGTCGGGCATCAGCAGCGTGGAGTATCCGTCGTCGGCGACGCGGCGCACTTGGTCTCGCCACGTCGGCAGATCTGTTCTGAGCGGGGCAACGACCCCGAACCGGAAGGGCCTGGTTCCGCCACTCGCCGTCGAATCGGTCATCGTTCCTGTCCTAGTCAGTAGTCGGGAGGGCCTCCGCCCCTGTCGGCGGACGACCGCGCGGCGCGGTCGACGTCCTCACCCCTGCTACGAACGCGGCTGCCCCGATCCGACACCGCCTCCCCAGAATCCTGCAGAGAATTCTCCGGCAGCCGTCTGCCGACACCCCGACGAGTGGTGAACTACCAGACCCCTTCCCTGACGGCCGGCCTCGGCCGCGCCATGGTCGCCCTGGCCGCCCGCCCCGCTGGAATGGCCGGACTCCTGACCGCGCAGGGCTTCGCCGTCGAGCAGGACGTCGACCTGCTGCACCTCGCCCGCCGCCTCGATTCACCCACCAGGCACAGTCGATCACTCCGCAACGGCCGCGTGGCCGTTGCCCGATTCACCGGCCCTGCCCCAGCCGGCCATTGACGGCCCCATGCGGGGCGTTCCGACGGTGGCGCGAAGGGTGGTTCGGCGGGAGGGCCTGTGGTAGCGATGTCGAGCATGAGCGAGACACCCGTCCCTTACGCCGGCGCCCACGACGGCCCCACGCGGGTCCTGCAGCTCCACACACGCCGTGGTGTGATCGCCAAGGCGGGCGTCAACGTCGGTATCGACGGCGCCCACTACCACCAGCGCTGGGGAAGGGCGGCCTTCGAAATCCCGGCCGACAAGCCAGTGCACATTGCCGTGTCGCAGGGAGGCGGCCAGGTCGGCGTCGCCGCCACGGTTCTCACCCCGGAGCAGCCATCTGAGCTGGAGTACCGTGGCCCAGCCGCCCTGTACCTCGCGGGCGCCATCGGCGCCCCCGGCACGGTCAGGCAGCCCGGCTGCCTCCTCCAGCTCGCGATACTCGTTCTCGGGCCCCTCATCGCGCTGACGCTCGTGATCATGATCGGCATCCTGCTGACCTGATGACCGCCGACCCGGCTTCCGATGCCCGTCCGCCACAAATCCGGCTACGCGCTCACGCCGCGCGCTCGATGCTCCCCCGGGCGGGGGTGGCTGCGCCTTTAGCGCCAGCCGAGTTCGGGCGCGACGTGGGTCAGGATGTCCTCCAGGACGTGCGCGTTGTAGTCCACACCGAGCTGATTGGGGACGGTGAGCAGCAGCGTGTCCGCGGCCTGAATGGCCTCGTCGCCGGCGAGCTGCTTGACCAGCACGTCCGGCTCGGCGGCGTAGGAGCGTCCGAAGATGGCCCTGGTGTTCTCGTCGATCATTCCGATGTGGTCGCCCGAATCGGCGTTCCGGCCGAAGTAGGCGCGGTCCAGATCGCTGGTCAGCGCGAAGATGCTGCGGCTGACCGACACGCGCGGCCGGCGCTGGTGTCCGGCGTCCTTCCACGCCTGCCGGTAGGCCTCGATCTGCTTGCGCTGCTGGACGTGCAGCGGCTCGCCGCTCTCATCGTCCTTGAGCGTGGAGCTTTGCAGGTTCATGCCCAGCTCGGCCGCCCACACGCTGGTGGCGTTGGAGCTCGAACCCCACCAGATGCGGTCGCGCAGCCCCTCGGAATGCGGCTCGATGCGCAGCAGCCCGGGTGGATTGGGGAACATCGGCCGCGGATTCGGCTCGGCGAACCCTTTGCCCCGCAGCACCGTGAGCAGCACCTCGGTGTGCTTGCGCGCCATGTCGGCATCGGTGTCGCCCTCGGACGGCTCGTACCCGAAGTACCGCCACCCGTGGACGACCTGTTCCGGCGATCCCCGGCTGATGCCCAGTTGCAGCCGTCCGCCGGAGATCAGGTCGGCGGCCCCGGCGTTCTCGGCGAAGTGCATCGGGTTCTCGTAACGCATGTCGATCACCCCGGTGCCGATCTCGATGCGCGAGGTCTTCGCGCCGATCGCGGACAGCAGCGGCAGGGGAGAGGCCAGCTGCCTGGCGAAATGGTGCACCCGGAAATAGGCGCCGTCGGCACCGAGTTCCTCCGCGGCCACGGCCAGATCGATCGACTGCAGCAGTGCGTCCGCCGCCGACCGGGTCTGCGAGCCCGCGCTGTCACTCCAGTGTCCGAACGAGAGAAAACCGATGTTCTTCACGCCGACACCAACCATCTCAGGGCCTACGAGATTCCAGACCGGCCGCGCTCACGATGCTCGTTCCTGCAGCGCTGTGCGTTGGCGTCCCCCACGGCGCACTGAAACTCATGCCGAGCACGCCGAAGGACGCCCACGTATAGGCGAGAAGGCCAAGGTGGACAAGCGGTCGGGGCTCGGCGGACGGCTCACGGCGCAGCAGCCTCAGTACAGCGGAGCCATTCATGGATTTGTCGGGGAACGTCGAAGTCGAGATCTCGCCGCAGACCCCGGACCGGGTGCTGATCGGCTGGCGCCGGGGAGCTGACTGGTCGACGTTCGCCTACGTCGACGAGGAATTCGGCCACGTCGACCCGGAGGACGTGCTCTGGTGGCTGCTCAACCAGGGCGCCCACCTTGATTCGATACGTCCTGCGCTGGCCGCCGCCTACCCCGACTTCGACCCTGACGCCGAGATCGACCATGCCACCATGCCCGACCGCACCGAACAGCGGGCAAAGGACGAGCAGCGCAGACTCGCCGCCCGCACCGAAGGATGATTCGCTCGTGCGGTGGGCGGATCCGGGAGGTCGGGCGTCCACCGGTTTCATCAGCGGGCGTCGAATTGGGTGCGGGCCTCGAAGACGCGATCCATGTGCGTCTCCGCCCAGGTCTTGATCGCGACCATCAGCGGGAACAGGTCCTGGCCGAGTGGGGTGAGCGCGTAGTCGACGCGGACCGGCACCGATGCGGTCACCGTGCGGGTGACCAGCCCATCGCGTTCCAGCTTGCGCAGGGTCTGGGTGAGCATCTTCTGGCTGACGCCGGCGATGCGGCGGGCGAGTTCGCTGTGCCGCTGCGGGCCGCCGGCGAGTGCCGGGATCACCAGCGCCGCCCACTTGTCGGTCAGCGTGTTCAGCAGTTCCCGGGTCGGGCAGCCTGCCAAGAACGCGTCATAGTCGCGTTTGGCCTGTTCTCGACGTTGCACGGCGGTCGTCGTCGCCATGTGCCACCTCCTATACCGGTGCCCTAGGCACTCCAAGGTACCTACTTCCTAGCGGTGCCCGATCGTACCTACCGTGAAGAAACCACGACATACAGCGGGAGGCACCACGATGCGCGCAGTCAGCTATTCACAGTTCGGTGAGCCGGAGGTCCTGTACGTGGCGGCGGACCTACCGGTACCGGAGCCAGGGCCCGGGCAGGTGCGAGTACGGGTCGCCGCATCCGTTCTGCACCCGGTCGACCTCATGATTCGCGCGGGCCGCTTCCCCGCACCGCTGCCGACCGAGTTGCCCTACACACCCGGCTGGGACGTGGCGGGCACGGTCGACGCGGTGGGCCCGTCCGTCGACGATCTCACTGCTGGTGACGATGTCATCGGCTTCTCACCATGGATACGCACCACGGTCGGCACCCACGCGGAGTACGTGGTGCTGGAGGCCGCCTGGCTGACCTCCGCACCCGCCGGGATTCCCGCCACCGAGGCCGCGACCCTGCCGACCAACGGCCTCGCCGCTGCCCAGGCCCTCGACCTGCTCGCGCTTCCGGCGGGCTCGTCCCTGCTGGTCACCGGTGCCGCAGGGCAGGTCGGCGGGTTCACTCTGGCACTGGCCCGGGCAGCCGGCCTGCACGCCACCGCACTCGCGGGGCCCGGCGACCGCGAGTTCGTCGAGTCGCAGGGCGCGGTGTTCATGCCACGCTCGGACGATCCGGTCGCGGCGGCGCCGCACCTCTTCGACGCGGTCGTCGACCTCGCGGTGATCGGCCCCTCACTGATGGAACTGGTCAAGGACGGCGGCGGTTATGTGGCCGCCTCACCCCCGCTGCGCCCCGACCCGGTGCGGGGAATCCGGACGTTCGCACTGGACGTACTACCGGACGGGTCCCGGCTGAGCGACCTGGTCCAACAGGTCGAGCACGGAGACATTCCGCTACGGGTCGCCGCGGAGTACTCCTTCGCCGACGCCGCGGCGGCCCACACCCGACTAGCCCAAGGCGGCGTGCGAGGCGCCGTAGTGGTCGTTCCCTAACCGCCGGGCCACCACCCCACAACGCACTCATCTGCCGCTGAGCGGCCTCATCGAGTCGGTGCAGTTGCTGCTGTGAGCGCGGTGGTCGTGACCCGGCCGACACCGCGATGACGGTGATGGCGGTCCTGTCGATGAGACGGAGGACGACCTTCCGAAAGCCGTGGAAACACACGTCTGGCTACTCGTTGTAATCGAAGGCGCTCGCCGGACGCCAGGTGACCACGGAGCCTGAATCGTGCCGGTAGGCGTGTTCAGGGGGTGGCTGGTTTGCGGGCGGTGAGCAGGCGAGTCGGGACCCACGGACTGCCCCACCACGCGCGCCAGCCGAGGCCGCGCACGCTGATGTCCTGGGCGTTCAGCCGGGCCAGCACCGCAGCGTACTCGCGGGGGGTCCGCGCCAGGTCGGCGATCAGCAGGCGGCCGCCCGGCCGCAGCACCCGGTACGCCTCGGCGATCGCTTGGGCGCGGGCGTTCGCGCCGAAGATGGTGTGCACCGTCAGGCTGGACACGACCAGGTCGAAGCTCGCCTCCGCGTACGGGAGCCTGCGCAGGTCACCCCCTTGCACGTGGACGCGGTCGGCGACGCCTTCGGCGCTGGCGTTGCGC
The DNA here is from genome assembly GCF_041951365.1 of Actinomadura sp. GTD37. NCBI lineage: Bacteria > Bacillati > Actinomycetota > Actinomycetes > Streptosporangiales > Thermomonosporaceae > Actinomadura > Actinomadura sp. GTD37. The sequence continues at coordinate 254,665 of NZ_JBGNUS010000003.1, forward strand.
AGGGTCGCCGCCGGGGTGTTGCCGGACTGGTCGCGTCCGCGCCACAGGTCCACGCCGACCGCCCGGCCCTGCGGGAGGCGCCGGGCGGCGGCCAACAGGACGGCGCCGCGTCCGCAGCCGAGGTCGAGCAGCCGTTCGTCGCCACGCAGGTCCAGCTCGTCCAGCACGTCCCGCCAGACCAGGAACTTGCCGCGCAGCGTGGCGTGCAGGCTCAGCGCCAGGCATCCCGCCAGCAGGGTGCCGGAGACCAGCGCGGGCAGCGCGGCGGCCAGATCGGCGGTGACCGCCATCACCAGCCCGGTCACCCAGAACCCCAGCACGACCAAGCCCACGAAGCCGAAGCCGTAGGGCGCATCCATCCCGTACCGCGCGCCAGGCATTCCGCCACTCTGCCACGAACTGTCCGCTCGTGGGCAGGCTACGACGCACTGGCCCACCGCCGACCAACTCCCCGCCGAGCACCCGACACCGTGGTGACGCCGACCCGGTCTCCACCCGCAACGGCGACGTGTGGACGGGCACCGGGCTGAGCACGTGCCTAGACCCGGCGCTCGCGCTGGTCGCCGACGACCACGGACAGAACGTCGCGCTGGGTTGCCGTCACCGGTCGGTGTTGTCAGGCGACTTTGATTGAGTGGGGACCGACGCTGACGGTGATGTCCACGTGCCCGCCGAGCGCGGTCACGTAAGCGCGGAGCGTCTCAACACCCCGGGCCTGTTGGCTCCGGGGCGTTTGTGCTGGTGAGTGGTGTGGGCAGGGGCGGGGTCGAACCGCCGACCTTCCGCTTTTCAGGTCACAACGTCCAAGCGCTGTACTGACCTGCGAAAACCCTGGTCACTCGAGAAGCCGATAACCGGTGAAGCCGTCATCCTCGCTGGTGCCGCCGTGGAAGGCGTAGACATGGGTCGCCACGACGACGTCGCCCAGTGCGATGTGGGAGTGCAGGGCTCCCGCCACCCCCACGAACAGCAGTGCTGCGGGGGAGAACTGGGCAATGGCGCGTTCGGCCAGTACTGCCGCGGATTGGTTGCCCTTGCCGACGAGCCCGAGAGCGATCTGGCATCGACCGCCGTCGAGCTGGCCGACCTCGAAGCGGGTTCCCTGTGGATGCCGATGCAAGCGCGGGCTGCGGAGCTTCTCTCGGACGGCGTCGTACTCAAGGTCTAATGCCGTGAGCACAACGATTGTGCTGCCACTCATCCTTCTGACCCATTCGTGTCGGGAGATTCGGTCGGCCGGACCATGGGGGGATACAGGTCCTTGCGCGCGCCTGCCTTGAACAGCCGTGCAGGACGTCCGGTCGTGATCTTGCGATCTGTGTCCGCCGCGACGATGAAGCCGCTGGACTTCTGGACCTTGCGATAGAAATTCCGGGGGTCGAGCGATATCCCCCAGACCGCCTCGTAGACCCGCTGCAGGTCGGTGATCGTGAAGGTCGGGGCGCAGAACGCCGTGGCCAGGGACGATCGTTCGAGCTTGGCCCGGGCGCGTTCGACGCCGTCCTCAATGATCCGCTGGTGATCGAAGGCCAGCGCCAACTCTCCGCACAGCACCTGATCGGTGCGCTGCCAGCGGGCACCCGCCGCGTCCGTGCCGGCGGTCGGCTCCGGAAGCCCAGGGGCGATCGCCAGATAAGCGACGGACACCACCCGACCGCGCGGATCGCGTCCCGGGGTGCCGTAGACGCCGAAATGCTCCAGATGCAGCGTCTCAACGTCCATGGCGGCCTCCTCCGCCAGTTCACGATGAGCGGCGGCGGTGAGGTCCTCCTCCGCATGGCGCAGGAAGCCACCGGGCAACGCCCAGGCTCCCTTGAACGGCTCGACGCCACGCTCCACGAGCAGGACGTGCATACGCGAATCGCGCAGCGTCAAGATCACCAAGTCGACCGCGAGCATCACGGTCGGCGGCGTCCAGTGGTCGTCGGTCAGGCGGCGAAGCTGCCTTTTGTCAGCTTGGCAAAAAAGGCGGCTTCAGGCTGGCGCACCGGCTACTGCGCTGTGACCGATCGGCAAGCCTCGTTGGAGACGGGGCGACTTGCGCGTGTCACGTGCCCTCGGGAAGCCAGCGGCTCAAGCGGGCCCTCGGGACGCTCACCGCGACGTGCCAGAGCTGGTGCCTGGGGTCCCACCTCGCCTGCACGAGACTTTTGGCCTCATCCTTCTCGTCATATGGCACACGCAGGTAGAGGCGGCCATCGACCACGTCGCCGGGGGAGATCCCATCTGCCGGTGCTGTCTTCGCGGATTGATGGGTCGCCTGGGGCCAAGAGCGGGCGGGCCGGTCCATGCGGGCGCGGTCGACGATGCGCCGCACGCGTTCACAGGACGTCGGGTCGGTGATCCGCATCATCAGATCGGTCGAGCCGCCGTGGGCCAGCAGGTTCAGGGAGCCGTGCCAGAGGACGGTGTCGTCGACGATCAGGACCTTCTCGTGCATGCGCTCGCGGGCCTCGATCTGGCAGCCGGCCGACCGCAGTGTCGCGACGAGGTCTGCCTCCTTCGTGCCGGGTTCGTGCTGCCGCGTGTGCACGGTGACACGCGCGCCGGCGGCGATGCGCGGTTCGAGACGCCGGAGCCAGTACCTCACCGGGTTCGCGGAGAGGAAGGCGCAGTAGATGTCGATGCTGCGGCGGGCGCGCGTGATGTCCCATTCGACGCCGCGGGAGACCTCGTCGGCGGGGAAGAATGCGGGCCGCGCCAGTTCTTCAGGGGCCAGGCCGCTCAGGTCGGCTGCGCTGCGCACCGGGACGAGTTCCTCGACCGGGAGCCGCTGGGCGTGCTTCTCGAAGTACCCGAGCATCCGGGCGGCCTCGCTTGCGGGGCTGAGCCGGCGGTGCATGAACTCGGTGTTGGCGACCAGGACGAGATGGTCCTGTGCGCGGCTCAGCGCGACGTTCAGCAACCGGCAGGTTGCCGAGGACAGCCCGACACCCTCGTAGAAGTAGCCGAGCCGGTCGCCGGCTCCCGCGACGGTATCGATCACCACGAGCGGGCGCTGGCTTCCCTGGAAGCGGTGGACGGTGTCCACCACACCGTCGTAGGTCTCGCCGAAGCGGTGGGTCAAGCTCGTGTTCAGCGCCTTCTTCTGGTTCTTGTAAGGGCAGATGACGGCGAGTCGGTCGGCCGGTCCTTCCCCTTCAGCGTGCACGGTGTGCTTGCGAGCGGCTAGGACCGTGTCGTACTGCAAGCCCCGGATCAGCTCGTGGATCACGGCTTCATGGACGGCGTTGGTGGTGTGAGCGTTCCTTCTTCCCCGGTCCGGGACCCGGCTGGAGGTGTCGATGAGCACCAGCTGGCCCTCGATCAGGGGTGAGGGCGGCAATCGCGTCCCCTCCTGCCGACCAGTCAGCAGCGGCGCGTCCGGATAGGCGACTTCGTTCACGACCGCGCAGATCGCCCGGCGCATGCGGTACTGCTCGTTGAGCGCGATCATCCTGGAGTCGCCGACGCGGGCGCCGCCCTGCGCATCGACGAGCCCGGCGGCGTGGAACGCGTCCCGGTCCATCCACAGCCGTGAGTGCTCGGTGTCCTGGGCCGGTGCCTTGCGGTTGTTCGAACCGCGGGTGACGGCGGGCAACTGCCGGAAGTCACCGGCCAGCACGACCCGCTTGCGGGCCAGGCCCGCCGTGTACCAGGCGGACGGCAGGTTCACCATCCCCGCCTCGTCGATGACCACGACATCGGTTTCGTCCAGCAGCCGGCGGGTCTGAACCGCCTTGGACACCGTCGTGCCCAGCACCCGGCAGCGGCTCCGCACCGTGTCCGCGATTTTCTGGCGTTTCTTTTGCAGGTCGTCGAGTTGCTGCTGCAGGAGGCCGGCGTCCTCCCGCAGCCGCGCCTCCGGAGCCAGCCCCTGTACTCGGGCCAGGATGCTTGGCAAGGCCGAGTCGATGGCGGCCAGTTCGGTTTCGCAATGCTGATAGTCGGCCCGAGCGACTCCGAGTCGCTGCGAGCAGGCCTCCCAAGCATGGCGATGGTGATACAGCTCGTTGTCGAGCGCATCGAGCTTCGCCTGCTTGCGTTGGGCGAACAGCCCCGAGGGGATCCCGATCTGGGCCATCTGCTCCTGGACCCACGCGATCTGCCTGGCGGCAGCATTCACTCCCGCCTCGGCATCGAGGACGGACTGGCCGGTGGCCGCCAGCCGCCGCCCGAGTTCATGGCGCTCGGCGGTGGCGCGCGCCGCCTCCTCGTGGCGGGCGATGCCTCCGCGTATCGCGGCGAGTTCTGTCGTGACCCGCGCGATCTCGGCGTCCAGCTCGCCGGCCAGCCGGTCGGCGATGCGGCTCCGGTCGATCTGCTCCCCGTACTTCTCGGCGAGTGACGCCACGGCGATGTCCCCGGCGCGCTGCACCAGTCCCGAGTCGAACTCGGGTTCCCGGGCCAGCAGGTCGCACATCCGCAGCAGCGCCTGGTCGACCGCGACGTGCGTGGGCGCTAGAAAGAGCACACGCAGGCCCTGCCGGTAGCAGCCCTCGACGATGCTTGCGACCACTTCGGTCTTTCCGGTGCCCGGCGGTCCCCAAACGAAGGTCAGCTCGCTGCCGAGCGCCTGTTCCACGGCGCGTCGCTGCCGGGTGTTCAGCTGGCGGTTCCGATACCCCGGGACGAATCGTTCCGTGTCGGCGCACCGGCCGATCTTCGGCTTGCCCTGATCGACCAGCCACCCTGCGGCGGTGAGATTCGTCTCCGGTGCCCCGGCGCCCATCTGCTCCAGCCGCTCGGTCAGCACCACGAGGCCCGCGGTGTCGTCCTCGACCAGCTGCGCGTTCGCCGGCGCGGTACCCAGCTCGGCCTCGGTGGTCACCCGGATCTTCCCGTCAGGCGACCGTGCCGCTTCGGCGCGTTCCCACGGGCCGCGGGACCGAGACATCCGGATCAGCAGATCCTTGCTGCCGAAGGTTTCCTTCCACCCCTTGCAGGTGAACAGGTACTCCCGCTCGGCGCCGGACTGCTGGACGAGCCGACCGTCGCGCAGCGACACCTTTTCGGCATTCGTCATGTCGTCGTGCAGGATCGCCGCGATCTCCAACTGCACCGCACGGTGCAGATGGGCTATGGGGTACGGCCCGGCTTGCTTCTCCGCCATCGATTCCTTCCCGAACTCCGTGGAACGTGACGAGCGCGACTGAACGCGCTTCGTTATGGGCTTCCGAGAGAGGCCGCCTGCCCGACCGTGCCTCGCTGTCGCCGCGGCCTGAGGAACGTCATCAACCTGTGCGGGCCTTCGCTGCCGTGCTTGCGCATGTGCGTCTCCGGGGGCTCGGTACTGGTCAGACCGATATCCGAGAAAGGGGCCAACTGTAGCCCATACATGAGTCTTTGCTCGGCGTCGAACGGTTTGCAGTGTGCCAGAAGTGGGGCTGCATGCCGACGCACCTTGACCGCGCGTTGACCCTGAGTCGAATAGGCGGCACCGACTCGCCGGTGAGAGCGCTCGATGATCACGCGCCGCTCAAGCGCGCCCGCCCCTTGGCCGCGCTCGAAGGGCGGGTGGCGCGAGGGGTGAGGTCGGTCAACGACAAGTCATGCAAAGGGGGGAATTTCAGCGATTCGTACTGACCGGGCGTTCCTCCGGTGCTAACACTGCGGTCATCGTCGGGACGTTGCAGGGACGACGTGCGAGGCCGGACCGGTGATGCAGGAGCTGATGCTCCGCCACCGCGCCCGCACGATGATCATCGTGTGTTCTGCGGGCCTCACCGTGCGGTGGCACGACGAGATGCGCGACAAGTTCGGCCTGGCTGACATCCCATTCGTCGTCCGGCGGCGGGACGGTGACCCGATCGCCTCGCTGGGACTCATGGCGTTACCTCGACTGGACCGAAGTCGCCGGAGGTCGGCCGAAGAGCTTCCTCGTGCTGTGTGCGGTCTGCTCTGATCCGTGCTGTGGCGCGCCAGCTGGTGATGACCTCTTGAGCGTTCGTGTCGAGATCGAGTTCGGTAGCGTCGGACAGGACGTCGACCAGTTCCACGGTGAAGGCGCGGACCTCGTCGGTGCTCAGCTGTCGGATCCAGGGGAACACGTCCGGCATGGCAACGAGCAATGCCCGAGCGCTCGGATCATGCTTCATGAGCGCAGGAAGATCCGTGATGCGGTCGTCAGACTCTCATCGCGCTGCTCTTCGCGGTCGGCGGCCGTGAGGTAGAAATCGGGAGCGTCGCGGTGGGTGACACGCAGCCGGCCGAGGCGCGCGGCGCGCTCGGCTACGGACTTCGGGTTACGGGACAAGTCGGAGAAGGTCACTGCGTCCGCGGTAGTGCTCATGCCGCCATCATGCTCAGATCACGTTCTGAAGTTGACGTTGCGAGAATTCCGGCGCGGATCCTGGCTTCTCGGCGGCGCGAGAGGTTGCAGCTCCGGGGTCGAACCGCCGACCTTCCGCTTTTCAGCTATGACATCACCCCTTCCGGGCCAAGGTTGGCCGAGGTTGGACGGTGGGTGAGGTGTGCCGAGGGGCGCGGTTGGTTGCCGCTGTCACAGTTGCTGTCACCTGGCTTGGCTCTGCGACACCGGGCCGACTCGGAGCCCATCCTGAGGTGGCTGGGTCACGCTGCTGCGTGCTCGCCAACGGTGATGGTGAACGTGGTGTGCATGGCCTTGGCGATCCGGTCCAGCATCGCCAGGGTCGGCACACCTCCACCGCCCTCGATGCGCGACAGCGCGGGCTGTGTGATGCCTGCGAGCTCGGCCACCTCTGCCTGGGTGAGCCCCAGTTCTCTGCGGCGCTCGCGGATCATGTCGCCGAGCCGGAGGTCAAGGCCGGCAAGGTCGTACTCGGGGTGGCTGGGTGCTCCCTCACGCAGCCGCTGCTCACGGTCAAGCTTCCAACGGGTGTGCCCGGCCATCACTCGCTCCTCTCGTAGGCATGGTCTGCTGGTCCTGTGTGGGCCGTCTCGCAGACCCGTCGTGCGTTCACTGCTCGCTCCACGTCCCGCGGTTGAGCGTCGTTGCGAACCTTCTGGAACACCGTCAGTAACACGATCAGGCGGCCAGGCCCGGTCGGTAGCCAGTACGTGATTCGCCAGGCCGTGTCCTCCAGGTGGAGGCGTAGTTCGCGGACGCCGTCGCGTAGTGCCTTGGTGTGGTCTCCATCGAGCATGTCACCTCGGTCGACCAGGTAGTCGTCCACGTTGCGCATGACGCGCTGATACTGGGCGAACGTCAGCGTGTCCAGCCACGTGACGACCTCAGGTTCCATCTCGATCTCGAACATACGATTGATGATATATACCATCGACGGTAAGTCTCGAAACCGAGTCTGTCCAGCCTGGATACGTGGATGGCCCTGGTCGGGGGGCTGCGAACCCTCGATCGTCCGCCGTGGGGCATCGCTCGTTGCTGTCAAGAACGAAGCCCCGGGGCCTGTTGGCTCCGGGGCGTTTGTGCTGGTGATAGGTGTGGGCAGGGGCGGGGTCGAACCGCCGACCTTCCGCTTTTCAGGCGGACGCTCGTACCGACTGAGCTACCTGCCCAGGACGCGCGTCGGCGCGTCTGGCGGTCCTGACGGGATTTGAACCCGCGGCCTCCACCTTGACAGGGTGGCGAGCACTCCTAGCTGCTCCACAGGACCTTGCTGCTCCGAGCCTAGTGGCTCCGGGAGGGTGTCTCGGCCGGTGGTGACCCGGCCTTCGGCACGTCCGAGAGCATACGCGATGCCCGAGGGACGCGCCAACTCGTTAAGGCGGGAGGCGGTGGGGGATAGAGCGTAACGGAGAGATATCGGACCAGTACTGAGTGATGCTGGATGCTGCGAGTTTGTGGCCGGGGGTCCTAGTCTGTCCGGGTTGCGCGACTGTGCGTGACCAGAGGGTGGCATAGAAGGGAGGCCGGCGTGGTCGCAAAGCTCCCAGACCAGAGCGCCGAGGGCTACCAGCGAGGACTCGGCACCCGTCAGATCCAGATGCTGGCGATCGGCGGGACGATCGGGACCGGGTTGTTCCTGGGCGCCGGGGAGAACATCGCCAAGGCAGGGCCGAGCCTGATCCTGACGTATGCCGTGGCGGGGCTGGCGCTGTTCTTCGTCATGCGGGCGCTCGGCGAGTTGCTCACGTACCGGCGGACGGAGGGCGGGTTCGCCGGGTATGCCCGGGAGTTCCTCGGCCCGTTCTGGGGATACGCCACGACCTGGACGTACTGGATCATCTGGGTGACGACCGGCATGGCGGAGCTGACCGCGGCCGGCACGTACATCCAGAAGTGGTGGCCGGGGGTCGAGCAGTGGCAGACGGCGCTGGTGGCGCTGCTGGTGCTGTTCGTGGTGAACCTGATCTCGGTGAAGCTCTTCGGTGAGCTGGAGTTCTGGTTCGCGATGATCAAGATCGCGGCCATCGTGATGATGATCCTGGTCGGCATCGGGGTGCTGGCCTTCGGGTTCAGCGACGCGGGCGACACGGCGAGCGTCGGGAACCTGTGGGATCACGGTGGCGTGTTCCCCGAGGGGTACTCGGCCACGATCATGACGCTGCAGATGGTGATGTTCGCCTACCTGGGCGTCGAGCTCGTGGGGGTGACGGCGAGCGAGGCCAAGGATCCGGAGAAGAACATCCCGCGGGCGATCAACGCGCTGCCGCTGCGGTTCGCGCTGTTCTACCTCGGGTCGCTGCTGGTCATCCTGGCCGTGGTGCCCTGGACGGCGTTCAAGGGCGGCGCGAGCCCGTTCGTCCTGGCCTTCGACAAGATCGGCATTCCGGGCGGGGCGGACATCGTCAACTTCGTGGTGCTGACCGCGGCCCTGTCGTCCTGCAACGCGGGCGGGCTGTACTCGACGTCCCGGATGCTCCGGACGGCCGGCGTGAACGGCGACGGGCCGAAGGTGCTCGGACGCCTGAACGGGCGCGGCGTGCCCGTTCTGACGGTCGTCATCTCGGCGCTCGTCATGGGCGTCGGCGTCGTCATCAACGCGCTCGTTCCGGACAAGGCGTTCGAGTACATCACCTCGGTGTCGACCGGCGGTGCGCTCCTGGTGTGGACGGTCATCCTCGTCTCGCACATGGTCTACCGGCGGAGGGCGACGGCCGGGGTCCTGCCGAAGTCGCCCTACCGGATGCCTTGGGCGCCCTACACGAGCTGGCTCGTCCTGGCGTTCTTCGCGTTCGTCACCGTGACGATCGCGTGGGAGGCCGATACGCGGATCGCGCTGTACGCGATGGCCGCCTGGGGCGCGCTCATCGTCCTCGGCTGGCCGCTCGTCCGGCGGAACTCGCAGGAGGCGGAGATGAGGGTCGCCGTGGAGAGCAGCAGCGCCTGACCGTCATGGGATGATTCCTCCAGGCGGTTCCATCCCTCCGGAGGCGCACGTGACCAGCAGGCTAGAGATCCGTGTGCGCTGGGTTCTGCTGGTCGTCGTGGGCGTCGCGAACGCCATCGGCTCGCTGGTCGTGCTGCTGTTCGCGACGTTCGTGCTGCCCGATCCGCCGCTGGACGACCGCGACTACGCCCGCACGGTGAACGCGGTGGCGTTCTTCGGCTACCCGGTGGTGGCCGCCCCGGTGGCGCTGCTCATGGGGTTGTGGCTGTGGCGGCCCGTCGTGACCTTCGTCCGGGACGGGGGAGACCCCGACCGGCGGCAGCGGCGGGCCGTCCTGCTGGGGCCGCTGCGGCTGACCCTGCTCGTCGGCGCCCTGTGGGCGGTCGGCGCCCTCGGCTGGGCGGTGCTCGACATCGTCCTGTTCACCGGGCGGCTGGCGGTGAAGACGGGCCTGACCTGCCTGCTCGGCGCGGCGACGACGTGCACGATCGTGTACCTGCTGTCGGAGCGGCTGCTGCGGCCGGCGGCGGCGCTGGTGCTGGGCGCGGAACGTCCGAAACGGTTCCGGCTGCCGGGGGTGACGACGCGGATGATGCTCGCGTGGGCGCTCGGGACGGCGATCCCGGTGTTCGGGCTGATCTGCGTCGCGATCGCCGCCCTCGCCGCGCCGGACATCAACGTCAAGCAACTCGCCGTCACGATCCTCGGGCTCGGCGGCGTGGCGCTGCTGGCCGGGGTCTATGTCATCTATATGGCGACGCAGGCGATCGCGGACCCGATCAAGGCCGTCCGGACGGGGATGGCGCAGGTCGAGCGGGGCGATCTCCGCGCCGAGGTCGCGGTGTACGACGCGAGCGAGGTCGGCCAGCTCCAGGCGGGCTTCAACCACATGGTCGCCGGGCTCCGCGAGAACGAGCGGCTGCGCGACCTGTTCGGACGGCACGTCGGCGAGGAGGTCGCCGACCTGGCGCTGGAGCGCGGCGACATCACGCTCGGCGGCGAGACGCGCGAGGTGGCGGTCCTGTTCGTCGATCTGACCGGCTCCACCAGGCTCGCCGACACGCGGAGCCCGGACGAGGTCGTCGGGCTGCTCAACCGGTTCTTCGGCGTCGTGGTGACGGTGGTGGCGAAGCACGGCGGCTGGATCAACAAGTTCGAGGGCGACGCCGCGCTGGCGATCTTCGGGGCGCCGACGCAGCTGGAGGACTCGGCCGGCGGCGCGCTCGGCGCGGCCCGCGAGCTGGCGGTGCGGCTGCGCGCCGAGGTGCCGATGCTGGACGCGGGGATCGGCGTGTCCGCGGGCCCGGTCGTCGCGGGCTACATCGGCGCGGAGGAGCGGTACGAGTACACGGTGATCGGCGATCCGGTGAACGAGGCGGCGCGGCTCAGCGACCTGGCGAAGGGCGAGGACGGACGGGTGCTGGCCTCGGCGGCCGTCCTCGACCTGGCGCATCTGGCCGAGTCGGACGAGTGGGACGTCGGCCGGTCGGTGACGCTGCGCGGCCGGAGCCGTCCGACGCGGCTCGGCACGCCGCGCCGTCCGTCCGTGCCGGCGCCGGCGCCGGCGGCCGAGGTCGGGCGGTCGGTGCGCCGGGTGCGCATCCCGCGTCCGCTGCGGCGGAGCAGGCGGCTGATGCTCGGCGCGCTGATCCTCTCGAAGGCGGCCAGAAGCGCGGGCACCCCGGACAAGGGCGCGAGCGCCCCGGAGAAGGGCGCCACGGCGGCGGAGGGCGCGAGTATGCCGGACAAGTCCGACGAGCCCGAGTAGCGTCGCCGCCGTTGCGCCGAAAGCGCCGCGCCGCCGCCGTGTCGTCCCCGTCCCGGACGGTCCGGATGCGTATCGTCGCCGACAGTACACGGTCTGCTACCGGCCCGTAACTTCGGTGTCACCGGACGGCTCCAGGGTTGGGGCGGACAGCCCCGGCTCCCGAGAGGTGACAGATGCACCGACGGAATCGTCTCGCGCTCATCGCCGTCACGGCCACCACGGCGATCGTCGTCCCGGCCGCGGCGGCCACCGCCGACCCCGCCCCGCCCCGCCCGGCGCAGGCCGCCACCCCCGATCCGCGGCCGCGCGCCGAGACCGCGGCGAACCACGCGATCGTGAACGTGGCGCACCGCGGCGCGTCCGCGTACGCGCCGGAGAACACGCTCGCCGCGTTCAAGCTGGCCAAGACCCAGCGCGCGGACGTGTTCGAGCTGGACGTCCAGGAGACCAAGGACCACCAGCTCGTGATCATGCACGACACCACGCTCGCCAGGACGACGGACGCCGAGGAGCTCTACCCGGACCGGTCGCCCTGGAACGTCGCCGACTTCACCCTCGCCGAGATCCAGCAGCTGGACGCGGGGTCGTGGTTCGCGGCGAAGTACGAGGGCGAGCGCGTCCCGACGCTGGGCCGGGTGCTGACCGCGATGCGCGGCCAGGGGCTCGGCCTGCTGCTGGAGATCAAGAGCCCGGCGCTCTACCCGGGCATCGAGAACCGCATCGCGGCGGCGCTGCGGCGCTCGCCGTCCTGGCTCCGGTACGACCCGCGCGAGCGGCGCCTCGCCGTCCAGTCGTTCGACTGGGAGTCCGTGCGCCGCTTCCACGCCGCCATGCCGCGCGTGCCGACCGGCCTGCTCGGCACCCCGAAGGCCGGGGACCTGCCGCGACTCGCCTCCTACGCCGACCAGATCAACCCGACGTTCGGCGACCTGACCGAGTCGTACGTGGAGCAGGTGCACGCGTCCCGCATGGACGTCCTCACCTGGACGATCAACGACCGCGGCGACATGGAGAAGGCCGTCCGCCTCGGCGTGGACGGGATCATCACCAACAGGCCGGACGTCCTGCGCACCGTGCTCACGGCGACCCGGACGACCCGGACGACCCGGACGACCCGGACGACCCGGCCCGCCGAAGCGGCCTGATCAGGGGAGCAGCCGGCGCGCGCGGGCGGTGAGGGCCCGCGCCGCCGGACTGCGCGGCCCCTCCGCCCGCCAGGCCAGCGCGATCCGCCCGCTCAGCCGCGGCCGGACGATCGGCATAGCGTGCAGCGCGTCCGGCAGGCCGCGGGCGGCGGACTCGGGCAGGACGGCGACGCCCAGGCCGTGCGCGGCGATCTGGGCCAGCACGGGCGGTTCGCCGGCCTCGAACGCGATGCGCGGGCGCAGCCCGGCGTCCGCGAACGCCGCGTCCAGGACGGCGCGCAGCCCGGTGCCCTTCGGCAGGCTGATCAGCGCCTCGTCGCCGAGCGCCCGCAGCGTGATCGTGGAGCGCCGCGCCAGGCGGTGGTCGCGGCCGACGGCGGCGTAGAGGTCCTGCTCGATGACGACCCTGGTCGCGACGCCCTCGGGCGGTTCGGCGCCGAGGCTGAGGAACGCGAGGTCGACGCGTCCGGTGCGGAGGCCCTCGGTCAGGGTGGCGGTGTCCTCCTGGATGACCGTGATCTCCACGTCCGGATGGTCGCGGTGGAACTCGGCGATCATGCCGGGGAGGTCGAGCGACCTGATCCAGTCGACCGTGCCGACCGTCACGTGCCCGCGCAGCAGCCCGGTCAGCTCGTCCACCGACAGCCGCGCGCCGTCGACGGCCGCGAGCGCCGCCCGCGCGTAGGGGAGGACGGCGGCGCCGACCTCGGTGAGCCGGACGGTCCGCCCGGACCGGTCCAGCAGCGGCTGGCCCAGCTCCCGCTCCAGCTGCCGGATCTGGGCGCTGACGCCCGGCTGGGCGACGTGCAGCCGGGCGGCGGCCTTGGTGAAGCTCGCCTCTTCGGTGACCGCGACGAAGTACTCAAGCTGGCGAAGCTCCATAACCGGCCATGCTAGCCGCGTACCTGTCCAGCGCGATGGCTTCTGCCGCAACGCCGCCGGGCCGGCTGCGCGCGCATGGGGGCAGAGAGTGCCGGAAACCATTTCTTTGGACTCTCTTGGGTGCGTCGCTGCTGTTCAGAGGACTGTTTCCGGTCTGGGCGGTAAGTACCCCACCTGCGGGAGGTCGGGTGTTCGGACGGCGCACATGGTCCATACGGGTGCGGATGACCGTGATTGCCGGAATGGTCACCGCGATGATCTGCGTGATCGTGACCACGCTGATCCTCGCGGAGGTGCGCGGCTCCGAGACCGAGTCCAAGCACAGCCAGGCGACCGCCGCGGCGCTGCGGGTCTCCTACGAGATGCGGCGCGGCGAGGTGCGGGGCCACCTGGACGCGCCGGGCGACGTGGTCCTCCAGGTCATGGACGCGAGACGGGCGGTGATCGCGGGGACGCCGGGCCCGTCGCTGGACGGGCCGCCGATCGCACGGTTCCTCCCGTCCCGGGCCGAGGTGTACTCCGCCCGCGACGTGTGCTCGTCGGCGAACCTCCGCGGCTGCGCCTGGGTGGTCGCCTTCCGCATCTACCAGCCGGGCGGGGACTGGCTCGTCTACGCCGCCGCCCCGAGCGTCCCCTGGTACGTCAATCCCGGCCTCATGATGCTCCTGGTCAGCGTCTCGCTGCTGATGATCCTGCTGGCGTGCCTGCGCGCCTGGGGGACGGTGGACCAGACCCTCGCCCCGGTGGACGCGATCCGCGCCGAACTGGCGGAGATCACCGCGCAGCAGTCCGGCCGGCGGGTGACGGTGCCGGAGAACCGGGACGAGATCAGGCGGCTCGCCGAGGCAGCGAACGCGACGCTCGACCGCCTCGACAGCGCCCTGGAACGGCAGCGCAGCTTCACCTCCGACGCGTCCCACGACCTGCGCAGCCCGATCGCCGCGGCCCGCACCCAGATCGAGGAGGCGCTCCTCTTTCCGGACGAGGTCGATTGGCCGCAGACGGGACGCGCCGTCCTGCAGAGCCTGGAGCGGCTCCAGGCCATCGTGACGGACCTGCTGCAACTGGCCCGGCTGGACGCCGCCGCCTGGAAGGAGGTCGAGACGATCGACCTCGCCGCCATGGTCACCATCGAGATGGCGAGGTCGGACCGGACGAAGCGGGTCGTCCCGCATCTCCAGGAGGGCGTCACGGTGCGCGGGGACCGGCTCCGGCTCGTCCGGCTCTTCACGAACCTGCTGGACAACGCCGAGCGGCACGCCGTGTCGCGGATCGACATCACGGTGGCGCGCGTGGACGGCCACGCCGTCCTGGAGGTGCTGGACGACGGGGCGGGCGTCGCGGAGGAGCACCGTGACCTGGTGTTCCAGCGGTTCGCGCGGCTGGACGCCAGCAAGGCGCGCGACCCCGGCGGCACCGGCCTCGGCCTGCCCATCGCCCGGGAGATCGCGCGGCTGCACGGCGGCACGCTCACGATCGAGGACAGCGAGCGCGGCGCGCGGTTCGTCCTGCGCATCCCTCGGAACGTTCCAGAACGGGCCGGCCGGCGTCCCTGAGCGGGGCGGGGCGGGGGCGGGCGGCGGAGGGACGCGAAAAGCCCCGCGGCTTCGGTGCGCGCGGGGTCGCGACGGGGTTTGCGGGGCCCGTGCGGGGGACGGGCCATCGGCGGTGGGCAATGGTCAGGTAGCTGATCTGGCGGGGAGGCCGCGCAGGTGGATCCAGCCCTCGACGTCCATTTTCTTCACCTTGCAGCCGATGGGCTCGTACTCGTCGGCGTTCACGTAGCCGGGGCTGTGGGCGATGACGGAGTCGTACACGAAACGCGACGCGATGAAGCCGAGGTCGGCGCCCGTCGCGGCGAGTCTCTTCTTCAGCGGCGCGGCGTCCAGGAGCCGTGCCGCGTTGATGATCGTCCAGCCGGACACTCCGGGCGGGTCGGACGCCACCGGGCCGACGTCCACCGCGATCCTGAGCTGGATGCGGACGGCCTCGCTCGACCGGTGGTTGTGCCGCCGCAGCCGCATGCCGAGCAGGGCGATCATGGGGTCGACGACGGCGGCGGTCGGCGTCTCCGGCGGGATGACGATCAGCGCGCCGTCGCCGCGGTCCTCGAGGTGGCAGGCGTCCCACGGGACACCCGACTCCTCGAAGGACTTCCGCAGGACGGCGTACATGGCGCGCCGCACCGCGATCCGGTCGTTCTCGCCGCGGACGCGTGAACTGAAACCGGCGATGTCGGTGTACACGACGGTGCAGTTGCGCCCCGTCCACGAGGGCTCGGCGGCACTGGTCGAGGAGACGGCCATCGCCCGGAACCGCGACGAGCCGCCACTGGCCGCATGCCAACCGGGTGCGGCATACGCCTCGGGCGCCCCCTGCGGCCCGGTTGCCGCGTACGGGGCGGACATCACGTATGGGGTGGAGATCGCCGGGGTGGACATCGCGTACGGGCTGGAGGCCGTATAGGGGCTGGACGGTGCGTAGGGGTTGGAGTCCACTCGCGGGCTGATTGCCGTGTGCGGGCCGGATACTCCCGGTGCGCCTGACGTCGCGTACGGGATGGCGGGCGCGTATGGGCGGTCCATCGTGTTCGCGACGTGCACCGCGTACGGGGGATACGGCCCTGGGGGCGGTATCGGAAGGTAGACCGTCGCGTAGGGCTGGGCCGTGCCGTATTGGACGGCCGCCCTATACGAGTGCGCCGCCCGGTACTGCTCCATTCCCGGTTCGGCGAACTGGGGGTCGTGCATGAATCCCGATTGCTCAGTGAGTCGCTCGTACATCTCGCGTTCCATCACGGCGATCACGCGCCTGTGGTTGCTCAGATAGGTGAAGAACTGCTGCGTGGTCAGGCACAGCGCGTGCAGCGGCTCCATCGCGACGATGGTGGCCGAGCGCCGGCGCAGCATCAGGGCGGCGCGCTCGCCGATGATGTCGCCGGGGCCGCGGGTGGCGATGATGCGCTCGCGCCCGTCGCGCTCGACGCAGACCCGCACCGAGCCCGACTTGAGCACGACGGTGTGGTCGGCGGGGTCGCCCTCCTCCCACAGCACGGCGCCGGCGTGATAGACGACCTCCCGCGCGGTCGCGAGGAACTCGGCCCTTTCGACGGTGGTCAGGGAGTTCCAGAACCCGCCCCCCTGGGACGGTCCGGCCTGCTGGACGTGCGCCGTGGGTGCCGCGTGCCTGCTCACGAGGCCCGTGCCCTCGGCCGGGGGTTCGCCGTGCGCCCGCCTGGGACGGACGGCCCGGCTCGCCGGGCGGACGATCTGGTCCGGGTCGTGCCGGTGGGCGTGTTCGTCCATCAGCTCACCCGTCCCGTGATCCATCGGACGGCGTTCGCGGGGGCGGTGGTGTGCGCGGGGTGGACGTCGAAGGTCGGGAGAAGAATCTGCTGTCTTGACATGTCAGGGACCCCATGTCTCGATTCGCGACTTCGGTTCCGGGTGCGGCGCCGGGATCGCCCGGCGCCGAATTCGGGTGGCCGAAGTCACATCACCTATAGCCCGTACCGCGTGATCGCGGTTAGACTGGGTGAGTCCGCAGAAAACGTTTTGGCAGGTCAGCCCGATCTTTCTGCGTTTTCGCAGGTGTTCTGCGCAGACCCGCCGGCGCGTTGTCGCGCGGCTCCGGAAGTCGCTCTCCACTTTCCGTCGATCGTCTTGGCTGCCAACCGGTGATCGGTGGAAGTGGCGGGCGACTCTGTCGTTGTGGCCGGTTCTGGTCGTTCTCGCTGGCAATGCAGAAGTCTTCGCGTCGCGGCTGGCCTCCCCGTTCGATGCGTGCCCCGCCTCGTCCTTCCCGGTGGCCGGCGGTGCCCCGTGGCCCGGCCGCCCGTGTCCGCCGGCGGCGAGTGCCCGGCCGGGGGGACACGCGTCCCGTCCAGGCCCCTCACCCTGCGTCAAGACCGGTTGTTGCTCCCAGGTGGCACCGCGTCCTGTTGCAAGTCGGCGTCTGGTAATCTGCTACATAGCACATTACAACATAGTCCCGAGGGATGCAGCAGTCTGGAAGCTTCCGGAGCGGGTTTTGGGCGTTATGGCGGGGTCTGGCGCGTGGAGCGAAGATCGCATGACCAAGACATGTAGCGCAGTGGTGGCAAGTGGGATGTCAGGTCCCGGTATGCCATGTAGCATCCAGGCTGGTGGCGTTAACTACTTAGAGTGAGCGAATACGATGTCCAGTGACCAGGGGCCGATAGTTCAGAGTGCGCTGCTGCGGGCGGAGCTCGTCCGGTTGCGCAAGGAGAAGAGGCTGACGCAGGAGCAGGTGGCGCGGCAGCTCGAGTGGTCCCCGTCCAAGCTCATCCGGGTCGAGGGCGGAAAGAACGCCATCACCCGGACCGACTTGCAGGCTCTGCTGGGCGTGTACGACGTCACTTCGGAGGGGCGTCAGGAGCGGTTGCAGACGCTGGCCCGCGGCGCGCGCGAACCCGCCTGGTGGAACACCTACCGGGGTGAACTCGACCCCAGTTTCCTCAACTACGTCGGTTACTCGGCGGGCGCGGCCTTCATCCGCCAGTTCCATGGGACGGTCGTTCCCGGGCTCATCCAGACGCCCGAGTACGCCGAGGTGCTCTCGACCGGAAAGGCGTCCGAAAGGGCGAAGGTGCTCGCGGCGAAACTGCGCATCCAGCGGCAGCAGGAGCTCGCCAAGCGCGAGAACCCGCCGCGCCAGCACTACATCATCGACGAGGCGGTCATCCGCCGGCACGTCGGCATCAAGGTCGACCCGGCGATCATGCCGGCCCAGCTCAACCACATCGCCGACTTCGCCGAGCGGGACGATCTCGTGACGGTGCGGATCATCCCCTTCAACACGGGGGCGCACCTCGGCCTCGAAGGCCCGTTCACCATCCTGGAGTTCGACGGCGACCTCGACGACGTCCTCTACCTGGAGGGGCGGCCGGGCGCCAGCGTGATGATCACCGGTGAGGACGACAAGATCACCGAGTACCGCGACACCTTCGAACTCCTGCTGGAGCAGGCGCTGCCCGCCGACCAGTCGGTCGCGCTGATCCGGAAGGCCGCCGAAGACCTCATGGGCTGACTCAGGCACCGCAACTCGACCGGAGGTGAAGGCCGCGGCGAACATCCGACAAGGCGAGTGGCCGTCATAACACGCAGCGTGATCTTGTGTTCCCTTGTAGGCGGGGTAACTAGAACCGTTTACACTCGTGATCGGGAAATTATCCACAAGGTCGTGGTTTGTCGTGCCCTGCTCGGTGCTCGTCCGGTGGGTGTTCTCGGCCGATCGGTTGGCGAGACGGTCCCCGCCGGCAATGGACGGAGGTTGCTGGATGGTCTACCGGTCGACTCGCGAAGCCGCGTTGAGCTGGCGAAAGAGTAGCGTGAGCGGCGACGATAGCGCCTGTGTCGAAGTGGCGGCGCTAGGCCCGTCGATACTCGTCCGCGATTCGCGCGACCACTCCGCCGGCGTCATCGCCGTCGGCCGCGCGCAGTGGAATGCCTTCGTGGACGCCATCCGGGACGGCGATCTGGATCGACGCTGAGTCACGAGACTCATTTCCACCGCTTCTCTGAAGAATTGTCGACCACTGCGGCTCCCTGACGCCTTTACCGGCGATCTCTGACAACCGCCCCCGCCGCCCCCCGCCTCTCTAAGGATGGCCCCGCTGCGCCGCGCCCAGCGCCGCGCAGTGGGGCCTCGCCGTCTCGGAGCTGACCCGGAGACGCTCCGCATCGGATCCCTGCCGCGCCTCCACAAGACCGCCGCCACCTCCGAGCCTTAGTAGAGGAAGGGGATTTCGACTTCGTCGGCTCCGGTCAGGGCGGCGCCGGAGGAGCGGCCTAGGATCCGGGCCAGGAGGGACGTCGCCGGGCCGGTGACGAGGACATCACCGTTGCCGTGGTGGGTGTTGGTGTCGGTGGCGTGCAGGCGGAGGTCGGGACCGCCTTCGCGGCGGGCGAAGGAGGCGGTGACGCTGGTCAGCATGCGGGCGGTGAAGCCGGTCGGCCAGTCGCCGGGTGTGAAACCGGCGTCGAGGTCCACGTGGTGGATGAGGACCTCCGTGAGGCGTGCGTCGGCGGCTCGGACGGCGGGGTGCCGGGCGCCCGTCGTCCATTGGACGGTTCGCCCCCACGCTTCGTCCGGCATTAGGGCGAAGGCGTCGGCGAACCTGTCCGCGCTCTGCCGGACGTCGTCCAGGAGGGCGCCGGCGGGACGGTTCGCGCCCTCCTCGATCTCGGCGGCGCGGGCCTCCAGGCTCGGGTACTCGTAGGACTCGACGCCGGTGCGGGCCCAGGTGAGGAGGCGGGCGCCGCCATCGGCGTTGCGGGCGACGTGGGTGAGGACGTGTCCGCGCGTCCAGCCGGGGAGCAGGGACGGCGCGCGGACGTCGGCGTCGTCGAGCCGCGCGGCGGACGCGAGGAGAGCCCGGGTGGCCGCGGTGATCTCGTCGAGGGCGATCACGCGAAGTCCGGGGTGTCATCGATCGGCATCTACTCGCTCGTCTCCGCGCGTCTCGCGTCGTCGGGCTGGGTCAGCGGACGCCGCGGGGGCGGAACTGGATGCTGATGCGGGGGCCGGTCGCTCGGGCGCTCTTCGGGATGGCGTGCTCCCAGGTCCGCTGGCAGCTCCCGCCCATCACGATGAGGTCGCCATGCCCAAGTTCATGGCGGATCGTCTGGCCGCCCCCACGCGGACGCAGCAGGAGGCTCCGCGGCGTGCCGACCGACAGGATCGCCACCATCGTGTCGTGCGTGGCGCCACGTCCGATGGTGTCGCCGTGCCACGCCACACTGTCGCGGCCGTCCCGGTACAGGCAGAGGCCCGCGGTACGGAACGGCTCACCGAGTTCGTCGGTGTAGTGGTCGTCCAGCACGGCTTTCGCTTGGTTCAGGACGGGATCGGGGAGGGGCGCGTCCTCGTCGTAGAACGCGAGCAGGCGAGGGACGTCCACGACGCGCTCGTACATGCGCCGCCTCTCGGCCCGCCAGGGGACGGACGTGAGCAGCCGTTCGAACAGTGCGTCCGCGCCGGGGATCCAGCCGGGGAGGACGTCCACCCAGGCGCCGTGGGCGAGCCGGGTCCGCCGCGCCGACGTCAGCGGGCGCGGGTCGCTCTCGTCCGTGGAGTCCAGCAGCGAGCCTTGGAACATGCCGTCATCGTACCGTTCTCGGTCAAACATGTGTTCGAACGTCCCGAGGGTGCGTCATCGCCGCGTGGCGAGGGCGTCGCCGAGTGGGGTGCGGGTGTAGAAGGTGCGTCCGGCGTGGCGGGCCTGGAGGACGAGGTCGTTGGCGGCCAGCACGGTGGTGTGGCGGGAGATCTGTGCGGGGGAGATTCCGGTCTCGCGGTGGATGGTGGCCGTGGGCGTGGCGACGGTGATGGTGGCGAGGATGCGGGCGCGGGTGGGGCCCAGGAGCTTGGCCAGCGCGTTCGGGTCGGCGGCCGGCGGGGGCCGGTGGGCCACCGGGTAGACCAGCACGGGCGGCAGGTCGGTATCGGCCAGGACCACGGGTGTGGTGGCGCAGAACCAGGAGGGGATCAGGCGCAGGCCCCGGCCCGCGAGGTGGACGTCGACAGGGACGGGGTAGCGGGCTTCCAGGATCCGGTCGGCCCGGTGCCAGACGGCGCACGGCAGGTTCGCCAGAAGGTCCTCGGGCCCGCCGTTCGCTGAGACGCCGGTGAGGCGGGTGTGTTCGGTGGCGGCGTGTCTGCTGATGTCGCTCCAGCGGGGGGCCAGCGCGGCGGAGAAGTAGGACCGCAGATGGTCGCGCAGGACGGCCAGTGCGCTGGAGTCGCCGGTCGCCAGTTCGGCGCCCCAGCTCGGTGCTCCGCTGCGGCTGGTCAGCTTGCCCAGCTCTTGGCCGATCCGTGCGCGCGGGGTGGAGAGCAGGGTGTCGAGTGCCGGTTCCAGGCCGTCGGTTCCGGTGTGCGGGGTGAGGAAGTCGGGCCAGTACGAGGAGACCGGCACCAGCGGCAGCAGGCACCGGCCCACGGCCGCGCCGAGCGGCCGTTTCGACAGGACGGTCAGCGTGTCGGAGCGCCATCGCGCGACGTCCGCGGGCGGCCCGAATCCGGGGCGGGGCCCCCGCAGCGGGTGCAGGCTCAGCACCAATTCCCAGAGCGCATCGGGACGCGCCGAGACCTGAGTCCGCTTCATATCTTCGGGCCCGAAGAAGATACGCAACCTCACGACTGCTTGCGTACCCGTCTTACGAGATCTGTCAACGTCATTGCGTCAGCGCGCAAATGCCTGGCCTTGGCCGTTCATTCACTGCGACCCTCGGGAGAGTCAGCAGAACGCGAAACCCACAACACGGGGGGAATTGGTGAATTTCACACGAAAAACCGTCCTGAGGGCAAGCGTCGGCGCCCTGGTCGCGGCGACCTCGGTCGCCGGAACGGCGAGCGCGCCGGCCGCGGCGTCGGCCACCGCATCGCCGGGAACCGGCCGCACCCACACCGCACGGGCGAACGCGCAGGAATCGCGCGCGGCGAAGGAGCGCTGCGACGCCGGGTACATCTGCTTCTACAAGCCATCGGGCGATCAACTGGTCCACCGCGCGACGTACCGCTGCTACAACCTGGAACGGTCGCCCTGGTCCAACGTGGAGAACTACACCAACCAGAACCAGGTGCTGTGGAGCCAGCACAACTGCCACGGCACCAGCGAAATCATCAAGCCCGGTCACACCTCGGTATTCCCCGGCCCGTGGCGCAGCTTCAGCCACACCTAGACCACAGTACCGGGATCGTCGGCAAGCGCGTTCCCGGACCTTCCTGACCCACTGCGAAAAGGTGGAGAATTCATGCGCATCGCAACCCTTCCCGGGGCGATACTCGGTGTCGTCGCGCTGACCGTCGCGGCGGCGCCCGCTTCGGTCGCGTCCCAGCCCTCATCCGCACGGGAGCAGTGCCGCGACGGCCTCATCTGCTTCCACAAACCGTCGAACGATCAACTGGTCCACCACGCGACGTACCGCTGCTACAACCTGGAACGGGCGCCCTGGACCAGCGCGGTGAACTACACCAACCAGAAGCAGATCGTCTATCCCCAGTACAACTGCAAAGGAAAAGGCATGCCGCTCCCGGTAGGCCAAACCTCGTGGAAGATCGGCACCTGGCGCAGCTTCAACCACTTCTGACGCCGGGTCCGGCTGAGGCGCCGCCCGCACGGGCGGCGCCCGGTGCGGGCAGCCGGGCGGGGTGAGGCGGTGGCGGGGAGCGGCGGTCCGGCGCGTGCGACGAGGGGGGTCAGAGGTCGTTGAGCAGGTCTTTCAGGAAGGCGGTGGTGCGGGCGGGGCGGGCGGCGCGGATCGCGACGAGATCCATGATCTTCTGGTAGCGGGCGGCCTCTGCTCCCTCGGCGTAGCGGGCGCCGGTCAGCTGCTCCAGGTAGATCACGTCGTCCAGGTCGTGTTCGGCGAACCGGACGATCGTGATCGGCCCGCCGAGGGCGAGGTGCCCGCCCGCCGAGAACGGCAGGACCTGCAACCGCACGTTGGCCATGCTCTCCGACACCGCGATGAGGTGCTCGATCTGGCCGCGCATGGTGTCCGGTCCGCCGATGGGCCGGCGCAGCGCCGCCTCGTCGAGGACCGCCCACAGCGTCGCCGCGCCGACCGGCCGGTGCAGGATCCGCTGCCTGGTCATCCGCAGCGCGAGCCGCCGTTCGATGCCCCCGTACGCGGAGTCGTGGTGTTCGAGCCCGATGACGGCCCGCGCGTAGTCGCGTGTCTGCAGAAGGCCGGGGATGAACTGCACCTCGTAGCTGCGGATCGTCGTCGCCGACTGCTCCAGCCCGAGGTACTGCTCGAACCAGCTCGGCACCACGTCGCCGTAGCCATGCCACCAGCCGGGCTTCTTCGCCTCCTGGACGAGTTGCAGGAAGCTCGCGCGCTCGTCCTCGTCGTGGACGCCGTACAGGTCGAGAAGGTCGAGAACGTCCCGGGCCTTGAAGCTGTGCCGGCCGAGCTCAAGCCGGCTCATTTTGGACGCCGAGGAGCGAATCGCGTGCCCGGCCTCGGCCCGTCCGATTCCCTTGTCCTCCCGCATACGCCGGAGCCGCGCCCCTATCTGCATGCGCAGCGCCGTCGGACTCGGATCTGCCTGACGATTGTCCAGCACAAGATCTCCAGCGCTTCTCGTACGTCCCGACAACCATCGGAGGGTCTCACAGGCAATGGCGGACGCGCAGGAAACCTCCGGACAGAGGTATGTCACTCGGCCATGCCCCGCAGGAGCATTGTGGACCGTTCCAAATAAGGCGTCACCGCCGCGGCACCAGCAGATCCAGATCGGCCCGCGGCACCCGCGCCCACTCGGCGACGCGGTCGCGGTCGGTGCCGGCCTGGCCGACGATCTCGATCGCCCGGGTCAGCATCGTGGGCTGTTCCAGGGGTTTCGCCGGCCCCGGCTCGTGCCGCCGCCAGCCGCGTGAGCCCATCGCGCCCATCGCGTTCCGGTAGGCGGTCTCCTGCATGATCCCGAGCGTGCGGGCCCGGTAGAGAAGTGCCGCCATGCTGACGCCCCACGTCGTCTTGAGCCGGGTCAGGCGCTCCCAATCGGCGGTGCCGGGCAATTCGCCAGCGATATCCTGCTCCGGCATGAGGAATTCGGCCGCGAATCGGTGCGCCTGGTCTTCGACGACTTTTTCGCCGGGCTCGGCGTCGGCGTGCATGACCAGATGCCCCAGTTCATGCGCCGCGTCGAATCGATTACGCCAGTAGTCGCCTTTGGCCGGATTGAAGAACACCATCGGCCTCGGATGGACGCCCACGCTGAACGCGTCCACACGCTCCGCCGCCTGCGGCAGGACGAGGACGATCACGCCGTGCGTTTCGAGCAGCCGGACGACGTGCGGCACCGGCCCCGCCTGCGCCAGCAGCGACTTCCTGGTCAGCCGGGCCGCCTCGACGGGGCCGGGGCCGGCGATCTCGTCCGGCGACACCGGGTACTCGGGCAGGTCGACCTCGGGAAAGTCGACGAGGTCCTCAAGGGCGGCGACGACGTCGGTGGCGATGCGTCCGTAGGCGAGCGCCTGGTCCCGCTCGATCTGGCTGGTCGACCTGAGCGAACGGAAATGGGCGCCGTCCATGGAAACGGGGCTGCGGCCGGCCTGGAAGAACTCGACCGGGACGCCGAGCGCGATGGCGAGCCGTTTCAGCGCCAGCTCGTCCGGCGGCTGGACGCCCGCCTCGTACCGTCCGATCGCTTTCGGCGTCGTCCCGACGGCGTCCGCGAGCTGGTTCTTCCGCAAGCCTCTGAGCCGTCGGGCCAGCGTCAGCCGCTCGCAGTCGAACAGCACCCTGCGCCACCCTTTGCTTAGGCCGTCTTCGTCTCCCCGCGGAGCCGCATGGGGACGTCGTCTTCCTTGTCGTCCCAGAGCGGCATCGTCCGCTCGACGAGCTTACGGCGTGGATCGGGCCCGATGGTGTCGTCCAGCTGCTTCACCCAGTGCCAGGCCGTCCCGCCGTCCGCGTTCCACCTGGGACGGCCCAGGAAGAGCTCCATTTCGAAGGGGTCCTCGGTGGCGCTGTGCGCGAGGACCAAGGTCACGACGCCGGGCGTGTCGTGAGCCTCCAGGCCGAGCGGCAGCGTCAGTTGCGGGTCGTCCACGTATCCCTGGCGGGCGACGGCCTGCTTGGTGGGGCTGGCCCGGTCCCACCGGATGCCACGGACGTTGCCGAACTCGTGCCGCTTGAGCAGGACGCGATAACGCCCGTAGCGCCAGCCGGGCGAGCCGTTCAGGTCGTCCCGGACGACCTGCTTCGCCATCTCGCCCCGGCCGAGAACGCGGTCGAGGTGGTGTGCCAGCGTTTCGAACGCGCCGACGCCGTACGTCCGCTCCTTGAAGCCCGCCTCACGGCTCAATCCGTTGAACAGGGCGCGCGTCGCCTCGCGGTGCGCCTCCCGCACCCCGTGCAGGAAACCCGCCGCCAAGAGCTCGTCCCAAGCAACCCGGTCTTCAGCCA
This sequence comes from Actinomadura sp. GTD37, assembly GCF_041951365.1. NCBI lineage: Bacteria > Bacillati > Actinomycetota > Actinomycetes > Streptosporangiales > Thermomonosporaceae > Actinomadura > Actinomadura sp. GTD37. Next base: position 279,656 of record NZ_JBGNUS010000003.1, read on the forward strand.
CGTGTCCACTGTAGGGAGGGGGAGTGACATTACGAGCAGCCCTCGAACTGAGGGACCTCCTCGACCAGCTTCAACCCGCTGGACCCGAACCACTTGCGCAGCAGCCGGCTCGCCGTCCCGTCCTGGTACATGGTGGTGACGGCCCGGTTCGCTTTCTCGCAGGTGTCGATGTCGCCCTTCCGCAGGCCGATGCCGTAACGCTCGTCGGTGAACGGCGCGTTGAGGATTTCCAGGTCCGGTGCCGCGAACCCGGCCAGCACCAGATCACCGGTGGAAACCGCGTCGACCGTGCCCGCGCGCAGTTTCGCCACGCAATCGCTATAGGACGAGGCGGGGACGAGTCTGGCGGCAATGCCGAGGCCGCTGACCACCCGTTCGGTGGACACGGACCCGCTCGCCTGGCACATCCGCCGTCCGGCCAGGTCGCGGACGTTCCGAATTCCGGTCCGGCCGCGCCGGACCATGACGTCCTGGTGCGCGACGTAATAGGGGCCGGCGAACGTGACGAGATGCGCTCGATCGGGAGTGATCGAGTAGGAGGCGAGCACGAGGTCGACCGAGTGCTCGTTGAGCTTCTCCTCGCGGTCGTCCGACCTGACCTCCTTGAAGGTCACGCGTGAAGCGCCGAGCTGACGGGCGATGTAGTAGCCGACATCGACCTCGAAGCCGCGGAAGACGCCGTTCTCCTCGCGGCCGAGTCCGGGCTGGTCGGTTTTGACCCCGACCACGATGACGTCCCCACCGGGAATGGACGCGCTCGCGGTCGCGCACCCCGCAAGGCCAATGACGAGGGCCGAAATTATCAGAAAGTGCCGCACACTCCCTGGCTATCGACACGAATGAACGAGCATGTGAACGGAGGAGGGCTGAACACCTGCCCGGAGATGGCCTTATCGATGTCGCGCGGGCCGGTCGGCGGCGAAGAGCCGCACCTGCCGAAGCCTGGGTTCAGGGCCGATCCGCCCCTCGCGCACCCAGAGGGCATGGACGGTCAGCAGCACGAGTTGCCGAGCCCCGAAGAAGAGCAGCGCAGCCAATGGAAGTTCTCCGAACAGCGCTGTGACGAGACTCAGCGGGAACTCTCCCGATCCCCAGGAGAGCCAGACGTCGAACCAGGCATCGCAGATGAGGAGCGTCCCGGCGACGATCTGCCCGAAAATGGCGATCTGCAGCCGCTTCCAGATGGCGAATGCGGTGGCCGCGATCGCCAGTGTCAATCCGACGTCGAAGCCGATCCAGGCGACCGCCCACTGCCCGGCGGTGAAGTGTTGCGGCAGCGTGAAAGCGAGCACAACCGTCCAAGGGATGAGCCAGACGCAGCAGGCGACCAGCAGGACGATGGCCAGCACACGCCGCCGCCGGTTCCGGGGCTCCTCCAGGGGGTCGAGGTCTTCTGCCGCGATGAGCGTCCGCAACAATTCGGTGCGCTGCTCGGCCGAAAGCCGCCGCACCTCCTCAGGCGTCAGCACCACACCCACCTCCGTCCCAACCTTAAGAGCCGTTGGATGGCTGCAAGGGAAGGCGTAGCGCCACCGAGCCGAAGCGGCGGGCTGGCGGCGCTCACCCTTGCTGCCAGGCGGTAGAGACGTCGGCTGCGGAGGGCGCCCCCGAATCGCTAACCCGGTTATCGTCCTCCTATTTGTCGCCCTCAAGCAGCTCTTTCAGGCGCTGGTGGCTCGCGGGCGCGACCTTCGCGGCCATGCGGCGGACCATCGGCACCACGGCCGCGGCCATCCCGCGTCCGTCGAAGTCGAGCCCGAAGGTCACCCGGCACCGGTCGGCGGCGAGCGGTTCGATGTCGACGGTCGCGTTCGGACGGATCGGCCCGTCCACGCCCCGGGCCGCCCACGCGCGCGGCGGCACGCTCTCGGTGATCTCCTGCGTCATGGTCCGCTCCGTACCGCCGATCTTCCGGACGGTGGTGAAGCGCGACCCGACCTCGGCCCCATGGACGTCCACATTCGCCACATCACGCTGCCACTCCGGGAACTTCGCCGGATCGACCACGTAGGCGAACACCTCGTCCGCCGACCGGTTGATCTCGATGGTGTTCATGAAAGCAGTCATGTGTCCTCCCGATGCGGTCACATTTGCCCCGAACAGTCCGTCATAGACACGACGGACCCCGGGGGAAGGATGTGACCGTGGACGACGAGCAGCTCGCCGAACGGTTCGAGGCCAATCGTCCGCGCCTGGCCGCGCTCGCCTACCGGATGCTCGGCTCGCCCACCGAGGCACACGACGCCGTCCAGGAGGCGTGGCTGCGCCTGTCCAGAACCAACGCCGACCGCATCGAGAACCTCAACGGGTGGCTGACGACGATCGTCGCTCACATCTGCATAGACATGTTGCGGACCCGGACGTCCGCCGCGAAGACCCGCTCGACGAACGCCTACCGGAGCCGCTGATCAGCCAGGACGGCTCGAACCCCGAAGAACAGGCGCTGCTCGCGGACGCAGTCGGCGTCGCGATGCTCGTCGTCCTGGACACCCTCACACCGGCCGAGCGCCTGGCCTTCGTCCTGCACGACCTGTTCCAGATGCCGTTCGACGAGATCGCCCGCATCCTCGACCGGACGCCGACGGCGACCCGGCAACTCGCCAGCCGGGCCCGCCGCCGCGTGCGCTCGGCCCCCGTCCCGGACCCGGACATGAGCCGCCAACGAGCCGTCGTGAACGCCTTCCTGACCGCGTCCAAGAACGGCGACCTGGAGGCCCTGGTCGCGACCCTCGCGCCCGACATCGTCCTGCGCGCCGAGGCCGAGGGCGAGTTCCTGCACATTCGCGGCGCCCAAGAGATCGCCCAGCGCGCGATCGCCTTCTCGTTCCGCGCGGAGTTCGCCCGCCCAGCCCTGATCAACGGCACCGCCGGCCTGATCGTCGCCACCGAAGACGAACCGATCGCGGTCATGGCCTTCACCGTAGTCAACGACAAGATCGCCGAACTGGACATCTACGCCGACCCCGCCCGCCTCAGCCGCCTCGAGCCGCCGATCAACACCTGCTGATCCGTAGGGCGCCGCGATGTGTTCCGCGCTTGAGGAAACGGCCGAGCAGCCGCGGGTGGCAAGAACTGAATCACCCGCCGCGTGTTGGGCTTGCGACGAGCTCGCAGGGTGGGCAACCGCTCCTCCGCGTAATCCGTGAGTTCGCGCACATGTGTCTACTTTTCCACATAGCTGTGCATGGCCCGATTATTGGGCATCGGTAAATCGACACCAGGTCGTGCCGTTATCTCATCTGTGTGGCAGGGGCATAGATGCGTCGCTAACCTGGCAGAGGGCATCCTATGAGGAGACTTCCCAGGGAGGGCAGATCATGAAATTGGTCATGCTTTACAAAGATCAAGGTTCCGGTGGGAACGGATGCCCATCGGTCTATCTGGCGGAGAACGGGGACCTCGTCGTCCAGGGGCACGCGGTGGACGACGACACCTTCGCCGAGCTGGCCAACGTGCTGCCGGGCGAGAACGCCGTCCGGATCGCGCCGGACGTCCTCAAGGGCGCTATCGAGCGGCTGCGCGCCGTGCGGGAGGAGTGCTAGGTGGGACGGATCTTCCACTCACTCGCCGACAAGGGATTCAACCAGCTCTTCGAGGACTTTCAGTACACCGCATACCGTCTGGAGTCTCTGCAAAGCTACGACGTTTCCTACGAGAAGGACGAGTTCGCACTCTTCCTCGCCGGCCAGGAGCGTGGAGAATTCCCAGGAATCGCCGACTGGATAGAAAGCAGCGTGCGACCGGCGGAGAAAGCCGGAAAGCGCATGCGCCGGGTCCATATCGTCGAGGAGCCGCTGTCAGACTACGTCCGGTTCGAGTGCGCCTGGTCCTACCAGCACACCGTGCCGGCCGGAGAGGACGTGCGGATCATCCCGGTGCGGCGGGGCGAGTGGCCTGAAGGGCTGCCCCACTACGATTACTGGCTCTTCGACTCCTGCCGCCTCGTCACCATGCACTACGAGGACGACGGGGCGTTCGCGGCGGCGGAGATCGTCGACGATCCCGAAAAGATCGTCCAGGCGAACTACTGGCGGGACCTCGCGGTGAACCGCGCCGTCCGGTACCGCGAGTTCGCCGCCCGGTACGGCGGCCGGTTCCTGCCGGCGTCCGGCTGATGTCCGGCGAGAACCCGATCGCGGCGAACGAGTTCGAGGGAGACGCCGGCACCGTCGTCCAAGCTCAGAGCGTCCAGGGCGGTATCCGCATCGGCGGGCGCCGCACTCTGCCACCGCCGCGGCAACTGCCGCTGGACGTCTCCGGCTTCGTCAACAGGGAGGCGAGTCTCCGGGCATTGGACGCCCTGCTCACGGACACCACGACGGAGGCGGCGGCCACGGCCCCCGACGTCGTCCCCGCAGTCGTGGTGTCCGCCGTGTCCGGTGCGCCAGGCATCGGCAAGACCGCGCTCGCCCTGCACTGGGCGCACCGGTCCAGATCGCGGTTCCCCGACGGCGACCTTTACGTGGACATGCGCGGCCACGGCCCCGGTCGTCCGATGACGGCGGGCGAGGCCCTCGACGGGTTCCTTCGCGCCCTCGGCGCGCCGCCGGAGGCCATCCCCGCCGACGCGGACCAGCGGGCATCCATCTACCGGACGCTTCTCGACGGCAAGTGCATGCTGGTCGTCCTCGACAACGCCGCGTCGCCCGCCGACATCAGGCCGCTGCTCCCCGGGTCGCGCGGGTGCTTCGCGCTGATCACCAGCCGAAGTACACTCGCGGGGCTGGTGGCCAGAGAGGGAGCGGCGCGAGTGACCTTGGACGTACTGTCGCCCGAGGAGTCCGTCGACCTGCTCGCGACCGTGCTCGGCACCGGCAGGGTCGCGGCCGACCCCCCAGCGGCCCTCCGCGTCGCCGAACTCAGCGGCCACCTCCCGCTGGCACTGCGCGTCGTCGCCGAGCATGCGGCGGGCAGACCGGAACTGTCCCTCGCAGGGCTGGTCGCCGAACTGGAGGACGAACGGCACCGGCTCGACGCCCTGGCGACCGAAGAAGACGAGCTGAGCGACGTGCGCGGTGCGTTCTCCTGGTCCTACCGCGCCCTGAGTGAACCCCTGCGCCGTACGTTCCGGCTCCTCGGCCTGCACGCCGGGCCCGACATCGGCGTCGGCGCCGCCGCGGCGCTGCTGGGCGCGGACCCGGCCGCGACGGGCCGCCGGCTGCGCGGACTCACCGCCGCCCACCTGCTGCGCGAGACCTCGAACGGCCGCTTCCATCTCCACGACCTGCTGCGCGCCTACGCCCGCGAACGAGCCGCCGCAGAGGACCCCCAGCAGGAGAGGACGCGTGCCGTAAGGCGGATGCTCGCCTGGTACCTGCTCACTGTCGACGCCGGACGGCGGCTCATCCTGCCCTACTCCCACGCGATTCCGCTCGTCCCCACCGAAGGTATGGACGTGCCCGAATTCGCCTCAGCGCAGGAGGCGGCGCAGTGGTTCGAGCGGGAGCGGCCCAACGTCCTCGCCGCGCTACGCCTCGCTGTCGACCTCGGGCAGTACGACATCGCGTGGAAACTGCCCGTGGTCGCCGACGGTTTTTTCGAGCTCGGCTCATACTGGTCCGACTGGGAGGACGTGCACAGGCTCGGGCTGCGGGCGGCGCAGGAGCTCGGCGACGCCCTCGGCGAGGCGTCCAATCTCTTGTGCCTCGGTGACGCGGACTGGCGCGGCGGCCGGTACGAGGAGGCGCTCGCCGACTATCGGCGGGCCGTCGAGTTGAGCCGGGAACTCGGCGATGCATGGCTCGAGGGCTTCGCATCCCGCGGCATCGGCCTGATTCATGAGCAACGCCACGAGACCGAGGTGGCGACCGAGCACTTCCGGTCGGCCCTGCGGGTCTTCCAGGAGCACGGGATACGGCGTGGCGAGGGCATGGCACTGCTGAGCCTGGGCCGCTGCGCAGTCGATGCCGGTGAGGCTGTGGAACTCGGTGAGCGTGCCCTGGCCGTTTTCGCTGAACTGGGCGACCAGTGGAGTGAAGCGTGGGGGGCGCTCCCACTCGGGTCCGCCCTGCTCGTCCAAGGGCGGGCATTGGACGCCGAGCCGCGGCTGCGGCGCGCGGTCGAGACCTTCGAACGGTTCGGTGACCGCCGCAGCATGGCGATGGCGCTGGTCTCGCAGGGTGAGGCACTTCTCGCGCTGGACGACGCCTCCGGCGCCGCCGCCTGCTGGCAGGCGGCCGCCACGATCTACGACGAACTCGGCGACGACCAGGCAGGCGACCTGCGCACCCGGGCCGCGAACCTTGAGTGAGGCCAGGTCGATGCCCATCTGATCGGTCACGCCTTCGGCCACCGCCTCCTGGCCGACCACGAGGCGGCCCTGCGTGGGCAGGAGCATCGCCAGCGCGCGGCATGAACGTCTTGCTCCTCCGTCCGCCGGATCCACGCGGCCCGCCCCGTGCCCGTATTGCTCATCCGGGAGCTACCAGGTGCCTGGGAACATCTGGTGTTTGAGGAGCGAGTCGACCTGCTCGGCGGCCGACTTGGCGTCTCCGCAGGGCCACAAGTACCCCTGCCTTCCGCGCAGCGTCTCGTAGTAGCCCCACGTTCCACCGGGAGTGGCCCGGACGGAGACCACGATGCCGACGTCCTTGGAGAAACCGGCGTGCACCCACAGCATGGGCAGTGGCGTAGGGAACTCCTCAGGCCGATAGAACTTGATGAAGCGCCATCCCTGAGGCTGGAGGGCGATGGCCAGCGCGTCCAGGTAGCGAATCGATGTTCGCCTACCCAGCCGCGTCCGCAGGCGGAGCACCTGACGTTCGGCCTGAACGCTCAGAGAGCGCACTTCGCCCACGTGACCTTCCCTCCCTTGGCCAGCGGATCAGTGCCCCACTCCTCCGCGAGCGCGGCGACGAGGAGGAGCCCGCGTCCGCTGATCGCCGACTCGCTTTCCGGCTGGACGCAGGGGAGCCCTCCGCCGCTGTCCTCGACTTCGATGACGGGCCGCCCGTCCGCCTCGTCCCGCACCACGCGGACGACGATCGGCGGCTGCCCGTGCAGAAGCGCGTTCGTGACCAGCTCGGACACGATGAGCTGCGCAGTGTAGGCGTCATCGAAGCCCCGATCCTGGAACCACTCACCGACGAACCGCCGGGCCGCCGCAGGTGCCTGCTTATCCGCGCCCCATACGAGCAGCTCCAGGTCACCCACTTGGGTGATCAGCTCGTCGTCCTCTATATGGCCGCTCAAGGCCCTCCACCTTCCGTATTCGTTATGGCTCCAGGCACGTCCGGCCATCTGGGACCGTGGCGGCCCCGCCCCGGCGAACGCAGGCGACCGCGAACGCGCTGGTGATGTCCCGGCCGCGCCTGCCCCACCCGTCGTGCCTGGACGTGCTGTGACGGTCGGTCCGCAACACCACGCACCGCCATGACCGCGTCGGCGAGACCAGCCGGGGTGGCGGCCTCAATGAGACGGCCATCGACCAGCGCCCACCACCGGCGCGTGTGAAAGCCGAACCAAGCCACCACACCGAAGCGGCGCTCCAGCTCACGGATCTCGGCCCGGACGAGCGGCCCGGTGTCTATCGGGACGGTCACGTCGGAAAGCATGATCACGCCTCCGCCTCAGACAGCAGCGCGTCCAGTTCCTCGACCGTTCGCGCCCGAAGTAGCCGGTGCCGTGACGCGCCTGGCAGTGATTGAGCGAGCCAGTCCCCATGGCGTCCGCCCCGCAGGACTTCGCGCCAGATGTCCCACGTGTGGCCATGCTTCGCGCGCAGCACCTCGGCTGTTGAGGGACGAGGCGTTTCCACGGTGGACCCTCATCTCGGCTTCCTGGCTGCTTGGACGCCGGAGACGCTACGGACCATAATCGTGTTGGTACAGTCACGCTGCGCGGTCGTTCTGTGGGTTGCGCGTGTAGAGGGCTATGACGCGTAGTCGTTTGAATACTGACCCGGCAGGGCGAGGTTCTGCGACTTACGCTGAAGTCATCGAGAGGCTCAGAGAAGGGCAGGGCAAATGCAGGACGCCAGCATCAGTGATCGCGTCCGAGAACTGCGACGCCGGCGTGGGATGACACAGGAAGAGCTGGCCGAACGAGCCAACTTGTCGCTCGCGGTGATCAAGAAGTTGGAACAGGGCGGCACCTGCCGCATGGAGACCTACCACCAACTCGCCCGCGCACTCGGGGTCACCACCGTATGGTTCGCCTCCGCTGGATCCCCTGAACCCGCCGAAGCCACCATCGATGAGGTAGTGCTCGCTGACATCCGCTCAGCGATCAACCCACCCATCGGGTTGACCGGCCGTCCCCTCTACGGCACCGCTGACGGCGACCACCCCGACCTCGGGCGTCTTGGCGGCGCGGTTGCCGCAGTTGCCGCCAAATATCACGCGGACGCCTACGACGATCTCGCGCAATTCATGCCAGCCCTGGTGCGGTCAGCCCACCATCACGTCGACATCCACGACACCGGAAATCAACGCCGGGAGGCGCTGCGGCTCCGTGCGGACATCCTCGGTCTCGCGGGACGCTACCTCATCCAGGTCCGCGCCCATGACCTGGCGCTGATCGCGCTCCACGCATCACTCCGGGACGCGGTAGAGATCGGCGACATTCCACTCGCCGCCGCATCTGTTAGCTCACAGGCGTGGGCGATGCTGCGGCAGGGACGATTCGCTGAGGTCGAGCGCCTATGTGTCGACACAGCAGGACAAATCGAACCGAAGATGAGCACTGCCTCGCCGGACGAACTGTCGAGCTGGGGCTACTTGCTGCTGCGAGCCGCGTCGGCCGCGTCACGCAACAATCGCGCTGAGGAAGCCCGCGAGTACCTCCATGCGGCAAGGGCGGCCGGTGCCCGCCTCGGTCGACAGCATCAAGATCTGGCAGGCCACAAGTCGTTCGGGCCTCTCACCCCAGCGTTGATGGGGCCGGAGATCGAGTTGCTGGACGGTCACCCTGACCGCGCGCTCGACCTGGCGCGGGACGTGCCGCGCGACGTCGGTCTCGGAAACACCTCCGGATGGGACCGCCATCGTCTCGACATCGCCCGCGCGAAGACACAAACCGGCGACCCCGAGAAGGCAACAGAGATCATCCAGACCATCCGAGCCGAACACCCGGCATGGCTGCGATACCAACAGTACGGCCGCGACATCACCCGCGAAGTACTGGAAACCCGCCCAAGAATGCCCTCCCAAGCCATGCTCGACCTAGCCGACTTCATGGGCGTCGATCCCTAGCCTCCTGCCCATACACGCGTACTGCCACCGGTATCACCACGTGGCCGACAAGGGGTATCAAGGCACCGGGGCCTGCATCGTCATCACTGTCCGGCTTCCATTCCAACATGGATGGGTGTAAGGAGCGAACTCTTAACGATCACCCAGTCGAGCCTTATCCGGTTGCCTGACAGGCGCAGCGTTACGCCGCCTCTCGGAGTGAGTGAACTCCCTGACCAAGTCCCGTAGTTCTTCCGGAGAGGGCCATGTGCTGGTTGCTCCGAGGCGACGGTGACTCATTCGATGGCAGTTGGCACACAAAAGCGCCAGATCGCTCAGGCTGGTCTTGGCTTCCCCTGCCTCGTGCAACGGGACTACGTGGTGCACCTCGATGTACCCATCGCCATGTTCGCCGTAGACCTTGGTGAAATCGAATCCACAGACCTCGCAGGAGAGTTCGCCGCCTGACGACAAGACGTTCTTGATCTTCTTCTGGCGGAGGCCGTGGTCACGCTCTCGGTATCGATGTACTCGTTCGAGACTTCGTCCTTCGAGGGCTGTAACCTCATTCTCATCGCTACCTGGTGTGGCGATGGCATCACGGATTCTGTCATCTCCTGAATTGAGAACTTCAGTAATGCGATCCGCGGCTGCCAGCATTTTTTGTGGGTTGGCCAGGAAGGCGTCGATTACTTGGCGGGTCTTCCTTCCTCCTCTGGTTTGTGTCCCCTTGTAATCCGGATGCGCTGTCGCGAAGTCGGCGGTCTTTCGTTGGACGCTGCTCGGACTGCGGAAGTCGTTCCCGCGTATCTCCAGAGGATGGAATGGCAGTTTCTGTAGTAGGTTTGATAGCTCTATTGCTCGACTGTCGTAGTTCTTGACCTCTCTCCAGCTATTTCTGTGAACCAAGGCACATGCCAGTACGAGTTCATCCCAGACCCAGTCAGGCGACCTCTGGGTAGAGGTGTTTGAGCTTTCCGTCCGACTACCTTTAGACGTTTCAGAACTTATCCATGAGGCCCATGAATGCGGAGCAAGGTCGATTGTTTCATCCAATCTCACCGTGGAATCTCTACGCGCGTTTATCCATCTCCAGTCTATTTCGTTACCTTCGAGCGAGAGGTTCAGTAGTGAGATATTGAAGACATAGTTTGGGAAATATTTTCCGCTGGCCGGGTCTTCTTGGCGAACCGCCTCGGCCCCATCTATGACGCCCAAGCCACAGAATTGCAAAAATCCTTTAATCTGGCGATTTTGCTCAATTGATCTAAAGATTAGAAGTGGAACAGCCTTCCTGCGGATCTCTGTCTTGTCGGACGTATGATCTTCTACTGCTCGCAGGAGCGCGGCGTTGCCCCTTGTGCTTCCGAGTGGTCCGGTCGTATTAGCGCGATGATCGCCGTAATACCGGACTTTTCCATCGGTCAGGTCGATGACGTCGCGCCATGGTGTTTTCGTCGACCCGGCTTGGAACGGGTTGGAGCGAAGGAGGATCACTGGCCGGCGTTTCCCCTCGGGGGCCGAGACGGCCGCTGGATGGTCGATACCCCGGTTCATGATGAGCCTGGGGGCACCAGGGGCTGCGGTCAGGTTGAAGAAGTTTCGGCAACCGTCGAGGTACTCGGGCTCCTGATTCGGGGGTTCCGGGTAGCGGACGACCTCACCAACCGTGAGTTTCGTGGACGTGTGCATGTCCGTATTATGTCGCGATCAGCCGACATGATGGACATCATTGTGCTTTCTTCGGGTGACGCACCTGGATTCAATGAGGAGTGGCGGCCCCGGTGCGGTGGGCTGGGGTTACCGCACGGGTGACCGTCCCCGGCGGGTGCGCGGCCGGCGTGTGGGACGACGGCACGGTGATTGGAAGCATGCTGCCGCCCTTTTGCGTACGGTTGGGCTGTGGGAGTACAAAGGCCGACCCGGGCGTCGAGCGCCGGCGTTCGCAAGAGCATGCAGGGCAACAAGAGCCGGGGCACGAAGCCGGAGTTGGCCTTGCGTCGAGCCGTCCACGCGCTCGGGCTGCGGTACCGGGTGTCAATGCGTCCGCTTCCCAAGGTGCGCCGAACGGCCGACCTGGTCTTCACCAAGGCGAAGGTGGCGGTCTTCATGGACGGCTGCTTCTGGCACGGCTGCCCCGAACACCACACCAAGTCGGCCACGAACGCCGCCTACTGGGCTGAGAAGGTCGAGCGCAACCGTGAACGCGATGCCGAGACGGATGGTCTCCTCAGGGACGCCGGTTGGTCGGTAATCCGTATCTGGGAGCATGAAGACACGAACGAGGCCGCTTCGAAAATCGCCCGCGCGGTTCACCAACGGCGAGCGCTGTAGCTTCGCGCATTCGCAGGCTGAGGGGAACTGAGACTGCTTCCGATTGCCGGGGCCGGGCAGTAGGGGCCGTCCCGTCGCCTGGAGGTACTGATCACCTGCGCCGGCCGACCGTGACCTGTACGGCCGTTGGCGGGCGCGGCTGGGGCCGCGGCACTGCGAGGCGGTCCCTGAGGTGGGTACGGTCTCAGCCGAGGATGAGGTTCTGCGACGCTTGGAAGCGGGCCGGATGGCGGCGGCGATCGCCGCTCTGCCTGCCCGACCAGCGACAGGTGCTGATCATGTGGGCCGTCCACGGTCTCAGCGGACGGACGGTCGCCGCAACGCTCGGCCTCAGCCTTCCCACGATGACGTCCCGCCTGCATCGTCCCCGCGCGGCGCTTCACGGCACGCTGCAGGGTGCGTCCCGCCCGGCCCCCGGCGGCTGCGATGGCTGACAATTTGAGCTTTGCGAGCGCGTCACTTCGCTGGCACCTGCTGCGCGGCGCCGGCGGGGTTCGGCTCGTTCGCGCTGATTCCGTTGCTCGGACTCGGCAGCGTCTTGCTCGCACCGATTGGCCTGCTTGTACTGCGTGGGTGCCCGGCCTGCTGGATGATCGGGCTGGGGCAGACCATCTCCATGGGCCGTTTGTAGCGCTCTTGCGCGCAGGGTCGGTGCGAACTGACCGCCGCCCGACCTGCTTCCTCGCATCAGGACGACGGTGGACGGCCCGGTGAATCGGTCAACTCCTAGGCGGATGTGGCGTCCGGCCGCGGTGCCGTCCGAGCCAAAGCCGCATGGCCGCTCGCTTCGCGAGGATGAGAGTAGAACCTGTTCTTGTCTAATCGCGTCGCAGCGGCCAGTCTTGGGCGCATGGACCTGGTTGCTCTGGAAGAGATCCGGCGGCTCAAGTACCGCTACCTGCGCTGCGTCGACCTGAAGCTGTGGGACGAGTTCGCCGAGGTGTTCGTCGAAGATGCGGTCGCCGAGTACGACACTCCGGTGCTCGGGAAGACGCTTCGGCTGGAGGGGCGGGACGCGATCGTCCAGTACATGCGGGAGAACCTGGACGAGACCAAGATCAGTGCGCATGCGGCCGGGGCTCCCGAGATCGACATCGACGGGGACCGGGCTTCCGGGGTGTGGTCGCTGGACGACTCGATCATCATCCCGGCGCACAACCTGCTGATTCGCGGGGCCGCGTTCTACTACGACACGTACCGGCGTGAGGACGGGCGGTGGTTGGTCGAGAAGACCGGGCATCGGCGGACGTACGAGTACATGGTGTCGCTGGACGACGCGCCGAGCCTGAAGTTCACGACCTCCCATTGACCGGGACCGGGCGTTGACCTGGCTTAGAACCGGTTCTAGCTTCTGGAGCCTCAGTGCCGCGAGCACAACGGTGTTCGCGCCCTGCGTCCCCAGGAGTGCCCGGTGGCCACCGACTCACCCGAAGGCAAGGCAGACGGCTTCGAATCGGCGACGCGCGTGTTCGCGGACGCGATGGTCGAGGCCGAGCGGATCATCCGTACCGCTCCGCACGTCAAGACCGATCAGGACCTGGCCGAGGGGCTCGACTACCTGTCCGGCAGCATCAAGGCGTGTCTGCACATGGTCGGCGCCTACCAGCAGGACTATCCGTTCTTCGCGTCCTCGACCGGGCCTTACACCAAGTTGGGGCTCGACAACCCGGACACGTTGTACTTCCACGCCTACATCCGGGACGACGCCGAGTATGTGGTGACCGGACGGCGGGGGACGACCGCCGATCTGAGCTTCCAGGTCATGAACGGCGACTACTCGCCTACGCAGTCGCCCGACAGTCTGACTGCGTTCGACGACCGCAAGCTCGATATCGCCGACGACGGGTCGTTCCAGTTGCGGTTCGGCCCGCCTAAGGATGACGCCGGGCCCGGTTACGTCGTGCTTCCGGACGGGGCGGCGATGCTCATCGCCCGGGAGGTGTTCAGCGACTGGGAAAGTGAGCGGGCGGGCGAAATTCGCATCCATCGGGCCGACACGCTCGGGACGTCTCCGCTGTCCGTCCCGTCCGAGCGGATGGCGCGGCGGTACCAGATCGCTGCGAAAATGCTGGTCTCCAGGATCCGTACGTTCCTGGCCTTCCCCGAATGGCATTACCTTCAACTGCCCGTCAACACGCTGACCGAGCCGCGGCTGACCCCCGGCGGGCTGTCCACCCAGTTCTCATCTGTCGGGCACTACGACCTCGACGACGACGAGGTCATGGTCATCACCGCGCCGGCCGCCGACCGGGAAGTGGCGCCCTACCAGGGCTTCCAGCTCGGCAGCATGTGGTACATCTCGCTCGACTACATCAACCACCAGACGAGCCTCACCGTCGACCAAGCGAGGATCGACGAGGACGGGAAAGTCCGGTACGTCGTCAGCGAGCGGGATCCAGGGCTCGCCAACTGGATCGAGCGGACGGGGCACAGTCGCGGTTATCTGCAATTCCGCTGGCAGCGGGTTGAGCGCGATCTCACGCCCGAGGACGGGCCCGCTGTGGAGGTCGTGAAGTTCGACGAACTGGCTCGCGTCCTGCCGTTCTATGAGAAACAGCGGGTCTCCGCGGAGGAGTGGGCGGAGAAGATCGCCGGTCGCCAGGTCGCCGTGGCGAAGAGGATGCTGGGCTGATGGCGGGGCTGCTGGAAGACAAGGTCATCGTCGTCTCCGGTGTCGGGCCTGGGCTGGGACGCGGGCTCGCCGTTCAGTGCGCCAAGGCCGGCGCCGATGTGGTGCTCGCGGCGCGCAATGAGGAACGGCTCGCCGAGGTCGCCAAGGAAGTCGAGGACATCGGGCGGCGTGCCGTCGTCGTCCCGACCGACATCAATGACGCGGCGGCGTGCGAGCGGCTCGCGGAGACGGCTCAACAATCATTCGGGCGTGTGGACGGCCTCATCAACAATGCTTTCGCGACGCCGCCGCTGACCGACCTGATGAAGGTCGACCTTGATGCGGTGCGGGCCGGGTTCGAGACCAATGTGCTCGCCGCGTTGCATCTGACCAGGTTGTTCGTGCCCGCATTGGAAGAGCGCGGCGGGTCGGTCGTGATGATCAACTCGGCGGTGCTGCGGCATTCGCGGCGGACGTTCGGCGCCTACAAGATGGCCAAGGCGTCGTTGCTCGCGATGGCGCAGAACCTTTCGACCGAGCTCGGGCCGCGCGGCATCCGGATCAACACCATCGCCCCCGGATACATCTGGGCCGACAACCTCCAGTGGTATTTCAACCACCTCGCCAAGAAGCGCGGCGTCACGATGCAGGACGTCTACGACGAGAACGCCGCGACGACCGACCTACGCAAACTGCCCGAGCCGGACGAGGTCGCCGACGCCGTGGTTTTCATGCTGTCGCCGCTGGCGCGGGCGGTCACCGGGCAATGCCTGGACGTCAATTCCGGCGAATGGCACCACTAGGCAACCCTAGGAGAGGGCGTACCGATGAGCGCAGGTCGCGACAGCGTGGGGACCGTCGAGGATCTCCACGCGTCCGCCGGCAAGGTGACCGGAATGGACGACTTCGGCGGTGACGAGTACCTGGACGGGCTGAAGGTTCTGCTGGAGTCCATGGAGAAGGAGGCCGGGCTCACTCCACTCGGGAACAAGGCGCACCGGGCCATGCTGCGCGGTGCCCTCGCGGCCCGGCTGTTCTCCGAGGCGTCCTGGAAACGGCATCCGGAGTACGCGGACGTGCCCATCGAGCGGCCTGTCTTCGTCACCGGCCTGCCTCGCACCGGCACCACCGCGCTGCACCGGCTGCTCACCGCCGACCCCGGCCACCAGGGTCTCGACCTGTGGTTGAGCGAGATGCCGCAGCCGCGTCCGCCCAGGGAGACCTGGGCGGACAACCCGGTGTTCCAGGCGATCGATGCCGCCTATCGTCGGCACCACATCGCGAACCCCGAATTCATGGGCGTCCATTACATCTCGGCGGACTCCGTCGAAGAGTGCTGGCAGCTTCTGCGGCAGAGTATGACGTCGATCTCCTACGAGTCCCTGGCACACGTGCCGTCCTATTCCTCTTGGCTCGCAGCACAGGATTGGACGCCCGCCTATCGCAGGCATCGCGCCAATCTCCAGCTCATCGGCCTGAACGACGTCGGACGGCGCTGGGTGCTGAAGAACCCCAGCCACCTCTTCGCCCTGGACGCGCTGCTCGACGTCTACCCTGACGCCCTCATCATCCAGACCCACCGGACACCGCGCACGGCCATGGCGTCCATGTGCAGCCTCGCCGCGCACGTCACGGCTGGATGGTCGGACCTGTTCACCGGCGCGGCGATCGGCTCCGCCCAGCTCGAACTGTGGAGCAGGGGCCTCGACCAATTCCACGAGGCACGGGCGCGCCACAACCCCGAGCAGTTCGCGGACGTCTACTACGACGACTTCGTCCGTGACCCGATCGGCACCGTCGCAACCGTTTACGCGCGCTTCGGCCTGCCGTTCACCGACGAGGCCCGGACGGCGATGGCGGAGCTTCACGGCGAGAGCCGAAGTGGCGCCGCCAAGCCGTCCCACCGGTACTCGCTCGCAGATTTCGGGCTTACGGCGGGCGACGTCGACGAGCGTTTCGCCGACTACAGCGCGACCCTGCCCACCTGACGCGGAACCCGCCGAAGCGATCAATCCGCCGCTACATGGCCCTTACCTGTCGTTTCCGGAGAGTGAGTGCCGGGAAGCTGAGAGTAGTCGAATACTGTGCGGCCGCTGCCGCCGCCCCCTGAGCGGTGTGACGGTCGCGCGGTGGCCGTTCGCGTCCTCTCAGAAGGTGGTGCTTCGATGACCAGCAGCTCTCCCCAGCCGTCGACGGTCGTGCGGCCGGGCGACAAGCGGTACCCCTCGCTCAGCCGCGGCTTCAACCAGCGGTGGATCGCCCAGCCCGAGTACGTCCGGATGCTGCGGTCGTCCGAAGAGGCCAAGGTCGCGCTGGAGCAGGCGGTGCGGGAGCAGCCGAAGAACCCGGAGCGCACGCGCATCACCGTCCGTTCCGGCGGGCACTGCTACGAGAACTTCGTGTGCGGGGACGACGTGCGGGTGATATTCGACGTCACCCAGATGTGCGGGATGTACTACGACCCCGACATGGACGCCTACTGCGTGGAGGCCGGCGCCAGCAACTGGCACGCCTACAGCCACCTCTATCCGATCAGCGGGAGGGCGCTGCCGGGGGGCTCCTGCTATTCCGTGGGCCTCGGCGGGCACATCACCGGAGGCGGATACGGCCTGCTTTCGCGGCAGTTCGGGCTCACCGTCGACTATCTCTACGCGGTCGAAGTGGCGGTCGTGAGGCGCGACCACACCGTCGAACTCGTCGTGGCGCGCCGCGACGACTGGAACGCCGAGCGCAGAGAACTCTGGTGGGCGCACACGGGCGGCGGTGGCGGAAACTTCGGGCTTATCACGAAGTTCTGGTTCAAGGACCTTCCGCAGCCGCCCAGCAGGGTGCGCCTGGCCGGCATCGCCTGGAACTGGGACGGCTTCACCAAGAGCGACTTCACGTCCCTGCTCAACACTTTCGGGGCGTACTTCCGCGACCACCAGGACCCGACCAAGGCCGCCGGGAAACTGTTCGCCCTGCTCGCGCTCAACCACCACAGCAACGGCCAGATCGGCCTCACCGCCCAAGTGGACATCGACGACAAGGACGGGGCCGCGACGATGGACGCGTTCCTCGCCCAGATCAACAGCGGGATACGCGCCGAGGCGACGGCGATGCGGACGTTCATGGGGGAGCGCCCGTCCCTCGGGCATTTGAAGATCCCGCGGGACATGCCCTGGCTGACGGCCACCCAGGTCCTGGACAGCAGCGGCGAGGACCAGTGCGGGAAGTACAAGTCCGCCTACATGCGCAAGCCGTTCGACGCGAAGCAGATAGACGCGATGTGGTCCCACCTCAGCAAGGACGGGCCCTTCCGCGACTACGTCAACCCGCAGTCCCTCATCCAGATCGACTCCTACGGCGGCGCCATCAACAGGCCGCCCCATGACACGGCGGCGCGGCAGCGCGACTCCATCATGAAGATGCAGTACCAGGTCTACTGGACGAAGAACGACCCCAAGGAAGCCAAGTACCTGGACTGGATCCGCAAGACGTACCAGGCGACGTTCGCCCAGACCGGCGGCGTCCCCAAGGTGGGCGACCCCAATCCGCAGGACGCGCTGACCGACGGCTGCTACATCAATTACCCGGACGTCGACCTCGACGACGCGACCTGGAACAAGTCGAATCAGAAATCGCCAGTCCTTTACTACAAGGACGCATATCCCGCCCTCCAGAGGGTGAAGCGCCGCTGGGATCCGCTGAACATCTTCCGCAACAGCCAGTCGATCAGGCCATAGCGCTCTCGCGGCCCGCCCCCGGGTGTCCGCCCGGGGGTAGCGGCCGGTGGCCGGGGTAGGGCACTCACCGCACCTGCCGGACCGCCCACGGGGATGAACTCGATGACGAAACCGCCGCCGCGCGTGCGGAGGAACCGCGCGAGCCTGACGTACAAAATCCGCTATGCGACCCAGAACCCGGACAAGATCAAGGCATATCTGTCCAGAGTCACCCGCGACCTGAAATTGCGCGCCGCCCATCGGAGCCATGTGGCCTACTACCGGGCCGTGATGAAGGCGGACGCGGCGCGGAGCCCGGAGGCCGCAGTCGGCAGCCCCACCCGTGAGCGCTGGCTGAAGCTCGGCCAGATGCAGTTCGACTACCTCGTCCAGCACGGGCTGAAACCCGACGACCGGGTCCTGGAGATCGGCTGCGGAAATCTGCGCGCCGGCTGGCGGTTCATCGACTACCTGGACGCCGGCAACTACTACGGCATCGACATCTCGCCCGACATTCTGCTCGCGGCGCAGCACACCCTCGTCCAGCAGGACCTTCAGGAGAAGCTGCCGCACCTGACGCTCGTCGACGACCTGAAGTTGCGGTTCCTGCCGTCCCACCATTTCACGGTCGTGCACGCGCACAGCGTGTTCAGCCATTCGCCCATCGAGGTCATCGACGAATGCCTCGCGCACGTCGGTCGCGTCCTCGCGCCCGGCGGATTCTTCGACTTCACCTTCGACCGCACCGAGGGAACCGAGCACCACGTCCTCCGCGAGGACTTCTACTACCGCACCGAGACGCTGACCCGGCTCGCCGGACGGCATGGTTTCGCGGCCCGCTTCATGGACGACTGGGAAGAGCTCCCGCATGGCCAATCGAAGATCCGCGTCACCCGCGCCGAGCCCTGACCGCCGGGACGCCAGGGGTCAGCGGTCGCGGCGGATGGCGACCACGGTGTCGCTCGGGAGCATCCGCACGGTGAAGTGGGCGGCGGCGAACTGCTCGGGGCGGAAGCGGACGTCGCGCCACGTCCACGCCGCCGGGCCCGCGCGCAGGATGAACACGTCGATGCGGCCGAACCGGGTCTTGCCCGCGGCGGCCGCGAACCCGGCCGGATCGCGGACGGCGGCCAAGGCGGTCAGGGCGGCGTGGCGGTCGTCCCAGTGGGTCGTGCTGGACGCGGCGGTGCGGTCGACGGCGATGTAGCCGGGCCACGGCAGGAAGGCGAACAGCCGTTCGTCATAGGAGAGCGTGCGGGGTGCGGCGCCGCGTCCGAGGACGCCGGTCACCGTCCTCCGGATCGGCGTGACCGGGAACCAGCGCGTGGTGGGCCGCGCCGGCGCGTAGCGGGGGAGGGCGCCGCCCGGACGCGGCTCGGCATGGGCGAGCGTGGCGTAGCGTCGGCTGCCGCCGGTGGTGGCGATGTCGCTGGTCGGCGGCGTCCAGGCGTGCCAGTAGGTGAACGCGGACCAGCCGATCAGCCCGGCGACGGCGGTGGCGGTGAGGCCGTGCGGGATCGTGTCGCGGGTGGCGAGCCGGCGGATCAGGCCCGGCGCCGCGTGGGCGATCGTGAGGACGCCCGCGATGGCGAGCAGCACCGTGATCATGCGGGCGGTGTGGTAGTAGAGGCCGGTATGTCCCGTGATGATGTAGCGGGTGGCGGCGACGGCGCGGTACAGGTAGGCGCTGGCGACCAGGCAGAGCAGCGGGGTGGCCCACCAGGCGGCGCGGCGGTACCAGACGACGCCCAGCAGGCCGATCGTCTGCAGGGCGCCCAGCGGCGTGGCGGTCAGGAACGGGAACGGCTCGCCGGTGATCGCGGGCGCCGGGAACTGGTCGGAGACCATCTGCCCGCCCTCGCGCAGCAGCGCCCAGCCGTAGGGGACCACGTACCAGCTCGCGGTCACGGCGGCCACTACGACCACCTTGACCAGGTACGACACGTAGCGGCGGCGGTCGTCGGACGTCCGCCAGGCGAGCCAGGCCAGGACGATGATCCCGGCCGCGCCCCACAGCGCGAACCCCAGGTAGGTCGCCACGATGAGGCCGCCGAGGACGCCCGCCGGCAGCCAGTGCAGCCGGCCGCGCGGCGGGCGGCCGAACGTAGCCGCGACCCACGGGATGAACACGGCCAGCGCGACGACCTCGTGCGCCTTGCGCGGATCGGCGAAGGTCACCAGCGCGGCGGCGGCGACGGCGAGCGCGGCGGGCGCGGGCACGAGACGGGTCCACAGCATGAACGTCAGGAGCACGGCCCCCGAGATGGTCAGGATCTGCGCGTCGCCGAGCAGCTGCCACGCGGGGACGCCCAGCAGCGCCGCGATTCTGCCGACCAGCCACGGGAACAGCGGCGGGTACTCGGTGGGCGTCCCGGCGACGATGCCGTCCGTCGGGACGGCGGTGGCGCTGTAGCGGGTGACCATCGCGCTCATCCGGCCCTCGTCCCCGACGAGCCCGGCGAAGCCGAAGGGGGTGCCGTACAGGGAGTTCCGCAGGGCGAGCGCCACCCACGCGGCCAGCAGCCCGGCGCACACCCCCGACAGCGCGTCCGCGCGGGACGCGCCGCGCCAGGCGGCCGCCAGCGCCAGCGCGGCGGCGAGCAGCAGGCCGCCCGCGGCGATCGGCAGGACCGCGCCCCGGGGAGTGAAGGGGTTCCGGTCGGCGAGGGCGGGCAGCAGCATCGCCGCGGGGGTCGCCACGACCCACGCGATCAGCGCCAGGACGGCGGGGTGCCGTGCCGCCCGCGGGCCGGTGCGCGTCATGCCGGGGGTCTCATCAGCCGGACCGCAGGACGCGGTCGACGACCCGGCTGGCGGCCTTGCCGTCGTCCAGCTCGCAGAAGCGCTCGGTGAACCGCTCGTAGGGGGCGGTGTAGGCGCGTCCGACCTCGTCGATGGAGCGGAGGGCCTCGATCACCTCGTCGGACGAGCCGAGCAGCGGGCCGGGCGCCTCGTGTTCGAAGTCGAAGTAGAAGCCGCGCAGCTCGTCCCGGTAGTGCTCCAGGTCGTAGGTGAAGAACAGCATGGGACGGCCTGTGTTCGCGTAGTCGAACATGAGGGACGAGTAGTCGGTCAGGAGGACGTCCGCCGCCAGGAACAGCTCCGCGATGTCGGGGTAGGCCGACACGTCCCGGACGAAACCGCCCGCCACCTCTGGGACGGTGTCGACCACGTTGGGGTGCCGCCGGATCAGCAGGACGTGGTCGTCGCCGAGTTCGGCCGCCGCCCGCTCCAGGTCGAGCCGCATGTCGAGCCGGTACTTCCCGGGGCCGTAGTAGCTGTCGTCCCGCCAGGTCGGCGCGTACAGGACGGCGCGCTTGCCCGGCGGCAGGCCGAGCCGCTCGCGCACCCGCGCGGCCAGCATCTCTCGGTCGGGGGAGGCGAGCACGTCGTTGCGCGGATATCCGGTTTCGATGAGTTCGCCCTCATAGCGGAACGCCCGGCGCAGGATCGGCGTGCTGAAGGCGTTCGGGGAGACCAGATAACTCCAACTCGGCGTCTCCTTGGCCACCTTCTCCAGGTAGCGGGCGTTGGCGAACTGCACGTCCTCGATGTCGAACCCGATGCGCTTCAGCGGCGTGCCGTGCCACGTCTGCACGACGACCTGGCCGGGACGGCGGACGAACCACTCGGGCAGGTGCGCGTTGGTGACGATGTAGCGGCTGCGGGCCATGGCCTCGTACCACTCGGCCCCCCACAGCCGCACGGGACGCGCCGTCTCCGGCAGCTCCACCTGCGCGTCGCGGACCACCCACAGATGCTCCACGTCGGCGTCCCGCCGCACGAACTCCTCGTGGATGGCGCGGGGGCTGTCGGAGTACTGCTTGCCGGAGTAGCTGTCGTAGAGCACCGCCGGCCGCAGGGAGCCGAGGCGGCGGGGCGCGCGGTAGCGGCGCGCGCGGGTGCGCGCCTGGCGGTAGGCCCCGCGCTCGTCCGGCCGCAGGTCGGAATGGACTTCCACCACCGGGACGTCATACCCCTGCTCGCGGAGAACGTAGCGCCGGCCGTCCAGCGTCGCCTCCACCGGGAGCCCGTCGATCGCCGCGTGGTCCAGCGGGACGGCGAGGCTCCGCCCGGCGGGGTCCGCGGCGCTCGCGGGCCGCCGGAAGCGCACGTCCCACTTGCCGGACGCCAGCGGCAGGACGCCGCCGAGGGACGGCAGCCGGCTCAGCGGGAGTTCCGCGCTGAACCGCCCGTCCGCGCGGGCCAGCGGGAACGCACGCTCCTCGTTGCGGTCGCGGCTGCGCAGCACCAGCTCGGCCGGGTCGGGCACGCCGGGCGGGCAGTCGCCGGTCAGCACCAGCGTCCTGTCCCGCCGCCAGGACGCGCCGGTGAGCAGCGGGCGGGGGGTGCGGGCCTTCAGCCCGGCGTATCCGTGCCGGGAGCGGTAGACGACGAACTCCCTGCCGGCGAAGGCGTACAGGCCCTCGGGGACGTCGGAGTCCAGGACGATCCGGACCAATTCGTCCGCCGCCCCGGAATCGTCCGCCCCGGAATCGTCGGCCGGGGCGGGGTCGTCGGGGGCCGCCTCGTCGCCGGCCGCCTCCGGGGACTCCTCGGCGGCGAAGTCGTCGGGCGCTCCGGGGGTGCCATCGGGCTCGTCCGTCGAGGTGAACGCGCCGGGCATCGCGGGGGCGCCGCCCGCCGCCGGGGCGTCCGCGGCCGCCGAACCGGTCGGGAGGCTCAGGTCGAGCCGCCAGCCGACGCCCTCGTCGGGCTCGGCGCCGGGCACGCTGCCCGGATCGTCCTCGTGGACGGGCATGTCGTCGATCAGCTCGCTAAGCGGGATCCTCGCGCGGAACCCGCCGTCGGGACCGTCCGGCGCCACCGGATACCGGTTCAGCGGCGTCCCGGCCCGCCTTCGCACGACCACCGCCGCGCCGTCCGGCACGCCGCCGGGGACCGTGCCCCGGATCTCCATCGCGTCGTCGGCGACCCGGTGGGCGGTGAGGCGGGCCCGCACCGTCTCCACCCGCAGCCGCAGCGTCCCGCCGCGCGTGATCAGCGGGACGATCCGCACGTTCTCGGCGACGTAGTGCCAGGACGGATGGGCGCCGCTGCCGGAGGACGCCGCCGCGAGCGCGCCGCGCCGCAGCACCCCCCGGTCGTACACGCCGGCCGCGACCAGCCAGGTCCCGTCGACGTACCGGCCGCCGCGCCGCAGCCGCTTCGGGTCGATCGTGCCGGCGAACCCCGACCACCTGTGGCTGCGATGCGGGTCGCGCGCGACCTCGTCGGCGTCCGGGCAGCGCCGGGTCCGCGCGGGGATCACCCGCGTCGCGCCGCTCCCCGTCTCCCGGAGGCCCACGACCTTGAGGGACGACCAGGGGAAGCGCGTCCCGATGTTGGCGATGAAGGCGTGCCCGGTGATGTGCAGTCTGCCGTCCCGCCACGTCGCCTCGTGCAGTTGCGCGCGGGCCGCCAATTCCTCGCCGAGCCGGAACACCTGCCGGGGAATGCGCAGCCGGCGGTCCCGCCAGAACGGATACCGTGCGTAATGGCGCCACAGTCGGCGGGTCACGGGAATCCGCAGGCCGCGGCGTTCGTACCGCAGCACCTCCAGCAACTCGGGCACCAATCCGCGGCCGACGAGGTGCCACTTCAGGCGCATCATGGCGGGCAGATCGTTCAGCGCCGTGCGGTCCGCCTGCTCCAGGAAACCGTGCGCCAGTTCGACGAATCGGGTGCGGAACTCGTCGTCGGCCTCGTCCAGCACATTCAGGAAGATCCGCAGGTCGCTGCGCAGCGCCACCTCGTCGTATTCGCGTTTGCACGCGCGCACTTCCGGTTCCGGCCGCGAGCCGAGGAACCGGCTGACGGTCTCCACCGCCGCGAAACGGTCGGTGACCGCGCCGATCTCGGTGCGGCGCTGCGTGATCGACAGCGCGCCGCCGACGCGCTGCCGCCAGTAGTAGACCGGCTCGCTCACGACGTCGACGGACGAGGCCAGGAAATGCGCCGGCAGGGTGACCGGGATGTCCTCGTACAGCACGCCCTCGGGGAAGCGGAACGCGTGCTCGTCCCAGAACCGGCGGCGGAAGACCTTGTTCGGCACCAGCCGGTCGTACATCAGCAGGTGGTCGCGGGTGACGTGGGTGCGCAGCCGCGTCGTGCCCATCGGGCGGCGGTGCATCGGCGACTGCTCCAGCCCCTGGTCGGTCAGCAGCTGGACGTTGCCCGAGGCGATGTCCGACCCCGTCCGCTCCAGGGTCCCGACGAGGAGTTCCAGCGCGTGGCCGGGCAGCACGTCGTCGCTGTCGACGAACGCCAGGAACCGTCCGCGCACGTTCGCCGCCCCCACATTGCGCGCGTGGCCGAGTCCGCCGTTGGGCTGCCGGATCAGCCGGAACCGGGGATCGCGGCCGGTGAAGTCCCGGGCCACTTCCGCGCTGCCGTCGGTCGATCCGTCGTCGACGAGCACGACGTCCAATTCGCGGATCGACTGCCCGGCGATCGAGGCCAGGCATTCCGCGAGGTACGGCTCGACGTTGTAAATGGGCACTACGACGCCGATACGCGGCTCCGGCTCGGATGTCATTACGGTGCCTCCCGTCCCCCGTCACGGATTGCGATCTCCGCTGTGGGACGCTTACTCGGGCCATGCCGATCACATGAGCCGGCCACCAAAGAGCCGCTCCGATGCTCCTCCCCGTCTGCGAACACCTTCGGGAGGCGGGGTTGCCGCTATGACCGGCCTCTAACATCACGGCCCACGTTAACCCCGTGCTTGGCCAAATCTTGAGCCGCGCAGACGCCCGTTTGATGCGGGATCTCCCCAGGCCGACCCGCCGATCTCCCCAGGCCGGCACGCCGGTCTCCCGGCATCTCTCGCAGCCCGGAGACGCCCATCGCGACCTCCGTTCGGGAAGGCCGACCCGGCGGCGCACGACCCGCCCCGTCCGAGCAGGCAGGCTCTGTTAGCGATATCAGACCGGCGCGTCAAGGTCGGCGTGAAGTCCTGTTGTGCCGCCAGGGGGATTGACACGGCAATGAGTTAGCGCAAACATTCGTGACACGCGCCACACGGACGAAGGCGGGCAAAGTGGACGAGACACGGAACGGCCGCGCGGCCGAACGCCGGCGTGCGCCGGCGAAGGACGTCGCCGGGGCGGCAGGGGGACGGGCCGAGGCCGTCTCGCGGCGCCCCGGGATCCGGCGCTGGAACGCGCCCGGCACCGCTCGGTCCGCAGGTACCAGGCGGCGGGTGCGCCTCGTCGCCGGGGCCGGACTCGTCGTCCGCGAGAGCACCGGCGTCCCGTCCTGAGCCCGCAGGTCCTGCCGCGCGGGTCTTCCGCGCCATGGAATGTTAGCGCTAACACAACCCCCGCCCCGGACGTTCGACCCGAGGCCGTTCCCAGAGACACCCCCCAGACGCCCTTCGCCGAGCACCCCCGAGGAAGAAGGAAGAACCCCATGTTCAAGCGGCTCATCGTCGCCGTCGCCAGCGCCTCGCTGGCGCTGACGGCCCTCAGCGCCTGCGGCTCCGGCGGCGGCTCCGGCTCAGGTTCCGGCTCCGGGAAACTCGTCCTCGGCTTCTCGCAGGTCGGCGCCGAGTCGGGCTGGCGGACGGCCAACACCAAGTCGATCCAGGAGGCCGCGAAGACCGCGGGCGTGGACCTGAAGTTCTCCGACGCGCAGCAGAAGCAGGAGAACCAGATCGCCGCGATCCGGTCGTTCATCAAGCAGAAGGTCGACGTCATCGCCTTCTCGCCCGTGGTCGTCACCGGCTGGGACGCCGTCCTCAAGGAGGCCAAGGCCGCGGACATCCCGGTCGTCCTCACCGACCGGGCCGTCGACTCCGACCCGTCCCTCTACGTCACCTTCCTCGGCTCGGACTTCGTCGAGGAGGGCAAGAAGGCCGGCGACTGGCTCGTCAACGAGTACAAGGACACCAAGGACCCGGTCGACATCATCCAGTTGGAGGGCACCGTCGGCGCCGCGCCCGCGATCGACCGGAAGAAGGGCTTCGAGCAGGCCATCGCCGCCAACCCCAACCTCAAGGTGATCGCCTCGCAGTCCGGCGACTTCACCCGCGCCAAGGGCAAGGAGGTCATGCAGGCCCTGCTCAAGGCGCACAAGGACGTCGACGTGCTGTTCGCCCACAACGACGACATGGGCCTCGGCGCGATGCAGGCGATCCAGGAGGCCGGACTCACCCCCGGCAAGGACATCAAGATCGTCACCGTGGACGCGGTCAAGGACGGCATGCAGGCGCTCGCCGAAGGCAAGTTCAGCTTCATCGTCGAGTGCAACCCGCTGCTGGGCGGCCAGCTGATGGACACGGCGAAGAAGGTCAAGGCCGGCGAGAAGGTCCCGAACCGCATCGTCACCGTCGAGACCGTCTTCGACCAGGCCAAGGCCAAGGAGGCCCTGCCGACCCGCAAGTACTGACCCACCGCGAGTCCCGGCGGGGCCGCGGCCGGCCCGCGACCCCGCCGGGCGCCCGAGCATGGAAGGGGAGGAGACGGCGATGACCGCTCCCGTCCTGGAGATGGACGGCATCTCCAAGGGGTTTCCCGGCGTCCAGGCCCTCGACGACGTGGCGTTCCGGCTGTTCCCCGGCGAGGTGCACGCGCTGATGGGCGAGAACGGCGCCGGGAAGTCCACCCTGATCAAGGTGCTGACCGGCGTCTACGAGGCCGACGCCGGAACCGTCGCGATCGGCGGCCGCGGCGCCGTCATCCACGGCCCGCTGCACGCCCAGCGGCTCGGCATCAGCACCGTCTACCAGGAGGTCAACCTCTGCCCGAACCTGTCGGTCGCCGAGAACATCTTCATCGGACGGCAGCCGCGCCGGTTCGGCCGCATCGACTGGACCGCGATCAACCGCCGCTCCGCCGAGCTGCTGGCCCGGCTCGACCTCGACCTCGACGTCACCGCGCAGCTCGGCTCGTACTCGCTGGCGGTGCAGCAGCTCGTCGCGATCGTCCGGGCGGTGGACCTGGACGCGAAGGTGCTGATCCTGGACGAGCCGACGTCCAGCCTCGACCGCGGCGAGGTCGGCCGGCTGTTCACCGTCATGCGCCGGCTGCGGGACGACGGCGTGGCGATCCTGTTCGTCTCCCACTTCCTGGAGCAGATCTACGAGGTCTGCGACCGGGTGACGGTGCTGCGCAACGGCCGCCTCGTGGGCGAGTACCCGATCGCCGAGCTGAGCCGGTTCGAACTCGTCGCGAAGATGACCGGGCAGGAGCTGGCCTCCCTGGAGGAACTCGACGAGGAGTCGCCGGACGTCGTCCGGGGCGAGCGGCTGTTCGCGCTCGAAGGCGTCGGGCGGACCGGCGCGATCGCCCCCGTCGACCTGGACCTGCACGCGGGGGAGGTGGTCGGTTTCGCCGGCCTCCTCGGCTCGGGCCGCTCCGAACTCGCCCGGCTGATCTTCGGCGCGGACCACGCCGACTCCGGCCGGATCCGGACGGACGACGGCCCGGTCTCCATCAGGACGCCGCGCGCCGCGATCGACCGGGGCGTCGCGTTCTGCCCCGAGGACCGCAAGGGCGACGGCCTCGTCATGGACCTGACCGTCGAGGAGAACATCGTCCTCGCCATGCAGGCCGCCCGCGGCTGGCTCCGGCCGCTCACCCAGCGCAGGCGCGACGAACTCGTGGACGAGTACATCAAGGCGCTGCGCATCCAGCCGCCGAACCCGGACACCCCGGTGCGGAACCTCTCGGGCGGAAACCAGCAGAAGGTGCTGCTCGCCCGCTGGCTCATCACCCGTCCGAAGCTGCTGATCCTGGACGAGCCGACGCGCGGCATCGACATCGGCGCGAAGACCGAGATCCAGCGGCTCGTCGTGTCCCTGGCCCGCGACGGCATGGGCGTCGTGTTCATCTCCGCCGAACTGGAGGAGGTGCTGCGCATCTCGCACAAGGTCGAGGTGCTGCGGGACCGCAGGCTCGTCGCCGAACTCCGCAACGACGGGTCCCTGACCCCCGAACGCATCCTGCAGACCATCGCGAACGGAGACGCGGAGAAATGACCCGCGCCGAATCCCTCTCCCGCCTCGCCGCCCTCACCAGGAGCACGCTGTTCTGGCCGGTGACCGTGCTGGTCGCCATGCTCCTCGGCAACGTGATCTTCACGCACGGCTTCCTGGCGGTCCGCATCCGGCAGGGCCACCTCTACGGCAGCCTCATCGACATCCTGCTGTTCGGCGCGCCGCTCATCCTGGTCGCCCTCGGCATGACGGTCGTCATCGCCACCGGCGGCATCGACCTGTCCGTCGGCGCCACCGTCGCCATCTCCGGCGCGCTGGCCTGCTACCTGATCAGCGAGGGGCACGGGCTGTTCGTCGCGATCGGCGCCGCCGTCGTCGTGTCCCTGCTGCTGGGGGCGTGGAACGGGCTCCTGGTCACCCGGTTCGGCATCCAGCCCATCATCGCGACGCTCATCCTCATGGTCGCCGGGCGCGGCGTCGCCCAGCTCATCACCGGCGGGCAGATCATCACCATCAACGACCAGGACTACAAGCTGATCGGCGGCGGCTACTGGCTGGGCCTGCCCTTCGCGATCATCCTGGTGGCGATCGCGCTCGCGGTCACCGTCGTGCTGACCCGCCGCACCGCGCTCGGCATGCTGCTGGAGTCCGTCGGCGGCAACGCCGAGGCGTCCCGGCTGGTCGGCATCCGCGCCACCGGGCTGATCGTCCTGGCGTACGCGTTCTGCGGGCTGTGCGCCGGGATCGCCGGACTGATGATCAGCTCCAACACGCTGTCGGCGGACGGCAACCACGCCGGCCTCTGGATCGAGCTGGACGCGATCCTCGCCGTCGTCCTCGGCGGCACCGCCCTCACCGGCGGCCGGTTCTCCCTGGCCGGGACGGTCGTCGGCGCCCTCATCATCCAGACCCTCGACACCACCATCTACACCGCGGGCATCCCGCCGCGCACCACGCTCGTCTTCGAGGCGGTCGTCGTCACGATCGTGTGCCTGCTCCAGTCGCCGGCCTTCCGCGCGAAGTTCGGCCGGCGGCGGCGCGGACGCCGCGCGGAGCCCGCGCCCGCCACGCCGAAGCAGGAGGTCACCGCGTGAGCGCCGTCCTTTCCAGCGCGATCGGCCGGGGCCGGCTCCTCGCGCCGCGCCGCCGGCACGTCCCCGTCCTGGTGACCCTCGGGCTGTTCGTGGCGGCCTTCGCGGTCGGGGCGATCCGCTACCCGAACTTCGGCACCGCCCAGGTCTTCCTCGACCTGTTCATCGACAACGGCTTCCTCATCGTCGTCGCGGTCGGCATGACGTTCGTCATCCTGACCGGCGGGATCGACCTCTCGGTCGGCTCCGTCGTGGCGCTGTCGGGCATGCTGTGCGCGATCGGCACGATGAAGCTGCACCTGCCCGCACCGGCCGTCATCCCGCTGGTGCTGGCCTTCGGGACGCTGTTCGGCGCCGGCATGGGCTACATGATCCAGGTGTTCCAGGTGCAGCCGTTCATCGCCACCCTCGCCGGGATGTTCCTGGCGCGCGGCCTGTGCCTGACGCTCAGCGAGAACCAGATCTCCATCGACGACTCCTTCTTCGACGCCCTCGCCCTGAACTCCCTCCACCTCCCGGGCGGCACCCACCTCTCGTACGGGGCGGTCACGGCGCTGGCGGTGTTCGCGGCCGGCGCCTTCGTCCTGCAGTGGACGCGCACCGGCCGCAACGTCTACGCGGTCGGCGGCAACGAGCAGTCGGCGCTGCTGATGGGCCTGCCCGCCGGCCGGACGAAGATCCAGGTGTACGCGATCAGCGGCTTCTGCTCGGCGCTCGGCGGCGTGCTGTTCGCGCTGTACACGCTGTCGGGCGACCCCACCCACGCGATCGGCATGGAACTCGACGCGATCGCCGCCGTCGTCATCGGCGGGACCGTCCTCACCGGCGGCTCCGGGTACCTCGTCGGCAGCGTCCTCGGCGTCCTCGTCCTCGGCGTCATCAAGACCATCCTCAGCTTCGAGGGCACCCTCAGCTCGTGGTGGACGCGCATCGCCATCGGCGTCCTGCTGTTCGGCTTCATCGCCCTCCAGCGCCTCATCGGCATCCGCCGCCGCCCCCGCGCGTCGACGTAGGGCCGGGTCGGCCGACCGGCCGAAACCGTGGTTCAGGCGTCGTCGTGCAGGACGGAGGCGAGTTTGCGGCGCGAAGTGATGGCGAGCTTCCGGAAGACCTTGGTGAGGTGGTATTCGACGGTGGACGTGCTGATGAACAGGCGGGCCGCGATCTCGCCATTGGTGGATCCGGCGGCGGCGAGGCCCGCGACCTGCTTCTCCTGCGGGGTCAGGACGTGGGCGGTCTGCTCGTTGCGCCCGCGGGGGCGTTCGCCGGTCGCGAGGAGTTCGGCTCGGGCGCGTTCGGCGAAGGCCGCGGCGCCCATCGCCGTGAACATCCCGTACGCGGTCCGCAGTTCGGCGCGGGCGTCGGCGCGGCGCCTGCGCCGCCGCAGCCACTCGCCGTAGAGCAGGTGCGTCCGGGCGCGCTCGGTCACGATCCGCGTGCGGCCGAGCAGGTCCGCCGACTCGCGGTAGAGGTCCTCGGCCCGCTCGTCCCCGGCCGTCAGCGCCCTGCAGCGGGCGAGCAGTCCGAGCCCCCAGGGGGTGCCGCCGGCCGGGGCGCGCTCCGCCAGCCGGGCGAGCGCGGCCTCCGCGGCGTCGCGGTCCCCGCTCCGCACGCCCGCCTCGACGATCTCGTGCAGCGACCGGGCGCCGACGCCGGGCTCGTCGCGCTCGAACGACGGCAGGACGTGGGCCAGCGCCTCGCCGTAACGTCCGAGGCTGGTCTCCAGGACGGCCAGGGAGTTCATGACGAAGCCGTCGAAGCCGACGTCCGCCGCCGCCACCGCCCGCGCCTCGGCCTCCCTGCCCCTCCAGGCCAGGAGTTCGATCCGCTGGATCGTCCCGCGGTGCGGCCGGCCGACGACGGCGGACAGTTCCGCCAGCTCGTCCTGGAGCGCGTCGGCCGCCTCGAACCGGCCCGCGCGCAGTTCCCAGGCGGCGCCGACCATGAGCGTGGTCCGGAGCGTGCCCAGCGCCCCGTGGGTCCGGTCGTAGGCTTCGAGCCGCCGCCACGCCCGGCGTCCGCCCTCGTCGTCCCACACGTCGTCGGCCGCGAGCATGCTGATGAGGGCGAGCGGCAGGCCCTCCTCGGCGAGGTTCTCGTCCGTGCCCAAGGCGGTCAGCGCGCCGCGCATCAGCGGCACGGCGGACCGGTGGCCGACGGCGACGCGCGTGGCGTAGCCGTCCAGGAACAGGTCGGTGTAGGTCGGTTCCGCCGACTTCGCCGCGGGTGACGCCAGCACCTCGCGGGCGAGGTCGCGCAGGGTGAGGGTGGCGGCGCGGTCGTCGGTGAACAGGACGGCCTGGAGCGCCTCGAACATCATCTTCCGGGCCAGCCGGGCGTCCAGCCCGGCGATCGACTCGGCCGCCTCCAGGAGGATCGCGGGGGCGGCGGCGAACCGGCCGGAGTACATCTCGACCGTCGCCCTGGTCTGGCGGGCGAGGGCGCGCTGCACGGGATGGCCGAGGCCGCGCTCGGCCCGGTCGAGCATCCCGCCGGCGGCGACCGGATCCCCGAGGACGAGGTGGGCGCGGGCCGCCGCGGCGAGCCGCGCGGCCTGGTCGCGCGGATCGGGGGACAGGTCCGCCGCGCGGGACAGGAAGGCGGCCTGCTCGGCATGGCCGCCGCGTGACCGCGCACGTTCGGAGGCCGTCTCCAGCTCGGCGGCCACCTCCTCGTCGAGCCCGATCGTGGCCTCCGCGCGGTGCCACGCGTGGTGGTCCGGGTCCAGCACGGGATCGGTCACGGCGGCGAGGGCCGCGTGGACGAGCCGCCGGTCCGCCGCGTCGGCGCCCCGGTAGACGGCCGAGCGGATCAGCGGGTGCCGGAAGTCCAGCGCGGGGGTCAGGATGCCCGCGGCCAGTGCGAGATCGGCCCCGTCGGCGGCGATGCCGAGATGCTCCGCGGCCCGCCAGAGCAGCGCGGGATCGTCCGGCGGCGTGGCGGAGACGAGCAGGAGCAGCGATCGCGTCCCGGCGGGGAGCCGCTCGACCTGCCGCAGGAAATGGGTTTCGAGGGCCCCGCCGGCCGGGAGCGGCCTGGGCAGCGGGGCGATGCCGGTCAGCTGCTCCGCGGTGAGCGCGCGGGCGAGTTCGGTCAGCGCCAGGGGGTTGCCGCCGGTGCCGGCGACGATCTTCGCGGCGACCGCGCCGTCGAGGCGTCCGGCGATGCTCGCGGCCAGCAGGCTCTCGGCGTCGTCGTCGGGCAGCCCGGACACCGTCAGGGCGGGGAGCCCGTCGAACAGGGCGTGCCCGTGCGGGCGGGTGGCGAAGAGCAGCCCGATGGTCTCGGCGTGCAGGCGGCGTGCGACGAAGGCCAGGGCCTCGGCGGACTCCCGGTCCAGCCACTGCGCGTCGTCGACCACGCACAGGAGCGGCTCGGACGCGGCGGCGCCGGCGAGAAGGGTGAGAGCGGCCATGCCCGCGAGGTAGCGGTCGGCGGGGACCCCGGCCATGCGGCCGAACGCCGTGCGCAACGCGTCGCGCTGCGGGGCGGGGAGCGCGTCGACGCCGGGCAGCCAGGGACGCAGCAGCCGGTGCAGCGCCGCGAACCCGAGGCGCATCTCCGATTCGACCCCGGCGATCCGGACGGCGCGGACGTCCGGGCGGTTCGCGGCGGCCCGGTCGAGCAGGCTGGTCTTGCCCGTCCCGGGCTCGCCGACGAGTACGTACGTGCCGCTCCGTCCCTCACGGACGCCGCCCAGAAGGTCCGCCAGGACGCGCAGCTCCTTGTCGCGGCCGATGAACGGGACCGGTCGGTCCGGGAAGCCGGTTGGTGCGTGTCCGCCCATGTCGCCCCCTACTCGCTGGGACAAGGGGAACATCCGGGGCGGATCGGGACGCTAGGGAAGAGCCCTAATCGTCGGACCCAGGGTCCCGGCGCTAGACCTCCTGGGTGCGGAGGGCGTCGGCGAGCAGCCGGCGGGAGGAGATGCCGAGCTTGGCGTAGATGTGGGACAGGTGGTACTCGACGGTCTTCTGGCTGACGTAGAGCTCCGCCGCGGCCTCCTGGTTCGTGCGTCCGCTCGCGATGACGTACGCCACCGACAGTTCCCGTTCGGTCAGCGTGAACAGGCTGCCGGGATCGTTCTCGGACGCCGTGAGCCCGCTCGCCGCCAGATCGTCCTCGCACCTCCGCAGGAACGGCGCGGCCCGCAGCGCGCTGAAACGGCCGTGCGCCTTGTTGAGCCAGGTCGCCGCGTCCCGCCGCGGCGCCGCCCCCGTGGCCAGGAGGAGCCTCCCGTGAGCGTGCTCCAGCATGGCCAGGTAGAGCGGCGTGGCGTCGGCGTCCGCCTCGACGGTGAGGGCCCGGTCGTAGATCTCCACGGCCTCGCGCGGACGGTCCCGGGCCTCGGCGAGCTGACCGGTCAGCCTGGCGACGACGACCCGGAGGTAGCCGCCGCCGCCGTGCTCCGCCCGCAGGTCGCGCAGCGCCGCGGCGGCGGCGCCGGTCTGCCCGGTGCCGGTCAGCGCCTCCACGAGCAGCGACTGCTGCCACAGCCAGAAGGGCTTGTACCGCAGGCGGAGGGCGCGGTCGTCGTCGAGCAGCGGACGCAGCGCGCGTTCCATGGCGGGGAAGTCGGCCCGCGCCTGCGCCACCGTCGCCTCCGCCAGGGACGAGTAGACGATCTCGGTGGCGGAGCCGAGGGCCCGCACGATCTCGGAGAGGTCGTCCAAATGCCGCAGGGCGCGGTCCCACTCGCCCCTGCCCGCCGCGACGCACACGGCCGCGAAGCGGGCCGCGGCGTCGGCGCCGAGCTGACCCTGCGTCGCCGCGACGGCCAGCGCCCGATCCGCGGCGGACTCGCTCCCCACCCAGTCGCCCGCGAGGTAGTGGACGACCGACTGGAGCGAGAGCGTCACGGGCCCGAGTTTGGATCCGGCGCCCTGCTGGTCGCGCAGCGCCACGGTCCGGAGATCGGCGCGCGCCGAGGAGAGGTCCCCCAGGAACAGCCGCAGGACCCCGCGGGTCGCCAGCGTGTCGAGGTTGTGGTCCGGCGTCTCCGAACCCGCCACCGGCAGGTGCGCGACCTCCGCCAGCGCCGCGCGCGGACCCTCGTGCCACATCCGGCCGGTCGCCAGGATCGCCCGGGTGAGGTCGGACGTGGCCGGGTCGAGACCGCCGATCGTCAGGGTGCGGCGGGCGATCTCCGCCGTCTCGGCGCCCCGGCCGTGCCAGATCATGATCTGGGCCAGGAACGTGCCGGCCAGGGCCGCGACCCAGCCGGCGTCGGGCAGCGACCGGGCGTCCCGCCACGCCCGGGTCAGGTGCGCCTCGGCGGCGGGAAACCGTCCCGCCATCATGTCCATGGCCCCGAGGACGCAGCTGCGCAGCGGCCCCGGCGAACATGCCTCGACCCGCTGCCGGAGGTTCGCGGTGCCCTCGGGCCGCATGGTGAGCAGCGACTGGGCGCAGGACGTGAGCAGCCGCCGCTCCCGATCGTCCCGGCCGGCCGACAGGGCCGAGGCCCAGCCGAGGCGTGTCGCGGCCACGGCGTTGCGTCCGGCCGCGGCCTCCGCCGTCCCGGATCGCTCCAGGTCGGCGGCGAGGCGGTCGTCGGCGGTGGCGGCGGCCGCGACCCGGTGCGCCCAGCTCGCGGCCGTGCTCACGAGGTCCGCCGCGCCCGCGTGCAGCGTCCGGCGCCGCTCGGGGGTCAGCGTGTCGTAGATCGCGTCGCGTTGGAGGGCGTGCACCAGCGCGACGGGGCTCTCCGGATCCTTCGGCGACCACAGCGCGAGCCCGGCCGCCAGGGCGGGGCCGAGCGCGCGGGCCGGGTCCGGGAGGCCGGCGAGCCGGCCGGCCGCCGACAGCGGCACCCGCGCGTCCAGGACCGCCATCGCCTCCAGCAGTTCGCGGGACTCGCGCGGCAGCCGGGAGAGCTGCGCCCTGATCCCCGCCAGGAGCGAGCGGGGGACGGGCCAGTGCTCCAGCACTCCGTCGCCCAGCACGTCAGGGGGGATCTCCGCCAGCACCGTCCGGACGTGCAGCGGATGCCCCCGGGTGTACGCGTACAGCCGTTCGCTCAGGCCCGGCGCGAGCGTGCCCGCGACCAGGGCCCGCGCCAGCCGTGCGACGTCCTCGCCGCCGAGCCCGCCCAGCTCGACCTTCGCCGTCCGGTCCGAGGACCGCAGCAGCCTGTCCAGCGTCTCGTCGGAGGACTCGGCGTCCGGACGGATCGCCAGGACCGTCAGGACCCGGTCGGCCCACAGGCGGCGCAGGACGAAACCCAGCGCCTGGACCGACAGCCGGTCCGCCCACTGCAGATCGTCCACGACCAAGGCGACGGGGTTCCCTGACTGCTGCAGCGCGCCCAGCAGAAGCAGCAGCTGCCCGCCGATCACGTGCGGGCTCGTCCCGGCCGCGGGCTCCGCCAGCAGGGGGAACGTCGACGCGGCCGGACCGGCGTGCCGTGTCAGCTGCCCGATCACGCCGTAGGGGAGGTCGGCCTCCGACGCGTCCCCGGTCGCCCACAGGACCGTGAAGTCGTCCAGGGACGCGGCGAATCTGCGCACGAGAGAGCTCTTGCCGATCCCGGCCTCTCCCTCGACGACGGCCAGCCAGGACTCGTTCGCCCTGACCTTGCCCGCGCAGTTCCGCAGCCGTTCGGATTCCCGCTCCCGGCCGACGAACAACCCGTCCGCGGCATCGGGTCCACTCGCCCCGCCCCCACCACTCGTCACAGATCGCTCCTTGGCGTCGCCGTGGCGCGCCGTTGAATCTGCACCGCGACGGTAACCGGGCGGTATGCACTGACCCTAGAAATCCCCACGTAACCACGCAAGTCGGACAGGCAGACTGGGGTCTTCCCCGGATACGAAGCACCCGGCGCGGATGGTGTCCTGATGCCACAGACCAGGACGGCGCTCGGAGGGGCAGCATGACGACACCGATTCCCATCGTCTTCATCCACGGGCTATGGCTGCACGCCACATCGTGGGCCCCCTGGACGGAGCTGTTCGGCGCGGAGGGCTACGCGCCGATCGCCCCCGGCTGGCCCGGCGACCCCGACACCGTGGCCGAGGCCCGCGAGACCCCCGAGAGCATCGCCGACCACGGCATCGACGACGTCGTCGAGCACTTCGCGGGGATCATCCGCACCCTGGACTCCGCACCGATCCTCGTCGGCCACTCCTTCGGCGGGATGATCGCGCAGAAGCTGCTCGGGCAGAACCTGGCCCGCGCCGCCGTCGCGATCGACGCCGCGCAGATCAAGGGCGTGCTGCCGCTGCCGCTGTCCGCGCTGCGCGCCACGCTCCCGGTGTTCAAGAACCCCGCGAACCGGCACCGCGCGGTGTCCCTGACCGCCGAGCAGTTCCGGTTCGCGTTCGGCAACGCGATCCCCGAGGACGAGTCGGACGCCCTGTTCGAGAAGTGGACGATCCCCGCGCCGGGCAAACCGCTGTTCGAGGCCGCCGCCGCGAACTTCAACCCGCACTCCGCGGCCAAGGTCGACACCGGGAACGAGTCGCGCGGCCCGCTGCTGCTGATGACGGGGGGCAAGGACCACACCGTCCCGGAGGCGGTCGTCCGGGCGACCCTCAAGCAGTACCGGCACTCCGAGGCCGTCACCGACATCACCGACTTCCCGGCCAAGGGCCACTCGCTGACCATCGACAGCGGCTGGCGCGAGGTCGCCGACACCGCGCTGACCTGGCTGCGCAAGCAGTCCCTCTGAGAACCGTCCGTCCGAAGGAGTCGCCATGGACCTCGGCCTGTCCGGCAAGACCGCGATCGTCACCGGCGCGAGCAGGGGCATCGGCCTGGCCGTCACCCGCGCCCTCGCAGGCGAGGGCGCGTCCGTGGCGGCCGTCTCGAAGAGCGGTTCGGCCGAGCTGACGGCGCTGGCGGAGACGGGGAACGTGCTCCCGGTCATGGCGGACCTCACCGACCCGCAGGCCCCGCTCGCGGTCGTCGACGCGGCGGTCTCCTCCTTCGGGGGCCTGGACGTGCTGGTCAACAATGTCGGCGCGGTCCGTCCGCGCGTCGGCGGCTTCCTGTCGGTCACCGACGACGACTGGGACGCGACGCTGACGATCAACCTTCTGGCGGCCGTCCGCACGACCCGCGCCGCGCTTCCCCGCCTGGTGGAGCGCGGCGCGGGCAGCATCGTCACCGTCAGCTCGGTCAACGCCGTCCTGCCCGATCCGCTGGTGATCGACTACAGCGCCGCCAAGGCCGCGCTGTCCAGCTTCTGCAAGTCCCTGTCCAAGGAGGTCGGGCCGTCGGGCGTCCGCGTCAACACCGTCAGCCCCGGCCCCGTCGCGACCGCGCTGTGGCTGGGCGACGGCGGGGTCGCCGCGACCGTCGCGACCGCCACCGGCGGCGACCCGGGAACCGTCGCCGACCACGCGGCGAGCGAATCCGTCACCGGACGCTTCACCCGCCCCGAGGAGGTCGCCGACCTCGTGGCCTTCCTGGCCGGCGACCGCGCCGCGAACATCACCGGCGCCGACTACACCATCGACGGCGGCCTCATCAGCACCCTGTGACCACCGCCCGGCACGGGAGTCTCGCGGACGTCAGTCCACCGGCGGCTCCCAATCCGGATCCCAGACGAAGCGCGGAAGCAGGCTGTCGCGCGGCGGCGGTGATGACCTCGGCGTCGGACGGGTCTGCCGCCGCGACGGAAGGCGGAGGAACCTCCGTCATCGCAGGTTCAACCCAGAAGGTGTGATGCGTCTCGACCGGCGGGGTCCCCTGGCCGCCGCCGGAGTTCGATCACCTGGCGAACCCAGCGGCCACGTCCGCCCGGGTCGAGCGACGGACGGGGACCACGTGACCACGCCGGTGCGCCAGCCACATGAACACGGCGGTGGCCACGACGCCGAACACCACGGCGTACACACTGCCCTCCGGTCCGAAGTCGCCGCCCGTGACCGGCGCGGGACCCGACATCGTCGCGTCCAGCAGACCCTCGGGGGTGTTGCTGCCGGACACCTTGGTGCTGAAGATGGCGCTCGCGGCGATGTTCCAGCCGAAGTGCAGCCCGATCGGCACCCACAGCTTGCGGGTGGCGATGTACGCGGCGGTCAGCATCCCGCCCGCCTCGATGGCGATGGCGATGGCGCCCCACAGGGTGGCGTTCGCGTTGAGCAGGTGGATCAGTCCGAACAGCGAGCCGGTCAGCACGAGCGCGATCCAGGTTCCGGTCCAGTGCTCGACGTTCCGGAACAGGACTCCGCGGAAGACCAGTTCCTCGGTCACGGCGGCGCCCACCATGATGCCGAGCAGGCCGACGGCGTTCCCCGGCGAGCCCAGGCCGTTGATCGTGTAGTCGCCGAAGAAGGCGATGTTCGCGATGACCGCCCCGAACAGCGCGACGCCGAGCAGCGTGCCCCAGCCGATCCCGGCGCCCGCTCCCTCCAGCGACACCTCGACGGGGTCCCGGTGCTCGGTGCGCCGCACCATCCAGCGGTAGACCAGGACCGCGACGACGGCCGTCAGCACGCCGGCGACGAGCGCCAGCCAGGGGTAGTCCTTCACCGCCGCCGTGCCCAGATTGCCGATGATCCAGACCGCCACAACCGCTAAAAGCTGCCATATAAAACGCACGATGACTCCTTCATAAAGATCCGCGGCGGGAGCGCCGCGGGCTACTGGCGGGGGTGCTCTCAGCCGGGGAGGTCGACGCGGAGGGCGACGTCGAAGGTCCCCGCGCCGTTGCGGGCCAGGCCCATCAGCAGCGGCCCGACCCCTTCCAGCCAGCGGGCCATCTCCAGGCCGCCGACGTCGAGCGGGCGCAGCCCGAGGCTCTCGATGAACGCCGACACGTCGGCCTTGGCCCGCGCGTCGTCTCCGGCGAAGAACACGTCCAACGGACGCCCCTGGGCCAGCACGTGCCCGAAGACCGTGTTGAACGCCTTCACGACGTGCGCACTCTCCGGGACTGCTTTGGCGATCTCCTGCGCACCGGACGTGCCGTCAGGGACGACGAGCCCGGTGGCGTCGGCGTTGAACGTGTTGGAGATGTCGATGATGAACTTGCCGGCCAGCGCGTCTCCGTACTGGGCGACGACCGGCACGGCGCCGGCGTATGGCACGGCCAGGACGACGATGTCGCCAACCGGGACGGCACCCCACTCGCCCGCCGTCGCGCCGCCGCCCAGAGCCTTGGCCAGGGCATCGGCTTTGGCCTGATCACGTGCCATGACCTCGACGGTGTTGCCGCCCGCCACCGCGAGCGTGCCGATGGTACGGGCCATGTTCCCCACACCGATGAAGGTGATGCTGCTCATGAGATGTGCTCTCTTCCCATTCTCGATTCTTATATAAACCAGCTTGTGTACGTAACGTACTCCGGGGGTCGGTAGAGCACAAGCTATATACACCGGTCTGTACCGAAAGATTCCGCTGGAGGTCTGCCGGAGTCGAAGAAGGCCCCAGGGCCGACGCCGCGGGCAGGGGCGCACGCGAGCGCATCAGAGGCGGTCTCCGGCCGTCGCCCGCGCCTTGTAGGTCAGGTTGACCAGCAGGGACGAGCCCGCGAGGGGCGGTCGGTACGGTATGAGCTGCCGTCTGCGGAGCCGCGATGTCAGTGCAGGCGGGTGCCGGCGATGATGCTTCGGGCGTCCTTGCGAGTGAGGCTGGCGGCGACGAAGGCGCCCAGCTCGTAGGCGTGGTCGGAGGTGTCCCACTCGTGGGCGTGGGCGAACGTCGTGCCGTCGCGGCTGAACACCATGCCGATGAGGCTGAGCTGGCCGTCGTCGGTGGTGTGGCAGTGTCCCGCGATCGGGCTGTTGCAGTGGCCCGGAAGGGCGTGCAGCATCGTCCGCTCGGCGAGGATGTGGGCGCGCCAGACTCGGTTCGCTCGGGTTTCTCGCGCAGGTTCCGCCCGCGTCCTCCCGCCCCGGTCGTCCGCCCCACGAGCGTGATGTGCTCGTCCACGATCTCTTCCAGTTCCAGCCGGACCTGCCGCTGGCACTCGTCGATCGTTTGGCGGAACATCCCGTGCATGGCCATCGCCTCGTCCCACACCTTCGCGACGACGCCGTCGTCCGCCGAGTCGTCGGCGGGCCGGCGGTCATGGCGGCACAGCTCGACCAACTCGCAGAACTCAACGAACGCCCGAACGTCTCCATCCGCGTCGTCCTCTACGAGGCGGGGGCACATCGAGGGCTCGACACAGGACCGTTCATCCTCATGCGGTTCCCGACCACCGGAGACGGGCGCAACCACGAACCCCCCCACCGTGTATGTGCAAGGCTTCACGGGAGCCCAGTACCTGGACAAACCCCGCGAGATCGACCGCTACTCCGACGGGTTCGCGGTCATCTGGGACAACACCCTTTCCCAGGAGGACAGTTCGGCGTTGTTCCGGCAGACAGCAAGGGAGATGAACCGACCATGAGTGCCGACCTCACAGCGGCCACGTAGCGCAAGAGCAGCCGCAGCAACTCCGAGCAGGCGTGCGTAGAGATCGCACGAGTGCGCGCCTCCATCGGTATCCGCGACAGCAAGAATCCTGAAGGCGGCCACCTCACTCTCGACCGCTCCACGTTCACTGGTCTCATCGGCCAAGTGAAAGTCGGCGAACTGGACCTGTAACCGGACAACGGGCCGGCTCGTGGCGTGGTGCGGTTGAAGAGGCGACGAGACGCACGTGGACCTCGGGGTAGGCGGAACACCATCCGGGGCCCGTGCGCGCCGTCCGAGCGGACTGCGCTGCTTCCGGGCATGCCTGCCGTTAGCCGCATCGGACGTGATCCGGGGAGAAAGGCCGGGTTCATCAGCAAGTGCGAAGAGGAGTGGTCCGGCCAAGACGACAATCGGCTCGTTGCCTCGTACTCGATATCCAGGACGTGGGGACGGGTAGAGAGCAGCACCTAATTCTCGGCCAGGACCGTCCCCGGAAGCGGACGGTGCATATCAGGAACGATCTGTGACGACGTACCAGCCGGCCAACCAGGTGCGATCGCTGTGGAAGACCGGAGCGGGATACTGCTCTTCTGGATCGACTACGCACCGGAGTCGGCTACGGTCAAGGATATTCAGTAGCACGACGAGGAGGGGAACACGCATGGCTCAGAAGGTCATAGTTCAGATGACAGATGACCTCGATGGCGCCGAGGCCAACGAGACGGTGTCGTTCGCCATCGACGGCAAGGCGTACGAGATCGACCTCAGCGAGAAGAACGCTGACAAGCTTCGAAGCGCTCTTCACCCGTTCATGGACAGCGGGCGTCGGCTCAAGGCCGTCAGGGGCGGTAAGGCCACGGCTCGCGGTACGGGTAACCGGGAGCGCAGCGCTGAGATCCGGGAGTGGGCGAAATCCACCGGCATCAAGGTGAACGACCGCGGGCGCATCCCTGCCAACGTCATCGAGCAGTACGAAGCGGCTCACTAGCCGAACATACGTAGAGGGACCCACCTGTCGGGTGGGTCCCTCTACGTATGTCCCCAGGACAAATCGCGGCGGCCGGGCGAACACGGCGCAGAAATCTGGCCCGGACGTGTCCAAACTCGGGGCTCTGCCCGGACGACACCGCGGACCGTCCCGCCCGCGATGCGAGGCGTTCACCACAACTCTGCCGTCCTGCGCGCGGCGGCCGAACTCAACCGGCGGGCCCTCCCGTGTGTCCCGCACCCGCCGATCGCCCGCCCAGCACGTCGGCGCGCAGCTGCGGGCCCACCTTTCGAACGAATACCTCGGCCGAGTGGCGATGCGGCCCGGTGCGTCGGCGTCCGTGCTGGGCCGACACTGCGGCGGCCGCCGGACGTCTTCGGCCTGAAGACGCGCGGTCGGTTCCGGTCGAGCCGGTTCCGTGCGTACCCCTAGGGGGTTATCACAGATAGGTGTAGCCGTCCCCATGGGGCAGCCGATAATCAGCGGCACGTTCTGTCGATGCGCAGGTTCGGACCCTCCGGGGACCCCACACAAACGGAAACGCCCGATCCCACCCGATGGTGATGGCCGGGTGCTGTTGAGGGTGATGCCTATGGGGGTCATGCAGCCGTCGATCACGCCCGGGTGGTGCTGGATGACTTGGAGTCGGTACTTGATCACGGTGCTTAGGCGGCCCAGGTCGGTGGCCAGGAAGTTGGTCACGGAGCGTTTCAGTAGCGACCACACGCCCTCGGCCGGGTTGAGCTCGGGGGCATAGGGCGGCCGGTAGAACACCGTGAGCCAGTCGGTATGGGCATTGATGAACGCCCGCATTGCCGTGGAGTGGTGGATGGCGAGGTTGTCCCAGAGCAGCACGATTGTTCCGCCGGGTAGTTGCTGGCGGGCAGCCTGCAGCATGCTCTTGTACTCGTTCAAGGTGAAGGCGGCGCGTTCGCTTTGCGGCGGCGGTGGCGGCGCAACCGGTAGATCAGCCGGTACTCCTCACTGGGCCGGTAGCAGGCCATCCCGGCCACCGACACCCAGCCTGGGAAATCAGGGGAAGGTCAGGGATGACCCTGATAGCACTGGAGATGCTCCTCCTGTCATGATGAGGGCATAGACGTTAGCATCAGGGAATGCGGGTGACAGGTGACACCTTCCCTGGCCACGATCGGTCGTTCTGGCATATTGGAGCAGACATGTTCGATGCCTTCGAAAAAGTAGTACTCGTGCCGATTGCCGCTCTGGTCATCGCAGCAGTAGTGGTGCTCTGCTTTGGAGAATTTGTCGCCGCTGCTTCACTTGTGTTTTGCGCCGCCTGGTTCGCGCTGTTGATCTTCCTGCCACCGGGCGAGACGGACGCCGGGGGCGCCGGGGGCGACGGCAACGGCGAGTGATCCAGAGTCGCCCGCTGGCCGCCGGACGTCCCGTCGGCTCCCCAACTGGTGTCCTGTAACTGAAGACCTTCACTTGGCATTATTGGCGATCAGTCGCTTGTAGTCGCGTTGGAGTACTCGGCGTGTAGTGAGGTGATTCCAACTTCACCTGGCCTGGTGGTGCAGGGTGAGGATGGCTTGGACGATGGTGGTCATGCGGCTGGGTGAGCAGCGGGCTTTCCGCAGGATGTGCCAGCTTTTGAGCGTTGCGGCGCCCTGCTCGCCCAGCGCGCGGGTCTGGGCGTGGTGCCGGTTGAACAGCTTTTTGCGTGTGCCGATCTTGCGGCCCTTCTTGCGCTTGTAGGGGGTGCCGATTGCGCCGCCGGCTCCGACGTAGCCCTTGTCGGCGTAGCAGGCGATGGCGCGGCTGGTGAGGGCGTCGATGATGCCGTGGACGCGGGCGGCCGTCAGATCATGGGTCGAGCCGGGCAGGACGGGCGAGGCCCAGATCGGCTCGCCGTGCGGGCCGGTGAGGAACTGGATGTTCACCCCGTGCCGGTGGTGCTTGCCGCTGTAGTAGAGCCGGTCGTTGGGGCCCGAGAGCCGGTCGGTCGGTGCCAGGGTGCCGTCCAGGATGACGTAGGCCTTGCGCTGGGCGATCCGCATCGCCTTGCGCAGGTCGGGCGCCAGGTCGGCGAGCAGGGCGATGACCTCGGTGACGTAGCGGTGCGCGGTCGCGGTACCGATCCCGAACGCGGCCGCCAGGCGGGCGAAGGTGTCGTTGTGGCGCAGGTGCACCAGCAGCGCTTGACGCTGGGGGCTCAGTGCCCGCCACCGCGACCCGATCCGGGACCGGTGCTCGCGCACCAGATCGGCGACGAAGGTCAGGGTCGGGCGCGACAGATCGAGCGCGGCACGGTAGAACAGCACATGAAGCTCCTGTGCGGACAAGGTTGATCTTGGTCGACAACCTCATCCAGCAGGAGCTTCACTCATTCCACGGCCATATCCATCGCCTGCAACCAGCCCGTGACCTGCACACTCAGGTTGGAATCACCTCAGGATCGAGACTTTCGCGTCGGCATGCTGCAGGTAGTTCTGGAAAGTTCCCACTGCGGTCAGGGCAACCATCGCGTCGTGTGCGGGGTCTGGGGCGATGGACTCGGAAGCCACGTTCTCTCCTTGGTTGCGGATCTTCGCTTGAGTTCAGCAGACCACCCGGGAGGCTCCAAGATTCGGTACTAATGCCAAGTGTCGGGGTGACCTAGATAACTTAGGCAAAACAGGTATTTGTACTGATTCTTGTGCGATCTAGCATGCAAAGATCCCGTTCTCGATTCCAACATGCCAAGGGGACAGCAGGTGGAGGGGTTTTCGAACGGCGCCCGATGATGTCAGTCGACGCCACAGGGTACGGAAGCGGCGATGATCAGCGGCAGTCGGACATCCAGGCGGGACTTCTCGACGCCCTGGATCAGGCCGTCGCCTCGGCCGCACTTGACCGGGACAGATGGGAACGGCAGGCGGCCGGCGACGGGGAGTTCTCGGTCCTCCTCCCGCAGACCGCCGAGGGGCGCTTGGTCGGGGACTCTCTTTGATGATTTTCACCAGATCGGCATTGCGCTGCTCCCGGATCGAGGCGGGCCTGCCGAGCCAGTCGGTGTAACCGGACCGGGATATTCCCAGTACTTGGCAGGCCACCGCGACGGGAACGTCGTTGTCGGCAAGCTCACGGACCAGCGAGTACCTTATTTTGGGAGTACGTTCTCGCGAGCGAAGTACGCCGCCGCACGCCTGAGGATCTCGTTCTCCAGTTCCAGTTGCCGCGCCTTTCGGCGGAGCTCGGCCAGTTCCTTCTTCTCGCGGGCGCTCAGGCCGTCGCGGTGGCCCTCTTCGATGTCGGCTCGACGGATCCAGTTGCTCAGGCACGACTGACTGATGCCCAGACTCTTGGCCAGCGCGGAGACCGACTTGTCCCCGGTGCGGGCCAGCTCGACGGCGCGGCGCCGGAACTCCGGCGGGTGAGGTGGTGGCACGAGACACTTCCTTCCCAAGTTGATCAAGGTCAACTCAGATCGGGTGTCCGTGAAACGGGGGGAAGCTCAAATGTTGTCGGCGCGCTACGCGGTTGGGGTACTTCCCGAAGCTGGCTGAGGTCCCGCCGCCGGTGGCGGGGGCCGGAGTTCGGGTACGCGGTGGACGCACGCCTGTTGGGGTCGGGAGCGAGTTCGGCGGGATGTCGGGAATCCATCTGATTCCGGCACCCGGCGAGAACGACGCGGCCTATCTGTTCCTGCTTGGCTGGCCGGTCGATGACCGCGGTCGACGGCCACGGTTCGGCGGCTCGATTTCGT
The DNA here is from genome assembly GCF_041951365.1 of Actinomadura sp. GTD37. Lineage (NCBI taxonomy): Bacteria > Bacillati > Actinomycetota > Actinomycetes > Streptosporangiales > Thermomonosporaceae > Actinomadura > Actinomadura sp. GTD37. The sequence goes on from NZ_JBGNUS010000003.1 coordinate 324,555, forward strand.
GCAGCCTGGCCGGGGCCGCGGCGGCGCCGGTCATGAGGAGCTCGGGGTGGAGAAGCGCAGTTCGGCGACGGGCTGGTGGACCTTGCGGACCAGGAACTCCGATTCGGGGGTGCCGGTGCGCAGCCGGGCCAGCCAGTCCGCGGGGTCGAACTCTACGCCGAGGGGGTTCTCGGTGTAGCCGGGGCTGGACATGAAGTCGTTGGCGTCCTGCGGGGTGGTGTAGCTCTCGACCTGGAACTCCATCTGGTTGCCGTCGGGATCGCCGTAGTACAAGGAGATGGTGATGCCGTGGTGCAGGCACCAGTACGGCTCGACGCCGTCGGCCTTCAGCCGTTCCCAATTGGTGAGCAGGTCGGTGAGGGAGGCGAAGGTGTAGGCGACGTGGTCGACGCCGACCAGGCCCTGACGGTTCTTGTCCTGGGGGTCGGGGTCGAGGGGGTCGAGGTTGACGAAGGCGAAGCGGTGGTGTTCCTCGTCGTAGGTGAGGAAGGCGAGCATCTCGTTCTGGAATTGGACGCGGGCGCCGAACACCTGCTGGTACCAGTCGATCATCTCGGCGAAGCGGTGGGTGCGGTAGACGACGTGCACGAAGCGGGCGGGCCGGATCTGGTTCATGGTCATTTCCTTGAAGGGCAGGTTCAGGGTGTGGTGGCGGGGTCAGCGGTGTGTTGAGGTGGGGCGGCAGGCCGAGGGGCCGGGCGGGACGGGTTCAGATGACGGGGGTCATCTGCTCCTGGATGCCTAGCAGGGCCCGCCCGTAGGCCTCGGCGCTGATGGTGGGGCTGGCGATGGCGTGGCGCGCGCCGGTGGCCGAATCGCGCCAGATCCGCTGGAGCGGGTTGGACTCGGCGAAGCTGGACGCGCCGTTGACGTCCAGCAGCAGGTCGATGGCCTGGCGGCAGCGGCCGATCGCGTACCCGGTGTCCATGCGGACGCGCAGCCGCTCGGTGACGTCCAGGGCCCGGCCCTCGGCGGCGGCCTGGTCGATGAAGGTGGCCGACCGGAACACGTGCAGGGCCGCGGTGTCGATCAGCTCGGTGGCCTCGGCGACGTGGTGCTGGGTGGCGGGCGCTTGGATGGCGTGGTCGTAGAAGGTGTAGGAGATGCCTCGCTTGCCGATGGTGGCCAGGGTGTGGTCGAGGGCGGCGCGGGCCAGGCCGAGTTGCGGTCCGGCCAGGATCAGCGCCAGCGACGGGACGAGCGAGGACCGGTAGAGCGCCTCGCCGGGGTGCAGGTCGGGCTGGTCGGAGCCGAACGCCAGCGGCGTGTAGCGGCGGGCGGGGACGAAGACCTCTTGGGCGATGAGGGTGTTGCTGCCGGTGCCGCGCATTCCGGCCACGTGCCAGGTGTCCTTGATCGTGAGTTCCTTCATCGGCATGACGACATTGCCGAACTCGGCGACCTGTCCGTCCTCGCCCAGAACCTGCACGCCGCCCATGCCCCAGGTGGCGTGCAGGCTGCCGGAGGCGAACCCCCACGAGCCGGAGACGACCAGCCCGTCGCCGGAGCGGACGGCGGTGCCGCTGGGGGCCAGGACGCCGCAGACCCGCGCGTCGGGATCGGTGCCGAAGATTTCCTCCCGGACCTCGTCGGGGCCCAGGCTCACGGCCCAGTTGCAGATGTTGATCAGGCTGGACACCCAGGCGGTGGACCCGCAGGAGCGGGCGAGTTCGGCGTTCACCGCCAGGAATGTGGCGAAGTTCGCCTGGTGTCCGCCATAGGCGCGCGGGACGGTCAGTTTGAACAGGCCGGCCTCGGTGAGGGCGGCAACGCTCGTCTCGGGCAGTCGCCGCTCCCGCTCGGCCGCCACGGTCTGCTCGGTGAGCAGCGGGCCCAGTTCCCGGGCTCGCCGGACCAGGTCGGCGTCGATGGACGGGCTGTACTGCAGCGGGAAATCGCCAAGCACGGACACGGAATGCCTCCTTGGGGGTGTCTTCCGATTTCACGCCGTCTCGCTCGTCTTCCGCTTGGTCCACTGGACCAAAGCCGGGGTGCCCGGTTGGGCCGGCCGCGCTCCCTGTGCGGGTTCTGCTGTGGTGAAGTGGGGTGATGGACCTGTCGTGGATCCGCGGCCTGGACGGCCCGGACCTGCCGCGGCCGTGCTGCACCCCGGCCACGGTCGCCGAAGCCCGGCGGTGGCTGGGTGATGGGCCGGTGCGGTGGGCGGTCGCGGCCGGCCAGGCCATGACGCGGCACATCATTGACCATGTGCCCGAGCACGGTGTCGGACCTGCGCCCTTTGAGACGCTGCGTCGAGCGTCCGAGGCCGCGGTGCTCACCGGTTTGTGCGTCCTGGCCGCGCAGGGACCGGTCCCGTACGGGGTACCACCTGATGGTGTCGAGGTGGTGCGCGATTGCGTACGCCGGGGCATCCCGCTGGACCGGGTGCTGCGCGGGCTCCGGCTCGGGCACGCCGTCCTGTACCGGATGCTGCGCGATTCGGCCCCTGACGGTGACCTGCCGACCGAGATCACTGAGGAACTGTTCGAGCAGGTGGACCGTATGGCCGGCGACATGGCCGCGGCGTACGTGGCCGAGCGGGAACGGTGGGAGGCCAGCCAGGAGGCCGTCCGCTGGCACCTGATCGAGGCGATCATCGCTGGAGAGCAGCACGACCCGGACGCCGCCGAGCAGATTCTGGGCTACCGGCCGAGCCGGTGTCATGTCGCGTTGATCGCGTGGTCCGCCGCCCCCGGAGGCGACGGCGCGGACCGGCTGGTCGCCGATCTGCTGGCCGCCTCGGGAGGAGACGCCTGGCTCCAGGTGGTGGGGCACGCCGGGGCGGTGTGGGCGTGGATCGGGTTCGGCGACCGTCCTGGCCGGGTGGAGTGGCCCTCGGTTCTGCCCGCCGGGTGGCGGGCCGCCGCGGGGCCGCCGTCCTTCGGACTGGCGGGGATCCGGCGCAGCCATCTGGGTGCGCTGCGGGCCGCCCGGATCGCCGCGACGCTGCCTGCCGGCGGTGGTGTGTGCGACTACGGGGAGGTGCGGACCGCGGCCTTGCTGCTCGAGAACGCCGAGCGGGCCCGCTGGTATGTGGAGGAGACGCTGGGGGCGCTCGCCGCCGATGAGGACCGGGCAGAGCAACTGCGCGAAACCCTGCGCTGTTATCTGAGCTGCGGGCGGAGCCTGAAGAACACCGCCGAGCGGCTCGGCGTGGCCCGCAACACCGTCGCCTACCGGATCAAGCAAGCCCAGGATCTGATGCGGTCCGGTTCCGGACGGCTGGAGGTCCGCATCGCCCTGGAGATCATGCGGTTTCCCCGGGCTCTGGAGACCGCCACCGCGCCGCCGCCCGACGATACGCAGGGGCCGAAACGGCGGATGTACGTCAAGCCGGGGCTGGCTCCGTGACCAAACCAGCCTCCGCGTTTGGTGCCCGCGGACCGAGCAGGGCCGGCGGCAACCGTCGCACAGTGAGGCGCATGAGCCCGTTGCGAGAGATCATGCGGCATGTACCGTCCAGCGTCGCCGTCATCACCGCCGTGTCCGAGGGCACCCCGATCGGCATGACCGTCGGATCGTTCACCTCGGCGTCCCTGGACCCGCCCCTGGTGTCGTTCTTCGCCGCGAAGACCTCCACCACCTGGCCCGCCATCCACACTGCGGGCCGATTCTGCGTGAACGTCCTGTCGGCCGGGCAACCGCAGCTCGCCACCGCGTTCGCCGCACGCGACGCCGACCGGTTCGGTGACCGCTCCTGGACGCCCAGCCCACTGGGCTCCCCCCGGCTGGAGGGTGTCGTGGCCTGGCTCGACTGCGAACTGGACGCGATCCACCAAGTCGGCGACCACCTCGCTGTGACGGGCCTGGTCCACGGGATGCACGCGACCGGCGGCGCCCGGCCCCTGGTGTTCTTCCGCGGCGAACTCGCCGGGCTGAGCTGAGAGGCCAGGATGAGCAGCGACTGGATCCTGGCTCTGAACCCGCCCGGCCCGCCGCAGGAACGAGCCGAACCCGCCTGTTCGGCGGTCACCCTCGCGATCGCGACCGCGCTGCTCGGCCCCGGGCCGGTGGCCTGGGCCGTCCAAGTCGCGCGGGAGATGACAGCAGAGATCATCGAACGGGTGCCCGAACACGGTGGCGGTCCCGCGCCCTACGCGACGCTGCGGGCTTCGGTCGAATCGACCGTGCTGCTGGCGCTGCGCGGACTGCTGCAGGATGTCCAGCCGCCGGCCGGCGCGGCCAGCCAGGAGGCCGTCGCGGGCGGCGCCGAGTTCGCCCGGCGGGGCATCCCCCTGGACCGGGTGTTGCGCGGGATCCGGATCGGGCACGCCCGCCTGCACCAGGCGCTCGTCGCCGCCACGGACATGCTGCCCGAGCCGGGCCGTCGAGCCGAAAGCCACCGGGTGAGCGACCTGCTGTTCACCTACGCCGACGCCCACGCCAGCCTGCTCGCCGAGGAGTACCTCGCCGAACGCGCCCGATGGGAGGCCGGCAGGGAGACCGACCGCCGCCGCACCCTCGGGGACCTGCTCTCCGGCAAACCCGTCGGTGCGGCCGCCGCGTCGGCGGCGCTGGGGTACGAACTGGCCCGCCACCATCAGGCGTTCGTGGTCGTCGCCGACGACCGGCATGTCACCGCCGCCGACCTGCAACGCTGCGCCGAGGATCTGTCCCGGGCGCTGACCGCCGACGGCTGGCTCGCCCTGCCCCATACCGACCGGCAGGTGTGGGCGTGGGCGGGATGGCGGGCCGAACCACCGGCCGGCCCCACCGATCAGGCCCGCCGACTGTGGCCACCGCCCGGGATCTGTGTCGGGGCGGGCCCGGTCGCGTTCGGGCCGGAAGGGCTGCGGCGCAGTCACCTGGGGGCGGGCGAGGCCGTCCGGATCGCCTCTGCGACCGGAACCGCCCGATGGTGCGGCCACCAGGAAGCCAGGACGCTGTCGCTGGCGACCGCCGACGACGAGCAAGCCCGCTGGTACGCCGAGGACGTCCTCGGCGCCCTGCTGGCCCGCGACGACCGCACCCGCCAGATCCGCCAGACCCTGCGCGTCTACCTGGCATGCGAACGCAGCCCGCAAGCCGCCGCCGAAACCCTCCACATCGCCCGCAACACCGTCACCTACCGCGTGCACAAAGCCGAGGAGATCCTCGGCCACCCCATCGGCGACCCGCTGGAACTCCAGCTCGCCCTGGAGATCGCCCAGATGTTGGACGGCCAACCCAATCCAGGTCAATGACTTTGGACCGGCGAGCCAAGCAGGACCCGGCCCCACAAGCGTTCAATACGCAGACACCCGCCGGGAACGACGCAGGAGCCAGATGCGCATCGCGAACCTGGACGGCCGAGCCGTCCTGCTGACCGACGGCGGAGCCGTCGACATCCACCAAGCCAGCGGCGGCACCCTGAGCCCCGACCCCCAGACCCTGTTCGACCAATGGCCGCAGACCCTGCCCGTGCTCCGCGGACTGGCCGGCGAGAGCTCCACCTATCCGGAGACCGACGCCTATCGGGAGACCGACCTGCGGGCGCCGGTCCCCAGGCCCGGCCAGATCTTCGCGATCGGCGTCAACTACCGCGAGCACGCCGAAGAAGCCGGGCTGGAGCCGTCCACCTGGCCGATGACCTTCACCAAGTTCGCCTCCTGCCTGACCGGACCGAACGTCACCGTCGACCTGCCCGAAGGGTGGGTCGACTGGGAGGTCGAACTGGTCGTGGTGATCGGCAGAGCCGGCCACCGCATCCCCGCCGTCGACGCCTGGGAGCACCTGGCCGGACTCACCATCGGCCAGGACCTGTCCGAGCGGATCGGCCAGTGGTCGGGCCCCGCCCCGCAGCAGTTCTCCCTCGGCAAGTCCCACCCCGGATTCGGTCCGACCGGGCCCGCCGTCGTCACCCCCGACGAACTCGCCGACCCCGCGGACCTCGCGATCAGCTGCACGCTCAACGGCGAGACGATGCAGGACGGCCGCACCGGCGACATGATCTTCGGGATACCCGAGCTGATCGCCCACCTGTCGTCCATCACCGTCCTGCGGCCCGGCGACCTGATCTTCACCGGAACCCCGGCCGGAATCGGCTCCACCCGCACCCCGCCCCGCTTCCTGTCCTCCGGCGACGAACTCATCAGCACCATCGAAGGCCTGGGCACCCAGACACTCTCGTTCCGAGCGGCCCACAACTCATGAGCGGAGACCTCCGCAAAAGTCCGCCGGGCATCCACCGCGCCACCCCTTCATGAGAACGCCCTCACCTTCTGCTCGCTCTGCCCGACGTCATCAGCGCCCGACCACGGAGACACCCATGGCCACCACCCCGGCCCCGCACACCCAGGGCGACCGACCGCTCCTGCTGCTGCCCGAGGACCTGCCCGCCATCGAGTCCGTGCCGCTGACCGAACGCAATCTGCCGGCCAGCACCTACGACCTGGTGGCGGGCACCGCTTCCCGCGATCCCGGCCTGCCCGCGCTGTACCTGCTCGGTGAGGACGGCCTGCCCTGGCGTGACGCGGTCTGCTGGACCTATCGGACGCTGCTCGAACGCCTCCACCAGGCCGCCAACGCCTACCTGAATCTCGGGCTGTCCGAGGGCGGCGTCGTCGGCCTGATGCTGCCCAACCTCGGCGCCACCTACGCGGCGCTGCTGGGCGCCCAGGCCGTGGGCATCGCCAACCCCGTGAACCCGCTGCTGGCCGAGGACCACCTGGTCGAGATCCTGGCCCTGACCGGCGCGCAGATCCTCCTAGCCCCAGCGCCGGCCCTGTCGCCACAACTGTGGGACAAAGCAGTCCGGATCGCCGCCCGACTGCCCGCCCTGCGAGCCCTGGCCGCCGTCGGCGCACCGCCCGGCCCCACCGACATGATCACCGGCGCGATCCCCACGGTCGGCTTCGATGCCCTGACCGCGACCCAGCCCGCCGACCGGCTCGGCACCTCCCGGCGGCCCGTCCCCTCGGACCTGGCGGCCTACTTCCACACCGGCGGGACGACCGGCACGCCGAAGGTCGCACCGCACACCCACGCCAACCAGGTGTACATGGCCTGGGCCCTCGGCTGTTCCGGCGCCTACCTCGACGGGTCGGTCGCCCTGTCAGGGCTGCCGCTGTTCCATGTCAACGCCGTGCACGTCACCGGACTGGGACCGTTCATGCACGGCCGTCCGGTCGTCAGCATGGGCCCGCTCGGCTACCGCGACAAAGCACTCATGGCCGACTTCTGGCACATCATCGAGCATTACCGGGTGACCAGCTTCTCCGGTGTCCCCACCGTGTATGCGGGCCTGCCGCCCGTACCCGACGAGGTCGACATCTCCAGCCTGCGTGCCGGAGCCGTCGGCGCGGCACCCCTGCCCTCCCGGGTCCGCACCACGTTCGAGTCCACCGTGAAGGTTCCTATGCTGGAGGGCTACGGCCTCACCGAGGCGACCTGCGCGACCGCCGCCACACCGGCCTTCGCACCCCGGCCGGGCTCGGTCGGGCTGCGCCTGCCCTACCAGCACGTCAAGACCATCGCCGTCGACGCCGACGAGGCCCCGACCGGCGATCTCCCGATCGGATCCACCGGAGTTCTGGCCATCAGCGGCCCCAGCGTGTTCCCCGGCTACCTGCGCCCCGGCCCCCACGGCCCCGCACCCGACCCGACCGGGAAGATCTTCGACGGCTGGCTGGCCACCGGCGACATGGGCCGCGTCGACGAGGACGGCTACATCTACCTGACCGGCCGCGCCAAAGACCTGATCATCCGCGGCGGGCACAACATCGACCCCGGACCCGTCGAGGCATCGCTGCTCGCCCACCCCGACGTCGACGCCGCCGCCGTGATCGGCGCCCCCGACGCCCATTCCGGCGAGGTCCCCGCCGCCTACCTCGTGCTCGTCCCCGGAGCGTCGACCACCCTCGGGGAACTGCACGCCTGGGCAGCCGAACACGCGCCCGAACCAGCGGCCGTCCCCCGCACGATCCACCTGATCGACGAGCTACCCGTCACCGCCATCGGCAAGATCTACAAGCCCGCCCTGGTCCTGAACTCGATCGAACGCCTCATCCGCGCCGAACTCCAGCGGACCGGGCGGACCGGCCAGGTCCGCACCGAGCTACGCGACGGCCAGCCCCACGCCACCATCCGCCTGAACACCGAAAACGACAACGACCACGCCCGGCTCACCGACGAGCTCAGCCGATACTCCTTCACCCACGAGATCACCTCCCAAGCCTGACCACCGGCCACCGCCGCGGCCCTGCTCAGGCGGTTCCTGCCCGCAGCCCTGCAACCCCCTCAAGCGGCCAGGCAGGCGGACGGGCAAAGCCCGAGCCGTGTGCGCCACCACGCCCCCGACCGGCTACAACGCTGGCCCGCGTTCCCTTTCATGCGTATTCCGGGCGCCCTCCGTCAGGGGCCGACTATCTCCATCACGACGGGCCATGTGCAGCGGTCATGGCGCCTGATCGTCAACCTTGGACGCCCCAACCGGGCCAATTAGCGGCGTCAGTCACATCAGGTACTGGTCCAGCGGTGGCTGCGGCCATCACTGGAGGGTGGCACCGTGCCCTCACCGGCGTCTTCGACTACCCACCCTCTGGGAGGCCCGGGATGGCGACCTTGCCCCCTGGAAGCTGCTGGTGGCGGTGCACACCGCAGTGCACCCGGCGGCCTGCATCGTGCGCAGAAACCGGTAGTCGGTCGCCGCGCCAGCCCGGTCAGCGTTCGGCTGCCAGGGTGGCGCCCAGGCCGATGAACACACTCCCGGTCGCGGCGTCGATCCGGCGGCGCACGGCCTGGCGGGCGCGCAGCCAGCCGCCGATCCGCCCGGCCAGGACGCCGACCGTTCCGTCGGCCAGGAACTCCAGGACGATCAGGATGCCGCCCAGGACGGCGAACTGCAGCCAGACGGGCCCCGCCACGGGATCGATGAACTGGGGAAGGAAGGCGACCATGAACGTGAACGTCTGTGGGTTGGCCATGGAGGACACCACGCCGTTGAGGAAGGCGCGCCGACCCGGCATACCGCCGGCGGCCGGATCGTCGGCCTGGCCGTTCTTGCGGTGACGGATCATCTGGACACCGAGGTAGATCAGGTACGCGGCACCGGCGATCCGTATCACCGTGAACACGACTGGGAATGCCGTCAGCAGTACAGCGAGGCCGGCAGCGGCCGCGACGATGTACAACGCGTCACCCGTGATCACGCCGACCGTGGCCAGCAGCCCGGCGCGGGCGCCGCCCCGCACGCCGCACCCGAGCACGAACAGCATGTCGGGTCCTGGAGTGATCAGGGCGACGATGGTGGTCACCGTGAACACGGCGAGCAGGTGCGGATCGATCGGCATCCGATGATCTTTTCACCTCCCGCCAGCTCCGGGGTATCGGCTCGGGGAGGTAGCCGCGCGCCAGGTGCCACGACCCGTCGCGACCAGATACAGGCGCCGATGCCGAATGCGGCACCGACCGGCAGTACCGGGTCGTAGATGCTCAACGACGCCCCTCTTTGGCGAGAGGTACTTATCCGTGTGATCGTGAGGAAGAGGACGCCAGTTCGTGCGGACCGGGCGTGGGATGCGGGCAACGCGGTAGTGGAGACCGCGATCACCGCGCCGGTGTTCATCACGCTTCTCGCTGGACTGCTCGTGGTGATGCGGGTGTCGCACGGCTGCGCTGGGTCGCGCAAGCCGCTGACGCCGCGCGGCAAGCGTCCATCGCCCGTACCGCCCGCCGGGCGCGGGCCGAGGCGAGCACGAGCGCCACGTACACCTTGCGTGACCGGTATCGAAATTTCTTATCCAGTTGCCCCGCGCCCGTTGGCCGGGACGGCGCGTATGCACCGATCTGTTGTGTACCCCCTACGGGGATGATCGCGTGCCCGCTCGACCCACCCCCGGCACCCGCCTGACACTCCCGTACCGGTTCACGATCGGATGACCGTGGGGTGCCGTGGCGACACGCCCCCAGCCGCCCGCCCGCCGCATCCCAAGCGGATCAGTGACCGTGTGTGAACGTTCATGGGTGTTCATGTCGACGGGGTTGTCACAACCAATTGCATTTTCCCCGCAACCTCGATCGGCGACGCCTACCGCGTCCCCGTGAGATAGCTACCCGTCCGCATGTTGTAGCAACATTCGGGGTCCGTACGTGGCACCACCGCGTACGGACCCGGCGTCCGGCGCGTAAGGACGGTCACGGGGCCGAGTGGTGTCATGATGTGGCGCGCCGGGACTGCTTGGCGAGTAACGCTTCCATGCCGAGCAGGCCAGCATCCAGGGCGGTCTGCACCAGCCACGCGTGAACCTGCTGGTGCCGATCATCGGCATCGGCGAGGTCTAATGCGGGATCGGCGAGCAGGTGCGCACCGCCAGACTCGCTGGCATCGGGAATCGCGGTGAGGCTACTAGTGTCCAGGGTCTCGGCTATGGAGTTGACGGTCCTGAGGTGCAGGACACGCGGTTGGGGTACCGCGAGCGAGTCGATCTGGGCTAGATCCGCCAGCGCATCTACGACGGGTTGGGCGACGAACCCTGCGATCATGGCGTCCATGAGGTCACCGAGCGTGGTGACTTCCATGCGCTGGTCAAGTTGCGGCGGCTGTTGGCCTCCCGCTGGGATCCAGTCGCCTTCCCTGATCTCCGCGAGGTGCGCAAGACGTGTGACCACGTCCAGATGCACCTGTAGGCGCGTGGCATTCCGGCCATAGCCGCCTGGCACCTCGGCCGATACGAGTGCCTCGACCGCTCCTGACTTGGTGTTCCTCCAGCCGCGAGGGAAACCTTGCCATTGAAGGCGGATGATGCGGGACTGATTATGTCCTTTGCGATGGAATCGCTGGACGGTGCCGTCTGGGACAGTACTCAGGCCGAGGAGGAAACTGTCGATGGGTGATTTGTTGAGCGCGTGAATGAGCTCGTCGACATCGTCTTCGCGAAGTGGACGCCAGCTGGCGCGAGGATCGATAGGGATGTCGAGACCGGTTCGGAGAATTAGATCGGCGAAGTAATCTTGCTGATTGTTGTGGCGGCGCGGGAGGTCAGGTCCCCTGATCGTCCAAGGATCGTTCGAGCGGACAGCGTCGTCTTCAGCGAACAGCGCCGCAAGTTGCTGCCAGTTTGCGTTGTAGGTGGTGCTGTGGTTGCGCATCGGAGCGGCTCCACCGATGAGCAACGGCCTGGGGACGATCCCCGGCACTATCCGCAGTAGTAGGACGAATCTTCCTGAAGCGTCGTCTATGGGGACTGGGACGATCTCTGGAGCCCACGGGGGCTCGATGTTGTCGTGGCAGTGCTGAGAGACCTGGTCAATCGTCTTTTCTTTGACGCCGATAATCTTGCGATCATCGGTTACTCCCACCAAGACCAAGCCACCATAGGTATTGGCCAGAGCGGCCACAGCTTTGGCGATGCTCTGGGTCATGGCGGCCTTGTACTCGACGGTGGGCGCCTCGGGGCCGACGGCCGCCACCAGCCGACGGATCTGCTCGATAGTCACCTGAGACGGAGCACAATGCAAGAGAGTTTGGGTTAAGGACACGAGACCATCATGGAGAGTGTGACCTCATGCCGCCAGCTATTTTCGAACGAAGTTACTCTGGATGGCCACAACCGCCGCCCACGGCGTCTGGAGGAGGGAAGTGGTGGCGATGACCGCCAAGGACTGCTCGTAACCTGTGCTTCGTCCTTCGTTGCCCGTGTGTGCGGCTAGGGCTTGAAGCCGGCGGCGTAGGCCTTGGTGCGGAGTCTGAGGGCGTCTGTTGCGACTCCTGTCCGGATTGGTTCGGAGGCTTGGAGACGTCGGCCGACGAGGGCGAGCCGTTGGCGCTGGTCTGGGAGGAGGTTCCGGGTCTCCTTGGCCCAGCGTTGGATAGCGAACCACTCGTCGGGCGGGATGGAGGAAACCTTGGCGACGTCGGGGTGGGGTGCGGTCTCGGTGTCGAGGTCGAGGTCGGTTGCCGGGCCAACCGGGTCGACAATCCGAGCGGGAAGGAGTTCGGTCTCCAGGTCGGTGGGGAGGTTCCAGCGGATGCCGCTGACGGTGAGCCAGCAGTCCTCCTTCTTAGCCCATTCGCCGGAGTGGTTTCCGGATCGGGGGTTGTCGATCACGTTCATGACGCGGTCGACCAGGGTTTCGACGGCTGCTGTTGTTGCGGGGGAGATCCGCTGCTCGCGCCAGATACGGTCGAGGTCCAAGCGCTGGTTGGTTGCTTTGACCAAGTACGACGTTGTGTAGGCGGTGACGAAGGACTTGATGCTGCCGGCTCCGTGTTGCTGGGCGATTCTGTCGATGTCCTTGAACAGCTTCGCCTTGGCGATCAATCGCTGGCAGTAGGCGACGTCCACTCGGGGTGCGCGGTCCTCGTCTACTGCGGTGTCTAGGCGGATCATGAACTCATTGAAGTTCTTCTGGGCTCCGCGGCTGACCCAGTGGGGCAGCATCTCCCAGCAGTGCGCGAATTTGGCAAGATCTGACTTAGTAAACTTCTGCTTCGTTGGATGGAGCAGTTTGAACTGCTTCTTGGCCGCGGGAGTTCGTGCCCGGGCCTGGGCATCGGTGTACTGGCCCCGGGCTCGTTCGTAGAACCAGCGTGTCTCGACCCCGCTGCCGTCGGCCGCGGGGGCCCACAGGCTACGGGTGACTTGTTCTACGCGCCTGTGGAACGGGTTGTTGGAGCTGAAATCGACCAGGCTCACGGCGTTCTGGCTGTTGGAGTACCTCGAAATTTCCGGCACTACGTCGAGGAGTTGGGCTTCCCTGAGCACGGTCAGCTTCATCTGCACGTGGACCGCGGAGAGATCCGCTTTGTCTCGGGTACTGGCGTAGTAGATGGAGGCGGTTGTCTGGCCGCCGTTGACGATCTGGACTCCGTGGATGCGGTGGATCGCGTGCTGGCCGTCCGCGTCCCTGACGAAGTCGACGGCCGAAGCGGTCGCTGTGATGCCGTTGTTGTAGGCGAGGAACCAATCAGGCTTGTCGAGCAGGGTTTTTCGGATACCGCTGTTGACTTTGACGCGTGTCTGGAGGAACGAGCGGACGTTGAGTTCCAGTAGCCGGGTGCCGTGTTCCTTGTACAGGTCAGCGAGGAGTTGGCCGGGCAGGACGCCCAGGATGACCGAGAAGTCGCCGGTTCTGGGCGCGGCGAGGCACGGGAGGGGGTGCTCGAACTCCACGACGATTGGCTCGCTTTGGGCCCCGGAGCTTGCCATGCGGTGGAACCGTTCGAGATCCCAGATCTCGTGCGTGACCTCCAGATCGTGGTAGATGGCGAGCGGTGGGGCCTTGGCCGTGCAAACGGAGTTGGTCAGCAGGAAAACCCTGATGCGCGATGCCTCCAGAAGGGCCTTCTCGACGCCGGCGCAGAGGTCTTGGACGTCGGTGGCCTCGTCCGCGGCCTGTCGGATGTCGGACATCTTGCGAAGGAACTGAAGGGGACGTTTGAGCGCGGCCTCCGCCGGGGCCTTGTGGAGCTTTCCCATCAAGGGTGACTGGCGGAAGTCGACGACGAACAGGTCGAGGCTGCCGAGCGTGTTGTTGACGCCGAAGCCGTGGATCTCGATGCCGTGGGACCGGTAGTAGGCGAGGAAATGGTTCTCGACGTCGCCGGCTACTTCGAGATCTTCGAGCATCAACTGGGCGAACATCTCGGGGGCGGTGGTGCCCTCGGCCTCCGCGCTGGTCATGACATTGGCGACCAGGCCGTGGGCGAACTCCTCGAGCGAGGTTTCAGCCATGGCTCCCTCTGATCAGCTTTCTCACCTCGTCCTTGGTTATGGCGTAGGCGTCGAGTCCTGCGGTCTGGATGCGGTAGCTGCAGGTGCTCACGCCGGGCCGGAACTCGGATTCGACAATGCGTGGAAAATCCCCGTGAACAGACCAGAACCTGATTTCCCGAAGGGTATACCGGGGCTCGTCATAGTTATTGGTGTGCTGGGGGAAGTAACCGATTCTGGCCAGGCGCCCCTCAAGGCCTGCTTGCGGCGGGCCTGGCAGGGCTGCTCGGACACCCTCCACCATGGCGTTGAGGCTCGTGCCGAGGCCGCCGCGGCGTTCGTCCAAGACCACGAGGCCGAAAACCAGGTCGGCGGTCCCGGTCCTGTCGAGCTGACGCTCGTTGGCGATCGTGATTTCGGAGGTCGCCCGGGCGGTCGTGGCTTTGACCTCGATGGCGCAGTCGGTGAGCTGGAAATCCTGGTTGGTGCCCAAGGGGCCTGTCCAGCCCAGGATTCCGTTGGCGGGGCCCAGTTCGGGGATCACGTAGTCCTTCAGCACGAGCAGCTCGCCGTACAGGCCTCTGCGAGCGTCGGCACCGAGACCGTCCTCGCCGAGGCTTTTGAGTAGCGTCTGCCATCGCTCGAACTGGTTGATCGCAGTTGTCACCGCGCCGACATCGTCCGTGGCCTGGCTGATCGCCCAGGCGATGTCCATTACGAGGGGGGTGAAGACGTTCTTGAGGCTGTCCGAGGTGAGCGTGATCGTCAGTTCGTAGTGCTGCCGGGTCAGCCGAGTGAAGGCGAGTTCGAGTCCCTGGGTGCGGGGCAGGCGTCCGTAGGCGGTTGCGGCGCGCTCGTAGGCGCGGTCGTCGGTGTCGAGGACGAGCATCCGCTTCCGCTGCGGGTAGGTCACGGCGATGTGGATGTCGTGTGCGGACTCGGCGTGAATGCGGCGCATGGAGCGACCGGGTGTGTGCTGCGGAGTCTCCAGCTCCCGCCAGTTCTCCTCGGTGATGCTCACCTGTCGTCCTCGACTTCCTGGTCGTCGAGTCCGAGGGACTGCTCCTTCAGCCAGGGCGCGTTGACGAAGTACTCGGTCTTCTCGAACTGGTGGGAGTGGGGGAAGCTGAAGGCGTAGCCGACCAGAGGCACCGCGTCGGGGGCGGCTCCCTGGTGGCTCTGCTCGATCGGATAGATCAGCAGGAGCCCCTGGTCAGGGGTGCGTACGTTTCGCACGAACAGGTCAACAGGCTGCGTGGGCGCCTTAACCGGATCGCCCTTCTTGTCGAGCTTCCCCTCGGCGGCGACGCGCGCGTTGTTCAACGCGGTCTTCCACTGAGCTCTGGAAAGGTCCTTGGCCTCATCCGGCGGGTTCATCGGGCGGCGGATCCGGTACCGGCCATCGTGCAGCGGGTCAGTACCCTTCACCGGGTTACGGGTGATGAGCCTGACCTCGTGACCGCCGATGCCGGCTGGCCTCCCAGCGGACTTGCCCACTAGGCGTACGGTCCAGTTTCCGAGCTCGCCGACTTGGTCGCACCTGCGGATGTAGCGGGCGATCTGGCTTGCTTTAGCGCGGTGGGCGAGCTTGTCCGACTGGTAGCCGTCCAGGAAACCCACGATCTCCTCGGGAGGAACGCTGGACCAGACGAGGCTTTCCTCCTCGGTAGAGGCGGGGCCGAGCTGGTCCAGCCTCCCCACGAATGATTCAAGGTTCGCAAAGTTCTTTTCTGGTGTTTGGTTCTTGAGATCGAACATGACTGTCTCGGGATGGTCACCGGAGTAGCTGAGCCGCACCCGCGTGCCCGAGCCCATTTTCGGGCGGCTGGTGATGTTGAGACCGAGCGAGGAGGACTTAATCTTCAGACCGAAATCGATGGGCTTGGCCCGCAGCGCCGACATCTCCTCGACCTCCCGGCGGAGCTCGTCGGTGGTCTGCGTGATCTCGATGTAGTGGTCGATAAGGCCCTGGGTCGTGTAGAGCCTGCACAGATCCTCGTACCCTGGTCGGTACCCGAACCAGCGTCCCATCTGGAGCAGGGTGTCGTATGCCTTCGCGGTTCGCAGGTAGTAGCTCACGCTCAGGCCCTCGAGCGTCAACCCACGGGACAGCTTCTCGCCGCCGACCGCTATGACGGACAGGCCGTTCTTACGGTTCTCGTAGTACTCCAGTGCGTCCTTTGCCGCCCCGTTGATTGCTCGCACCTGGATCTTCTGTACGGCGGGCAGCAGGTGTTCGGCGACCTCGGACCACGAGACGTCCTTGACCTGGTCGGCGGGAAACGCCCTCGTCGTGGGCATGAAGTCGGTGTTCCACAGATCGCGGAGTTCGGTGAGCCGCTCGGCAGCGGTGACGCTGTAGCGGTCGCGCATGCTGTCGGCCAGCAACTGGACGTGGTCCTCGATGATCTCTCGGACCTGGCCCTGCACGGCGGTGAAGCGGGTGACGTGCACGAGCATGGAGTTGTGCTCGGTCTCTTGGCCACGAGCACGCCGTGCCGCGCAGGTGAGGATGAATGCGTTCACGGCTTCACGAAGGGAATCCGGAAGTTCGATAGCGACCGGGTGGTGGCTCTTGTGCCTGTCTGGCATCCAGAATTGGTAGTCGTCGACCGTGCGGGTCACGGGCAGCGGTTCGACGTCGTCTTGGTCTGGATCGTCGATGGTCAGACCGAAGACCCTTTCGGGTCCGAAGTAGTTCGACGGAGCTGGGAGAACCCGGATGAAGCTGCCTGGGAAAAGGTCCCGGCCAAACGTCTCGTGCTCAGTGTCGGGGTCGATCAGGATGTTCGCGTACGGGGTGGCGGTGTACCCGACGTACGCCGCTTGCTCGAACACCTTCAGCAGCTTCCGGATCTCGCCGTTGACCTTCGACGGGTCCGTCTCGCTCTCTTTGGAGACGTCGATGCCCGCATGGTCGGCCTCGTCGTCGATGAGAAGGACGGGCAGATCCCGGACGATCACACCGTCCTCAGTCCCGTCCGGCGTGCCGTGCACTTCCGTCAGCCAGCGGCGTACGTTCCCCAGGATGCTCCGGTGCTTCTTCACCACCAAGACGACGGGGAAGCGTCCGAGCGGGAAGTTCAACTGCAGGGCCTTGGTCTTGGTGAAGTCGCCCTTCTCCGTGCTGTCGGTGACCGACCCGATCCCGAGTCGCTTGGCGTGCGATGGCGCGCCGGCGCCGATGTAACGCGAAGCGTCCTCGTCGTAGCGCTTCTGAAACTGTGTGTCGAAGCCGAGCAGCCCTTGGTCGATGCGCAACTGGGTCTGGCTGCGCAGATCGTTGTGGATGCCCGCCAGGATGATGATCATCTGGAAGCCGGCGTCGGCGGCCTTGCAGACCAGGCCGGTGTAGTTCCCGGTCTTGCCCGATTGCACCTGACCGATGACCAGCCCGGCGCGCCGCCAGGGAGCCTTCGACCTTGGATCCTCGAGTTCACCGAGGATGTCGTCGGTCGAACGGTCGAGAGCCCGGACCACGCGGGGTGGGAGGCGCACCGAGTGGTCGAGGTGGTCGCGGTAGCGTTCCCAGAAATTCCACGACCGGTCGGACTTAGCGTCCGGTAGCCAGGGTGTGTGGTGGTCGCTGTCAGAGATCCCCTTGCCGACCTCCTGGAACACCGAGACGAGCTCCTCCACCCTGCGCAGCAAGACGTCCGCCGCGAGCCCGGGGAACATGGGCGCCGCCTGGGAAACGGCCTGCTCGACCTCGCCGGGCGTCGCGTGCCGTTCACGGGGGAGTAGGACAAGGACGACCTGGATCGCCTTGGCGATGACTTCCTCGGTGGCGTTCATGCGATCCTCTGCGGGTGAAGACTCCGGTCAGGAAGAGGCTAAACGCTGCCACCGACAATCGTTGGTCACTTGTTCCAGAAGCCGTCGAGCCGACTGAACGGGTCCATGTTCCGGATCATCGACCTAGCGTCGTGCGGGCTTCTTCCCTGGTTGATCAGTGCGGCTAGGAGGGCGCGGGCCACATCTTCCTGGTCCTGGCTCGGGGCACCGGTGAACGGTACCGGGTCGTCGGCGGCGTCCGCTTCATGGATCACGCGGAGTGCCTCGACAGGAACGGTCTCCTCCAGCAGAGTTAGGAGGGCCTTGACGACCTTGCCTCGCTCGTCCCCGGTTCGTAGCGCCTCACGGACCAAGGGGTGGTCGCGGTTGATGCGGCACTTGATCCGTCCGTCAGGGCGGTCCACTCTCCACAGATAGACGAAGGCCGAACCGTGTCTCCGTGCGGCGATCTGCCCTCGGTGCCTGATCACGTCCGCAGCCTGTTCCCTGGCGCGCTTGGCGATGCGTTGTAGATGCCGTCGGAGCGCCACCGGCGGGACCACCTTGGATTTGCGTACGTCAACGCTCCACTCCGCATCCAGCTCAGCGGGAACCTCAATGGAGATGCGGGCCAGGTTGAACTTCTCCTCTTGGCGCATGCCCTGCAGGCCGAGCCAGTCGCCAGCGAGGATCAGGCGTTTCCGCCGGTAGACGTAGAATCCCTGCTGCCTCAGCCATCCACCGGGCCCACCCGCGGCGAGATACTCCTCTTTGGAGAGCCTCTGTGCGCTGGGCAGGACATACGCCTCGACCCTGACCGAGCTGGATCCGAAGGCGAGGTCCTCGGGGGGTAGCCGCTGAAGGGATGGGTGACCGGTGAGAAACGGATCCCAGGCGGCAACGGTCTGATTCTGCACTCGGAGGTCCACATCCTTCAGAAAGCGCGCGAATACCATGCCCAAATGCCGCTCGACCCGGGAGGCGTCTTCGTAGAACTGCCTTTGGGTTGTCTGGTCGGGATCCGTCCCGTCGGCCCCATAGCCGTTGAGCCGACGCCAGAGCACTATGGTCCCGCTGCCCCGGTCTCGGCGGAAAAGGTCGAGGAGCCTGGAGGTTTCGGGGTCGGCATCATGCATCAGACGCCACTCCCTGCTGGCCTCGACCATGTTCAGATCCCAGGTACGGGTGTGCCACGTCTCGCCAGGAGGGCGGCTGGTTACGGTCAGCTGGCGGGCCTGGGAGAAAGAGGCGGTTTTCAGGCCCAACCCGAATCTGCCGAGGTCGTCGGCACTGCGTTCGGTTCCAGGCCCACGCGCGGCCGGCGTCATCGCCGTGACGAGATCCGGCAGCGACATCCCGCTCCCGTTGTCGACCACCGCCACCCAGGAGTCCTCACCTGCCCATGTGAAGACGACCTCGATGTCGGTCGCTCTTGCTGACACGCTGTTGTCGACCAGATCGGCGACTGCGGCTTCCAGGGAGTAGCCCAGCGAACTCAGTGAGGCAACCATGCCCGCCGGGTCGGGAGCTGCAATGTCGAATCCGTCCGTCACAGTTCTGCCAGCCCTCTCCGATGGAAATTGTCGCGTAACGTGGCGTGATCTGCGTTCTGGGTCATCCATCGGGCCTATTCACACGGCCGTCGGGTCGGAAATGTCGGTGGTGACTGATAGCCAAAGCTGCGTGGAGCGCCGATTCCGAAGGTGGGCGCCAGACCCGAACCTACGGGGTGCCTGGCGGGTTGGGGTGCGAGCACGTGCCAAGATAGGCCAGAATACTTGCCGGGCGCCGGGAGTATGTGTTGTCCTGGAGGCCGTCGAGGGGTGGTAAGGGACGAGGGAGCCAGGTGTCGTACTACGGTGTCAAGCTGCATCGCAGTGATACCCTCCGCTTGGACGCGCATGCAGAGGCGTGCACCGAGGAAGGCTTCGTCGCCTGGTGCGACCAGCAGGTCGCTTCCGGGCAACGGCTAGCCGTCGACTTGTTCTCCGGAGCCGGAGGGCTCAGCCTTGGCGTTGAACGGGCGGGCTGGACGGTAGCCCTGTCCGTCGACAACGATCCCCGGGCTCTGGAGACGCACCGCGCGTACTTCCCCGGCTTGGCCCTGAACATTGACCTGGGTGATCCCGAAGGCCGTGCCGAGTTGATCAGCCTCCTTCGGAGAGCCGAGATCGACCTGATCGCCGGCGGGCCGCCGTGCCAGCCGTTCAGCAGGGCCGGCCGAAGCAAGATCAGAAGCCTCGTTGACGAAGGCCGACGAGACCCGCTGGACCTTCGCCGGGAGCTGTGGAGGGCGTACCTGGAGGTTGTGCGCGAGGTCTCTCCCCGTGCCGTGCTGATGGAGAACGTTCCCGACATGGCGTTGGGTGATGATTTCTGCATCGTCCGGACCATCGTCGACAAGCTGGAGAACGACGGCTACTACACCGAAGCCCGGCTGGTCGATGCTTGGCAGTACGGCGTTCCTCAACATCGGAAGCGCCTGATCGTCTTGGCGCGGAAGGACTCTCACGTCTTCACGTGGCCTGATCCCGGGGAACGTGTGATCCTGAGCGAAGCCATCGGGGATCTTCCAAAACTGCCCGAGGACGATCCGGTTGGTGCCCGACAGTTGCCCTATAGGGAGTCCCGCGACAAGTCCGGCTTCCTGGAACTCATGCGTGAGGGCATGGAGGACAACAATGATGTTGTCTGGGATCACATGACCCGGCCCGTGCGCCCGGATGATCTCGTGGTCTTCAAAATGATGAAAGCCAAAACGCTCTATTCGGCTATCCCGGAAAACCTTCGCCGTTACAAAGCCGACACGTTCGACGACAAGTACAAGCGTTTGGATGGGACGGACCTTAGCCGCTCGATCACCGCCCACATCGCCAAGGACGGCTACTGGTATATCCATCCAAAGCAACACCGGACACTCACTGTCCGGGAGGCCGCTCGAATCCAGACATTCCCGGACCGGTTTCGCTTCGCGGGAACAAGGAGTGACGCGTTTCGCCAGATCGGCAATGCCGTCCCCCCTAGCCTCGGCGAAGCTGCGGCACGGGGGCTGCACCCGGTACCAGAAGGGGCGCCCCGCGAGCCCAACCATTGGAAGGATCTCCACGGCGCGCTGGTGAAGTGGGGAGACGAACAGCGACGCTCTAAGCGGTGGTTCTTGTTCCCCGGGCCTGACACCAAACAGGCGGTGGCCGCAATCGTTGCATTGATCGGCACCAGTCGGCTCGACAGCTGGGAGATCAGCCACGCGTTCGAACCGCTACGCGGTCGCACGAAGCCGCTGACCCGGGAGATCAACATGGTCTCCATCGCCTCGGGTTCGAAGCGCACAGCTGCTAGCCTCACCGTACTTCTTGATCTGGTGAAGAAGCAGAAGCTTTGGGAGGAGCCCGACGAGCTCGTCGACGAGTTGCGGTTGAAGCCGGGTGAACGAAATGTATTCCGTCACCTTCTGGGTAAAGACATCATGCTCGCGACCGCCCCTGTTCTCAGGGTGACTGCTCGGTTTTTCGGCAGCGAGTCCGACCAGAAAAACCGGCTGACCGACGGGCGCGTGGAGTTGGCCCGACTGGTGGGCGGTGGAAAACACGCGCCGCTTCGGATGGCTGCGATCCGACGCCTGGCTTCCTCTCACTGCATTGTCGGAGACTCGCCCAAATGTGCGACGTGCCCCCTTAGTGACTGGTGTAGTTACGCGAAATCCACAGAGAGAGACGCCACTCTCTTCTAGTCCGGTGATTCTGTTGTCGACTTGACCCGGTCTGCAGCAGCTCCGACATTCTGTTTTATCTCGCACTCCCAGATGCGGACGACCCGCCATCCGGCGGCGGCCAGTTCGGCGTCGTGTCGGCGGTCTCTGGTGCGGTTGGTATCGATCTTCTGCTTCCAGCGGTCGGCGTTGGGACCCTTGAATTCGCGAGGTGAGTGCATCGGGCAACCATGCCAGTAGCAGCCATCCACGAACACGGCCACACGCCAGCGGGGAAGGACGAAATCCGGGGTGCAGCGTGGAAGCACGGAGACGTGTAGCCGGAACCGGAGCCCCAGCGCGTGCACCGCTCTCCGGAGGGCTATCTCAGGTGCAGTGTCTCGGGTTCGACGAGCCCGTAGGTGGCTGCCCTTTTGGGTGGATATCCATTGACTCATGTCGACACTCGGACGATCAACCAACTATACGAGACTACCAAAGTGCGCCTTGGTTTGGGTCCGGTGGCTCAGTCTGGGCTTCTGACAGCCGCGACGGTCTGGTGGTCGTTGAAGTCTGGGACGAAGGCGAAGGAATGCCGGTCGTCAAGGGCGAGGACTTCAATGCGTGCAACGGGCGCGGCCTGCTGCTGATGACCCAGCTCGTTCGCGACTGGGGCACGCGACCGACCAGCGAAGGAGGAAAAGTTATATGGAGCAAGTTCGCCCGCTGACCGTACGGGCGGAGCGGCACATGTTGAGGTTGCGCACGCACTTCGGCCGCGAGAGGGCCGTGCGGTACCTGGATCTCCTCGCCGTCGCACTCAAGCCCAAGGGGTACCGCTTCGTCCGGCTCTATCGGCCCGAAGAGTTCCCGGTCTCGCTGCCCCTGCTCTGGGTGTATGCCGCCGGTCCTGACAGCCACGTGGGCATCGTCGTGAGCGCCCGAGCCGTTGCAGGTGGGTTGTGGGCCTACCACGAGGCCCAGCGCGGAAGGTTCGGCTACCTCTCCCCGTGCGGGGACGTGAAGGCAGCAGCGGACCAGACCGACAGCCTTCTCAAGCACAAGATGTATCCGGGCAACGCCTGGTGAGATCGAACGATGGACGGCGTGCCTGCGGCTGTCAGACCCATCCCTCTCCCCGAGACGACGCAGTGGCTAATCCTCTTCCGGAGCCTGTCAAACTCGCTGAGACAGCTCAGGCTGTGGGGCCTTCTTGGTCCTGGCGATCTCGTCGGCCAGCCGGGCGTTCTCGGCGGCGAGCTTGTCGTGGGCCTTGTCGGCCTCGCTTCTGCGGGCTTGGGGCCGGTGGGCCTGGCCGCCAGGGCGTCCAGCGACCCGGCATCGCGTAGCCGCTTCCAGTCCTGGATGTGGGAGTGGTGCAGCCCCTCACGGCGCAGCAGCGCACCGCAGGCGCCCGACTCGGTCAGCTGCTCCTACTCCTGCACGATCGCCAGCTTGCACTCCGGGCTGAACACCCCTCGCTTCGGCCGGTCGGCTCGAGGACCCTTCTTCTTGCCCGCCACACCATCATCAGTGCGGTGATCGGCAACACTCAACGTCATGGTCTTGGTGTGCGGGTAGGAAAGCCGAATGTCCGAATCGCCCAGTCCGGGAAAACTTCACTCCACGACTTCCTCAGCGTTGGGAACTATGGGCAAGCGCATGGCGTCTCACAGGAAGACCTCGCGACTCGCGGAAGGGGTGCCGACCGTACGATGTCTTTACCCGGAGATCGGACGGAATTGGCTGCCTCGGCCGCGGCCATGTCGGTGCGGCCGGTCCGAGGTCGGCGCGTGGGGCAGGGGGGCACGGACGGCTTGTCACAGGCAGTGATCACGGTGATTCGAATGGAAGCCGTGGATACTTCATCTGGAGGAGGTCGGCTTGGTGAGCTCATTGGGCCCTCACGAGTGGTCGGACGCCGCCCCTTTCTCGAACCCGCTCGACCCGCTCGACCCCACCTCCATCGGCAGTTGGGAACTCCTCGGCCGGCTTGGCCAGGGCGGCATGGGCGTGGTCTATCTGGGGCGGGACCCGGACGGGCAGCGAGGCGCTGTCAAGGTGATCAACCCGCAACTGACCAATGACCCGGGTTATTCTGTGCGTTTCGACTCGGAGGTGGCCTACGCGGGGCGCGTCGCGTCCTTCTGCACCGCGCGGGTGCTCGATCACGGAAATACCGGCGGGCTCGCCTACCTGGTCACCGAGTATATCGAGGGGCCGTCCCTGTCCGGGTACATCAAAGCGCACGGCGTGTTCCCGTCGCATGCGCTCCGCAGTCTCGCGGCGGGAGTGGCTGCCGCCTTGGTCGAGATCCACGCGGTCAGCCTGGTCCACCGAGACCTCAAGCCGGGCAACGTCCTGCTCGCGGTCGACGGACCACGCGTGATCGACTTCGGTATCACGCGGGCCTTGGATGCGCACATCCCCATCACCCAGCCGGGCAACGTCATGGGCACCGCCGGCTATGTCGCGCCCGAGTTCGCGTTCGAGGGGCGGGTCGGTGCCGCCGGTGACATCTTCGCCTGGGGGGCCCTCGTCGCTTACGCTGCGTCCGGGCACAACCCGTTCGGTTCCGGCACGCTGCAGGAACTGGCCGTCCGGGCGAAACAGGCCCAATACGATCTGACAGGTGTGCCGCACGAGTTTGTGCCCATCGTCGAGTCGGCGCTGGATCCCGACCCGGCTCGGCGACCGACTGCCAAGAACCTGCTCGTCCAGCTTGTGGGCGAATCGACTCCGCGCGAGGCGACCACCGAACTCTTCCGCCGTCATTGGCTTTCCGAGCCATCCCCCGCGGCGACGGGCGCGCGCCCGCCCGAGGACGGCCCCCCCGGCTCTCCAGCGGAGGCACCGTCCGGCGGCGCATCAGGAAGCCGTCGGGAGAAGGCGGGACCGCGTGCACCGAAACATGCGAAAGCAGCCCCGTCGCTCGCCAGTGAGATCGGCTCACGGGTCGTTCGGTACGGTCGCCGGAATGCCCTGGTCACTGTATCTGCTCTCGTATTATTTGCCCTGGCGGCAGGCTTCCTGCTGAGGCAGGAGTCATTCTGGCCGCCCAATAAAACCGCGCGCTTCGGCATAAAAAATGACCAACCCGGTACAGGCTTCGGTTCTTACTCGAAACTCTCCGGGTTGGACATTGCCATCGTGGGTATGGCCGCTAGCGCGCTCGGCAAGGAAGTCAAGTTCGAGCCTCTGAGTTCCGAACAGCGCAAGACTGCGTTCATCGGGAAAAATGGGGGCAAGGTAGACTTCATCGTCTCCACGTACTCGATCACCCAAGGACGGATGGACGATGAGAGAAAAGACTTCATCGGTCCATACGCCGTGACAGGCACCGGGTTCCTGCTGAAATCGGACGATCCCCGCCCGCGTCCGCAGAGCATCTCCGATCTCGGGGGAATGAGGGTATGCACGTGGGGCGGCACCACTTCAAAGGAGATCCTCGAAGAGGCAGCAGCAGAGATCCTGGAAAAGTCGAGACAGGACCTAGTACTCCCCAACCCGCCGGAGAGTGCCGACGAGTGTGTGGATCGGCTCAATAACGGCAAAGTCGATGCGGTCTTTTCAGACGAACTGATCCTGCAGGGATTCGCCCGTCAGCCCGGCTCGAATCTGGTCGTCGTCCCGAGCGCTTCAGTGAAGGGTTTTCCAGACAAGGAGCAAAGGTGGGGGATTGCGCTGCCTCAGGGACATCGAAAAGAGTGCATGCAAATAAAATCGGCGCTCATAAAATATATCGAGAACGACGAGTGGAACCGGGTCTTCAAGGAGAATTTTAAAGACCTGAAAAGGGATCCTTATAAGCCGGATGTGAAATTGATCGAAAAGTACTCTTGTGTTGATCGACTGCCCAAGGAGTCGCCACAGGTGTCACCATGAGCCCCGCCGACCGGTGTCACGTCCAACCGCGAAGCTGCGCGCCGCCGGGCGTGCGGGCATGGCTTGGACGGTCGAGGCACCTGGCGAGGCGCAGAGCGCTGTCATACCGCGCGAAGAGCAAGGGGGCGGGGACCTGGTAGGTCCCCGCCCGTGTTCCGGGTGCTGTGCCCTTCTTGTTCAGCTGGTCATGTCGGTAAGAGGGACGCGGTAGAGCTCGAGGTCTTCGTGCACGGACGCGTCAGCGAGGTTGATCCAGAAGACGCCCGGTTCGTCTGCGCTGACATGGTCGACGAGTTGGAACGTGCCGCCTTCGCGCCATGCCTGGGTGGTGAAGAGCGTCGCGTGGAAGGTGTACGCCTTTGCGTCGGCGGCGTCGCGGGCGAGGCGCTCCTCAGTAACCGGGAACCCCACGGCGGGCGGGGTGTGGGGGTAGAGGATGAGCGCGGCCCAGGCGAGGCTTCCGGCCCAGGCCCGGTGGTCGGGCGTCAGGCCGGGGCGGAAGGGCAGGACGCCGACCTGTCCGAGGTGCAGATCGAGGGTGACCTCGGCGTCCTCGGGGCTGATCAGGCTGGCCTGGGCCAGCGGTTCGACCATTCGTGCGACCTCCCGGGCGAGGCGGTCGGGCGCTGTTGGTGTCTTCTGGATGTCGTGAGAGCGGTCGGTGCGCGCCATGGCGTTGTGCTCCTTCGGCTAAGCGGTGCGGGACGCGGTGTCCCCGCGTACCGGTGGGTCCGGTTCCGGACGGAACCGGGCGTCATTGACCGCCACCTCGCGTGTCAAGGGCAAGGCCGGCGTGAGCTCGCCGCTGTCTCCCCGCGGCGGGGGAACCTTCTCCGTGCGGCGGCGAGCTCGCCCTGGGCAACGGCCCTGCTCATAAGGAGGCCGGGTGGGAAGGTGACTGCCGTCCCGCCTGAACTCGAGCTCTTGCTAGCCGTCTACCCGAAGACTTGGATGTATCAGGGCAGATGGTCATCCCCGAGGAGCGGCTGGTCTCGGTTGGAAGTGTTTGTCAGGCGGAGGAGGGGGCGGGTGGTGCCGAGCCAGTCGGGGCGGTGGTAGGTCTCTACGCCGATGGCTGGGTGACAGGTGGAGCAGCGGGCGGCGATCATTTGGCCGTGGCCGATGACCAGGCCGACGTGGCCGGGGTTGTTGGTGGAGGTGCCTGGGCCGGAGTTGAAGAAGACGAGGTCGCCGGGTTGGGCTTGGTTGTTGGGTACGCGGACGCCGAAGGGCCATTGGGTGAAGGTGGTGCGTGGGATGGTGAGGCCGGCGGCTGCGTAGGCGGCTTGGACGAGGCTTGAGCAGTCCCAGGCGTCGGGGCCGGTGGCGCCGAAGACGTAGGGCTTGCCGCGTTGGGCCATGGCGAAGGCGATGATCTCGTTGGGTGCGGTGAGGGCGGCGGCTTCGGCGCACTCGGCTGGAGGTGTGGTCTCTGTCGGTGCGCTCGGGGTGGTAGGCGTCTTCTTGTAGTTGCGGGCGCGGTTGAGGACGTCGTCGACGTAGGTGTTGCTGTGGTTGTAGGCGAAGAGCGCGGCGCGCATCTTGGGTGGTGCGCCGTTGTGGCGGAGGTAGTTGGCGGCGGCGGGGATGGCGTCGGCCGGGTCGTAGCGGTCTTTCTTGCCGTCGTGGTTGCCGTCGACGCCGTAGCTGGCCCAGGTGGCGGATAGGAACTGCATGGGGCCGCCGGCCCCGGCGCGGTTTTCGCCGGACTGAACGCCTGGAGCCTTGGAGCGTCCGTGGTCGGACTCGATGGATCCGACGGCGGCGAGGATCTCCCAGGGCATGCCGTACTCGGCGGCGGCTTTGCGGTAGAGGACGAGGTAGGTGGCGGGGATTCCGGCGACTGGCGGTCCGGTTGCCTGCTGTCGGCATGCGTCGGGTGGGGGCGTTGAGCCGGTGACGGCACCGATGAGGACGACCGCCAGGACCACGAGGGCGACCAGGAGCGCGATTACCGGCAACCGGTGTCCTCGGTCCTGTGGGGGCCGGTGGCGGACGTTGCCCGTGATGCGGTGGCTAGGTCGGTCAATCGGTGGCGGGGGCCGTCCTGTCCGGCGGGTAGCCATATGGGTCCGGCGGGGCCGCCGGTGGTGGTGTCGGCGGGTGTGTGGACGGCCGTGGCGACCGGGACGGGTGGTGTTCCTAGCAGGGTGCGGAGGTGGGTTTCGCGGCGGGCGTTGGGCAGCCAGAACAGGACAGGGGTGTTGATCCCGGTGGACTCGGCGAGGGCCTCGTAGCCGTTGAGTTTGGCGGCGACTTTGGCGAGGGTGACGCTGCCGGTGTCGTGTTCGAGGAAGAAGTCGGTCGTCGCCGGCCCCTGGGCTCCGGGGGTGGTTTCGGTCCATCGGCCGTAGGCGTCGGGGCGGGCGAGGTCTCCCCAGAGTTGGGTGCAGCGGCGTTCGGGCCACCATTTGTCGAGGTGGGCGGCGGGCGTGTGGCGGGCGTGGGTGTGGAGTTGGGTGAAGAACTCGTTGACGCCGACCTGGTGGGCCAGGTGCCGGGAATGGCTGATCTGGAGTGCGGTGGTGCGGCGGTAGCCGAGTCCGGACAGGGTGGTGTCGCGGTGGGCGGCCAGGTGCTGGGCACCAAGGGGGCCGAGGACCCAGTGATAGGGCGCTGCTCCGACGGGGAGCCAGGGTTGGAAGCGTTCGAGGGCTTTGAGGCGGAACAGTTGCAGGAGCCGGTCGCGGGCCTTGCCGGGCGTGGTGAAGAAGATGGCGGCGATTTGGTGCGTGGTGAGGACGCGGTGTTCCCAGACCAGCTCCAGGATTGCCTGGTCGCGGTCGGTGAGACGTGCGCGGAGTTCGAGGAAGAGTTCGGGTGTCGCTCGTGTGGGCGTACTGGCCGTCCGGCGCTGGCGGATGACTTTCTTCACTGCGGCTGGTTCCCCTCGGTGGTTGGGCTCTCTGCGCGCGGGTCGGACGGCGGCCCGCCCTTTCTGGTGGTGGGTTTGGTTGTCGTCATGCGTGGTGCGAAGCGTTGGCGAGAAGCTGCGCGGATGTGGTCGGCGCGGCCGGGGATCGGGTCGCGGAGTGGGCGGGTACGGAAGGTGAATGCCTGGGTCGGCTGGCCGGCGGTGACGAGGCGTCCGGCGGCTTGGTAGGCGCCCAGGTGCGCGAGGTCGTGCGCGGACAGGACGGGGCCGGCGTGCCGGGCGAGGTCGCTCGCGTCTTCAGGTGAGGCGGCGAAGTAGATCTTGTTGCGGGCGTCGGCTGAGACCGCGTCGCGCAGGTCCTTGGGCAGTTGGGACAGGTGCTGGTGGGCCAGGACGAGCGAGAGCCGGTACCCGCGGGCCTCGGCCAAGATGTCGGACACTGATCCGGGCAGGTTGAGGAAGTTGTGGCACTCGTCGATGTAGGCGGCCGAGTCGGGGCGCTCGTGCTCAGGAAGGTCGGTGCGGCGGGTGACGCCTTGCCAGGTGTGCGCGAGCAGGAGCGATCCCATGAGGCGGGCGGCGTCTTCGCCGAGTACGCCCTTGGGGAGGCGGGCCAGGACGAGGCCGCCGTGGTCGAGGTGCCGGGCCAGGTCGACGGTGGATCCGGTCGCCGACAGGGCTTGATGGACGAACGGGCGGAGTAGGACGGCGCGGAGCTTGTTCATCACGGGCCCGATCGCGGCCGCTCTTCCGGCCGGTGACAGTTCGTCGTAACCGGCCCAGAAGCCGCGTAGAAGATCGTCGGAGAGCCGTCCGACCACGCGGGCACGGAACGCCGAGTCGGTGAGGAGCTGCGGGACCTGGGCGAGGGTCGCGCGGGCGCCGTGAGCCCGCATGAGGCTTAGGCAGGCCGACCGCAACAGATCGTCCAGGCGCGGCCCCCAGGAAGAGCGGAAGCAGCGGTGGAAGATCGACACGACCGAGTCCACGGCGAACGCCGGGTCGGGGCCGGACAGGATGCCGACCGAGGGCGGCGGTGCTGGGTCGGACGGGTCGAACACCACTGTCCGGCCAGCCATGCGGCTCGGGAGCCGGTTCAGGACGTCGGCGATCAAGTCGCCCTTAGGGTCGATGACCAGCGCGCCGCGGCCCTCGCGGGCGTCGCCAAGGATGAGCGAGGCGAGCAGGGTGGATTTGCCGACGCCGGTCTGTCCGAGGACGTGGACGTGTTGTCGTGCCCCGACGACCGGCATCGCTACGGGGCGGGGGTGCCCCGCGTCGGCGTCGCCCAGCACCCGCGCGGCCCCGTGCTCGGTGTCGGGGCCGGTGGGCACGTCCGGGGACGGGGCGACCGGTCGGGCTCCGGCGCGCGTGATCGCGGGCGCGTCCGCATCGAGCGGCAGGTGGGCGAGGGCCGCCAGCTCGGCGGCACCCAGCAGGTAGCCGCGCCCCAAACGGCGCTCGGCCAAGGAGAGGGCCGGGTCCCGGAGCCTGCGGCGGCGTAGGTGCTGGTGGCCGGACGCGAACAGCGCGGCTACCGATGCCAGGGCGTGGGCCCGTCCGCGCAGCCACTTGTCTGCGTTGGTGGTGTCGGGTGTGGCGACGGCGTAACGGATGTCGGCCTCGAACCGTGGTTGCGTCGCCTTGGCCAGGATCGCGCGGACCTGCTCAGCCCGTTCCGGGTGCACGCTGGCATGAGCGGCACCGGTTGGGTAGCTGGGGTGACCGGTGCGTGTCCCGGGTGTGAGCAGGTCGAAGAAGAAGCCTCGTGACGTGGCCGGGTTTCCGCCCTTGAGCCTGGACGCGACGCGGTGGGCGCGCGTCAGACGGCGGCCCGTCACGGGGCGGGCGAGGATTTGGACGGCGGCGCATTGGCCCTGGTCGAGTCCGGAAACCGCGCCGAGGAGGGAGCGGATCGGGTCGGCGTGGTGATCGGTCTTTAGCGGATAGGAGTCCTCGCGCGACAGCACGAGACGGCCTCCGGCCGCCGGGATGGACGGCGGGATGGGCGGCGCGGAGGCGCGGGTCGTGGTGGTGGCGCCCGGCCAGGCAGCCCGGATGGTCTCCTCGACCATGCCGGGCGGCACCTGCCCGGGCACCCAAATCTGAACCCGCACCCCGGCGGCGCTGGCGATGTACTCAAACGCCACGTACGGCTGCCCGAAGATCCAGCGCTTCCACGCCGGGGCGAGCAGGCCGGTCTGGTGCGCCCACCAGGCGGGCGCACTGGCCGGATCGACCTGGGGCGGTACCGACACGGTGATCAGGCGGGCGTCGCGCGCGAACCGTTGCCTCTGCCAGCGCTGCACGGTTGCCCGCGCGATCTTGAAGGCGAGGACGGCGAGGCCGGTCGCGAGAGCGGTTGTCGGCCCATAGTGGGCGACCAGCACGGGGATGCGTTCGGCCTGGTCGAAGATGCGGGTCCACTCGGGGACATCGCTGGTCGAGGTCATAGCGGGTCGGTCTCCTGGCCGTCGTTGTCCAGCAGTTCGGCGGGATCGGTGGTGATCACCCTGTGTTCGGCGGGTGATGAGATGGCGGCGAAGGCCGCCCGGTCGCCGGCGTTCCCGCCGCACAGGAGCCCCTCGCCGCGTTCGGCCGACAGCAGGAACGCACGTTCGCCCTCGGACAGGGCGAACGCGTCGCCGACAACGGTGATGGCTTGGGGTGCCTGGCGGAGCAGGATCTGGGTCGCGGAGTTGGCGACGACGGCGCGGCCGAGGTCGGACGCCAGCAGGTCGGCGGCGTCCTGGGTGACAACGGTCAGCCCGGTCCAGTGCTTGCGGGCGGACTTGGCGAGCCGATAGAGGAATCGGGCGCCCTCGGCCTCCTTCATCAGCATCCACGCCTCGTCGACGATCACGAGGCGTGGGCGCCGGTCGGCGGGGTTGGCGACCTTGCGCCAGATGGCGTCCAGCGCGAGCAGCACCCCGACGGACTTGACCTCCTCGGGCAGATCCCGTAGCGAGAACACCACCAGATGCCCGTCCGGACGGGTCGTCGTGGCCCGCGCGAACAGCTCCCTGTAGGACCCGGCTACGTACGGCGTGAGCCGTTCGGCGATCGCCTCGCCCTCGGGGTGGGAGCTGATGGCGAGTTGCTCGACCAGGTCCGCCAGCAGCGGGGCCGGACGCGTCCAGGTGGCGGGCGCGGAGTTGATGCCCCTGGCGGCGTAAGCGGCCAGGACAGCGCGGTCCAGGACGGGCCGCGCTGCGGGCGTCAGGGGCTCGCCGAGCATTGCGGCGACGAGTGTCTGTGTGAACAGGGCGCGGCGGATCAGGGTGTCGTCGCCCTGGTCGGTGGGCAGGTCGAACGGGTTGAACGCCACGCCCTTCGCTCCGAGGCCCAGGTGGGTGCCGCCGGTCGTTTCGGCCAGGGCCCGGTACTCGTCCTCCGGATCGATCACCGACACCTCGACGCCGTGATACAGCAGCCGCAGGGCTTCGAGCTTGGTGAAGTAGCTCTTGCCCGCGCCGGATCGGGCCAGGACAACGGAGTTGTGGTTGTCCTGGGCGAACCGGTCCCACGCGACGATGCCGGAGCTGGCGACGTTGACCCCGTACAGCACCTCGTTGGAGCCGGTCGGCGCGTTCAGGTCCGGGGACGCGAACGGGAATGACGCGGCCAGGGCGCTGGTGTCGAAGGTGCGGCGCTGTCGGATCGCGTCCGTCCCGAGCGGAAGCGTCGAG
The DNA here is from genome assembly GCF_041951365.1 of Actinomadura sp. GTD37. Classification (NCBI taxonomy): domain Bacteria; kingdom Bacillati; phylum Actinomycetota; class Actinomycetes; order Streptosporangiales; family Thermomonosporaceae; genus Actinomadura; species Actinomadura sp. GTD37. The sequence continues at coordinate 356,097 of NZ_JBGNUS010000003.1, forward strand.
ACCCAGCCCGCCATGGCGCGGAAGGTCGTCGGCTGCGCGTCCAGCAGAAGAGATGCGGCCAAGGCCCGCACCTGCTGAACCTCGCCGTCCAGTTCCTCGGCGCCCCAGGCGTGCACGGTGAGGTAGAGGCCGACGCGGAACAAGCGGCCGTCTCCGCGCGCCAGCGACGAAGCCAGATCGGCCGCATCGTCGGCGGCGGCCTCAACGCTGAAGTCGGCCAGCCGGCCCGCCTCGGTGTTGGCTCGGGCGCTGGACTCCAGGCGGGCGAGCTGGCGCCGGAGCCGCTGCGCGGCGACCATCGGCGGGATCGGCTCGACGTGCAGGGAGACGTCCAGGCGCCCGGGATAGGTGAGCAGCGGCTCCAGCCAGCCCGCGCCGACCTCGCGCGGATATCCGGCGACGGCGAACGACGCGCAGCAGCCGTCCGGCATTTCCAGCGACGATGCGTTCACGCGGAGCGCGGCGGGCGCGAGCAGATCGCCCAGCCCGACCCTTTGGTCCCGGTCATCGTCCCCGGCGGACGCGGCAGACGCGACGGCGGCGCGGGCGAGTGCGGACAGTTTCACCGGACCACCACCTGGACGGCCTGGTGGCCGCTGGCCTGCACGGTCGCGGTCAGGACGTGGGCGAAGTTCTCGCGGTCGAGGCTGCTCAGCGATGCGGTGGGGAACGCTCCGCCGGTGGCCAGCGCGGCGGCGATCTGGAGGACGGCGGCCTCGCCCGCCGAGCACACCAGACGCCCACCGGCCAGCGCCGCGGCGGCCCGGTCCCACTTCACCCAGGCGAGCACGTCATCGCCGGCGTCCGGGGCGACGTCGCGCTCGATGAACTGCGAACGGAAATCGGCACGGGTCAGCCAGAACCGGTGAATGATCAGCAGCTCGACCGCCGCGGACTCACCGCAGGCGCCGCGCGCGTAGCGGCGAAGCCCCTCGGCCAACTCGTTGACGGCCGGTCGCTGCGAACGCCGATAGATGTGCGTCATTCCGAGGCTCCTTCGACGCTGTGGGCAGTGATGGGCTGGTCTAGGTCGGCGGGCGGCGCGGGCCGCTGGTAACCGGGCGAGAACGCGTCCGACAGCACGCGCACGCAGGCATCGGCGTCCAGGACTTCGGCCGTGACACCGAACCCGGCCAGCGTCCGGACGGCTTCGACGGCGCGGCGGGAGACGACGACGGCGCTTGCCTGCCGTGCGCGTCCGCGACGTCCCGAACCGGGGACGGGCTGATCCCGCGCGACGATGAGCACCTCGCGCACCAGCAGCGTCCGCGAGTCGCCGAGTTCGTCGAGATAGGCGGCGTGGTCCTCGGCCGCGCGCCGCAACGCCGGGTGCGGAAGATCGGGCGCGGCCTCCGCCACTCGTGCGGCGAGGTCGGACAGATCGACCGGACGGGCCCGGATCAAGATCTGCACCGGAGCCTCAAGCGAGTTCAGCCACCGGCCGAAGAACCCCACCAGCGCGGCCTGCTCGGCGGACGTGCGCAACCCGAACGAGATCGTCCCCGTCCGCACCAGCGCGGCCGTCCCCTCGCCGCCCAGGTCCATGACGCCGTCTTGGCGAACGGCACGGACCGGAAACCGCAAGGCCCCAGGCAACTGCCCCCGCACCCTGCACCAGGCAGGAGCCTGGGGAATCGGCTCGGACGCTGCGACGAGCGTGCGTCGCCGGCGAAGGTGGTCCAGGGCGGCCAGGACGAACCGGTCCAGGCCCATGCCGTCCCGGCGGCCGAGCGCCAACGCGCACCCGGCCGTCACCAGCGGGAAGCACAGTCCCGCTGTGACCGCGGCCGGCAGCAACGGCGAGACGCCGACGAAGACCGACGTCGCGATCACCGCGGTCGTGGCGAGGATGGCGAGTTGACGCGTGGTGAGCCCGTACATGATCTTGTCTGGCTGCTCCACGTCGGCCGGGATACGCGCGGACAAGGGCTCGTGATCGTCGTTCAACGGTTCCTCCTGCCATGGCGCCGGTAGCGGGGCGGATCAAGCCGCACGAACCTGCGCGGTGCCGGACGACGCGGGACCTCGGCACGCCGGTAGGGGCGTGTCGGCGGCTGCGTCGGGATGCGCGGGTGCGGCCGGGCCGGGCCGCCCGCACCCGTCCGCCCAGGAACGGGCGGGACGTGCGGACGGTGCGGCGTCCCCCTGGGAGCCGCGCCGTGTCCGGCCCGGTGATGGGTCCCGGCGCCGCCGTGCGCGCCGCTACGGGCCCCGTTCGCCGGACCGAGGCGGGGACGGTGCCGCCGGTCAGCGCCGCGCGGTTGGTGGCATTGGGGACCGTGACCGGGCCCGCGATTGGGGCGCCCGCCGTGCGGGCCACCGGACGGCCCGCCACGGGGCCCGTTCGGCCCGCCGCGCCGCCGGGACCCGCCGCCGGGTCCGGGCCGGGCAGCCCCGGCGGACGTGGTCCGGGCCGCGCGTGCGCCACGCGCGCCTCGGGTCGCCTTCCCGACGGCTCCCAGGACGGCGCCGACGCCCTTGTAGACCACGAACGTCCGCACGAGTTGGCTGAGTATGCGCGGCTGGGCGGGTTGCCAGACGGTGCGCGCGACCCAACGCGGGATACAGATCAGGATGTACAGCAGCGCGATCACCAGCAGCAGGTCGATCAGCTCGGCTTGCTCGGTCGGGACCCCGAAGAAGGCATGGTTGTTGTCGCTGTGCTGTGACAGCAGCAGCCGCAGCGCGTTGATGAACACGAACGACTGGCAAACCTGGATCGCCAGGGTGCCGGTGATCCCGCGCCACCACAGCCGGGCGAGCCCGTCAGTCAGCGGCAGCGTGTGGAACATCAACGCGATCGGCGCGACGCCGATCAGGATCATGATGATCGCCAGCCGCATCACGTAGATGAACGCCAGGATGCAGGCGAGGACGACGACCACGAGGGTGACGAGGACGAAGAAGATCCCCGCGGTGTTGACGGACACGCCGATGCCTTCGGCGAAGATCCGCCCGGCTTCATCGGGATCGATCTGGTCGGCGCCGCTCATGAGGATCGAGCGGGCGAGCCCGTTGGCGAGCTGAATCCCGTACCCGATCACGACCGGGCTGAGGTTCATCGAGGTGAACGCCGCCACCAGCCGCACGATCGCCTGCCCGGGGTTGGCGACGCCGGAGAAGGTCTGACCAGCCATCAACAGCACGCCGGCGACCAGCACCAGGAGCACGAAGCAGGTATTGGCGATCACACGGGACGTCGCCCAGATCTCCTCGGCCTGATTCATCGGCGACGACCCGATCTCCGGCGTACCGAGCTGGGTACTGGCCAAGAACCCCAGCACCGGCGTCAGGGCGCTCTTGGCCAGCGACCGGAACCAGCCGGTGATCGCCTACTTGGTGTGGCAACCCATGTCCACCCAGCCGCAGTCATCCTCCTCCTGGCCCTCGCCGGAGTCGCCGTCGTCCTCCGGATCCAACGGGGCCACGGCGGACGCGGTGCTCGCGTGCTGAACGGAGGAAGGCGCGTCAGCGGTGACGTGCAAGAACAGGCTCAATACCGACGTGCCCGCCAAGAGAGCGAGCGCGATCAAGGCGCGTCTCCGCCGAACCCTGCGAATCCAGGCTCGCATCTTCAGGACCCGACGATGTACTGGAGGATCTGCACCAGGATCGGGGCGAGCGCGGCGATGCCGTAACCGATGGCGGCATTGCGCAGTGTGCGTTTCCCCGCCTCGGCCTCGCCGGGGTCACCACCGGCCAGCAGATACCGGACTCCGCCGATCGTGGCGAACAGCGTGGCCAGCGCTACCAGCAGACCGACAATGACATTGCGCAGGTTGGAGATGACCTCCTGAAGACGCGCGTTGTCCGCAGGAGCAGCTCCGGGCGTGGCGGTAATGATGTGCGCCTCGGCTGCCACAGCCAATGTTGCGGCGATCACCATTCCGCACACCAGAACGCCAACGCACCACAGCGCAATTGCAGCGGCGAGGCGGCCACGGCTCACCTCTGGCCGACGAGATGGAAGAAGCTCTGACGACGGACGGATGCTCAACGGGCAGCCCTCCATGTATGTGACGAGACGGCGAGTGGAAATGGCGTCGGTAGGTACCGGTCGGAAGGTTGGAAACCACGGAGTGAAGACGGGCCGGGCCTTGCGGGTGTCCTCCTTCGGCAAGGGCACTCGGCGGACGGTCTGACGGATGGGGACCGGGTGACCATCCGGCCCGAGTCCGTCTTCAACCCCGGGTTGCTTTCACCTAGTAACTGGACAGCTCACACCCCGGGCTTGGACATCAGCGTGGCGTAGTCGTCGCGCAGACCTTCGTCGCGCATCGCGGTGACCAGCCGCTTCTCGGCGCGGCTGCGGCGCTTCATCAACGCCGCATAGGACATCCCCAGCCGCTCGGCGAGGCAGGCAGGGGCCATGCCCTCCAACCGCGTCATGGTGATGATCTCGGCGTCAACCGCGGTGATGACGCCCTGCCGGACGGCCGAGCCCAAGAGCAGGTCCACGTGGTCGTCCGACGAGACGGCCGCCGGGTCGACCTTCGCCAGTTCGCAAGGGTCCACCGGGATCACCTGCACGTGCGCGCGGTAGGCACGCTCCACAGCCTTGGCCGACCGCCACACCAGCCGCTGCGCGATCCGCGGCTGCTCCAAGTCGACCTGGTGCAACGCCTCGAGGAACGCCGACAGCAAATCACCGGCCACACGCGAGGTGCCGGCCCCCGGCTCACTGTCCAGGCCGCGCAGCCTGTCCCGCACGATCGCCTTCAGACCGGGAAGCGCGACCCCGACGCATCCGATCACCCAGGACGGACCCTGGTGGCGGGCGCGCCGCACCAACGCCTTCCACACGGCGTCGCGCGCGTCGTGTCCGGTGGAGGGGTGCAGCAGGATGGCCCGGACCTCGTCCAGCGCGATCTTGCGGGCGGGCAGCCCGTGCCCGAGCGCCGCACCGTCCACCGACAGCGGAGCCGGGCCGCGCGTCAGCAGATCGAACGTCGTCTCCGCGACGTCCAGCACGTGCCCGGTCTCGGCGTCGGTGCGGCGGGTCGGCTGGTCGGAGCGGTCCGCCGGACGGACGGCGGTGATGGTGCTGGTCATGGGTACCCCCGAGAGGTCAATCGGTGAATCGGTCACCGACATCTCGGCAGAGGCCGTGTGCAGATCATGAGCAGATCGCCGGCAAGCGCTCGCGACCGGATCTGCTCATGATCTGCTCATAATCGCTGTGACCAGCGAAAACACGATCTACTGATCGTGTGCACAGGCTGCCAGGTGCCTGAGGTCAAGCGCGCACAAGTGTTTAGATCGCCGCTGACCAGCATGAACACGTGCACGCAGAGAACCACGTCAAGAGAGATCAAAACTCCCAGGCGAACTGTTGCGGCCCAGTGTCGACGGCCGCCGAGTTCGAGATCTGGCCTCGCAGCACCATGCTCCCGCCCATTGTTTCGGTGTTTCGCGCCAGGAGAGGAACCGATGACAGACAAGGTTGTCAAGGACAAGGTGCTCTGCTACATCGTCCGCGACGGGAGGCTCCTGGTCTTCCGGCACATCGACTACAGCTATGAGGAGGTCGGCATCCAGGTACCGGCCGGCAGCATTCGGCCGGACGAGACGCCGGAGGTGGCCGCCCTTCGGGAGGCTCGGGAGGAGACCGGCTTCATCCACTTCAAGATTGTCCGGAAGCTGGGGGAAACCACTTACGACATCAGCCCGTACCGTTTCGAGATCCAGCGACGGCACGTCTTCTCTATGGAGCTGACCGAGCCGACTCCAGAGCGATGGGTCAGCCAGGAGCTCCATGACGGCGAGCAGGACCCCACGAGCTTCGAGTGCTTCTGGATTCCGCTGAAGGCGGCTCACATCCTCCAGTCGGGGCAAGGTGCACTGCTCGGCACGCTCTACCCCTGATCCCCGGGCTGTCCACCCGAGACGCTCAACGCCGAACGGAACCTCGTCTTCGCGCCATACGGGCGGCAGCCCCCAGGCCAGAAGTGGTGCCCAAACTCACCGACATCCTCAGCCCTTCGATCACCAACCGGTGCCCGAACCCGTCGACAAGCGGGGCCGCTTCTCGACGGCATAGCCAGCTGGCAGAGTGTCGGGTGTACGGAGCCAAGTGCAGACCCATGTACAGGTAAACGTCTACCCGTACTCCGCTCTGCATACCGAGGAGTAAGTACGCCGACACGGAGATGGGGACGTCGCAGTGCGTTGAACTGGGTGGGGTGGTTCAGCCTGGCGGAACCGTCAGAGTCAGTGCCGCAACGAATGCGGAGAAGGTCGGCGTGACCACGCGCCAGCCCAAGGGCCATCGGTCGCCTTGGTGAAGATCGGCTCCCTCGCCGCCCCCGTCAGCGACCACCTGAGGGTCTTCGACGCCGGTGCGGTAGTCCAGCGCGATGCTGAAGGTGTCGGTGTAGTGGGCGCCGCCGATAAGGAAGGCCAGGTCGAGGTCGAGCCAGGGCAACTCGACAGACCTGGCGTGAGTGCTTCCCCGGGCCACATGGAAAATCCGCGCCAGTTCCTCTTCCTCGGTGGCGCGATCAAGGTCGCCCGTTTCCTTCCGCATCTGGTCGATCGTGAGCATAAGGAACTTGCAGGGCTCGTCCGCCCAGGGCATGACCCTGTCAAGCGCCTGCTCGCCGGGATCGCGCCAACGTCCATCGCCCAGCATCTCCAGCAACAGGGGCGGCAGCGGAAGTCCCCGGACGCTCCTTAGCGATCCAGGGCTCAAGTGATCCACGAAGAGCATCCTGCCAACCCGACGCCGAGTACGTCACGGAATGTGGGCCAGATCCAGTTCTCTCCATCGTCGACACCCTGCTGTGCTACCCAGAAACCCGCGTCGTACGTGTCCAGGATCGGGCAGGGCGCGGTCAGTTACTTGGTGAGACAGGGGACCGGGCGACCATCACGGGTCACCCGATATGACCAGCACCAACAAGTCGAACCCGACACCCGCCAGCGGCGCGCGGCAACTGCTGCCGCTCACCGTCTGGCTTTGCCCGGACGACACCACCGACCAGCCCGCCCACCACGCGCAGCCCTGCCAGGGCCCCGCCCACCGGGCACCCCAAACCCGAACCTGCGAACGGCACCTGGGCACTATCAGCTCCGGGCTCGCGCGCCACCTCATCAACACCACCACCGACGAACACGAGGTGATCGCCGAGGGTTTCACCACCAACTCCGCCGTCCTGCGCGCGGCGGCCGAACTCGACCGGCGCGCCGTCGGATGCGTGCCGCACTTCCCGCTCGCCCAGCACATCGGCGCGCAGTTGCGTGAACACCTGCCGCATGAATACCTCGGACGAGTGGCGATGCGGCCGTGTCGCGCCGACCAGATGCACCGCGGTATCGCCGACCACGCCGGAAAGGTCGCGCTGGTGATCGCGGCACCGCCCACGGCCGGGAGCCGCACCGCCGAACAAAAGCCGAGGCGAGCGCGGGGAGCGTGCCCGGCCTGCTTGTCGGACGTGCTGACCGACAGTGCCTTTCGCGCCCAGTCGTTCCTGCCGGCCGCCTACCGAGTCCTGCGTCCGGGAGGTCACCTCGCGGTCGTGACCACCGCCAGGCACCACAACGGACACCTCATCGACCCCGCACCGGCGATCATCCGCGAGGCCCGCAAGGCCGGGTTCCGCTACAGCCAGCACATCATCGCCGTCCGCGTCCCCGTCGAGGGCGACACCCTGCTCATCCAGGCCGGCCCCAGCAGCCTCGGCCAACTCCGCGACATCCGCTCCCGGGCCCTGCCACCCGCGGCCCGCGTCCACGCCGACGTCTGCATCCTCACGCGACCGGGCAACAGCGGCCAGGAAGGTGACCGATGAACACCAGCCCCCACACCGAGACCCACAGGCTCGCATCCGTGCTGCTCACCGGGCAGCAACCCTCACGCATCCAGCGCAAGGGTCGCTACACGCCCGAGTCGATGACCCACCCGGCCAAGATGCTGCCCGCGATCGCCGCCCACGTCGTCGCCGCCTACACCGAGCCCAACGACCTGGTCATCGACCCCATGTGCGGCATCGGCACGACTCTCGTCGAAGCCGTTCACCAGGGACGCCACGCCATCGGGATGGAGTACGAGGCGCACTTCGCGGAGATGGCCGCCGGCAACCTCTGCCACGCCCGCTCCCAAGGTGCCATCGGCAGCGGGCATGTCGTCCACGGCGACGCCCGCAACATCGCCACCGCGCTCGCCACGCAGGCCGGCACCGCCGCGCTGGTGCTGACGTCGCCGCCCTACGGGCCGACCACCCACGGGCAGGTATGCACCGGCCGAGACAACGGCGGCGGAAAGATCGACAAATCCCACAACCGCTACTCCACCGACCGCCGCAACCTCGCCCACCGCCCGACCGCCGAACTCGTCGCCGGGTTCGGGCAGATCCTCACCGGATGCGCGGCCCTGCTCCGCCCCGGCGGAGTCATAGCCGTCACCGTCCGCCCCTTCCGCGTCGCCAGCGAACTCGTCGACCTTCCGGGCCAGGTCATCACCGTTGCTGAAGACAACGGCCTGGTCCTGTCCGACCGGTTCGCCGCCCTGCTGTGCGGCCTGCGCGACGGGCAGATCGTCACCCGCGCGTCGTTCTTCCAGATGATCGAATCCCGCCGCCTCCGCGAACACGGCATCCCCGCCATGGCCACAGCCCACGAAGACCTCCTGGTTTTCGTTCCTGTGGAGAAGGGCCGCCGCGCGGCCCGCCTTGATCTTGACGGCGGAGGTGTGGCGTCATCCCCGGACCGGCTTGACATCGGGACCGCCGCCGCCCACACCCGGCGGACGAGGGCGCGGTGACCAGGCCGGACAACCGAACCCGGCGTGACAGCGAGGAGTTGACGATGACCTGGCGAATGGTCCCGGCGGACCCGTCCGTTCAGGCGCAGCTCACCCGGGTGCAGGCACATGCGATCAAGGAGGTACTCACGTGGTGGACCAGGCACGCAGCCCGATCCCGCTCGACGTGTTCACCAGAGGGACCCACAGCAGCCGATCCGCAGGACTGACCGGCCCTGGTGGAGGGTTTCGGCTGGACGGGCCGCTACGGGTGGCCTTCGCGGGGCGGACCTCGACCGAGGACAAGCAGGACCCGACGCTGTCGCTCCCACGCCAGCTCGCCAACAGCCAGAGCGCCCTGCACACGGCCCTCCCAGGGCGTGCGGTGATCGTCGCGCACTTCTACGACATCGAGTCCGGACGCAAGGACCTCGCCGCGCGCGGATTCGGACGCGGGCACGAGCGGTTCAACATCCCGGTTCCGCGTGACGGCGGCATCCAAGACCTGCTGTCGGAAGCGACCCAGGCCGATCGCCGGTTCGATGCGGTGATCTGCGAGTCGGTCGACCGGATCGCGCGTCGGACCTACATCGGTACCCATATCGAGAACACCCTGGAGAAGCTCGGAATCCCGCTATGGGCGTCCGACGAACCGATCGCCCTGAACGGGAAACGCTCCTCCCAGGTCCTCACGCGGCGGGTGAAGCAGGGCGTGGCCGAGTGGTACGTCCTGGAGATGCTGGAGAAAGCCTGGGGCGGCTTCGAGGCCCACACCGAACAGGGCTTCAACGTCGGGCGGCCTCCGTACGGGTACCTGGCGGACAAGGTTCCTCACCCGGTCGCCGCTCGCCGCGAACAGGGGGCCACGAAGCATGTCCTGGCCGTCGACCCGGTGCGCAGCCCGGCCGTGCAGACCATTTTCGAGATCCGCGTCAGTGAGCGACTCGGCTACCAGGCCATCGCCGACCGACTCAACCGTGATTTGGATCGCTACTCGCCGCCTGTCGCCACCGCGAAGCACCGCAGCGTGGGCAAGTGGACCTACTCCTCGGTCCGGGAGGTGCTGACCAATCCCAAGTACACCGGCTACATGGTGTGGAACCGTAAGGCGACCACATCGGCCGGAGGTCGGAACAATCCTCCCGAGGCGTGGATCTGGTCGAGCGCACCCACTCATCCCGCTCTGGTGAGCGTCGAAGCCTTCACTGACGCCCAGAAGGTCGCCCGTGATCGAGAGGGCTCCCGTAGCCGCCCGGGGCCCAACACCGCGCACACCGACACCCATCGCTTCTACGCGCTTCGCTCCTACATGACCTGCGGGCTGTGCGGACGCCGGATGTTCGGCAAGGAGAGCCGGGGGCGGATCTACTACATCTGCCGTCCGGCCCGTGCCTACCGTCCCGAAGGGCACCCGGCGAGCATCTGGGTTCGCGAGGAACCGCTCATGGCGGGCCTGACCGAGTTCTTCAACCGTGAGATCTTCAGTTCCCATCGACGTGAACGCCTGCGCGTATTGCTCGCCCGGGTCTATGACAGCCATCTGCGGGAACACCGTGAACGCCTGGCGGCAGTCGAGCGACAAATCGCGGAGTTGAAACGTCGCAAGGAACGCGTCCTCGACTCCTTGGAGACCGCCGACGACCCCACACCCGCGTTCGTCAACTCCATCAACGAACGCACCACGCGCATCGGCGCGGACCTGGAGGCCAAGCAAACCGCGCTACGCGAACTGCGGGAAGCGACTCCGGTGGCACCGTGTCCCGAGTTGCTGGACCACTGCCCGACCGGCACGGTCGACCTTGATCTGCTACCTGAGCCCACCCTGCGGCGCCTGCTGGACGCCTTCGCCGTCCAGATGCGTCACGACAAGGAAGGCCATCAGGTCGACATTCAGGTCACAATCACGTCCGAAACGGCGGACACGCAACTACGGGCCGCGAACGCGGCGATCATGGGGGACGACGGCGGGCCGGATAGTGAACTTGCAGCCATGCGCGTGGTACCCCCTACCGGATTCGAACCGGCGCTACCGCCTTGAAAGGGCGGCGTCCTAGGCCGCTAGACGAAGGGGGCCCGGTGGTGGCGGAGATGGTCGCCACTCGACCCCGTCAGTCTAGAGGACGCCGCCGGGCGGCGTGCAAACGGTTACCCCGGTTCGGTGGTGCGGGTGGGGGACGGGAGGCGGGCGCCGGGTGCGCTCTCGGTGGGGGACGGGCTGCGGGACGGCCAGTCGGACGGGAACTCGGACGGGAACGGGGAGGTCGGGGACGCGGGGGGTGAGGGGGCCGGGGGGCGGGGTGTGACGGTGCGGTCGGGGGCGGGCTCCAGGTGGCGCTCGATCTGGGCGGAGGTGAGGCCGAGGCCGCCTAGGCGCAGGTCGTCCCAGCCTTGGAGGCGGTGGGTGGCGCGGCTGAAGTAGAGGACGGACAGCTCGATCGGGGTGGGCTGCTCGTGTTCGAGGCCGCGGAGGCCGGCGCCGCCGGTGGAGCCCTGGACGAACAGGCGGGTGCCGGTGGGGAGGAGCTTGGTGGAGCGGGTGTGGGTGTGGCCCGCGAGGACGAGGGGGGTGACGCCGGCGAACGCCTCGCCCTCGGCCGGGTCGTGGGTGACGACGACGTCGGGGGTCGTGCCGGACGCGCGGAGCCTGTCGGCGTAGCGCAGGCCCTCGGCGCGGAGCTGGTCGGCGCCGACGAAGTCGTCGCGGGTGCTCTTGTCGGGGGTGAAGCGGGGGTCGCCGACGCCGTAGATGCGCAGGCCCTCGACCTCGCGGGTGTCGTCGTCCAGGACGATGGCGTTCTTCTGCCGCTCGACGGCCTTCTGCGTTTCCTTGGAGTCGTGGTTCCCGCGGATGTAGACGTAGGGGATCTTCAGGTCGGAGATGGAGTCGGCGAACTTGTCCTCTGCCTTGCTGCCGTGGTCCATGAGGTCGCCGCTGTCGATGACGAGGTCGACCTTGAACTGGGTGGAGACGGACTTGATGACGTTCCAGGCGGCGGGGTTGAGGTGGATGTCGGAGACGGCCAGGACGCGGATGGTGGACGGGTCCGGTTCGTAGGTCGGGAGGGTCGAGGTCGTGGCGTACAGCTCGGAGACGTTGCCGACGAGGCGGGCGAGCTGGGCGCGGTAGGCGGAGAAGCGTTCGACGATGCTGCGGGCGTCGCCGACGATCTGCGGCGCGTTGGCGAGGACGCCGGTGTAGCGGGGCTCGGCGATCGACTGGGGGTTGAACGTCGCCCAGGTCAGCAGGGTGACGGCGACGAGGCCGGCGGCGGCGGACGACAGGCCGAGCAGGGCGCGGCGCCAGGAGCGGAAGAGGACGAGGGAGGCCGCGAAGCTCGCGGCGAGGGCGATCAGGACGGCGCGGACGAGCAGTTCGACGAGGCCGTGCCGGATCTGGCCGGCGATCCGGTCGGTGAGGCGGTCGAGTTCGGTGTCGTCCTCGATCAGCTTCTTGGCCTGCTCGGGGCGCAGGTCGGTGATGCGGGCCTCAAGGGAGACGGGGCCCTCGTGGGTGTCGAGCTGGAGGGAGCCGAGCGGGGGCAGCTTCAGGGTCGTCCCGCCGTGCAGGGACGGCTGGAGGGTGAGCTGGACGTCGGTGGGCCCGACGGGGGTGACGTAGCGTCCGCCGCCGAGGAGGCCGACGTAGCCGCCGGCCAGGCCGATGGCGACGACGAGGGCGAGGCGCGTCCATCGGTGGGTGAGGAACGGGGTGGCGTGGGAACCGAACCGGCGCGCGCGGTCGGCGGTGGCGGCGCCGAGGGCGCGGAGCTTCGTGAGGGCCTTGGTCAACGGGGCGCGGACCTGGGGCACGTGTTCCCCTTCTATCGAGCAGAATCGATGTCGTGATGGAGTTGTCGCGCGATGAGTTCGAGGACCTCGTGGCCGAGGCCCTCGACACCATCCCACCCGAGCTGACCGCCCACATGCGCAATGTCGTCATCGTCGTGGAGGACGACGCGCCTGAACGCGGGCTTCTCGGCCTGTATCAGGGCGTACCCCTCACCGAGCGCGGTGACTGGTACGGAGCCGTCCTGCCCGATCACATTTCGATCTACCGCACGGAGATTCTCCGGATATGTGACACCAGGGAGGACGTGGTGGAAGAAGTCCGGATCACGGTCGTCCACGAGATCGCGCACCACTTCGGGATCGACGACGGGAAGTTGCACGAACTCGGATACTGACGCAAAGAATTGCGCACTGTAGGTCACGCGACTGCCACGCAGCGTGAGTTAATAGGGGAGGGCGCCCGGCACCGGGCGGGCTGAACTGGAGCGGGCGTGGCGGTTAGGCAGACCGGTCGGCATCGTCGTCCGGCGGAGGAGCAGGCGACCTATCGCGAGGTCTTCGCGATCGGGGAGTTCCGCGCCCTCTGGTCGGCGCAGGCGCTGTCGTACATCGGGGACCAGTTGGCGCAGGTCGCGCTGGCCGTCCTCGTGTACGACCACACGCGGTCGACGCTGCTGACGGCGCTGGTGTACGCGCTGACCTACATCCCGCCGATCGTGGGCGGCCCGGTGCTGTCCGGGCTGGCCGACCTGTTCCCGCGCCGCACGGTCATGATCATCTGCGATGTGCTGCGGGCCGCGCTGGTGGCGGTGATGGCGGTCGTGGCGATGCCGGTGGGGGCGCTGTCGGCGCTGGTGTTCCTCGTCGTCCTGCTGGGGACGCCGTTCTCCGCCGCGCGCGCCGCCGTCATGCCGGACGTCCTGGAGGGTGACAGATATGTGGCGGGTTCGGCGATCGCCAACATCACCCACCAGGTCACGCAGGTGGTCGGCTTCCTGGCGGGCGGCGCGGTCGTCGCGGTCGTCGGGACGTACGAGGCCCTCGCGCTGGACGCGCTGACCTTCGGCGCGTCCGCCGTCATCCTGATCGGCGGGCTCCGGCGCCGGGCGGCGCCGCACCGCGGGGAGCGCGAGTCGCTGAACCTGCTGCGCGGGACGCGGGACGGCGCGCGGCTCGTGTTCGGCGACCCGGTGCTGCGGTCGCTGGTGCTGTTCGCGTGGCTGTGCGCGTTCTACGTGATCCCGGAGGGCCTGGCCGTCCCGTACGCGGCGACGTTCGGCGGCGGCGCGGTGACCGCCGGGCTGCTGCTCGCGGCGATGCCGACCGGGATGGTGGTCGGCTCGCTGCTGTTCAGCCGGTTCGTCCGTCCGGCGAACCGGCTGCACGCCATGGGGTGGATGTCGATGCTCGCCTGCCTCCCGCTGGTCGGCGCGGGCGTCCATCCGCCGCTGTGGTGGGTGGTCGCGCTGTGGGCGCTGTCGGGCGTCGGCAGCGCCTACCAGCTGGTGGCCAACACCGCGTTCGTCGCGGCGGTGCCGGCGTCCGGGCGGGGGCAGGCGTTCGGGCTCGCCCAGTCCGGCATCCTCGCCGGGCAGGGCGTCGGGATCCTCGTCGGCGGCGCCGCCGCGCAGGTCCTCGGGCCGGAGACCGTGGTGGCGCTCGCGGGCGTCCTCGGCCTGTCGGCCGCGGCGATGCTGACGCTCGGCTGGAACCAGGTCCGCGGCGGCGTCATCGCCGGGACGCGCGCGGGGCCCTTCGCCGCCCCGTCGTCCGGCGCGGGCGGTGAGGAGCTGTCCGGCGTCGGCCGCCCGGCGTCCTAGGCGCTGGTGCGGTTCTTGGCCACCGCGTCCTTCGTCTTCTGGACGGCGTCCTGGACTTTCGGCGAGTCGCTCGCCTTCTTGAACAGGTCCTCCGCGATCGACGTCGGCTCGCCCTCCTCCGGGATGAGGATCCAGGCGAGGATGTAGATCGGGATGCCGGGGCCGAACACCGCGAGGACGGCGAAACCGAGCCGCACGATGTTGACGTCGATGTCGAGGTAGCGGGCGGCTCCGGCGCTCACCCCCGAGACCATCCGGCCCTCGCGGATGCGGCGGAGCTGCTTGCCGGTGCTCTTCTTCTCCATGTCCATGCCTCGATCATGCCCAGTCGAACGGAGATCCGACATCGGGATTCGCCCTGATTCGCCCCTGAGCGCACCCGCGGCGGCTCAGGGGCGGCCCCCGACGTACCCTCGTGGGCGGACGGCCCCGGAACGGAGGAGACCCGCATGGACGTGCTGCGCGTGGACGACCGCCTCACGGACGAGGAGCGCATGGTCCGCGACACCGTGCGCGCGTTCGCGGCGGAGAAGATCGTCCCGCACCTCGCCGGCTGGTTCGAGGACGGGACGTTCCCGGCCCGCGAACTGGCCCCCGAGCTGGGCGCGCTCGGCCTCCTCGGGATGCATCTCCAGGGCTACGGCTGCGCCGGGACGAGCGCCGTCGCCTACGGGGTGGCGTGCCGGGAGCTGGAGGCGGCCGACTCGGGGCTGCGCAGCTTCGTGTCCGTGCAGGGGTCGCTGGCGATGGCGGCGATCCACAAGTACGGGTCGGCGGAGCAGAAGAACGAGTGGCTGCCGCGGATGGCGGCGGGCGAGGCGATCGGCTGCTTCGGCCTGACCGAGCCGGACCGCGGCTCCGACCCTGGCGACATGCTGACCCGCGCCCGCCGCGACGGCACGGACTGGGTCCTGAACGGCGCCAAGATGTGGATCACGAACGGGTCGGTCGCCGACATCGCGGTCGTCTGGGCCCGGACGGACGACGGCATCCGCGGCTTCCTCGTCCCGGCGGGCACCCCGGGGTTCACGGCGCGCGACATCCACCGCAAGATGTCGCTGCGCGCGTCCGTCACCTCCGAGCTGGCCCTGGACGACGTGCGCCTGCCCGCCGGCGCGGTGCTGCCGGGCGTGCGGGGCCTGAAGGGGCCGCTCGGCTGCCTGGCGGAGGCCCGCTACGGGATCCTGTGGGGCGCGGTCGGCGCCGGGCGGGCCTGCTACGAGGCGGCCGTCGGCTACGCCAAGACCCGCGAGCAGTTCGGCAAGCCCATCGGGTCGTTCCAGCTCACCCAGGAGAAGCTCGCCTGGATGGAGGTCGCGCTCGGCCAGGCGGGGCTCGTCGCGCTGCACATCGGCCGCCTCAAGGACGCGGGCGAGGCCACGCCGCAGCAGGTGTCGTTCGGCAAGCTCGCCAACGTCCGCGCGGCGCTGGACGTCGCCCGGGAGGCCCGCACCGTCCTCGGCGCGAACGGGATCACGCTCGAATACCCGGTGATCAGGCACATGAACAACCTGGAGAGCGTCCTCACCTACGAGGGGACGCAGGAGGTGCACCTGCTCACGCTCGGGAAGGCCGTCACCGGGCTGGACGCGTTCCGTTAAGGAGCGCTTGAACCGTCCGCGTAGGGTTACTGACTGGACGTCCTGCATCCGACCTGGGCAGACTCGCCCAGGCCAAGCGATCTACCAGAGGGAGCGGCATGAGAGTCGGCATCGTCGGGGCCACCGGACAGGTCGGGGCCAAGATGCTCGAAATCCTGGCCGAGCGCGGATTCCCCGTCGACGAGCTGCGGCTGTTCGCCTCGGCGCGCTCCGCGGGGCGCAGGCTCCCGTGGGACGGCGCCGAGATCACCGTCGAGGACGCGGAGACCGCCGACTACACCGGCCTCGACATCGTGCTGTTCTCCGCGGGGAAGACCACGTCCAAGGCGCTGGCGCCGAAGGTCGCCGCCGCGGGCGCCGTCGTGATCGACAACTCCTCCGGCTGGCGGATGGACCCGGACGTCCCGCTGGTCGTCGCCGAGGTCAACCCGCACGCCGCGGTGAACCGCCCCAAGGGCATCATCGCCAACCCGAACTGCACCACGATGGCCGCGATGCCGGTGCTGCGCCCGCTGCACGGCGAGGCGGGGCTGACCGCCCTCGTCGTCTCCACCTACCAGGCCGTGTCGGGCAGCGGCCTCGCGGGCGTCGCGGAGCTGCACGACCAGGCGTCCAAGGTCGTGCAGGGCGCCGACAGGCTCACCCACTCGGGCACCGCCGTCGACTTCCCCGAGCCGTCGGTCTACGTGCGCCCGATCGCGTTCAACGTCCTGCCGATGGCGGGCTCGATCGTGGAGGACGGCCTCGCCGAGACCGACGAGGAGCAGAAGCTCCGCAACGAGAGCCGCAAGATCCTGGAGATCCCGGATCTGAAGGTGTCGGGCACCTGCGTCCGCGTCCCGGTGTTCACCGGCCACTCGCTGCAGGTCAACGCGCGGTTCGCGCGCCCGATCAGCCCGGAGCGCGCGAGCGAGCTGCTCTCCGGGGCGCCCGGCGTCGTCCTGGCGGACGTGCCGAACCCGCTGCAGGCCGCCGGCCAGGACCCGACCTACGTGGGCCGCGTCCGCCGCGACGAGACCGTGGAGAACGGCCTCGCCCTGTTCTGCGCGGGCGACAACCTGCGCAAGGGCGCCGCCCTGAACACCGTCCAGATCGCCGAGCTCGTCGCCGCCGAGTAGGGGTCTACCGTGCGCGCCCTCCTCGGACCTCCAGGGTTTCGAGGAGGGCGGCCGTGCTCTGGGCGATCTCCGCGACGGCCCGCTCGAACGCCTCGGCGTTGTGGGACGCGGGCGAGCGGAACCCGGAGATCTTGCGGACGTACTGGAGCGCCGCCGCCCGGACGTCCTCATCGGTGACGTCGTCGGCGTACGGCGGGCGAAGCGTCTTGATGCTGCGGCACATACGTCCATTGTTGCTCGCGCCTCCGACAGCGGTGGGCCCCCGGGCGTCCTGCCTGGGAACGTTCGGCAGGACGCCCGGGGGTCCGGCGGGGGGCGGGGACCCCGGCGGCGGGCGCACGGTCCGGGCCGAGATTCGTCCCGTGCGTCCCGCCTACTGTCAGCCCTGAAAGCGGGGGGCGGGCTGTTCAGCAGTGCATCGCGGCGGCCGGTCGGGTGTCAACGAATCCATCCGGCACTGGATTTTCAATTGTGTGAACGCCCTCGTGGAAAACACTGAAACCGGCCGCCGGCCTGCGGCTATGTGGTGATCTTGAGGTCGTCGAGGCCGGCCTCGACGAGGCTGCCGGAACCCGCGTCGGCGGCCTCCACCAGGATGCGGACGGTCTGCCCGGCGTACCCGGAGACGTCCGCGGTCTGCGTCCGCCAGGCCCCGGCGCGGTTCGCCGCCGCGCCCGGCTGGTCCAGCATGGTCGCGGACCCGTCCGGCCCCACGATCCGCACCCGGAGGTAGTCGGCGGACGAGCTGTTGTCGAGGTGGGCGAAGAACCAGGAGAACGACACGGTCTTCGCCCCGGCCGGCAGCGCGATCGGCGGCGACTGGACGCTGCTGGCGCCGCCGTCGAGGTCGTAGGTCCCGGCGTCGGCGCCGGCCGCCGCGCCGGTCACCAGGGCGCCGCTGCCGCCGGCGGCGGCGAGTTGCAGGGGCGTGCCGGACCAGTTCGTCGGCTGCGGGGCGGCGCGCTGCCAGGCGCCCGCGGTGGCGGTGTCGGCGCCGCCCGGGTTCACCGTCCAGCCCGCGTCGGTCTCCAGGTCGTCGGCGTAGACGGTGTCGCCGGGCGGCTCCTGCGACCCGCCGTCCCCGCCGAGCGTCCAGACGGCGTGCGCGATGGCGTCGGCGTTGCGGTCCAGCGCGGTGTCGTCGATGTTGGACGTGGTGTCGCAGGACGAGTGGTAGCACCGGTCGAACGCGACGCCGGCCTGGCCGCCCCACAGCTGCGCCTGCTGGGACGTCTTGCGTCCCTCGGCGCCGGTGAACATCCCGCCGGCGGGGATGCCGACGCGGATGAACGGGCCGTAGTCGGAGCGTCCGTCGAACGCGGTGTCCTGCACGGGCACGCCGATCGACGAGAAGTACGACCGGAGCACCTGCTCGATCTCGGCGGACCCGGCCGGGCCGCCGCTGCCCGACGAGCCGTCCCCGTCGTAGGCGAAGTAGCCCGGGTTCGGGGAGCCGACCATGTCGAAGTTCAGATAGCCGGTGATCTTCGACCGCTCGGCCGACGGCAGGTTGTTGACGTAGTACGTCGACCCGACGAGGCCGAGCTCCTCGGCGCCCCACCAGGCGAACCGCAGGTGCCGGTTCGGCTGGTGGCCCGCGCGGGCGACGGCGAGCGCGGTCTCCAGGATCGACGCCGACCCGGAGCCGTTGTCGTTGATGCCGGGGCCGGCGGACACGCTGTCGAGGTGCGCGCCCGTCATCAGCGTGTCGGCGGTGTCGCCGCCCGGCCAGTCGGCGATCAGGTTGTAGCCGGTCGCGCCACCGCTGGTGAACGACTGGACGCTGGTCTGGTAGCCGGCCGCGTCCAGCTTGCCCTTCACGTAGTCGAGCGAGGCGCGGTAGCCGGGGCGTCCGTGGGCGCGGTTGCCGCCGTTGCCGGTCGCGATGCTCTGCAACTGCGACAGGTGCGCCTTGACGTTGGCGAGCGGGATGTCGGGCGCGGCGAGCGCCGCGGGCGCCGCCGAGGCGGCCGCGCCGGGCAGGAGGGCGGACACCGTCAGGGCCGCCGCCCCGAGCACCGCCATGGTGCGGGATCTCATCATTCCTCCGGAGGGAAGGCACGGCCCGTGACGGGGGAGCGGGCCCCGTCACGGGCCGCGAGCGGGGGGGCGGTCAGGACTGGGTGATCTTGATGTTGTCGAGGCCGGCCTCGACCAGGCTGCCGGTGCCGTTGTCGGCCGCCTCGACCACGATGCGGACGGACTGGCCGGCGTAGGCGGACAGGTCGTAGGTCGCCGTCTGCCACGCCCCGGCCTTGGCGGCCATGGCGCCGCTCTGGCTCAGCGCGGTGCCCGTGCCGTTCGGCCCGACGACGCGGACGCGCAGGTAGTCGTCCGTGGAGCTGTTGTCGAGGTGGGCGAGGTACCAGCTGAAGCTCAGCGACAGGGCGCCGCTCGGCAGGCTGATCGCCGGGGACTGGACGCTGGTGACACCGCCGTCGACGTCATAGGCGCCCGCGTCGGCGCCGGCCGCCGCGCCGGTCGTCAGCGCGCCGCCGCCGCCGGCGGCGGCGAGCTGCAGGGGCGTGCCGGACCAGCTCGTCGGCTGCGGGGCGCCGCGATCCCACGCGCCCGCGGTGGCGGAGTCGGAGCCGGCCGGGTCGGTGGTCCAGCCCTGGCCGCTCTCGAACTCGTCGGAGAAGACCGTCCCGCCGGGCGAGCCGGTCCCGACCGTGAGCGTGTAGGCGGCGGTGCGGTCGACGGACGCGCCGTCACCGGCGACCGTGATCCGGTACGTCCCGTCGGCCGTGCCCGCCGGGACGCTCACGGTCATCGTGGACGACTGGCCCGCGGTGACCGTGCTCGGCGAGAACGACACCGCCGGGCCGGCCGGGCTGCTCGTCGCCGACAGCGACACCTGCTGGGCGCTGCCTGCCGTGACGGCCGTGCTCACGGTGATCGTGGCCGTCCCGCCGGACTGGGCGCGGCCGGAACCGGGGCTCAGCGACAGCGAGAAGTCGTTCTGCTGCTGGGTGCCGCAGGACGCCTCGCCGCTCTGCGCCGGGACGTTGATCGCGCTCCAGGCCGCCTTCACCGCGTTGCACTCGGTGGGCGAGCCGGGGAACAGCTCCACCGCCGCGTTGATCGTCTCGGTGCGGGCGCGGGCGTGGCTCCAGCTCGTGACCTTGCGGTTCAGCCCGCCCATGAAGATCTGGCCGGCCTTCTGGACCCCGATGCCCGTCACGGTCGAGCCGTTGCAGGTGGGGCTGGCCGGGCTGCCGTTGGACGGGTTCGACCCTTCCGCCAGCAGGTAGAACCAGTGGTTCTGCGGGCCGGCCGCCGCGTGCACCTCGGTGCTCGGGATCGACGACGAGTAGCAGTTCGGGTCGCCCAGCGCGGACGGGTCGTACATGTTCCGGATCGGTCCGGAGCCGACCAGGTCGACCTCCTCGCCGACCAGGTAGTCCGGCGGGTCGAGGTTCGCCGGCTCGTTCATGTAGTGCTCGGTCAGCGCGCCGAAGATGTCGCCGGCCGACTCGTTCATGCCGCCCTTCTCGTTGCCGCTGCCGCCGCTGTCACCGCCGGGCGTGGTGGTGAAGACCGCGTGGCCGTTCTCGTGGCCGACGACGTCCACGGACGTGGCCTGCTTGGTGCCGGCCTGGTTGTGGCCGAAGCTGGTGTAGCTGCCGTTCCAGTAGGCGTTCGCCTGGTTGAGGCCGACGCGGAGCGGGAAGCCGCCGCCGCTGCCGTTGATGCCGCTGCGACCGAGCCAGTCGCCCAGCATGTTCCATTCCTTCTGGACGGCGTACATGGCGTCCACGCAGGCGGTCTCCAGGTCGGTGCCGCCGCCGTTGCCCCATGCGCTGTCGGTGCCGGTGTAGGTCGAGCCGTTCTGGCCGCCGCACCGGACACCGGACCGCTGCGGGTCCGTCATGGACGTCGCGGCGGTGCTGAGGTCGACCGTGCCGTGGTAGTAGCTCTGGTCGTCGGCCGCGTCCCGGACCTCGTCCCAGGTCTTGACGACCTTGCCGGTCTTCGCGTCGACGAGCACATGCAGCTTCGTCGGAGCGTTCCGCCGAGTGCCGCTGACGACGGTCTCGTAGACGAGCCGTCCGGCGCCCTCCGCCAGCACCGTCAGGCGGGGCGCGGACGCGCTGTCGACCTTGCCGACCCGGGCGCGGGACGTCGCCGCGGCGCTCGCCGCGCTGACCGTCGCCTTGGTCGACACGTCCAGCTTCTTCGTCTGGTCGACCGACGTGCTGAGCACGCCGCCGCCGGCGTTCGTCGTGACGACGAAGTCGCCGCCGTAGACGGGGAGTCCGTCGTAGGTGCGCTCGTACTGCACGTGCTGGAGGCCGCGCAGCCCGGAGGTGACGCCGCGCCGGACGATCCGGTCCTCTGGGGCCTTCTTGAACTCGGCGGGCTTCGCCGCGACCAGGCGGTCGGCCGAGGCGGCGGCGACGGTGCGGGGGTCCGGCTTGGCCGGGGCCGCGGGGGCGGTGCGAGTGGTCGCACCTGTGGCGGGGGAGGACATCGCCACGGCGAGGCCGACGGACAGCACCGTCGCCCCGATCGCGGTCTGGTGTCTCACGGGGGTGCTCCTTCCACGTGCCGGACGTGCGGGGGGACACGTGGAGGTCCTTGTGGGAGCGCTCCGCGGGGCCGCCGCCCGCCCGGCGGGGGTATGGATGGGGGACTCATCCGGATGAGCTGCCCCGAAGTGCATCCCGAATTGTGAAAAGTGTCAATGAATCCATTTGTTACTGGATTTTCAATTGTTCTGCGACTGTGAATGAAATCGCGGATAAAGCCGCCGTGGGCAGCGCGAACGGGCCGGGCCGGTCATGCCGGCCCGGCCCGTTCACGGTCGGGATTCGTCGCGCGCGCGCCGCTACACCGCGCCTACGGCGCGATGCGCCGGCAGAGCCAGGCGAGCGCCAGCGGGTAGCGGTAGTCGATGCCGCCGTGGCCGGCGTCGAACAGCTCGAAGCGGATCACGTCCTCCCGGACGCCGGCGTCCAGGAGGGCCTGGTGGAACGCCTGCGCGCCGACGTCCAGGAACCACTCGTCGCGCGTCCCGCCGTCGATCCAGATCGCCCGCTGCGACCGCATCGCCTCCGCGTGCCCCGGCACCATCCGGACCGGGTCGAACGTCAGCCAGCGCTCCCACACGTCCTGCCTGATCACCCCGGTGACCGGGTCGAACGGCAGGTCCGGCGCGCCGTCCTCGCGCGCGGAGTAGCAGAGCGCCATGCCGAGGATGTTGAGCAGCTCCATGTCCTCGGGCTTGGTGAACGCCGTGCGCGAGGTGAAGTCGCTCCACCAGCGCCAGATGTCGCCCTCGTACTTGCGCAGGTGCCGGACGCACTTCGGGAACTCGGGCAGGTAGCAGTACTCGAACAGCGCGTCGCCGGCGTGCGTCGCGAGCGCGCCGAACAGGTCGGGGCGGAGCATCGGCGTGATCATCGCGCCGTAGCCGCCGCTGGACTTGCCGCTGATCGCGCGGTGGCCGGGCGCGTCCAGCGTCCGGTACCGGGCGTCCACCCAGGGGACGATCTCGTCGCAGATGTAGGAGTGGTAGCGGCCGGTGCCGGGCGAGTCGACGAACTGGCTGCCGCCGTGCGCGGTCCAGGCGTCCACGAACACGACGATCGCGGGCGGGGCCTCGCCGGACGCGAACACCGCGTCCGCCGTCTCGGGGAACGGCTGCCGGTAGGGCATCCGGTTGCGCCAGATCCCGACGTGCCCGGTGAACCCGGTGATCACGTACACGCTGGGATAGCGGCGCTCCGGCTCGTCGTCGTAGCCTGGCGGGAGGTACACGAGGACGGGCCGCTCGTGCGGGTCCTTCAGCGGGTTGCCGCGCAGCAGCTCGCTGCCGACGATGTGCTCTTCCAGACGCCCGGCGAGCTCGGCGGACCATGGCAGCATGGGGACTCCCTCATCGCGGGTCAATGATCGCTCTGACGCTAACCCAGTGCCGCTCCCGCCGCCGATGTCACAATCCGGCGGGTCGTCTGAGTCCACCTCCGCGAGGGAAGGAGACTGCCATGACCGAAAAAGCCGCACTGCTGCGGGAGCTGCACCGGCCCGGTGATCCGCTGCTGCTGCCGAACGTCTGGGACGCCGGAAGCGCCGCGATCGTCCAGGAGGCGGGGTTCCCGGCGCTCGCCACCGCCAGCGCCGCGGTGTCCGCCATGCTCGGCTACCCCGACCACGAGGGCGCGCCGGTGGAGGAGATGCTCGCCGCCGCCGGACGGGTGATCCGTGCCGCGACCGTCCCCGTCACCGTGGACGCCGAGGCCGGATACGGGCTGCGGCCCGCCGAACTGGTCGAGCGGCTGCTCGCCATCGGCGCCGCGGGCTGCAACCTGGAGGACACCTACGCGGGCGAGCTGGCCGTGCCGGAGGTGCAGGCCGGATACCTCGCCGCCGTCCGGGACGCCGCCGGCGACGCCCTGGTGATCAACGCCCGGGTCGACACGTTCGTCGCCGGGGTGCCCGACCCGGTGGAGGCCGCGATCGAGCGCGGGCGCCTGTACCTCGCGGCCGGCGCCGACTGCGTCTACCCGATCACCGCGCCGATGGACGCCGTCCCCGCGCTGGTCAAGGGGCTGCCGGGGCCGGTCAACGCGAACAACTTCCCGGGGGCGCCGCTCGCCGACCTGGCCGCCGCCGGGGTCGCCCGCGTGTCCTACGGCCCGATGCCCTACCTGCGCACTCTCGACACGCTGAAGGAGTTCGCGGCCCGCGTCCTCGCCAGGGAGGACCCCTACGCCTGACGGTTGTGAGGGCGCCCACTCCCGGGCGCCCTTGCAAGCGCACACTTACACTGGCACAGTGAGACGGAAATCGCCTCTATGTCTCAGGAAGTGAGGCCGGGATGACCATGACCGCGGAGGAGACGCCCCCGAAAGTCGTCCTCGACTCGATCAGCGGCATCGCTCTCGCCGCCGCCGCCGCGAACGTCGTCATGCAGCTCGCCCGCCTCCCCGTCGGACACGGCGTCGCGAAGAGCACCGTCGACAGCGGCCGGGTCGACAAGCATCCCGTCAAGCGGGCCCGCACCACGCTCAGCTACATCGCCGTCGCGATGCTCGGCACCGAGGACGAGCGCAAGGCGATGCGCCAGGAGGTCAACCGCGCCCACCGCCAGGTCCGCGCCAAGGAGCCCGTCCCGTACAACGCCTTCGACCCCGAACTCCAGCTCTGGGTCGCCGCCTGCCTCTACGTCGGCGTCGAGATGATCTACGACGTCCTCTACGGGAACCCGACCCCCGCCGAGGCCGAGGTGATGTACCGCTACGGCGCCCGTTTCGGCACCACCCTGCAGATGAAGCCGGAACTGTGGCCCGCCGACCGCGCCGCCTTCGAGGCGTACTGGCAGGACGGCCTGAAGAAGATCCAGATGGACGACCTCACCCGCGGGTACCTGCGCGACCTGGTCGAACTGCGCTTCCTGCACGCCCCGGTGCGCCTCGCCCTGGGCCGCACCCACACCTTCCTGACCCTCGGCTTCCTGCCGCAGCCCTTCCGCGACGAGCTCGGCTACGACTGGACGCCCCGCGACCAGCGCCGCTTCGACCGCGTCATGCGCGCCCTCGCCCGGACCAACCGCCTCATGCCCCGCCCCGCCCGCGAGTTCCCCTTCAACCTCTACCTGCACGACTTCCGCCGCCGCATCAAATCCGGCCGCCCCGTCGTCTGACCCCGGACCTCACCGGCGCCGGATCCAGCGCCGCGGCCCGTAGATGCACGCGCGCCCTTGCCGGGAGCCGAACATCTCCGCGGCGTCGTGGCCGACACCGGGTACGCGCACCAGCCTGTGGACGTCGCGCCCCGCCTTGTGGCGAAGGTAGGCGTGGTAGATCTCGCCGCGTTCGACACGGGTGCGGCCCTGCGCCTCGGCGGCCGGATGGATCTCCAGCAGCGCCGCGCCGCGGTCCGCGTCCTGCGCGCCCAGCAGGTAGACGACGTCGCGGCCGGCGTAGCGCTCGAAGTGGTCGTCTCCCGACCTCGCCGCACCGAGGTAGTCGGGCAGGACGCCGCTGAAGCCGTACCGCCACTGATCGACCTCTGCCGCGTCGTGGGGGACGAAGGAGTCGCCCGTGCGCCTGTCGGTGTCGAAGTACAGATAGGTGGACGGATTGGCGACGACGAACCTTACGGGCACCGCGAGCTCGTCGGGGCCCCGGCCGACGGCCGCGTAGCGGTTGACGAACTGGCCGCCGGCCGAGTTGCCGACGAGGGTCACCCGCCGGAGGCCGGGGAACGCCTTCAGCCCGCGCAGCAGTTCGTCCATGACCGTGAACGAGCTGACCTCGCCGAGGCCGCCCTTCCAGTCTTCGGTGCCCCAGTGCAGATATCCGGCGCGGTCCTCGGCGCCGCGCACGTCGTCCTCGGTGAGGAACTGGGGCGCGACGACCAGCCGGTGCGGCGCCTTCTTGATCGAGCGGAAGTAGTCCCCGGCGTTCCGCAGCGCGCCGTGCACGACGATGACCGCTTCGGTCAGCCTCGGCTGCCGCCCGTCCAGCCGAGCGGACGTGAACACGGCGAGTTTCCGGCCTTCCACAATAAAGGCCTCGTCGCCGATTTCGCCGATCGCCTCGTGCTGGATGCCAGCCTGGTTGGCAAAGGTCACCGTTCCCCCTCGAAGGCCGTCCGGTAGGTATGCGGCGGTCCATACCCGTGCCGGCGGTACCGAGCAGGAGTCATGCGGAATACGGGCCTGGGCGCCGATCTCCTTGCCCGATCTTTGATGGTGAATGACCAGTATGTGGGTCTCATGTTCCAGGGTCCGCCGGTGCGAGTAAGAGGGAGCCAGAGCTTTTCATCTCCCGGTGTCCGTCGTCAGCGGGTCCCGAAGTTCTCGTATTTGAGGCTCGTCCGAATAGTCATATCCGCCGCATCCGCAACTGGGGGCGCGCCATGCGTTCCGGTGCGCCACCGCAACGCCGGTGATGCAGGCGGAGTTCACGGCCGCCTGTCCGGTGGGGGTTGCCCGGGTCGACTGGTAGGTGAGGTACCTATGTCTTGCCGGGGAGCGCCGTCGCGGGCATTGGCGGTGACAATGGGCGTAGCCGGGCTGGAAAGGATTTCCGATGGCCAATGCGCTGCACAAGGAGATCGCCGACGAGATTCGGGAGAAGATCAAGTCGGGCGGGTTCGCGGCAGGGGAGCGGCTGCCCACGGAGCCTGAACTGGAGCGAATTTTCGGCGCGTCCAGAAACACGATCAGGATCGCCGTGACCAATCTCGTGCACGAGGGCCTGATCCAGATTCAGCCGGGGCGCGGAACGTTCGTCGCGAAAGGGCCGATCCCGTTCTTTGTGATCCTTTCCCGGGAGGAGGGCGGGGACGGCACCAGTTCGTCCCTGGACTCCTACAGCGCCGGCGTCCGCGCGGCGGGGCGCAAGCCGAGCGTTCGCGGCTTCGAGACGCGGATCGAGTATCCGGACCGGGAGATCGCCGGTTGGCTGGAGGTCGACGAGGACACCCAGGTCGTCGTGCGCGGCTCGCAGCGGTTCATCGACGACACGCCGTACTCGCTGCAGAAGTCGTACTACTCGATGGACCTCGTGCGGGGGACCGAGATCGAGAGCAAGGAGAAGATCCCGCGGGGGACGATCCGGGTGCTCGCCGAGCTGGGGCACGAGCAGACCGGGTACCGGGACGAGATCGTCGCTCGCATGCCGACGCCCGAGGAGAAGAGGTTCTTCAAGATCGGGCCCGGTATCCCCGTCGTGGTGGTGTACCGGGTCGCCTATTCCGGCGACTCCACGCCGATCCGCCTGACCGTCACCGCGTACGCGGCGGATCGCAACCGGCCGTCCTACGACATCGGAGACGTCCCCGAGCGGCCCATGGCCACGGGGCAGATCTCCATCGTCGGATAGCCGTTCAGGCGTCCACCTGGGGCGGAGCCGACCCGCCCCGTCATGAGGCAGGTGGCTCAGAATTCCCATACCGGAGACACGGACGCTGCACCGGGGGATGTTCGCCGTGGACATCGCGTCGTTCGGCTCGCGCCGCGACCCGGACGTCCAGCGGTACCTGCGGTCGTCCATCCACCAGATCGTGCGGGAGTCGTGCCGGGCGGCAGGGCTCAGCTGGGACTCCTGCCATCACGAGGACCGCGGCGACGGCCTGTTCGTCATCGCCGAGCCCGGCGCCGGCATCGACGTCCTGCTGGAGCCGCTCGTGGTGCGGTTGCTGGGGGGCGTGCGGCGGCACAACAAGCTGGCCGGCGGGGAGGCGCGGATACAGCTGAGGGTGGCGGTCCACGCCGGATACCTGCACCTCGACGAGCACGGCGCCACGGGGGTGGCGCTCAACCACCTCTTCCGGCTGCTGGACGCGGCGCCGCTGAAGTACCGGCTCGCCGAGGCCGCCGGCGATTTCGCGCTCATCGTGTCGCACCACCTCTTCGAGGAAGTCGTCGCCTACAGCGTCGGAGTGGTCGAGCCGTCCGCGTTCGCCTGCGTGCCGGTCAAGGTGAAGGAGACCCATGACCGGGGCTGGGTGTGGGTGCCGCCCTCGCCCGCGCGCGGGGCGTCCGCCGAGCCCGCGGTGGCGACCGCGCAGTTGGCGGTGTTGTTGGCGGCGGTGGTCAGTCGGTTGGACGAGATCGTCCAGGGGGGTCGGTGAGGCCGGGGCCGGGCTTGTCGGCGGAGGGGCGGATCTGCAGTTCGAATTCGCCCCGGTGGCGTGCGACGCCGGCGACGACGGCGTCCTCCAGGACTTCGGCGCCCTTGTTCTGGCGGCGCATCATGGGGTCGTCGCGGACGTCCTTGGCCAGGGAGAAGCACAGCAGGATCAGGACGATCGCGAACGGCAGCGCGCCGATGAACGTGACGTTCTGGATGCCGTTGAGCGCCTCGTCGCCGCCGATCACCAGCATGATCGCGGCGACGCCGCCGGTCAGCGCGCCCCAGAAGATCACGATCCAGCGGGCGGGGCTGGTCGAGCCGCGCTGCGACAGCGTGCCCATGACGATCGACGCCGCGTCCGCGCCGGACACGAAGAAGATCGCGACCAGCACCATCACGATGACGCCGGTGACGGCCTCCCACGGCAGGTGGCCGAGGACGTTGAAGGTGATCTGCTCCTCCGAGCCGTTCCCGTAAGGGTTCAGGCCGTCGCGCTGCTGGTGGATCGCCGTCCCGCCGAAGATCGCGAACCAGACCAGGCTGACCGCGCTCGGCACGAGGATGACGCCCGCGACGAACTGGCGGATGGTGCGGCCGCGGCTGATCCGGGCCAGGAACATGCCGACGAACGGGGCCCAGGAGATCCACCACGCCCAGTAGAAGATCGTCCAGTTGGCGAGGAACGTCTCCATCGCCTTGCCGCCCGTCGCGCCGGAGCGGGACGCCATCTCGCCGAAGTCCTGGATGTAGACGCCGATCGAGGTGGGCACCAGCTCCAGGATGAACACGGTCGGCCCGACCACGAACACGAACACGGCGAGGACGGCCGCCAGCACCATGTTGATGTTGGACAGCCACTGGATGCCGCGCGCGATGCCGGACACGGCCGACAGGACGAAGCAGATCGTCAGCACCACGATGATCAGCACGAGGACGGTGGTGCCGAGGCCGTGGATCCAGCCGGCCTCCTGCATCCCGGTGCGGATCTGCAGCGCGCCGATGCCGAGCGAGGCCGCCGAGCCGAACAGCGTCGCGAACAGCGCCAGGATGTCGATGAGCTTGCTCAGCGGGCCGGTGCTGCGCCGGTGGCCGAGCAGCGGCGCGAACGCCGAGCTGATCAGCTGGTCGCGGCCCCGCCGGTAGTGCCCGTACCCGATCGCGAGGCCGAGGACGGCGTAGATCGACCACGGGTGCAGCGTCCAGTGGAACATCGTGGTGGCCATGGCCGTCTCGATCGCCGGCTCGCTGTGCGGGGCGTCGGTGGCCGGGGGCGGCATCACGTAGTGCGTGAGGGGTTCGGCGGCGCCGAAGAACATCAGCCCGATGCCCATGCCCGCGCTGAACATCATGGCGATCCACGAGACGGTGTGGAACTCCGGCTCGTCGCCCTCCTGGCCGAGCGGGATCCGCCCGTACTTGCTGAGGGCCAGCCACAGCGAGAACACCACGAACCCGGTCGCGGCGAGGACGAACAGCCAGCCGACGTTCTTCAGGAGCCAGTCCAGCGCCGCCTGCGCGGCGGAGCTGAGGCTGCCGGTCGACGCCCCGCCCCAGATCACGAACGCCACCGACAGGACGGCGGTGACGCCGTAGACGATCCAGTCGGTGCGCGCGCGTCCGTGGCCGCCGGAGGGCGCCGGCCCGGTGCCCGGGAAGGAATCCTCGGCTTCGCCCTCGCCCTTGGAGCTGCTCATGATCAGGACTCTTGCCCAGATAGTCGCTTCTCAGTGATCCGGGGAAGCAATTCGTTCGCCCGGGTGGTGTAGCCCGCTACACCCCCGATTCGGGAGGGCGGGCCCATGTGCCGGACCCCCTCGCGAACCTAGATTCGTCCAGGTGAACGGGGTTTTCCAGGCGGAGGGGATCATGACGACGATGACGGCGGAGGCCACCGCGGACGCCGTGGGACTGGAGGCGGTCGCCAAGACGTACGGCCCCGTCCGGGCGCTGGACGGGGTCACCTGGACGTTCCCGCGCGGCGGGTTCACCGCCCTGATGGGCCCGTCGGGTTCGGGGAAGAGCACGTTCCTGCACTGCGCGTCGGGGCTCGACCGGCCCACCGAGGGGACGGTCCGGATCGGCGGCGAGGACATCGGCCGGCTCAGCGAGACCAAGCGGACCAGGATGCGCCGGGAGCGGATCGGGTTCGTGTTCCAGTCGTTCAACCTGATCCCGTCGATGGACGTCGAGCAGAACGTCACGCTGCCGCTCCGGCTCGCGGGCGCCGCCGCCGACCCCGGCTGGCTGCGCGAGGTCGTCGGGCGCGTCGGGCTCGCCGACCGGCTGGCGCACCGGCCGTCCGAGCTGTCGGGCGGGCAGCAGCAGCGCGCCGCGATCGCCCGCGCGCTGATCACCCGTCCGGAGGTCGTGTTCGCCGACGAGCCGACCGGCGCGCTCGACCCGCGCACCGGCCGCGAGGTGCTGCGGCTGCTGCGCGAGGCGGTCGACCGGACCGGCCAGACGCTGGTGCTGGTCACGCACGACCCGATGGCGGCCGCGTGGGCCGACTCGGTGCTGTTCCTCGACCGCGGCCGGATCGTCGACGAGGTCACCGACCCGTCCGCCGCCGCCGTCGCGCGCCGCTGGGAGTCGCTGTGAGGAGCCGGGGGGCGTTCGCCGGGATCTTCGCTGCGCTGCTGTTCGCCGCCGCGCTGATCGGGGTGTGCGGGGTGCTGGTCGAGTCGGCGTGGCGGGCGCACGGCCCGGTCGAGCGGTACGGCGCCGCCGCGGCCGTCGTGACCGGCCCGCGCACCGTCACCGCCACGGTGAAGAAGCTCGGCGACCCGCCGGCGGAGGCGTCCCGGCCGGTGACCGAGCCGTCCCGGGTCGCGGTCGGCGCGGCGGACCGGCTGCGGGCCGTGCCCGGCGTCCGGGCCGTCGTCGCGGACGTGTCGTTCCCCGTCCTGCTGGCCTCGGGCCGGACGGTGACCGGCCACGGCTGGGACGCGGCGGCCCTCCGCCCCTACGAATTGAGCGCCGGACGCGCCCCGCAGGCCGCGGACGAGGTCGTGCTGAGCCGCTCCGCCCGTGCCGCGCCGGGCACGACCGTCCAGGCGCAGACGAACGGGACACCGCGTACCTACCGGGTCTCCGGCCTCGTGGACGACGGCCCCGGCGCGGCGTTCTTCACCCCGGCGACGGCGGCGGCCCTCTCCGGGCATCCCGGCCGGGCCGACGCCCTCGCCGTCCTCGGGGACGCCGACGCGGGCGACCTCCGCGAGGCCGCGCCGGGCCTCACCGTGTCCACCGGGAAGGCGCGCGGGGACATCGAGTCCCCGGCCGTGGCCGCCGCGCGTCCCGACATCCTGGAGATGGGCGCGTCGTTCGGCGGCCTCGCCGTGCTGACCATGCTCGTCGTCGTCGGCGGGCTGATCGTCCTGTCGGTGCGGGAGCGGGCCCGCGAGTTCGCGCTGCTCCGCGCGATCGGCGCGACCCCGTGGCAGGTGCGGGGGCGGCTCGTCCGGGAGACGCTGCGGGCCGGGGTGCCCGCCGCGCTGATCGGCGGGGCCCTGTCGGTCGGGCTCGGCGCGGCGATGCTCACCGTGATGCGGCGCGAGGACGTCCTGCCGGACGGGTTCGGGCCGTCGCTCAGCCCGCTGCCCGCCCTGGCCGCGGTCGCCATCACCTTGCTCGCGGCGGTGGTGACGGCACTGATCGCGTCGCTGCGGGTCACCCGGATCCGGCCCGTCGAGGCGCTGGGCGAGGCGGCCGTCGAGCCCGCCGACCTGCCCGGTTGGCGGGTCTGCGCCGGCGTCGTCTTCCTGATCGCCGGACTGGGCGCGCTGGGCTTCTCCGGCGCCACCTCCGGCTCGGCGGCGGTCGCCGCGGTCGGCGGGCTGGTCATGTCGCTGATCGTCGCCACCGCGTTCCTCGGGCCGCTGCTCGCCCGGCACGGCGCCCGGCTGCTGGGCGGCGCCGCCCAGGCCGTCGCCCCGGTCACCGGACGCCTCGCCCGGCACGGCAGCGCCGCCGCCGCGCTGCGCGCCGGCTCCGTCCTCACCCCGGTCGCGCTGGCCGTCGCGTTCGCCGGCACCCAGCTGTTCGCGCAGACCACCATCGTCCACGCGACGGCCGGGCAGGCGGCGGCGGGGAGCCGCGCCGACCAGGTCGTGGTGTCGGCCGGGCCGGGCCTCCCGCCGGGCGCCGCCGAGGCCGTCCGCCGCGTCCCCGGCGTCGCCGCCGCGACCCCCGTCAACCGCACCACCGTGGTCATGAAGGTCAAGGAGATGGGCGACGAGGAGCTCACCTCACTGCCCGCGCGCGGCGTCGGCGCCGACGCCGGGGCCACGATGGACCCGAAGGTGGAGTCGGGGCGGCTCCGCGACCTGCGCGGCACCGCCGTCGCGCTCAGCCGCGACGTGGCGGGCGGCCTGCGCGTCGGCTCCACCGCGCCGCTGTGGATGGGCGACGGCGCCCGGATCGACGCCCGCGTCGTCGCCGTCTACGAGCGCGGCCTCGGGTTCGGGGACGTCCTGCTCCCGCACGACCTCGTCGCCGCCCACACCGCCACCGGACTGGACGACCACGTCCTCGTGCGCGGCACGGCCGACCTGAGCGCCGCCACGTCCGCCTACGCGGGCGTCCGGGCGATCGACCGCGACGCCTACGCCGAGGCCCTGTCCGAGGAGATCCGGCTCCAGGGCTTCTTCAACCTGGTCGTCGTCGCCGCCATCGGCGGGTTCGTCGCGATCGGCCTCGTCACCACGCTCGCCCTGGCCACGGCGGCGCGCCGCCGCGAGTTCGGGCTGCTGCGCCTGGTCGGGGCGACCCGCCGCCAGGTGCTGCGGATGCTGCGGCTGGAGGCCGCCATCGTCCTCGGCACCGGCGCCGCGGTCGGCGCCGCCATCGCGGCCGTGACGCTCATGGCCTTCGCCATGGCCGTCACCGGGGTCCCGCTGCCCGCGGTCTCCCCGGTCACGGCCGCGGCCGTCCTCCTCGGCGTCGCCGGTTCCGGCGCCGCCGCGATCCTCCTCCCGGCGCGGGCGATGCTGCGCCGCCGCACCTCCCCGTCCCTCCACTGAAAGGCGTTCCCATGTCGAACCGCACCCGCTGGACCGTCGTCGCCCTCCTCGTCGCGATCAACGTGCTGGTGAGCGTCGCCCTCCCCGACACGTGGCAGTCGGTCGTCGCCAACGCCGTCACCGGCCTCGGCGCGATCGCCCTGGTGGTCGACTACTTCGTCCGGGGCCGCCACCGCACCTGAGCCGCGCCCGCGTGCTTCGCGGGCGGCCTAGCGCGTCAGCGCGGTCTCCCGGCCCACGCGGGACAGCTTCTCGGGGTTGCGGACCAGGTAGAGGCCGGTGATGAGGCCGTCCTCGACCCGCACCGCGACGACGCCCTCGACCTCTCCGTGGAGACGCAGGATGAGCCCCGGGCCGCCGTTGACCTGGACGGGTTCGACCGTGATCCCGGCGCCGAACCTGCGCAGGCCGAAGCTCAGCAGGCGGCCCACCTTGCCCGCCCCCACGATGGGGCGCGGCACGGCGCGCTTGAGCCCGCCGCCGTCGGACAGGACCACGACGTCCGGCGCGAGGATGTCCAGGAGGTTCTGCAGGTCGCCGGTCTCGACCGCCCGCTGGAAGGCGTGGAGCGCGGCCCGTGTCTCGCCCGGGGACACCACGTCGCGGGGGCGGCGCGCGGCGACGTGCGAGCGCGCCCGGTGGGCGATCTGCCGGACCGCGGCCGGCGTCTTGCCGACCGCCTCGGCGATCTCGCCGTACGGCAGGTCGAACACCTCGCGCAGCACGAACACCGCCCGCTCGGTCGGCGTCAGCGTCTCCAGCACCAGCATCATCGCCATCGAGACGTTGTCGGCCAGCTCGACGTCCTCCGCCACGTCCGGCGTGGTCAGCAGCGGCTCGGGCAGCCAGGGGCCGACGTAGGACTCCCGGCGGCGGCCGAGCGTGCGCAGCCGCGTCAGCGCCTGGCGGGTGGCGATGCGCACCAGGTACGCGCGCCGGTCCCGGACGGTGTCCAGGTCGACGCCCGCCCACCGCAGCCAGGTCTCCTGGAGGACGTCCTCGGCGTCCGCGGCCGATCCGAGCATCTCGTAGGCGACGGTGAAGAGCAGGTTGCGGTGGGTGACGAACACCTCGGTCGCGGGGTCCACGCGGTGGTCTCGGACGGACGGCTCGGCCGCCCCGGTCGCCTGGTCGGTGTGCGCGCTCATGGGTCCTGCCCGTTCGGTCTCGACGATTCCGCGTGCATGCACAGGACGCCGCCGCCGCGCGTTATGTGACATCCGGGACGGGTGGCGTACATCACCGTCACAGGTCGGCGGTCCCCGGCATCTCGTGTTCGTCAGGGACGCCGCCCGGACGGTCCGCGCGGCACGCACCCCACTGAATGAGGACGAGGTCATGGCAACAAAGGAGGCCCCGGCGGTCGCTTCGCGCCGCTGGGCCGCGCTGTTCTTCATCGGGCTGGCCCAACTCATGATCGTGCTGGACGGCACGGTCGTGAACATCGCGCTGCCGTCGCTCCAGCGGGATCTCGGCATCTCCGACGGCGACCGGCAGTGGATCATCACCGCGTACACGCTGGCGTTCGGCGGCCTGCTGCTGCTCGGCGGCCGCATCGCCGACTACACCGGCCGCAAGCGGACGTTCCTGATCGCGCTGCTCGGCTTCACCGCCGCGTCCGCGCTGGGCGGCGCGGCGTCCGGCTTCGAGACGCTGCTGGTCGCCCGCGCGCTGCAGGGCGCGTTCGGCGCGCTGCTCGGACCGTCCGCGCTGTCGCTGCTCACGGTGATGTTCACCCTGCCGAAGGACCGCGCCAAGGCGTTCGGGATCTGGGGCGCCATCTCCGCCGCGGGCGGCGCGGTCGGGCTGCTGGCCGGCGGCGCGCTGACCGACTACCTGGACTGGCGCTGGTGCCTGTACGTCAACATCCCGATCGCCGTGATCGCGGTGGTCGGCGGATACGTGATGCTGACCGAGTCGCGGCGCGAGGGCCGGGCCCGGCTCGACATCCCCGGCGTGCTGCTGGTCTCCGCCGGGCTGGTCGCGGTCGTGTACGCCACCGGCCGCGCCGAGGCGGACGGCTGGCGCTCGGCGACGGTCGTCGGCCTGCTCGCCGCCGGCGTCGTGCTGCTCGCCGCGTTCGTCCTCGTCGAGAGCCGGGTGCCGCAGCCGCTGCTGCCGCTGCGCGTCCTCGCCCACCGCACCCGCGGCGCCGCCTACCTCTCCGTGGGGCTGACGGGGCTCGGCATGTTCGGCGCGTTCCTGTTCATGACCTACTACATGCAGGTCGCGAAGGGGTACTCGCCGATCAGGACCGGCGTCGCGTTCCTCCCGATGGTCATGATGGTCCTGGTGTCGGCGGCCGGGCTCACCGCCCGGCTGATGCCGAGGGTCCCGCCGCGGACGCTGATCGTCCCCGGCATGCTCATCAGCGCGGCGGGCCTGCTGTGGATGACGACCCTCGACCCCGGCACCGGCTACGCCGGGGGCGTGCTGGTCACCGGGCTGCTGTTCGGTCTCGGCGCGGGCATGATCATGCCGGTGGCCATCAACTACGCCACCCACGGCGTCGACCCGGGCGACTCGGGGGTCGCCTCGGCGAGCGTCAACGCCGCGCAGCAGGTCGGCAGCTCGATCGGCCTCGCGCTGCTCAACACCATCGCCACCAGCGCGACCGTGGACTACCTGGCCTCGCACGGCGGGAGCCCCGCCATCGCCAAGCAGGCGCTCGTGGAGGGTTTCGGGACGGCCAGCGCCTGGGCCGCGGGGATCCTCACGGTCGGCGCGCTGATCGTCGCCGCCCTGATGAACGCCGCGCGGCCCGAGGAGCAGTCCGCCGCCGAGGACAGCGGGGACGCCGCGCCGCTGCTCGCGCACTCCTGACCCGGCGGGCCCGTCCGCGTGGTCAAGGAGCCTGTCGCCGGGGGCCTCCTTGACCACGCGGCCGCCCGGCCCGCCGCCGCTCCGGCGCGTCCGCGCCCGCGGCCGGACCGTCCGCGCCCGCGGCGGGAGCGTCCGCGCCCGCGGCGACGCGCTCCGCCACCAGCCGCCTGAAGTTCGGGCACCGGGTGATGTCGTCGTGGTCGCAGCCGAGGGCGCCCTCGATGAGGTCGAGGGACGCCTCCGCCGCGGCGATGCGGCGGCGGAGCGCGTCGGCCTCGTCGCGGAGGACGTCCCGCCGCCGCGCGGGATCGGTGCCGGGTGCGAGGTAGCCGATGGTCCGGAGGGAGAGCCCCGCCTCCTTGGCGCGCAGGATGACCGCGACGCGGGTGAGGTCGGCGGCGGTGTAGCGGCGGCGTCCGGCGGCGTCGCGGGCGGGGCTGAGGAGGCCCAGCGACTCCCAGTGCCGCAGGACGTGCGCGGCCAGGCCGAAGCGTCCGGCGAGGGCCCCGATGCTCATCTCGCTTGACTTCATGTCGACATTAAGTCGCATCCTGGCGCTCATGACCAAGGAAACGAACCGGCCGGACCCGGCGGACCGGACGCGCCAGGCGACGGAGACCCTCATCGCGCTGCTCGACGCGGCCGACCGCATGCCGGGCGTCGCGGACCTGCGCGCCCGCTCCTACGAACTGCTCGGCGCCGGGCCCGGGACGTCCGTGGTGGACGTGGGCTGCGGCGCCGGACGGGCCGTGGCGGAACTCGCCGAGCGGGGCGCGGACGCGGTCGGCGTCGACCCCAGCGAGCAGATGATCGGAGTCGCGCGGGCCCGGTGGCCGGAGGCGGACTTCCGGCTCGCGGGGGCGTACGAGCTGCCGCTCCCGGACGCGTCCGTGGACGGATACCGCGCCGACAAGGTGTTCCACATCCTGGCCGAGCCGGAGCGCGCGCTGGCGGAGGCCCGCAGGGTGCTGGCGCCCGGCGGGCGGATCCTGCTGGTCGGCCAGGACTGGGACACCATCGTCGTCGACTCCGGCGACCCGGCCCTCACCCGCGCCATCGTGCACGCCCGCGCGGACCTCGTCGTCGAGCCGCGTTCCGTCCGCCGCCAGCGCGGCCTGCTCCTCGACGCCGGCTTCCGCGACGTGACGGTCGAGGTGCGCACCGGCGTGTTCACCGGACCGACGATGGTGCCCGTGCTCGACGAGATGGCCGAGAAGGCGTGCTCCACCGGAGCCGTCACGCGCGAGCAGGCGGACGGCTGGATCGCCGAGCAGCACGCGCGGGCCGAGGCCGACCGCCTGTTCCTGGCGCTGCCGATGTTCGTCGCGGCCGCGACCCGCTAGGAGGCGGTCCGGTCAGAAGACGGGCGCGCCGTCCCGGGTCAGGCGCCAGTTCGCCGCGTGGAACGCCGCCGGGTCGATGGTGCCGGCGGCGGACGCGTACTCGACGATCGCTTCGCGGATCGCGACCTGGGCGTTGTAGACGACCTCGGCCGCGGTGATGTGCGGGAATCCGCCGCCGCCCGACTGGCGGTAGTTGTTGACCGCCACCACGAACCGCTGATCGGGCGCGACCGGCGTCCCGTCGAGCGTCATGTTCGCGATGCGGGAGCCTTCCGGCTTGGCTATGTCCACCTCGTAGGCGATGCCCGAGAACTGGTCGTAGTTGTAGTCGGGACGGCTGCCGGAATTCGTCCAGGAGGCGGGGTCCACGGGGGCGTCCGCCGCCGTCTGCTTGAAGTACTGCGCGGAGTACTCCAGGTAGTCCTTGATCTGGGCGCCGGTGAGGACGCTGGCCAGGAGGGTGTTGTCGTAGATGTAGAGGCCGGCGATGTCCTTGATGGTCACCTTTCCGGCGGGGAAGGTGGCGGCCCGGCTGAACGGCGCCGCGATCGACACCGCGGGCAGCGACGCGTGCCCGGTGCCCGCGAGCGCGTCCTTCACCTTCGCGGTCTGGACGAGGTGGATGTAGTCGAGGATCGCGGTGTCCTTCCAGCAGGATTCGGCCGCGGACATCTCCTCGGTCGACGTGGCCACCTCCTTGTTCACGTAGGCGACCACCGCGTCGTGCTGCTTCTTCACCAGGGTGACGAGTTCGGGGTCCTCCTGGACGGTGTTGGTGTTCACCGTCGTCGCGGATCTGCCGGTCACCTTCCAGCGTCCCCGCTCGTGGCGCAGGGTCAGGTCGAAGACCGAGAGGCGCTCGCCCCAGCACTTGGGTTCGCTCATCACGACGGTCCGGCCGGTGGCCTTGTTGGTGACGAAGCGTTCCGGGATCTCCAGGTGCGCGTGCCCGAAGAGGATCGCGTCGATGCCCGGGACCTGCTCGGCCACCAGCGCGGACGCGTTCTCGATCGGGAGGGCGTCCCCGTAGGAGGACGTGCCGCTGTCGCCCGAGTGGGCGCTGACGATCACCACATCGGCGCCCCGGGCGCGGACGACCGGGACCCAGCGCCGCGCCGTCTCGACGAGGTCGAGGAAGTCGAGCCTGCCGGAGACGTTCCCCCGGTCCCAGATCGCGATGCCCGGGTTCGTCAGGCCCAGCAGGCCGACCCGGATCGGCGGGCGGCCCCGGACGTGCATCCTCTTGATGATGTACGGGCGGTAGGCGGGGCGGCGGGTCCCCGTGTGGACGGCGTTGGCGGCCAGCACCGGGGCGTCCATCTGGCCGATCCACTCGTCCAGGAACGGGAGGCCGTAGTTGAACTCGTGGTTGCCGAGCGCCACGGCGTCGTAGCCGATGGCGTTCATCTGGCGGGCGATCGGGTGCGTCCTGCCGGTCTCGGTGATCGGCTCGACGGTGGCGTAGTAGAAGCCGAGGGGCGTGCCCTGGATGGTGTCGCCCGCGTCGAAGAGCAGGGTGCGGTCGCGCCCGCGGGAGGCGCGGATCTCGTTGACCAGGCTCGACACGCGGGCCAGACCGACGACGTTGCCGTCCCGGTCGCTGTATTCGGCGTCCTTGTAGTAGTCCCAGTCGAGCGCGTGGCTGTGGATGTCGGACGTGCCCATCACGGTGATCGTCACCGACCCCCCGCGGGCCTGGGCTTCGCGCGCCTGGGCTTCGCGGGTCGCGGCGGAGGCCGGGCCGGGCCAGCCCGCCAGGGCGAGGGCGCCCGCCGCGGTCAGGCCGCCGAGAACCTGCCTGCGGCCGATCTCGTCCGGGACCCGGCACGAGCACCAGCGGGGCTGTGGATTCTCCATGGCGCACCCGTTCCTTCCGCAGGGGACGGCAGAACGATAGGCCCGCCGCGGGGGGCGGATGTTCGGTGAGATCTTCCGATCCTGGGGGACATTCGTTGGCACTCCCCGACAATGCCGGGCCTGTCCGAAACCATTGGACGGACCGGTGTGGTCCGGGTCACAGCAGGCATCCACTGTCCCAATAAATCACTTCTAAACCATCTTCTTCCTGTTCCGCCCCTATTGCCGGGTATCAGGTTTCGTGTTCCTCTATTTACGACGCTGTCCGGTTGCGGATCGCTCCCGGCCGATTCCGCGGCCCGCCGTTCAGCCGCCCACCGCCGGGCCGCTCACCGTTCAGCCGCCCGCCAGCCAGCCGCCCATCGTTCAGCCGCCCACCAGCCAACCGCCCAGCCACCGACGACGCACGCCAACGCAGCGAAAGCGGAGGGTCCGGATGCGCAAGGAGACGCTGGAGAGCTTCGTCCTCGGGGACGTCCTCCGGTCGCAGGCGCAGGTTCACCGAAGGCAGACGTTTCTCAAGTTCCGCGACGGCGAGGTCACCTACGGCGAGGTGGACGCCGCCGCCGACCGGTTCGCGCGCGCCCTGTCCGGCGCGGGCGTCGGACGAGGCGACCACGTGGGCGTGATGCTGCCCAACTGCGCCGACTTCGTCCATCTCGTGTTCGCGCTGGCGCGGCTGGGCGCGGTCGCCGTGCCGATCAACATCGCGTACAAGGGCGAACTGCTCCGGCACGTCCTGGACAGCTCCGACTCCGGCTGGCTGATCACCGACGGGCCGTACGCGGAGCGGGTCGCCGACGTCGCGGAACGGCTGCCCAAGCTCAGGGGCGTCCTCGTGCGCGACGCCGCCGCGGCCGGGGTGCTGCTCGACCGGCTCGGCAAACCCGCGCGGGAGCTGACCGCCCTGCCGGACGAGGGCGGCGCGGTCGAGGTGCGGGTCGGCTTCGGCGACCTGCAGGCGATCATGTACACGTCCGGGACGACCGGGCCGTCCAAGGGCGCCATGGTCCCGCACGCGCTGGCGCTGACCTGCGCGTACGACTCGCTCGACTTCCTCGACCGGTGGGGCAAGACGATCTACTGCCCGCTGCCGCTCTTCCACGCCGCCGCGCTCTGGGACGGCATGCTGTCCGCCCTCCTCGGCGGCGGCTCGATCGCGCTCGTCGAGCGGTTCAGCGCGTCCAGGTTCTGGGACGACGTGCGCCGCTTCGACGCGCAGGTCTGCATGAGCGTGTTCTCGATGATCCCGATCCTGCTGAACCGCCCGCCGACGTCGCGGGACCGCGACCACCGCCTCGAGACCTTCTACATGGGCAAGTCGAACCTCGACGAGCCCATGCGGGAGCGGTTCGGCGTCCGGTCGGTGGAGACCTACACCAGCACCGAGGCGGGCATCGCGACCGGCAGCCCGTACGGGGAGTGGCGGGTCGGCTCGTGCGGGCGGGCGCACGAGGAGCGGTTCCACGTCGCCGTCGTGGACGAGCACGACCGGGTGCTCGGGCCGGGGGAGCCGGGCGAGCTGGTGCTGCGGCCGAAGCAGCCGTTCGTCCTCACGACCGGGTACTACGGGAACTGGGAGGCGACGACCCACTGCTTCCGGAACATGTGGTTCCACACCGGGGACCGGGTATGGCAGGACGACGACGGGTATTTCTACTTCCTCGATCGGATGAAGGACGCCATCCGCCGGCGCGGGGAGAACATCTCGGCCTTCGACCTGGAGACCGAGATCAACCGGCATCCGGCGGTGCTGGAGTGCGCCGCGATCGGCGTGCCCTCGGAGCTGGAGGACGAGGACATCAAGGTGTCGATCGTCGTGCAACCCGACACCGGGCTCGACCCGGAGGAGCTCGTCGCGTACTGCGAGGAGCGCCTGCCGCGCTCGATGATCCCGCGCTACGTCGAGTTCGTGGACGCCCTGCCGCGCACCCCGACCGACAAGGTCGCCAAGTACAGGCTGCGCGCCCAGGGCGAGTCCGGCATCACCGCCGCGACCTGGGACCGGGAGGCTGACGCACGGTGAACTGGGACGACACGCCGGAGCAGGCCGCCTTCCGCGAGGAGGTGCGCGCCTTCGTCGCCGAGCGGTTCCCCGCGTCGTACCGTCCGGCGGGGGACGAGGAGCAGAGCCTCGAACCCGAGGACGTCGCCGGCTACAACTGGCCCGTCGACCGGGTCGCGGACGATCCGGGCCGGCGCGAGGGCGCGCGGGCGTGGGCGGCGGCGCTGGCCGAGCGCGGCTGGATCGCGCCGCACTGGCCCGCGGAGTACGGCGGCGCCGGGCTGTCGCCGCTGGAGGAGTTCGTCCTGCACGAGGAGATGATGCGGGCGCGGGTGCCGGTCGTGAACGGCATCGGCGCGTTCCTCCTCGGCCCGACGCTGCTGGTGCACGGCACCGAGGAGCAGAAGGCCCGGCACCTGCCGCCGATCGCGGCGGGCCGGGCCGCCTGGGCGCAGGGGTTCTCCGAACCGGGCTCGGGCTCCGACCTGGCGTCGCTGCGCACGCGGGCCGTCCGCGACGGCGACGACTACGTGGTGGACGGCCAGAAGGTGTGGACGTCCCTCGGCCAGTACGCCGACTGGCTGTTCGTGCTGGTCCGCACCGACCCCGACGCCGAGAAGCCGCACCGCGGCATCACGTTCCTGCTCGTCGATGCGGACGCGCCCGGCGTCACCATCCGTCCCATCACGGACATCAGAGGCGCCGCACCGTTCTGCGAGATCTTCTTCGAGGGCGTCCGGGTGCCGGCGGCGAACCGGGTCGGCGAGGAGAACCGCGGCTGGTACGTCGCGATGTCCGCGCTCGGCTTCGAACGCGCCGGGATCGGCGCCACGATCAAGTACGAGCAGGCGCTCGCCGAACTCGTCGCCTACCTCCGCTCGCCGGACGGCCGGCGCTTCGCGCGCACCACCCCGGCGCTGCGGCAGGAGATCGCCCGCCGCCGGACGGAGATCCGCGTCCTGTACAACCTGGCCCGCTACACCGTGTCCCGGCAGGCG
Source organism: Actinomadura sp. GTD37 (assembly GCF_041951365.1). Lineage (NCBI taxonomy): Bacteria > Bacillati > Actinomycetota > Actinomycetes > Streptosporangiales > Thermomonosporaceae > Actinomadura > Actinomadura sp. GTD37. The sequence continues at coordinate 397,801 of NZ_JBGNUS010000003.1, forward strand.
GCGGGGGACGAACCCGACTTCGAGGCGTCCATCAACCAGCTGTTCGGCGCGGAGCTGCACCAGCGGCTCGCCCGCACCGGCGCCCGCGCGTTCGGCCGGTCCGCCGCGCTCTGGGAGCGGGAGGGCGCTCCCCTCGGCGCCGCGTTCACCCACATGCGCCGCGACGCGGTGGCGTCCACCTTCCTGGGCGGCACCACCGAGATCCAGCGCAACGTCATCGCCACTCGGGGGCTGAACCTGCCCCGCGGCTGAACACCGGCCGCACCCGACCACCAGGAGGAGAGCGCCTCATGCCCGACGAGAACGCCTACGAGACCGTCGACCTGCGGATCGAGGAGCGGGTCGCATGGCTGACGCTGAACCGGCCGGACAAGCTCAACGCCCTGACGCCCACGACGATGACGGAGCTGCGCGACATCTTCACCCGCGTCGACGACGACGAGGACGTCTGCGTCGTGGTGCTGCGCGGCGCCGGCGAGCGCGCGTTCTGCGCCGGGATGGACCTCGCCTGGTCGGAGAAGCTGACCCCGCGCGAACGCGTCGAGCAGGGGCGGCTCGGCGAGAAGACGTTCGCGATGATGGAGCGGACCTCGGTGCCGGTGATCGCGGCCGTGCACGGGTACGCGGTCGGCGGCGGGCTGGAACTGGCGCTCGCGGCCGACTTCATCATCGCCTCCGACAACGCCAAGATGGGCCTCGTCGAGATCACGCTGTCGGCGCGCCCGCCGTACCGGCCGAAGATGACCGAGGACGGCGACCCCGACCAGCCCGAGTTCGGCGGGTCGGCGCCCGGCTGGGGCGGGGTGAAACGGCTCCCGGAGCGCATCGGCAAGGCCCGCGCGAAGGAGCTGCTGTTCACCGGCGCCCGCATCGACGCCGACCGCGCGCTGCGGCTCGGCCTGGTCAACGACGTCTACCCGGCGGACGAGTTCGACAAGCGGATCGGCGAGCTGGCCGAGCGCATCGCCGCGATGAACCGCTACAACCTGCGTCTCGTCAAGGAACTCGTCACCTACGGCTACGACTGGATCGAGCCGCATCCGAGCTAGGAGGACCCGTGCAGATCTACCGCATCGAGCCGAATCCGAGCTAGGAGGACCCCGTGCAGATCTATCGCATCGATCACGTCGCGCAGGTGACCCCGGACCTCGACGCGCAGGTCGCGCTGCTGGAGGGGCTGTTCGGATTCCGGCGCGTCCGGAGCTGGGACAACCCGGGCGAAGGCGTGCGCGGCGCGCGGCTGGAGATCCCCGGCAGCCGGGGGCAGGCGTGGGAGGTGGTCGCGCCCTCCGGTGACGGCTCGTCGTTGCAGACATGGCTGGACGAGCACGGCGGACGTCCCGGGCTCCACCACGTCGGCGCCGAAGTGCCCGACATCGAGGCCGTCCAGGCGGACCTCGAAGTGCGCGGCATCAAGGCGACCGACGGCGCGCGGGGACGCTGGCTGGAGGCGTCGCTGAGCCCGCCCGAGCAGGGCCCCGGCGTCCTGTGGCGGCTGCGCGGCCCCGGCAGCCTGGACATGTGCGGCGACTCGTCCGCCGCCTCGGCGGAGTCTCCGGTCTCGGACGGGCCGTCCCTCGGCGTCGTGGCGCTCGACCACATCTGCCAGGCGTTCCACGACCGCGACGAACTCGCCCGCTGGTACCGCGACCTGGCGGGCTTCGTGCAGGTGTGGCGGACGGCCGACGACGAGCACCCCGACATGGCCGACCTGGTGCTGAACATCCCCGGCTCGGCCATCTGCTGGGAGGTCATCATGCCGCGCGGCGAGGACTCGTTCATCGAGCGCTTCCTCGACAAGGGCGGGCCCGGCGCCCACCACGTCACGTTCGAGGTGTCCGACTGGGACGCGGCGATGGCCGCCTGCGAGCACCACGGCACGCCCACCTTCGACGACGAGGAGGGCGTCACGGACGGCGCGGCCTGGAAGCACACGTTCGTCCATCCGAAGCACACCGGCGGCGTCCTCGTGCAGCTGTTCTGGGAGGAACGGCCCGGCGTGTGGGTCCGCTCCGACAAGGTGCCGCCGCGATGGACCTGAGCCTGACCGAGGACCAGGAGCTGATCGCGTCCACGGCCCGGGAGGTCCTGGCGTCCCGGGCCGCGACCGCCGGGGCGCGGGCCATGGACGGCGACCCGGCCGGCTACTCGGTCGCGCTGTGGAAGGAGATGGTCGAACTCGGCTGGACGGGCCTCGCCTTCCCCGAGGAGCACGGCGGCGTGGGCGGCGACTTCCTGGACGTGTGCCTGCTGTTCGAGCAACTGGGGTACGTGCAGGTGCCGAGCCCGCTGCTGGCGTCGGCGGCCGCCTGCGGCATGCCGGTGGCCCGCTTCGGGACGTCCGCCCAGAAGGACCGTTGGCTGAACCCCATCGCGGACGGCCGTGTGGTGACCGCCGCACCGCTGCCCTGGGACCGTCCCAACGAGGGCCCGGTCGCCACCCGGAACGGCGATGGGTTCGTCCTCAACGGGACGGCGACGTTCGTCCCGTACGCGGCCTCGGCCGAGCACATCCTGGTGGCGGCGCGACTCGACGGTGAGCCGCACGCCTTCTGGGTGGACGCCTCGGACGTCACGCTCCAGCCCCTCGGCACGATCGGCGCGGACCGTCCGTGCCACGTCGACCTGGACGCCGTCCGCGCCGAGGACGCTCTCGGACCGGACGCCGTCAACGCGATCACCTTGTTCGGGGCAGCCGCGACCTGCGCGGAGATGGTGGGCGCTGCACAACGCGTCCTGGACATGACGGTCGGGTACGCGACGGAACGCGAGCAGTTCGGGCGCGCCATCGGGTCGTTCCAGGCCGTCCAGCACCACTGCGCGAACATGGCGATCGACGTGCTCGGCTCCCGGTTCATCGCCTACGAGGCCATCTGGCTCCTGTCGGCGAACCGGGACGCCGCGCAAGAGGTGGCCATGGCCAAGGCATGGGTGAGCGAAGCGTACGAACGGGTGTGCGCCCTAGGGCACCAGGTGCACGGCGCCATCGGCTTCACCCAGGAACACGACCTGCACCTGTTCTCCGAACACGCGACAACGGCATCGCTGTCCTTCGGCGACGCGGACCTCCACTACGACAACCTGGCCGACGACCTGGACCTGCACTGAGCCACCCTGCCGTGATCAGGGTTGCAGCCCGGCGGCGTGGCGCATCGCGGCGCGCGCGCGGGCCGGGGCCGAGGGGTCGCCCAGAAGCTGGATCTCCTGGTTGGCCGCCATGGACAGGCCGACCAGGGTCGTGGCGACCTCCTCGGCGGGCCGGTGCGGGCCCGGCAGCCCGGCCTGGGCGGCGGCGACCTCCGCGGCCAGCGCCCGGCGCTGGGACGCGACGATCTCGCTGAGCCGCTCCCGCAGCGGCCCGGGGCGCCCGTCCAGCTCGGACGAGGCGGCCGTGACGAAGCAGCCGCCCGGGAACGGGCAGTCGGCCAGGTAGCCGACCCACCCGTCGATCAGCCGTCCCAGGCGGTCCGGGCCGGGCGGCAGGTCCTTGAGCGGTTCGGTGACCGCCGCGGCGAAGATCCGGCACGCCTGTTCGAGCGCGGCCCTGAGCAGCTGGTCGCGCGACCCGAAGGGGCCGACGACGCCCGCCTTGCTCATGCCGAGCCGCTGCGCGAGCGTGCCGACCGTCAGGCCCTCCAGGCCCAGCCGGGAACCGTCCAGGACCGCGGCCTGGACGATCCGGTCGCGCGTCCGGGCCGCTTCGGCCGTCGAGTGACGAGGAGACATGCCCCCACGATAGCGAACAGGTGTACGCTATTTTGGCGTACGATCGTTCGCCAAATGAGAAAGGGGCCCTGACATGACCGACCTGCTGATGTTGGACGCCACCGCACTCGCGCTGCTCGGCCACGACGTGGCCCTGATCCCCGACGCCGCGATGGCGGACCCGACACCCTGCGACGGGTGGACGGTCGCCGATCTGCTCCACCACATGAACGAACGGCACGAGGCCATCGCCCGGACGGCGCTGCCGCCCCTCGAAACGACCGGCGACCCGCGCGACGCGTTCGCCCGCACCGCCGCCCGCTGCCTCGCCGTCCTCGAACGGTCCGGCGGGCTCGTGAACCTGCCGCGGCGAGGCCCGACCGCGACCGAGCTGGTACTCGGCTTCCACGCGGTCGACATGCTGGTCCACCGCTGGGACCTGGCCCGCGCCCTCCGGACCGACCCCGCCGTGCCGTCCCGGCTGACCTGCGTCGCGCTGCCCCTCGCCCGCGCCAACACCGCGCCCGGAAGCCCTCTCAGCGGACCCGGCGGCGTCTACCGCCCGCCCCTCACCGTGGACCCGGCCCGCCCCCCGATCGACAACATCGCCGCCCTCCTCGGCCGCGACCCGAACTGGTCCCCGACAACCTGACCCGACCGCCCGCACCGAGACGCGGTGCGAACTGCGCGCGACCTCACCGCCCCGCCCCGACGGGGATGCACAGCTCAAGGTAGGCCTCGTGCAGTTCGGCCGCCTCGCGCACCCCTCGCGCGTCCGCAGCCGAGATCACCCGCGTCACGCGCCAGTGGTGCGAGGGCACCAGCCGGCCGCTCTCCACCGCCTCCAGCGCGCTCTGCGCCGCCTGCGCGGGCTGGTCGCCCGCGAGCAGCGCGAACGCCAGGTCGAGCCGCGCGGACGCCGCCCGGCGCGGCCGCGCCGGGCCACCGGACGGCCGCTCCAACCGTGCCAGAACCCCCCGCGCGTACGATTCGGCCGCCGGGTCCCCGACCCACGCGAGCGTGGTCGCCGCGTACGCCTCCCGCTTCGTCGGGTCGTACCGGTAGTGATGCTCGGGCCTGTCGGGCTGCGCGAGAGGCTCGACGAGACGATCCACCCGCGCGAGCGCGTCACGCGTCTCCGGGCCGGCGCCGAGCCGCGCCCACGCGCGGCCCTCCTGCGCGGTCGCCTGGATGAACGCCGACGACGTGCGGGGCGCGACCTCCTGCGCTCCTCGCGCCAGCCGGATCGCTGCCCGGCAATCTCCGTCCGTGAGCCGCTGCCACGCCCGGGTCTCCAGCGCCCAGGCGAGGATCTCGGGGTGTTCGGCGTGCTCGGCGAGCTGCGCGGCGGTGCGCAGCCGCGCGGCGGCGACGAGATCCGCGCCCAGGTCGATGTCACAGGTCGCGGCCAGCAGCGACAGCCAGCCGCCGATCACGGTGAGGCGGCGGCGCTCGGCCAGCGTCATCCGCACGTCCATGAGCGCTGACACGTAGCCGAGGTGCCGCCGGATCCGGGGCAGCAGCTCGGCGGGTGGGGTGAGCGCGTACGCGGACGCCAGCTCGTCCACGGCCAGTTCCAGCGCCGCGAGCGTGTCGTCCCCGACCTCGCTGGCGGTGACGCGGCGCGCCAGTTCCAGTGCCTCGATCTCCTCCTCGGCCCCGCCCCCGGGCGCGGACGGCGACAGCGGCGCCGCAGGACGCAGCGCGGCGAGTTCGCCGCCCGCGTCGAGCAATGCGTCCAACCGCGCGGCCAGTTCGGGCGAGGGCCGTCTGCGGTCGTTGGCGACGCGCGACAGGAACCCGTCATCACAGGGGACGAGACGCGCGAGCCCGCGCTGGCTGATCCCGCGCTCCGCCATGAGCTGACGGAGCTTCTCGCCGAAGGTGGCCATCTCCTCACCCGTTTCGCCCCGGGTTGCCCCGCTGCCCGACACTGCCCGCCGGGAGGGCAGCACGCAGTGCCTTCCACGCTAACGCCGACTGCGGTCGGGTGGAGTGCGAAAGGTGTCGCTGGACACGAAGACGGCCCCGGCCGGCGGGCCAACGCCGGTGGTTCCGGGGCCTTGGCCCGATGGAGGTCGGACCCATGAAGGATGTTAAGCGCGACGCCCGTCCGCCCGCGAACAAAACGCGCACCGCCGACACCCTCACTCAGCTTCGGGCACCGCGGGCCGGGGTTGTCGTGAGGCTGGACCGGGTGACCTGCTGGTACGGAAGAGCCACGGGCAGTTGGTGGGCGCTGACCCGGGACGGAGCCGGACGGTGGCGCCTGATCGAGGCCGCTTCCCACGACGGCCTCGTCCGCCGCCTGGCCGAACTCGGCGCGTACGGCGGCGTGGTACCGCTGATGCGGGGGCCGCGCTGATGCGAGACATGTTCGGGCCCGCCGAGAAGTCGCACGCGGCGGTGCGGCGGCGCGCACCGCAGGTCGCCGCCGCGATCGTGCTGGACGAGGAGTCGGGGGTGCGCCGGCTCCGCGTCACCTACCGTGACGCCGGGCCCTACATCGTCGGCTGGGGCGGCACCGCCTACGAGTGGCGCTCGGGCCCGGCCTCGGGGTTGCCGCTGCCCGCCGACGCCGAACGGGCCGCCGACTCGATCGCGGCGGCTCTCGGCGCCCTCGCTCCCCCCGAGCCCTCCGACCCCTAGAACCAGGCGGCGCACCTGAAGGACGCCCCCACCCCGGCCGCGCCGCCGCCTGCCGTCTGGCGGGTGGGTGCTTGTGCATGCCGGTGTGGGCTGGGGTGACCGCGTCTGATCTGGGGAAACGCCCGGCCGGGGTGGTTGTGGCCGGGCGTTTCTCAGGGCTTCACTTTGGGTGGACCGAGTACACCATTCGGAGGTGGGGGTGCTCTCCGACGGTCCAGATGGTGCCGAGCGTGGGGCTGGACGGGTCGGAGCCGCCCTGCCAGTGCGACAGGTCCTCCGGGCCGATGCCCAGGTCCTGCTGGTCGGCGATCTGCAGAGTGACGGTGGACGAGGTCGCCGGGGCGGTCGTGTAAAGGGTTCCGGCGTTGTCCGTGCCGTGGCTGCGGCTGAGGTACCACCGGCCGTTGAAGCGCATCGCGCCCTGGATGTTGCTGTCCGGCAGCTTGTGCGCGACGTCGGCGTTCCAGCGGTAGGCGGTGTCCATGATCAGGTTGCTGTTCCCGTCGAACGCGCCCGCGATCGGCCAGGCGGCGACCCGTCCGTTGGCCTCCTCGGGGCCGTCGCACCATTCGCCCGCGGTGAGGTGGTCGGTGCCGCTGCGGTCGAGGGAGACGTAGGAGAAGTTCGGCGACTGGTCGGAGTAGCTGCACGCCGTGCCGGTCGCGCTGGTCCGCGTCCAGGAGCCGACCTGCGGCATGACGTAGCGGTAGCCGTAGCCGTAGTAGGTGTCGCCGTGGAGCCCGACCAGTTCGGGCTGGCTGGTCGTGCCGCTCGCGGAATTGCCCAGGTCGTAGATGCGGCGCATGTCGAACATGCGGAACCCGCGCGCGGTGTCGGCGACGAACAGGTAGTTGCCGTACCAGAGGATGCCGCCGCCGTGCAGCGCCTTGTTGTAGTCGCCGTCGGCCGCGTCCTGCGACACCCGGATCGTGTCGTAGTCGCCGTCGGCCTTCGGGTACACCAGCAGGACGTGCCGGTAGGCGCCGGTGTAGGGGTTGATGAAGCTGATGCGGACGCCCTTGACCATCCCGTCGTCGTTGTCGTTGTGGTCGTACCAGCTGACGATGACCGGCTGGTAGCCGTCGCCCCACACCCGGTCGCCCTGCATGTCGGCGACCGTGGTGACGCCCTGCGGGTACCACTCGTCGGTGCCGTTGTCGCCGCTGTTGAAGCAGATGCTCCGTTCGACGTCGACGAAGGTCCCCGGCTCGAAGGCGCCGCTGTTGCAGTTGAAGCCGACGCCGACGGGCGTCGTGTCGTTCTGCCGGTTGAGGTCGTTCATGATCTCGGTGACGGTGCCCTTGTCCTCCAGGGGGAGCGCGTCGGTGCGGTCCTGGAGGTCGGTGCCGTAGGCGTTCGGGCGGAGCTGGAAGTTGGACAGCGAGAGTTCGTCCGCGGCGGCCGGGGCCTGTAACGCGGCGGCCAGCGGGACGGCGAGGAACAGGGTGGTCAGTGCGGCCAGGCTTCGGCGGTGGCGCATGCGCACTCCTCACGGCCGGGCTCGGCCGTGAAGCTGGGGGGAGGGGCGCGAACTCCGGCCAGGATCGACTATGTCGGCGTGAGCAAGATGCCATGAATGTCGCATTTGTGCCATACCGGGAAAGGGAAGAAAGTGATCAGCTTCCCTTACCCCGGCGGACGCGGCATAGGTTTGCGGAATGGACGTGGTCGTCGCCGTCGCCGCGGCGCTCCTGGTGACGTGGGTTCCGGCGCTGCTGTGGTGGCGGCGGCAGGGGCGGGGCGGCGATCTCGGCGGGCCCGCGCGGCGGGCGACGTTCGAGATGCTGCACACCGCGTCCCGGGCAGCGCCCGCGTTCCGCGCCGGGCTGACCGAGCAGGGCGCGCAGAAGGCCGCCCGGCACCTGCGGGCGCTGCTCGACTGCCCTGCGCTCGCGATCACCGACGGGGAGCGGCTGCTGGCCTGGGACGGCGCCTACGACCACCACGCGGCGGAGGGCCTCGCGCACGCCGGCGTCACGCTCGGGAACGGGCGCACCCAGGTGCACGACGTGCTCTGCGACCGGCTCGACTGCCCGATCCGGCGGGTCGTGGTCGTCCCGCTCGCGACCGACGACCGGGTGGTCGGAGCGCTCGCCGCGTACGGGGAGGACGTCCCCGCCGGGCTGATCCGCGCGGCCGAGGAGGTCGCGCAGTGGGTGGACGCCCAGCTGGAGCTCGCCGAGCTCGACCATTCGCGGGCGCTGCTGATGGAGGCGGAGATGCGGGCGCTGCGGGCGCAGATCTCGCCGCACTTCATCTACAACTCGCTGACGACGATCGCCTCGTTCGTCCGGTCCGATCCGGAGCGCGCGCGGGAGCTGCTGCTGGAGTTCGCCGGCTTCACGCGCTACTCGTTCCGGCGGCACGGGGACTTCACGACGCTCGCCGAGGAGCTGCGCTCGATCGACCGGTACCTGCTGCTCCAGCGGGCGCGGTTCGGCGAGGAGCTGCGGGTCACGCTGCGGATCGCGCCGGAGGTGCTCCCGGTCGCCGTCCCGTTCCTGTGCCTTCAGCCGCTGGTGGAGAACGCCGTCCGGCACGGGCTCCAGGACAGGTCCGAGCCCGGCCTCATCACGATCGTGGCGGAGGACGCCGGGTCCGACTGCGTGATCAGCGTGGAGGACGACGGGATCGGCATGGACCCCGAGGAGGTCCGGCGGCTGCTCGCCGGGGAGCGGCGCACCCCCGGCGGCGGGACGGACGAGGCCGGCATCGGGCTCGCCAACGTCGACGACCGGCTCCGCCAGGTGTACGGCGACGAGTACGGCCTCGCCGTGGAGACCGGGCCCGGCGCCGGGACGAAGGTGATCGTCCGCGTGCCGAAGTACCGCCCCGGGGTCACGGCCTCTTGACTGCCGTGCCGTCCGGCGACTGGAATGTGCGGACGGTACGGGAAAGGACGGTGCGGGGTGGGCCTGCGTGTCCTCGCGGTGGACGACGAGCCGCCCGCGCTGGACGACCTCGTCCACCTGCTGAGCGCCGACCCGCGCATCGGCGAGATCCACACGGCCCGGGACGGCGCCGCAGCGCTGCGCAAACTCGACCGGGCCCTCGCCGACGGGCGCCCCATCGCCGCGGTCTTCCTCGACATCCGGATGCCCGGCCTGGACGGCACCGTTCTCGGCCGCGTCCTCGCCCAGTTCGCCCGCGCGCCGCAGATCGTCTTCGTCACCGCGTACGAGGGGCACGCCGTCGACGCGTTCGAGATCAAGGCGACCGACTACCTCCTCAAGCCGGTGCGGCCGGAGCGGCTCGGCCTCGCGATCACGCGGGTGACGGAGGCGGCGGAGGAGGCCGGCTGGGCGGACGCCGGCGCCGGGACCGCGCCGGCGGAGCCGGAGCCGATGCCCGTCGAGCTGGGCGGGGTGACCCGGTTCGTCACGCCCGCCGAGGTGCTGTACGTCGAGGCGCAGGGCGACTACGCGCGGCTGCACACCTCCGGCGGCAGCCACCTGGTGCGCATCCCGCTGAACTCGCTGAGCGAGCGGTGGAGCGGCGCCGGGTTCGTCCGGGTGCACCGCAGCCACCTGGTCGCGCTGTCGGCGATCGAGGAGCTGCGGCTCGACTCGGGACGCTGCACGATCGTCGTCGGCGGCGCCGAGCTGCCGGTCGCCCGCAGGCACGTGCGCGAGCTGCGCGACCTGCTGGTGCGCCGGGCGAGGAGGTCGTCCTGAGCCCGGCGGAGCGGCCGCGCGGCGTCGCGCCCGGCAGGACGCTGGTCACCGGGCCGCGGACCCGGACCGTCCGGCGGCCCCGCTACCCGGTGACCCGGGAGATCGACGAGCAGACCGGGCTCGGCGAGGCGTACATGCGCTCGCTGCTGCGCACCCAGCTGCGGCTCGCCGCCCGGCTGTGCCTGGTGCTCGCCGTCGTGGTGATCGGGCTGCCGCTGCTGTTCGCGCTCGTCCCCGAGGTGCGCGAGCAGCAGGTGCTCGGCCTGCCGCTGCCGTGGGTGGTGCTCGGCGGGCTGATCTACCCGTGGTTCGTCGTGTGCGGCTGGTGGTACGTCCGGCAGGCCGAGCGCAACGAGGACGACTTCGCCGACCTCGTCGACCGCGCCGACCGGCCGCCCGGGGACCGGGGCGAGGAGCGGCGGTGAACGCCGCCTACGGGCTGGCGGGCGTCCTGCTGGTGGTCGTCGCCACCGTCCTCATCGGCGTGCTCGGGGTGCGCATCTCCCGCACGACGTCCGACTTCTACGTGGCGTCCCGGGCGGTGACGCCGCTGCGGAACGCGTCCGCGATCGGCGGCGAGTACCTGTCGGCGGCCTCGTTCCTCGGCATCGCCGGGCTCATCCTGGCGTACGGCGCCGACATGCTGTGGCTCCCCGTCGGCTGGACGGGCGGATACCTGGTCCTGCTCGTCCTGGTCTCGGCGCCGCTGCGCCGCTCCGGCGCGTACACGCTGCCGGACTTCGCCGAGGCGCGGCTGGAGTCCATGGCGGTGCGGCGCGTCGCCAGCGTCCTCGTCGTGCTGATCAGCTGGCTCTACCTGCTGCCCCAGTTCCAGAGCGCCGGGCTCGTGCTGCGGACGGTGGCGGGCGTCCCGGTGTGGACGGGCGGCGTGCTCGTCGCGGTCGTCGTCGCCGTCAACGTGCTGGGCGGCGGCATGCGCAGCGTCACCCTCGTCCAGGCGTTCCAGTACTGGATGAAGCTGACCGCCCTCGCCGTCCCGCTGGTGTTCCTGCTGCTGGCGTGGCGGGGCGACGGCGCGCCCGGCCTGTCGTCGGACGCCCCGCCGCGCTTCGCCGACCGCACCTCCGTCGCGGTCGGCGTCGCCGTCACGGTGAACGTCACCGCGCCCGTCCAGATCGTCGTGGACGGCCGCGTCGACGGCCGCCACTACGCGGGCGCCCCGCTGACCCTGGCCCCGGGGCAGCACCGCATCGACGAGGACACGTCCGTCACCTTCCCGGCCGGCGCCGACGTCCCGCACGTCGGCGGGCGCCCCGTCACCACCGACCGGGAATGGGCGATGCCGCTCGACGGGCGCGACCACTCCCTGTACGCGACGTACTCGCTGATCCTCGCCACGTTCCTCGGGACGATGGGGCTGCCGCACGTCCTCGTCCGCTTCTACACCAACCCCGACGGGCGGGCGGCGCGCCGCACGACCGTGCTGGTGCTGTCGCTGCTCGGCGCGTTCTACCTGCTCCCCGCGCTGTACGGGGTGCTCGGACGCCTGTACACGCCCGAGCTGCTGATGACGGGGCGCGCCGACGCCGTCGTCCTCACCCTGCCCGGACGGCTGATCGGCGGGCTCGGCGGCGACCTCCTCGGCGCGCTGGTGACCGGCGGCGCGGTGGCGGCGTTCCTGTCGACGTCGTCCGGCATCACCGTGTCCGTCGCCGGGGTGCTCGCGCAGGACATCCTGCGCGGCGGCGTCCGCTCGTTCCGCGTGGGGACGCTGATCGCCCTCGTCGTGCCGCTGGCGCTGGCGATCGCGGCCCGGTCCCTCGCCGTCGCGGACGTGGTGGGGCTCGCGTTCGCCGTCGCCGCGTCCACGTTCTGCCCGCTGCTCGTCCTCGGCGTCTGGTGGCGGCGGCTGACCGTCCCGGGCGCGCTCGCCGGGCTCGTCACCGGCGGCGTGCTCGCCGGCGCCGCCGTCGTCGTGACGATCGCGGCCGGGCCGCCGTCCGGGCTCGCGGGGGCGCTGCTCGCCCAGCCCGCCGCCTGGACGGTCCCGATCGCGTTCACCGTCATGATCCTCGTGTCGCTGTGCACGCAGCGCCGGGTGCCGCCGGGCGTCGCCCGCATGATGGTGCGGCTGCACACTCCGGAGTCGCTCGACGTCGACCGGGGCACCTGGCGGCCCCGCCGGGTGTGACCGTTCGTCGCGCCAGATCGACCGCTCATCGACGGGTGCAGCGTTCCGCCGATGATGAGCGGCACCTGACCGCAGCCTCGCCGCCGACCCCTCGTACCCTCCGAGCTGGCTCTTTACGGTTGCGCGTGATTGGCGTCACAACAGAGGAGGGCGGTCGTGTCCGTCGATAAGAGCGCCACCGGCACCGTCTACGAACGGTTCCAGGGCACCGCGGAGTTCCAGGAACTCCGCCGCAGGTTCCGCCGATTCGCATTCCCCATGACCGCCGCGTTCCTCAGCTGGTACCTGCTCTACGTCGTGCTGTCCGGGTGGGCGCGCGAGTTCATGGGCACCGAGCTGGTCGGCTCCATCAACGTCGCCCTCGTCTTCGGGCTGCTCCAGTTCGTGTCGACGTTCGGCATCGCGTACCTGTACTCGCGGCACGCCGAGCGCCGCCTCGACCCGATGGCGGACAAGCTCCGCGCCGAGATCCTCGCCGAGGGCGCGCCGGCCGCCGAGACCGTGGAGACCGCGAAGACCGTGGAGACCACGAAGACCACGAAGACCACGGGGACCGCGGAGACCACGGGGACCGCGGAGACCGCGGAGGACGCCCGATGAGCAACGAGAACCTGTCGATCGCCCTGTTCATCGTGTTCGTGGCCGCCACCCTCGCGATCACCGTGTGGGCCAGCCGGAACACCAAGAACGCCACGGACTTCTACGCCGGCGGACGGTCGTTCACCGGCGCGCAGAACGGCCTCGCGATCGGCGGCGACTACATGTCCGCCGCGTCGTTCCTCGGCATCGCCGGGCTGATCGCCCTCTACGGCTACGACGGCTTCCTGTACTCCATCGGGTTCCTCGTCGCCTGGCTCGTCGCGCTGCTGCTGGTCGCCGAGCTGCTGCGGAACTCCGGCCGGTTCACGATGGCGGACGTGCTGGCGTTCCGGATGAGCCCGCGTCCCGTCCGGACCGCCGCCGGCGTCTCCACCATCGTCGTGTCGATCTTCTACCTGCTGGCGCAGATGGTCGGCGCGGGCGCGCTGGTCTCGCTGCTGTTCGGCTTCACCGGTGACTTCGCGAAGGGCGCCACGATCGCGCTGGTCGGCGTCCTGATGATCATCTACGTGGTGTTCGGCGGGATGAAGGGCACCACCTGGGTGCAGATCGTCAAGGCCGTCCTGCTGATGACGGGCGCGGCCCTGATCACGGTGCTGGTGCTCGGCAAGTTCGGCTTCAACCTGTCCTCGCTGCTGAAGGACGCCGCCGAGCAGAGCGGCAAGGGCGACAAGTTCCTGGAGCCAGGCCAGCGCTACGCCACCGAGGAGAGCGGCCTCACCGGCAAGCTCGACCTGATCAGCCTCGGCCTCGCGCTCGTCCTCGGCACCGCCGGGCTGCCGCACATCCTGATCCGCTTCTACACCGTCCCCACCGCCCGCGACGCCCGCAAGTCGGTCATGTGGGGCATCGGCCTCATCGGGGTCTTCTACCTGTTCACCCTGGTGCTCGGCTTCGGCGCCGCCGCCCTCGTCGGCTCGGAGGAGATCTCCAAGGTCAACCCGGCGGGCAACACCGCGGCGCCGCAGCTCGCCGAACGCATCGGCGAGATCGTGTTCGGCGAGGCGGGCGGCACGATCCTCCTCGCGGTCATCGCGGCCGTCGCGTTCGCGACCATCCTCGCGGTCGTGGCGGGCCTCACCCTCGCCTCGTCCTCGTCCTTCTCCCACGACCTGTACGCCCACGTGTTCCGCCGGGGCAAGGCCACCGAGCGGGACGAGGTCCGCGTCGCCCGCATCTCCGCGCTGGTCATCGGGGCCGTCTCGATCGTCCTCGGCATCTACGCGCAGCGCCTCAACGTCGCGTTCCTCGTCGCCCTGGCGTTCGCGGTCGCCGCGTCCGGCAACCTGCCCGCGATCCTCTACAGCCTGTTCTGGAAGAGGTTCAACACCGCCGGAGCCACCTCCGCCATCTACGGCGGGCTCGGCGCCGCGATCTTCTTCGTGGCGTTCTCCCCGGTCGTGTCGGGCGACGAGAAGGCGCTGTTCACCGACCACGACTGGAGCTGGTTCCCGCTCAGCAACCCGGGCCTCCTGTCCATCCCGATCGGCTTCCTGTGCGGATTCCTCGGGACCGTCCTCAGCAAGGAGTTCAACGCGGCCAAGTACGCCGAGATCGAGGTCCGCTCCCTCACCGGAGCGGGCGCCGAGGCGGCCGTGAAGGACTAGCGGATCCGCCGCGCGGGCGACCGTCGCCCGGTCTCGCGCGGTCTGCGGCCCCGTCCCACGCCCCCGGGACGGGGCCGCCCCCATTCCCGGCCAATCCGGCGCGCGGTGTCCGCGGTGGCCATGCGCTCGGCCGTCGGACTCCCCACCGGCGCGGCCGGTGGGGAGTCTTTCCCTTGCGGGGGACGAGGTTTGACGGGAACCGCCTGCGCAAGATCTAGCGTTGTAACGCATGGAGAGTTGGCGGGGGGACGGTCCGGGCCCCGTCCGGGCGGGAGGCGCGATGGGGTACGGGAAGTCCGCCAAGCGCGGCGTGGTGCTGGTCGCCGGGGGGCTGGTGCTGGTGGCGGGTGTGGCGCTGCTCGTGCTGCCCGGTCCGGGGCTGCTGCTCGTGCTGGCCGGGCTGCTCATCCTCGCGCGCGAGTTCCCGGCCGTGGACCGCTACGTCGAGCCGGTCCGGGAGCGGGCGATCCAGGCGGCCGAGGAGAGCGTGCGGTCGTGGTGGCGGCTGACGGGGTCGGTCCTGACGGGGCTGGCGCTGATCGGGGCCGGGGTCGCGTGGGGGCTGGTGGAGAGGCTGCCGCTGTCGGGGTGGAGCACCGGGTCGGGGCTCATCCTGTCCGGGTTCATCCTCTTCGGCCTGCTGTACTGGAGCTACCGGCGGGTCAAGGGCGCGGGCTGAGCGCTGCCGAAATCCTTCAGGAAAGGTGCGCTCGCTTTGATCCGCGGCGGGGGTATCACCGTGCAATGGGTATGGGCATTGTTCTTCGGATTCTCGTGGCCGCCGGACTCGCGGCCGACGCCATCGTGCACTGGCGGTTCGCGCCGGACATGGCCCCCGGGCCGAACACCCCCGACAACGTCATCCCCGGGGACGACCTCTTCTACGCGCAGGCGATCGCTGCGGCGGTCGCCGCCGTCCTGGTGCTGGTGTGGGCGCGGAAGTGGACCTACGCGCTCGCCTTCCTCGTCGCGGCGAGCGCCGCCGGCGCCGTCCTGCTGTACTACTTCGTCGACTTCGGGCAGCTCGGGCCGATCCCGCGCATGTACGACCCGTCGTGGTACGCCGACAAGACGATCAGCCTCGCCGGGGAGCTGGTCGCCGCGCTCGCGGCGCTCGCCGGGTTCTTCACCGTCGGCCGGAGGGAGCCGGCGGAACGGCGTTCCACCGGCGCCTCCGTGGACTGAGGCCCGGCTCAGCCGGCCGGGGCGGGGGCCGCGTCCTCCCGTGCGGCGACGAATCGCTGCGTGAGGCGGCCGACCCCCTCCAGCTCGCTGACCAGCTCCTCGCCCGGCCGGATGAAGCGCTTCGGCGTGCGGGCGTTGCCGACCCCGGACGGCGTCCCGGTGAAGACGAGGTCCCCGGGGAACAGGCGGCAGACCCGCGACAGCCGGACGAGCAGCTCCGGCACGTCGTAGATCATCGCGGAGGTGCGGGCGCTCTGCACCGTCTCGCCGGACAGGCTGCACGAGATGGCGAGGTCGGACGGGTCGCCGAACTCGTCCGGCGTGACCAGCCAGGGGCCGGTCGGGCCGAAGTTCGGGAACGACTTGGCCAGGCTGAACTGCGGCTTGGCCCCGGCGAGCTGCGACGTCCGCTCGGAGAGGTCCTGGCCGAGGGTGATGCCGGCGACGTGCTGCCACGCGTCCTCGCGGCGGACGCGGACGGTGTCGCGGGACACCGCCACGACCATCTCGACCTCCCAGTCCACGGTGCCGGACGGCAGTTCGACCTCGCAGACGGGCCCGGCCAGGCAGCCGGGGAACTTCGTGAACGTCACGGGCGCCGAGTCGGGCGGGTAGCCGGCCTCGCTCGCGTGCGCCGCGTAGTTGATCCCGATCGCGAACACCTGCGGCGGACGGGGCACGGGCGGCCCCAGCTCCTCGACCGCGAACGCCGCGCCCCGCGACGGGTCGAGCGACGCGGCCCAGTCGCGGAACGCGTCCCACTCGGCGAACACGGCCTGCGGGTCGGCGGCGAACCGGCCCCCGCTGGCCTCGGCGACGTCGACCGCCGTGTCGCCGGTGACGACGGCGAGGCGTCCGCGCAGGTTGGCGAGCCTCACCAGTCGACCTTGTCCGGCGCGGGCTCGCCGTGCGCGTCCTGCCAGGACACCACCGGGTTCCGCAGGGTGCCGACGCCCTCGATCTCGGCCTCCACGACGTCCCCCGGACGGAGGTAGAAGTCGAACGGGTTCGGCTGGACGGCCGCGACGCCGGAGACGGTGCCCGTCGTGAGGATGTCGCCCGCGCTGTAGGTCTGCGGCGAGTGGTAGGCCACCAGGTGCGGGATCGACACCCGCATCTGCTTGGTGTGCCCCGTCTGCCGCACGTCCCCGTTCACCCGCAGCTGCATCGCGAGGTCCTGCATGTCGTCGATCTCGTCCGCGGTGACGATCCACGGCCCGATCGGGCAGAACGTCTCGATCGCCTTGCTGAACGAGAACACCCCCGACTCCATCTCGCGGCGCTGGATGTCGCGGGCCGTGATGTCGTTGAAGACCGTGAACCCGGCGATGTGCTCCAGCGCCTCGTCGGGCCCGAAGAACTTGCCGGGCTTGCCGATGACGACGGCCAGCTCCAGCTCGTAGTCCAGTTCCCGGGTGAGGTGCTCCGGATAGACGATCGGGTCGTCCGGGCCGATGATCGCGTCCACGTTCTGGAAGAACACGATGCCCTTGTGCACCGGATGCGACCAGTTGACGGCCTGGAGCTCCTCGTGGTGGTCGGCGAAGTTGCCGGCCGTGTGGAAGAACTTCTTCGGCTGGATGGGCGCGCGGAGCCGCACGTCCGCGAGCTTCAGCCGCTCCCCGGTCTCGGCGGCCGTCCCGCCGCGCTCGAAGAACGCCCGCGTGGACGGGACGTCCAGCTCGATGACGTCGTCGCCGTCCAGCCGCCCGACCCGGCCCGCGTCGAAGGTGATCAGCTTCATCAGGCGCCCACCATGTTGAAGCCGCCGTCGGCGAGCATGTAGGCGCCGGTGATGTGGGACGCGTCCTCGGTGGCGAGGAACAGGGCGGTGCCCGCGACCACCTCGGGCGGCGGGATCGTGCCCATCGGGGTCTGCGCGATGAGCTTCTCGCGCCGCCCCGACTTCCAGTCCTCGCGCTCCAGCGTGGCGCCGGTCTCCATGAAGCCCGGCGCGAACGTGTTGACGCGGACGGACGGCGCGAACGCCGCCGCGTACGACTTGGTGATGCCGAGCAGCCCGTACTTCGCGGCGGCGTACTGCGGGGCCCGCGCGCTGCCCCGCACGACCACGGTGGAGCCGATGTTCACGATCGCGCCGTGGCCCTGGTCCAGCATCCGGGAGCCGAACTCGTGGGTCATCAGGAGGGTGCCCTTGACGTCCACGTCGATGACGCGGTCCAGGGACTCCTGCGTCAGCTCACGCCACGACATCTGCTCGGTCGCCACGTCCCCGACGTTGTTGACCAGGACGTCCAGCGTGCCCGCCTGCGCGAACGCCTCGTCGGCGAGGCCGCGGATCGCGTCCCAGGACGAGATGTCGGCCTGTACGACGAACGCCTCGCCGCCCGCCTCGCGGACGCGCTCGGCCGTCCGCTCCGCGCCCTGCTTCGAGCTGTTGTAGTGGACCCCGACCCGCGCGCCCTCCTGCGCCGCGCGGACGGCGATCTCGGCGCCGAACCCGGTGCCGGCCCCCGTGACCAGCACCGTCTTCCCGGCGAACCGCGGGAATATCTTCTGCTCCGTGCTCATGTGAGTCTCTCCTAGACCAGCGTGCGGCCGCCGTCGACGTACATGACGTGCCCGGTCATGAACGACGCGTGCGGCGAGGAAAGGAACAGGATCGGGCCGACGACCTCGTCCGCCGTGCCCAGCCGCCCGGCCGGGACCAGGCGAACCAGATCATCCCGGACTCCGGGCCGCGCGAGGTACTCGGCGGTCAGCGGCGTCTCGACGTAGCCGGGCGCGACCGCGTTCACCGTGACGCCGTGGCAGGCCCACTCGGCGGCCATGACCCGCATCATCTGGTTCATGCCGCCCTTGGACGCGGCGTAGGGGCCGTGCTTCTTGTGCGCCAGATGCCCGGACACCGACGACAGGAGGACGATGCGCCCGCCGCCCGCCGCCACCATGTGCCGCCCCGCCGCCTGCGCCGCGCCGAACGCGGTGGACAGGTTGGTGCGGAGCACCGCGTCCCACTCGGCCTCGGTGAACTCCAGGATCGGGCGGCGGTCGTTGACGCCGACGCAGTGCAGGAGGACGTCGAGGCCGCCCATCCCGTCCAGCGCGTACCGGACGGCGGCGGCGCCGGCGCCCGGCTCGGTCAGGTCGGTCGCGAGCGTGCGCGGCCTCGTCCCGTCCGGGGCCGGGGGCAGGGCGTCCAGCCGGGCGGCGTCGCGGTCGACCACCGTGACGGCGGCGCCGGCGCCGAGATAGCCGCGGACGCATTCCGCGCCGATCCCGCCCGCGCCGAGGACGAGCACCCGGGCGCCGCGCAGGCCCAGCCAGTCGGTCGCCGTGTCCGGTGACGCCTGAGTCGTCGGTGACCCGTCAGCCACTTGCGGTTCCTCGCCTTCCCGATGTACTTTCACCCTGAGCTTTCATTGAGTGAAAGTTACTTTTACTAAACAAGAGTATTGGTGACGGGGGAACATGACGTCAAGCGGCCGGTCGCGGTACCACATCGCGGCGCTCGCGAAGGGCCTGCAGGTGCTGAGCCTGTTCGACGGGCCCACGCTGTCCCTGCGCACCAGCGACATCGCCGCACTGACCGGCATCCCGATGCCCACGGCGTTCAGGATCGTCGCCACCCTGGAGGACCTCGGCTACCTGGAGCGGCGGCACGACGGGTCGGTCCAGCCCGGGGTGAAGGTGCTGACGCTCGGCTCGGCGGCGATGCGGGGGTCGAGCCTGGTGCAGCTCAGCGACCGTCCGCTGCGGCTGCTCGCGGAGGCGACGGGGGAGACGGTCAACCTCGGGGTCCTGGTCGAGGACCGCGTCCTCTACCTCGCGCGGCTGCGCAACGCCGACCTGGTCACGGCCAACGTCCACGTGGGTTCGACACTGCCCGCGCCCTACACGTCCATGGGCAAGCTCCTGCTCGCCTACCTGCCGCAGGACGATCTGGACCGGCGCATCACCGAAGCGTCCTTCACCCCAGGCGCCGGGCCCAACGCTGTCGCCGACCTCACCGAGCTACGCGCCCAGTTGGACGGGATCCGCCGCGACGGCTACGCCGTCCAGGACCAGGAACTCGCGCAGGGCCTGCGCTCTGTCTCGGTCCCGGTTTTCGGGACGGACGACGCCCCGGCCGCCGCGGTCAACGTCGCCGTGTCCGCGATGCGCCGGTCGGAGGACGACCTGCACGGCGAGATCCTCGACCGGCTCCGCGCGACCGCCGACGACATCAGCACGCGGTTGCGGACGCGCTGACGCCCGCACGCCGACACGCTGATCTTGAGAAACCGACCCGTGCAGAACGGACAGTGAGGAACCGATGACCCGGCAGCACGCGTTCACGCCCGGCGAGCTCGACGGCGACCGCCTGGCCGTCTACAAGTCGATCACCGAGGGCCCGCGGGCGAAGGGCCCGCGCCTGTTCGACCTGGTCGCGGAGTCGGGCGCCCTGCTCGGCCCCTTCAACGAGTTCCTGCTGCGGCCCGCGCTCGGGGACGCCCTGCAGCGGCTCGGCGCGGCCGTCCGCTACGAGGGCTCGCTCAGCGGGCGGGCCCGCGAGATGGCGATCCTCGTCGTGGCCGCCGCCTGGGACAGCGAGTTCGAGCGCACCTCCCACGAGGCCGTCGGCCGGGCGGCCGGCCTCACCGAGGCGGAACTCGCCGCCATCGCCGCGCAGGCGCCCCTCGACCTCCGCGACCCGCACGAGGCCGCCGTCCTGCGCCTCACCCGCGCGCTCGCCGCCGGCGACGTGGACGACGAGACCTGGGCGGCCTGCGTCCCCCCGCTGGACCGCGAGACCGTCTTCGAGCTGACCACCCTCGTCGGCTACTACTCGACCCTCGCCCTCCAGATGCGCGCCTTCCGCGTCTGACCTCCGCGTGCGGCGGGTCTTGCCCCATCAAATGAACAGTCGTTTAATTCGGTTATGGGACGCATCGCGGGCGTCACCGCGGCCGAGACCCGGACCGTCCGATCACCGGACCGCTGCTGGTCATCGGCCGCGCCCTCGCGCACCGCCGCGACGCGGGCGGCCGCCTGATCGTGGAGGCGCTGGCCGCGGCCCGCCGCGACGCCGGCGTCGCCCGCCCGATGCGCGACTACGTGGACGAGCGCGCCGGCCGGCTCGCCGGACTCGTCCGCCTCGCCCAGGCCGGGGACGAGATCGACCCGGCCATGTCCGCGAACGCGCTCGCGCACCTGTGCCTCCTGCTGAGCATGGGCAGCGCGCTCGCACCGCCCGGCCCCACGGCCGACACGGGAGGAAAGCCATGAAGACGAAGGTGCGGATCGACTCGGAACGCTGCCAGGGGCACGGCCGCTGCTACGACCTGGCGCCCGCCCTGTTCGGCGAGGACGACGAGGGCTACGGGACGGTCCTCGGCGACGGCGTCGTGCCCGAGGGCGGGGAGCACGACGCCCGCCTCGCGGTGGCGAACTGCCCGGAACGGGCGATCGACGTCTCCAGGGAGGCATGACATGGCCGCCGACGACCGCTTCGACGAGGACCATGTGCGGGAGGAGCGGGAGAGCCGCCCCCTCGGCACGCGCAGCGAGGTCGTCACCGGCCCGGTCTCCGACTGGGCGAGCGACTTCTCCCACCTGGAACCGGAGTGGGCCGCCGACCCGTACCCGATCCAGGACGACCTGCGGCGGCGCTGCCCGGTCGCGCGGACCGAGCGGTTCGGCGGCGGCTGGCTCCCGACCCGCTACGACGACGTCGCGGCCATCGCCTACGACACCGACCGCTTCACGTCCCGCGCGGTCGTCATGAGCAACTTCCGGCCGCCGCGCGAGGTCGCGCCGGTGGGCGTCACACCGCCGATCTCGTCCGACCCGCCGTTCCACCACGACGCGCGCAGGCTGCTGCTGCCGGCGTTCAAGAAGTCGGCCGTCCAGAAGCTGGAGGCGGGGACGCGGGCGTTCTGCCACGCGCTCATCGACTCCTTCGAGGGCCGCGACGTCGTGGACGCCGCGCAGGACTACGCGCAGCACATCCCGATCCGGGTCATCGCCGACATGCTGGGCTTTCCGCCCGAGGACGGGCCGCGCTTCCGCGAGTTCGTCGAGAACACCCTCGAAGGCGTCAACCTGCCGCCGGACGAGCGCATCGCCCGCATGGACAAGCTGTTCGGCTACCTCCTCGAACAGATCCGCGACCACGTCGCCGAACCCCGCGACGACCTCACCACACACCTGATCGAGGCGGAACTGCACGGGCGGAAGCTCGACCCGTCCCACGTGTCCGGGACGATGGCGCTCCTCCTCATCGCGGGCATCGACACCACGTGGAGCGCGATCGGGGCGTCGCTGTGGCATCTGGCGAAGACGCCGTCCGACCGGGAGCGCCTCGTCGCCGACCCGTCGCTGCTGCCGACCGCGATGGAGGAGTTCCTCCGCGTCTACGCGCCCGTCACGATGGCGCGGCTGGTGAAGGAGGACATGCACTGGCGCGGCGTCGACATGAAGGCCGACGACTGGGTGCTGCTGTCGTTCCCGGCCGCCAACCGCGACCCGGCGCAGTTCGACCGCGCGGACGAGGTCGCCATCGACCGCGAGGTCAACCGGCACGCCGCCTTCGGCCTCGGCATCCACCGCTGCGTGGGCTCGCACCTGGCCCGCATGGAACTGCGCGTGGCGCTGGAGGTGTGGCTGGAACGGATCCCGTCCTTCGCCTTGGCGGACCCGTCCGCCGTGACGTGGGCCGCCGGCCAGGTGCGCGGCCCCCGCACCCTCCCCGTCCACTTGGGTGTCAGGTGAGTCTTGCGGCGAGGCGGGGGAGGAGGCGGAGGGCGTTGGTCCGGGTTATGGCGCGGTGCGCGCGGGCGTCGAGGGCCGGGTCGCGGTCGAGGTCGCGGGTGTTGAGGGTGACCTCGCGGGCGGAGTTGGCGGGCCAGTCGGTGCCGAACAGGACGCGGTCGGCGCCGACGGCGCCGAGCAGGGTCGGGGTGGCGTACGGGGACGCCGGCAGGGCCGTGTCGTAGTGGAACCGCCGGAGGGCGGGACGCATCTTCGCGGGGAAGGGGCCGCCGTCCTCCCGGTGCGAGCGCTCGGCGCGGCCGGCCATGTACGGCAGGAACCCGCCTCCGTGGGACAGGACGACCGAGACGCGGGGATGCCGGTCGAGGGTGCCGGCGGCGATGAGGCTGAGCGCGGTGCGGGTGGTGTCGAGCAGGAAGTCGGCGAGCCAGTCGCCGACCTCGGGCAGCTCGACGATGCCCTTGGGCGCGACCGGGTGGGCGAACACGACCGCGCGGCGCCGGTCGAGTTCGGCCCACAGCGGCTCGAACATCGGGTCGCCGAGGTAGTGGCCGTCGGCCGAGGTGTTGAGGAGGATCCCGTCCGCGCCGAGGTCGTCCAGCGCGTGGGCGATCTGCTCGACGGCCAGCTCGGGATGGAGCATCGCCGCGTTGGCGAAGAAGCCGAACCGGGTGGGATGGTCGCGCACCAGCTCGGCGAGCGACTCGTTGCACACCCGGACGCCCGCGACGGCGGTCGCGCGGTCCTGGAAGATCTCGGCCGGGACGGGCGCGGACGCGACGCCGGCGGCGATGCCGTTGGCGTTCATGGTCCGCAGCGTGCTCCGCAGCGTCCACTGGGCCCAGGCCGGGCCGCCCTCCGGCGGGAGGATCCCCTGCTCGACCGCCCACTGCCGCATCTTCGGCGGGACGGCGTGGTGGTGGGTGTCGATCCTGCCGCGTGACGTCCCGGGGGCGGCCGCGGCGGCCGCGCTCGCCGGGACGGCGGCCATCGCCGCGGTCAGGCCGGACACCTGCAGCGCGCGTCGGCGGGTCATGTCGGGCATGCGTGTCTCCCTCGATCGTTCCTGCGCCGCCCACCTATTTCTCTGCTGAGAAAGTCTCAGATGAGACGATATCAGAGCGTCCTACCATGGGGCCATGCTCGACGACCTGCTCGAACGGATCCTGGCCGCGGAAGGCGACCCCGCCGCCCGGCACGCGGGGCTCGGCATGCTGCTGGCCGCCGCGCACGGCCGGGCCCGGGAGGGCATGAACGACGAGCTCCGCCCGCTCGGCATCGACGTGCGCGGGTTCAGCATGCTGCTCGCCCTGGACGTGTACGGGCCGTCCAGCCAGCGGCGCCTCATCGACTTCACCGGCATCGACAAGTCCACGATGGTGCGCATCGTCGACGACCTGGAGGACGGCGGCCTCGTGCGGCGGGAGCGGTCCCCGCAGGACCGGCGGGCCCACGCGATCCGGCTGACCGGCGACGGCGCGCGGACCCTGGAGAGCGCGCGGCGCGCCGGCGTGGCGGTCGGCGAGCGCGTCTTCGGCCGCCTCGGCCCGGACGAGCGCGACCAGCTCGTCGGGCTCCTCCGACGCCTCGCCGCCCGCTAGCCGCGCTGCGGAGGGTCTCGCCGGAGTTGTCGCCCGTGTCGAGGGCCGTGGGCGCCCGCACCTGCGAGAGCCGGATGCCGCCCTTCGCCGGCCCGAGCTCGTCGCGGACCTTCGTTCCGTCCGGGGACGTCATCGGCGAAATCACCGGCCACCCGGACGACCCGGCATACCCGTCGCGCCGGGGTCCTTGACGGCGGCCGCCGGGGGCCTACGCTCGCCCTCATGCATGGTCGACTGGTGCGGATCTCGTCCGTCGTGCTCGCCGGAGCCGTGGCGCTCACCGCGCCGGCCGTACCCGCGCGGGCGGCCGCGCCGGGGGACCTGCGCACCGACCTCGACGCCATCCTCGCCGACCCCCGCCTGGACGGCGCGACCGTCGGCGCCGTCGTGCGCGACGCCCGGACCGGCGCCGTCCGCTACTCGCGCGGCGCCGCCGCGCGAGTGCTGCCCGCCTCGAACCTGAAGATCTACACCTCCGGCGCGGCGCTGTCGCTGCTCGGCGCCGGGTACCGGTTCGGCACCAGCGTGCACGCCCGGTCGGTGTCGGGCGCGACGGTGAAGGGGGACCTGTACCTCAAGGGCACCGGCGACCCGACGATGCGGGCCGCCGAGTACGACCGGCTGGCCGCCCAGGTCGCCGCGAAGGGCGTCGAGCGCGTCGAGGGCGATCTCGTCGCGGACGACACGTGGTTCGACGCCGTCCGGACGCCGTCCCACTGGGACCCGTCCGACCTGCAGTACTACTACGCCGCGCCGATCTCCGCGCTGACGGTCTCGCCGAACGACGACTTCGACGCGGGCTCGGTCAACGTGACGATCACGCCGGGCGCCGAGGGGGAGCCCGCCAAGGTCGCCCTGGCGCCCGCGACGGACGTCGTCAAGATCGATGACCGCGCGGTCACCGGGCCGCCCGGCTCGCCGTCCACGGTGGCGGTGAACCGGGCCGAGGGCGGCGACACGATCGTGGTGAGCGGCTCGTACCCGGCCGGGGCCGCGCCCCTGACCGTCCTGCGCACGGTCAGGAAGCCGACGATGTACGCGGCGGACGTGTTCCGGAGGGCGCTGCGGGCGCACGGCGTCCGGGTCGGGGGCACGACCGAGCGCGGCCGGACGCCCGCCCGCGCCGCCCGGCTCGCGTCCCGCGCGTCCATGCCGCTGTCCCGGCTGACGGTCCCGTTCCTCAAGCTGAGCAACAACATGATCGCCGAGATCCTGGTGAAGTCGATCGGGCGGAAGGCCCGGGGCCGCGGCAGCTGGGACGCCGGGCTGCCGGTGATCGAACGGTACGTCCGCTCCCTGGGCGTCCCGGCCGGGCGGCTGGAGATGGCCGACGGATCGGGGCTGTCGCGGCTCGACCGCACGACCGCGGGGGACGTGGGCGCCGTCCTCGCGAGCGTGCGGCGGCAACGGTGGTTCCCGGCCTGGTACCGGGCGCTGCCCGTCGCCGGCGACCCCGACCGCATGGCCGGGGGCACGCTGGCCTCGCGGATGCGCGGCACGCCCGCGGCCGGCAACGTCCACGCGAAGACGGGCACGCTCACCGGCGCCACGGCCCTGTCCGGCTACGTGACGGACCCGTCCGGGCGCCCGCTGGTCTTCTCGGTGATCCTCAACGGCTACCGGGGCGGCGCCCCCAAGGACATCGAGGACGCCATCGCGATCCGCCTCGCCGGCGGGACGCCGTCCGCCGCGCCGCGCACGGCGCGGACGGCCCCGCGGCTGGAATGCTCCTGGACCAAGCGCTGCTGAGCGCCCTGCCCACCCGCGTGCCCACCCGCGTGCCCGCCCGCGCGGTCAGCCCTTGTCGCGGGCGTCGCGGATCATGTCCCGGACGCGGTCGACCACCGCCGCCATCGGCCCGGCGAGCATGTTCTTCTTCGCGGACTCCGTGCCGGGGTGCGGGCGGGTGGGCGCGGTGGCCTCGGCGGCGCGGACGGCGGCGGCGAAGCCCTTGAGCTGGGCCGGGTTGAACTGGTCCTTGAGCCGGTCGAACTCGTAGCGCTCCTCGGCTCGGGCGTGGGTGAGGACGTCCATGCGCAGCTTGTCGAGCGACTTCAGGAACCGCGGGTCGTCCGTGTCCATCCCGTCCAGCTCCGCCAGCAGTTCCTTGGCCTCGCGCTCCTCTGCCAGCCGGTCGTCCACGATGCCGTCGCCGCCGGGGAGCCGCCGCGCCATCGGGTGGATGATCTCCTCCTCGGCGGTCTCGTGGATGGCGAGCAGCTTCACCAGCTGCCGGAAGGCGCGGGTGCGCTCGGCGCCCTCGGAGTTCATGACCTCGTCGAACAGGTCCCGGATGCGGCCGTGCTGGGCGCGCAGCAGGTCGACGACGTCCTCGGTGGTCTCGGCGTTGGCGGGTGTGGTCTGCATCGGCGCTTCCCCGGTCTCCTCGGCGAACGGCCGCCCGGACGGCGACCGGACGGGTGGGTACCCGGAGCCGGGCCCGGTAAGCGAACGGACGGAGAGCGCGGGGCAAAGAAGTCGCCCGGCCTGCGGAATTCCCGTGCGTAACCGGGCCGCCGGGGTAGGGGCGCATCCTGCAACCGTGCCAGGACCGACAGGAAGGGTGAGCCTGGTGGCCTTCAACCCGCTCGAACACCGCGGCATCCCGCTGGACGACCAGCTCCGCAACTGGGCGCAACTGGACGTCGCGCCGGTCGATCCCGACCATTCCGATCCCTACACCCGCTGCCGGATCATCACGATGAACGGCATCGAGGTGGAGGCGATCATGTTCAGCCACCACTTCAACCGGGTCTGCCCCGACACCGAGGTCAAGCAGCAGCTCGCGAGCGTCCGCTACATCGAGGCGCAGCAGCAGAAGGTGGTCAACTGGCTGCTGCCCGGCCAGGCGTCGGTGCTGGAGACGACGCTCGCCTACGAGCAGGTCGCGGTGGACCTGACCGGGTGGGTGGCCCGCATGGAGCCCGACCCGTACCTCAAGCAGGCGTACAACTTCGGGCTGCTGGAGGACTTCGACCACCTGTACCGGTACGCCAACCTGTACGAGCTGATCGAGCACCGCAAGGCGGAGAAGATCGTCGACCAGCTCACCGAGGTCATGCCGGGACGGCCCGGCTACCAGCAGCACCGCGACCCGGTCGACAACGTCCGCGAGCCCTACGACCGCGAGGCGGCCGCGCCGATCTCCAAGCTGCACGCGCTGACCATCATGTCGGCCGAGCAGCAGACGATGAACTTCTACATGAACGTCGGCCCCATGTACATGGAGCCGATCGCCCGCCAGCTCTACCAGGAGATCGGGCTGGTGGAGGAGGAGCACGTCACGCACTACGAGTCGCTGGTCGACCCGGGCGAGACCTGGTGGGAGCGCCTCGTCAACCACGAGTACAACGAGTGCTACCTGTACTACTCGTTCATGCAGACCGAGACCGACCCGCGCGTCAAGGGCATCTGGGAGCTGCACCTGAACATGGAGCTGGAGCACCTGCGGATCGCGTGCGACCTGATGCGCCGCCACGACGGCCGCGACCCCGAGTCGGTGCTGGCGCCCGCGCTGCCCGAGCCGGTCACGTTCGAGCCCAACAAGCAGCTGGTCCGCGAGCTGCTCGCCACCCAGATCGACTGGACGACGCTGGGCACCGGGTACGTCCAGGAGGCGCACCAGCGGTTCGAGGAGTACCAGGACAAGATCAACGCCGAGCGGGGGGCCCAGGAGACCGTCATCGACGACCACCGGGACAAGTTCGGCGACGAGTACCGCCTGGAGACCGAGGGCCCGCACCCCGTCCAGCGGCTGCGCGACAAGCCCGCCACCTGAGCCGGCGCGGGCTCACCCGGCCGGCAAGGAGATCACCGGGACGTCCTGACGCGGCGCCCCAGACGCCGTACGCCGGACAGGCCAAAGGGCCGGCCGAGGTCGCTGAGGTGTGACACTCGGCCGCCCGGCCTGCGGCCGTACGGCGCGAGGCAGTGCCGGGGCGGCGCCGGGACGTCGCCCGTGGCGTGCCCGCGGCGCGTGCTAGAGCGGGAAGAGCTTCGTGTACGGGGCCATGATCCGAACTTTCTGGGTGCCGAAGTCTACGAGGACGGCATTCGCCTCGACTTCGATCACCTGCCCGAGGCCGTATTTGTCGTGGGTCACCCGGTCCGCGACGCCGAAGTGCTTGGCGGGCGGAGGCGGTGGTGGTGGTTTGAAGGGACTTGTAGGCAAAGGTCGCCGCCGTGGTTTCATCAATCCCAGTATGCGCCCTCGCGCATGAGCTCGGGCAGACGGGGCACAAGTTCGGCGAGGCAACGACCGCGTTCCGGCCCTGGAGCCCGCCGGCGGAGGGCCCAGCCGGCCCCGGAGCATGTTCGTGATCGGAGAAGGCACATGAGCACCGTTCCCGCGCCCGCCACCCCGGGCGGGCCTCCGCACACCGGCCGCTGGCAGCTTCCCGGCGGGCGGATCGCGGTGGGCAACGTACGCGGGATCATTCGCGGCGCCCTCCACTCGTGGGGGATGGGCCCGGCCACGGGGAGCATCACCGACCGCGTGGCGCCGCTGATCCAGGATCTCGTCGTGCGGACCGCCGCCCGCTGCCGCGGACCCCTCGTCCTGCGGCTGGAACTCCACCAGCCCGCCCGGCTGCTGCTCGGCGAGATCCACGACACGGCCGACGACCGTCCCGGCCCCGGCTCCCACATCGCCGCGATCGCCGTCACCTACGGTCGGCGGGGCGCCCGCGGCGGCCCGGCAGGGTGGTACACGCACGCCTTCGTGTGGCCGACCCTTCCCGCCCCCCTCGGCTGCGCCTGACCGGCGATGATCGTGTTTCGCCGTCTCGGCTGGGGAATGCGTGCGGGAGCGAGACCCTCACTCTACGTAGCCGGGAAATGTCATGTCAGCATCGCGCGCCGTCCGCTGGGGCCTGCCTGTCGTGCTGCTGCTGGCCTGGCTCGTCATCGGCGGGACGCTCGGCCCGTACGCGGGGAAGCTCGGCGAGGTCGCCGTCAACGAGCAGTCGTCCTTCCTGCCGCGGAGCGCCGAGTCGACACGGGTGCTCCACCAGGAGGCGGCGTTCGAGCAGACCCGGACGATCCCCGCCATCGTCGTGTGGACGGTCCGTGACGGCAAGGTCACGCCCGAGCAGCGGGCGGCGGCGCAGCGCGCCCTGGGCTCGCTGAAGGGCGTCCCGTACATCACGGGGGAGCCGTCGCCCGTCGTGCCGTCGCAGGACGGGGCGGCGCTGACCGGTGTCGTGCGGGTCAGGTCCGACGTCGACGACCACAGCGTCGCGACGGTCGACCGCGTCCGCGACGCCGCGGCGCGGGTGCCCGGGACCCGCGCCTACGTCGCCGGACCCGCCGCCACCCAGGCCGACCTCAGCGACGCCTTCTCCGGCATCGACACCCTGCTCGTCGGCGTGGCCGTCCTCGTCGTCCTGCTGATCCTGCTGCTGGTCTACCGGAGCCTGCTGCTCCCGTTCGTGATCATCCTCGGCTCGGTGTTCGCGCTCGGGCTGGCCTGCGCGATCGCCTACTACCTGGCCAAACGCGGCGCCGTGAAGGTGGACGGGCAGGTGCAGGGCATCCTGTCGATCCTGGTGATCGGCGCCTGCACCGACTACGCGCTGCTGCTGTCGGCCCGGTTCCGCGAGGAGCTCACCAACGGCGAGGCCCGCTCCACGGCGCTCTGGGCCGCGTGGCGCCGCTCGGCCGGGGCCATCGCCGCCAGCGGCGGGACCGTGGCGATGGGGCTGATCGCCCTGCTGCTCAGCGACCTGTCCAACAACCGGGCGCTCGGACCGGTCGGCGCCATCGGCATCGCCTGCGCGCTGCTGAGCGCGCTGACCTTCCTGCCCGCGGTCCTGCTCCTGCTGGGACGGTCGGTCTACTGGCCCGCCCGTCCGCACCCCGACCGTCCCGGCGCGTCCCGGCACCGGATCTGGGAGCGGATCGCCGGCCTGCTGGACCGCCACCCGCGCCGCGTCTGGGCGAGCTGCCTGGTCGTGCTGATCGCCCTCGCCGCGTTCATGCCCACGCTCCGCACGGAGGGGGTGCCGCTGAGCGAGACGTTCGTGGGCGAGGCCCGGTCGGTGACGGCGCAGGACGTCCTCAACGCGCACTTTCCCGGCGGTTCGGGGAACCCGGCGGTGGTGCTCACCAACGCCGGTGCGCTGCCGCAGGTCGTCCGTACCGCGAGCCAGACGCAGGGTGTCTCGAACGTCCTGCCCCGCACCGAGGGCGGGGCGCCGCTCGTCGTGGACGGCCGCGCCCTCGTGGACGTCACGCTGACGGCCGCCGCCGACACCGGCGCCGCCCGGCAGACCGTGCGGCGCCTGCGCGACAACCTGCACGCCGTCCCCGGCGCCGACGCCCTCGTCGGCGGCTACACCGCCCAGCAGGCCGACACGCTGGCCGCCGCCCAGCACGACCGCGACGTCATCATTCCGGTCGTCCTCGGCATCATCGTGGTGATCCTCGTGATGCTGCTGCGCTCCCTCGCCATGCCGCTGCTGCTGGTCGCGACCGTCGCGCTCAACTACCTGGCGACCCTCGGCGTCGCCGCGCTCGTCTTCCAGCACCTGCTCGGCTTCACGGCCACCGACCCCTCGGTGCCGCTGTACGGGTTCGTGTTCCTCGTCGCCCTCGGCGTCGACTACAACATCTTCCTGATGACCCGTGCGCGCGAGGAGTCACTGCGGCACGGGCCGCGCGACGGCGTCCTGCGCGGCCTCACCGCGACCGGCGGCGTCATCACCTCGGCGGGCGTGGTCCTCGCCGCGACCTTCGCCTCCCTCGTCGTCATCCCGCTGGCGTTCCTCGTCCAGATCGCCTTCATCGTGGCGTTCGGCGTCCTGATGGACACCCTCCTCGTCCGCTCCCTCCTGGTCCCCGCCCTCGTCCGCGACGCAGGCCCCCCCACCTGGTGGCCCAGCGCCCTGTCCCGCTAGGCCAGGGCATGTTTGCGTCGAGGTTTGGTACATACGGCGGCCCGGCGATTCGGCGTCGTGCGGGTCGGGTAGTCGTGATCACGCACACGCTCCCGGTTCGGGAGGCGAGGGGGGCGCATGTCATCGGACCGCAGGTTGCTGGCGCCGCTGCTGCCCAAGGGGGAGCCGGTCGAAGGGCTGCTGCGGCGTGCGCAGTTCTTCGTTCCGGGCACGCCGTCCGGCGACTACCGGGAGGTGCGCAGGGAGGGCGGGCGCGGGGCCGAGGAGTTCTACCGGGAGCGGTGGCGGCACGACAGGGAGGTGCGGTCCACCCACGGGGTGAACTGCACCGGGTCGTGCTCGTGGAAGGTGTACGTCAAGGACGGCATCATCACGTGGGAGACCCAGCAGACCGACTACCCGTCGGTGGGGCCCGACTCGCCGGAGTACGAGCCGCGCGGCTGCCCGCGCGGGGCGTCGTTCTCCTGGTACACGTACTCGCCGTCGCGGGTGCGGTACCCGTACGTGCGCGGGCCGCTGCTCGCGCTGTGGCGGGAGGCGCGGGGGCGGACGGGCGACCCGGTGGCGGCCTGGGCGGAGATCACCGGCGACCCGGAGCGGACGGCCGCGTACAAGGGGGCGCGCGGCAAGGGCGGGTTCGTGCGGTCGACGTGGCCGGAGGTCACCGAGCTGATCGCCGCCGCCCATGTGCACACGATCAAGGAGTACGGGCCGGACCGGGTGGTCGGGTTCTCCCCGATCCCGGCGATGTCGATGGTGTCCTACGCCGCGGGCACCCGCTTCCTGTCCATGATCGGCGGGACGGTCCTGTCGTTCTACGACTGGTACGCCGACCTGCCGATCGCGTCGCCGCAGGTGTACGGGGACCAGACCGACGTCCCGGAGTCCGGCGACTGGTGGAACGCGGCCTACCTGGTGCTCTGGGGCACCAACCTGCCGATCACCCGGACGCCGGACGCCCACTTCATGACCGAGGCCCGCTACCGGGGCCAGAAGGTCGTCGTCGTCTCCCCGGACTTCTCCGACCACACGAAGTTCGCGGACGACTGGCTCGCGGCGGCGCCCGGCACCGACGGCGCGCTCGCGATGGCGATGGGCCACGTGGTGCTCAGCGAGTTCTTCCGCGACCGGCAGGTGCCGTACTTCACCGAGTACGTGAAGACCTACACCGACCTGCCGTTCCTGGTGACGCTGGAGGAGCACGGCGACGCCGTCCGCCCGGGGCGCTTCCTCACCGTCGCCGAACTGGGGGACGCCGGTGAGGGCGCCGCGCACAAGCCCGTCCTGCTGGACGCGCGGACGGGCGGGCCGGTGGCCCCGAACGGGACGCTCGGCTTCCGCTTCACCGACTCCGGCAAGGGCCGCTGGAACCTCGAACTCGGCGACGTCGACCCGCTGCTGACCCTGTACGGGCGGCACGAGGAGGCGCGGCCGGTGGACCTGCCGCGCTTCGACGTCGGCGAGACCGAGGGCGGCGCGGTCGTCCGGCGCGGGGTGCCGGTGACCCGGATCGCCGGGCGGCTGGTGACGACGGTGTTCGACCTGCTGATGGCGCAGTACGCCGTGCCGCGCGACGGGCTCCCCGGCGAGTGGCCGGACGGGTACGGCGACGCCGCGCACCCGTACACGCCCGCCTGGCAGGAGGAGGTCACGTCCGTCCCGGCGGCGGCCGCGGTGCGGGTGGCGCGGGAGTTCGCCCGCAACGCCGAGCTGTCGCGCGGCCGGTCGATGATCTGCATGGGCGGCGGGACGAACCACTGGTACCACTCCGACCAGATCTACCGGGCGTTCTTCACGCTGACGATGCTGTGCGGCTGCCAGGGCGTGAACGGCGGCGGCTGGGCGCACTACGTGGGGCAGGAGAAGGTGCGCCCGCTGACCGGCTGGCAGCAGGCCGCGTTCGCGCTGGACTGGCAGCGCCCGACCCGGCACATGACCGGCACGTCGTTCTTCTACCTGCACACCGACCAGTGGCGGTACGAGACGTTCGGGCCGGGCGAGATGGCCGGGCCGCTGAGCCGCGGCCTGTTCCGCGGCCGGATGTTCGCCGACTGCCTGGCGCAGGCGTCCCGCCTCGGCTGGACGCCGTCGCATCCGGGGTTCGACCGCAATCCGCTCGACCTGGCCGACGAGGCCCGCGCGGCGGGACGGCCCGTCGCCGACCACGTGGTGGACGAGCTGAAGGCCGGCCGGCTCGGGTTCGCCGGCGCCGACCCGGACGCCCCGCAGAACTGGCCGCGGGTGATGACGATCTGGCGGGCCAACGTCCTCGGCTCCTCGGGCAAGGGCATGGAGTACTTCATGCGGCACCTGCTCGGCACCGACGACGCCGTCCGGGCCGCGGAGTCGCCGCCGGACCTGCGCCCGGCCGAGGTCACGTGGCGGGACGAGGCGCCGCGCGGCAAGCTCGACCTCCTCACCACCATCGACTTCCGGATGACGAGTTCGTGCACGTACGCCGACGTCGTGCTCCCTGCGGCCACCTGGTACGAGAAGCACGACCTCTCCAGCACCGACATGCACCCGTTCGTGCACTCGTTCAACCCGGCGATCGCGCCGCCGTGGGAGTCGCGCACCGACTTCGACGCGTTCCGGCTCATCGCGGAGGAGTTCTCCCGGCTCGCCGCCCGGCACCTCGGCACCCGCACCGACGTGGTCCCGGTGCCGCTGATGCACGACAGCCCGGACGAGACGGCGCAGCCGGGCGGCCGGGTCCTGGACTGGAAGGCGGGCGAGTGCGAGCCCGTCCCCGGGGTGAGCATGCCGCGCCTCGTGACCATCGAGCGCGACTACGCGGCGGTGGCGGAGAAGATGGCCGCGCTCGGCCCGCTCGTCGACACGCTCGGCACGTCCACCAAGGGCGTCTCGCTGGTGCCGTCCGAGGCGGTCGAGTACCTGCGCGAGGCCAACGGGGTGGTGCGCGGCGGGGTGGCGGACGGGCGCCCGTCGCTCGCGACCGACCTGAAGACGGCCGAGGCCGTCCTCGCGCTGTCGGGCACCACGAACGGCCGCGTCGCCATGCGGGGCT
Source organism: Actinomadura sp. GTD37 (assembly GCF_041951365.1). Taxonomy (NCBI): domain Bacteria; kingdom Bacillati; phylum Actinomycetota; class Actinomycetes; order Streptosporangiales; family Thermomonosporaceae; genus Actinomadura; species Actinomadura sp. GTD37. The sequence goes on from NZ_JBGNUS010000003.1 coordinate 431,612, forward strand.
GGCGGAACCTGGAGGAGCGGACCGGCGTCGCCCTCGCGGACCTCGGCGAGGAGCGCGAGGGCGAGCGCATCACCTTCGGCGACACCGTGGTGCAGCCGCGCGCCGTCTTCGCCAGCCCCGAATGGTCCGGCATCGAGTCGGGCGGACGGCGGTACTCGCCGTTCACCGTCAACGTCGAGCGGAAGAAGCCCTGGCACACGCTGACCGGGCGGATGCACTTCTTCCTCGACCACGAGTGGATCCACGAGTACGGCGAGGCGCTCCCGACGTACCGGCCGCCGCTGACCTACGCCCGCCACTACTCCGGCGAGCTGGGGATGCGGGAGGAGGGACGGCCCGAGATCACCGTCCGCTACCTGACGCCGCACTCGAAGTGGTCGATCCACTCCGAGTACCAGGACAACCTGCACATGCTGCGGCTCTTCCGCGGCGGCCCGGTCATCTGGATGAGCCCCGCCGACGCCGCGAAGATCGACGTCCGGGACAACGAGTGGATCGAGGCGTACAACCGCAACGGCGTGGTCGCCTGCCGGGCCGTGGTCACGCACCGGATGCCGCGCGGCACGGTCTTCATGTACCACGCGATGGACCGGCACCTGATGACGCCGAAGTCGGAGCTCTCCGGCTGGCACGGCGGCTCCGACAACTCGCTCACCCGCCTGGTGATCAAGCCGACGCACCTGATCGGCGGCTACGGCCAGTTCAGCTACGGGTTCAACTACTACGGCCCGACCGGCAGCCAGCGCGACGAGCTCGCCGTCATCCGGAAGCGGTCCCAGGAGGTGCGGTTCTGATGCGGCCCATGGCGCAGGTGGCGATGGTCATGAACCTCGACAAGTGCATCGGGTGCCACACCTGCTCGGTCACCTGCAAGCAGACGTGGACCAACCGTCCCGGCACCGAGTACGTCTATTTCAACAACGTGGAGACCAAGCCGGGCCTCGGCTACCCGCGCCGGTACGAGGACCAGAAGCAGTGGAAGGGCGGCTGGACGCTCGACGGCAAGGGCGGCTGGACGCTCGACGGCAAGGGCCGCCTCCAGCTCAAGGCGGGCGGGCGGCTGCGCAGGCTGCTGTCCATCTTCTACAACCCGGACCTGCCGTCCATCGACGACTACGGCGACCCGTGGACGTACGACTACCAGACGCTGATCGACGCCCCGCTCGGCACGCAGAACCCGAGCGCGCACTCCATCTCCGCCCTCACCGGACGCGACATGGACCTCCGCTGGGGCAGCAACTGGGACGACGACCTCGCCGGCGCCCCCGAGCACGCCCACGCCGACCCCGACCTCGCCGGCCTGGAGGACCGGGTCAAGATGGAGTTCGAGCAGGTCTTCATGTTCTACCTGCCGCGCATCTGCGAGCACTGCCTCAACCCGTCCTGCGTGGCGTCCTGCCCGTCCGGCGCGATGTACAAGCGGTCGGAGGACGGCATCGTCCTCGTCGACCAGGACCGGTGCCGGGGCTGGCGGTTCTGCGTGTCCGGCTGCCCCTACAAGAAGGTCTACTTCAACCACCGCACCGGCAAGGCCGAGAAGTGCACGCTCTGCTTCCCCCGCATCGAGGCCGGGCAGCCCACCATCTGCTCCGAGACGTGCGTGGGGCGGCTCCGCTACCTCGGGCTGTTCCTGTACGACGCCGACCGCGTCACCGAGGCGGCGGCGACGCCCGACGAGCAGGACCTGTACGAGGCGCAGCTGTCGGTGTTCCTCGACCCGTCCGACCCGGACGTGCGGGACGAGGCGGCGCGGGCCGGCATCCCCTTCGACTGGATCGAGGCCGCGCAGCGGTCCCCGGTGTACGAGCTGGCCGTCCGGCACCGGGTGGCGCTGCCGCTGCACCCGGAGTACCGGACGCTGCCGATGGTCTGGTACATCCCGCCGCTGTCCCCGGTCGCCGACGTCGCGCACTCCGCCGGATACGGCGACGCGGACCCCGACCGGGTGTTCGCCGCCATCGACGAGCTGCGCATCCCCGTCGAGTACCTCGCCAACCTGTTCACGGCGGGGAAGGCGGAGACCGTCCGGGACGTGCTGCGCAAGCTCGCCGCCGTCCGCGCCGTGCAGCGCGCCGGGCAGCTCGGGCTCGACCTCGCCGAGGACCTGCCCGCGTCCGTCGGGTCCACCCCGGACGAGCTGGACGACCTGTACCGCCTCCTCGCCATCGCCAAGTACGAGGACCGCTACGTCATCCCGAAGGCGCACGCCGAGGACGCCGGACGGCTCATGGCCCAGCACGAGCAGCTGTTCTGCAGCCTCGACGGCGACGGCGGCCCCGGCATGGGCGGGCACGGGCCCCCGTCCGACGTGGAGAGCTTCCACCCGGGCGAGGTGCGCGGCGGCGCGAGCACGTTCAGGGCGGGCGACGGCCGGACGCACTTCAACCTCCTCGGCTGGGACGGGCGCGGCGACGCGCCCAACCTGTTCCCCGAGGGCGACGCCCGGTGAACGACAGCGCGGACCGGCCGTACAAGCTCGCCTCGGTGCTGCTCCAGTACCCGACGATGGCGCTGTTCGAGGGCCTCGACCGGCTCGACGCCGCCGCGTCCGGGACCCGGCCGAAGGCGTCCCGCGAGGCGTTCGGGCGGTTCCTCGGCTGGCTGCGCGCCACCCCGCCCACCGAGGTCGCGCAGCACTACGTCGAGACGTTCGACCTGCGGCGCCGCTGCGCGCTGTACCTCACCTACCCGCGGCACGGCGACACCCGCAAGCGCGGGATGGCGCTGCTGGCGTTCAAGACCGCCTACCGCGTCGCGGGGTTCGCGCCGTCCGACGACGAGCTGCCCGACTACCTGCCGCTCGTCCTCGACTTCGCGGCGCTCGCCCCGGACGGCGAGCGGCTGCTCCGCCGGCACCGCGCCGACCTGGAACTGCTGCGCACGGCCCTGGACGACGCGGGCACCCCCTACGCCGCCCTCGTCGAGGCGGTGTGCGCGCGGCTGCCGCGCCCCGGCCGGCGGGACCTCGCGCTCGTCCGCCGGGCGTGGGAGAAGGGTCCCCCCGAGGAGGAGGTGGGGCTCGAACCGTTCGCCCCGCCGGAGTACCTGGACGGAACCGGAGCGGGGGCACGGCGATGACCGACGGGGACCTGTGGTGGTGGGTGATCCTGCCCTACGCCGCGATGATCGTGTTCGTGGTGGGGCACGTCTGGCGGTGGCGCTACGACCAGTTCGGCTGGACGAGCCGCTCCACCCAGCTCCAGGAGCGCAGGCTCCTGAAGTGGGGCGCGCCGCTGTTCCACTACTCCACGTTCGCCGCCATCGCCGGGCACGTCATCGGCATCCTCATCCCGAAGTCGTTCACCGAGTGGCTCGGCGTCCCCGAGCGCGCCTACACGCTGTTCTCCGGCATCGCCGGGTCGGTCGCGGCGATCGGCGTGCTCATCGGCGCCGGCATCCTGATCTTCCGCCGGATGAGGGTGCCGCGCGTCCGCGCCACCACCAGCGCGGTCGACTACCTCGCCCTGGTCCTGCTCGGAATCATCAGCGTCCTCGGCATCTACCTGACGCTCGGCGTGCAGCAGTTCGGCAGCGGCTACGACTACCGCGACACGGTGTCCCCGTGGTTCCGCAGCCTGTTCGCCGGCAGCCCCGACCACCGCGCGATCGGCGCCGCGCCCATCATGTACCAGGTGCACGCCACCGCCGCCTGGATGATCTTCGCGGTGTGGCCGTTCAGCCGGCTCGTCCACGCCTGGAGCCTCCCGCTGTGGTACCTGTGGCGGCCCTACGTCGTCTACCGGAACCGCCGCGCCGCGCCGCCCCCCGAACCGGGCACCGGCGGACGGAAGTGGCGCAAGATCGGCGTACCGTACTGATGTGGGCGGTGTGCGCCGGGGAGCGCTGAGACAGGCGGTCGCGACCCTCAATCCGGGGTACTTCGCGCTGGTGATGGGCACGTGCATCGTGTCGATCGGGGTGAACACCAACGGGCTGGCCACCCTGTCCGAGGCGATGATGTGGCTGGCCGTCGCCGCCTACGCGGTGCTCGTCGCGGCGACCCTGTGGCGGGCCGCCGCGTTCCGCGCCGAGCTGCGGTCCGACTTCACCGATCCGCGGCGGGGCTTCGGGTTCTTCACGTTCGTCGCGGGCACCGACATCCTCGGCACCCGGATCGCCGGGACGGGGGAGCACGGCATCGCGCTCGGCCTGCTCGTCGTCGGCGGCCTCAGCTGGCTCGTCCTCGGCTACGTGGTGCCGTGGACGGCGGTGCTCGGCCGCGAGGACCGGCCCGTCGTCGCCGGGGCCAACGGGACCTGGTTCATCTGGGTGGTCGCCAGCCAGTCCGTCGCGGTGCTGGCCGCCGCGCTGGAACCGGCGAGCACGGCCCGTTCCGCGCTGGCGCTCGTGGCCGTCTGCTCCTGGTCGGTCGGCGCGATCCTGTACGCCGCCGCCGGGGTCTTCGTCGCCGCCCGGATGCTGCTGTACCCGGTGCGCCCGACGGACCTGACGCCGCCGTACTGGGTCGCCATGGGCGCCACCGCCATCACCGTGGTGGCCGGGGCCAGGATCGTCGAGATGGCCGACGCGCCGATGGTGAACGCCACCCGCGGGCTGATCGCCGGCACGTCCGTCGTGTTCTGGGCGTTCGGCAGCTGGCTCATCATCCCGCTGGTCGCCGCCGGATGGTGGCGGCACGTGAAGCACCGCGTCCCGCTGCGCTACGAGGCGACGCTGTGGAGCATCGTGTTCCCCCTCGGCATGTACGGCGTCGCCGGGCAGTACCTCGGCCAGGCCGACAGCCTCCCCATCGTCGAGGCGATCGGCACGCACGAGACCTGGGTGGCGCTGGCCGCCTGGACGCTCGCCTTCGCCGCGATGCTCGTCCACCTGGCCCGCACCCTGGTCTGGCCGCGTCCGGCGGGCGCCGGGGAGTCGTAGGCCGCGGTCAACCGATCGGCTGATGGCGGGACGAGCGGCTCGGCCGATGCGCGGCGGGGGCGGGTCCCGCGATCCTCGAAGCATGCCGATCATCGAAGTCAGCGGCCTGCGCAAGGTCTACGGCGGCCGTCCCGTGGTGGACGGCGTCTCGTTCGCCGTCGAGGAGGGGGAGATCTTCGGAATCCTCGGCCCGAACGGTGCGGGGAAGACGACGACCGTCGAGTGCCTGGAGGGGCTGCGCGAGCCCGACGCGGGGGTCGTCCGCGTCGCCGGGCTCGACCCGCGCACCGAACGCGGGGGGCTGACCGGGATCCTCGGCGTCCAGCTCCAGGAGAGCGAACTCCAGGAGAAGCTGACGGTGCGGGAGGCCCTGGAGCTCTACAGCGCCTTCTACCCGGAGCCCGCCGACTGGCGCGGGCTCGCCGAGCGGCTCGGCATCACGGACAAGCTCGGCGCCCGGTTCGGCAAGCTGTCCGGCGGCCAGAAGCAGCGCCTGTTCATCGCCCTCGCCCTCATCGGCCGCCCCAGGATCGTCGTCCTGGACGAGCTGACCACCGGCCTCGATCCGCGCGCCCGCCGCGACACCTGGCAGCTGATCGAGGACGTCCGCGACTCCGGTGTCACCGTGCTGCTCGTCACGCACTTCATGGAGGAGGCCCAGCGCCTCTGCGACCGGATCGCGGTGTTCAAGCAGGGCCGCGTCGCCGCGCTCGACAGCCCGGCCGGGCTGATCCGGCGCAGCGCGGGCGGCACCGTGCTCTCGTTCACCCCGTCCCGGCCCCTCGACGACGCCGAGCTGACGGGGCTGCCCGGGGCCACGACCTTCGAGCTCCGGGACGGCCGCCTCACCATCCACGGCAGCGACGCGACCGTCAACGCGGTCATCTCGCTGCTCGCCCGCCGGCAGGTCGCCGCCCACCAGTTGCGGATCGGCGACTCCACGCTGGACGACGCCTTCCTCGAACTCACCGCAGAGCAGGAGAACTGACGTGTCCGCGTCCACCGCCGTCCTCAGAGCGGAATTCCGGCTCTTCGCCCGCGAGCCGTTCACCCTGTTCTGGATCGTCGCCTTCCCCACCGTGCTGCTGACGATCCTCGGCCTGATCCCGTCGTTCCGGGACCCCGACCCCTCCCTCGGCGGGAGCCGGGTCATCGACCTGTACGTCCCGGTCAACGTGCTGCTCGCGCTGATCATGGCGGGGATCCAGGCGCTGCCCCCCGTCCTGTCCGGCTACCGCGAGCGCGGCATCCTGCGCCGCATGTCGACCACGCCGGTGCGGCCCGGCTCGCTGCTGGCCGCGCAGATCGTCCTGCACGCCGCCGCGGCGCTGGGGTCGGCGCTGCTGGTCATCGCCGTCGGCCGGATCGCCTTCGGCGTGGCGCTGCCCGGCCGGCCGGCCGGCTACCTGCTGGCGCTCCTGCTCGGCGCGTTCGCCGCGCTGGCGCTGGGCGCGGCGGTCACGGCGGTCACGCCGACGACCAAGGCCACCACCGTGGTCGGCTCGGTCGTCTTCTTCCCGGCGATGTTCCTCGCGGGGGTGTGGGTGCCCGTCCAGGCCATGCCCGACCTGCTGCGGGACGTCGTGGAGTACTTCCCGTTCGGGGCCGCGTCGCAGGCCCTGAACCAGGCCGCCGAGGGCGCCTGGCCCGACTGGACGCACCTCGGCGTCACCGGGGTGTGGGCCGCCGTCCTGATCGCCGCCGCCGTGCGGTGGTTCCGGTGGGAGTAGGACAAACTGGCACAGTGGCAACGATTCAGGAGCAATGGGAGCGGTTCTACCGCTGGGGGCCGTTCGGCCTGCTCCCGCTCGCGACCTTCCTGGCGCTGCTCATCCGGGACGAGGTCATGTCGGCGGAGGAGGAGCGGGCGGCGGCGGCCCTCCTGGTCACCGCGGTGGCCCTCCAGGTCCTGCACGCCGGAGGGAAGATCCCGGGGCACGTCTACTTCTGGACCCGGACCGTCCTCGCCTTCGCCATGTCGTGGCTGAACCCGTTCTTCTGCGTCTACGCCGTCCTCGGGTACTTCGACGCCCAGCACTACCTGACCCGCCGCTGGGCTCTGCCCGGAGCGTTCATCACGGCGGTCACCATGGCGGGCGCCCAGTCCGGCGGCCTGCCGCCGGCGGGCCTCGCCCAGGCGGCCGGGTTCGCCGGGCTCCTCGGCCTGAACACCGGGCTCGTCTTCATCTTCGGCGCGCTCGCCGACCGGGAGGCCGAGCGCACCCGCGTCCAGGACGAGACCATCGCCGAACTCGAACGGGCCAACGCCCGGCTGGAGCAGGCCCTCGCCGAGAACGCCGGCCTCCAGGCCCAGCTCCTCGTCCAGGCCCGCGAGGCCGGCGTCAGCGACGAGCGGCGGCGGCTGGCCGCCGAGATCCACGACACCATCGCCCAGGGCCTCGCGGGAATCATCACCCAGCTCCAGGCCGCCGAGGACGGCGAGCACGTCCGCCGCGCCACCGGCCTCGCCCGCGCGAGCCTGCGCGAGGCCCGCCGGTCCGTGCAGGACCTCGCGCCCGCCGACCTGGAGCACGGCACCCTCCCCGAGGCCCTCAAGAAGATCACCGAGGGCAGGGCCCGGCTCACCGTCACGGGGACGGCGGAGCCCCTGCACGACGAGCTGGAGGCCGCGCTCCTGCGCATCGCCCAGGAGGCCCTCGCCAACGCCGCCCGCCACGCGCACGCCGCCCGCGTCGGCGTGACCCTTTCCTACATGGACGACGAGGTGACCCTCGACGTCCGCGACGACGGCCGGGGCTTCACCGCGGCGGCCCGCCCCGCGCGCGGCTTCGGGCTGACCGCCATGCGCGAGCGCGCCGAGCGCGTCGCCGGCACCCTGGAGATCGAGTCCGAGCCCGGCCGGGGCACGGCCGTCTCCGCCCGCGTACCGTTGATCCGCCATGCCTGACATCACGCTGCTGATCGTCGACGACCACCCCGTCGTCCGGGACGGGCTGCGCGGCATGTTCGCCGCGACCACCGGGTTCGAGGTCCTGGCCGAGGCCGCCGACGGACGCGAGGCCGTGGCGCTCGCCGAGCAGCTCCGCCCCGACGTCGTCCTCATGGACCTGCGGATGCCCGGCGGAGGCGGCGTGGAGGCCATCACCGAGCTCGCCCGGCGCGGGCTGCCCTGCAAGGTGCTCGTCCTCACCACCTACGACACCGACACCGACACGATCCCGGCGATCGAGGCGGGCGCGACCGGCTACCTGCTGAAGGACGCGCCGCGCGACGACCTGTTCGACGCCGTCCGCGCCGCCGCCGAGGGCCGGACCGTCCTGTCCCCGGCCATCGCGTCCCGCCTGGTCTCGCGCGTGCGCGACCCGCGCGGCGGCTCGCTGAGCGCCCGCGAGCTGGAGGTCCTGCGGCTGGTGGCGCGCGGCACCGGCAACCGGGAGATCGCCGCCGAGCTGTTCATCAGCGAGGCCACGGTCAAGACCCACCTGACGCACATCTACGCGAAGCTGGACGCCAACGACCGGGCCGCGGCGGTGGCCACCGCCTACGACCGGCGCCTGCTGCCCTAGCCGGGCCCGCCGACGACGGCCGCGATCGCGTCGAGGGTGAAGTCGGTGACGGCGGCGGGGTCCTTGCCCGCGTCGATGGCGCGGATGGCGGTGTCGACGAGGGACTGGACGGCGGACTGGAGCAGGTCCGGGTGCCGCACGTCCAGCTCCGCGACGGACCCGCTGAGCAGTGCCTCCAGGTCGCGGTGCAGCGCCATGATGCGGCCCATGGCCTCGGGGGACAGGGACGCGCGGGCCAGGCCGACGCGCCACCCGTGGTCGCCGCGGGAGCCCTCGGCGATGTTGGCGCGGGCGTAGGCGAGGACGCGCTCCACCGGGGTGGGCGCGGCGTCGACGGCCTGCCGGACGGCCGCGGTCCAGCGCGGGAAGTCGCGGGCGGCCACGGCCTCGGTCAGCTCGTCCACCGTGTCGACGTACTTGTAGACGCTGGAGCGGGCGATGCCGACCCGGCGCGCGACGGCGCCCACGGTGAGCCGGGCGCCTTCGAGGAGGATCTCCTCGGCCGCGTCGACCAGCGCGGCCTCCATCCGGCTGCGGTGCTCCCGGACGGTCGGCGCGTTGATCTTCGGCACGCCGGTCCCTCCGCTTCCCCGCCCCCTGACCGCTCCGCACGCGGATGGGGATATGGTATCCGCAGTTATAGCGACACCCTGTTTCCAAAACTCCCCGTTCCTCTGACGAAGGTGCCCATGTCGGCTCTGCTGCGGGCGATGCTCGCCTCGAAACGCTCGGCGGCCCTCACGGCCGTCCTCTGGATCGTCCTGACCGGCGCGCTCGCCGGGCTGGCGCCCGACCTCAAGTCGGTGCAGGACGACTCGTCGGGGAACAGCGCCCCGGCGGCGAGCGACTCGTCGGTGGCGCAGCGGGAGCTGGAGCGGGCCTTCCCCGGCAGCGACGCGCTCCCGGCGGTCGTGGTCGTGCGGGCCGAGGACGGCCCGGCGGCCGCCGCGGCCGTGACCCGGGCCGCCGGGACGCGGCCGGGGCTCGGCATGCCGGTGTCCCCGGTGTGCGGTCAGGGCGGCACGAAGCCCGGCACCGACTGCGTCCCCGGCGGGGACGGCCTGACCTCGGCGGACGGGCGGACGCGGGTCGTGATCGTCCCCGTCACCGGCGACCCGGCGGGCGACGCCTTCGAGGACGCCGTCGCCGGCCTGCGCACGGCCGTCAAGGACGCCGCCCCGGCGGCGACGGTCGCGGTGACCGGCCCCGCCGGGATCATCGCCGACACCGTCAAGGTCTTCTCCAGCGGCGACAAGGTGCTGCTGCTCGGCACCGTGCTGCTCGTCCTCGTGATCCTGCTGGCGGTGTACCGGTCCCCGCTGCTGGCCCTCGTGCCGCTGCTCGCGGTCGGCGTGGCCATGCGGGTCACCGAGTCGCTCGGCGCGCTGCTCGCCGACGCGGGCGCCCTCACGGTCAGCTCGCAGACCGCCTCGATCATGACCGTGCTGCTGTTCGGGGTGGGCACCGACTACGCGCTGATCATCACCAGCCGGTACCGGGAGGCGCTGGCCGGCGCCCCCGACCGGTTCGCCGCGATGCGCGCCGCGCTGCGCGGGACGGCCGAGTCGGTGCTGGCCAGCGCGTCCACCATCGTGCTCGCCATGTTCGCGCTGCTGGCCCTGGTGTCCCCGGCGCTGCGCGGGTTCGGGCCCTACCTGGCGCTCGGCGTCGCGGTGATGGCGGTGGTCGCCTTCACCTTCATCCCGGCGGCCGTCCTGCTCCTCGGACGCGCGGTGTTCTGGCCGTTCTCCGAGGCGGCGGTGGCCCGCCGCGCGGCGGCCGGGGGCGTGTGGCGGCGCGCCGCCGACCTGGTCGTCACCGCGCCGCGCCGCGTCCTCGCGGGCACCCTCGTCCTGCTGGCGGTGCTCTGCCTCGGGATGACCGGGTACAAGGAGAGCTTCGACTTCGTCAGCGGCTTCCGGGTCGGCACCGACTCGGCGGCCGGGCAGCGCGTGATCGACCGGGAGCTCGGCGCGGGGGAGATCGCGCCGTCCACGCTGCTCGTGCGCGGCACGGGCATCACCCCGGGCCAGGCGGAGGCCGTCCGGGCGAAGCTCGCCCCGCGGGCGGCGCGGACGGCGTTCGACCCGCGGCGCGACATCGCACCCGGCGGCGGGGCCGCGCGGATCACGGTCGTGCTGAAGGACAACCCCTACTCGCCCGCCGCGATGGACGCCGTCGAGCCGCTCCAGGACGCGGCCGCCGCGGCCGCGCGGGACGCGGGGATCGCGCGGGCCAGGGTGCTCGTCGCCGGGCCCACCGCCGAGACCGCCGACATCAAGGCGGCGCTCGACCGGGACATGCTCGTCCTCGTCCCGCTGGTGCTGCTGATCGTCGGGCTGGTGCTGGCCGGGCTGCTGCGGTCGGTGCTGGCGCCGCTGTACCTGCTCGCGACGCTCGTCCTGTCGTTCCTGGCGACGCTCGGCCTGACCGTCGCCGTCACCGTCTGGCTGGGCGGGGACCTGGGCATCGGCAACCGGGTCACCGCCTACGTGTTCATCTTCCTGGTCTCACTGGGCGTCGACTACAACATCTTCATCATGAGCCGGTACCGGCAGGAGGCGGCGCGCAAGCCCCCGGTGGAGGCGCTGCGCGCGGCGATCACCCGGACGGGCGGCGTGGTCTCCTCGGCCGGGCTGATCCTCGCGGGGACGTTCGCGGTGCTGATGACGCAGCCGATCCGCGAGCTGTACCAGTTCGGCATGGCGATGGCGATCGGGATCCTGCTGGACACGTTCATCGTGCGGCCGCTGCTGGTCCCGGCGATCGTCCGGCTGCTCGGCGACCGGGCGCTCTGGCCGCGCCGTCCCGCGCCCGTCGTCCCCGAGCCGGGAGTGGAGCCCGGCGTGGCGCCGGTGCGCGGGTAGTCAGGACGGGCGGATCAGCCCCCGGCGGGTCGCCGCGGCGACGGCGGCGGTGCGGGAGTCGACGCCGAGCTTGGCGTAGATGTGCACCAGATGCGTCTTGACCGTGGTCTCGCTGAGGAACAGCCGCTTGCTGATCCGCCGGTTCGACAGCCCCTCGGCGACCAGGCCGAGGACGTCCAGCTCCCGCGCGGTCAGGGTGGCGGCCGGGGTCCGCATGCGGCCGAGGAGGCGGGACGCGACGCTCGGCGCGAGCGCGCTGTCCCCGGCGGCGGCCGACCGGATCGCGGCGAACAACCGGTCCGGCGGCGCGTCCTTCAGCAGGTAGCCGGTGGCGCCCGCCTCGATCGCGGCGAGGATGTCGGAGTCGGTGTCGAACGTGGTCAGCACGAGGACGCGCGGGGCGTCCGGCCCGGCGGTGATGCGGCGGGTGGCCTCGCCGCCGTGGATGCCCGCGCCGAGCCGCAGGTCCATCAGGACGACCGCGGGCCGCAGCCGCCGCGCCTCGGCGACGCCCTCCTCGCCCGTCGCCGCCTCGCCGACCAGCTCGAAGTCGGGCTGGTCGGCGAGCATGGCGCGGAGGCCGGAGCGCACCACCGGGTGGTCGTCGACGAGCAGGATCCGGATCGGGGTCATCGGCCGCCCCCGTCGCCGCCGGGCAGGGGGAGGGCCGCCACGACGGCCGTCCCCTCGCCCGCCGCGGACTCGACGTCCAGCGTCCCGCCGAGCGCGCGGGCCCGCTCCCGCATGGCCCGCAGGCCGTAGCCGCCCGCCGGCGCCGCCGGGTCGAAGCCGCGCCCGTCGTCGAAGACGTCCAGGACGACCATGTCGTCGAGGTAGGTCAGCGTGACCCCGACGTTGCCGGCGCCGGAGTGCTGCGCGGCGTTGCCGAGCGCGCCCTGCGCGATGCGGAGGAGCGCCACCTCGTACTCGGTGGGCAGGTCCAGCGGCACGCCCGACGTCTCGAACCGCATCCGGGACGCGGACCGCGCCGCCGCCGACTCGGTGATCCGGCGGAGCGCGTCGGTGAGCGACGACCGCTCCAGGACGGGCGGCGCCAGCTCCCGGACGAAGTTGCGCGCCTCCGCGAGGTTCTCCGCCGCCGCCTCCTCGGCCTCCGCGAGCCGCCCCCGCGCGGCGTCGCGGTCGGCGTCCAGGTCGCGCTGCGCGGCGCGCAGCAGCAGGATGATGCTCGACATGCCCTGCGCGAGCGTGTCGTGGATCTCCCTGGCCAGCCGCTCCCGCTCGGTGAGCCGCGCCGCGTCCCCCTCCGCCCGGACGAGCCGCTCCCGGGTGCGCACCAGGTCGCCGATCAGCAGCCGGCGCTCCTCGCTCTCCCGGTAGAGCGCCTGGTAGGCGAGGGCCATGAGGGTCGCGACGGCCGCGCCGACGCTCGGGCCGAGGACCTCCGCGAGCGTGGGCCCGTCGCCGTGCCAGGCGACGGCGCCGACCGCGGCCGCCGTCAGTAGCGCGACGCCCGGCAGCGCCCAGGCGAGCCGCAGCAGGTGCACGTACAGGAAGAAGAGCGGAAAGGCCAGCCACACGAACGCGGGGGACGCGAGCGCCAGCGCCGCCCATCCGGCGGTGAGCAGCGCGAGCCACGCCCGCGCCGGCCCGGGCCGAGGGCGGCGCCGCGTGCCCTGGACGACCCCGGCGGCGTACAGCGTCCCCAGCAGGAGCCCGCCCGCCAGGACCGGGCCGTCCCGCAGGCTGCGGGCCAGGGCGATGGCGAGCAGGACCAGGAAGGTGCCGTGCATGGCCCAGGCGAGCAGGCGCATCGCCGGGGAGAACGGATCGTTCCTCATTTCTCACCCAGCGTAAGCGAGGAACCCCCAGGTCACATCGATCGAAAGGTTGATCCGGGCCGTCCGGAAGGAGGCGGAGCGGCGGTGCCGCCGCACGATGTGCCGCGCGTCCCGTCCCGCGAGGCTGGAGGCATGGGACGTCGAAGGGACGGGGGGATCCACGGTGTTCGTGGCATTGCGTGACCTGCGCTTCGCCAAGGGGCGGTTCGCGCTGATGGGGTCGGTCGTGCTGCTCATCACGCTGCTCGTGACGATGCTGTCCGGCCTCACCGAGGGGCTGGCCCGCGACAGCGGCTCGGCCGTCGCCGGACTGCCCGCCGACCGGGTGGTGCTGAGCGGCGACTCGTTCGCGACCAGCCGCATCGACGAGCGGACCCTGCGCGGCTGGCAGGACGTCCCGGGCGTACGGGCCGAACCGCTCGGCATCGGCATGAACCGGCTGGGGGAGGGCACGCCGGTCGCCCTGTTCGGCGTCGACTCGGGCAAGGCCGCGCCGCCCCCGGGGCAGGTCACCCTCTCCCGGGACCTCGCCGAGGCCACCGGACTCAGGCCGGGCGCCCAGGTCGAGGTCGCGGGCCGGACCCTCACCGTCGCGGGCATCGGCGACGCCGCGTCGTACAGCCACAACCCGGTCGCCTGGCTGCGGATGGACGACTGGCGGGCCGCCGACCCGCAGGGCTCCACCGTCCTGCTGCTGCACACGACCGGCGACCCGGACCTCGGCGCCGCCGACCGGCGGCTCGGCACCACCGCCCTCGCCCCGGGCGACGCCGTGTCCAAGATCCCGTCCTACTCCGCGGAGAACGGGTCGCTGCAGCTCATGCGCGGCTTCCTGTTCGCGATCTCGGCGCTGGTCATCGGCGCGTTCTTCACCGTCTGGACGATCCAGCGCCGGGGGGACGTCGCCGTGCTCAAGGCGCTCGGCGCGAGCACCGGCTACCTGCTGCGCGACGCGCTCGCCCAGGCCGTCCTGGTGCTGCTCGCCGGGGCCGGCCTCGGCGGCGCGGTCGGCGCGGCGGCCGGCCTCGCCCTCGGCGGCGCGGTGCCGTTCGTCGTGTCGGCCGGCACCACGCTCGTCCCCGTCACCGCGATGATCGCGCTCGGCGCCGCCGGGGCCGCGCTCGCCATCCGCAAGATCACCTCCGTCGACCCGCTGACCGCGCTGGGAGCGGCACGATGAGCCTCCGCCTGACCGACGTCGTCCTGACCTACCCCGACGGCGACCGGACGCTGACCGCGCTCGACCGCGTGTCCCTGGCCGTGGGGCCGGGCGAGTTCGCCGCCGTCGTCGGGCCGTCCGGCTCGGGGAAGTCGAGCCTGCTCGCCGTGGCGGCGACCCTGATCCTCCCGGCCTCGGGCGCCGTCTCCCTCGGGGGACGGGACGTGACCGGCCTCGGCCCCGCCCAGCGCACCCGCCTGCGCCGCGACCACATCGGCATCGTCTTCCAGCAGCCGAACCTCCTGCCGTCCCTCACCGCCCTCGACCAGCTGACGGTCATGGCGCACATGTCCGGCCACCGGAACGCCGCCGGCCGCGCCCGCGACCTGCTCGCCGCCGTGGGCCTGACCGGCATGGAGCACAAGCGCCCGCACCAGCTCTCCGGCGGCGAACGCCAGCGCGTGAACATCGCCCGCGCGCTGATGAACGACCCGCAGGTCCTCCTGGTGGACGAGCCCACGAGCGCCCTGGACCACCACCGGGGCGAGCAGATCGTGGCGCTCCTCGCCGGCCTGACCCGGGACGAGCGCGTGGCGACCGTCATGGTCACCCACGACAAGGCCCAGCTGGCCGCCGTGGACAGCGTCCACGAGATGACCGACGGCCGCCTGGCCGTGCGCGTCCCGGCCCGCCGGGACGCGCCGGGGCCCGGCGAACCTCGATGAGCGGTCGCCGGTCAGCCGGACGCGGGCGACGGCAGCGGGCGCTCCCCCATGGCCGACAGCAGGCCGAGCATGGTGGCGGTCTCGCGGCGCTGCGCGGCCGTCATGAGCGTGGCCGCCGACCGGACCTGGGGGAGCGTCGTCCGCTGGACGGCGGCGGTGGTCATGAGCAGCCCGCCCTCGTGGTGGCGGATCATGAGCTTGAGGAACCAGGCGTCGGCGTCGGCCCCCTTGACCTCTCCCAGGCGCCGTATCTCTCCGACCGAGGCCATGCCGGGCATCACCGCACTGCCCTTCGCGGCGCCGTGGCCGTGGTGCCCGTGGTGCGGATCGCCGGTCATCCAGGTCATCGGCGGCCCCGAGGAGACCTGCGGCGCGTTCCACAGCGACAGCCAGCCCTGCATCTGGCCGATCTCCTTGAGCTGGTTGAGCTCGATCCCCGTCGCCAGTTGCGCCACCGGCGGGCTCAGCCGGCCGCCGGCCGTCTGGACCATCGTGACCGCCTGCTGGTGGTGGACGATCATGTCCTGGCCGAAGCCGATGTCGGCCGAGCCGGGGGTCGCCGCCCGCGCCTCGTCCGGGGCGCGGCCGGTGCCGGACAGCAGCATCGCCGCCGCGGCCCCGATCACCATGAACCCGGCCGCCGGGAAGAACCGTCCCGCACCCCGCCGCCAGTTCATCGCAGCGGGTACGCGCGGTTGGTGAAGCGCAGCAGCAGCGCCCCGTTGTCGTCGCACGACACCCACAGCCGGTCGCCGTCGAAGCGCGGCGGGGACATGCACCAGTCGGCGGTCATGTCGGTCTCGCCCGTGTAGGGCGCGGGCTTGCCGGGGTAGTCGCTGACGATGTCGGAGAAGTAGGCGCCGAACGGGACGAACGCGTGCGCGGAGTTGACGAGCCGGCCGCGCCGCCCCACCTGCGCGGGCGGGTTGAAGTAGGCGATCTCGCGCGGACGGGTCAGGTCGCGTATGTCGAACACCCGGATGCCCGACTGCACCCAGCCGCAGGCCAGCGCGGTCGGATCGGCGGGCCGGTCCAGGGTGCAGTAGTGGGAGTCGTACCCGAAGATGCCGTTCTTGGCGGTGTCGGCGCCGCGCACCCTGAGGTTCTCCGGCCGGTTGATCTCCAGTTTGAGCCTGCGGACGAGCCGGGGGCGGCGGTCGTCGGAGATGTCGAAGATCCGCGCCCCGCCCGAGCCCAGTTCGTCGACCGCCAGCAGGTAGGGCCTGCCTCGGTCGGTGAACGGCTGGGCGAACTGGGTCACGATGCCGTCGCTCCAGGTCGTCTCCGACACCCGGCGGAGCTGGGGGTGCGGGTCGCGGCGCTGCACGTCGCTGGAGTCGAAGATTGTGACCCCGGCGGGGATGCTGGAGCTGGCGACGTAGATCCGGTTGCCGTCCGCGCTGACGTTCACCCCGTGGTTGATCATGCCGGTGAGCCCGTTGTAGACCACCTCGGGCGAGCGCGGATCGGTCATGTCCAGGGCCGCGATGGCGCCGCCGAGCAGCCCGGTCGTCCAGTAGGTGCGGCCGTCGGGCGACCAGCTCGCCTCGTGGCCGGGGAACGCCCCCGGCATGGTCAGGGCCGTGCCGTGGACGCCGTTGAGCAGCCGGGGGTGGGCGCAGTCGGTCTTGACGTCGTACACCGAGACGAAGAACCCGCCGGTGACGGCGCCGACCGACACGGCCGCGAGCAGCCCCCGCCCCTGGTGCACCTTGAGCGTCTCCCAGGTGCCGCCGACCGTCGCGGGGCTGACCAGCGAATCGCTCAGCCTCGGCCGGCGCGGATCGGACATGTCGACGACGTTGACGCCCTTGTGCTTGGCGGTCAGGACGCTCGGCAGGATCGTCCCCAGGTACTGGCAGCGGCCGTAGGACGCCCCGACCGTCCCCTGCCCCTGTCCCTGGTACCGGCTGAGCAGCTCCAGGTTGCACCGGTATCCGAGCTTGCTCCGGCCACTGGTGCGGTCGGCGAGCGGAACCTGTCCCTGCAACCCGGTCTCCGGCGAGGAACCGGGACCGCACTCCGCCCGCGGCACCGCCGAGCCGGCCTCGGCGTCCGCGGCGGCCCGTCCGGCGTCTCCCGCGACGACCGTGCCCAGCGAGGCGGTGAGGGCCGCCACCGCCAGCGCGGCGCCCGCCTTCCGGGCTCGTCCCCGGGCCGGCCGCGCGGGCGCCGGGGTACGCTCGTTCGCGGCTGAGGCGGCGGTGACCGGACGGCGCATCGCAGGTCTCATGACGGCTCCTCAGGGGGCGGCGGAGTGCGCGGTGGCGCTCCTTATCGAAACGCTGGCGTTTCTTTAAGGTGGGCTCACTGTAAGGGCCCGTTCGCGCGGTGTTGACGAAGCCCGCTGAGCAAATCGCCGGAGGAAATGTGGGTTCGGACGCTAGCCCCGCGGCCAGGCGGCGCAGCCGCGTCTCCCCCGACCGCGCGGCCGAACTGTTCGCCCTCGTGCTCGACCAGCTCGCCGAGGTCGGCTACGACGCCCTCAGCGTGGAGGCGGTCGCCGCGCGCGCCCGGATGAGCAAGGCCACCATCTACCGGCAGTGGGGCGGCAAACCCGAACTGATCGTCGCGGCGGTGCGGTCGCTCGGCACGCGGAACGTCGACACCATCGACACCGGCAGCCTGCTCGGCGATCTGAAGTCCTACATCGCCCGGTTCCACGAGATCGCCGCCTTCGACCGCGGGACGAACCGGGCGCTGACCCATGCCGTCCACCGCGATCCCCGGCTGATGGCCGCCGTCCGCCAGACCGTCGTGGAACCGGGCGTCGCCGCCCTGAACACCATGCTGTCGCGTGCCGTCGCCCGCGGCGAGGTGGCGGCCGACTGCAAGGCGCTGCCCTACGTCAACCACATGCTGATGGGGGCGCTGGGCGGCGAGAGCCTCCTCGGCGAAGACCTCGATGCCGACTTCCTGAACGGCTACATCGACCACGTGATAGCCCCCGCACTCGGCCTGCGCGCCGGCGGCTGACCCGGCGCGGCCTGCTCCACGTCTCGACCTGGGTCACGACGACCGCGGCCTTGCCGTGAAAGCTTTCACGGGCGGCATGACGCATGGTCGCGCGCCGGGTTAGCCTTCCCGTGGAAGCGCTTCCAGTCCGGCAACCCCGCCACCGGAACGGAGAACGCGCGATGCGTCACAACCGGATACGCCGTGCCCTCACACTGCTCCTCACGGCGCTGCTCCTGCCGATCCTGTGGGTGGACACCGCGTCCGCCCACGGCTCGGTGATCGACCCCGCCTCCCGCAACTACGGCTGCTGGGACCGCTGGGGCGACGACTTCCAGAACCCCGCGATGGCGGAGGAAGACCCGATGTGCTGGCAGGCATGGCAGGACAACCCCAACGCCATGTGGAACTGGAACGGCCTCTACCGCAACGGCGTCGGCGGCGACCACCAGGCCGCGCTGCCCGACGGCCAGTTGTGCAGCGGAGGCCAGACCGAGGGCGGACGCTACCGCTCCATGGACGCCGTCGGCGCGTGGAAGACCACCGACATCGGCACCACCTTCTCGGTCAACCTGTACGACCAGGCCAGCCACGGCGCCGACTACTTCCTCGTCTACGTCACCCGGCAGGGCTACGACGCCCTCACCCAGCCGCTGCGCTGGAGCGACCTGGAACTCGTCCGCCAGACCGGCAGCTACGCCCCGAGCAACAACTACGCGATCGACAACGTGAGCGCCCCCGGCCGCACCGGCCGCCACGTCGTCTTCACGATCTGGCAGGCGTCCCACATGGACCAGTCGTACTACATCTGCAGCGACGTCAACTTCCGCTGACCCGCCGACCCGCCGGCCTGCTCCCACGCGGAGGCCCGGAAGCCGCACGATGCGGGCTTCCGGGCCTCTGCAATTCTCAGAGCGAAGGGCGTTCGTCTGGTTTTCTATTTCAGGTCGAGCTGCCCCGCTTTGACGCGTCCGAGGAAGCCGGTCAGCACGTCCCGGCCGAGAATGATGACCGGGCTCGACTCGTCGAGGACGCTGTCGCGGATGCCGGTCAGCCCGGCGCCCATGGGACTCACTTCGAGGCAGCCGCTGGTCGCCCCGCAGAACCGGCTCTTGCGCCACTTGTTCTGCTCTGGGCCCTGACCTGCTGGGCTAGTGCGTGCTCTGGGTGGTTCGCCGTCTGCGGCTGCCATGTGCATGAGAATTCCTCTGCGGGGACTACCTGATCTGGAGTGGACAAATGCGGCCGCGCTCTCATGGGGAGAGCGCGGCCGCATCTAGTACTAAGGATGGGGGGTCCACGCAAGGCGCTTGTGGTCTAATCGGCGAACTGGGGGCAAAATTGTTACGTGAACTCCGTAAGCACGGGGAGAGAGTCGAGCGCGTCCGATTCGCTGACATCGGGGATGTGAATCCACCCGTAACGGGTCAGCCCGCAGACGTTGACCTCGACCGCGCGCTCGTACGACTGCGGGCACAGGCCGGAGTATCCGTGGATGACGATGGCCTCGTAGATCTGCTGGGACACGACCAGGGCGAGGGGCGCGCTGGTGTCCCGGAGGGCCGAGCGCACCGCGTCGGCGTCGAGGAGCCGGATCGCCGCGTCGATCTCGGCGCCGAACGGGCCGTGGTCGTCCCGGAGCAGGTCGCCGGCGTGGACGACCGCGCGCATGCGCAGCCGGTGCGTGGGACGCTCGGCGGGCGGCAGAGCGGCGTTGTAATCGTCCAGGAGGCGCGCGAGCACCGGGATGAGCGGGTCGAGTAGGCGTGACCTGGGCACCTCGTCCGTGGGCTGGACGAGGAGGAGCACGCCGTCGCCGCGGTCCTCGATGGGTTCGCAGCATCGGTCCTCGATGCCCGCCGCCCGCATCGCGCGATGCAGGAGCAGATAGAGCTGGTTCCGCAGCTCGACCTTGATGAGGTCGGTGCGGGTCGACGAGCTCTCCAGGTCGAGCGCGAGGATGCTCCGGTGAAGGGGGCCGCAGAGGGGCAAGGTTCGGTCCTCCCATCCCCAGTCGGCGGACGAGTCGTCCACGACGCAGAGGCCGCCACCGCGGAGGTGGCATGTCCCGACACCGCGCCATCGCGATCACGGGCAGCGACACAATGCTTCGCCTCGGGCCGTTGCGCCCGCGGCGACTTACTCCCCTTGCCCCCAATATGCCCGACCCGTGTCGCCCGTGCATCATGCACGGCTTGATGCACCTGGTCGTTCATGCAAATCTATCCATGTGGTGACACGCCGTTTTGAAATTCTCACTCTGTTCGGACGAGTTCTAATGTAATATCTGCAGTGCAACATGCACCGAGGGTTTCGTATCGGGACAGTCGTCCGTTATCCAGCAGTTCAAGATCCGTGACGCCAGGTGGTCGTCGCCATTCCTGGCCGCCCTTGGGAAGAGTGGGCCGTGCCGACAACGCAAGCTCCGTCCGTGCGCCGGCGACGCCTGGGTGTCGCGCTGCGCCGCATGCGTGAGGACAGCGGTCTCAGCACCGAGATGGTCGGACGGCGTCTGCGCTGGTCGGCCAGCAAGGTCTCGCGTATCGAAACGGCCCGCATCGGGGTGCGGGAGTCCGACATCAAGCGCATGCTGCGGCTCTACCAGGCCGAAGAGCACGCGCTGACCGAGCTGCTCGCCCTGGCCCGGGAGGCGGCGAGCCCCGGTTGGTGGGCCCGCTATCCGGGCTTGCCGCAGGATCAGGCCGCCTACTGCGCGCTGGAGGACGAGGCCGACGTCGCGCTCGCCTATGACCCGCAATGGGTGCCCGGGCTGCTGCAGACGGAGAGTTACGCGCGTTGCCTGATCCTCGGCTGGGCGCAGATCGTCTCCGCACCGGCGGCGCTCATCGAACGCGATCTTCAGGTACGTCTGAAGCGCCAGGAACTCCTGCGGGCGCCGCGTTCCCTGCGCTTGTCAGTGATCTTGGACGAGGCCGTGCTGCTGCACCGTATCGGCGACGCCGGGATCATGCGGCGGCAACTGGAGCGGCTGGTGGAACTCGCGGATCTGCCCAATATGGAATTGCGGATACTGCCGCTGGACGCCGACCACAGCGCCGCCCTCCAAGCGTTCACGCTCCTGGAGTTCGCGCCCTCCTTCGAGGTCACCTTTCCCGCCGTCGTGCACAGCGAAAGCCATCCGCTGAGCCTCGTCCAGGACGAGACGGTCACGCACGAGCACCGCCGCGTCTTCGACTGGCTCGCGCGGCGGAGCCTCACCCCGGCGGACTCGGTGCGCCTGATCCAGCGCACCGCCGACCGCGCCTGGCCCGCCTGACCGCGTCCGCGCGTGTCGGTGGCGGGTCGTAGGGTCGGGGCATGTCGCGGCGGCGTTTTGATCAAGCCATGGAGGCCATGCGGGGGACGGAACCCCGGGGCCGGGAGGACGCGTTCGACTTTCTGCGCGAGCATGCCGACGCGTACGTCGACGAGCTGATCGAGGAGTTCACGGCCGAGCGGGACCAGGGCCTGCGCTGCTGGCTGCTGGAGCTGCTGGCCGAGGCGCGGTCCGCGAAGGCGCTGGAGGTGTTCCGCGGGCAGCTGGAGAGCCTGGACGAGTCGTCGCAGTTCTGGGCCGTCCGCGGGCTGGAGATGCTCGACACCCGCGAGGCCGAGCAGGCCCTGCACCAGGCGCGCGCCGGCGGCTGGATCTCCTAACGGCCCGCCGGGTCGGTGGGGGTGAAGGTGCCGTAGGCGCCCTGGTGGAAGAGGAGGGGCGTCTCGCCGTCGCCCCGTTGCAGGTTCAGGACGCGGGCGACGACGATGTGGTGGTCTCCGGCGTCGTGCAGTTGCTCGATGGCGCAGTCGATCCAGGCGACCGCGCCGTTGATGACCGGGTTGCCGGCGGGGGACGGCCGCCAGCCGATGTCGTGGAACTTGTCCGTCTTGCGCATCGCAACGGCGCGGCAGACGTCCTCCTGGTCGGCGGACAGGACGTTCACGCAGAAGCGCTCGCCCGACTCGCGCAGCGCGCGCCATGAGCTGGAGCCCTTGTCGGGCAGGAAGGCCACGAGCGGCGGGTCGAGGGACACCGAGGTGAACGAGCCGACCGTCATGCCGATGGCCGTGCCGGACGCGTCGAGCGCGGTGATCACGACGACGCCGGTCGGGTAGTGCCCCAGCACCTGCCGGAAACGGGCGGGGTCGATGATGCCGGCGTCGCTGGCTGTCAGTCGCATGGCGTCCTCCCTGTAGCGATCGCTACAGAGATTGCCATGCGCGACCCCCATATGACAACCGTGGTGCTCTCCGGGGACGCTCAGCCGGCGTCGGCGATCGCCTGCTCGACGATGGCCACGACGATGGCGACGAAGTCGTCCGGGTCCCCGTCGTCGTGGATCTGGTGGGCCAGGAACAGCCCGTCGGTCGAGGCCAGGACGATGCGGGCCAGGTCCATCGCGAGCTCGGGACGGCGGGCCTGCAGTTCGGTGTCGAAGTACGAGGTGAACCAGGCCGCGATGCTGTTGGACACCGCGTCGCGGGTGGCGAGGAAGTACTGGCGCGCCTCCGCCTCCACCTCGCGGGACTCCAGCAGCAGCATGTGCCCGATGCGGAGGAAGTCGGGCGCGCCGCGCAGGGTGCGCACCGAGCGGGAGAGGATCGCGCGCAGCCCCTCGGCCAGCGGGCGCTCGTCGCGCGGGTCGCGCTCCCAGCGCGGCTGGGCGCTGATCCACTGCTCGAAGCTGTGCCGGACGACCTCGGCGATCAGGTGGTCCTTGTCCTGGAAGAACCAGTAGACGGAGCTGGCCGGCAGGCCGGACCGCTTGGTGACCCGCGAGATCGTGGTGCCCTCGTAGCCGCACTCCGAGGCGATCTCGGCGGCGGCCTTGAGGATGCGGTCCCGGGAGATCTCCCGGTCGTCGGCGGGACGGGAGGTGGACGACATGGTGCTCATCATCCCGCCTCGCGGAGCCAGGCCGCGGCCTGGGCGTGCACGCCGGCGGCGATCAGGTCGACCAGCCGCTCCAGGTTCCAGTTCCGGCCCGAGTGGACGCCGATGTAGAGCCCGTCCATGACGGCGAGGTGGAACCGGGACAGGCGGTCGGCGACCTCGCGCGCGCGGTCGTCGGCGGGGAGAACCTGCTCCCACCAGTCGCGGATGGCGGTGCGGGTCTCGGCGCGGACCTCGATGTAGCGGCGCCGCGCGGCGGGCTCCTTAGGACGGTTCGCCAGGCCGAGCATGAGGCCGAGGCGCCAGAACTCGGGCCGGGTGGTGATCGCGTGCGAGGCGCGCTGCAGCCGGTCGCGGATCTCCTCGGCGGGGTCGGCGATGCCGACCCGCTCCTGCCAGGTGGGGGCGGTCTCCCGCCAGCGCCGGTAGCTGAACTCCAGCGTCTCGGCGAGCAGTTCGTCCTTGTTACGGAAGTGCCAGTAGACGGAGCTGGCCGGCAGCCCGGTGGCCTCGGTGACCAGCGCGATCGAGGTGCCGTCGTAGCCGCGCTCGGCGGCGATCGCGAGGGTCGCCTCCAGGATCCGCAGCCTCGACTCCTCGCCCTGCTGATGGCGTCGCGCCGTCTTCCGCATCCGTGCGTCTCTCCTCTGGCCTTCGGAAACCCGGCCCCGGCGGGGGGTTGTGTCGACCATCACATCATGGGTACGGTCACAGCGCGTCCCTGTAGCGATCGTTCCAATCAGTGTAGCGATCGATACGGATCAATCCGGGCGTGAATGGTTCCTGGCAACGCCGCGGCGTTGGTCAGCGAAACGGAGAAGACAATGCCCACCCTTCGCAGCGATCGCCGCCGCCGGCGGCTGCTCGCCCCCGTCCTGGCCACCCTGACGGCGGCGGCGACCCTCACGGCCTGCGGCTCCGGCGACGCCGGCGTCAGCGCCGCGGACGCCAAGACCCAGGCCGCCGACCTCGTCAAGGTCCTCGACATCAAGGACGGCGCCGACCTCGGCGGCGACGTCGCCTTCAAGCTCGGGGCCGCGCTCACGCTCTCCGGGCCGTCCGCCAGCAACGGCGAGTCGATGCGCAACGCCATCGATCTCGCGACCAAGCAGATTAAGGCGGCCGGCGGGCCGGCGATCGAGCTGAGCGTCAAGGACATCAAGGGCCCCGACCCCGTCGCCGCCAAGCAGGCCGCGTCCGAGCTGGCGTCCGAGGGCGTCCCCGCCAAGATCACCTCGATGGGGGACGGGCTCGGCGCGATGCTCGCCGACACCGACAAGAACAAGATCCTCAGCCTGGACGGCGTCGGCGGCGCCCAGGTCTTCACCAAGGGCACCCAGTACTTCTACGGCACCCGCGAGGTCGCGCCGTCCGACGCGGTCCCCGGCGCCCTGGAGTGGTTCAAGAAGACTCACCCCGAGGGGCGGACGGTCGGGCTGGTCGGCGTCGACCTCGGCCCGCTGAACGCGGCCATCCAGGCCGACATGAAGGCGAAGATCGAGGCCGCGGGCCTCACCTTCAACGGGCTGTGGGAGACCGTCTCGCCGAGCTCCCAGGACTACGCGAGCATGATCGCGAAGGTCCGGAAGAACCAGCCGGACCTGCTCTGGGTGGCCTTCGGCGGGGCGGCCCCCGGCGCCTTCACGGCCCAGGCCAAGAGCGCCGGAATCGACGGCGAGATGCTCGGCATCGAGTTCACGCAGGAGGCGGTCAAGGCGTCCAAGGGCGTCCTCGACTCGGACGGGTTCAAGTTCGCGATGGACTACTTCGACGCGTCCAAACCGTCCAATCCGCTGGCCAAGCTGTTCGCCGACGCCTACGAGAAGGCGTACGGCGCGCCCGCGGACTTCTACGCCGCGAACGCCTACGAGGAGACCCTGATGATCTGGGACCTCATCCGCCGCGTCGTGGCGGACGGCGGGAAGCCGGGCGACAGCGCCCAGCTCAAGGCCGCGCTGGAGAAGGACCCGAAGTTCGCCTCGGTCTACGGCGGTGACGCCGGCACGGTCGGCGCCCTGGAGATCGACCTGAAGACGCACGGCGTCGCGAGCCGCCCGATGGGCGTGTTCGAGTACAAGGACGGCAAGGTCAAGGCGCTCGCCACCTACAACGTGGGCGGCCAGGAATTCCGACTCGCCCCCTGACCTCTGCCTGCCGGGGGACGGTCCGCAGCGGGCCGTCCCCCGCCCTCGATCCCGGAGGCTCCATGCATGACCTGCTGGACACCGAACTCTGGCAGCTGACCGTCAACGGCCTCGTCCGAGGCGCCTTCTACGCCGCGCTCGGCGCCGGGCTCGCCCTCGTCATCGGCGTCACGGCCCGCTTCCACTTCGCCTACGCGCTCACCTACACCGTCGCGCCCTACGCCGCCTTTTGGGTCATGGACGGTCTCGGCGTGCCGTTCTGGCCATCCGCGCTCATCGGGCTGGCCGCGGCGGTCGCGGTGAGCGTGCTGCTGGAACTCGGCGTCTACGAGCCCGTCGCGCGCCGCGCCGCCGACCGCGCCATGCTCGCCGTGCTGGTGACCTCCATCGGCGTCAGCACCGCGGGCATCGCGCTGCTCCAGCTGAAGGTCGGGACCAGCAGCCTGCCGTTCTACGGACCCGAGCAGGTCAGGCACGACCTCGGCCCGGTCCAGGTCTCCAACTTCGACATCGAGCAGGCGGCCACCTGCGCGGTCCTCGTCGCCGGGCTCGCCGCGTTCCTGGCCTTCACCCCGATCGGACGCTCGATCAAGGCGGTCCGCAGCAATCCCGGCCTGGCCGGTGTGCTGGGGATCAGCGTGCGCCGGGTCAACGTCGTCTGCTTCGCCGTCGCCGGGCTCATCTCCGGTGCGTGCGCGCTCTGGTACGGCCTGCTCTACACGGTGCAGCCGACCATGGGCGACACGACGGTCATCTACGGATTCGTGGTGGCCTTCCTCGCGGGCACCCGCTCGTCCCCGCTCCGCGCCCTGCCGGTCGGCATCGGGCTCGGGCTCCTCGAGCAGTGGGCGTCGAACTGGCTGTCGCTGCAATGGACGCAGACGGCCGTGTTCATCGTCCTCACCGGCTACCTCGCGTTCCTCGCGGGCCGGGACCGCCTCCCGCGCCTCCGCCCCGCCTCGCTGAAGGGGGCCTGACGCCATGTGGATCAACTATCTGGACCAGGCGCTGCTGCTCGCGGCGCTCGCCGTCAGCGTCAACCTGCTCGTCGGCTACGCCGGGCAGGTCTCCGTCGCGCACGCCGCGTTCGCGGGCGTCGGCGGGTACGCCGTCTGCTTCCTCGCGGGCGTGCACGGCTGGCCGTACCTCGCCTCGCTCGGCGTCGCCGTGCTGGTCGCCACCGCGATCGGCGTCGTGATCGGGCTGATCGCGCTCGGCCTCGCCGAGGAGTTCCTCATCCTGATGACGCTGGCGTTCTCGCTGGGGATCATCGGCGTCTTCGCCACCTTCGACTCGCTCGGCGGCGTCATGGGCATCACCGGTGTGGACGGGCTGCGGCTGTTCGGGACGGAGCCGTCGACCCCGTCCGACTGGCTGATCCCGTCGGGCGCGGTGCTCGCGCTGGTCTACGCCGTCTGCCGGCGCCTCGGCGAATCCCCGTACGGCCGGGTGCTCAAGGGCATCCGCGAGGACGCGGTGGCGACCCGGGCGCTCGGCAAGAACACCTTCGGCTACAAGATCGGCATCTTCGCGATCACCAGCGGGCTGACCGGGCTCATCGGCGGCGTCTACGCGGGCTGGCTCGGCCAGGCCACCCCGTCGGCGTTCGGCTTCCCGCTCGCGATGGCGGTGTTCGCGATGGTCATCGTCGGCGGCAACGCCAACCTCACCGGCTCGATCGTGGCCGGCGTCGCGCTCACGATGATCGAGCCGCTGCTGCGCGAGGTGCTCGGCGTGCAGAGCACGCAGGCGGCACTGCTCCAGGTGGTGCTGTACGGGGCGCTGCTGGTGCTCGTCATGATCGTCCGGCCGCAGGGGTTGTTCCCCGAACGCGCCCGGAAGGTCGTCGCGCCCGGTTCCAAGCCACGAGCGCACGTCTCGCCCCGATCCGAGCGCCCGCTTTACGACGAGGCCGAGGTGGTCCTCCGGGCGGAGGGCCTGTCCAAGCGCTTCGGCGGCATCGTCGCCGCGAAGAGCATTGACCTCGAACTGCGGCGCGGCACGATCACGGCGCTCGTCGGCCCGAACGGCGCCGGCAAGACGACCGCGTTCAACCTGCTCACCGGCACCGTCGTCGCGGACACCGGATCGGTCACGCTGAACGGCGCCGAGCTGGTCGGGACGCGCCCGGACCTGATCGTCCGCGCCGGGCTGGTCAGGACCTTCCAGGACGTCCGGCTGCTGAGCCGCCTGACCTGCCTGGAGAACGTCATGCTCGCCGTCCCCGGACAGCCGGGCGAGCGGCTGGACCGCCTCTTCGTCCCCGGCCGCGGCGTCTCCCGCGCGGACCGGGACGTCGCCGCGCAGGCGATGCGGTGGCTCGACTTCGTCGGCATGGCCGACCAGGCCGCGACACCGGCCGACGCGCTCTCCTACGGCCAGTCGAAACTGGTCTCGCTGGCGCGTGCGCTGGCCACGAAGGCCGACGTCCTCCTGCTGGACGAACCGGCCTCCGGCGTCGACGCGACCTGGGTGGAGACCATGCTCTCCATGGTCGCCGCCGTCCGGGACGAGGGCCGCACCGTCTGCCTGGTCGAGCACAACCTCGACGTCGTCCGCGAACTGTCCGACCACACCTACTTCATGGAACTCGGCGAGATCACCGCGTCCGGCACGCTCGCCGAGCTGACCGGCTCGGCCCGGCTCGCCGAGGCCTACTTCGGCGCCCAGTAGAGAGGACGCGCATGACTCAGGAGACGGTGCGGGACGCGCCGCTGCTCGACGTGAGCGACCTGGTCGCCGGCTACGGCCGCAAAGAGGTGCTCCACGGGATCGCCCTCCGCGTCGACGCGGGCGAGATCGTGACCCTGATGGGGCACAACGGCGCGGGGAAGACGACCGCGATCCGGTCGGTGCTCGGCGCGGTCCGCCCGCGCTCGGGGACGGTCCGGATCGCCGGCCGCGACACCACCCGCCGCCCTGTGCGCCGGGCCGTGGCGGCGGGCGTCGCCATGATCCCGTCAGAACGCTTCGTCTTCCCCGACCTGTCGGTGCACGACAACCTGCTGCTGGGCGCGGCCAACGCCCCGTCCGGCACCGACACCGCGGAGCGCCTCGCGACGGTCAAGGACCTGTTCCCGATCCTGGACGAGCGCGAGAAGCAACCGGCGGGCTCGATGTCGGGCGGGCAGCAGCGCATGGTCAGCCTGGGCATGGCACTGATGGCGCGCCCCAAGCTCCTCCTGCTGGACGAACCGTCCCTCGGCCTGGCCCCATCCGTGGTGGAGTCCATCTTCGGACGGCTGCGCGCACTAGCCGACGAAGACGGCCTCGGCATCCTGCTGCTGGAACAGAACGTCAAGCAGGCCCTGCACATCACCGACCGCGCCTACGTCATGCGCTCCGGAAAGGTCATCCTGGAGGAGACCGCCGACCAGATGCGCCAACGCACCGACTTCTGGGACCTCTTCTAACGAAACGAACGCGGTCAGGAGGACGGCCCACTTTAGGCCTATGGTTCGCCCGATATTCAGAGATCAAGCTTTTCGCATCACGGGAATCAGTTGATCAATGCGGCCACGTGGGCGTCATCGGCGTTTGTCAGAAATATGGTCTTGGTAGGGTCAGCGGCGTCTGCTATCCGGAGGTGCCGATGAAGGCGATCAGTCGGCTCGGCAAAGCACCGACCGAGCGCGGTGACACGACCTCGACCACGGGTTCCCCTGATATCCTCGCCCTCAATGATGGCGCATTCGCCGTGATCGGCGTCGACATTACCGAAGAACTGGGGCCGAATCCGCTCGAAGACGCGCGGTGCGCTTCGAACGAACGCATCGTCCGGATCACGCGCGCCACTCTCATCTCCGCGAAGAAAGACATCCCGGACGAATGATGCATCAACCGCCTCCGTGGGTACTCGACGGCAGCGAACGGCTCACCCTGGAGGGCTTCCTGGAGTCGTTCGGTGAAGCCTGGGCCCGGACCGAGCGTCGCTTCCTCAAGCTGGAGTGCTGGCAGTCGTACCGGGAGGCCGATGGCGTCCGCTCGCAGGAGGCGTTCCAGGCGGGCGACGCCGCACTCGCCCGCCGCCTCCTGGAAGAGGAGGCGATGGGTGACCAGCCTCTGCGCGACGAGGTGGAGGCGCGCAATCTGGAGTTCACCCGGGTGCGGCTGCTGGCCTATCCGCTCACCGGCTACCTGCACTACGAAATGATGAATTACGAGGTGCGGAGCCGGCTCGGCGAGCACATCGAGTTCTTCATACCGCCGTCTCCCGTGGAGAGCTACTTCGACTTCCTGCTATTCGACTCCCACACCGCCCTCATCCACGACTACGGGGCCGGCCCGGTCGGCTATCAGGTCGGTGGCTGGCTCACCCATGACGCGAAGGCGCTCCAAGCTCTTGCGGACATCGCCACCGACCTGCGTGCTCGCGGCGAGCAGGTGCGGCCGCTGGAAGGCATCTCAGACACATCTCGCGCCTGACACGGTGGTGTCATGACCGGCAGATTCAGACGGGCCCTGCCCATGAGCCTCGCGATCACCGCGGGGCTCCTCATCGTGGTCCTGTGAGTTGCCCGAACTCCGAAACGCCCTGCGGTTCCTCATGACGAGCCCCGACATGCGCGCCTTCCGGTCCCGAAGCCGCCAGCCCCGCGTCACCATCACCGAGGGCGACGGCCCCGAGGACACCTTCTCGGCCGAGGTCGACGCAGCGTACACCGACACCATCGCCCCGTAATGGCGGACGCACAGAGACGAGCCCTCGACCCGCTTCGGGACGAGGGCTCGCGCACAACATCGGAGGATGGTCAGGCCAGGTCGTGCTCCCCGCGCTTCACCCGGTCGGCGAACCTGCGCCAGTCGGCGACGTCGAACACCAGATGGGGAGCCTCGGGGGCCTTGGAGTCACGCACACCGACCTTGGCAGTGAGCTGCGCGACCTCCACACAGTCACTATGACCGGACGTGCCGCTCCTGCTGGACTTGCGCCAGAGCTGCGCGACCTCCACGCAATCCTGCTTTGCGGGGTCGCTTCCGCTGTAGCTGGCCTTACGCCAGACGGGAGTCACTTGAACCGCTCCATCGTTTGCTGGATCAACTCTGCGGACGCGTCCACTGGGAGTGCACGGTCGCTG
This sequence comes from Actinomadura sp. GTD37, assembly GCF_041951365.1. NCBI lineage: Bacteria > Bacillati > Actinomycetota > Actinomycetes > Streptosporangiales > Thermomonosporaceae > Actinomadura > Actinomadura sp. GTD37. The sequence goes on from NZ_JBGNUS010000003.1 coordinate 461,641, forward strand.
ATGCGATCGAAGCTCGCTCTGTACGAGCGTACATCCGCGACATCTACGGCGAGTCGCCCGCCGATGTTCGCCTCAACATACACGGCCTCGTTGCCGTCAACCGTCATGATCTTGAATGAGCCGTCCCGTCCGACGTGGGCACCGGCACGTTGCGGAACGATCCGTACGGAGATGTTGGGCTGCTCGTTCAGCTCCAGCAGCCTGGCGAGCTGTTCGCGCATCACCTCCGCCCCTCCGACGGGTTGCGTGATGACCCCCTCGTCGAGCATCACCCACAGATTCGGCGGCGGATCCTGAAGCAGCCTTTCCTGGCGCTTCATCCGGATGGCAACGCGTGCATCAATGTCGCGTAGCCCAGCCCCGATCGCGACCGCCCGCGCGTACGCCTCGGTCTGGAACAGTCCAGGAATCCACGCGAGTTCCCATATGCGCAGCTCACTGGCGGATAGCTCCATCTCGAAGTGCGCCTTGAACCACTCCGGGTCGTGGCCGGCCTTGGCGAAGAGAACCAAGACCTGGAAGAGGTCATGTGTGCCCCACTCCCGGTCGAGGACGCGCGCGTGCTTCTCCAGGAGCTTCACCTGGCCGGATTCAAGTCGCGAAACACTCGATCGATCAAGATCAAGTATGACCCCCAGTGCGCTACCAGACATGCGCCGCTCTTCGCGGTGTCTGCGCAGCTGAACCGCGATGCCGCTGGGATCTACCCGACGGTGATCTGCTCGGACGCCGCCGCGCTTCGTGCCGCCCTGTGCGTGGAGGGCGAACGCGCCGCCGCGCGAAGGAGACTCCAGTGATGCAACAGCCGCAACACAACGCTGGCCGGCCACCGGACGGGACCGCGCCCCCCAGCGCGGTCCCGTGGGGGGGAGATGGGAGCGGCGCTTCCGGTGAGCGTCCCCCCGGGCGCACCGGCCGCGCCGCTCCACCGGCCGCCCCACCAGCCGGCCAGAGCCGTGCAGCCGTCCACCATCCCGAACGTCGAAGAGCACTTCCCCGGCGTCCACTGCTGGTGGGGCCTCCACACGTGCCGCTGGTGGGCGTATGTGCCGACCCCGCGAGGCGGCTGCCTGCTGGAGGCCGCCACCCCGGACGCCCTCATCGCGCGGATCGCGGAGAGAGCGGAAGGACGGCCATGGAGGGCGAACCGCTGACCTGGGTCTACGACGACGGGCGGCCGGGGTGCAGCGCCGTTAGTGGAAGGTGTGTTCCATTTCGCCGATGCCTTCTACCCAGGTGCGCAGTGTCTCGCCGGGTCGCAGGAAGCGCTGCGGGGTGCGGCCGAGGCCGACGCCGTCGGGGGTGCCGGTGAAGATGACGTCGCCGGGGCGCAGGGTGAGGACCTCCGACAGCTTCGCGATCGTCTGCGGGATCGAGAAGATCAGCTTGGACGTGCGGCCGTCCTGGACGGTCTCGCCGTCGATCGCGCAGCCCAGCGCGAGATCGTCGCGGTCGGGGATCTCGTCGAGGGTCACCAGCCAGGGGCCGATCGGCGCGAAGCCCGGGTACGACTTGGCGAACCCGAACTGCGGGGCCTCGCCGACGAACTGGAGGATCCGCTCCGAGAGGTCCTGGCCGACCGTGAGGCCGGCGACGTGATCCCATGCGTCGGCGGGGGAGACCTTGTGGGCCGTCCTGCCGATGACGGCGACGACCTCGACCTCCCAGTCGGTGTGGCCGCCGTCCGGCAGGGCGATCTCGCCGTAGGGGCCGGTGATGGACGAGGCGAACTTCGTGAAGACCGGCGGCAGGTCCGTCGGCGGCTCGAAGCCGGTCTCCGCCGCGTGGTCGGCGTAGTTCAGCCCGATCGCGACGACCTGGGACGGGGCGGGGGACGGCGATCCGAGGAGGAGCGCGTCGATCTCGACGTCCGGTGCCGGGGTCGCGGTCGCCGCCCAGGACGTGAAGGCGTCCCAGTCGTCGTAGACGCTCTGCGGGCCGGGGCCGAAGCGGCCGTCCGAGGCGGTCGCGATGTCGGCGGCCTTGCCGTCGGAGACGACGAGCACGGCTCGGCCCGCGTGGTTGGCGATGCGCATGTGCTTCCTTAGATGCGGCCGTCGATCAGGCCCGTCAGGAGCCGCTCGAAGGTCTCGGGGTGTTCGATCTGGGTCCAGTGGCCGCACTGCCCGATGACGTACAGGCCGGCGTTCGGGAGGTTGTCGGCGAAGTACCGGCTCGCGTCGACGGGGATGATCCGGTCGTCGCGTCCGTGGACGCACAGCACGTCGTGGGTGACGGTCGCCAGTTCCTCGGGGGTGAAGAAGCGCCGGGTCCCGGCCGGGTCGAACGACGCCTCGTGCGAGCGGCGGACGTCCTCCCGGTTCACGTACGCCATCCGCTCGGTCACGACCCGGTCGATCGTGCCGCGCATGGGTTCGAGGTCGTACACGAACTCGCTGAGCAGGCCCTTCAGCGACTCCGCGCTCGGGCTCGCGTAGAACTCGCGGAGGTGCGTGAGGCCGGGGCTGACCGGCATGTCCGGCGCGCCGCCGCTGCCCATCAGCAGGATCTTGCCGACCAGCGCCGGGCGGGCCAGCGCCATCAGGAGGGCGAGCTGCCCGCCCATCGAGTTGCCGACCAGGTGGACCTTCGTCGCGCCCAGGGCGTCCACCAGCGCCAGCAGCGCCTCGGCGCGCAGCTCGTTGAACGGGCCCATGCCGCGCGGCGCGTCGGCGGGATGCGAGGAGTCGCCGAACCCGATCTGGTCCGGTGCCAGGCACCAGAACCGGTCGCCGAGGCCGGCGATGATCCGCTCCCAGTTCGACAGCCCGGTCGCGCCGGGCCCGGACCCGTGCAGGAACAGCACGGCCTCCGTCCCGCGCCCGCCGGTCTCGTGCAGCCGGAACGTCAGCTCCCCGCCCCGGACCTTGACGGCGACGTCGGACGAGGCGATCACAAGTGCACCGCCGCGAGGTTCTCGGCGCCGAGGTGGCGGCCGCCCCAGGCCTTGGCGAGCGGGTCGTCGAAGAGGAAGGCGTGGCTGCCGGCGGCGATGGCGTCCTGGAACTTCGTCTGGAGCGGGTGGTCGATGAAGGCCGACCGGCCCGACGACACCCGCATCAGTGCCTGGACGGTGTCGACCGCCGCGTTCGCCGACCGGGCGACGTCCCAGCGCCAGAAGGCGCGCTGCTCCAGCGACGGGATCTCGCCGCGCTCGGCGTGCTCCATCAGCTCGGAGGCCGTCCGCTTCACCTTGAGGACGGCGGCGTCGAGCTGCCAGGCCGCCTCGGCGAGGTGGTTCTGCACGACGGGCTCCTCGCGGAGCAGCTGGCCGTAGTTGGTGCGGCGGCCGCGCGTCTCGGTGACCCACTGGTCATAGAAGCCGAGGCAGGCGCCGAGCGCGCCCGCCGCGATGATCAGGTTGAAGGCGACCGCCCACGGCGTCCGGTACAGCGGCCCGTCGTTGCGCTCCTGGCCGGGCAGCGGGATGCCGAGGCCGTGCGTGTAGTAGACGTGCGACTGGCCGCGGTGCTCGGGCACGAAGACGCCGTCCACGACGATGTCGTCGGAGCCGGTGCCGCGCAGGCCCGCGACGTTCCACGTCTGGTCGATGCGGTAGTCGGTGTCATCGAGGATCACGGACGTGAAGTCGGGGTACTCGGTCCCGTTCACCTCGCGGGTCCCGGCGATGCCGCCGAGGATGACGCCGGAGCAGATCCCGCTGCCGGACGAGAAGCTCCACCGCCCCGACACCCGGTACCCGCCGGGCACCTTCTCGATCTTGCCGGTGGGGGTGTAGGACGAGGCGATCTTCCGCGCCGGGTCCGCGCCCCAGATCTCCTCCTGCGCCTCCTCGGGGAAGAGGGCGATCTGCCACGGGTGGACGCCGACGACGGACGCCACCCATCCGGCGGACGCCGAGGCCCGGCCGATCTCGATCACCGTGTCGGCGTACTCGGCGAGGTGGACCTCGCCGCCGCCCCACCGCGCCGGCTGCAGCGCCCGCAGCACGCCGATCGAGTCGAGCGCCGCGACGGCCTCCGCGGTGAGCCGGCCCTGCTCAGCGCCCGCCGCGTCGGCGGCGGCCAGCGCGGGCGCGGCGGCCCGCGCCTTTTCGATCATGCTCATCTGCTACTCCGCTCCGTTTCCGACGAAGGACCGGACGATCGCCTGGAACCGTCCGGCCTGCTCGATCTGCGTCCAGTGCCCGCACTTGTCGATGACGTAGAGATCCGCCTGCGGCAGGTGCTCGGCCAGGTAGTAGCCGCACTCGAGCGGCACGATCACGTCCTGGCGGCCGTGCACGACCAACGTGGGCATGTCGATCTTCGCGAGGTCGTCCGGCGTGAAGGTGAGCATCTCGGGGCCGAACATGGCCCGGTGCCCGGCCTCGATCCACGGCCGCCGGACGATCGGCATCCGCTCGGCCGCGACCGCCTCCACCGTGTCGCCGAAGGCGCTCTTGTCGTGCACGAACTGGATCAGCAGGTCGGCCATCGCCTCGACGGTCGGGTCGTCGAAGTAGGTGATGAGCTTGATCAGTTCCGGGGTCGGCTCCAGGCCCGGCATGCCGCCCGAGCCCATCAGCACGATCTTGCCCACGAGGCCGGGGCGGAGCTGGGCGATGCGCAGCGAGTACATCCCGCCCATCGAGTTGCCGACGAGGACGACCTTCTCCAGGCCCAGCACGTCCACGAGGTCGAGCAGCGCGCCGATGCGGACCTCGGCCTGCGCCGCGAAGCCCTGCGGCTGCGGGTCCGGATGGCTGGAGTCGCCGAAGCCGAGGATGTCGGGGGCGATGCAGTGGTAGGCGTCGCCGAGCCCCTCGATGACCTCCCGCCAGTTGGACGCGGCCGTCACGCCCGGCCCGGAGCCGTGCAGGAAGAGCAGGGCGGGGGCGCCCGGGGCGCCGGTCTGGTTGACGCGCAGGTGCCGGCCGCCGCCGATGGCGACGTCCTCGACCCGGATCGCGGCGGTCATTCGCCGGCCTCCCCGCCCGCGACCATGCGGAAGATTCCGGGAGGCCCGTCCAGGTACGCCTGGGAGCGGTGGTGGCCCCAGATGGACGGCAGGTCGTGGTTCCCGGCGACCCAGGTGAGGTCGTCGACGGTGATCCCGCCGTAGCCGTACTCGATCTGCATCGACGACGGCGTCTGCACGTAGATGGACGTCATCAGGTCGTTGGTGTGCCGTCCGAGCGACAGCAGGATCTCCCGCTCCGGGTCGGCCGTGAACAGGTCGATCGCGGAGCCGAGGTCGTCGAACGACTCGACCTCCAGCATCAGGTGGTTGATGCCGGTCATGCCGGGGATCTCGGCGACGGCGAGGGAGTGGTGGCGGCCGTTGCAGTGGTAGAACCGCAGGTTGAAGATGTCGCTCTTCACCCGGTCCGACAGCCGGAAGCCGAGCGTGTCAGCGTAGAACGCGTTGGCCTTCTCCAGGTCGGGGACGATGAGGACGACGTGGCCGAGGCCGAGGTCGCCGGTGACGAAACGGCCGCGCATGGGGCGTCCGGGGAAGAACGAGTTCGGCTGGGAGTACTGGCCCCAGACCAGCTCGTGCCGGTTGCCGAACGGGTCGGCGAACCAGTACAGCTCGGCGACCTGGCGTTCCTTCAGCTCCGCGGCGTCGCCGGCGTGCAGCTCGACGCCCTTGCCGCGCAGCTCGGCGACGTAGGCGCGCAGCGCGGTCTCGTTGCCGCAGTCCCAGCCGACGTACCGGAGCTCGTCCCGCTCCGCCGGGTGGACGGCGATCCGGTAGCCCTTGTCGTCCACCTTGACCCGGACGGCCCCGTCCGAGCCGTCCCCGGCGACGACCGCGCCGAGCAGCCGGGTGGCGTAGTCGCGCCACTCCTCCGCCTTCGGGGACGCGATCCCCAGGTAAGCGAGTTGCGAAATCAAAGCATGACCTCCGGAGCGGACGAGTCGAGCAGCGCGGCGCCGTAGTACTGGCCGACGCCGTCGGAGACGAGGAACGCGTGGCCGAGTTCGGCGATGACGTCCTGGTAGAGGCGGTGCAGCGGGTGGTCGACGAAGACCGTCCGGCCGGAGGCGACCCGCATCAGCTTGTTGATCGCGAAGCCGGTCTCCTGGCAGCCCTTGGTGATGTTCCAGCGCAGCCGGGCGCGCCGCCGCTTGTCCAGGAACACGCCGGCCTCGGCGGCGTCGGTGATCGTGTCGATCGCGTCGTACATCTTCATGACGGCCGCGTCGTGCACCCATTCGGCCTCGGCCAGGTGCATCTGCATCAGCGGGTCGTCGGCGTAGGTGCCGCCCCAGTTCGCCTTGCGGACGCGGGTGTCGGCCGTCCAGTCGTCCAGGACGCGGCGGGCGAGCCCCAGCATCGGCGCGACGAGGACGAGGTTGAACATGACCGCCCACGGCACCTTGTAGAGCGTCGAGGGGTTGGTCTCCATGCCGGGCGCGGGCCGGTCGGGGTTGTACTCGTACAGCGGGCTGGACAGGAAGCGGCGCGCCGGGATGAAGGCGTCCGCGACGACGATGTCCTTGCTGCCGGTGCCGCGCGAGCCGCGGACGTGCCAGGTGTCCTCGATGACGTACTGGTCGCGGTGCAGCAGCGCGGACCCGTAGTTCGGCACCTCGACGCCCGGCGCGACCTCGACCTTCCCGGCGAATCCGCCGAGGATCACGCCTTGGGCGTGGTCGGAGCCCGACGAGAACGACCAGCGGCCGTGGACGCGGTAGCCGCCGTCCACCGGCTCGATCTTGCCGGTCGGGGCGTAGGACGAGGAGGCGTTCCAGTCCGGGTCGGACTCCCAGACCTCGGCCTGCGTCTCCTCGGGGAAGAGCGCGAGCTGCCACGGGTGCGACCCCATGACCCCGGCCACCCAGCCCGCCGACGGCGCGATCCGGCCGAGTTCGTAGACGGCGGTGAGGTGCTCGCGCAGCGACAGCTCGGCGCCGCCCCAGCGTTTGGGCTGGAGGCCGCGCATGAGGCCGGACTCCTGCATGAACGTGAAGGCCCGGCCGGTCAGCGCGCGCTGGTCGGCCGAAAGGTCCTCCTCGGCGCGGAACTCCGGCTCCAGCCGGCGGATCTCGTCCAGGACGGTCATCGGCGTCAGTTCCTTCGGTTGGGGACGACGGGGGAGCGTGACCGGCATCTCTGTAGCAGTCACTACATGGAACCGTAGAACGGTCACTCCGGAGAAGGCAAGGGCTTGCGCGAGTTCCTTCGTAAAGTCGGCCGGGTTGCGCTCCGGCGGTGACTGGTGTCACGGTTAACGTCTGTAGTAATCGCTACATGGAGGAGTCGCCGTGCCGCACACCCCGCCCTGGGAGCCGGGCCTGCTCTCGTCGCTGACCGGTGTCGGCCCCGGCCCGACCGCCCGCGACAAGCGGGTCGCGCTGCGCGCCGCGCTGGCCGCCGCCACGGCGTCCCGGCCGGGCGCGGCGATCGAGCCGCTGGCGCTGCCCGGCGCGACCGACGCTCTCGGCGCCCGGCTGGTCGAGGAGGCCGGTTTCGCCGCCGTCTACGCCACCGGCGCCGGGCTCGCCAACGCCGGGTTCGGGCTGCCCGACATCGGGCTGATCTCGCAGGCGGAGGTCGCCGACCATGCCGGACGGCTCGCCGAGGCGACCCGCATCCCGCTGATCTGCGACGCCGACACCGGTTACGGCGGGCCGCTGTCCGCGATGCGCACCGTCCGGCTGCTGGAGCGGGCCGGGGTGGCCGGCCTCCAGCTGGAGGACCAGGAGATGCCGAAGCGGTGCGGTCATTTCGACTCGCACACGCTCATCCCGTCCGGGCACATGCAGACCAAGATCGCGGCGGCGTGCGAGGCGCGCACCGACGACCGGCTCGTGATCATCGCCCGCACCGACGCCCGGTCGGCGTACGGGATCGACGAGGCGATCGCGCGCGGCCGCGCCTACGCCGAGGCCGGCGCCGACGCGCTGTTCGTCGAGGCGCCCCGGACGGTTGACGAACTCGCCCTCGTCGGACGCGAGCTGGCCGGCGTCCCGCTGATCGTCAACGTCGTCGAGGGCGGCAAGACCCCGCAGCTGGACGTGGCGGAGTACGCCGGGCTGGGCTTCGGCGTCGTGCTGTTCGCCAACTACCTGATGCGCTCGATGCACCTGGCCGGCCGGGAGGCCCTGGACCATCTGCGGGAGCGCGGCGAGACCGCGTCCCGGGCCGGCCGGATGGCCACCTGGGCGCAGCGGCAGGACCTGTTCAACCTGCCCGGGTTCAGCGCCGCCGAGACCGCGCTCGACCGGGAGCTGGGAAGCGCCAAGTGAGCCTCGTCCCCGGCCTGCCGGTCGAGACCGAGCTGCCCGAGCGGGTGGGTGTCCTGGTCCTGGGCGCGGGCCTCGCCGGATGTGCCGCGCTCCTGGCCGCCGCCGAAGCGGGGCAGTACGCCCTGCTGCTGGAGAAGGCCGGTGAGATCGGCGGCTCCACGGTGAAGTCCGCCGGGCTGTCGGCGTTCGCCGGGACCGACGAGCAGGCCGAGCAGGGCATCGCCGACTCCGTCGACCTGCTCCGCGAGGACCTCCTCGACGTCGGGCGGCGGCGCAACGACCCGGCGCTCGTCGACCTGTACTGCGAGCACCAGCTCGGGACGTACCGCTGGCTGAAGGGGCACGGCGTCCGGTACGGCGAGATCCACGCCGCCTCGGGCCAGTCGGCGCCGCGCAGCCATCCCGCCGACACCACCCGCATGCTGGAACTGCTGCTCACGGCGGCCGGCGAGCTCGGCGCCCGGATCATGCCCGGCGCACCGGCCGGCCGGCTGCTGCACGACGGCTCCCGGGTGACCGGGGTCCGGCTCGCCGACGGCCGCGAGATCCTGGCGGACGCGGTGGTGCTCGCCACCGGCGGCTTCTCCATGAACCCGGACCTGCTCGCGACCTTCGCGCCGCAGATGGAGCACGCGCTGCGCCAGGGCGGCGCCGGCAACCAGGGCGACGGCCTCAAGATGGCCATGGCGCTCGGAGCCGGAGTACGCGACACCCCCTACATCAAAGGCACCTACGGGCACTACCACGTCGAGCACCCGGACGAGGACGGCACCGGGATCCTCGCGGTCTACAAGGGCGCGATCGCGGTCAACCGCGACGGCCGCCGGTTCGTGGACGAGTCGAAGAACTACAAGGAGATCGGCGACGCCGCGCTGGCCCAGCCCGGCGTGACCACCTGGCAGGTCTTCGACGCCCGGACGATGGCGCTGGCCAACGACGAGGTCCCCATCTACGAGTTCGCCGGGCGCGAGCGCGCCGGGATGCTGCTCAAGGCCGGCACGATCGCCGGGCTGGAGGCCGAGATCGGCCTGCCCGAGGGGTCGCTGCGGCGCACGGTCGCCGAGTACAACGCCGCGATCGAGCGGGGCGGGGCCGACCCGTTCGGGCGGGCCCGCCTGTCCGGCGGGGTCGGCGCGCCCACGCCGATCGACCGGCCGCCCTTCTACGCCCACCCGTCCGGGACGGTCGTGCTCGCCACGTACTGCGGGCTCACCGTCGACACCCGCATGCGCGTCCTCGACTGGTGGGGCGAACCGATCGAACGGCTCTACGCCGCCGGGGAGATCACCGGCGGCTTCCACGGCGCCGGCTATATGACCGGCACGTCCATCGGCAAGGCGGGCGTTTTCGGACGGCTCGCGGGCCGGAACGCCGCGAACGAGGAGAGTGAGCTTCAGTGGTGACGGCGGCATTCGATCTCACCGGCCAGGTGGCCCTGGTGGTCGGCGCGGCAGCGGGCGGCCTCGGCGAACGCGCGGCGCGGGCGCTGGCCGAGGCCGGCGCGCAGGTCGCCGTCGCCGACCTGCCGCAGCGCGCCGCCGACCTCGCGACCACCGCAGGGGCCTGCGGGGCGAGCACCCACGAGGTCGACGTCACCGACGAGGCGTCCGTCGCCGCGCTCGTCGACGGCGTCATCGCCGGGCACGGACGGCTCGACGTCGTCGTCAACGCCGCGGGCGTCATGCTGCGCAAGCCCTACGACGAGACGTCGGTCGAGGAGTTCGAGCGGGTCGTCCGGGTCAACCTCACCGGCACCTGGCTGGTCGGACGCGCGGCCGGTCAGGCGCTCACCCGGCAGGGACGCGGCGGCCGCATCGTCAACCTCACCACCGTCTACGCCGAACGCGTCGGGCCCGTCCCCGAGTCGGCCTACTACGCGTCCAAGGCCGGAGTCGTGAACGTGACCCGTTCGCTGGCCGCCGAACTCGGCCCGCACGGCGTCACCGTGAACTGCCTCGCCCCCGGCGTCTTCTACCCGACCCAGATGACGGCCGCGCTCGGCGCCGACCCGGACCGCCTGAAGTGGTTCGGCGACCGCACCATGCTCGGCCGGCTCGGCGACCCCGACACCGACTTCGCCGGCCCCCTGCTCCTGCTCGCGAGCCCCGCCGCCTCGTACATGACCGGCCAGGTCGTGTACGTGGACGGCGGCTGGTCCGCCTGGTGACCCCGACCCCTTCCGAGGAGACAACGATGACCACCGCCAAGAAGGCCCTGCTCATGCTCGACTACCAGGTCGCGCTCTGCGAGGAGGGGCCGCACCTGCGGATGCCTCCGCTCGCCGCGCAGATCGCCGAGCGCGGCGTGCTGGCGACGGCCGAGCGGGTGCTGACCGCCGCCCGCGCCGCCGGGACGCTCGTCGTCCACGTGCGGCTGGCCTTCGACCCGTCCTACAGGCTGCGCACCAACCGGCTGCCGCGCTTCGACCCCTACGAGGAGCAGCGCGCGATGCTCGCCGGCTCGCCCGAGGCGCAGATCGTCAAGGCGCTGGCGCCGGTCGCGGGCGAACCCGTCATCGACAAGGGCTGCGTCGACCCGTTCGTCGGGACCGCGCTGCGCGACGTCCTGGCCGCCGAAGGGGTCACCGAGGTCGTCCTCGGCGGCGTCGCCACGAACCTGGTCGTCGAGTCGGCGGCCCGGCACGCCTCCGACTCCGGCCTCCAGGTGACCGTGGTCGAGGACATGTGCGCCTCGTTCCGCCCCGACTTCCACGAGTTCTCCGTGACGAACATGCTGCCGCTGTTCGGCTCGGTGATCGGCTCCGCCGAGCTCGAGTTCCGCGGAGACCGTTCATGACCCGCACTTACGACGTCGTCGTGGTCGGCGGCGGGGTCGCCGGCCTGTCGGCGGCCGTCTCGGCGGCCGAGCGCGGCGCGCGCGTCGCGGTCCTGGAACGCTCCCCGGAGGCCGAGACCGGCGGCAACACCCGCCACACCGAGGCGTTCCTGCGCATGAAGTCGCTGGACGAGGTCGCCGACGGCTTCGAGGACGCCCTCGTGGACGACTTCATGGGCCACCCCGACCCGTCCATCGTCAACGACGCGGCGCTCCCGCCGCACCGGCAGGGCGCGCTCTACCGCGCCACCCACACCGTCGACCCCGACTACGTCGCCGCGCTGGCCGAGCACGCGCCGCCGACGCTGCGCTGGATGTCCGGCCACGGCGTCCGGTTCGACTTCATGCCGACCCCCTTCCTCACCCGGTCGACGACCCGGATGGCGCCGGTCGGCGGCGGCCTGGCCATCGTCGAGACGATGGGCAAGGCCGCGCGCGGGCTCGGCGTCGAGTTCCACTTCGAGACCACGGCCCGCCGCCTCACGTTCTCCGAGCGGGGCGTCGACGGCGTGTTCGCGCACACGCCCGGCGGGCCGGCGGCGTTCGCGGGGACGGTCGTCCTCGCCAGCGGCGGCTACCAGGGCAACTTCGAGCTCATGGCCCGCTACCACGGCGACCGGGCGCTGACCTGCCGTCCCGTCGCCAAGGGCGGCAACTACAACAAGGGCGAGGGGCTGGAGATGGCGCTGGCGCTCGGCGCCGCCACCGCCGGGAACTTCGCCCTCTTCCACGCCGAGCCCGTCGACCCGCGCAGCGGGGAGCCGGAGGCCGCGATCTTCTGCTTCCCGTACGGGGTGCTGGTCAACAAGGAGGGACGGCGGTTCGTCGACGAGGCGCGCGGCACCGTCGACGCCTGGTACGAGCGGACCACCCGGTCCATCCAGGACCAGACCGACGGGATCGCCTGGGTGATCCTCGACCAGCGGGGGCTGGCCGTGCCGAACCTGATGGCGGGCGTCCGCACCGACGTCCCGCCGGTCACCGCGGACACCGTCGGCGACCTCGCGCGGCGGCTCGGCCTGCCCGCCGCGGCCGTCGAGTCGACCGTCGAGGAGTACAACGCGGCCTGCCCGCCCCAGGACGGCTTCGACCACGCCACGCCGGACGGTCTCGCGACCGGCGGGCTCGTCCCGCCGAAGTCCAACTGGAGTCGGCCCGTCGCGGAGGGGCCGTTCGCCGCCTACCCGATCATGGCGGCGAACGTGTTCAGCTTCGGCGGACTGAAGACCACCTCCGCCGCCGAGGTCGTCGACCGCGACGGCCGTCCCATGACCGGCCTGTACGCGGCGGGGGAGCTGACCGGGCTGTACTACTCGAACTACACCGGCTCCACCTCGGTGCTGCGCGGCGCGACGTTCGGCCGGATCGCCGGCGCGAACGCGGCCGCCCGCGCGGCGGAGGCGTGACCATGCGGATCTGGCACCAGTCGTTCACGGTCCTCGACGACGTCCCGCACTACCGCGACGCGCTCGCCCGCCACCTGCGGTCGCAGGCGGCGCCCGGCACAGAGATCGACTTCCACGGGATGAAGCCGGGCACCTACCCGTCCGACTATCCGGGCACGCACATCGGCTACGCCTACCTCGCCGGGCTGCACAGGGAGCAGTTCGTCCACGCGGCACTGCGCGCGGACGACGAGGGGTACGACGCCTTCCTGATCGCGACCATCCCCGACACCGCGTACGAGGAGGTCCGCACGGTCGTCGACATCCCGGTCGTCGCGTTCGGCCAGACCTCGGTGCTGATGGCCGGCGCGCTCGGCGACCGGGTCGGGATCGTCAACTTCATCGGGGCCCTCGAACCGCAGCTCCGCCGCAACCTCCGCAACTACCGGCTGGACGCGCTCGTCGGGCCGATCGTCCAGGTGGAGGCGGAGTTCGCCGGAGTCATGGCGGCGTACGCCGACCCCGCGCCGCTGCTGGACGCGTTCACCCGCGCCGCGCGCAAGGCGATCTCGGACGGCGCGAACGTCATCGTCCCAGGCGAGGGGCCGCTCAACGTGTTCCTCGCCGACCAGGGCCTGTCCCGGGTCGACGGCGTGCCGGTGCTCGACTCCCTCGGCACCTGCGTCCGCGTCGCCGAACTGCGCGCGGCGCAGTTCCGCGCCACCGGCCTCGCCCCGGCCCGGACCGGGTTCTACGGCGCGCGGCCGCCCCGCCCGCTGATCGACGCCGCCCGCGACTTCTACGGGACGAACGGGACCCTGGCATGACCGGCTGGGACGACGAGGTCGACGTCGCCGTGGTCGGCGGCGGCGCGTGCGGGGTGATGACCGCGCTTCGGGCCGCGCGCGATCCCGGCCTGGTCGTCGCCGTCTTCGAGAAGTCCGCCCGGGAGGGCTGCAACGCCGCCATCTCCTCGGGCTCCCTCGCCGCCGGGGGCACCCGGTTCCAGGCCGCCGCCGGCATCGACGACTCGCCGGAGCGGCACGCCGACGACATCCTGCGCGCCAGCGGCGACGAGGAATGGCGTCCGGTGGTCGAGGCGCTCTGCGCGGCCGCGCCGGAATTCGTGGAATGGATCGCCGACACCGGCCATCCCGTCGAGGTCGGCACCGACATGCCCCGGGCCGGCATGACGGCTCCCCGCCTGCACACCGACATCGGGCGGCTCGGCGGCGGACGGCTCATGCGCCACCTGCGGGCCCTCCTCGAAGGCCACGACAACATCGCCTTCGTCGACGAGGCTCCGGTCGTCGGCCTCGTGTCGGAACAAGGCGAGGTCACCGGCGTGGTCGTCTCCCAGAACGGGGCCTCGCAGCGCGTCCGGGCCGGCGCCGTCGTGCTCGCCGCCGACGGCTTCGCGGGCGACCGGTCACTGGTCGAGGAGCACCTGCCCCACCTCGGAAACCCGTTCTACGGCGGTGTCTCCACCTCGACCGGCGACGCGCTGGCCTGGGCGCTGCGGCTGGGCGGGCGGCTCCGGAACATGGGCGCCGGGCTGCGGTCCGGGCTCGTCGTCGTCGGCCACGGAACCCGGGTGTCCCCGGCGCTGCCGTTCAACGGCGCGGTGCTGGTCGACCTTCACGGGGAGCGGTTCGTGGACGAGGAGTCCAAGGGCTATTCGTCCCTGGCCGGGGTGCTGCAAGGGCGGCCGGCGGAGCGCGCCGCGATGATCTGGGACGCCACCGCGATGGCCGCCACCCGCGAGTCGGAGATGATGCGCGAATGCCTCGCGGCGGGCGCCGTCCAGGACCGTCCCGGCATCGAGGACCTGGCCGCGTCGCTGGGCCGGACGGCCGGGGAGACCGAACGCGCCCTCGCCCCGCTGCCCGGCCGCCGCCGCCTCACCGCGCCCTACCACTTCGCCTGGGTCACGCACGGCCTGCTCGCGACGCAGGGCGGCCTGGTGATCGATCCGTCCGGCCGCGTCCTGGACGGGTCGGGTGCACCGGTCCCCGGCCTCTACGCGGGCGGCGGCACCGCCTGCGGCCTGGCCGGGCCGCACTCCGACGGCTACCTGTCCGGAAACGGCCTGCTCTCCGCCTTCGGCATGGGCTGGATCATCGGCAACGCCCTGGCCGCCGCCTAGCGCCGGTGCGTTGACCTGCGGCGTGTTGTTGTTATCTAGGGGCTCATAACAACAACACGCCGCAGGTCGACGTGGCTCGTCAGCGGAGGTAGACCAGGCCGTCTATGCCTACCAAGGGGCGGCCGGAGGTGCCTGCCACGACGATCTTGATGGTGTGCTTGCCGCTGGTGCTCCAGGCGCGCGTCCACATGAGCTGCCGGTAGGCCGTGGACGAGGAGCGGGTGTCCAGCGTGCCGACCTTGGCGCCGTCCACGTAGACGAGCACGGCGCCGAGGTTGGACGCGCGCTTGAAGATCAGGCCGGCGGTGCGGCCGGTGAACGTCCAGCTCGCGCTCGCGCCCTTGGACGTGGTGTAGAGCCCGCGCCCGCCCAGGTAGTACTTGGTCGTGGTGAGCTTCCAGGTGCCGGTGCGGCGCGCGGAGCCCTCGCTGATGCCGCCGGCGTAGCGGCTGATCGCGCTGGTCGTGGCGTTGCCCGCGGCGTCCGTGGCGGTCTGCGACCACGACTGCGTCGCCAGCGGCTTCGCGTCCGCCGACCAGCTCGTCGTGGTCGTGTAGAAGGTCTTCGCGATCGGCGAGGTGGCCTTCAGCGAGCCGAGCAGCGCGTTGTCGGTCGCCTTCCACGTCAGCGAGACGGGGACCGCCGTGCTGTTGACCGTCGCCCTGCGCAGGGACAGCGCCTGGGACGAGATGACCGGAGGAGTCGTGTCCGCGACGACCGTGAAGACGGGCGAGGCGGAGGCGGTGCCGTCCGCGAGGGCGGCGTGCAGCCGGACGCTGTGCGTGCCCGGCGCGAGGGTCACCGCCGCGGACGACGCCCCGGCCGCGGGCGTCGCGGCCGTCGTCCCGTCCACGCTGACGGTGTAGGTCGCGCCGTCGGCCGGCGTCCAGTTCACGGTGGCCGTGCTCTTGGTGTAGTACAGCCCGCCGGCGGCCTTGGCACCGGTCACGGTGGCGGTCAGCGCCGGGACCGTGAGCTGCTTCGCCGCCGTCCGGACGGCGGGCAGCGCGCTGTAGAGCTGCACTCCCGGGCAGGCGGTCGCGAAGCCGTCGCGGTGCCCGGAGATCGTGTTGAACACGACGTCCTGCCCGAAGGGGTACTTGCCGCCCGTCCCGTCCGGCGCGTTCGAGGTCAGGGTCGTCTTCGCGGTGGGGTCGACGCCGCTCAGCCCCAGCTTCCAGGCGGCGATCTTCGCGACGCCGTCGAGGGCGGCCTTGCTGGGCGCCACGCCGGGCACCTCGGCGTCGTTCGCCGCCGTGTAGGTGCCGAGGACGGCGATCCCGGTGCTGTCGGTGTTGAACCCGTAGGTGTGGGCGCCGTGCACGGGGCGGTCGGCGCCCCCGGCCCGTCCCTCGAAGATCGTGCCGCACTTGTCGACCAGGAAGTTGTAGCCGATGTCGTCCCAGCCCTGGCTCTGCACGTGGTACAGGAACACCGACCGGATGACGGAGGCCGACTCGGCGCAGGTGTAGCCGTTGCCCGTGTCGGTGTGGTGGACGAACGCCGCCTTGAGCGAGGCGTCGTAGGCCGGCGGGTTCCGGACGATGGACTCGTCGGCGCCCCACCCGGCGCGCGCCGTGATCGCCGGCTTCGGCGCGGTCACCGGCGCCGTGAGGGGGCTGGTGGCCGCGACGAGCTTCATGCCGGTGGCGGCGTCCGGCCCGGCGGCCCGCGGCGTGGGCGTCGCCGCGCGGGCGCCCGGGTCGACCAGGTCGACGCGCAGCCCCGCCGGGAGGGTGCGGCCCTGCCCGGCCACGCGCACCTCGACGCCGTCGGACGGGCCGACCCACAGCCCGTTCGTGCCGCCGCGCCCGCCGCGGTCGGGGGCGTCGGCGAGGTCGGGCTCCAGGACGCGCCAGCCCGACCACGCGCCGGTCCCGGCGTTCCGCGTGCGGAGCCGGACCTTCCCGCGGAGCTCGTCCCGGGGGCGGTCCCAGGTGACGCCGACGAGGCTGAACGGGTCCGTCTTGGCGGCGGGCAGGCCCGCGGTCTTCCCGCCGGAGGCCGCACTGGGCATCTCCTGGAGGGTGCGCGCGTGCACCCGCCCGGCCCCCGGCCCGGTGGCCGACGCGGTCGTCGCCGTCGTCCCGGACGAGGTGACCGTCCAGGTCACGGTGCCCGCGACGGCGACGGCGGCCGCCGACGCCCCGATCAATGTGCGCTTCAGCATGGTTCTCCGATCATGACCGAGCCCATGATCACAGAGCGCGGCGATGGGGAGAAGTGTCACACATGTCTGGAAGTTTCACGCCGTGGGGCCCGGAATCCGCAGATTCCGGGCCCCACGGCGCTGCGCGGCGGCGCAGGTCAGTAGTTCGGGTTGTTCATCGTGGGGATCGAGATGCTGATCGGGTAGTCGGCCCCGGACAGCACGAGCAGGACCACCTGGCGGATGATCTCGTCGAACACCCAGTAGACCTGCCGCAGTTGCTTCGGCGCGTCGGTCATCTCCAGGATGCCCTCGCGGACGGCGACGAAGGGCTCCCAGAGGTTCTCGAAGATCGGGTCCCACAGCGGTTCCCGCGGGATCTTCAGCCAGCCGGCGATCTCGTCGCCGAGCACGAAGCGGGTGAGCGCGCCGAGGACGGGCTTGGACAGGATCCCCAGGTCGATGAAGGACGCCAGGTTGAGGAGCATGTCGGCGAGCTTGATGCCCTCGGTCGTGGGAGCGAGGATCGGGTCGAGGACCTGCGCGGCCTGGGAGTTGGCCTCGTCCCACGACTGCGGGATGTACTCGTCCAGGATGCCGAGCATGTGCGCGGTCAGCTGCCAGGAGTGCAGGAAGGCCGCGGACTCGTCGGCGGGGATCGGCACCTTCCACTTGGTCAGCTGCTTCATGACCGTCGTGGGTAGGCTGTGCCAGGTGACCATCATGTCCGCCTGGCTGATCGGGATCTCCTCGTCGGCGGCCTTCTTCCAGTACGGGGACTTGGGCAGCAGGTTCCGCACGCCGGAGTGGGCGAGCCGCGTCTTGACGCAGGTCACGATCATCTCGCCGTCTGGCGCGAAGGCATTCTCGGTGCCGACGTCGTAGCCGAGCTTGGCGGTCTTGGTGATGCGGTCGCGCATGTCCGCGCCGCCCTTGGAGTAGTAGACCGCGCGCGCTTCATGCGGAATGGCCGTGCTCATCATCCCGCTGGCGAAACCGTAGGTGACGCCCAGGTAGAGCCCGCGCTTCTCGTTGAACTCGAACGCCTTGGCGAGCTTGCCCTGGTCGGCCCAGGACGGGAGCTGCCGGGCGCGCTCCATGAAGTCCCGCAGCTCCGCCGGCAGCCCGGCGGGCAGCGGCTGGCCGTTCTTGGTCCAGGTCTTCAGCAGCTTGTTGACCTCGGGAACGACGCCCTTGTCGAGCAGTGAGGCGACCAGCGCGTCGCACTCGGGGTCCCACACCCACCGCGGGTCGGCGCCCTTGCCGGCGCCCGCGACCGATCCCTTGGGCGACCACGTCCACAGTGGTGCCGCCTGTGCGGGCGCCGCGACACTCAGCGCGCCGACCGCGCCCAGCGTCCCGCCCGCCATCAACACGTGGCGTCTGGTGGGTTTGTCCATGCCTACGCTCCTCCTCGGGGTGAGAGCGCCGCGGGAGATACGCTGAAACGCAAGCCGTCTCCGTGTATCATCAGCGACAGCGCTAATGAGAACACAAGGTGACGGCCACCACAAGACCCTCTGTGACGGTCACCCTCATTGCGGCAGAATCGGTCACCTAGGGAGGAGACCGTGGATTCAGTGCTGTCCTTCCTCATGGCGCCGTCGGGCGGCGAGGAGTCGCTGCTCCAACGCGCCTACACCGACGCCGTCGAGCAGGTCGACGAGATGGACGAGGCCCGGACCCGCGTCCTCGACGCCGCCTACGAGCAGTTCTCGCGGATGGGCGTCCAGCGGTCCACCATGGAGGACGTGGCCCGCCTGGCCGGCGTCTCCCGCATCACCGTCTACCGGCGGTTCGCCACGAAGGACGCGCTGGTCGAACACGTCGTGCGCCGGGAGTTCCGCCGCTACTTCGACCAGTTCCTCCTCGACATCGGGGCGGCCGAGACCGCCGCCGACCGCGTGGTGCTGGGCTTCGTGAGCGCGCTGCGCGCCATCCGCCGCAACCCGCTGATCGGCGGCCTGATCGCCACCGAACCGGACCTGATCGTGCCGTCCATGGTCAGTGACGGCGGGCGGACCGTGGCGACCGTCCGGCAGTTCGTCGCGGGCCAGCTCCGCCGCGAGCAGGGCGCGGGCACCGTGTCGGGCGGCCTCGACACCGACCTCGTGGCCGAGATGATGGTCCGGATATCCGCGTCCTTCCTGGCGATCCCCAGCCACCTCGTCGACCTCGACGACGACGCCCAGCTGGCCGCCCTGGCGCGGCGCTTCCTCGTCCCCATGCTGGAGCCGCCCCCCTCCGATCCCTGATCAGCTCCGTTCGTCGTGTTCGGTGTGGGCGCGGAGGAGGCGGACGGCCAGGAAGTGGAACGTGCCCAGCTCGTCGCCGGTCAGGGCCGGTGGTCCACCCCTGGAAAGCGGACGGGATCTGACCGCAATTGCTGCCATTGTGGGTGGTCGCAGGGCGGAGCGGCTGCCCCGACGCGGGGGACGAGGAGCCGACCACCCCATGACCGTTCTGGACGACCGGGCGCTCAACCGCGCCGCCCTCGCCCGCCAGCTGCTGCTCGAACGCGCCGCCCTGCCGGCCGTCGACGCCGTCGCCCACCTCTGCGGCATGCAGGCGCAGGAACCGCAGGAGCCGTTCACCGGGCTCTGGTCGCGGCTGCGCGCGTTCGACCCGGCGGAGCTCTCGGACGCCCTGACCGGGCGGCGCGTGGTGCGCACGCACCTCATGCGGCGGACCGTCCACCTCGTCACCGCCGCCGACGTCCTCGCCTGGCGGGCGCGCCACCAGGCGATGCTGCGCCAGCGCGTCCTCGGGGCCTACCGCCGCGAGCTCGACGGGGTGGACCTCGGCGAACTCGCGGCCGCGGGCCACGCGGTGATGGCCGACGGCCGGCCCCGCACGATGACGGAGCTGGTGGGGGAGGTCGCCGAGCGGTGGCCCGCCCCCGGACGGCGGGCACTGGGCGAGATGCTGGTCTCCGCGCTCCCGCTGGCGCAGGCGCCGCCACGCGGGCTGTGGCGGACGAAGGGCGGCGTCCGCAACGTCCTGCTGCCGGCCTGGCTCGGCCGCGAGATCGACCCGCTGCCCGCGGACGGCACGGACCCGGTCGGCCGGGCGCTGACGCGCCGCTACCTCGCCGCGTTCGGCCCGGCCGCGTCGGCCGACCTGCGCGCCTGGTGCGGCCTCGCCGGGCTGCCCGCCGCGGTCGCCGCGCTGCGCGAGGAGCTGGTCGCCTTCCGGGACGAGCGCGGCCGCGAACTGCTCGACCTCCCCGGCGCGCCGCGCCCCGACCCGGACGTGCCCGCCCCGGTGCGCTTCCTGCCGGCGTTCGACAACGCGATCCTCGGCTACCACGACCGCGGCCGCATCATCGACGACGCCCACCGCGGGCTCTCCGTCGCAGGTGAGCGCGTCGTCCTCGTGGACGGCCGGGTCGCCGCCACCTGGCGCGTCGAAGCGGACACGGTCACCGTCACCCCGCTGCACGGCCTCGCCAAGAGCGACCAGACCGCCGTCACGGAGGAGGGCGAACGGCTGGCCTCGTTCCTGTCCGACGGCGAGAGCGCCCGAGCGCGGATCACCGCCCCCTGACCCCACCCACCACCGCGCGAAGGAAGACGACTCTCGCCGAGCAGATCTACGACGACCGGCCCTTCGGCAGCGCGTCCGGATGCCGGAAACACGGAGAGGAGATGTTCACGCCGACGCGCTGTTCGCTCCCACCGCCGGCGATGGGCGCTTCGAGAACCGCGCCATACCCCTTCTCCGGCGCCGCGACCCGGCAATTGCCACACCCCGCCGGGGGACTGCTTGAACGACGCGATCAGCCACCCCGCCGCCACCAATAGCGCCACTGCGACCGCCATGCATCGTCGCAAGATGTTCATCCTCCCCTCCATGCACACGCTCGGTCAGAAATGAACCTACGCGCCATTGGACGGAACGATGGGAAATCCGGAATGGACTGGACGGGCCCGGGGACCGGCTGGCGGCCCGGCCCCCGGGCGGTCGCTAGAAGACGCGGCTGAGGTCCTGGCGGAGGATGCCGGCCATGCTGTGCTCGGCGAGGGCGGCGATGGTCATGGAAGGGTTGCAGTCGCCGGTGGAGCCGGGGATGCGCGCGCCGTCCAGTACGTAGAGGCCGCGGTGGCCGAGCACGCGCCCGAAGCGGTCGACGGCGCCGCCCATGGGCACACCGGTCGTCGGCGCCCGCGTCGTAGGACCAGGTGCCGGTGGGGTCGATGACGCCGTATCCGACCATGGTCATCAGCCTGGAACCGTCGGGCGGGAGCATGGGGACCCGGCGTTCGAATAAGACTGTGCCCGCGCACAACCGAGGTGAAATCCGTTTGGGGATGGAGCGTCAAGTCGCCGGGAAAAATGGAAAGCCGCCGGTGGGCCGCAACGCTCTCGCGCGTCGCCGGACGTTCTCGGGCGCGGCGTCAAATGCGGATACGCGTAGATGATCACGCTCGGCGGGCGGCAGTGCGAGGACGGATGGTTTTGGGGGCGGTGCTGGTTCGTGCTTGAGCGGAGGGCGTGGCGCTGTTAGCTTCACCCGGTGGACGACATGCGTGCACAGGCGGAGGCGATCGAGGACTTCGCGGCGATCCTGCGGGAACTGCGGGAATCGGTCGGTAACCCACCGTTCCGGGAGATGTCCGGTCGGTCAGGGGCGATCTCGCACACGACGTTGCACGAAGCCACGAAGGGCAACAGGCTGCCGAGCTGGGGGACGACCAGCGAGTTCGTCAAGGCGTGCGGTGCGGACCCGGCCGCGTACCGCGAGCGGTGGGAGAGGGCCAACCAGGCGGTCAGGTCGGCGGGCGCCGGGGAGCCCGCGACCGTGGTGCGCGCCTCCCTCACGAGCGCCGCGGAGCGGCCCGCCGCGCACATCACCATCCCGTCGCAGGAGGCGCGGGCGGACGGCGGGGCCGTGGCGTCCGCGCCCGCGCCGCCGGACGAGGACGTCCGGCACGGTTCCGGCCGCGGGCGGCTGACCAGGCCGGTGGCGGTCGCGCTGGTGACGGCGGCCATCGGGGTCGGGACGGTGGTCGTCGTCGTGGTCGCCGTCGACCGCGATTCCGGCGGAAAGCCCTCCGGCGCGCCGTCGAAGGCCGCGCTGTCGCCGGCCGACTGCCCGGTGCACGCGACCAATCCGGCGCCGGCCGCGCCGGTGCACAAGGGGGACGCGGCCGCGTTCATCGCCGACATCACGCTGCCCGACTGCACGCGCGTCGGCGCGGGCAGGACCGTGACCAAGGTGTGGCGGCTCAAGAACACCGGGAAGGTGCCGTGGCAGGGGTATTCGCTGCGCCGCCTCGACGTCCCGCAGCAGGCCGACCAGTGCCAGACCATCTCCGACGTGCCGATCGCGGACACGCGGCCCGGCGAGATGGTCGACATCCGCGCCGAGATCACCACGCCGCGGAAGCCGGGCCTGTGCTACGTGCGGTTCAAGATGGTGGACGCCTCGGGGCGGGTCGCCTATCCCGGCAGCCGTCCGGTCAACTTCCAGGTCATCGTCGGAGAAGGCTAGTTCCCCGCCGTGGCGGGCACGGCGGGGAACCAGGGTCGGACGGGATCAGGAGAGCGTGATCCCGCTGTAGTAGGCCTTCAGGATCCTGGAGTAGCTCCAGCCCGCGTTGGCCTTGTCGCGGGAGCCGTACTGCGACATCCAGTCACCGGTGACCCAGCCGCCGCACGCCGTCGTCGTGGAGCAGTAGTGGGCCTGGAGGATGCTCCCTCCGCGGGTCATCCGGGTGCCCCACGTCGCGTCCACCGCGGCGCTCGTCGACGCCTTCGCGGAGCCGGGCTTGTACACCTGGCTCGACGTGGTGTCGTAGACGTCGAAGCACCGGCCGTCGGACGTCTTGCGCGTCGAGTGCAGCGCCCAGTACCAGCCGTAGCTCTTGACGGCCATGGCCCCGGACCGCAGTGACTCCGTCGGCCAGCTCGACACCCACTCGTTGGGCAGGACGTTCTTGACGTAGGTCTTGAACGCGACCCGGTCCACGCGGTCGAGCGACGCCCGGTACACGAGGATCGTCGTGGGCAGCTTGCTGTTCGTCCCGTCGGTCTTGCACCCGGTCGGCGGTGCGGAGCTCAGGAACTTGTGCGAGGCGTTCTGGTTCTTCAGGCTGGAGTTCAGGTTGCCCTTCGCTCCGGCCTTGAAGTCCTGGTACGTGCCGCCGTAGTTGCTGTTGAAGTAGACGCGGACGGTCTTGCCGCTGCGGTTCCAGACCGAGGCGGCGGCGTTCTTGACGCATTTGCCCTTGCCGTTGCCCGTGCCCTTGAAGTCGTAGCACGAGGGCTGCGCGGTGCCGTAGTCGGCGACCGAGCCGGTGAAGTCGGAGACCGACCCCGCGTTGCCGCTGTTGAAGTAGTAGCAGAACTCGCCGCTATCGCAGACGCCGTCGCGGCTCGCCGCCGAGGCGGACGACGCCGGGATGAAGACCGTCCCGCCGAGCGCCATCGCCGCGGCCGCCGCGGTGAGCCGCGGGATCAGCCGCGCGGTTCGTGTCGACACAACAGTTGCCTTCCTGTTCTGGTGGGGACCGCGGAGTCAGGCGATGTTGTAGCCCTGGGAGTGCCAGAACGAGGTCGGGTTCGGGTTGTCGAGGTGCGAGTCGCCGACGCTCTTGGCCGCGTGGGTCTGCTTACCGAGCCGCATCTCGACGTGGGTGTGCGCGCCCGAGCTGGACGACACGCCGCGCCACGCCTCGTCGGCGATGACCGCGCCCTTGCTGATCGACTGGCCCACGCTCAGCGAGGACCGCGGCGCGGAGTGCAGGTAGATGACGGTCTTGTTCAGCGAGGAGTTGTAGACGGAGATCGTGGAGAGGCCCCCGCTGCCGTTGGCGCCGCGCGCGATGTAGATGACCTTGCCGCTCACGAGGGCGTGGACGTCCGAGCCGATGCCGCGGGCGATGTCGATGCCCTCGTGCCGTCCGGGGGTGGTGGTGTAGCCGTCGAAGCCGCAGGTGATCCGGCCGCCGCTCGCCTTGTAGAGGCCCGTCGTCATCTTCGTGCGCGACGACGGCGAGAACTGGTGCGAGGCGTTCTGGTTCTTCAGGCTGGAGTTCAGGTTGCCCTTGGCTCCGGCCTTGAAGTCCTGGTACGTGCCGCCGTAGTTGCTGTTGAAGTAGACGCGGACGGTCTTGGTGCTGCGGTTCCAGACCGAGGCGGCGTTGTTCTTGACGCACACGCCCTTGCCGTTGCCCGTGCCCTTGAAGTCGTAGCAGGACGGCTGCGTGGTGCCGTAGTCGGCGATCGAGCCCGTGAAGTCGGAGATCGACCCCGCGTTGCCGCTGTTGTAGTAGTAGCAGAACTCTCCGCTGTCGCAGACGCCGTTGCGGGCGGCCGCCGACGCGGGCGAGAAGAGGGCGGTGGCCGCCCCGCCGAGCGCCAGTGCGGCGGTCGTCACGGTAAGCGCTTTGTTGAGCTTGCTCATGGTGTTCTCCTTCTTTTTCGCGGGAGCGTGGAATTTCGGACGGGTCAGGAGTGGAGCCGGTACTCCTCCCAGGTACGGATGGTGACCTTCGGGCCGTCGTCCGGTCCCCGGTCGGCGAGCCCGTTCAGGCCGAGGTAGTAGTCGCCGGTCTGGTGCTGGGCCTGGCCGGAGAGGTCGGTGTCGCTGATGGCGGCGGCGTGGATGTGCCACGGCCAGTCGCCCTGGCTCGGGCTGCGCACCCACGCCGCGAACCCGACGCGGCGCAGCGCGCGGGCGGCGGCGGTGCGGGTGGCGGCGCTCATCCCGTCGACGGAGACGTCGACGACGCCGCCGCCGTCGTGGGTGCCCGCGGACGTGGGGTCGCCGCCGGGGTTGTACGACCCCTGGTCCAGCGCGAGGTCGCGGCCGAGCAGCCGCTCGGCCTCGGCCAGCATGTCCCGCGTGCGGGTGTTGACGACGACGCCGCCGGTGGACACCCGGGCGCCCGGCTGGACGACGCGGGTGACGGTGAAGCGCCCGGCGCCGAGCTTGGCGAGCGACGTCCTGCCGGGCAGGCCGCTGGCGTCGAGGCCGGTGTAGCCGAGCGACTTCTGGTACTTCGCGTAGGCGGCGATCGTGGTGGTGCCGAAGTAGCCGTCCACCCACTGGGCGTCGAGCAGGTTCCGGTCGCGTAGGGCCCGCTCGACGAGGAGCACGCTGGCCTTGGCGCCCGGCGTCAGCGTGTCGTCGGCTCGCCGCGGGTCGATCTGGGCCGCCTTGACGGTGGCCTCCATGTTCAGGCTGGGCAGGGCCTTGGCGTCCGCCGCCAGCGCCGCCGGCGTCTGGGACGCGCCGGTCAGGGTCGGGAGCAGGGCCGCCGCCGCGAGCGCGGCGGCGATTGAGGGCAGCTTCATCGGTTCTCCTGGTGACGGGAGCTGGGCGGTGAAGCCCACGGCGGAGTCCACCGTCACCCGGGCGGCCGCGTGTCCTCAAGAAGATCGTTGTTGTCAGCTTGTCCGCCGCGCACATCCGTACACCCGGACGTGGGATCTGACAGCGTCAGGGCCGTCCGGCCGGGCCCGTACACGAAGCGCGGCCCGCCACCGCGGCCCGCGTGAGGGCGTGGTGGCGGGCCGCGCTGGCGGGCCCTGCGGCCGTCAGGCCGTCTTCAGGGGGACGGGCAGCCGGTCGCGGAGCTCGTCGACCGTGATGCCGAAGGTCTCGCGGACCGCCGCCCCGTCCGGGCCGACGTCGATGACGGCGACGTCGGTGTAGACCCGGCTGACGCAGCCGACGCCGGTCAGCGGATAGGTGCATTCGGGCACCAGCTTCGACCGGCCCTCCTTGTCGAAGAGCGTCATCATCACGAAGACCTGCTTGGCGCCGATGGCGAGGTCCATCGCGCCGCCCACGGCGGGGATGGCGCCGGGGGCGCCGGTGCTCCAGTTGGCGAGGTCCCCGGCCGCCGAGACCTGGAACGCGCCCAGCACGCACACGTCGAGGTGGCCGCCGCGCATCATGGCGAAGGAGTCGGCGTGGTGGAAGTACGACGCTCCGGGAAGCTCGGTGACGGGCACCTTGCCGGCGTTGGTGAGATCGGGGTCGATCTGGTCGCCGGCCGCGGCGGGGCCCATGTTGAGCATGCCGTTCTCGGTGTGCAGCACGATGCCCGAGTCGTCCGGGAGGTGATCGGCGACCTTGGTGGGACGGCCGATGCCGAGGTTGACGAACGAGCCCGCCGGGATGTCGCGGGCGACGGCCGCCGCCAGCTCGTCGGGGGTCAGGGACATGGTCAGCGCGCTCCTTGGACGGTGTACCGCCGGTCCTCGACCCGCACGACGCGGTCGACGTAGATGCCGGGCGTGACGACCGCCTCCGGGTCGAGGTCGCCGACGGGGACGACGCCGCCCACCTGCACGATCGTGGTGGTCGCGGCCGTCGCCATGACGGGGCCGAAGTTGCGGGCGGTCTTGCGGTAGACGAGGTTGCCCATCGTGTCGGCGCGGTGGGCGCTGATCAGCGCCACGTCGCCCTTGATGGGGTACTCCAGGATGTGGACGCGCCCGTCGATGGTCCGGGTCTCCTTGCCCTCGGCCAGGGGGGTGCCCACGGCGGTCGGGCAGTAGAACGCGCCGATGCCCGCGCCGGCCGCGCGCATCCGCTCGGCGAGGTTGCCCTGCGGCACGATCTCCAGGTCGATCTTCCCGGCCCGGTAGAGCCCGTCGAAGACGTGGGAGTCGCTCTGCCGCGGGAACGAGCAGATCACCTTCCGCACGCGGCCCGCCTTGAGCAGCGCGGCCAGCCCGACGTCCCCGTTGCCGGCGTTGTTGGACACGATGGTGAGGTCCTTCGCGCCCTGCCGGATCAGCCCGTCGATGAGGTCGAACGGCATCCCGGCGAAGCCGAAGCCGCCGACCAGCACGGTGCTGCCGTCCGCGATCCCGCGGACGGCCGCGTCGACGCCGTCCGCGATCTCCGTGCGGCTCATGCCCCTCCCTCCGTGTTCTCCAGGACGACGGCGAGGCCCTGCCCGACGCCGATGCAGATCGCGGCGACGCCCCAGCGCTCGCCGCGCTCGCGGAGCACCTTCGCGAGCGTGCCGAGGACGCGGGCGCCGCTGGCGCCCAGCGGGTGGCCGATCGCGATCGCGCCGCCCCTGGTGTTGACGATCTCCGGGTCGACTCCCCAGGCGTCGACGCACACCAGCGACTGGACGGCGAAGGCCTCGTTGAGCTCGACCGCGCCGACGTCGTCCCAGCCGATCCCGGCCCGGGCGAGGGCGCGGTCCGCCGCCTCGACGGGGGCGTACCCGAAGTCCTGCGGGTCGAGCGCGGACGCGCCCCGTCCGGCGACGCGCGCGAGCGGGTCGAGGCCGATCCGGTCGGCGGCGGCGGCCGAGCCGAGCAGCAGGGCGGACGCGCCGTCGCTCAGCGGCGAGGCGTTGCCGGCGGTGATCGTGCCGTCCGCGCGGAAGCTCGGCCTGAGCGCGGCCAGCTTCTCCATCGAGGAGTCGGCGCGGATGCCCTCGTCCCGTTCGAGGTCCCCGGCGGGGACGACCAGGTCGGCGTAGAACCCCTCGTCCCAGGCGGCCGCCGCGAGCCGGTGGGAGCGCAGCGCGAACGCGTCCTGGCGCTCGCGGCCGACGCCGTACTTCCGCTGGAGCAGTTCGTTCGCCTCGCCGAGCGAGACCGTCCACTCCTTCGGCATGCGCGGGTTCACCAGCCGCCAGCCGAGCGTGGTGGAGACCGCGGCGAGGTCGCCGGCCGGGAAGCCCCCGGCGGGCTTCGGCAGCACCCAGGGCGCCCGGGTCATCGACTCGACCCCGCCGGCGAGGACGACCTCGGCGTCGCCGGACTCGATCGTCCGGGAGCCGATCATCGCCGCGTCGAGGCTGGACCCGCACAGCCGGTTGACGGTCGTGCCCGGCACGCCGGTCGGGAGCCCGGCGAGCAGCGCGGCCATCCGGCCGACGTTGCGGTTCTCCTCGCCGGCGCCGTTCGCGTTGCCCCAGACGACCTCGCCGATCGCGGCCGGGTCCAGCCGGGGCGCCCGGTCCAGCAGCGCGGTGATCACGCCGGCCGCGAGGTCGTCCGGACGTACGCCGGACAGGGCGCCGTTGAACCGGCCGAACGGGGTCCGGACGGCGGAGTACAGGTACGAGCTCATGACATCGAGGCTAAGTGGCCTGCCTTGATATAGTGAAGTATCAATATTCGCTCGGATTAAGACGATCGGCATATGGATCTGCGCCACCTGCGGTACTTCGTCGCCGTCGCCGAGGAACTCCACTTCGGCCGCGCCGCCGAACGGCTCAACATGGCCCAGCCGCCGCTGTCGCAGGCGATCCGCCGGCTGGAGACCGAACTCGGCGTGGAACTGCTCCACCGGAGCACGCGCCGGGTCGGCCTCACCGACGCGGGCCGCGGCTACCTCGCCCGCGCCCGGAAGATCCTCGGCGAGGTGGACGAGGCGGCGCACGAGGCCCGCCGGGTCGCGGCCGGAGCGGTCGGCCACCTCGCCCTCGGCTGCGTCGGCTCGGCGACCTACAGCCTGCTGCCCGCGCTGTCGCGCGGCCTGCGCCTGGAACTGCCCGGCGTCGACTTCTCGTTCCGCGGCGAGATGCTGGTGCCCGACCAGACCGCGGCGCTGCGGGCGGGCGAGATCGACCTGGCGCTGCTGCGTCCGCCGATCGCGGACCTGTCGCTCACCGTCCTGCCGCTGCGCCGGGACCGGCTCGTCGTCGCCGTCCCCGCCGACCATCCCCTGGCCGCCCTGCCGCGGGTCGCGGTCACCGACATGGCGGACGCCGACCTCATCGTGCATTCCGCGGACCGCCGCTCGGTGATGTACGACGTCGTGCTCGGGCTCTTCCGCGACGCCGGAGTCGAGCCCCGGATCCGGCACGGGGTCGGCGAGACCTCCACGCTGATCACCCTGGTCGCGGGCGGCCTCGGCGTGGCCGTCGTCCCTGAGCCGGTGGCGGTCCTGGCCCTGGACGGCGTCGTCTTCCGGCCCCTGGTGCGGCCCGCCGTGCACGTCGACCTCGCGATCGCCCATCGGACCGACCGCTCGGAACCGCACCTGGCCCGTGCCGTCTCGGCCGTCCGCCGGATCGTCCGCTCCTCCTCGTGACGCCGGGACGTCCGGCCGGCGGGGGTTGACCGGCCTCCGCCTGAATCATACATTCACTCAGAAAGTGTATGAATGAAGGGCGGCGGGATGCGACGAGGGACGGCCGTGGTGCTCGGCGGCAGCGTGGCGGGGCTGTGCGCCGCCGGAGTGCTCGCGCGGCGCTTCGAGAAGGTGATCGTCCTGGAGCGGGACCGGCTCCCGCCCGGCGCGGAGCACCGCCGGGGCGTGCCGCAGAGCAAGCACCCGCACTTCCTGCTCAACTCGGGCCGCCGCGCGATCGGCGAGATCTTCCCCGGCTTCGAGGAGGCGCTGATCGCCGCGGGCGGGATGCGCCTGATGCCGTCGATGGACGCCGCCTACTGCGAGAACGACGGCTGGGCCCCGCGCAAGTCCGGGTCGATGACGATGGTCTACAGCTCGCGGGTGCTCATCGAGCGGGTCCTGCGGGAGAAGGTCCGCGAACTGCCGTCCATCGAGATCCGCGAGGGCGTGGCGGTGACCGGGCTCCGCTCCACCGGGGGCGGCACCGCGGGCGGGCGCGTGGAAGGCGTCGAATACGACACGGCGGACGGCGGCGACGGCTACCTGGCCGCCGACCTGGTGGTGGACGCGCTCGGCCGCGGCTCCTCGGTCGTCGACTGGCTCGGCGCGGCCGGCTGGTCCGCGCCGCCGGAGAACACCCTCGACGCCAAGGTCACCTACATCTCGCGGTGGTACGACCTGCCGCCCGCCGACCGCCGCCCGGAGTCGTGGTGGTGGCGGCACCTGGTGATCACCCCGAGCCAGGACACCGGCGACCATCCCGACGAGCACGAGTTCCTCAGCAACTTCTTCCCGATCGAGGGCGACCGCGCCATCGTGTGCATGGGGTCGTGGGGCCTCGACATGCCGCGCAAGACCGAGGCGTTCGAGGCGTCGGTGGACCGCGTGCGCGCCGCGGCCTTCGGACGGGCGACCCGCGCCTGCACCCCGACGTCCGAGGTGCACCTGACCCGGTCCACCGGCAACAAGTGGCGCCGCTTCGACCTGCTCGACGTGCCGCCGCTCGGGCTCGTCTGCGTCGGCGACTCGATCTGCGCCTTCAACCCCTTCTACGCGCAGGGCATGAGCTCGGCCGCCCGCTCCGCGCTCATCCTCGGTGAGATGCTCGGCGCCCGCGACGCCCTCGACCTCGCCTTCTTCCGCGAGTTCCTCGCCCGGCAGAAGAAGTCCCTCGACGTGCCCTGGATGCTCGCGATGGCGCGCGACCAGGCCTACGACTTCGCGACCGGGACCGAGGTCGCCCCCGCGTGGCGGCGCCGGCTGGCCGCGCGGTTCAGCTGGCCGATCTTCAACGCCATCAACGCGACGAGCCGCGAGGACGCCTACGTCGAGCAGACGTTCGCCCAGGTGTTCAACCTCGACAAGTCGCTCCGGCAGATGGCCGCCGACCCGCGGTTCTGGTTCGGCATCGCGCGCTACAAACTGCGCCAGCGGCTCGGACGGACGGTCGTGCCCGGCGGGTTCGACGAGCGCCGGGACCCGCCCGGCACCGACTACACCGGCTACACCGGCCCCGCGGGCGCGCCGTCCGGCGGAGCCCGCCGCGGCGACGACCTCGTCGGAACCTGACCCGAGGAGCTGGACATGGGCTACACCTGCGACCCGGTGGCCGAGCGCATCGCCGAAGGGCTCGGCTTCTCCTGCCGCGGCGCCGACGCCGTGGTGACCTTCCGCAACCCGTTCGACCTCGCGAACGCCACCATGCCCGTCCTCGAACTGCTCATCGTCGGCGGCGCGGTGTTCGCCCTCGTCCACGCGTGGCGGCGGTGGCGGCGCGACGGCGACCCGGTCAACATCTCGCTGTGGTTCGCCTCGGTCGTCTACCTGGCCGTGATCGAGCCGCCGCTCTACTTCCCCGGCTGGTTCGGCCTGGAGGAGCACGTCGGGTTCATCTTCTCCCACAACGTGTTCACCGTGCAGTTCATGTACGACCGGCTGCCGCTCTACATCGTGGCCTTCTATCCCGCGATCTCGCAGCTCGCCTACGAGCTGGTCCGGGCCCTCGGCGTCTTCGCCCGGCGCGGCCCGCTGCTCGGCTCGGTCGCGGTCGCGTTCGCCTGCCAGGTCTTCTACGAGATCTTCGACCAGCTCGGGCCGCAGCTGCGGTGGTGGGCGTGGAACCCCGGCAACGAGATGATCAACCAGCCGGCGCTCGCCTCCGTCCCGATGAACAGCATGCTCCTGTTCGCCTCGGTCTCCTTCGGCGCGATGACCTACCTCGTCGTCCGCCTGGCCGGGCCGCGGGACGGCGGCGGCCCGCGCACCGGCCGGGACGTCGCGTGGCGCACCGTCCTCGCCGGGGCCGCGACCCCGCTCGCGATGATCGTCGTGAGCGCGCCCAGCGGGGCCTTCCGCGGCGAGGACCAGCTCGGCGTCCAGCGGGCCATCCTGTCCGCCGAACTCGCCGTGGTCTGGATCGCCGGGCTCTGGCTGCTCGCGGACGCCTGGCGCGCGTCGCGCACCGGCCCGGCCCCGGCCCCGGACGCGTCGCCGCTGTTCGTGCGGACCTACCCGGCGGTGTACCTGGGCGTCCTCGTCGTCCTGTGGCTGACCGCGCTGCCCGCCTACTTCGCGTCGGCCGGCGGCGTCACCGAGCAGGGCACCCCCGTCGGCAGCCTCTGGTACGCCGCGCTGTGCACCGCCGCCGCGGCGGCCTTCGTCCTGGCCGTCCTGCGCGTGCGCGCGCCCCGGCCGGCCGTGGAGCCTGTGGGATCCTAGGGCCATGGCGCACCACGGCTGGGGAGGCAGGCCCCCCGCATCAGACGCCGAGGCCCGGCAGCGCATCGTCGACGCGACCGCCCGGTGCATCGACCGGCACGGCGTCGTGAAGACGACCCTGTCGGACGTGGCGAACGAGCTGGGCGTCACCCGCCAGACCGTCTACCGCCACTTCGCCCGGATCAGCGACATCGTGGGCGAGGTGGCCGCCCAGGGCGCGGAGTCGTTCGTCGACCGGATGGTCGCCCACCTCCAGGGCATCGGCGATCCGGCCGAGGCGGTGGTCGAGGGCATGATGTTCTGCCTGCGGACCATCCCGACCGAGCCGCGGCTGAGCCTGCTGCTGCAGCTCAGGGACTCCGGCGCCTTCGGACGCGGGGCCACCACCACCGACGCGATCGCCTACGGCGCCCAGATGCTGAAGCGGTTCCCGGTCGACTGGGCGTCCGCCGGGGTCGGCGAGGACGACCTCGGCGGGCTCGCCGAGATCATCATGCGGCTGCTGACCTCGCTGCTGGAGCACCCGAGCGAGCCGCCCCAGCAGGAGGCCGAACTCCGGGCCCTCCTCGTCCGCTGGCTGGCCCCCGCGCTGCGCCGGCCGTCGGCGGTCGTGCGGATCCGCCGTCCGTCCGAAAATGGACCTTCATCGCATTTCGACCCTGTGGAGCGGGGAACGGGTTGATCCGATGATCTTCGGCCCGACCCCGGCCAGCCGCCGCTGACCCCCGTCCCGGCGGCGTCCTGGTCGAGTGACGCCGCCCCGGGCCCC
Organism: Actinomadura sp. GTD37; assembly: GCF_041951365.1. NCBI lineage: Bacteria > Bacillati > Actinomycetota > Actinomycetes > Streptosporangiales > Thermomonosporaceae > Actinomadura > Actinomadura sp. GTD37. The sequence goes on from NZ_JBGNUS010000003.1 coordinate 493,902, forward strand.
TCAGATCTGCGTGGGCCGCTGCGGGGGGACGGCGATGATCCGCCCGGCCGAGCGGTCGGGCCGGGCGGTGGCGCGCCGGTCCTCGGCGAGCTGGATCAGTCGGGCGGACGCGTCGGCGAACAGCAGCAGCTGGCGCGCGGCGGACGGGCTGAACGGCTGCGCGCCCGGCTGCCCGACGACGGCGAGCACTCCGCGCGCCGCCTCGCCCGTGTCCAGCGGCAGGATCAGGATCGGGCCGGCCGGCAGGGCGGTCAGCGTCTGGTCGGCGGCGATCCGCGCGGACAGGGCCCGGCGGGAGCCGAACGACCGGCCGAGCATCGACCGGCCGCGCCGCACCGTCAGCCCGCGGATCCGGTCGCTGCCGGCGCCGACCGCGACGTCGATCCGCAAGGTGAGGGAGTCCTCGGAGGGGAGGGCGATGAACGCCAGCGGGACGCTCGCCATCGCGCGTGCCCGCTCGGCAACGATGATCAGCAGCCGGGGCAGCGCGGCTCCGTCCAGGACCGCCGTCATCAGCTCGAACGACGCGGCCAGGCGCCGGTCGTTCTCCGCGCCCCGGATCTCCTCCGGCGACCCCCAGCCGCTCACCGGCATATCGTGGCCGGTCATGCCGTCATCACCCGCTCCTTCCGGTCCGGCGCCGGGCCGGTCCGAGCCCGTGTCCCGCGCGTTCAGGCCGCGGCCGATCGGATGTCGGGGCCGCTTGCCTGCGCCTCGGTGACGGAGGAGCGGACGGTGACGGCGCGCAGCAGCCCGGTGATCTCGAGCAGCTTCGCGAGCTGGGCGCGCGGAGCGGCGAGGACCACGATGGCGCCCCTCGCCTCCGTCCGGCGGCACGCGCCGACGAGCATCGCGAGCCCGGAACTGTCGCAGAACGTGACGCCCGACAGGTCGATGGTCACGTGGGCACCGGTGTCGCGCAGCGCGATGTGCAGCTGCTCCCGCAGGGACGGGGTGGAGGCGCTGTCGAGTTCGCCGCTGACGGCGACGACGGTGCGGCCGGCGAGCCGCTGGAGGGTCAGCCCCGCGGCGGGCGAGGGGGCGACGATGGCGATCTCGGCGAGGGGATCGGTCCCAGTGGTTCGGGCGGGCTGGTGTTGCGGCGTCATGGCGCCGTACCTGTCTGGTCCCGAAAGACCGAGTATCGAGAAACCAGGGGGCGCGGGCTTGGGCGCCCGCGTCAAGAACCCTCGTCACCATGAGTCTACGCTCTCGGCCTCCGATTACGGCGCGGAGCGGATTCCGCACGGAATCCGGGGCCCGCAGCGGGGCCGGGCACTGCCGGGGCCGGACGGATCGGCCGCGCCCGTGGCGCGGGACCCCTTATGTTGAAGAGGAGACGGCGGGCTTCCGATCGTTGGAGATGGAGCTCATGAGTGAAGTGTGGATCTCGGCCGCCGACGGCAGCGACCTGATCAGGGCGGACGCGATCGTGATACTCCGCCTGGACGCGACGGGACGGCTGACCGCGCAGCTGCGCGACGAGGCGAAGGTGGACGTGACGCTTCTGGAGGGCTCGTCCGACGCCCGCCCGCCCGCGGACTTCCACCGGCGGCTGATCCGGACGATCGCCGAGCTGGCTGATTCCAGCGGTGCGCAACTGATCCGCGTCCGGCAGGAGGGCGGCGCCTGGAGCTGGGTCAGCGAAAAGGTCTAGCGGGGCCTCCGCTGCGCGAATGGTCCGCGAACGCGGAGCGGATCCGGGACGGCCGGGGGCGGGCCGCCCCCGGCCGAACCGGGGACGGCCCGCACGCGGGCCCGGCCGGAACCGTCAGGTCACCGGGGTGTCGACCAGGTAGACGGCCGGCGACGGCTTGCCGCAGGTCGCCTGGGTGGGCGCGCCGCCGTCGAAGGTGAGCTGCGCCTTGGCGCCGCCCAGCATCACCCGGACGTTCTGCGACCCGGAGGCCGGCTTGAACGGCCCCGCCGTCAGCGTGCCGTCCGCGGGCAGCGGCACGACGAGCTGCTGATCGCGGACCAGGGCCGTCGAGGGGATCGGGACGCCCTGGCCCGGGATGACGTTGAGGGTCTGCGGCGTGCCGCCCTCGACCTCCAGGTTCAGCTCGGACACCGTGCCCGAGACCGTCTTCACACCCTGGTCGAGCAGGCCGTTCACCGTCTCCTTCGGCACCGTCAGCGCGCCGGACGCGTTCGTGAAGGAGAACGCCCCCGACTTGCCGACCGTGAGCGGGATGCCGTCGGCGCCGACCGCGATCCCCACGTTGTGCGGCTGCCCGTTCCAGGTGCACTGGTACGGCGCGTTGATGATGCCGGCCAGCTCGCCCGACTTGGGCTCGGGGAAGTTCAGCGGCGCGTCCTGGATCTTGGCGGGCGGCCGCCCGGAGTCCCCGCCGACCGCGATGGTCAGCAGCGCGTTGCCGCCGCGCGGCTTGCAGTCCGCGGTGATCGGCAGCGAGAAGCCCGCTGACGACTTGAGGTCGACCTTCGCGAACGCGCTGTTGAAGCCCAGCGTGACCTTGCCGCTCTGCGGAGCGGTGTACGGCCCCACGTCGAACGGCCGCTGGCCCGGTGCGGGCAGCCCGACCTTGAGCGGCTTGCCCGGCTCGACCGGGATGTCGGTGAGCGTGATCGGGTCCTTGGCGATGTTCACCGCGTCCGGCGTCGAGTTGGTCGCGCCGATGGACATGTCGGTGATCGTCGCGTCGGCCTTGTCGATGCCGAGGATCGGCGCCAGCGCGGTCAGCCAGTCCGGGAAGGTGATGCTGCCCGAGCCCTGCGTCAGCCAGAACTCCTGGCCCGGGCCGAGCTGCACCGGCGCGACGCCCTGGATGTCGACGTCCAGCGGCAGCCACAGGACCGGCAGCGCCCCGCCGAGATTGATCGTGCAGGCGATCGGCAGCTTGAACCGGCCGGTGTCGACGCCGATCGCGGGCAGGTCCTTCGCGGGGATCGCGTTGGCCGGCGGCGCCGCGAGCGCGGCCGCCAGCATGGCCAGCGCGCCGCCCACCGAAAGGAGCGCGGTGCGGATCCGTCTGCGGCGTACCGGACGTCCATGAGCGGGTCGTGGTGTGGGGGTGAGTCGCATGTCGTCCCTCATTCCTCCGGGGATCGGGGATGCGTCCCACAGTGTGTGTCACACAGTTATCCGGCGAGTAGTCGGCGCAGTGCGGTTTCCGGGTCGCGGATTTCTGCGTGAATTCACAACAATGCGCCGAAGCGCCTAGTCGCGCGGCCCGTCGAATGCGGTGCGGAGCCGGCCGAGGACGTCCGCGTGCCAGTCGTCCAAAAGCTCGATCGCCTGCCGGGCGGGCCCCAGGTCGCCCGCCTCCCAGGCGCCGATGAGCTGGTCCCACCACCACACGTGCACGCCGGGGGCGTCGAACACGGCGTCGAGCACCTCCGGCACCTCGGCCAGCATCGGCCCCAGCGAGTTCAGCACCCCGAGGAAGACGCCGCCGCCGACCGCCATGCACCCCGCCCGCAGCACCTCCAGCACGCACTGGTGGACGTCCGCCGGGGTCGCCTTCTCGTCCTTGGCCAGCATGTCGAGGCGCCGCCACGCCCGCCGCGCCGGCGCCGGATCGTAGGCGCCCGGACGGCCCTCGATCTTGTCCAGCACCGACCCGTAGAACATGCGCAGGGTCTCCAGGACGTCGCGGAGGATCCGCTCCGCCAGGTCGGGCAGCCGCCGGGAGAACCGGAACAGGTAGCGCCACGTCTCGACGCCGCCGTACGCCTCGACGTCGCGGACCACGGCGCCGACCCCGTGATGGGTCTCCACGAACCCGGCCGCCCGCAACTGGCCGAGGACGAGCTGGACCGTGGACGGGTTGATCGCGTACTCCTCGGCGAGGCGCCGGATCGACGGCAGCCGCTCCCCGGTCCGCAGCCGTCCCGACGCGATCGCGAACGCGATCCGCTCGGCGACGTCCTCGACCACCGTCCCGCCGGTCATCGCGCCCACGCTCCGGTCCCGGACCGCCCAGCGCCCGCCTGTGAGCTCCGCATGCGGGTCAGCGTACGGCCCGCGTCCGCGCCGCGCCGCTCCGGCGGGAGCACTCAACCGGCTGCGGAAACCGGTCCCCGACTTCCGCCTTGAGGACACTATGTGCGGATCACTGTGTGACACAGACTCTGGTGCACGAGCCACGACACCGGAGGAACCCGTGCCGCCGTCCTCTTCGCGCGCGTCAGCGGATTCGCGCAGGTCAGCGGATCCGCGCGCGTCAGCGGACGCCGACCGACGCCATGAGCCGAGGCCAGATCCGCTGAAGCTCCCGGTTCCAGTAGGGCCAGCCGTGCGTGCCGTCCCGGTACAGGTGGGCCGTCGCGGGGATCCGCAGGGCGCGCAGCCGCCGCAGGAACGGGCGGACGGTCGACCGCACGACGGGCTCGGCGAGGTTGGCCGCGCTCCACGGCCCCGGCGGGTCCAGCGGGCCGGGGCGTCCGGTCAGCCCACACGACAGGTGCACGCCCGTGCCGCGCAGCCCGGCCGCCAGGTGCAGCGGGTCGGCGGCACGCCAGCGCCGGTCGTCGAGCACGGGCACGCCCCACATGTCGAACGGGTTCACCCGTCCGGCGATGCCGGTGGCGGCGAGCAGGGTGGCCGCGGCGAGCGGGGAGCGGATCGTGCACGGCCCGCTCAGCGCGGCCGCGAACCGGAACGTCCCGGGGTGGGCCGCCGCGCTCAGCAGCGCCCCGTACCCGCCGCCGGACACCCCGGCGACCGCGCGCACCGCCGAGGCGCGGTACCGCTCCCGCATCAGCTCGTACAGCTCGTGGACGTGGAAGGTCTGCCATCGCGGGCCGCTGCGCCAGTCGGCGTATCCGCCCGCCCGGCCGCCGTCCGGCATGACGATGAGGACGTCGTCGTCGCGGCTGAGGCGTTCCACGTCGGTGTGGCGCGTCCACGACGCCGAGTCGTCGAGACCGCCGTGGTGCAGCGTCAGCAGCGGCCGCGCGCCGCCGCCGCGTCCGGACGCGCCGCGCCCGGACAGGCCGTGCGGGACGAGCACCCGCACCGACCATTCCTCCGGTCCGAGGGAATCGGACCGCACCGTCAATTTCGTGAGCCGGTCGCCCAGCTTCTCCTCGTCGAGGACCTTGATCGCCATGGGGTGAGGTTATGGTGCCGCTGAATGGCCGCGCTGCTGAGCGGACGAACAATCGACCTAGCTGATCACTTACTTCTCTTCACCTTTTAAGACGCTTCTTAAGGCGTGCCCGAAAACGCCGGGAAGCCATTCTGGCGAGCCGAGCGAAAGGAGGCCGGACCGTGGTCGTCGGCCTGATCGCCGTCATAGCGCTCTGCATGACGGCCAACGCGTGGCGGCTGCGGGCGCGCTTGCGCGGCCTCCGGGCGCTGCCGCCCGCACCCGAGGGCGAGCGTCCCGGCCGGCGTGCGGCGCGCCGCCGAGCGCCACGCCAGCGACAACGGCCTCGGCCTGGTCGACCTCATGCCCCGGGACCTGCACGTCGACGCGGCCCTCGACCTGGCCCGCCATCTGGACTTCGACGCCTACCGCGACGACGTCTTCGGCATGGGCCGCGGGGCCTGCCACGCGGTGCTCGCCTCGCGGGCCGCCGCCGCCGGCGCCGGGATCACCGCGTTCACCGGCCTGGACCCCGACGAACTCGGCGCGGCCACCGCACGGCTGCGGCTCTACACCGGCTCGGCCGACATCGTCGTCGCCCCGTTCCGCGCCCACGACCAGTCGGCCTTCCGGCGTTCGCGGATGCGCGCGCTCGCCCTGGTGATCCCGCAGACGCTCGCCCTGCCGCAGACCCTGTTCGCGGCGGCCGGCGGATACCTCCTCGTGGCCGGGGCCATCGCCCTCGCGCCGGTCGCCGGCCTCGCGCTCGCGGCGCTGTACTGCGCGCTCCCCGCGCTGGTCTTCGCCGGCGTCGCCGTGCGGCCCCGCGACCTGGGCCGCGTGTGCGCGTTCCGGCTCGTCCACACGCCCCGGTCGGTCGTCCGCGCCCTCACCGCCCCCCGGACGCGCTGGGAGCGGGCCCTGATCGCCCGCCGCGAGGAGGCCCGCGGCTGGTACCGGGCCGAGATCGACCGCGGCGTCGACCGGTTCGCCGGTCCGCGCGCCGAGGAATGCCCGTGGTGCGGCGGCCGCGCGCTGAGCAGGCGGATCGTGGCGCGCGACATCCTCCAGGGCAAGCCGGGGCGCTTCACCCTGGACGGCTGCGACGGCTGCGGGCACGTCTTCCAGAACCCGCGCCTCACACCCGAGGGCCTGGCCTTCTACTACAAGGACGTCTACGACGGCCTCGGCGACGTGCTGGCCGAGCGGATCCTCTCGTCCAACACCTCGTGGTACCTGGCCCGCGCCGCCATGGCGGCCCGCGAGACCGCCCCCCGCGACTGGCTCGACGTCGGCACGGGCAAGGGGCACTTCTGCCGCGCCGCCCGGACCGTCCTGCCCGGGACGCGCTTCGACGGCCTCGACTTCGGCGCCGCCGTCGAGGAGGGCGCGCAGCGCGGCTGGATCGACCGCGGCTACCGCGGCGAGTTCACGGACCTGGCCGGCGACCTGGCCGGACGGTACGACGTGATCAGCATGCACCACTACCTGGAGCACACCGCCGACCCGCTCACCGAACTCGACACGGCGGTGAAGGTGCTGCCGTCCGGGGGCCACCTGCTGATCGAGCTGCCCGACCCCGAGTCCTGGTTCGGCCGCGTGCTGCGCGGCTTCTGGGTGCCCTGGCTCGCGCCCCAGCACCTGCACATGATCCCCATCGGCAACCTGCGCGAGGCGCTGGAGCAGCGCGGCCTGGAGATCCTCGCCGAGGAGCGCCGGGAGGCCGACCAGGGACCGGACTTCGTCGCGTCCGCCGCCGCCGTCGTCAACTGGCTCGGCCTCGACGTCGACCGGCCGTGGTGGCCGCGCGCCCCCGGCGTCCGCGAGCACGCCGCCGCGCTCGCCGCGATCGTGCTGGCCGGCCCCCTGATGGGGACGGCCCTGCTCCTCGATCTGCTGACCATCCCGATCGCCCGGAGGAACAGCAACGCCTACCGGGTCCTGGCCAGAAAGAACCTCGGATGAGACACCTCCTGCTGACACTGACGCTGCTGTTCTCGCTGATCTCCGTGCCCGCCCCCGCGTCGGCGGCGGCGGGGGTCGCCGAGAAGTGGCTCGACGCGCGCACCCTCGACCTGACCTGGACGTCGCCGAACGTCGGCGAGGAGGTGAGCGCCCGCGTCCTGCTGCCCAAGGGATGGAGCCGGACCGCGAAACGGACCTGGCCCGTCGTCTACGCCTTCCAGGGCGGACGCGACGACTACACGTCCTGGACCCGCGAGACCGGGATCGAGGAGATCGCCGCGCGGTGGGACGTCATGGTCGTGATGCCGTCCGGCGGGGACAACGGCAGCTACACCGACTGGTGGAACGACGGCGCGGGCGGCCTTCCGCGCTGGGAGACCTTCCACACCGGCGAGGTCATGAAGCTGATGGCCCGCTACCGCGCGGGGACCAGCCGGGCCGTGATGGGCGCCTCGTCGGGCGGCCAGGGCGCGCTGGCCTACGCCGCCAGGCACCCCGGCATGTTCCGCTACGCGGCCTCCTTCAGCGGCTCCACCCACCTGACCATGGACGGGATGCAGGTGTTCCTGCTCGCGGTGAACCTGCTCGGCTCCGGCATGGACGCCCTCCGCATCTTCGGCCTGCCCGGCCGCGACGACGCGAACTGGCGGGCCCACGACCCGTACGTGCTGGCCGGGAGGCTGCGCGGCGTCGGCCTGTACGTCTCCAGCGGCACCACCGGCATGAACGGCCCGTACACCCCCGAGGGCGCCGAATGGCGGCTCACCCAGCTCAGCGAGATCCTCATCGGGCAGATGAACCACTCGTTCGTGAACCGGCTGCACGAGCTGAACATCCCGGTCACGTCCCACATCTACGGCAACGGCTGGCACGCCTGGCCCGAGTGGATCCCGGAGATGCGCGCGGCCTGGCCGCTGATGATGCGCGCGATCGGCGCCAAGGGGGCCGCGGCGTAGCGCCGCTCAGCCCGGGTGCCGGGCGGGCGCGGGCTCCCAGGCGAAGCCGTCGGGGTCGGTGAACGGCTCGCCGCCGCCGCCGAGCACGAGCCGGTGCGAGCCGGCGCCCTCCTCGGCGACGCCGGTGTCCTTGGCGAGGGCGCGGCGCGGGTAGAGCGCCAGCGTGACGGGCGACGACGGCGTGTCGAACTCGGCGTACTTGCCGCCGAAGCTCTTGCCGACGGCCAGGCCGCGGTCGACGTAGAACCGCTTGCTCGCCTTGACGTCAGCGACTCCCAGCAGCAGCGCGAGCTGGTCGAACTCCCGCGCGGCGGGCGCGGAGTCCTTCTTCTTCGAGGACGCGACCTTGCAGATCGTCCCGTCCGGGGCCTGGACGACGCCGCCGTAGCCCCAGAACGACTTCGCGGCGGGCTTCAGCGCCGTGGCCCCGGCGTCGAGGGCGGCGCCGACGAGCGCGTCGACGTTGCCCGGCTGGGACGCGACCAGCGACAGCGCGAAGCCGCGGAAACCGGTGGCCGCCTCGTCCGAGGCGCGGACGCGCACGTGGGAGGCGAGGCCGAGGGCCGCGTAGAAGGCCGCCGCCGCCACGGGGTCGGAGACTTCGAGGGTGACGGATTCGAAGGAGGTCATGGTGCTTCTTTCCGGTGAGGAGGTTCGCCGCATCGTGGGGCCGGTCGCGGTCAGCTGTCCTGGAGCAGCCCGAGGACGTTGCCGTCCGGGTCGGTGACGGAGGCGACGAGCCGTCCGCCGCCCACGTCGTGCGGGGCCTCCTTGACGGCCGCGCCGGCGGCGGTGAGTTCGGCGATCTTCGCCTCGATGTCGAGGACGTGCCAGTACGCCACCGGCGAGGTCATGCCCTGCTGTCCGCCGTCCGGAACGAGCCCGATGTGCTGCCCGCCGACCTCGAACCCGACGTAGTAGGACGAGTCGGCCGTCGGCGGCACGCCGAGCAGGGCGGCGTACACCGCCTTGGCCTTCGCGAGGTCGCTCACGGGATGCAGCACGGTCTTGATTCCCTGGACGGGAGAGTCGCTCATGGTCGCTCCTGGGATCGCGTATCGGCCTGTCGTCCAACTGCTCACAGCCTCCCTCCGGGGCAACCCCGGTCACATCCGTGGCGACTACGGAACCGCCTACGGACCGTTCGTCCGGTTCCTGGACGCGGGTACGTGGCGCTGTGCGCGGAGGCCGGCGCGCTCGCCGGAAGCTGCGGCGGTGGCGGTAACGGTGGCGGCGGAGAGGCGGCGCCGTCCGGTTCGTCCTCCGCGTCGGCGGGCCGTCTGGCACTGCACCCGGGACGGGAAGTACTCCCTGTACTCCGACCGCCAGGCGGACGGGGTGGCGGCGCGCCGCCGGGCGGGCCCGGCGGGCCACCGCCCGGGTACGGCCCGGCCTCCTGACGGTTCAGTGCGGTCAGAGCCCCCGGCGAACGCGCATCCGGCGGATCGCCGCGACCGTACCGCCGGCCGCGAGGATCAGCACCAGCCCTGCGATGCAGCCCGCCGCGACGAGCAGTTCGGTGTTCCGGGCGGGCTTCGACGCGGACGTACCCGCCACCGGGCTCGCCGAGATACCCGGCGTCGGGGCCGTGCCGCTCGCGGCGGGCGGCGCCGTCCGGCCGGGCGCGGCCCGGTCTCCGGGGGGCGCGGACGCGGGGGCGCGGTCCGCCGGACGGCCCCGGCCGCCGGTGAACGTGACGTCGGAGCAGGAGTAGTAGGTGTCGGGCGTGTCGGACGTCTGCCAGATCGCGTAGATCACGTGCCGTCCCGTCTTGCCGCGCGGGAGCCGGCCGGCGAAGACGTACGCCCCGTTCCGCCGCGGCGGGTCCTGCACCGTGAGGAACGGTTCCGATTGCAGCGCCGACCAGGTCAGCGCGCGGGTGGGACGGTAGCCGTCGCGCGTGACGTACAGCCGGAAACCGCCCCGGTGCGGGATCGACACCCGGTAGCGGAAGGTGTGCCGGGCCGCGGCGGTCAGCCGGGTCGCGGGCCAGTCCGCACGCGGCAGGTCCAGCCCGCGGAACCGCTCGATGCCCGCGCTGCACAGCTCGCCGTCCGGGATCATCCGGCGGTCGCGGCCGCGCACGTCCGGCACGCGCAGCTCGTCCCACTCGGCGAGCGCCGCGCCGCTCAGCCGCGCCGCGGCCCGGCACGCGGCGCTCGTCCGGGCGGCGCCGCGGCCCGGTTCGCAGCCGGTCGCACGGCTCGCCGGGTCCTCCAGCGCGCCGTGCGCTCTGGCCGGGGCGGCCGGCACGGCCGTCCCGAGCAGGATTGCGAGCACGGCCGCGACGGCCGGCAGGCGAGCAACCACCCAAAGCCCCCTCAGATCGGCCCCGAGAATCGGCGACGCGCAGGAGTACGGACCCGCGTCCGCGAACGGTTCACGTCCAGGCGGCCGTGCGAACCCCCTGACGGCCCGCGACCGGGTCGTCAGGGGGTTCGCCGCCCCGGCGGGCGGTGGGCCAGGCCGGTCAGCTCACGCCGGTTCGGGGGCGCTGCTGCCGGCGTAGGAGTTCAGGTCGGACACGAGCTTGGCGAGGTCCGGGTCCTCCTGGTAGCGGCGCTGGTGCAGCGCGGCGATCTTCTCGGCGATCCGCGGGTCCGCGTCGTCGGTGACGTCGAAGGAGACGAACTTGTCGACCAGCGGGAGGCCGATCTCGTCGGTGTGGCGGTGGGCGGGGTGCTTGAGGTACGTCCAGTAGCCGTCGAGGTCCTCGATGACGTAGGTGGCGCCCCACTCGTACTCGCCCCCGATGTCGGGCCCGACCACGTACGAGACGACCGAGGGGATGACCCGGCCCTGGTTGCGCAGGCTCTCCAGGGCCTCCTCGACCTTGTCGGACGGCATGCCGGGCCGGAGGGTCATGCGGACGGTGTGGTAGATCATCGGTTCTCTTCCCTTGCTCGATGTGACGGCCGGACCAGGAGCGCGGCGGCGATGGCGCCCGCCGCTCCCGCGGACCCGGTCCAGGTGTCCCGCTCTTCGTCGTCATGGCCGGTCAGGACCTCGTCCGGGACCGCGTCCACGCTCGCACCGGCGGGGCGCCGCTCGCGTCGGTGACGGTCGCCTAGATCGCGGGATGGCGGACTAGGCGATCCCGTAGCGTTGGCCGCGTGGAGGCACCGGTTCCGATGGCGCGGGCGCTGGTCGGCAGGACGGCCGAGATCCGCAGGCTGGACGGGGTGCTCGCGGCGGCGCGGGCGGGCAGGGGCGAGGCGCTCGTCCTGCGCGGCGAGGCGGGCATCGGCAAGAGCGCCCTGCTCGACCGGGTGCGGCGCGCGGCGGACGGCTTCCAGGTCATCGAGGCGTCCGGGTCCGAGTTCGAGTCCGAGCTGCCGTTCGCGGCCCTGCACCAGCTGTGCGTTCCCGCGCTGGGCGGACGCGGCGGCCTGCCGGAGCCGCACCGCGCGGCGCTGGACACGGCGTTCGGGCTCGCCGGCGGCACCCCGGAGGTGTTCCGCGTCGGCCTGGCGACCCTGGAGCTGCTGGCCGCGTCGGCGGGCGAGCGCCCCCTGCTCTGCCTCGTCGACGACGCGCACCGGCTCGACGACGCCTCCGCGCGGGTGCTGGCCTTCCTCGCCCGCCGGATCGCGGCCGAGCCGATCGCGCTCGTGCTGGCCGCGCGGCACGGGCTCGACACGCTGCCCTCCCTCGACGTGGCGGGGCTGGCCGACGACGACGCGCGCCGGCTGCTGGCCGACACGCGCGCCGCCCTGGACGAGACCGTGCGCGGGCGGGTGCTGGCCGAGGCCAGGGGAAACCCGCTGGCCCTGCTGGAACTCCCGGGCGCGGGCGGCTTCGCGCTCCCCGACACGTCCTCGGCGCCGGGCCGCGTCGAGCGCAGCTTCCAGGACCGGCTCGCCGCCCTGCCGGCCGAGGCGCGGCTGCTGCTGACCGTGGCGAGCGCCGACCCGACCGGCGATCCCGCGCTCCTGTGGGCCGCCGCCCGGCGGTTCGGCATCGCCGCGGAGGTCGGCGGGCTCGCCGAGGCGTCCGGGCTGGCGGAGCTGGGCCCCCGCGTGCGGTTCTGCCACCCGCTGGCCCGCTCGGCGGTCTACCAGGCGGCCCGCGCTGCGGACCGCCACGCCGCGCACCGGGCGCTCGCCGCGGCCACCGACCCGGTGGCCGACCCCGACCGGCGGGTCTGGCACCGCGCCCAGGCGGGCACCGGCCCGGACGAGGAGGTCGCCGACGAGCTGGACCGCTCCGCCGGCCGGGCGAAGGCCCGCGGCGGCGCGGCGGCGGCCGGCGCGTTCCTCGAACGCGCCGCGGCGCTGTCGCTCGACCCCGCGCGGCGCACCGAGCGGACCCTCGCCGCGGCGCGGGCCCACCTCGACGCCGGCGCCGTCGACACGGCGTCCGACCTGCTCACCAGGGTCGTCGCCGACGACCACACCACGAGGGCGCGCGTGGAGCTGCTGCGCGGGCAGATCGCCTTCGTGCGGCACTGCGACGGAGACGGCCCGGCGTTCATGCTCCGCGCGGCCGGGCGGCTCGCCGCGTCCGACCCGCGCCGCGCGCGCGACTGCGTCCTCGACGCGGTCGAGATGGCCCTGGTCGTCGGGCGGGCGAGCGGCGTGATGGACCTGGTGGTCGAGGCGGCGCGCACCGCGCCGCGCGTCCCGGGGCCGCCGGACCTGCTGGACGCCCTGGTGCTGCTGACGACCGAGGGCCACCGCGCCGCCGCGGGCCCCGTCCGCGAGGTGCTCGCCGCGCACCCGGTGTGGAGCGCGCGGCCGGCGCTCGCCGGGATGCTGGCCGTCGAGTTCTGGGACGTCGCCGCGCACGACGAGATCACCGGCTGGGTGCTCGCCTCCGCGCGCGAGTCGGGCTCGCTCATCGCGCAGCGCCTCGGTCTCGGCATGGCGGCGGCGAACGCGGTGCACCGCGGCGACTTCCGCGCCGCCACCGCCGCCATCGCCGAGGAGGAGGCGGTCGCCGACGCCGTCGGCGTGCCGCCGCTGGCCTACCCCCAGCTGCACCTCGCCGCCCTGCGCGGCCACCCGGCCGAGGCGCGCGCGGTGATCGCGTCGTTCACCGCGAAGGCGGCCGAGAGCGGCACCGGCCAGACGATCGCCAACGCCGACTGGGCGACGGCCGTGCTCGGCAACGCGCTCGCCGACTACCCCGTGGCACTGGCCGCCGCCGCGGAGGCGACCCGCCACGGCGACCTGGTGGTCGCCGCGTTCGCCCTGCCCGAACTGGTCGAGGCCGCGGTCCGCTGCGGCCTGGACGACGCCGCGAAGGCGGCGCTCGCCTCCCTCACCGAACGCGCCCACAGCAGCGGCACCCCCTGGGCCCTGGGCGTCGCCGCCTACGCGCGGGCCCTCGTCACCGGCTCGGAGGACGACTACCTTTCGGCCGTCGAGCACCTCGCGTCCGGGGCCGTCGCCCCGTCCCTGGCCAGGGCGCACCTGCTGTACGGCGAGTGGCTGCGCCGCGAGGGCCGGCGCCGCGCCGCCCGCGAGCATCTGCGCGCCGCCCACGAGCGCTTCTCCGGGATGGGCATGGAGTCGTTCGCCGGCCGCGCGGCGAAGGAGCTCCGCGCCACCGGCGAGCAGGTCCGCCCCCATGCCCGCGGCGCCGCCGACGAACTGACCAGGCAGGAGACCCACATCGCCCAGCTGGTCGCGGACGGCGCCACCTCCAAGGAGGTCGCCACACGCCTGTTCATCAGCCCCCGCACCGTCGACGCCCACCTCCGCAACATCTTCCGCAAGCTCGGCATCACGTCCCGCCGCCAGCTCCGCGACGTCCCCGCCCTGAGAAGCCACCGGTAGGACGAGCCCTCGAACTGAACGCCTTTCGCGCGAATAGCCGGCGCAACGGCGCAACGGCGGGGTGCCGGGGCGAATGACGGTTTCGACTGGGCTGTAATCCATTCGGCATCCACGTGCGTCAATAAGTTGGAGAGCATTGTTCACCCCCCCGCTGTGAGGAGACGGATACATGCCGCGACGTGGATTCAGCGTCCGCATTATTCTGCCCATGGTGGCCGTAGGCATGACGATGCAAGTCGCGTCGGCGCAGGCCGCCGATGCCGAGGCAGGGGCATCGGCGCACCTCGGAGCCTCGCCCGGCCGGGTAAGCGTCAGCAGCACCGGCACCGAGGGGAACGGTGAAAGCGGGCTGAATGCCGATTGGACCAAGTGGGGCGGCGCGGTGAGCGGCAATGGCCGCTACGTCGTGTTCACTTCCGCGGCCACCGACCTCGTCCCCGGCGACACCAACGGCGTGCCGGACGTCTTCCTGCACGACCGCAGGACGCGGAAGACCGAGAGGGTCAGCGTCTCCGGCGCGGGCGCGGAGGGCAACGGGAAGAGCTACGAACCCTCGATCAGCGCGAACGGCCGCTACGTCGCGTTCACCTCGGAGGCGTCCAACCTGGTGGACGGCGACGGCAACGGAACGCTCGACGTCTTCCTGAAGGACCGGTGGACCGGCGTCACCACCAACCTGCACGTCGACAGCGACGAGGACCAGGGAAACTCCGCGGCCTTCTCGCCATCGGTGAGCGCGGACGGCCGGTACGTGGCGTTCAGGTCCGCCTCGGTGAACCTCGCGCCGGGGATCGACAACGGCTTCTTCAACGTCTTCCTGCGCGATGTGGCTGCGGGAACCACCGAGGCGGCCAGCCTGAGCACCGCCGGTGAGCCGCTCTGGGGCCAGAGCGGTGAGCCGTCGGTCAGCGCGGACGGCCGCTACGTCGCGTTCACCTCGGAGGCGTCGAACGTCGTCCCGGACGACACCAACGAAGCCTCCGACGTGTTCGTCCGGGACCGGAGGGCCAAGACGACCACGCGGGTGAGCGTCCCCGTCTCCGGCGGCCAGTTCGCGCTGGGCAGCGGCGCGCCTTCGATCAGCGCGAACGGCCGCTACGTCGCCTTCGGCGCCGCGTCCGACGAGTGGACGTCCCATGTGTACCGCCGGGACCTGCGGCGCGGCACGACCAGGCAGGTCAGCGCCGACGCCCAGGGCGCCCCGGGCAACGGCGACAGCGCGTGGCCCTCGATCAGCGCGGACGGGCGGCTCGTCGCCTACGAGTCGCGCGCGACGAACCTGGCCTCGGGCGAGGACACGAACGACACGATCGACGTCTTCCTCACGGACCTGCGGACGCGGGCGACGACGCGGGTGTCCGTCTCCGCGACGGGCGAGCAGGGCGACGGCCGCAGCGAGGCGCTGGGGATCAGCGGCGACGGGCGCACCGTCCTGTTCGGATCGGCCGCGTCCACGGCGAGGCCCTGGAGGGAAGGTCGGAGGCCGGCGTCGATGCCGGTGAGAACTCCGGGGGAGGCGTCCGAGCGGTCGGGCCGTGGCGCGGTGAACGGTCAGGCGCCCGGTGGAGACGCTACCCTTCCCCTGCGGGAGGATATCTCCGAGCGCCGGGGCTGACCGGCCTAGTCCGCGTGGTCCGCACTCCGGATGGACGCGATGAATCCAGGCGGTGACGAAGGCCACCGGCCGTCCACGACCCGCCGGATCGCGAGGAACTGAACCCCATGGGCGCATTGTTCGAAGAGCTTGACTGGCGTTCGACGCCCATAGGCGTTCTCAGCCTGAGACGGCGCCGCGACCCCGCCCTCGGCATCCAGGTCTACGAGATCAAACTCGACGACGACTTCCTGATGTCGAGCCTGTGGACCGCGGGCGAGACCGAACTCACCCGGCTCGGCCTGGCCGCGGCGCAGGGGGACGCACTGGACGTCGCCGTCGGAGGGCTCGGGCTCGGCTACACCGCGCACGCCGCCCTGGACGACCCCCGGGTCCGTTCGCTCGTCGTGGTGGAGACGCTCGGCGAGGTCATCGAATGGCACCGGGCGCACCTGGTGCCGCTGGGCGAGCGGCTGACGACCGACGACCGGTGCCGGCTGGTGCACGGCGACTTCTTCGCCTCGGCCTCGTCGCCGGACGGTCTCGACCCGGAGACGCCGGGCCGCCGGTTCCACGCGGTCCTCCTCGACATCGACCATTCGCCCAGCCACGTCCTCGACCCCGGGCACGCGTCCTTCTACCGGCCCGAGCCGCTGCGCCGGCTGGCCGCGCGGATCCACCTGGGCGGGGTCTTCGCGCTCTGGTCGAACGAGGCGCCCGACGACGCCTTCACCGCTGTTCTCGGCGAGACCTTCGCCGAGGTGGCGACGCACGTCGTGGAGTTCCCCAACCCGATCCAGGGGGGCGTCTCGGCCAACACCGTCTACGTCGCACGCACCTCCGTCCGCTGAGGCGGCGCGCGACCGGGACGGTCCCGGACGTCATCCGCGGTAGGTCTCCAGGAGGCGGAGCCAGACCTCGCTGATGGTGGGGTAGGCGGGGACGGCGTGCCACAGGCGGGAGAGGGGGACCTCGGCGGCGACCGCGATCGTGGCCGAGTGGAGCAGCTCGGCCACGCCCGCCCCGACGAAGGTGACGCCGAGGAGCGTCTCGCGGTCCAGGTCGACGACCGCGCGGGCGCGGCCCTGGTAGCCGTCGGCGTACAAGGCGGCTCCGGCCACTCTGCCCAGGTCGTAGTCGACCGCCCGGACCCGGTGCCCCCGCTCGGTCGCCTGCTCCAGGGTGAGGCCGACGGCCGCCGCCTCGGGGTCGGTGAAGACGACCTGCGGCACGGCCCGTTCGTCCGCGGTCGCCACGCTGCGTCCCCAGTCGGCGGTGTCGAGCGGCCGTCCGGCGGCGCGGTCCGCGATCACCGCGCCGAAGATCCGTGCCTGGTACTTGCCCTGGTGGGTCAGCAGCGCGCGTCCGTTGACGTCCCCGGCCGCGTAGAGCCACTCGCCGGGCACCCCGGTCGCCAGCCCGGTGGAGTCGGTCTCGATCGGACGGCCCGCGGCCAGCCCGACCGTCTCCAGGCCGAGGTCGGTCGTGGCGGGCGTCCGTCCGGTGGCGTACAGGACCTCGTCGGCGGTCACCGTTCCGCCGCCGTCCAAGGTGAGCGTCACCGGTCCGTCGCGGCGGACACCGGTGACGGACGAGCCGAACCGCAGGTCGACCCCGGCCGCGCGCAGCCCCTCGGCCACCGACTCTCCCGCGAACGGCTCCATGCGCGGGAGCAGGCGCGATCCGCGCACCAGCTGCACCACCTCGCTGCCGAGCGCCCGCCAGGCCGTGGCCATCTCGCACGCCACCACGCCGCCGCCGACGACGGCGAGACGCGGCGGCACCTGCGCCGACGCCGTCGCCTCCCGGCTGGTCCAGGGGCGGGCCCCGGCCAGCCCCGGCACCTCGGGCAGCGCCGCGCGGGTGCCGGTGCACACCGCCACGGCGTGCCGGGCGGTCAGCACCCGCCGTCCGCCGTCCGGGGTCCGCACCGCGACGCGCCTGACGCCGTCCAGCCGCCCGTGGCCGCGCACCAGGACGAGCCCCGCCGCGTTCAGCCAGTCGACCTGGCCGTCGTCCTTCCAGTGCGAGGTGAACTCGTCCCGGCGGGCGAGGACCGCCGCCGCGTCCAGCCGCCCGCCGGCCGCCTCGCGGGCGCCGGGCAGGCGCCGCGCGTCCGCGAGCGCGGCGGCCGGGCGCAGCAGCGCCTTGCTGGGCATGCACGCCCAGTACGAGCATTCGCCGCCGACCAGCTCGCTCTCCACGACGGCCACGCTGAGCCCGCCGGCGTGCGCCCGCTCCGCCAGGTTCTCCCCGGCCGGCCCCGCACCGAGCACCACGACATCGAACTCGTCCATCACGTCCGCCCCTCCGACCGCGCAGTCCTGTCCCTCCCATCCTCCCGGAGGCCGCATGGCGCCGAGCCACAGGTCGTACTCTTGTCGGCGATGGGTACACGAGGTGTGGAAGGCGCATATCAGGGTGCGCTCCGGGCGTTCCAGAACCCGATGCTCGATCTGCTCCACCGGACCTACGCGCCGTTCGTGGTGACGGTGCTGGCGGTGATGTTCACGCCGGAGCGGCCGACGGTGGCGGTGGCGGACGCCCACGCGGAGATCGCCGACGCCCTCGACCAGTTGCGGGCCGCGGGCTACGGGGACGAGGACGGCCAGCCCCTGCCCGCCGGGAACGCCCGTGACCTGTGCAGGCAGTGGGTGCACGCGGGCTGGCTGGTGCGGCAGGTCTCCGACGACGTCGAGGTGTACCGGCTGTCCGCGCACGGCGTCGGCGCGCTCGAAGTGGCCGGACGGGTCGGCGGGGCGCGGACCAGGGTGTCGGAGTCGCGGGTCCGGACGCTGCTGGAGGCGGTCGAGCGGCTCGCGCAGGACGCGGACCCGGACGTGATGTCCCGGATGGCGCGCCTCCAGACGGAGATCGACCAGCGCAGGCGGGAACTCGACCGGCTCGAACGGGGCGGCGCGGTCGAGACCGCCGACGACGACCAGCTGCTGGAGGCGGCCGAGAACGTGCTGCACCTGGCGCGGGAGCTGCCCGCCGACTTCGCCCGCGTCGCCGAGTCGATCAAGGCCATGCAGCGGGACGTCGTCGCCGACCTGCGGCAGGACGTGCGGCCGACCGGGGAGGTGCTGCGCGAGTACCTGGAGCGCGGCCGGCAGATCATGGACGCGACGCCGGAGGGCCGCGCGTTCGCCGGGGCGCTGCGCCTGATCGGCGACCCGGCGCAGATCGACGACCTGTGGAACCTGCTGCGCGCCGTGCTGCGGCACGGGTTCACCGCACTGATGCCGGAGCCGCAGCGGCGGGAGCTCGCCGAGGTCGCCCGCCGGATCGAGCAGGGCGTCAAGGAGGTGCTGGCCGCGCAGCGGCAGGCGTCGCACGTCATCACCACCCAGGTGCGCAACCATGACCCGATGCGCGACCGCCAGGTGGACGATCTGCTGCGGGACGTCATGTCCGGATTCCACACCTGGGTGCCCGGGTCGCGCCGCGGCACGGCCGTCGCCCCGCTGCGCCGCCTGCCGGTCGCGGACGTCGCGCAGCTGCGGCAGACCATGAGCGACCTGCGGCCGCCCCAGCCGCCCACGCCGCTGCGGGAATGGGACGAGGAGGACGACATGCCGTCCGCGGACACCCGGGCGTGGGGCGGTCCCCAGTACGCCGAACTGCGCGCGCATCTGGCGGCGTTCGCGGGGGACGCGGACGGCGTCGACGTCGCGGCCGCGTTCCGCGCGGCGGCCGAGCGGCTCCGGCGGCCGGTGGATCTGCTCGGCCTGCTGGAGATCGCGCACGACTTCGGAATGACCGACACGGCGGAGGTCGTGGTGGTCGACGCGGTCCGGCCGGACCGGACTCGGCGACGCCTCGCGTTCGGCGGCGTGCTGGCCGCGCCCCCGGCCCCGACCCCGTCCACGGCGACCCCGGCGACGGCGACCGCGACGGCCCGCGCCGCAAACGAGGGACCGGGAAACGACGATGAGTGAACCGGACGGCGCGGACGACTCGTCGACCGGCGCGGCGGCGGGCTTCATCGAGCCGGTCCCGATGGAGGACGACCCGGCCGAGCTGTTCGCCGGCGACGCGGGCACGCTGGACGTGGACGTGCGGCGGGTGCTGGTCCGGCTGCTGCAACGCAGGTTCCTGCTGGCCGACAAGAGCCCGGCGCAGTGGCGCACGCTGCTGGAGAACCAGCAGATCGTCGAGTCGCGGCTGCACGACCTGTTCGTCCGGCTCGTGGTCGACCACGACCGGGGCATCGCCTACAAGCAGCAGGTGCGCTCGGCGGAGCTGGACGTCCCGATCCTGCTGAAGGACGACCCCTACAACCGGGCCGAGACCCTGGTGCTGGTCCATCTGCGGACCGTCTTCCAACGGGAGCGCGGCACCGGCGAGACGTCCGCGCGGGTCGACATCGAAGAGCTGGAGCAGACCGTGCTGACCTACTTCGACCCGGACGACCACAACCTGGCCCGCGGCCAGCGCGAGATCCGCAACGCGGTGCAGCGGCTGGTCACCGAGGGCCTGCTCACGGAGGAGTCCGCGGGCCGGTACCGCATCACGCCGCTGGTCGAGGTCGTGCTGAGCACCGAGAAGCTCACCGAGCTGAGCCAGTGGCTGCGGGAGCAGAACGAGGCCGCGCGATGAGCATGATCGACACGCTGTTCGGGCTGATCCCGGCGGCGTCGCGAGGGCAGCAGTGGGTCGCGAGGGACCTGCAGCTGGTCAACTGGGGCGGCTACGACGGGTACCACCGCGTCCGGTTCGCCCCCGGCGCGACGCTGTTCAGCGGCGGTTCCGGGTCGGGCAAGTCGACGCTGATGGACTCCTACATCGCGCTGCTGATGCCGCACACCACGCCGTTCAACGGGGCGTCCAACGGCGGGGTGGTCGGCCGGCCCCGGGGCAAGGACCAGCGCAACATCCTGTCCTACGCGCGCGGGAAGCTCGACGAGTCGCGGACGGACGGTGAGACGAGGTCGCGGGTGCTGCGCGGGGACGGCCGCGACACCTGGTCGGCGATCGCGATGGCGTGGGCCGATCAGAGCGGCGCGGTGTTCACCGCGCTCCGGGCCTGGTACGTGCCGTCGTCCGCGCGCACCCTCGACGATGTCGTCGTGGTCCGCGCCACCCGGGACGACGCCTACGACCTGCGCGAACTGGACGGCCCCGCGGGCAGCAGGTTCGCCCGCGAGGCGGTCGCCGCGACGGGCCTGACCTGCTTCGGCACCGACCGCGACTTCACCGCCCGGCTGCACACCGCGCTGGGCATCGGCGCCGCCGGGGACGGCCACAAGGCGGTCGGGCTGCTCGGCAGGATCCAGGCCGGCCAGCAGATCACCACCGTCGACGCGCTGTACAAGACGATGGTCCTGGAGGAGCCGGCCACGCTGGCCACGGCGGACGAGGTGGTGCAGCAGTTCGACGAGCTGTCCGGCACCCGGGACCGGATGATCACCGCCCGCCGGCAGGTGCGGGCGCTGACCCCGATCCGCGACCACCGGGCCGCGATCGACCGCGCGGTGACGCGGTCGCGGGTGATCGACGACGTCGGGTCGTTCACCGACGCGGCGTCCCCCGCGGCGCTGTGGCGGCACGAGCACCGGCTCGGCCTGCTGCGCGCGGCCGAGCAGGACCTGACCGCACGGCGCCGCCGGGCCGAGCAGGAGGTGCGCGAGACGGCCGTGCTGATCAAGGCGGCGGAGTCCCAGCGGGAGGCGGTGCTCGACACCCTGCGCGCCTTCGGCGGCGACCGGCTGGACACCGCGCAGCGGGAGATCCGCGGAGTGGAGCAGCGGCTGGCCGACGTCGAACGCGCGCGCACGCGGCTGGACCGCGTCCTCGGCGCCGTCGGCGCCACCGTGTCGACGGGCGAGGACTTCGCGGCGCTGGTCGAGACGGCGCACCGGGCGCTGGCCGACTCCGACGCCAGGAAGACCGCGCAGAACGAGTTCGCCGAGGCGACGTCGGAGAGCAGGGACGCCGAACGCGATCTGGCCGGGCTGCTCGCCGAGCACGGCGCGGTCAAGGCCCGCCGCGGGAACATCCCCACCGATCTGCACGCCGCCCGCGACCTGCTGGCCGACGCCGCCGGGCTCACCCCCGACGACCTGCCGTTCGTCGGGGAGCTGATCGAGGTGCGCACGGAGTTCGAACCGTGGCGGGAGGCGTTCAACCTGGCGCTCGGCGGCTTCGCCACCCGGATGCTGATCGACATCGGCCGGCTGAACGCGTTCCGCGAGGCGATCAACGCGGTGCCCGTCGCCCGGCGCATCCAGTTCGAAGGCGTCCGCACCGGCATGCGCGACGAGGTCGGGCTGAGCGACAAGACGCTCCCCGGCCGGCTCGACTACCGGCCGTCGCCGTTCACCGCCTGGCTCAAGAGCGAGCTCGCGGGCAGGTTCGACTTCGTCTGCGTCGAGTCGCCCAAGCTGCTGATGCAGCACTCCAAGGCGCTCACGATCACCGGCCAGACGTCGCAGCGCGGCCGGGGCGCGCACGGCGGGCACGGCCGGGCCAACCTGCTGGGATTCAGCAACATCAGGCTCCTCGCCGACCTCGACACCCGGATCGGGCACGCCCGGGAACGCCGCGACGACGCCGTCGCGCGGGCGAAGGACGCGGAGCGGGCCCTCAACTCGTTCGAGGAGAGACGCACCGCCTACCAGGCGGTGACCGAACTGTCCTGGGACGAGGTGGACGTCGAGTCGGTCGCCGCCGAACGGGACCGCTGGGAGCGGGTCATCGCCGAGGTCCGCGCGGGCAACCCGGAGATCGACCGGTTGCAGCGGGAGGCGGAGGAGCTCAAGGAACGGGTCACCGGGCTGACCGAGCGCATCGGCGGGCAGAAGAAAGAGGTGGAGCGGCTCGACGCGTCCTGGGAATCGACCGTCGAGGAGGTGGACGGCGCGCAGCGGGCGCTCGACACCGCCGCGGCGACCGGCGCCGAGGTGAGCGGGGAGCACCGGGAGTACCTCGCGGGGCTGTTCGACGCCGCCCCGGACGGCGCCGACCCCGCGGCGGCGCTGAAGGAGTTCGACGCCGCGCACCGGCGCGGCGTCGAGCGGATGCGCGACGACCGGAGGTCGGCGGAGGAGGAGATCGGCCGGTCGCGCAAGGCGCTGCAGGACGCGTTCTCGACGTTCGTCGAACGCTGGCCGAACCCGAACCTCGGCACCGACCCGGACGCGTCCTACCGCGACTTCGACCGCCTGCTCACCGACCTGGAGACCAGCGGCCTGCACGAACTGGAGCGCGAGTGGCGCGACAGCCTGCTCAAACTGTCCGGCAACGACCTCACCAGCCTGGACAGCGAGCTCGCCGCCGCCGTCCGGGAGATCCGCGACCGCATCGACCCGGTCAACCGGATCCTCGCCGAACTGCCGTTCGCCGACGACGGCCACCGGCTGCGCATCGACCCGCAGGAGAGCCACTCCGCGGTCCGCGCCCGGTTCCGCAAGGAACTGCGGGACGTGCGCACCCTCATCGACAAGGCGGCCACGGACGACGAACGGGGCCGGGCCTACCACCGGATGGCCAAGGTGATCGACCGCATCCGCCGCACCGCGCCCGATTTCGCCGACCTGGTCGACGTGCGCAACCACGTCCGGATCAGCGCGGAGAAGTGCGACCTCGCCGGCGGGCACGTCGCCGTCTACGACCACATCGGGGAGAAGTCGGGCGGCGAGTCCCAGGAGCTGGTCGCGTTCATCGTCGGCGCCGCGCTGCGCTACCAACTGGGCGACGCGGGCGCCGAACGGCCGCGCTACGCTCCCGTCTTCCTCGACGAGGCGCTGATCAAGGCGGACGCGCACTTCACCGGGCGGGCCATCGGCGCGTGGCGCGGGCTGGGCTTCCAGCTCGTCATCAGCGCCCCCAACGACAAGCACAGCGCGATCGAACCCCACGTGGACGCCGAATACCTGACCCTTAAGAACAGCGAGGGGCGGTCATGGGCGAAACCCATCGTGGCGGTTCCCGACGCATGACGCCCCGGCTGGTCACCCCGGCGGACGCGGTCGAGTCGCTCCGCCGCAAGGTCCACCAGAAGTGGGCGGCGGCCGTGTGCGCCGACCTCGGCGTGGGGGAGCCGGTCACGTTCTCCGTCCCGCTTCGCCCCGGTGTGTCGAGCGGGAGCGCGGTGGCGCGGATCGGGTACCCGGCCTGGCACGAGTGGCGCATGCGCTGGCGTGAGTTCGCCGACCGGTCGCCCGCGGGCGTGCTGGTCGTCCGCAAGCCGCTGCCCGTCCAAGGCGTGACGGACGAGTACCCCGCCACGCTCGTCGCGGGACTGGACGCCGCCGTCGCCCTGGTCTCCGGAACCGGGCCGCCGCCCGTGGACGCCGGCCGCGCCCGCGCGCTCGTGTCGTCGCTGCGGTCCGCAGGCGCCGTCCTCACCCCGGCCACCGTCCGGGCCGCCTACCAGCTCGGAGCCGATGACACCGAGGTGCTGCTCAATGCGGTGACCTGGTTGAGCAGGAACCCGGACGCGGGCGCGTGGACCGCACGCCAGCTCCCGGTCCCCGGTATGCACACCAAGTGGCTCGACACCCATGGCGCGTTGCTGCGCGACGTCGCCGGACGCGACGTCCGGGACGAGGTCCGTTCCCGGCCGGCCGTGCTGCACCTGACCTATGTCGACCCTGGTCACGTCGCGTCGGGCCGTCGCCGACATGACGCCTGGACCACGGGGGACACGCACGACGTCGCCTACCGGGCGCGGATCGTCCTCGTCGTAGAGAACCGCGACTCCCGGCTCTGGTTCCCGCCGGTGCGGGACACGATCGTGGTCGAGGGCGGCGGCTACGCGGCCGCTGCCCTGCTAGCGAACGTGCCCTGGATCCGTGCAGCGGACCACGTCGTCTACTGGGGTGACATCGACGCGGACGGATACGCGATCCTCGACCGCTTCCGCGCCGCTCTGGCCGAGCCCGCACCGGACGGCGCGGCACCGAGAACGGTCGCCTCGATCCTGATGGACGCCACCGACCTGCACCACTACGCCGAGCGCGGGGTGAACCACGACAAGGCCGGCCGCCCCATCAAGCCGTCCCGGCTGACCCTGCCGCACCTCACCGAAGCCGAGGCCACCGCCTACGACACGATCGCGACCGCGGGCCCCACCCCGTTCCGCCGGATCGAACAGGAGGCGATCCCCCTCGCCACCGCCGCCACCCGGTTGGAGGCCGCGTGCGCGAACGAGCGTCCGCAGGACGGCCCGCTCAGCCGAAGGGCGGCGGGCCACTTCCGACCAGCGAGATGACGTCCGACCAGATCGCCGAACCGCCGAGCGTGACCTGTGCCTCGCGGCCGTCCGGAAGTCTCAGCGTCAGGTCGTGGGGCTCGCCGGAGTCGAAGTCGCCGATGGTCGCGGTCCCGGACCACTCCCGCTGCTTGGCCCGCAGATCGACGTAGACCTCGACCTCGGCTCCATCGCTGGTGATCAGGGTGGCGGGCCCCCGGTAGCGGCTCACGCCTGGATCTTCTCGGCGGGGCCGGCGTTGAGTGTGTTCATGAAAACGCACCATAGCGTTCGGGTCGGACGCCCCCGCCCGTGCCGCGGCTTCGAGCAGGCGGTCCTTGCCGCCGGGCGGTCTGCGCATGGCCGGGCCGCGCAGGGACGGCGAATACCCATATCGATACAGTTAGGGCACCATCGGGCGTGTCTCGATCGAGGTCAGCGGGTAGTGGCTCCCGACGAAGCGCCCGATGGCCGCTGACTTGGCCGCGCCGATGGATCGGCGCTGAACGGGAGCGTAGAGGGGCATGGGGACGCTACCTGGGCGCACGCCGCTGCTGAATCGGCATCGGGAGCGCGCTGAGCTGGACGCCCTGCTGGGGGATGTGCGCTCCGGACGCGGGCGGGCCCTGGTGCTGCGCGGCGAGGCGGGCGTGGGCAAGTCGGCCCTGCTGCGGCACACGGTGGGACGGGCCGCCGACATGCGGGTGGTCCGCACCGTGGGGGTGGAGTCGGAGATGGAGCTGGCGTTCGCCGGCCTGCATCTCCTGCTCGCGCCGCTGCTGGACCGGATCGAGAAGCTGCCCGGCCCGCAGCGCGACGCGCTCGCGGTCGCGTTCGGGCTGCGCAAGGGGGACGCGCCCGACCGGTTCATGATCGGGTTGGCGGTGCTGACCCTGCTGGCGGAGGCGGCGGAGGAACGCGCCCTGCTGTGCGTGGTCGATGACGCGCAGTGGCTGGACCAGTCGTCGGCCCAGGTGCTGGCGTTCGTCGCGCGGCGGCTGCTGGCCGAGCCGGTGGGGCTGATCTTCGCGGCGCGCGAGCCGGGCAGCCAGTTCCGCGGGCTGGTGGATCTGGAGGTGCGCGGCCTGGCCAAGCAGGACGCGCAGGCGCTGCTGCGCTCGGTGGTCCGCTTCCCGCTGGACGAACGGATCAGGGACCGGATCCTCGCCGAGACCAACGGGAACCCTCTCGCCCTGCTGGAACTGCCGCGCGGGCTGAGCCCCGCGCAGCTGGCCGGCGGGTTCGGGCTGGTGGAGGCCCAGGGGGTTCCGGCGCGGGTCGAGGAGGGCTTCCGCCGGCGGCTGGCGGCGCTGCCGGCCGAGACCCGGTCGCTCATGCTGGTCGCGGCGGTCGAGCCGACCGGCGACCCGGTGCTGATCCGGCGCGCGGCCGGGCAGCTCGGGGTTCCCGACTCCGCGGCGGAGCCCGCGGAGGCCGAGGGGCTGCTGGAGATCGGGACGTGGCTGCGGTTCCGGCATCCGCTGGTGCGGTCGGCGGTGTACTCGGCCGCGTCGTCGGCGGAGCGGCGGGCGGCGCACGGCGCGCTGGCCGAGGCGACCGATCCCGCGTCCGACCCCGAACGCCGGGCCTGGCACCGCGCGCACGCGGCGGTGGAGCCCGACGAGTCCGTGGCCGGCGAGCTGGAGCGGCTGGCCGACCGGGCCCAGGTGCGCGGCGGCATCGCGGCGGCGGCGGCGTTCCTGCGGCGCGCGACCGAGCTGACGCCCGATCCGGCCGGACGCGGGGCCAGAGCGCTCGCCGCGGCTCAGGCCGCCTTCGACGCCGGCGCCCCGGACATGGCGCTGGACCTGCTCGTCTCCGCGGAGCGGGGCCCGCTGACCGAACTCCAGAGCGGGCGGGCGGCCTGGCTGCGGGCCCAGATCGTCCTCGCGCGCAAGCGCGGCGGCGAAGCACTGCAACCGCTGCTGGAGGCGGCCGGTCGGCTGGCCCGCGTCGACGCCGGCCAGGCGCGCGAAGCCTACATCGACGCCATCGGATCGGCCGTCTTCGCCGGCAGGCTGGGCCGGCCCGGCCTCGTCCGATCAGTGGCCGAGGCCGCCCGCACCGCCCCCGCGGGACCATCGCCGGAACGGCCGGCCGACGCGCTCCTCGACGGGCTGGTGGCACGGTTGGCCGACGGCTTCGCCGAGTCGGCGCCGCGGTTGAAGCGCGTCCTGCGGACGTTCCGGCAGGAGGCCCGGCGCGATCCGGACGACATCATGCGCTGGCTGGGGCCGGCCTACATGATCGCCGCGGACATGTGGGACGACCAGGCCCTGCACGAGCTGGCCGAGTGCGCGGTCTGGGCGGCCCGCGAGATCGGCGCGCTCAACTTCCTTCCCCAGGCGCTCACCTACCGCGCCGTCGTCCACCTGTACGCCGGCCAGTTCGACGCGGCGGCCACGCTGGTCGAGGAGTCCAATGCGATCTTGAAGCTGACCGGCCACGCCTACTTCGGCTTCGCCCTCAACCTGCTGCGGGCTTGGCGCGGAGGGGCTGAGGCGGCGGCGCAGCTCGACGCCGTGGCCGAATGGGTGAGCACCTGGGGCGAGGGGCGAGCGATCGCAGGGTGCCACCTCGGGAGCGCGTTGGTGTACAACGCCTCCGGCCGGTACCAGGACGCCCTGACCCACGCGGAACGGGCGTGCGAGCACGACGACCTGGGGCTCACCGGGTTCGTCCTCTTCGAGCTGGTCGAGGCGGCCGTCTACGGCGACGCCCCGGAAGCGGCCGCGGACGCGCTGCGGCGGCTGGAGGAACGCGCCACCGCCGGCGGCACCGACTGGGCCCTCGGCGTGCTCGCCCGGTCGAAGGCGCTGCTCTCCGGGGGCCGGGACGCCGACCTGCTGTACCGCGAGGCCATCGAGCGCCTTCAGCACGGCCGGGTCGCCGTGTACCTCGCCCGCACCCATCTGGTGTACGGCGAGTGGCTGCGTCGCGAGAACCGTCGCCTCGATGCGCGCGAGCACCTGCGCACCGCCTACGAGATGTTCCAGGGGTTCGGCGCCGAGGCTTTCGCCGACCGGGCCCAACGCGAACTCCTGGCCACCGGCGAGTCCGTCCGCAAGCGCACCGCCGGCACGCCCGGCGGCGGCCTCACTCCTCAGGAGGGGCAGATCGCCCGCCTGGCCCGGAAGGGCCTGTCGAACCCGGAGATCGGCGCCCGGCTCTTCCTCAGCTCCCGCACCATCGAGTACCACCTGAGCAAGGTGTTCACCAAGCTCGCCATCACCTCTCGCCAGCAACTCGCCGAGGCGCTGCCCGACTTGGACGACGACCGTGCGTGACCGCTTCGCTCGAACCCCCTGACCCGCAGCCCCTGTCCGAGGCGGGGGCCAGTGTTGCGTCCCGGAACAGTGATCCGAGAGTGGCCGGGTGACGGCTTCCCGCCCGTCGTCACCATGAGTGAACATCTGACTGCGATAAGGCACGATATCGAGTCCGGGGAGAAAGACGTGCATCTGACCCCTCATGAGCAGGAACGCCTGATGATCCATGTGGCCGCCGACGTGGCCGCCAAGCGCCGCGGCCGGGGGCTCCGGCTGAACTACCCCGAGGTGGTCGCGCTGCTGACCGCGCACGTGCTCGAAGGGGCCAGGGACGGCCGGACCGTGCGCGAACTGATGTCCTCGGGGCGCGGCGTCCTCACGCGCCGGGAGGTGATGGAGGGCGTGCCCGAGATGATCGAGATGATCCAGGTGGAGGCGACGTTCCCGGACGGCACCAAGCTGGTGACCATCACCGATCCCATTCCCGCCAGGGCCGACGTCGCCGGGCCCGGGAAGGTGGAGCATCCCGGCACGGCCGAGCCGGTGGAGGTCAACGAAGGGCTTCCGGTGACGCGGGTCGAGGTGCGCAACACCGGGGACCGGGCCGTCCAGGTCGGGTCCCACTACCACTTCTACGAGGTCAATCCCGCGCTGGAGATCCGGCCGGTGCCGGTCGCGGCGGACGCGGAGCCCGATCCCGGCTGCGCGTACGGCAAGCGCCTGAACATCCCGGCCGGCAAGTCGCGCCGCTTCGAGACGGCCTGCCGGGTCGAGGTGGACCTCGTGCCCCTGCGGGGGGACCGGATCGTCATGGGGCTGCGCGGGCTGGTCGGGGGTGCGCTGGATGACTGAGCCGGAGGTGTGCCGTCCGAGACTGGACCGCGCCGAGTACGCCGACCTGTACGGGCCGACCGCGGGCGACCGGATCCGGCTCGCCGACACCGGACTGTGGATCGAGATCACCGAGGACTGGTCCGGAGGCCCGGGGCACAGCGGGGACGAGGTCGTCTTCGGCGGCGGCAAGGTGATCCGCGAGTCGATGGGCCAATCCCGCGTGCGGCGCGCGGACGGCGCCCCGGACACCGTGATCACCGGGGTGGTGGTCCTGGACCACTGGGGCGTCGTCAAGGCCGACGTCGCGATCCGGGACGGCCGCGTCGAGGCCCTCGGCAAGGCGTACAACCCGGAGACCATGAACCGGCGGCACGACGATCACCCCGTCGCGACCGACATCGTGATCGGCCCGGAGACCGAGATCATCTCCGGCAACGGCAAGATCCTCACCGCGGGAGGGGTGGACACGCACGTCCACTTCATCTGCCCCGAGCAGATCGACGAGGCGCTCGCCTCGGGCGTCACGACGCTCATCGGCGGCGGCACCGGACCGGCGGAGGGCAGCAAGGCCACCACCGTCACGTCGGGCGCGTGGCACATCGCCTCGCTGCTGGAGGCGCTGGACGGCTCCGCGGTCAACATCGGGCTGCTCGGGCAGGGCGCGACGATGTCGCACGACTCGATGCGCGACCAGCTCCGCGCGGGCGTCATGGGCTTCAAGGTCCACGAGGACTGGGGCGCCACCCCCGCCGTCATCGACGCCTGCCTGGAGGTGTGCGAGGAGTCGGGGGCGCAGCTGGCGATCCACGCCGACACCCTCAACGAGGCCGGCTTCCTGGAGAGCACGAAGGAGGCCATCGGCGACCGCTGCATCCACGCCTTCCACGTGGAGGGGGCGGGCGGCGGCCACGCCCCCGACATGATCGAGATGGCGTCCTGGCCGAGGGTGCTGCCGGCGTCCACCAACCCGACCCGCCCGCTGACGGTCAACACCGTCACCGAGCACATCGACATGGTGATGGTCTGCCACCACCTCAACCCGAAGGTGAAGGAGGACCTGGCCTTCGCGGACTCGCGCATCCGGCCGTCCACGATGGCGGCCGAGGACGTCCTGCACGACATGGGCGCCATCTCGATCATGTCGTCGGACGCCCAGGCCATGGGACGCATCGGCGAGATGATCTCGCGGACCTGGCAGACCGCGCACGTGATGAAGCTCCAGCGCGGCCCCCTGGACGGCGACGGGACCGCCGACAACCTGCGGGCCCGCAGGTACGTGGCCAAGTACACCATCAACCCGGCCATCGCCCAGGGCGTCGCCCACAAGGTCGGCTCGGTGGAGCGGCACAAGCTCGCGGACCTGGTCCTGTGGGAGCCGGCGTTCTTCGGCGTCAAGCCGCACCTGGTGATCAAGGGCGGGCAGATCGCCTACGCGCAGGTCGGCGACGCCAACGCCTCCATCCCCACCCCGCAGCCGGTCCTGCCCCGCCGCATGTTCGGCGCGCTGGGGCACGCCCCGGGCGGGAACTCGGTCAACTTCGTCACCGGACAGTTCGGCGGCGACGTCCCCGGGCTCCGCAAGGCGTTCGAGACGATCACCAGCACGCGCGGGCTGTCCAAGGCCGACATGCGCGAGAACGACGCCACTCCCCGCATCGAGGTCGACTCCAGCAGCTTCACCGTCGTCATCGAGGGCAGCGGCGGAAGCAGCGAGCAGGACGACCGCACCGGGGACGTCGGGGTGGAGGTCGGCGACGACGCCGTCTCGCCGGAGTACCGCGACGAACTGCCCATGGCCCAGCGCTACTTCCTGTTCTGACTGTTCTGACCGTTCTGACCGGCCCCGTCCTTGGAGCGACGATGAGTCCCGCGGCACTGCTGATCCTCGGCGACGGCCGGTTCCCCTCCGGAGGGCACGCGCATTCCGGCGGGGCGGAGGCCGCCATCGCGGCCGGACGCGTCCACGACCCCGCGACCCTCGAGGACTTCTGCCGCGGGCGGCTCCGCACCACCGGCCTGGTCGCGGCGGCACTGGCCGCCGCCGCGGCCGGCGGGTGCGACCCGCTGCCGCTGGACGACGCGGCCGACGCGCGCACCCCGAGCCCGGCGCTGCGCCGGACCGCCCGCAAGCTCGGCCGGCAGTTGCTGCGCGCGGCGCGCATCGCCTGGCCCGCCCCCGACCTCGAAGGACTCGCCGCGGCCCGGCCGGCCGGCGCGCACCAGCCGATCGTGCTGGGCCTCGCCGCCCGCGCGGCCGGGCTGGGCCCGCCGGACGCCGCGCTGGCCGCCGCCTACGACGCCGTCGGCGGCCCGGTCACCGCCGCGATCCGCCTGCTCGGCCTCGACCCGTTCCAGGCGACCGCCGTCACCGCCCGCCTCGCCGCCGACATCGAGGACGTCGCCGCGCGGGCGGCCGGACACGCCGCCCGCGTCCCGGCGGACGGGACGGACGCGCTGCCGGCCGCGTCCGCGCCCCTGCTCGACATCACTGCCGAACAGCACGCCGCCTGGCCGGTGCGCCTGTTCGCCAGCTGACCACCGCCGACCCGAGACCACGGCCGACAGGAGCACCCATGCACCTGCACCACACCGACCCCGCACTGCGGGACGGCCTCCCACCCGCGGCGGGACGCCCGGACGCCCGCCGCCGCGCGCTGCGCGTCGGCCTCGGCGGACCGGTGGGCGCCGGCAAGACCGCGACCGTCGCGGCCCTCTGCCGGCGGCTGCGCGACACCCTCTCCATCGCCGTGGTGACCAACGACATCTACA
Organism: Actinomadura sp. GTD37; assembly: GCF_041951365.1. NCBI lineage: Bacteria > Bacillati > Actinomycetota > Actinomycetes > Streptosporangiales > Thermomonosporaceae > Actinomadura > Actinomadura sp. GTD37. The sequence continues at coordinate 525,319 of NZ_JBGNUS010000003.1, forward strand.
CCCGCGAGGACGCCGAGGCCCTGCTGCGCCAGGCGGTCCTGCCACCCGAACGGATCACCGCCGTGGAGACCGGCGCCTGCCCGCACACCGCCATCCGCGACGACATCTCCGCCAACCTCGAAGCCGTCGAAGACCTGGAGGACAGGATTCCGTCCCTCGACCTCGTCCTGATCGAGTCCGGCGGCGACAACCTCACCGCCACCTTCTCCAGAGGACTGGTCGACCACCAGATCTTTCTCATCGACGTCGCCGGCGGCGACGACATCCCCCGCAAGGGCGGCCCCGGCGTCACCGCCGCCGACCTCCTGGTCATCAACAAGACGGACCTCGCGCCCCACGTCGGCGCCGACCTCGCCGCCATGGAACGCGACGCCAAGGCCGCACGCGGCTCCCTGCCCGTCGTCCTCACCAGCGTCAAGGCCGACCACGGCGTCGAACCCGTGGCCGACTGGATCCGGCGGCGCGTCGCCGAGCAGACCACGGCCAGGGCATGACGACGGCGCCGTCCGTCCGCCGGGCGTCCCGTCCCGCCACGGTCGAACACGTTCCCTACGGCGTGACCGCCGCCGCCCGCATCACGGCCGAGGCCGCCGACGGGGCCACCGACCTTCCGGTCCTCCACGGCGACGGCCCGTTCGCCCTCCGCCGTCTGCGCGCCCGCGGCGGCCAGGCGCGGCTGTGCTTCCTGAACACGATGAGCGCCCCGCACAACGGGGACCGGCTGCGCATCGAGGCCGACGTCGGCCCCGAAGCCGACCTCCACGTATCGTCCGCCGCCGCCACGGTCGCCCTGCCCGGCCGCGCGCCCGGCCATGCCGCCTACGACGTCACGCTGCGCGTGGCGCGGTCCGCGCGGCTCCACTGGCTGCCCGAACCCGTCATCTCCGCGGCGGGAAGCGACCTGCGCCAGCGCATCCGGGTCGAGTTGGCGCCCACCGCCCGGCTCGTGCTCGGCGAACAGCAGATCCTCGGCCGTGCCCACGAGCAGTCCGGACGGCTGACCAGCCGCCTCACCGTCCGGCTCGGCGGGCGGACGCTGCTGGACCAGCACACCGCCTACGGCCCCGGAGCCCCCGGCTGGGACGGCCCCGCCGTCCTGGCCGGCAACCGCGCCGCAGGCCAGCTCCTCGTGATCGACCCCGCCTACCACGACCACCCGCCCGCGCCCCGGCTCCTCGACGACCTCCCAACGGCGGGGCACGGCGTCATCACCCCGCTCCCCGGCCCAGGCGTCCTCCTCACCGCCGTGGCCCCGGACGCGGGGAGCCTCCGCCAATGCATGGACGCCGCACTGCGGAACCTCGGCCTCCACGACCAGTGAGCACAGCCAGATCCGGGACGTCACAGCGTCGGCCATGGGCTTCCACGCGACGGCCAGGCGTCGGGGGCGGCAGCCTGGCTGCCGCCCCCGCACGCGCGGGTTCCCGGTGGCGCGACCCGTGTCAGTGGCGCTTCGCCTGGGCCAGTTCGGCGCGGGTGAAGATCCGGTTGCGCCGCTTGGCGGCGCGCAGGAACAGCACCGTGGGCACGAGGCACACCAGGATGGCGAAGATGCTGGCCTCGGGGCCGAAGTCGCCGCCGGTCAATGCCTGGGGGCCGCTGACGGAGGCGTCCAGCAGGCCGCCGGAGCCGGTTCCGGAGCCGGAGACGCTGGTGCCGAAGATGCCCTGCTCGGCCACGTTCCAGCTCAGGTGCAGGCCGATCGGCAGCCACAGCGAGCGGGTCGCGGCGTAGACGGCGCCGAACATCAGCCCGGCCTCGACGGCGATGGCCAGCGCGCCCCAGATCGACGCGTTCTCGTTGACCAGGTGGAGGCCGCCGAAGACGAGCGCGGAGACGGCCAGCGCGCCCCGCGTCCCGGTCTTCTCCTCCAGGACCCGGAACAGCGCGCCGCGGAAGGCCAGCTCCTCGGCGACCGCGACGCCGGTCATGACCCCCAGCGTGGTCAGCGCGCCGCCGATCGAGCCCCAGCCGTGGACGTGGTAGCCGCCGACCATCGCCACCAGCGCGATGGTGACGGTGAAGAGGCCCAGGCCGAGGACGGCGCCCCGGCGCAGTCCGTGCCGCGCCTCGGCGATGGCCAGTTCCTGCGGCGCGCGGCGGCCCTCCAGGTAGCGCACCGCATACGTGTAGCCGGCCAGCGCCAGCCCGGCGGCGGCCACCCCGGCGATGAGGGCGGTCAGCGGAGTGGCGTCGGCGGCGGAGTTGATCGCACTGACGACCGAGGTCACGATCAGCATCAGCACGAACAGCACCGGCAGGCGGACCCACGCCGACGCGGCCCAGCGCGCGGGCCGCCCGGTGCCGTCCCCGGCAGAGCCGGTCAGGGGGACACCGGCACCGGCCGGTCCCGGCGCCTGCTGGTCGCTGGATGTCATGGCTCACTCCTCAAAAGTCACGCCCGCAGCGGATGGCCTCCGCTCTCAACGCTGAAAAACTACGGGTGCCGGCCACTGTGAGTAGTCACCAATGAGTGAGCACTTGCCGTGCCCGCGGGTCCCCTGAGCGAGCTACCCGCCGTCCTCTCCCGGGAGGACAATGCAGTCGTCACCAGGCGCTACCGTCACCGTGGGGGCCCGATCGTCCGGCGGTGCCGTGCCGCGTGACGCGGGAGCCGGACGCGCGTACCGGACGGGAGCGAGCCGTCGGCCGCGTCCCGTCCCCCCGTCCCGCTCAGCGTTGTACCGACCGGATCATGGATGGTGATGGAAGACCAGGCGGCCCTTGTGACCAGGGCGAATCGGCGCACGCGAGAGGGCGGCGTCCCCGCACGGGCGGGCCTGGTGGCCGCCGCGACCGTCCGGCTGCGTTCGCTGTCGGACTGGTGGAGGTCCCGCCCCGCCGCGGCCAGGGACGGTGAGTTCGCGCTCGTCTTCACGGTGCTGTCGTTCGCTGCGCCGCTGTCGCAGATCGGGGCGCAGTTCGGAGACCTTCCCGTCCACGGCGCCTCCGCCGCGAGCGTGCTGCTGACGCTGGGGATGACACTGCCGGTGGCGGTGCGCACCCGCTGGCCGGCCGCCTGCCTGGCGTTGGCGGGGACCTCCTTCGTGGTGCACGAGTCGCTGGCCTGCCCGCCGACCTTCGGCAGCCTGGGGGTGTACATCGCGCTGTACTCCGTGGGCGCCCATCAGAACCGCTTCCGGCGGGCCGTGCCGGCGGCGGCGACGGCCGGGTACCTGGTCTTCGCCTTCATCTTGCGCGAGCTGGGCTCGCCCGCCGTCTTCGCCGACTACCTGCTCTTCTTCGTGGTCCTGGGGGCGGCGTTCGGGCTGGGCGCCATGGTCCGCGGTCGGCGGTCGCGCGAGGTCGAGCGCCGCCGCCTGTCCGCCCAGGCGGCGATCGCCGCGGAACGCAGCCGCCTGGCCCGGGAGCTGCACGACGTGGTCACCCACCATGTGACCGCGATGGTGGTGCAGTCCGGAGCGGCGCAGTACCTCACCGAGTCGCCCGACAAGGTCGCCGAGGCCCTCGGCGCGATCAACGGCACCGGCCGCCGCGCGATGGCAGAACTCCGGTTCCTGCTCGGCGTGCTGGAGGCGACCGGCGAGTCGGCGTCCCAGGACCGCACACCGGTGCCGGGCCGGGTGCCCGATCTGGTGGAGCAGACGCGGGCGGGCGGCCAGCCGGTCGAGCTGGTCGAGGACGGGCAGCAGCAGGACATGGCCATAGGCGCCCAGCTCGCCGCGTATCGCGTCGTGCAGGAATCGCTGACCAACGCCGTGAAGTACGCCGCCGGCCGGAGCACGCTGGTGCGGCTCGCGCACACCCCCGACTGGACCGACGTCGAGGTCACCACCGCCGGGACGTCCGGCGGCGCGCCCGCGTCCCCCGCCCGCCGCGACGGCGGCCCGGCCTTCTCGGGAGGCCGCGGCCTGACGGGGCTGCGGGAACGGGTGGAGATGCTGGGCGGCGACTTCACGGCGGGGCCCAGCCCGGAGGGCGGGTTCCGCGTGCACGCACGCATCCCCGCAGGAGGCATCGCGTGACCGATCCGCACACCGCGATCAGGGTGCTGGTCTGCGAGGACCAGGCGCTCGTGCGGGCCGGCTTCGTCACGATCCTCTCGGCGCAGCCCGACATGGAGGTCGTGGGCGAGGCCGAGGACGGCCGGGCGGCGGTCCGCAGAGCCGAGGAACTGAACCCGGACGTCGTCGTCATGGACATCCGCATGCCCCGGCTCGACGGGATCGAGGCCACCCGCCGCCTGGCGGGCCCCGACTCCACCAGCCCGATGAAGATCCTGGTCGTCACGACCTTCAACGTCGACGAGTACGTGTACGACGCCCTGCGCGCCGGCGCCAGCGGCTTCATCCTGAAGGACGCCCCGCCGCCCGAACTGATCAACGCGGTACGCACCGTCGCGCGCGGCGAATCCCTCCTGGCGCCCGTCGTCACCCGCACCCTGATCGGCCGCTTCGCCGAACACCTGAGCCCCGCCAAGGCCCCCGCCTCGCCCGAGCGCGACCGCCTGGAGGTCCTCACTCCCCGCGAGTACGAGGTCCTCCTCCTCATCAGCGAAGGCATGTCGAACGCCGAGATAGCCGCCGAGCTGGTCATCGGCCACGAGACGGTGAAGACCTACGTCTCGCGCATCCTCACCAAGCTGAACCTCCGCGACCGCGTCCAGGCGGTGGTCCTGGCATATCGGGCGGGCGTGGCGGGCAACGGAGACCGAACCTGACGGCTCTGCGATTCCGCGGGAGCACCGGCCCGTGAACGGCCTGCGGCGCCGCCGGCACATGGCCGGTGGCGCCGGAGGACGATCGGACGTCTCAGCGGTACCGGGCGGGCGGCGCGTGCACCGGCCCGGCGGCCCGGGGGCGAACCGCGTCCTGGTAGTACGCCGCCTGCTGCTGGTGGGGCGCCGCCTGGGGCTGGGTGGGGGCCGTCGCTGCCGGCCGCTGGGACGCGGCGCCGGCGCTCGCCTTCGCGGCGGGCTCGGCGTCGCGCTGTCCGCCGTGGATCACCAGGGCCCAGGCCAGGCAGGCGAAGGCGGCGATGTTGGCCACGGTCCGGACGAGGTGCCAGGCGATCCACTTGCTCTCGAAGTCGGCGCGGACGGCGGCGAGGTCCTTGATCCGCGCCGGGTCGCCGGCCTTGTCGATCTGGTCGTTGAGCGGGATGTTGGCGGCGAAGGTGATGACGAACGTCACCAGGTACAGCGCCAGCCCGGCGAGGATCCACGGCAGGGCGTCCCTGCCGTGCCCGCGCCAGGCGAGGAACGCCGCCAGCCCGGCGAACAGGATCGCGCCGAGGAAGCTGAGGAAGAACCAGCCGTTCTGGATGGCCCGGTTGAGCTGCTGGATGGCCTCGACGAAGGTGCGGTCGCTCGCGCGGCCCAGCCCCGGCAGGACCGTGTAGGCCCAGTCGGCCATCAGCCCGGCGACCATGCCGGTCGTGAGCGTCGCGGCGATCAGCGAGAGAGTGGACAGCGTTTTCATGGTCATTTTTCCGTTCTCCTCAGGCAAGGAAGGGGATGATCGTTCGGTCGTGCACGAGTTCGGCGTAGGGCGACCGGGTGCCCGCCGGGAGTGCGGCCAGCCACAGCGCGTCGGCGGCCGCGGCGCGGCCGGCGCCGGCGGCCGCCGCGTTGATCAGGATGTCCCGGGCCCCGGCCTCGCCGGCCAGCTCGCGGCCCAGGATCTTGACGGCGGCGACCTGCCCGACCCGGGACGCCACGTTGATCCCGGCGGGCCAGCCCTCGGCCGCGGCGCGGCCGGTCTCGACCGCGTCCACGTAGCCGTCCATGACCGCGGCCAGCTCGTCCAGGCTCATCCGGTCGACGTCGAAGCGCGGCCGCAGATGCCCCGGCAGATGCCGCAGCGCCCCGAACCGGTCGGCCACCACCACGAACCTGGCGCCGTCGTTCAGCAGCGGGACGAACCCCTGGATCGCCCGCCGCGTGCCGTGGTTGTTGACCTCTACCAGGCGGCGGACCTGGTCCCGGAGGCGCACCCCGGGCAGGATCGGGGCGGAGGCGTTGGCGATCACGATGTCGACGCCGCCGTGCCGCGCCGCCACCGCCGCCGCGAGGTCGTCGGCGCCGTGCGCGCCGTCCGCGAGCCGGTGGACGACCCCGCCGGCGTCCGCGGCCAGGATCCGGTCCAGGCCGCGCACGAGCGCCGGGCCGATCCCCCGGCCGCTGCCCGTCACGATCGCCACCTTCGGCACGTCTCCTCCTCCGTTCGAACGTGTTCGCCGCGCCCTGCCGATCTCACGATCCGGCACCGGGAAGGCGCGAACAACGCCGAAGACCGCACCGTTTGTTAACCTGGGGATTACCGCTGGACGAGAGGCCGGGCCATGGAGCTGCGGGACATCGAGATCTTCCTGACCCTGGCCGACGAACTGCACTTCGGCCGGACCGCCGACAAGCTGCTCGTCACCCGCGCGCGGGTCAGCCAGGCGATCCGGAAGACGGAGCGGGAGATCGGCGCCGCGCTGTTCGAGCGCACCAGCCGCCGGGTCTCGCTCACCCCGATCGGCCGCCGGCTGAGCGAGGACCTGGGGGCCGCCTACCGGCTCATCCAGGAGGGCGTCGACCGGGCGGCGGCCGCCGCCCGCGGGCTGACCGGCACGCTGCGGATCGGCTTCGTCGGCGCCACCGGGCACGAGATCAGCGACGTCATCGGCGCGTTCAACGCCCGGCACCCCGACTGCGAGCTCCAGATCCGGGAGGCGACCGCAGGCGACCCGTTCACGCCGCTGCGCGGCGGCGACGTCGACCTGCAGATCCTCTGGCTGCCGGTCGAGGAGCCCGACCTGACCGTCGGCCCGGTCGTCCTCACCGAGGACCTCGTCCTCGCGGTGTCGCCGCGCAATCCGCTCGCCCGGCACGAGTCGGTCTCCCTCGAAGTCCTCGCGGACGCGACGATGCTCGGCGCGTCCGGCACCCTCCCGGCCTACATGGAGGAGGCGGTGCGCCCGGCGCAGACCCCGAGCGGCCGGCCGATCCCGCGCGGGCCGGTCACGCACACCGTCCAGGAGATCCTCGCCAACGTCGCCGCGGACCAGGGCGTCACGCCCGTGCCCGCGCACGCCGTCAAGTACTTCGCCCGCGGCGACATCGCCTACATCCCGATCCACGACTCGCCCGCCCTCGAATGGGCGCTCATCTGGCGGAGCTCGGGAGAGACGTCGCTCGTCCGCGCCTTCGCCCAGGTCGCCCGGGAACTCCGCGCGCCCTGACGGCCCGGCCGCACTGCCGCCTGCTACTCCCCGGAACGTAGCGGGGGAGTCCTCCGGCGGGTGACGACGCGGGGCGGGCTCGCGCCGCACCATTGCCGGTGTCGCTCGAACCCTCGCGAAGCCCAAGGAGTGCAACCATGCGCACGACCCCCCTCAACCGGCCCACGCTGGTCACCGTGACCGGACTCGCCACGGGCGCCGTCGGCCTGCTGATCCAGAAGGTCGCCGGGGTGGAGATGCCGGCCGTGCCGCCCGGCCTGATCATCCTGACGGTGGTCGCCGTCCTCATCGCGGTGACCCGCTGGCGCTGGACCCTCGTGCTCGCCGCCGTGGCCGCGCTGGCCGAGATCCCCGGGTTCGTCGGCAGCGCCGTCGACGCGGACGAGTTCGGGGAGGTCGCCGGGGCGGCGGTCCGGGGCGCCGGCGCCACCGCGGCCCTCGTCGCGGGCATCACGGCCGCGGCCATCGCCTACCGGTCCCGGAAGCCGGCCCCGGAGTCGGCGGGGCGGTGACCGCCTCGTCCTGTTCGCCCGTCCCGGCCTGTTCTCGGGGACGGGCGAAGCCCTTGTCCAGCGACGACGGCTCCGGGCGAGCGGCGTCCGGCCCGGCGAGGTGGTGCTCGTGATGCGGTTGCTCCTCAACCTGTTCGGCGCGGCGATGATCCTGCTGGGGGCGGCGGGTTCCGCAACGGTGAGCTGGGCCGCGGCCGCCGGGAAGGGGGACGGCCTCGACATCGCGTCGGTCCCCTTGAACCTGACGGCGCTGGGCCTGGCGGCGCTCGGCGCGGGGGCCCTTCCGCCCCGCTGGAGGGGAGAGCCCCAGCGCCGGGAGATCGACCTGGACGGCACCCGGACCGCCGCGCTCGTGTTCCCCTACATGCGCAGGCCGGTCATCTGCGTGCTGGCGGGCACGGTGCTCTTCGCGCTGGCCGCGACCTACGCCCTCGTGCTGGCTTCGCTCAACGGCGGGCCCCCGCAGGTGTCGGGCGCCGCCGTGTTCCTCGTCGTCGCCGCCTGGGGCGCGCAGGCATCGGCACGTCAACTGAGGTCGCCCAAATATGTGGCGCTGACACCGGATCTGCTCAGTTTCCGGGCCCCGGACGGCCGGTTGGACGTGCCGTGGAGAGATATCGCAGAACTCACCCTGGCCGACCGGGGCGTCGTCTTCTTCTGCCGGATCGAACCGCACGCCGGAGCACGCGACCCGTACCGGGACCGCGCGATGCGCCGAGTCCACCGGAGAGAGGGCATCGACGTCATCTCGGTGAGCGGGCTGACCTGCCATCCGGAACGGCTCTTCATCGAAATGCGGACCTACCTTCCCTCGGCCGACCCGACCTTCTGAGCCGCGGCTGCGGGCGGCAGGGCGCTGCCGCATCGGCCCCGCCGGGTCCGGGTCTTGCTCCCCGCGCGATCGGCGTCGTCCTGACGAGGATGTCGGCCGCGTCGCCGCGGACGCGTCCGCGGCGCGGCGGCATCGCGCGTACGCCCTCCCGCGTCCCCCGCATACGCCGAGACGGGGACGCCGGAGGCCGGAGGCGGCCGGTATCGTCCGGACGGTGACCGGTGGGAAGCGCCGCTGGCGGAGCTGGGCGGCGGAGGGCTGGGTGTGCCTTCCGTTCCTGGCGGCCGTCCTGCTCGCGTCCGGGCCCGCGGCGGACCTCCAGCCCGGCTCGGCCCGCACCCTCGACGCCGCCGGATACCTGATGGTGACGGCCGCGGCCCTGGCGCTCGGGCTGCGGCGCCGGCCGGGCATCGCGCTGGCGGCCAACACGGCGTTCGTGGCGGGCTACCTGGCGGCCGGCTACCCGTTCGGCCCGGTGATGCTGACCGTCCCCATGGCCGTGTACGGGGTGGCCGACCGGTTCCCGCTGCCGCGCGCCGCGTTCGCGGCCGCCGCCGATTTCGGCGTGCTGATCGTCGGCGTGTTCGCCAAGCGGGTGCGGGACGCGGCGAGCGTGCCCGCCGGGTCCGGCCACTACCCGATGTCCAGGGACGCGGTCGTGTGGGGCGCGATCATCGCGGTCGCGCTGGCGGCCGGCGCGCTGACCCGGGCCCGCCGCCAGGCCGCCGCCGGGGTGCACACCGAGCAGGCCCGCCGGGTCGCCTCGGAGGAGCGGCTGCGCATGGCGCAGGACCTGCACGACTCGGTCGGGCACGGGCTCGCCGCCATCGCGATGCAGGCGGGAGTGGCGCTGCACGTCCTCGACCACGATCCCGAGGAGGCCAGGCAGTCCATGAAGGCGGTGCGCGCCACCAGCCGGGAGGCCCTGGAGAACCTGCGGGCGCAGCTCGACTGGCTGCGGGACGCGGGCGGGGCCCCGGCCGTCCGGGCCCCGGCCCCCGGCCTCGACGAGCTCGACCGGCTGACCGAACGCGTCCGGGCCGGCGGGGTGACCGTCCACACCGACATCGCACCGGACGTCGCCGGCCTGCCCGCCGATGTCGACGCGGTCGCCTACCGCATCCTGCAAGAGTCGCTGACGAACGTCCTGCGGCACGCCGGCGCCGTGCCGGTGCGCATCCGGATCCGGCGGGACGGCGGGGCGCTGCTGCTGGAGGTCACCAACGCCTGCGCCGCCGTCCCGTCCGCCCCGCCGGGGAACGGCCTCGGCATCCGCGGCCTGCGCAGCCGGGCCGAGGTGATCGGCGGCACCCTCGCCGCCGGGCCGTCCCCCGACGGCGGGTTCGGCGTCCGCGCCCGCCTCCCGCTCGCCGGGGACCGGCCGTGAGCGGCCCGATCCGCGTCGTCGTCATCGACGACCAGGCGCTGATCCGGGTCGGCGTGCGCACCCTGCTGCGCGGCGAACCCGGCGCCGAGCTCGTCGGCGAGGCCGCCGACGGGCGCACCGGCCTGGACGTCGTCCGCGCCCGCAGGCCCGACGTGGTGCTCATGGACATCCGGATGCCCGTCCTGGACGGCCTGGCAGCGCTGCGCGAGATCACCGCCGATCCCGCCCTGGCCGCGGTCCGGGTCGTCATGCTCACCACGTTCGGCCTTGAGGAGTACGTGTTCGAGGCGCTGCGGCACGGCGCGAGCGGGTTCGTCCTCAAGGACGCCGAGCCGGACGAGCTGCTGCGCGCGATCCGGGTCGTCACCGAGGGCGGCTCGCTGCTCTCACCGTCGATCACCCGCAGCGTCATCGCCCAGTTCGCCCGGCAGGGGCCCGGGATGGCGCCGCACCCGGGGATCAAGCACCTGACCGAGCGGGAGCGCGAGGTGGTCTCCTGGGTGACCACCGGGATGTCCAACGACGAGATCGCGGACCGGCTGACGATCAGCGCCGAGACCGTCCGCACGCACATCGGCCGCGCCCTGCTCAAACTCGGCGCCCGCGACCGCGCCCAGATGGTCGTGTTCGCGATGCTGTCCGGCCTCACCCCGCCGGTCCGCCCGCCGGGCCTGTAACGCGGCCGGTTAGCTACCGCTCTCTACCGTGATCGACCCCTCATCGCTGGGCTGTCGCGGGATGGCGTTGTCGATGAGGACGGCGGCGATGGCGGCGGCGGTGGGGAAGCTCCCGGCGTTGATGACTCGCGTGCGGGCCGCGGCGCCGTCGAGGAGCAGCGCGAGTTGCTCGCCGAGTTGCTCGGGGTCGGTGGCGTCGGCTTCGCGTGCGGTTTCGGCCAGGCGCGCGGCGATGGCCTGCTTGTACTCGCGTACGTACTGGGACGCGGGGTGCTGGGGGTCGTGGAGTTCGACGGCCGCCGCGATGTAGGGGCACAGGTCCGTGGACGCGGGCATGTCGAAGACGGCGAGGAGCCGTTCGCGGGGTGTGAGGTCGGTGCGGTCGAACACGCCGGGCATGACGTCGGGATCGAATCGGCGCAGGTACTCGGCGACGAGCTCGTCCTTGCCGCCGAAGTGCTGGTAGGCGGTGCGCTTCGAGACCTGGGCCACGGCGCAGAGCTGGTCCATGCCGGTGCGGTTGATGCCCTGCTCGCGGAACAGCTGCCGGGACGCGCTGAGGATGCGTTCGCGTGCGCCGCGGCCGCGGCGTCGGCCCAGGGGGCCCTTCTCCAACTCCGTCATACCGCCAGTTTAACCCAGTCGGGTACCGATCGGTGTGCATAGCTTGCGGTCCGGCCGACCGCCGGATACTGTAAGTACACAGAGCGGTTTATGTAATGTCCGAGTATCCGTCGGCTCAGTGGAGTGATCATGGGAAAGCTCGATGGCAAGGTCGCGGTGATCACCGGCGGCTCGACCGGCATGGCGCTGGCAGGCGCCCGGCTGTTCGTCGAAGAGGGGGCTTACGTCTACATCCTGGGCCGGCGGCAGGAAGCTCTCGACGACGCCGTCAAGGCGATCGGCCGCAACGTCACCGCCGTACGGGGCGACGCGGCCGAGCTGGCCGACCTTGACCGCCTCTACGAGACGGTCAAGAAGGAAAAGGGCTCGATCGACGTCCTGTGGACCAATGCCGGAATGGGCGAGCAGGCCAAGCTCGGCGAGATCACCGAAGAGCAGTTCCACCGCGCCTTCTCACTCAACGCGCGCGGCACCCTGTTCACCGTGCAGAAGGCGCTGCCGCTGCTCAACGACGGAGCCTCGGTCTTCATGACCGGCTCGAACGCCTCCCTGCGCGGCTTTCCCGGTTGGAGCGTGTACGCGGGCAGCAAGGCCGTGCAGCAGGCATGGGCCCGCGTGTGGCTCAACGAACTCAAGGACCGGCGAATCCGGGTCAACGTGCTCACCCCCGGCCAGGTCGCCACAGCGAAGCAGGAGGAACTCTTCGACGAGGCCACCAAGAAGGCATTCGAGTCCCTGATCCCCCGCGGAAAGATGGGCCGCCCCGAGGAGATCGCCACCGTCGCACTCTTCCTCGCCTCCGACGACTCCAGCTACGTCAACGGACTGGAACTGACCACGGACGGCGGCACCACCGTCATCTGACCAGGGTGCCGAGGCAACTGACGAGTAGCGGCCGCCCCAGCGCGCCGCAGGACGCGCCGGGCCAAAACCGGCGCGAACGAAACCAATCGAAAGCTCGAGAACAAGAAAGAAGGCACACCGAATGAACACCATCACGATCATCGGCACCGGGAACATGGCCGGCACCATCGGCGCGCGGGCGGTCGCGGGCGGCAACACCGTCGAGGTCATGGGCCGCGATCAGTCCAAGGCCGCTGACCTGGCCAAGGCTCTCGGCGGCGGCGCCACGGCGGGAGAGTGGGGCGCCGTCCCGGCCGGAGACATCGTCATCATGGCCCTGCTGTTCGACGGTGTCGTCCCGACCATCGCTCGGTACGGAGACGCCCTCGCGGGCAAGATCATTGTCGACATCAGCAACACCTTCAATTCCACCTTCGATGGGCTGGCCCACAGCGAGCAGACCTCCATCGCGCAGGAAGCCGCCAAGGTGGCCCCGGCCGGCGCCAGCATGGTGAAGGCGTTCAACACCATCTTCCGTCACGTCCTGGAGAAGGGCCGGCCCGCCGTCTTCGTCGCCGGCGACAGCGCGCAGGCCAAAGCGCGCGTGGCGGAGTTCGTCAAGACCCTCGGGCTGCGCCCGCTGGACGTCGGCGACCTGAAGATGGCGCATTGGCTGGAAGGAGCGGGCCTGCTCACGATGGGCCTCGCCACTAACGGAGTGGGCAACGGGAACTTCGCCCTCGGTGTCGACGAATTCACCGACTGAACCCCGCCGCCGCGCTCCAATCCGTCGACCAAGCGGTGGGGCGTTCGACCAGGCCGCCGCCCGCGACGGCGGGCATGCCCGGACCTGGCGGGTGTCGGTCGACGGTGACCCGCACCAGGTCCGGGTGCTGCACGCCGAGGCTGGCCGCGACGCTACAACTCTCCGTTCACCACGCCCGCTGCCAGCGCAATTACGGCATTACCGCTTGATCAGCCCAGTGCTGTGAGAATCGGCGTTGGTGGCGTCTTCGAGGAGTTCGGTGATGCGAATGAACCCGTCCGTGCCGTGGCCCCTCCCGACGACGCGGCGGGCCAGGCCCTCGGCGGCTCGCATGACCCCGGCGTCGATCCCGTGGGCCTCGGAGGTGTGGACGATGTGGGCCATGGAAGCCGCCGCCGAGGTGATCGGGTTGCCCTCGCCGGAGAAGCTCCCCTCGTCCACCTCGGCCGCGAATTCTTCGAAGAGCGGCGGCAGGATCGCAGCGATGTTCTTGGCGAACGGCGCCAGTTCACGCGCGGTGATCCCCTCCGCCTTCGCCACCGCCAGGGCGTGCGCATAGCCCGCCATCGCGGTCCAGAAGATGTCCAGCAGCGCAATGTCGTGCGCGGCGGCCCGCCCGGTGTCCTCGCCCAGGTGGGTGTGGGTGCCGCCCAACGCCTCCAGCACCGGAAGGTGCTCCCGGTAGAGGTCCTTCGGGCCACTGTGGATGAACACCGCATGCGGCGTGCCGATGGTGACGACCGGCGTCATGATCGCGCCGTCCAGGTACCGGATGCCGTGGTCGGCCGCCCAGGCCGCGGTGCCGCGTGCCCGTCCAGGGGTGTCGGCGGTCAGGTTCACCACCGCGCGCCCCTTGAGCGCGCCGGCGACCGCCTCGCGCCGCAGGACCGAGTCCGCCGCGTCGTAGTCGACCACGCAGACCACGGTCAGGTCGCTCGCCGCGACCGCCTCCTCGGCCGAGCCTGCGCGAATCGCGCCGCGCTCGACCAGTTCGTGATCACGGCCCGGAGTCCGGTTCCACACGGTGGTCCGCAGACCGGCGTCCACGAACGCGCCCGCCAAGGCCCGCCCCATCGGGCCCAGGCCGATCACGGTGACGGCAGACTGTTCGGACATGGCTTGACCTCCACGAAAAGTTGACTGATAGCGGCGATGGGACAGTGATGACGCGCAAGCTCGCTCAGCGAACGAACGTCTGCGGAGTGACCGCCGCGATCGCCGTGATCGACGGCAAGTGGAAGACCACCCTGCTCTGGCTGCTGGAAGGCCGTCCGCACCGCCCTGGTGAACTTCGACGGCGGCTGCCGGACCTCAGCGAGAAAGTGCTGACCCAGGCGCTCCGCGAAATGGAGGACGACGGCCTGGTGCTCCGCGAGGTGCACGAGGGGCTACCCCTGAAGACCGTGTACTCCCTGACCGAGTTCGGCCGCGACCTCTCCGAGGCGCTGGCGCCCCTCTCCGACTGGGGTCACCGCCGCTTGGACGGACTCGCCAAGGCCCAGTCGGCTCCTGAACGCACGCCACCTCCGTTCCCCTGATCGAACGGCTCGTTGACCGCCCACCACCAGCCTCGCTCCATCACCGCGTCCAGCCAAGTACCCACAAAAAAGTGGGTACCGCCTGCCCTCGTGGCTCCGTTCACCACCCCAAGGGCGCCGATGGCGGCCCATCATCTTGCAGAGCACGTCACGGGCAGCACGCTGCCGGACCGGAACACTTCTGGGCGGAAGACGCCATCGGACGAAGAGTCGAGGTAATGAGGTTCAAATTCAACGTGCGTAGTGGGGGACCGTCTTGATGCTCGCCAGCGCCCGGCCCCGAGGTGATGGGTGATGCGGGCCCGGATTGGGCCGCCGAGCAGCCTACGTCGACCTGGTGGCCAACCCCTGCGGTGACTACACCGGCCAGGGCTGGCGGCAGTGAGCCCCTCCGTCCACACGAACACGAGGGCGTGGCCGTACCCAGCCGTTTCGCTGAGGCCGGGCACGGCCGGAAGGCGCCACAGGCGTTGTCCTGCTGACACGCCCCCGAGACGGGCTTCGGGGGCACGTCATCGACCGCGATCAGATCGCGGTGGCCACCTTCCATGCCGAGTGCATCGCGCCCTCGATGTAGTTGACCTCATTGGCGTCGCCGACGAGGTGGACCTCGATACCGGCCTGGGCCAGTTCGTCGGCGAGAGGTGCCGCCGCCGAGACACCCGACGCCACGACGACCATGCTCGCCGGCGCGGACTGCGACTTGCCCTCGACCGTGAACTCGACGGTCTTGGGGGTGATGCGCTCGACGGTCGCGTCGCGGTGGATCTTCACGCCCAGGTCCTTGGCGTGCTTGACGGCGGTCCAGCGGCGGGGCATCGCCATCGGCACACCGAGCTGCCGGCCTTCCGCGACCAGGGTCACCCGGCTGCCGCGCTCGGCGAGGAACTCCGCGAGTTCGAGACCGACGAGCGATCCGCCGATGACGACGACGTTCTTGCTCATCGGCAGGAACTTGAGGAACCTGCGGCTCATGTCGCGGATCCTGGCGGGGCTCTTCGTGATGCCGGCGAGACCGCCGAGCCTGCTGGCGACCCGCAGGAAGAGCGGCTGGTCCGAGACGTCGCCCGTGCCGGTCATCAGGCCGCGCAGGCTGTCACCGGTATGCACGTGGGGCAGGTCGCCGCCCGGAACGCTCGGACGTCCGCGCACGGCGCCCGTGGCGACGACGACGGCGTCGGGCGCGAGGGCCTTGATCGTCGCGGCGGTGGCCTCGGTCTTCAGCCGGACGTCGACACCGGCCCGCTGCACCTCCTGGGTGAGCCACTTCAGCAGGCGCTCGTTGTCGGGGGTGGTCAGCGTCGAGAACCACAGCGTTCCGCCGAGACGGTCGGTCTTGTCCAGCAGGGTGACGCGGTGGCCGCGTTCGGTGGCGACACGGGCGGTCTCCATGCCGCCCGGCCCGGCACCGACGACGACGACGTGCTTGGGGGACGTGGTGCGCGGGAACGGCAGCAGCGTCTCATCGCCCAGCGCGGGGTTGACCGCGCACAGCGGGGTGGCGTCCCAGAAGTTCTCCTGCACGCACACGTAGCAGTTGATGCACGGGCGGACCTGCTCGCTGACGCCGGCCTTCAGCTTGTCGACCAGGCCGGGATCGGCCAGCAACTGGCGGCCCATGGCGACGAAATCGGTGTGGCCCTCGGCGATCATCCGCTCGCCGACCTCGGGCAGCATGCGGCCGACGGTGATGACCGGAATCGACACCGCGCGCTTCACGACCGCGGCGTTGGCGGTGTAGAAGCCGACCTTGTCGGGCAGCGGGCCGTCGGTGAAGTTCGCGAACGCGTTCAGCGCGGTGCCGGTGACGTGGATGGCGTCGGCGCCGGCCTGCTCGAACATGGCGGCGGCACTGGCGGCCTCGTCGGGCGTCAGCCCTTCGGACTCGCCGTACTCCTGGCCCGCCAGCCGCACGATGACGGCGAGGCCGTCACCGATTTCTTCCTTGACCGCGCGGATCACCTCGCACGTCAGCCGCGCCCGGTTCTCGATCGACCCGCCGTACTCGTCGGTGCGCTGGTTCGAGTACCTGCTCAGGAAGCCGCCGAGCACGTAGTTGTGGGCGCAGTGGATCTCGACGGCGTCGCCACCGGCGGCCTTCACACGGCCTGCGGCCTGCGCGAACATCCGGACCAGCCACGCGAGGTCCTCGTGGGTGGCCTCGTGGTGGGTAGCCTTCTTGCCCTCCTGGATCGCCGCCATCTTCCCGAGTTCCTCGGGAGTGCAGTCGATCATCATGCTCATGTCGCTGGGCGGCTTCGGGACGGACGGCACCAGCTGCGCCCGGCCGTCGAGGGTGTCGATCCGGGCGACCTTGCCGTGGTGCACCATCTGCACGCACAGCTTGCTGCCGGCCTCGTGGACCGCGTCGGCCAGCGCCTTGAGGCCGGGGATGAACCGGTCCTCGGACAGGCCCGGCTCCTTGCGGCTGGTGCAGCCCGCCGGGTAGGCGACGGCGCAGCAGCCCGTGATGATCATTCCGGTGCCGCCTTCGGCGCGGGCCACGAAATGGTCAATATCGCCCTGATGGATCTCGCCGTCCTCGCAGAGGTTCATGTCCATCGCGGGGAGAACCACTCGGTTGGCCAGCGCGATGGGCCCGATCTTGCCGGGCGAGAGGAGGGCCGGGAACGTTTGCTGTCGGATCACCACCGTCAGGAGGATATTTGGGAACACCGATTGCTTCTGACGCATTCTCGCTCAGCGAGACGGCCCCGGGCGCGAGACCCGGGCGTGCCACGAAGAGACGATGCGCCGCGTAGGCGCACCACGGCCGCCGAGACGTCGGGGGTCGTCCGGCCGTTCCGGCTGCGGAGGAGCAGGCGGGGGGCCTCTGTGTCCGCCGACACTATGTTCATGCAGGTGAGAAGCGCAGGGGGCGGCGGGCTCTGAGGTCAGGCATGACCAGTCTCACAGCAAGAGCCGCTGCTCGGCGGTGCCCACGGGATGATGAACGATCACGCCGTCGCGACCGGCCTACGTGACCGTGGCGAACATGAGGTTCCCTCCGGAGCGCGACCACCTGGATGAGGTGCGATGCTGCTCAACGTAGGCGACCGGGCTGAGCATTTCGATACTGAAATGCCTTTTGGGTGGGGTGTGTCGGCGCTCGATCCATTCACCACCTAGAACGAGACTTGCGGGCAGTTGCGGGGACCGGAAAAGGCGCGTGGAGCCCCGGTAGAAGAGCTCTCGCTGAAGATCTTTCGTCCGCCAGGAGGGGGGCTTCGCACTCTCCTGATCTGGAGCCGGCGGTACCTACTTCGTGCGCTCCGCAGTTCGAGACCTTCATGTAGGCGGAGCTCCCGTCCGCCTCGACTGCTTGGGCTCGCCCGGCCCGCCCGGGGCGCGGACGTTACCGGATCAAGTCGCACAACCTGATCATCCGAATGTCTCGACACGTGCCCCAGGCCATTCGTGGTGTAGTCGGGAAGCACGCATAGAACCAGGTCACTGAGGCCGGACGGTCCCTCAGCGATTGGCGCCGCCGCGTGATTCAGGTCACACTCGACGGCCGAACGCCCTCTCCCGGCGTTGCGCGGGGTCTGCATGAGAGAACCCGGCCGGTGCGAACCGGTCCGACGCTCGGCAGCCGGTGCCGCCCATTGCGTCCTGCCCTGCCCTGCCTTGCCCTGCCCTGATTCTGGAGGAGATCCCGTGACCGTCACGCTGACCGCAGTGGCCCGTGAACTGCTCGACGGGCCGCACCATGCTGAGAGCTGGGATCCGGTTAGTCCAGCTCGTCTCCGGCGAGGTGGAGTAGGACGTTGATCAGGCGGGCGTTGAGGGGCAGATTCTCGGCGAGGTAGTCAGGCGTTCGGATATCCCAGGTGGTGGTCTGGAGGGCGATGTCTTGAGCGCGGGCCTCGTCCTGGGTGATGAGCGCTAGGGCGAGGTCCAGAGTGGGGCTTGGCCCGTCCAAGGTGGCTCGGAAATCGGTGAACTGCTTGAGGTGCGTCTTGGCTGCCGACGGGTTGAACGCGGCCAGAAGGAGTAGCCGGGCCTTGTGGGCTTGCGGCGACGGCTGCCACAAGGCCAGCAGGTCGGGGACGGCATCGGCAACGGCCCGGGTCGTCAGGGCTCCCGGGCCGTCAACGTCGGGCTCGGAGAGTGCCCAGGCATTCTGAGAGGCGATGTAGATCAGGTCCCGAAGGAGTTCGAGACGGCGTTCGGGGAGGATGCTCGGCGCGAGTGCGATTTGCACCAGGAACGGGATGGTGCGTTCCGTCGCCGAATACACGGTGTCCTGGTGCACGATGGCGCTGAAGTATTCGTGCATGGCGTCCCCCCAGCCCTCATCGTTGGCAGCCAGCGCTCGAAGAAGGCCGGGCGTGTCGTCTGCGGAGCCGTATGCGTGGTCAAGGGAGGACCAGTCGACGTCGTCCAGTCCGGTGAGCGTGATCGGGTCTCCCTCGCCTGACAGCGATGGGGGTCCTTGGTCCAGCAAGCGCGGGACCACGGCGCTCTGGGCTCGGGGCGGGGTGTGAGCGAAGGACGCCATGCGGAACTCCCGCACGTCCTCTATCGTCCGGTCGACGAGCAGCCCGTCGAGGGAGCCGAGTTCCGGCGGACTCGGATGGCGGACACCATAGGCGTCCTTCAGTTGCGCGACGAACCGGTGCTCTTCGGCTGTCCACCATTCGGTGTCGTCGTCGGGATATGGCCCGTCGTCCCACGCCAGGACGCGCCAGCCGGGTTCATCGCCCCAGCGGCCGCGGTAGGTGCAAGTGGTGAGCAAGACCTGGGTATAGCCCCGCTCGATAAAGACCTCCGCGATTCGCCGAGCCGTCGGCTCGTCCGCGACTGCGACGTCAGCGGCTTCGCTCCAGCGCTTGAGAACCTGCGTGAAATCGGTCACGAGCCAGAATTCTAGGCAATTCGAGACAGGCCCTAGTGCCGGGTCGCGCCGACGCGCTGGGCGAGGGCCTTGTTCATGGCGTGGAACTGCGGGAGGGTGCGGTCGGTCAGCCGGCTCTGGAAGAAGGGGATCACGACCCCGGTGAACCGCTCGGTCTGCGTGAGCCTGACGCGGCCGGGGGCGATCGGCTCGATCAGGAAGCGGTGCTCGCCGTCGAAGACCCCGCCGGGGGTGATCTTGCCGATCCAGCGGAGCTCCCGGCCGGGGGCGACCTCCAGCACGGTCGGGGTGAAGGCGGTGTCCCCGCCCGAGTCGCGCATCACGTTGCGCAGGGTCGCCCCCTTCTCCAGCCGGCCGCTGGAGGAGACGATGAACGGGTTCCACTGGGGATAGGCGGGCAGGTCGCTCAGGACCGTCCACACCTGCTCGGGCGTGGCGTCGATCTCGATCGAGGCGCGCAGGGTGAAGGGGCGCAGGTTGGTCCAGGACGCGTAGCCCGCCGGCAGGACGGCGACGATCCCGAACGCGATCAGCAGGCGGCGGCGCTTCGGACGGCGCGTCCGGGCGGGGGCGGGGGCCGTGGTGGTCATGTCCGCTCCTTCGGGGGGAGGACGCCGGAGAGGGCGGCGTCGACGAGGCGTTCGGCGTAGGCGCGGTCGATGGGACGGCCGGTGATGAGCAGCCGGTAGTACAGGGCGCCGGCGAGCTGGTCGAACAGCAGCTCGGGGTCGGTGTCCGGGCGCAGGTCGCCGCGCCGCCGCGCGCGGTCGATCAGCCCGATGGCCAGGGCGTTGCGCTGCTCGAAGACCGCGCGGACCAGCGCCCCGATGTCGGGGTGCCGCGCGGCCGCCGCGACCAGCTCGCCGACGAGGCCGGACGACGGGTCGTCCGGCCCGTGGCCGGGCCCGGCCAGCCGCGTCCGGTTGAGCCCCAGCGCGATCCGCTCCAGGTAGCCGACGAGGTCGGCCCGCAGGTTCCCGGTGTCGGGCACGGGGACCTCGTCCTGCATGCGGGCGATCACGGCGATGGCCAGGTGGTCCTTGGTGGGCCAGCGCCGGTACAGCGTGGTCTTGGCGACGGCCGCCGACCGGGCGACCTTGTCCACCGTGAAGGCCGCGTAGCCGTTGGCCAGCAGCTCCGCTTCGGCGGCCCGCAGGATCTGCTCGTCGGCACCGGCGTCGCGGGGTCTGCCGCGGCGTGCTGGAGGAGGCACCTCTCTCCTTTCGATACGCACGTTTCGTAATTCGACCGTACTCGCCCGGACGCAATTACGCAACGTGCGTATCGAAAATGCTGCCTCACCCCGCCACCGGGAAGTTGCCGCGGAAGGTGTTGCGCGGATCACTGTCGTGCTTGATGCCGCGCAGGCGGTCGAGCGCGGCGGGGACGAAGGCGTCGGCCGCGCTCTCCGCCGAGTTGAGGAAGGTGAGGGGCTTGCGGCCCCTCACGGGCAGGGCCTCGTCGAGGGCGCGTTGCCGGGCGGCGGCGGCGCGGGCCGCGGCGGGGTCGGCGGGGATGCCGAACAGGTAGAGGGCGTAGGGCTCGGTCAGCGGGCCGTGCGGCGTGCCGCTCGGGCGGACCGCCTCCGCGAGTCGCAGATGACCGACCTGGTGCCGTGGCTGCGCGACGGCGAGATCGACTTGGCCCTCGGCACCCCCTGCTCCAGCTCCCAGGCACGCTGCCCGAGTCCCTCCGCCGCGACCGCACCCCCGGCGCGGCACCGTCCGGACGGCCGATCGCCCAGGGCCCCTCGGCCGCCACCTTCAACGAGGCTCAGGAGTTGGTGTAGTCCGGGGGGCGGCGCTGTAGGAAGGCGGTGATCTGCTCGGTCTGGTCGCGGGTGTGGGAGGTGAGGATCTGCGTCCGGTTCTCCAGGTCGATGCCGGCCTGGAGGCTGCCGACCTCGAGCTGGCTCCAGGCGACCTCCTTGGTCATCCAGACGCCCATCGGGCTGTTGGCGCAGATGAGGGCGGCGGTCTCCAGGGCCGCCTCGACGACCGCGCCGTCCTCGACGACCCGGCTGACCAGGCCGAGGCGCAGCGCCTCGGCGGCGTCCACGAAACGCCCGGTGAGCAGCAGCTCGTGGGAGACGCCCGCGCCGATCAGGCGCGGCAGCAGCCAGCTGACGCCGATGTCGCAGCCCGACAGGCCGATCCGCACGAACGCCGCGTTGAACCGGGCGGACACGGCGGCGACCCGGATGTCGCTGGCCAGGGCCAAGGCGAAGCCGCCGCCGGAGGCCGGCCCATTGACGGCGGAGATGACCGGCTGCCGCAGGTTGCGCAGCTTCGGGACGAGTGAGGCGATGGCCTGCTGGACGTGCATGGCGGCCTGCGGGCTGCGGCGCCGCGCGGCCTCCTCGTCCGATGCCGCCGGAGTGGCGTCGCGGGCCGGGGGGTCGTGCAGGTCGAGGCCCGCGCAGAAGGCCCGCCCCGCGCCGGTGAGGACGACGGCGCGGCAGTCCTCGTCCGCAGCGACGGCGTCGAGTGCGGCGTGCAGGTCCTTGATCAGCTCGCCGGACATGGCGTTCAGCCGGTGCTCCCGGTCCAGGGTGAGCAGCCGGACGCCCGGCGCGGGCTCCTCCACGCGCACCGTCCGGCCCGAGGCGGGAGTGTCGCGCAGGTAGGCGTCGCTATCGGTCAGCATGGAAATCCTTACTGGGTCAGCGCGCGACCAGGCCGCCGTCGGCGTGGAGGACCTGGCCGGTGACGAAGCTCGACGCGCCGGAGGCCAGGAACAGCGCGGGGCCGACCATCTCGTCGGGATCGGCCATCCGCCGCTGGAGGGCGGCCTGCTCCATGGCCGTCTGGAACTCGGGCGGGTTGTTGCGGACCATGTCGGTGTCCACTGTGCCGGGAGCCAGGGCGTTGACCCGGATGCCTCGCGGGGCGAACTCGGCGGCCATCGAACGGGTGTAGGACACCATGGCGGCCTTGGCGGCGGCGTACATCGACACGTACGGGGAGAACATGAAGGCCCCCGCCGACACGACGTTGACGACCGAGGCGCACGGGCTCTCGGTGAGGTGGTCGAGCGCCCGCTGCACCAGGAAGACCGGCCCGCGGACGTTGACGTCCTGCGACTTGGCGAACGCCTCCGGGGTGAGGGATCCCAAAGGCAGCGCCAACGGGTTGGCGGCGTTGTTGACCAGGATGTCGAGCCTGCCGAAGGTGTCGACGGTGCGCGCCACCAGGGCGTCGAGGGCGTCCAGGTCACCGAGATGGGTGGGGACGCCGAGCGCCGATCCGCCCATCGCCTTCAGGTGCGACTCGGTTTCGGCGCACGCGTCCGGCTTGCGGCTGGCGACTACGACGCTCGCCCCGGCGGCGACGAAGCCTTCGGCGATCGCACGCCCGATGCCGCGCGTGGCCCCGGTGACGACCGCCACCCTCCCGGACAGGTCGAACAGCGACCGCAGGTGCTCAGCGTCCATGCCGGAGACTTTGCATCAATTGGGACAGAGTGTCAATATTTACCCTGTGACTGCGCTGGAAGGCTCTTTTCGGGAGCGGAAGAAGCAACGCATGTACACGGCGACCGCGCAGGCCGCGGTGAGGCTCGTCGCCGAGCGCGGCATGCAGGCGGTACGCGTGGAGGACATCTGCGAGCGCGCCGAGATCAGCCGCTCCACGTTCTTCCGCTACTTCGACTCCAAAGAAAGCTGCTTCATCATCGGCCTGCACTACGGGCGCCTCGACGCGGTACTGGCCGCTTTGGACGCGCGACCGCCGCAGGAGGACGCCTTCACCGCGCTTTGCAACGCCTTCCTCGACATCACCGGGAACTGGCGCCGCTACCGGGAGATGACCCAGCTCGAAGCCCGCATCCGCGCCGAGACCCGTACCGTTCGGGCACATGCCGACGCCGAGCAGGTCTCCTGGGAGAACACCCTGGCCACCGCCCTGGAAGCGCGCTGCGCCGGCACCGGCCCCCTCGCCCCCCGGCTCGTGGCGGGAATCGTCCTGTGCGCGGTACGGCTCGCCACCGAACGGTGGCTGGAGGAAGGCGCCACCCGGTCACCGGCGGAGAAGTACACCGAGGCATTCACCGCCGTCCGCACAGTGATCGAGAAGAGCCGATAACGGTCAGGCCCGGCACAGGCGGCCCTCGCCCTCAGATGTCTGCGTCACTCTGAGCGTCGAAGGTGTCGCGGGCGCGTTCGATGGCGGGCATCTGTTCGGAAGCCCAGGCCAGCAGGATGTCGACGGGGTAGCGGAGGGTCTTGCCGAGCGGGGTGATCCGGTAGGTGACCGCGACCGGACGGGTGGAGGTGACCTGACGTTCGATGACGCCGTTGCGTTCGAGTCGCCGCAAGGTGGCGGTGAGCGATTTCTGGGTGACCGCGGGGATGGCCCGGCGGAGCTCGTTGAAGCGGCAGGGCCGGTCGCACAACTCGTTCAGGACGCTGAGGGACCATTTGTCGAGCACCTGGTCGAGAAGTTCTCGGTGCCCGGCGCCCATGCGGATCTCGCCGTTGGTATCCATGCTGAAACCTGGTCTCGTTGAAGTGTCCTTCTTGCACCAAGTATCTTACCGATACCCAAGCTGAGAAGGAGAAACACCCCATGGCCGTTCAGTACCTCACTCCCGAAGGCATGCTGCAGCCCGCCCCCTACCATCACGTTGCCGTGGGCACCGGAACCCGGCACGTCCACGTCAGCGGGCAGGTGTCCCGCCGCGCCGACGGCACCCCGGTCGCTCCAGGCGACCTGGCCGGGCAGGTCGCCCAGAGCCTCCGCAACACCGCCATCGGCCTCGCGGGAGCGGGCGCGACGTTCAACGACGTGCTGCGGCTGACTTTCTACGTCACGAAGTGGAGCCCGGACAAAATCGGCGACTTCATGGCGGGCGTAGAGGCCGTCGCCGAAGAGATCGGACTGGAACTTCCGATGCCCCCGGCGTCCCTCATCGGCGTCGACTACCTCTTCGAGCGGGACGTCCTGGTCGAAGTCGAAGCCACCGCGCTCCTCGACTGACCTCGACCGGACAAGGAGGGCCCGGCACCCGACCTTGCGCGCGGAGCCAACGGCTCTTAAGTCGAACTTATTGGCCGCTTCTGCGTCCCCAGCCCTTACTCCGACGGTATGCCACAACCGGCCGCACTCGGAGATCAGATCACCACCCAGGCGCCCGGTTCGAAGGCGGCGAGGCCGCCTTCACCGGGGCGACTGGGGGGAGACCTGAGGGCCCGGCGGACGGCATGGCCAATCACCCTGTCGCAAAACGATCGATTCTCAACACCCACCAGGTGTCGGCGCTCGCTCGAATCGGCCTGCCACACTGCGGGCATGAACGGAAACATTCCCCACGACGGGCTCACCGCGAACCGTGCCCTCTGGGATGCCCGTGCCCAGGCGCATGGCACGACCCCCAACGACATGCTGTACGACGTCGACTCGTTCCTGGCGGGTCGGCAGACGCTCTACGGGATCGAGCTGGAGCTGGCCGGTGATGTGAACGGCCAGGATGTGCTGCATCTGCAGTGCCACTTCGGCATGGACACACTCAACTGGGCCCGTCTGGGGGCCAGGGTCACCGGGGTCGATTTCTCATCGACGGCGATCGTCCGGGCACGCGAACTGGCCAAGCTCGCCGGGCTGACCGCTGACTTCGTCGAGGCGGACACGCAGAACCTTCCGTCCGACCTGGCGGGCAGGTTCGACCTCGTGATCGCCACCTACGGGGTGCTGTGCTGGATCAGGGACCTGGACGCGTGGATGCGCGGTGCGGAGACGGCGCTGCGGCCAGGTGGAAGGCTGGTGCTGGTCGACCTGCACCCCGCCTACCAGACCCTCGCCAGCTACGAGCCGCTCGTGGCCGACTGGCCCTACGGCGGAGGAGAGCCCCAGCGTGAGGTCGTCGCGAACACCTATGCGGACCCGGACCTGCCGATGACCGCACAGGAGGTGGTCCAGTACCCGCACTCGGTGGGCGAGATCGTGACAGCGGCCGCCGGATCGGGACTGATCATCGACCGGCTCGGCGAGCACACCGAGGCCGATTTCCCCGGAAGCCGCATCCTGCCCGAGGAACCTGACGGCACCCGTCGGTTCCCGTTCGGCGACACCTACCTCCCGATCCTCTACTCGCTCCGAGCAAGATCACCCCGAACGGCGACTGCGTAGCCACGCCGGGCTGCCGCCTGCACGATCTTCGCCATGGCGCGCAACGCTGATGCTCGCCGGTTGCGCGGACATGAAGCTGGTCCAGGCGCGCACTGGTGCCAAGGAAGATCCCGGCTCAGGAAGCCCGGCCCTCCGTCCTCCAAACGAGGAAGAGTAGCCCCCTACCGCGTGTACGTGACGCGTATCCGCAAGCCGCATAGACGATGCGTTGAGTGGGTCGCGTGGGACTCGTCCGAAACTATCGGGATCAGCGCGGCATTCTTAATGCCATTCTGTGTCGGCCTGTCCGCATCGAGCCCGACTCGCGTGCCGCACGGTGCCGCCGCGTGCCGATCCGGTTCGGAACCACCGAGCCGACAACGAGCCGACATGTCTCACCTCCGCCGCATTGGCCGCGTTGACCACCGCCCTCACCATCTGGGTAGACAGCGAAGGCAATAAAGACCTGCCCACCTTGGTGGACAGCGCATTCATCACCCTGCAGGAGCACAGCCCACCAGCGAATTCCACGAGCTGAGTAGATGGAGCGGCAGCGGCGCGGCAGCAGGGTCGTCCACGCTGGTTCAATGTCCGGGCTGTTCAGCGCGCATGGCGGTACTCCGTTGCTGGATGGGCGGCATCAGCCGCCGGCGCCCTGCTTTGTCAGATAAGCGGCCGTACGCGTCATGCCGAGGTGCTTCGCGATTCCTAGCGGCGTTGTCGCGGTCAGGTCGGCCAGCGGCTTTTTCGGCTTGTACTGCTTGGCAACGTACGCCTGCACCGTGGCTTCGTCCACCGCTGCGCAGACCTCGGCCCCGGCCTGGACCAGCATTGTGACCATCTCCACCGGGTCAGCGAGATGGAACCCCAGCAGCACCGTGATCAGTGAGGTGAACCCGTCCGCAGTCCGCGCGTTCGGGTCCGCGCCAGCCGCAAGCAGTAGCTCCACATTCGCCTTCCGGCCCAGCGCCCTGTGCAACGGGGTCCGGCCGGGCGTCCAGCAGTCCTGCGGGTCGGGCCGGTTCGGGGCGGCTCCCGCGTCCAGCAGCAGCTGGAGGACCGTGGTGGAGCCGTTACCGGCGGCGACAGAGAGCGCGGTGCCGTCCTTGCCGACGCTGTTGGCGTCGGCCCCGGCGGCCAGCAGGAGGCGCACCACCTCCTCGCTCGCGTTGCTCCGGAAGGCCGCGCTCACCAGCGGAGGGCGCAGCGCCCCGGTCAGGTTCGGGTTCGCGCCCGCCGCCAGCAGGAGCCGAACAAGCTGCGGACTCGCGTTCGCCAACTGCATCGGCGTCCAGCCGAACCCGTCGATCGCGTCCGGGGCCGCTCCCGCGTCCAGCAGCAGGCGCACTATCTCGTCGACCGGCTCATCCTCGTACAGCCTGTGCGCGAGCTCCCCGTTCAGCGCGAGATGCAGCGCGGTCGTCCTGGTCCACAGCTCACCACTGCCGTAGGCGTTGGCGTCGACGTAGGTCCACGGCGTCTGCGTGTCGTGCTCGATCTCGGCCCGGGCGTCGGCACCTGCCTCGAGTAGCAGTCGGACCAGGTCCGTACTACGCGACATGACCGCCAGGTGCAACGGGGCGATCCCGGTGTCGTCCAGGGGGCCGAGCCCGGCGCCCCGCGCCAGCTCCTCGGTCGCGGCCGCGACATCGCGCGCAGAGCAGGCGAGCGCCAACCGGTCGCCGTCTCCCGGCGGGGTGATGACCTTCAATCCGGCCAGCAGGGTGGAGAGCCGAATGCCGGAGTCGAGGGCGCCGTCCCCGCCCTCCATGTCGAGCTTATGGACCATCGGGTTGGCCGAGGTGTCGTCGAGATCTGCGACGTACCAGTAGTAGTCGCCCTTTTGGCCGACCCCGTGCCAGGCCCGTTGGCTCTTCTGCTTGAAGTAGCCCGGTCCGATCGGTGTTTCGTAAAAGTGAACGAGATACTCGGAATGATCGTCTGCGCGGAGGTCACCCGCCTCGAAGACGACGGCGAAGAGCGCCTGCGCCCAGTCGGGCACCCGCCGTTCTCCGGCCGGCGTGGAGACCATCCATTCTTTCGGCTCGAAGTCTTCAGGCAGTCGTCCACCCAGCCGTGCTATCTGCTTCTGTACCCCGTCTGTGAACACGACGGGAACCATACCGTTCCCCATCAATCGGCAAGCGTCCGGCAACCGAGGGCGTCTCAGTTCCGCGCCCAGGGTCACCCGATTCGGGACGAGGTTGTCGCCCGGCCGTCGCCGTTCATCCCCAACGTCCACAGCCGCTATTCCTTCCAACGCGCCAGCCCCGGCAGCGGCGAACTCCGGCCGCTGCGCGGACCCGGCGCCGCTGACGACGAGGAAGAGTGACCTCACCCCGGATCGCCGGGACTGTACGGTTTTCGGCTCTGTCGCATATTCGGTGGTGACGCCCTGGTTTCGTGGTATCACGATCGGTCATGCAGGAGATCAACGATCTTGTGAAGCTGGTGTTCTCCGGGCTTTCTCCGCTGGTCATCGAGGGCGTGGTGGATCAGGGCGAGCGGATCTGGGTGCGGGCGCGGACCCCCGACGGCGCGGCGGCATGCCCGGGTTGCGGCACCAGGTCGGCGCGGGTGCATGGTTACCAGCGGCGGACGGTTGCCGATGTTCCGGTCGATGCTCGCAGGGTCGTGGTCGCAGTGCGGGTACGTCGGCTGGTGTGCCCGATCCGCGGCTGCGTCCAGACCTTCCGTGAACAACTGCCCGGCGTCCTGGAGCGCTACCAGCGCCGTACGCCCCGCTTGACCTCGCAGATCGGCGCGGTCGTGCGAGAGCTGGCCAGCCGCGCCGGCATACGCCTGTTATCGGAGCTGGGCGTGCTGCTGTCCCGGCACACCGCGCTGCGCGTATTGCTGAAGCTTCCGCTGCCGGAACGGCCGGTGCCGCGGGTGCTCGGCGTGGACGACTTCGCCCTGCGCAAGCGCCGCAGCTACGCCACCGTGCTGATCAACGCCGAAAACCCAGCAGCGCGTCGAGGTGCTGCCCGACCGCAAGGCCGACACCCTGGAAGCGTGGCTGCGCGAGCACCCGGGCGTCCAAGTCGTATGCCGGGACGGTTCCGGCGCCTACGCCGAGGCGATCCGCCGTGCCCTTCCCCCCGCGCAGCAGGTCGGCGACCGGTGGCACATCTGGCACAACCTCGCCGAAGCGGTGTTGAAAGAGGTCGCCGCGCACAGCGCGTGCTGGGCCAAAGCTGGGCCGCCGCCGCGCGAGGGCAAGCGCGCCGCCACCACCCGCGAGCGCTGGAAGCAGGTTCACGGCCTGCTGAACAAGGGCGTTGGACTGCTGGAATGCTCCCGCCGCCTTGGACTGGCGTTGAACACCGTCAAACGCTACGCCCGCGTCCCCGAGCCCGAACGGCTGGTTCGCGCCCCGCAGTACCGGCCCACTCTGGTCGACCCCTACCGCGACCACCTGCGCCGACGCCGCGAACAAGATCCTGCGATCCCGGTGCTGCAGTTGCTGGAGGAGATCAAGCAGCTCGGCTACACCGGCAGCCAGAACCTGCTCTACCGCTACATCACCCAGGGACGGGTCGAGGCAGACCGTCCGGCTTGAGGCGTGCATCGCCGCCTGCCCGGAAATGGCCGCGCTCGCGGGCCTCGTGCGCTCCTTCGCCGCTCTGCTCGCCCCCGCCGACGGCAACGCCGATCGCCTGACCGGCTGGATCACCCAAGCAAGAGCCGAAAACCTGCCTCACCTGCACGCGTTCACCCGTGGGCTTGACCTGGACCGCGACGCCGTGAATGCTGCCGTGACCCTGCCCTTCCACAATGGCGGTACCGAAGGCGTCAACACCAAGACCAAGATGATCAAACGCCAGATGTACGGACGCGCAGGCTTCCCGCTCCTTCGACACCGGGTCCTGCTCGGCTGATACCACTGTCCGTCACCACCGAATATGCGACAGAGCCGTTAACTGGACAGACCCTCGCCGTGTCGTGCTCTTGCCCGCGACCGCTCTTCAAGATCGGCGTAGTGAGAGGCGCTCGATGATGCCTCCCGCGCCGGGATGCGAGCCTGCGGATTCACGCGGCCGGAAGTGCGTTGCTGACTGCTCTGGCGGGTCTGGCTGCCGGTTCTGTGGGCGACATGCCTGGCTTGGGTGGGCGAAGAGCACCGGGTTTCGAGGCGCTGCCAGGGCGGACGCGGGGCCCGGATCGAGCCGCCGAGCCGCCAGCGAGCCGCCACGGGGACGAAGCGGGGCATGTCGGGCGGGGGGCAAACCGGAGCATTCTCGCGTTTGCCCTGGTCAGGGGTGGTGGGTCGCGTGGGACTCGAACCCACAACCTACGGATTAAAAGTCCGAAATTGTCGTGTCGGAACGAGTTTGGCAGTGTCATTGTATGCCGAATCGTCCGCTTCCCGCCCGATTTTTCTGCCGTCCAAGGTCACTGCAGGCCGATTCGTTTCAGAACCGCCGAGCCGACAACGAGCCGCCACGGGCTGTTGGTAATCGGTGGCTTGTTCGGCGG
Source organism: Actinomadura sp. GTD37 (assembly GCF_041951365.1). Classification (NCBI taxonomy): domain Bacteria; kingdom Bacillati; phylum Actinomycetota; class Actinomycetes; order Streptosporangiales; family Thermomonosporaceae; genus Actinomadura; species Actinomadura sp. GTD37. Next base: position 555,127 of record NZ_JBGNUS010000003.1, read on the forward strand.
CGGCCTCGCCCGACCTGTACGGACGGAGTTTTCAGCAAAGTGCGGGGTCGGCGGTGTCGGTCCAGGCCCAGGCGCACCGCCTCCTCCCCTTTTACAGGTTCGGCCCGCCGCCGCACACGGGAGTCTGCGCACTCTCTTGCGAAGCCCGTTCCATGGCCGGGTCGTGGACGAATTCGGCACTGGTGTCGTCGAACCCCAGCACCCACCCGTCCCGGTGCCCGAACAGTGCCATCGGCGGGCCTTCACCGAAGCGGGAACCCGCTAGGCGCTGGTCGACGACCGCCAGCGCCTCCACCAACGGCACCGCTCCCCCAACGCTGAACGCGTCGTCCAGACGCCCGCCGAACCGGCCGGCCACCCGCTCGACGTCATCGTCCTCGACGAAGGTGAAGCTTGTCCCCGAGCCCAGCCAGGGGTCACGGATCCATGCGAAATCTTCGGTGCCGGGCCATCCGCTCATACCCGGCACCTAATCACTTGCCACCGACATTGTCCCTGCCGAAAACCTCGTCCGGCCCGGGCGTTCAGCGTGTTCTGGAACGTCAACTTCCTGACCGTGTTTTCGTTCGCCGAAGGCGCACAGGTGCAGGCGACATTCTCCGACGGGGCGCCCGCGCTCGAATCATATGGCCAGCGCTGCGGGTGAGAAGCGGGCCTGCTCGCCGAGTTGCTGGATACGGCCGGGCAGCATCGTCTTCTTAGCGCAAGGCTCGGACGGCCACGCCTTACCTTCGGCGACTCTGTCCATGAGCTGCTGATAGGGGTCCGTTATCGGCCCGTATCGGAGCGCCTCGTCCGACTGCGCTGCTGGGATCGGCCCCAGCGCCCGCTCCATGCGGTCAGTGTCGGCCGGTGCTGTCGGCTGGTTCATTGGGGACGCGCTTCGATCGGCAGCCGCCTTGTCGGCCGTGCCGCACGCGCAGGTGACCGCGAGAAGCGCCGCCGCACAGGCGGAGAGGCGAATCGATGGATGCGGCATCGAATGATCATAAGGGGATCCCAGCAAAGGACAAGTGGCGGCGGTGCATCGCCCCGCGACGAAAGTGCATCAACCGATGATGCACGCTGCGGACCCCCGAGATCCTGGGCCAAGAGGACGGGGCCTCTTTTTAGCGGCAGGGGCCCGGGGCCCAGCCACCTCTGTGGTGCCCAAATTCGCGCACCGCTCAGCCGAGCAGACCGCGACACACCTGCTGCGTACCGCGTGCTTGGTGCCCGTCACTAACCGAGACCGCGGCCCGTGTTTTGGCCCGGCGCTGGCGTCCTGTCTGGGGCCGCAACCCGGTCCAGTCCGTATGCGGTGCCGGGCGATCAGCAGGAGTCCGCATCGGCAGGGTGGTCGGCCGCCTGGACGCCTCGGCTCGGATGCTGCGGTATCGGCTGCGTGATCGAGAGCCTGCGCTCCTCGTCCTACCTGACGACCTGCCAGAGGGCAAGCGCAGTGGGCAACACCCGTGCGGGAGAACGACGGTTACGGTGAGGCCGAGCTGCTGGAGACAGAGCATCGGCTCGGGGTAAGGCTTCCGCCCGCACTTGTCGAAGCCTACAAGCTGATCGGCCGACGCGACGACCTCGTGGCGGCAGGTCAATCCACTCTGCAGGCTGGAGAGCCTGTATCTGACATATCCGGCGGACCGCTAGGGCGAATCGGGTGCGGAGCTGCTGGTATATCGCCATGAAAACCAGGGCTGCCGGGAGTTCGCTATCAGGCTGTCGGATCTGTCCCTTGACGATCCGCCGACGGTGTTCCTCAATACCTGCGATGACGCACTGTGCCTGACCCAAGCGGCCGTCGAAGAGATGCTGCGCTGGGCCTGCCTGTCTACCATTTCCGGCGCACCGCCACACGCGACGTCGAACTGCGAGGCCGGCGCATCCGGCAGGGTGACAAGGTGGTGATGTGGTTCGCGTCGGCCAACCGCGATGAGGACGTTTTCGTCAACCCTTACGATTCCGACGTCACCCGCCGCCCCAACGACCATGTCACCTTCGGGAAGGGCGGGCCCCATTTCTGCCTTGGCAACAGGCTCGCCCGCATGGAGGTTCGCCTCATGTTCGAGACCCTGCTGCCGCGATTCAAGAAGATCGAACTCGCTGGTGAGGTGGCCAGGGTGCGCAGCAAGACTGGTTCGGGGCGGCGATCAGGCGGGATAGGGGCGGGCGGTGCGAGCATCGCGGAGTACGTGAGCCCACCAGGTCAACTGGTCGAGTAGAGCGGTCGCCGCGGCGTTCGCGGTGTCTGGATCCTTGGGGTTCCCGTCTGCGTCGAACCGAGTGTGGGCCGAATGGAAACTCACGGTGTTCCGGACGGTGACCGCGTGGAGTTCCGCGAATACCGGACGAAGCTGTTCGACCGCCCGTAGTCCACCGGAGACACCGCCGTAGGAGACGAAGCCGATCGGTTTCGCGTGCCACTCCGGATAGATGGAGTCGATTGCGAGTTTCAACGGGCCGGGGTAACCGTGGTTGTACTCCGGTGTGACCACGACGATGGCGTCCGCCGCGCCGATTCGGGCGGCCAGTTCGCGTACCGGGGCGGAGTCGTAGACGCCTTCGGACACAGAACGACCCTGCTGGCTGTTCGGCAAGGGGGTTTCGGCCAGGTCGATGATCTCTATCGCGAGTTCCCGGCGGTGTTCGGCCCGACCGGTGAACCACCTTGCCACGGTGGTGCAGAACCGGGCTTCCCGGATGCTGCCGACGATTACCGCCAGTCGTAGCCGTTCATCACGCATGCGTATCTCTCCATCTCAGGTCTGTCGGGCAAGGGAAGATGTGTGGCTTGTGTGCTTCGGCTACGAACCCGCTCGGACGTGCCGGAGCCGGACCACGACGAGGACGGCCGTACACCCCATCAGGACGGCGCTGGCGGCCGCGCTGAGGTGGAATCCCTGGGTGAACGCCTCCCGGGCTGTGCCGAGCAGCTCGGCCGCGAGCCCATCGGGAAGCCGCGCGGATGCCGCGACGGCACCGCCGAGGTCCTGCCGCGCGGCGGACGTCGCCCCGGCGGGCACACCGGCCGGAACGGCGCCGTTCATCTCGCCCTGGTAGACCGCGGTGATGACGCTGCCCAGGACGGCGATGCCGAGCGCTCCGCCCAGCTGCGGCGCCGTTGAGGAGATCGCTGAAGCCGCGCCGGTCCGTTCGGGCGGGACCGCGCCGATGATCAGGTCCGTGGCGAGGGTCATCATCGGGCCGAGGCCGGCGGAGACGACAACGGACCCGGTGACCAGGACCGCGAGGCCACCGGCCCCGCCGACCTGTGTGAGCACACCGAAGCCGACGGCCGCGAGCGCCAGCCCGGCGCCGATGACCGTCCCCGCACCGATTCGGTGGACGATCCTGGAGGCCAGCAGCGATCCGGCGATGACCCCGACTGCCGAGGGGGCCGTCCACAGGCCCGCCTCCAGCGGGGAGAACCCGCAGACGAGTTGCAGGTACTGCGCGATGGCGTAATTGGCTCCCCACAGGACGAAGATGCCGAGTGCCAGCGTCCCCGCCGCGGTACTGAACGCGCGCCCGGTGAACAGCCTCAGGTCGACCAGCGGTTCGGCCAGCGTGAGCTGCCTGCGCACGAACACGGCGGCGAACACCAGAGCGGCCGCCACCGACAGCACGGGCAGCCAGCCGGGGCCGTCGGCGGCGATCCGTTTGAGCCCGTGGACCGCCGGGAGCACCGCGAGCATCGACAGGGCCGCGCTCTTCAGGTCCAGCCGTCGCGTGCGAGGGTCGCGCTGCTCGGGCAGCAGTATCGGCCCCACCAGCAGCAGTAGCAGCATCACCGGCACACCCAGGAGGAACACCGAGCCCCACCAGAGGCGCTCCAGCAGCCACCCGCCCACCAGCGGGCCGATCGCGGTTCCCCCCGAAACGCTGGCGATGATCACTCCGATCGCGACCGTGCGCTGCCGCGGGTCGCGGAACATAGCGGCGACCAGGGACAGAACGGACGGCATCAAGGTCGAGCCCGCGACGCCCATCAGCGCGCGGAACACGATGAGCGCTTCGACGCTGGGCGCGTGAGCGGCGAGCACCGAGACCACACCGTAGGCGCCGGCACCGATCAGCAGCAGCCGGCGGCGCCCGATCCGGTCGCCCAGCGTGCCCATCGTGATCAGCGATCCGGCGAGCAGGAGCGCGTAGATGTCCACGATCCACAGCAGCTCGACGCCCTCTGCCCTCAGGTCCCTCCCGATGGTCGGCAGCGCCAGGTGCGTCACGGTCAGTTCGAGGGAGGCGAGGAGAGCGGGAAGCGCGAGCACGGCGAGCCCGAGCCATTCCCGGTGCCCTGCCAGGTCGGTCGTTTGCGATGCGGCGATCGAATGAGTCCTCGTCACCCGACCAAGCATGAAACCTCGACTATGGACGAGGTCAAGTCCTAGGGTGACATGATGAAGAAGCCGGCCTTCGACCTCAAGGAACTCAGCGTCGGGCAACTCGCCGCGCGCTCGGGCGTCCCGGTGACCGCCCTGCACTTCTACGAGGAGAAGGGACTCATCCACAGCCGCAGAACCGCGGGCAACCAGCGCCGCTACTCCCGGGACACGCTGCGCCGGGTCTCCTTCGTCCGGGTGGCGCAGCGGGTCGGCATCCCGCTGCGCATGGCCGGGGAGGCCCTGGCCGAACTCCCCGAGGGGCGGACCCCGACCCGCGAGGACTGGGCTCGCTTGTCCGCGAAATGGCGTACCGAACTCGATACCCGCATCGACCAGCTCACCCGCCTGCGGGACGACCTGACCGACTGCATCGGCTGCGGCTGCCTGTCCATCGACAAGTGCGTCCTTCGCAACCGTGATGATCGGCTCGGCAATGAGGGCGCCGGCCCGCGGCGCCTCCTCGCCGACCGCCTCGCGCACGAAAGCCGATGGGTGTAGCTCGTTCTGAGTGAGTGTCTGACCTGGGTGTTCGTGGTTGTGGCTGGTTGATCGCGTGACTGTCTTTTACTGTGGGTGCAGCGTGGTGAGGCGGGTGCGGCGATGGGTTCGTTGCTGGATGAACTGGCGCGGCGTGAGGCCGGGGTCCGGCAGCGGATCGAGGAGATCCGCGAGCAGATCGCCGGGTTGGAGTCACGGCTGGAGGTCGAGGAGGATCAGCTGTCTCGGCTGGCGATCACGCAGGAGACGGTGGAGGAGGTCTTGGGCGGGGCCTGCGCTTGCCGAAAAATGCGTCCACGCAGGTGAAAGGCGTAGAGGGGTGCTCGGGTGCCGCGCTTGATGAGCTGCGAAACAGGCGGCGGCGAGGCGGTCGCCGCGGGATGATGGGCGGCTGTGTTCTTGCGACTGGCCTACTTGACCGCGGCGAGCGCCTTCGCGGTTATGTGTCTCCTGCCGATGACCGATCGGGAGAAGGACGCCGAGATCTTTGGTGCTGCGGCACCAGATCACCGTGCTGGAGCCAGCTCGACGGCGAACGGGTGCGGTTCACCGTCCCCGACCGAGCACTGCTTGCGGCGCTGCTGCACCGACTCCGTCCCAGCGTGTTACGGCAGATGCGGTTACTGGTGCGGCCGGACACGGTGTTGCGCTGGCACCGTGACCTGATCGCGGGCCGGCACGCTGCCCGCTCGAAACCCAAGCGGCCGGGCCGTCCACCGACCGTCCGCTCCATCCGCACGCTGGTACTGCGGCTGGTGCAGGAGAACCCGGGCTGGGGCTACCGGCGGGTGCACGGTGAGCTGCTGGTGCTCGGCGTCAAGGTCGCCGCCTTCCACGGTTTGGGAGATCCTCAAGGACGCCAGTGTCGGTCCGGCGCCCGAGCGTTCCGCCACCACCCGGGCGGGGTTCCTGCGTTCCCAGGCCGAGGCGCTGCTGGCGCGTGACTTCCTGGAGACCGTGACTCTTACCGGCGCCCGCATGTACGTGCTGGCGGTCATCGAGCACCACACCCGCCGTGTCCGGGTTCTGGGCGCCATCGCCCACCCGGCCGCAGCGCGGGTGACCCAGGCGGCGAGGAACCTGGTCATGGATCTGGAGGACGCCGGCTGCCGGGCACGGTTCCTGATCCGCGACCGGGACGGCAAGTTCCCCGACCTGTTCGACGCCGTCCTGGCCGATGCCGGAATCCAGACGGCGCTCACGGGGGTGCGGATGCCGAGAACGAACGCGGTGGTGGAACGGTGGGTGCAGACCTGCCGCCGCGAGCTCCTCGACCGGACTCGATCTGGAACCAGGAGCACCTGCTCCACGCCCTCCGCGAGTTCGAGACCTTCTACAACGAGCATCGGCCTCACCAGGGCATCGCCAACGCGCGCCCGTTGCAGCCGCTGCCTCCGCCGATCACCGAACCAGACCAGATCACCCACCTGAACGTCCGAAGAAGGCAACAGCTGGGCGGCATCCTCAACGAGTACGAGCATGCCGCTTGACCTGCGCGGACGAAGTTCGGCAGGGACAGCCTCGGCCGCTGAATCTGTTACGACCTCTTATCCCGGAGCCTCTCCGGCCGTTCCGGCTCTCCGGCCGGCCCGCGCTATGGCTGCCGGGTCGCCGAGGCCCGCGGACGGGAACGGCTGCGGAGCCACCGGGGTGGCCGCGGCATCGGGCGGTTCGGCCGCCGCGGTCGGCCGAGGGGCTGGGCGGGCCGGTTCCGGGTGGCCGGTCATTCAGCGCAGCAGCCGAAAGGTGCGCTCGTTCACCGCGGGGCGCGGGGCGAAGATTGCGGTGAGCATGACCGCGAGCACGACCGTCGGTTCGGCGCTGTCCAGTACGACGCCAGTGTTGGGAGCCACTGCCGTCCTGGGTAAGCGCGCACAGCCCGATGCCGGGTTCCCCACGCCCTACGGCGAGGTCAGGGTGGCCATCACGCGATCCGGTTCCCAGTGGGCGCGAAACGATGTGATCAGGCCGTCGTCATCGACCGTGTAGACCGTCAGGCAGTCGATCGTCATGGTGGTCCCGCCGTCCAGCGTCGCGGTAATGGTGACGACGTTGGCGCAGGCGGGGCCGTTGGCGAACGAGTCGCTCACCCGGAAGTGGAACTTGCGCACCTGAGCGATGTTCTCGTCCCAGAACCGCTCGATCCCGTCCGGCCCCCGGTGCCCCTTGCCCTCGGGATCGAGCATCGAGGGGCCGACGGGGTCCTCGATGACGGCGTCCGGGCCGAACAGCGCGAGCCACTCCTGCTTGCGCCCGCCGGCGGCCGCGCCCATCGCCGCGCGTACTGCCCGGCGCGCAGGGTGGTCACTGTCCGGCGCGTCCCATGTGACTGCGGTCATGGCAGAACTGTAACGTGTTCTCATTTCCGGTCAACGGTCCCATCGACCCGTCAGGTGGCTGTCGGGCCGCGCCGCCCTTGACCCCTGGCTGCACACCTACAACCATCACCGCCCACACACCGCACTGGGCGGACACCCACCCGCCAGCCGCGTCAGCAACCTGTCAGGGCAGAACACCTAACGGCGCTGGAAGTCCTAGCGGGACGTCCCTTGGAACGGCCCGCCGATTCCCCGGTCCCACACCGGTGCAAACCTCGAGGTGCTCGCGAAGGGAGAGGACGGGAACGGGTCCTCCCCCCGAGGTGTGGACACCCTGAGCGCCTGGATCGGGTGTGTCCAGTCAACTGGGCACACCCGCGGGTGGTCCTGCCGGAGCCGGCCGGTGCCCAGTGGGCGGCACCGGTCGGCTCGGGCTCCTGGCTCAGGTCGCGCAGATGGCGAAGACCTGGATGGGTCCCCAGTCGGCCGTGATGGGTTCGGTCGCGACCGCGAGGGCCTGGGTCGCGGTGAGTTGGGTCTGCGGGAAGACCTGCTCCAAGCCGATGCCGCCCCCGGCGGTCGGATCGGTCGCCACGCCCGAGCCGCGCAGTCGCGTGCCTACGGGGCAGTTCGAGGTAAACGCCTTCCGCGAGGCGGTGGGACTGCCGGGGTTGGTCTCGACGTGGATCTGGTAGCCCGGCGGCCGCGGCGCGCAGATGGCGTAGGCGACCATCGACCAGGATTTGTCGTACCCGTCGACGTCCTCGCCGCCCACCGCGGTGAACCGATCCCCGGTCTGGCTGGGGGCCACCGTTCGCAGGTCGGCCTGGAAGCCCGCGTTGCGCACCAGGCCGCCACCGCCGAGCGCCACGCTGCCCGGCGCGCAGACGGCGTCGGCCGACTGCACCGTGGCGGACCCGGCCGGGCCGCTGCCACCAGCCAGGTACAGACCCGGGATCGGGTCGGAACAGACCGCGTAAACATCCAGTTCCCAGTCATCGGTCACCGCCGCGTCGACCTCCTTGGCGACGGCCACGTAGCCGTCGGGACCGTTGTTGTTGTGCACCGGCCGCAGCTCCACCAGCCGCACCCGGTTTGCGACCGACACCCCCGAGAACGGGATGTCCGAGCCGCCGCCCACCACCTGCATACCGGCCGGGCAGTCCACCTGGACCGACTTGCTCGACACGGAGTCGAAGTGCGATGTCGCGTTGGTCAGGACGAGACCGCCGGCAGCTCCGGCCGGTGCCGCGAGAAGGCTCCCGGCGCACACGGTGCCGATGGCGACGCAGGCGGCTAGGAGCGACCTGCAAAGCCGTGAGTTCTGGTAATTCATGTGCTGTTCCTCATGTGAGTGTTGCCGTGCTGGTCCCAGCGGTCGGTGTTGGTCTGTCGCCGCCAGGGCCTCGGTCGCTGGTCAACTCGTACTCCCGATTCCTCAGGTCAGGATGCGCAGAACGCGTAGCCGGTCGCGCTCCACGGGTCTGCGGGTGCGACGGGCCCGTCCCGGTTGGCGATCACTTGGACCCGCGCGGCCTGGCGAGCGAGAGTTTCCACAGGTCAGAGGTAGGTTCTGAACACTCGGGACCCCCTCTGGGAGCGGGATCAACAGAGGAACCTGCCACAGACGGCGGGGATCACTGCGGTGACCGGGAGGGGGGAGGAGCCGTTGATCTGGACGCTGGTGGTGAGGTCGTGGTCGTTGCCGTCGGAGCGGAAGGTGAAGTCGCAGAAGGCGGTGGTGAAGGAGCATCCGCTGAAGGACGTGATGCCGGCGGGGACCGTCCAGGTGTAACCGGTGGACGGGCCGTTGGCCACGGCGTTGTGGATGCCGTAGGTCGAGGCGGCCCGGAAGGTGCCGCAGACGATCGGGCTGGGCCCGGACGTGGAGGGGTTGATCTGGCAGGTCGGCGGGGACGTCGCGGAAGCGGGACCGGCCAGCACCGCGGTGGAGGCCAGGGCGGCGAGGCCCAGGAGCGACAGGGAGATGATTCTTGACATGGAACGCTAACTCCTTCGATGAGGACAAACTCGGCTCACTTCATAGGCGTTCCAACCTGTTCCAACCTGTTCCAACCCGTTCCAACCCGTTCCAACCTGTCCAGCTTGGCCGTCGAGTAGGTGGCGTGGACCACCACGGGAATCGCCGCCGAAACCTGCGCTCTCCTTGACGGCCGGCTCCGCTCCGCGGCCGCTGCGCCCGAACCGGCCGAACCCGAGGCCGATGGCGAAGCCCTCGCGGTCAGACTGATGTGAGACATGAGATGAACGGGTCCTAGTGATGTGAAGCAGGGCGAGACAGGACGATCGAGATAGTGACGATGACCCTCGCTGACCAGGCCGCCATGACGGGGAGGCCGAGAACGGAACCCTGGCCGCAGATTCGACCGGTGTGCCTGCCGAAAACTACGTCCACGCAGGTGGAAGGCGTAGAGGGATGCTCGGGCGCCGTGCTTGATCAGCTGCGAAACAGCCGGCGGCAGGGCGGTCGTCACGGGATGATGGGCGGCTGTGTTCTTGCGACTGGCCCACTTGACCGCGGCGAACGCGTTCGCGATGCTGCGTCTCCTGCCGATGACCGATCGGGAGAAGGACGCCGAGATTTTGGTGCTGCGGCACCAGATCACCGTGCTGGAGCGGCAACTCGACGGTGAACGGGTGCGGTTCACCGTTCCGGACCGAGCACTGCTTGCGGCGTTGCTGCACCGACTCCGTCCCAGCGTGTTACGGCGGATGCGGTTACTGGTGCGGCCGGACACGGTGTTGCGCTGGCACCGGGACCTGATCGTGGGCCGGCACGCCGCCCGATCCAAACCCAAGCGGCCGGGTCGCCCACCGACCGTCCGTTCCATCCGCAGGCTGATACTTCGACTGGTGCGGGAGAACCCAGGCTGGGGCTACCGGCGGGTGCACGGCGAGTTGCTGGTGCTCGGCATCAAGGTAGCCGCCTCTACCGTCTGGGAGATCCTCAAGGACGCCGGCATTGATCCGGCACCTGAGCGTTCCGCCACGACCCGGGCCGGATGAACGCATTGACGGAACGGTGGGTGCAGACCTGCCGCCGTGAGCTCCTCGACCGGACCTTGATCTGGAACCAGCGGCACCTGCTCCACGCTCTCCGCGAGTTCGAGACCTTCTACAACGAGCATCGCCCGCATCAGGGCATCGCCAATGCTCGCCCGTTGAAGCCGCTGCCGCCGCCGATCAACGAATCAGACCAGATCGCCTACCTGAACGTCCGAAGACGGCAACGTCTGGGCGGGATCCTCAACGAGTCCGAGCATGCGGCTTGACCTGCACGGACGAGGTTTTCGGCAGGGGCACTGCCGACTCCGCAGTGCACAGGCTCTGAGTATGACGGTGACCTCCGACAATCGAAGCGGCGCGAACGCCGGCTCACCGAGGTACGGACTCAGGCCAGATCCGCACTGCCTCGCGTTCTCGGAGCGGGAGCCGGGCAATCCTGCCACGCGCCAGAGGCGTGCCATCGCCAGTGTCACGTTCTTGATCGCGACTGCTCTTCAGGGCCCCTTAGTGGGAGCGCTCGATGGCCCGCTCCGGGACGCGAGCCTGCGGATTCATGCCCGCGGAAATGCGTTGCTGACTGCGCCGGCGGCCCTGGCCGGCGGTTCTGTGGGTGACATGACCGGTTTTGAGCCGGCGAGGAGTACTCGGTTTCGAGGTGCCACCAGGGTGGACGTAGGGCCCGGATCGAGCCGCCGAGCCGCCACCGAGCTGCCACGGGGACGAAATGGGGCATGTCGAGCGGGGGGCAAACCGGGCATTCTCGCGTTCGCCCTGGTCAGGGGTGGTGGGTCGCGTGGGACTCGAACCCACAACCTACGGATTAAAAGTCCGAAATTGTCGTGTCGGAACGGGTTAAACAGTGGCATTGCATGCCGAACCGCCCGCATATTGCCCGATTTCCTTGCTATCCAATGTTACTGCGTGCCGATTCGTTTCAGAACCGCCGAGCCGACAACGAGCCGCCATGGGCTGTTGGTGATCGCGTGGCTTGCTCGGCGGCGACCCCGCTCCTTCAGGGATGACCTGCACGGACGTAGTTTCCGGCAGGCGCAGCTGCGGCGAATGCATCTGCTCGTACGGCCGGACACAGTACTGCGCTGGCACCGGGACCTGATCGGGGGCGGGCACGCCGCCCGGCCCAGACCCAAGCGGACGGGCCGGCCACCGACCGTCCGTTCCATCCGGCTACTGGTACTTCGCCTGGTGCGGGAGAACCGAGCTGGGCTTATCGGCGGGTGCACGGCGAGTTGCTGATGCTTGGCGTCAAGGTGGCGCCTTCCACGGTCTGGGAGATCCTCAAGGAGGCCGGCATCGACCCGGCGCCCGAGCGTTCTGCCACTACCTGGGCCGGCTTCCTGCGCTCCCAGGCCGAAACGCTGCTGGCGTGCGACTTCCTGGAGACCGTGACCCTCACCGGCGCCCGCATGTATGTGCTGGCGGTCATCGAGCACCACATCCGCCGCACCCGGGTTCTGGGCGCCACCGCTCATCCGACCGCAGCGTGGGTGACCCATGCGGCCCGGAACCTGAACATGGACCTTCAGGACGCCGGCTGCCGGGCAGGGTTCTTGATCCGCGACCGGGACGGCAAGTTCCCCGACCTGTTCGACGCTGTCCTGGCCGATGCCGCCATCCAGACGGTGCTGAGCGGGGTTGCGGATGCCGAGGATGAACGCGGTGATGGAGCGGTTGGTGCAGACCTGCCGCCGTGAACGCCTGGACCGCATGTTGATCTGGAACCAGCGGCACCTGCTTCACGCGCTCCGGGAGTTCGGAGACCTTCTACAACGAGCATCGGCCTCATCAGGGCATCGCCAACGCCCGCCCGTTGAAGCCACTGCCTCCACCGATCACCGAACCAGACCATCGCCCACCTGAACGTCCGAAGAAGACAACGTCTGGGCGGAATCCTCAACGAATACGAACATGCCGCTTGACTTACCCGGAGGAGGTTTTCGGCAGTGACACCGTCATGAAGCTGGGATGAAACCGTGGCCTGCGAAGCTGACGGCGCAGAAGGAGCCGAACAAGGAGACGGAAATTTATGAGAGCACCCGTGGAACGCCGGGGCCGGGGGGCCAGGATCAGTGCCTTGGCGGCCGGTGCCCTGACCGTGGCGCTGATCGGTGCGGCAATAGCTCAGGAGGTCACTGCCGAGTCCACCGCGGCGTCCACTTCGGCATCCACCGTGGCGGCCTCGACGTCCACCACGGCCGCCGCCGCGGCGGCAGCCGCACCGTGCAGGAAGGCAGGCAGGGATAGCCGCGACATCGTCCGGGTGTGGTACTGCAACGGCACCGGGGGCACGAAACGCGGTTATCACGGACAGGGTCTCCTTCACGGGGGCGGCACGATCTCGCTCCGCGACCGCTACGGCAAGATCAGGACCATCAGGAAGGCCACCACCAGCGGGACGCTGGCCAGGTGGTACAACACCCTAACCATCCCTGGCCCGGGCCCGTACAGGGCCTGCCTCGGAAATTCTCAGGGCGGCACGGGAGTGTGCACGGGTCTGGTCGGATAGGACTCGTCCGAGCCGCGTGATCAGCCGCTGGTGGCGAGCATCGGCCGCCGCCACCGCTGCGCTGCCAGGATGGTCCGGCGGTGCGGGATGACTCGTTGACATACTGGCCGTCTTCGGACGTGCCTTGCCTACTCGTCTCCCAAGCCGCTGGGCCGCCCTGGCCCACCTGTTGGCTTGATAAGCAGCCCGTCCGCCCTTGAGGCGTGACTCATCACAGTTCCGCCTGGGTGTCCCACCAGGGCCGGCGCACATCGACACTGTTGCCGTCTGTAGGAGAGGCACCGCGTGAACGTACTGACCGAGTCGATCGACGGAGTCATCGAGTCGACACCCACCGCACACGCTTGCCGCCGCTGTCGGTGCCGCCCTGGGCCACACCGAAGCTCCGACCAACACCGACGCTATCGGCAGTTGCTGCGATTCGCCCGCCAGCATCTGCCTGGCGGCGGTGCTGGGCCGTGGAAGCACCGCGAACGCGTTGGTGACGGTCAAGTAAGTCAGTCGCAACAGCACAGCCACCCATAATCCCGCGCGGCCGTCTAGCCGCGGCCCGTCCCAGCGACTGATTAAGTCCCGCGCCGGGAGCCCACCACCCTATGCCTCTCACCTGCACGGGCGTGATCTTCGGCAGGCACAATACGGACCGCCCTTCGGCGGCTGGTCTGGAAGGCGCACCGGGTGGTCAGTGGTCGGGGGTTTCGAGCAACTCCTCTGGAATCGGTAGTTGCTTCGCGCGGAGGTACTCGCCGATGGCCTTGCCCACCTGGTCGATTCGCAGGTTGGAGGAGCCGCCGGTGCCGAGCAGCCCGCGGAGCACGAAGTGGACGGCGCGCAGGTGCGGGAACTCGTGCCGCACGATGTCGAGGTCCTTGGCCTCGGGCAGCAGTCTGCGCAGCTCGGTCGTCGACAATGTCGCGCGCAGCCAGGGCCAGGCACGTTCGTCTGGTACCCACACGCCGACGTTGGCGTTTCCGCCCTTGTCGCCGCTGCGGGCATGGGCTATCGCGCCGAGGGGAGCACGCCGGACCCGATGCGCTGCCGTGGTCTCGGCCGGTTCGGGATGCACGGGCTGGGCCGTCGTTTCGCTCTTGGGCGGTGGCGGGACGTCGATGGTGCGGCCGTCGGCGCGGACGGCGCGGTGGGTGAGCGCGGTCATCGGCAGTAGCGTGGGCCAGTAGTCGATGCGCGGCCGGGGCGAGCCGCCCATCGAGGCGCCGCCGTCGTGGAAGAAGCCGGGGATGCTCTGCAGGTACAGGCTGAGAGGGTGTTTCATCCTGCGGATTCTGTTTGATTCCGGGTCAGGTTCCGCGCCAGGTAGGAGTGGTTTCGCCAGTGAGGCGGCGGCTCATCAGGTCGATCGCGGCTATGTGGATCATGGCTTGGGAACTGGTCGGCAGGGTCTCGTAGTCACGGGCTAGGCGGCGGTGGAGCATGAGCCAGCCAAGGGTGCGTTCGACGACCCAGCGGCGGGGCAGCGGGGTGAAACCGCGGCTGCCGGGATCGCGTTGGACGATCTGCATGTCGATGCCGCGGGTGGCGGCGTGTTCGACCAGGTGCTTGGCGGTAGCCGCCGTCCACCCAGGTGGTACGGACGCTGGGATGGTGGGTGGCGATCTGATCGATCAGGGTGGCGCCGGCGACCGAGTCCCGACCCGCAAGGCCGCGCTGGAGGCGTTGGTGCGGTTGCGCGGCCCGGCCGGGAGTCCGCTCACGGTGGCCGAGTGGCTGCAGCGGTGGCTGGACAACCATCAGGGCGCGCCGTCAACGGTGACCGGTTACACCGATCATGTGCGGCGGTACCTGAGCCCGTTGCTGGGGCATCTGCTGCTGGCGGAGGTGGCGGTAGCGCATGTGGAGGAGATGTTCCAGGTCATCACCCGCGAGCATCAGGCCGCGGGCCGGCGGTTGTCGGCCTCGACGCTGGATCGGATCCGCGCGACGCTGCGGGCGGCGTTGAACGCGGCGTTGCGGGCGGGGCTGGTGGAGGAGAACCCGGCGTCGCTGGTGGCGTTGCCGCCGACCCGGCGCCCTCGGGCGGTGGTGTGGACCGCCGCCCGTGTCCAGCACTGGCGCAAGACCGGGGAGCGGCCCGCCGTGGCCGTATGGACCGCCGCTCAGACCGCCCAGTTCCTGGACGCAATCGCCCCGCATCGTCTGTATGCGGCCTACCATCTGATCGCGTTGCGCGGGCTGCGGCGCGGTGAGGCAGCCGGGCTGCGCTGGTGCGATGTCGACCTGGACGAGGGCACCGCGGTGATCTGTCGGCAGTTGCAGCCGAGGGACGGGCGGCTGACGGTATGCCCGCCCAAGACCGCGCACAGCACCCGGGTGATCGCGCTGGACCGCACCACCATCGCGGCGTTGTGCGTGCACCGCTCCCGGCAGCATGCGGAGGCTGACGCCTATGGCGAGGGGTACCGCGACAGCGGGTATGTCTTCACCAACCGCAACGGTGACCCGGTCGCCCCGGGCCGGCTCACGCACGTGTTCCAGAAGCTGATCGCCGAGCATGATGTGCCGCCGATCCGGTTGCACGACCTGCGGCACGGCGCGGCCACGCTGGCGCTGGCGGCCGGGGTGGAGTTGAAGGTGGTGCAGGAGATGCTCGGGCATTCCAGCATCGTGCTGACCGCCGACACCTACACCTCCGTGCTACCCGAGGTCGCGCACACCGCCGCGGAGAAGACCGCCGCGTACCTGCTCCGCGCGGCTGGTGTGGTGCCCGGCACCACCCAGCGCCGGGGCCGTGCTCCGGCCCGGCGTCAACGGCCGGCGGCGAGTCATACCCGGGCGGGCCTGGTGCGGCGCCGGTCGACTGCCCCGCGCCCCGAATCGGCGGGGCCCCGCATCCGGGCTCGGTCTGCTGTCCGGGTTCGCGCCGATAACACGGCTTCTGCGGCGTAATCGAGAGCAACCGCTCCCTGTCCTTGCCCGTCGACCTGCGAAGGACTAACCGCATACCGGAGGCGCGGCGGCTGCGAGCAGCTCGGCGCGGGAATTCGGCCTTGCCCCCGTCAGAACGGGGAGGACGCGGGGGTGTTGGGCTTGGTCTGCGTCTATGGCGGCCCCAGGGTGGCCTCAGCCCGGCCCCAGGCATGATCACCAGTGGGCTGTCGAAGCCGTGTTTGCCCTGGTCAGGGGTGGTGGGTCGCGTGGGACTCGAACCCACAACCTACGGATTAAAAGTCCGAAATTGTCATGTCGGAACGTGTTTCACAGTGTCATTGTATGCCGAGACATCCGCTTATCGCCCGATCTCCCTGCCATGCAATGTCACTGCATGCCGATTCGTTTCAGAACCGCCGGGCCGACAACGAGCCGCCATGGGGCGTTGGTGATCTTGTGGCATGCTCGGCGGCGGCCTCGCCTGACCTTTTCGGACGGAGTAATCGGCAAGTGCAGGGTTCGCGCCCCGTAGGCCCGCTTCGCTTGTCTCCGCGCCCTGCCGGTTCGTGCCCCCTTGGGCTTGCCGAGCCGTGGGACGAGCTTGAAACCGCCGACTGGGTCCGATACGCCAGCAAGGCATGGACGCGCTGGGCACTCGCCAGGCAGCCGGGCTACGTCTGGCGACCGGGCGCCGCCCGCGCCCGCAGCACCGGTCCAGGCTTGGTGGCCGTCTTCGTGTCAGACGTGTCACGTAGCCGGCGCTGGGGCCACTGGTTACGCGAAGTCACCGCAGCAGCGTGTTCCGCAACGTGATGCTGTGCCGAAGGCGCAGCCTGCGCAGCTCGTAGTGGGCGAGGGCGGACACCGTCAGCGGCGCCCCCAGCAGCAGCGCCATGGCCAAGATGCCCGGCACTCCCTCATAGGCATCGGTGAAAAGGTTGACCAGGGCCATCACCCAGGACGCTGACACGCTCACCAAGGGCGGCACAACCTCGTGGATGTCGGCTGTCCGGAACACGTTGGTCAGCGATAGGACAATGCCGTAGACCGCGAAGGGGAGCATCCAGAGGAACAGAACCACGCCGCCCGGGATCAGAACGATCGGTCCGACCGCTTCGCGCAGACCGCCGAACTCCGGCGCGGCCGCGATCACGAAGGTGAACATGGAGCCGAAGATCGCCCCTACCGCGATCAGCGGGTGGCGGACCCGGCGCGCGAACGCGCCCCGGTTCGGCGGCCGGGCGGCCAGGACAAAGCCGCCCACGACCAGCGGCAGAGCGCAGGTGAGGATCAAAACGTTGATCCAGGCGTCATTGAACCTTTCACTCGCCAGTTCTTTGGGGGCGGTGACCTTGTAGACCGCGGCCACGGCGAGAGACACCACGATGCCTGCCCAGGCACGGGCGAACTGCAACTTCTTGACACGCGAATCGACGATCAGGTCCGGTCGGGAGGGCAGAAAAGCCGCCCGCGCGGCCAGGAACGGGTTCAGCATCCGGAGGATCCGTCCCGCGCGCGTCGGCGGACGCGGAGGCGGCTGAGGTTCCGGCTGCCAATGCGGTGGCGGGTAGGGCGGAGGCGGATACTGCGGTGGGTAAGGCCGCGGTGGGTACGGCGGATACTGCGGCGGCGGCCCCTGCTGCCATGGCGGCGGCCCTCCGTACCCGTGATGAGGCGGCCTGCCCTGCGGCGGTATGGGGGGCGGCCGTTGCCCACCCTGCCCCCACGGCGGACCGGCGGGACCTGTCAAAAGGAACTCCTCAGGGTGTCACCACCGACTTCCACACCCGGAAGCGGCCCGGAAACATGATGCATGATCTGGACCGGCTCCGGTGGTCAGACGCCAACCGCCCCGCGAACTCGCACTAGTCCGGCGGGCGTCAGGACGCGTGGGGCCGCTGGATATGTACGGGGAGCGGTGCGCGTACCGAGAATTACGTCCGGGCAGGTCAAAGGCGTAGAGGGGTGCTCGGGTGCCGCGCTTGATCAGCTGCGAAACAGGCGGTGGCGAGGTGCTGCGGCACCAGATCACTGTGCTGGAGCGCCAACTCGACGGCGCACGGGTGCGGTTCATCGTCCCCGACCGCACTGGAGTCCACCGGGTTCAGTGAAGTCTGATGTGCCCCGCGTTCGGTGGTGTCGGGATACCGGAATCTCATGCGAGCAGTTGGGCTGTGTGGAGTCTTAAGTACTCGATCGGGGTGAGCATCCCCAGGGCGCTGTGGCGGCGTCGGCGGTTGTGGAAGATCTCCAAGTTGAGGCCGGACGTGACTTGGCGGCGTAGTAGGTGGACGGTGCGATCTTGGTGCCGTGTGCAGACAGCACCCGGCAGATCGGCTCGACCCCGAACACCTTGCGGAATGTGTCGATGAACGCGATCAGTACCTGTGTGGCCGGTCGAGCCCGGCCGCGAAGAAACCCGCAGCGGCCTTGAGGATCTCGTTCGCTTGCCGCAGCTCGGCGTTCTCGCGCTTGAGCCGCTTCAGCTCCGCTGATTCCTCGGTCGTGGTCCCCGGCCGGGCGCCGGCGTCGACCTCGGCCCGACGCACCCAACTGCGCACCGTCTCGGTCGAGGTGACTCCCAGCTTGGCTGCGACGGCCTTCAACGCCGACCACTCACTGGGGTAGTCCGGACGGACCTCGGCCACCATGCGGACCGCGCGCCTGCGCAGCTCAGGGGGATAGGGGCGGACGTGCCATGACTCGATCCTCTCAGGAAAACAAGACTCCATCCGACCCGGGGCGCTTCACCGCTACGGATCGATCGCGGAGCTGGTGCTGAACCGCAGGTGCGGCCGGAACAGGCCCAGCGGTGCGGCTTCCCTCATGACACGGCGGACCCGATGATGGTCCTGTGCGCTTTGAGGACGATCTGCTCTGGGAGGCCGTCGACCGAAGCGGCTGGGGCTTGCGCTGGCTGCGCCATGTCGTGGCGGCGGCTGCACTCGCCGGCTTCGGCGGCCTGCTTTGGCTGGGCGGCGTGCGTGTCTTCGCCGTCGCCGCGTTCTGCGGAGCGCTGGCCTACGCGATCTGGGCCACCCTTCACTGGCTGCGGGACCGGCGGCGCTTGGTGCGGGTGACCGTCGCTGACGACGTCCTCCGCTGCATCCGCATGCACCATGTCAGCGGGCGGACCACTGATCACGACCCCCGCATGGCGACCAACGTGCACATCACCCACCGGGGCCATTGCTACGACGACCTCGAAGATCGGCAGCAGCTCGGCGGCGCGGGGATGGCGACGCTGCGGCTCCAGATCGCGGGCTTGCGGTTCATCAGCCGACCGGCGGGGATGGACTCCGAGGAACTCGATCGACTGCAGCAGTCCTGGCGAACCGTCTGCCCGAAGGCCGCAATCGACGTCAAGCGGATACCGGGGCAGTTCGCCGGCTACTCCTACTGACGTGTGCCGCTCGGAAGCTCGATTCATGCTGTGACCTGGGGTCTCGCTGCGGGATCACGTATCTGGCTGGGACCATCTCGAGGTGCTGCTGTCGCTGCTGTACCGGTTGGTGAGGTGCCTGTTCGGCTTGTTGGCGGTGCTGGTTCGGTCGGATCCGTCCAAGGACGTCGAGTTGCTTGTGCTGCGGCATGAGAACCAGGTGCTGCGTCGTCAGCTGGGCGGTCGGCCGCGGTGGGATCACGGCGACCGGCTGTGGTTGGCGGCGTTGTCCCGGCTGGTTCACCGCCGCCGGTGGGCGGAGATCTTCCCGGTCACCCCGGCCACGATCCTTCGCTGGCACCGCCACCTGGTCGCCCGCAAATGGACTTACACTGACCGGCGCCGGCCGGGACGTCCACCCACCGGTGTTTCGATCAAGACGCTGATCGTGCGGTTGGCGCGCGAGAATCCAACCTGGGGCCATAGAAGAATCCAGGGCGAGCTGGCCCGGCTCGGTCACGCGATCGCCGCCTCCACAGTGTGGGAAGTCCTACGAGCCGCTGGCATCGACCCGGCACCGCGGCGGGAGGGGCCGAGCTGGCGGCAGTTCCTGATCGCCCAGGCTCACGCGATCATCGCGTGTGACTTCCTGGTGGTGGAGACGGTGCTGCTCAAGCGGTTGTGCGTGCTGGTGTTCATCGAGCACGGCACCCGCAGGGTGCATCTGGCCGGGGTGACCGCGTGCCCGACGGGGGCGTGGGCGGTCCAGCAGGCCCCGCAACCTGGCCATGGAGTTGGAGGGTCGTATCGGCGCGCTGCGGTTTTTGATCCACGACCGCGATCCGATCTTCACCGCCGCGTTCGATGAAGTGTTCAAGGTTGAAGGGCTCCGGGTCGTCAGGACCTTGCCGCGGACGCCGCGGATGAATGCGATCTGTGAGCGCGTGATCGGAACCCTTCGCCGTGAGTTGCTGGACCGGGTGTTGATCCTGGGGGAGCGGCACCTGGCCTTGGTGCTCGGCGAGTACCTGGAGCACTACAACGGCCACCGGCCACACCAGGCCCGCCGGCAACGACCTCCAGATGCCGAATGCCAGCCCATCAGGACCCCGGCTGAACTCAACGACCTGCGATCCATCCGGCGAAGACCCGTCGTCACCGGCGTGATCAACGAATACCGCCACGCCGCATAACCCCAGCTCATGCCACCTAACTCAATAATCGAGCGGTACAGGATCCCGTACAGGCCCGTGCCGCCGGCGGTGTTCTGGAACAGAGCGGTGTCGTGGAGCAGGGGCGTGCGGGTCATTGGTGGCCGGCCTCCGTGGCTGCGGTGTGGGTTTGGGTGCGGGTGGCGAGTTCGGCGGGGTCGGTGGTGACGAGCCGGTGCTCGCGCGGGCTGGCGATGGCGGCGAAGGCGGCCCGGTCGGACCCGGTGCCGGTTCCGCACAGCAGGCCGTGGCCGCGGTCGGCTGCGAGAAGGAAGGTCTTCTCGCCGTCGGTGAGGTCGAAGGCGTCGGTGATCTGGTCGATGGCCTGGGGTGCTTGGCGGAGCAGGATCTGTGGCGGAGTTGGCGATCACTGCTCGGCCCAGATCGGTGGAGAGCAGGTCTCCGGCGTCCTGGGTGACCACGGCGAGGCCGGCCCAGTGTTTGCGGGCGGACTTGGCCAGCCGGTACAGGAACCGGGCGCCCTCGTCTTCGCGCATGAGCGTCCAGGCTTCGTCGACCACGACCAGGCGGCGGTGCCGAGCCTGCGGGTTGGCGGCGGCGCGCCAGATCGTGTCCAGTGCGAGGAGCATCCCGACTGGGCGGACCTCGTCGGGTAGGTCCCGCAGCGAGAACAGCACCAGGTGCCCGGTGGGGCGGGTGGTGGTGGGTCCGGCGAAAAGGTTCCGGTAGGAGCCGGTGGTGTAGGGGGTGAGCCGCGCCGACAGATCGGCCGCCGTGCCCGCCTCCGGCGCCTGCGATCCGGCGACGTGGTCGAGTTGGGCGGTGAGGTCGGCCAGGACGGGGGCGGGACGCGCCCAGGTGCGGGGGTCGGAGCCGATGCCGCGCGCCCGGTAGGCGGCCAGGACCGCGCGGTCCAGCACCGCCCGCGCCGCCGGTGTGAGCGGCTCGGCGAGCATCGCCGCGATGAGGGTCTGCAGGAACAGCGCCCGCCGGATGAGGGTGTCGGCGCCCTGCCCCTCAGGTAGATCGAAGGGGTTGAAGCACAGACCGGGGGCGCCGAGCGCGATGTGGGTGCCGGCGACGTGTTCGCACAGCCGCTGGTACTCGTCTTCGGGGTCGATGACGGCGACCTCACGTTCCTCGACAGTCAACGGCTGACGTCTCGCCACCAGCAACCCCCGCCACCTCGGATGTTGCTACGACGCTATGACACCGCCGGGAACTGGGGCTAAACGCTGAGGACGGATTGAGGTAGGCGGTCGCCGATATCCAGAGCCAGCGCAAACGCATCGGCGAACTACTTGGCAAGATCCGCGACCTGGAACTTGCCCTGCCCGCTGAGGCGGTCCAGCGCTTGGCAACGGTGAACGCCACCCTTAAACGGCAGGTCCAGACGTTAACGGCCGAGAACTGGAAGGTGGCCGACCGTCTAGAGTAGCCGCATCGCGCGACAACTATCGCGCTCAAGAAACGAGAAATCGCCAAGCTACAAGGCCTTCTGCTCGACCAGCACCTTCATACCGCAGCCCGCGACCTGTATCCAGTGCACGATCACGAAGGCGCTGCGCATCAGCCCGCGAGGCAACGTCACCGGAGGTTGAAACTGGCCAGCGACCATGTCGGCTACTTCCTCCATATCTTCCGAGCCGAGTTTCCGGACGCTGCATTCGAGATGCCTTCCCGCCCTGCTCGTTGCGTTTCTCCCTTGGGGTGGTTCTGTGGCGAACTTCCCTTGTTTAGGGGGCGTCACAACCACTGTTGCTGTGGGTGCGCGGCCGGTGGCCAGATGGGTGCCGGTCGGGCCGGGGAAGGGAGTCGGTGGAGTTGGTGGATCAGTTGGTGCCGGGGGATCCGGAGCGGATCGGGGAGTTCTGGCTGGCGGGGCGGTTGGGTGCGGGCGGGCAGGGGGTGGTGTATGAGGCGTACGGGCCCGAGGGGGCGCGGGTGGCGATGAAGGTGCTGCACTCCGCGGCTGGTTCGCCGCAGGAGCTGGAGCAGATGGCGGCCGAGGCACGGGCGGCGCAGCGGGTCGCCCCGTTCTGCACGGCGCGGATCGTGCAGGTACACCTGAAGCCGCCGCGGCCCTACATCGTCAGCGAGTACATCGACGGCGTGAGTTTGCAGGCCGCCGTGGCAGGGGGCGGCGGGCGCGGGCCGCGCCAGTTCGGCGGGGACGAGCTGCACCGCCTGGGGATCGGTATCGCCACGGCGTTGACGGCGATCCACCAGGCCCGGGTCGTGCACCGCGATCTCAAGCCCGGCAACGTGATGCTGGGGCCCGATGGTCCCCGGTTGATCGATTTCGGGATCGCGCGGACGGTGGACACCCAGTCGGCGACCCAGGCGGGCGGGCTGGCGGGGACGCTGCGGTACATGCCGCCGGAAGTGTATGCCGGGCGGCGGGCCGGGGCTGAGGCCGATGTGTTCGCCTGGGGCGCGATCATGGTGTTCGCCGCCACCGGCCGGCACGCCTTCACCGGCAGTGATCTGCCGCAGATCGCCCACCAGGTCCGCAGCTGCCATCCCGACCTGTCGGTGCTGCCCGGGCCGTTGCGGGGCCTGGTGGCCGCGGCGTTGGACAAGGACCCGCTGCGGCGCCCGCCGGCGCGGGCGATCCTGACGGCCCTGACGGGCGACCCCCACCAGGGCACCGGCCTGGACGACCTGATGGGGCTGGGGTCGGTGCAGGCCGTCCCGCACACTGGTTGGGAGCCGGGCGACCCGGCACTGGGCAAACTCGCCGAGGACATCTATGGCGCCTTGCCGCCCGAGGACCAGCGTCTGGTCCCTGAGGTGTTCTTGCGGTGCCTGGTGCCCGCCGAGGCGGGAGGGTGGTCCCTGCGCCCGGTGCCGGCCACGGAACTGTTCGACCGCCACACCCCCGCCGAGGCGGAGGCGCTGCGGCGGGTGGTCGATGCCTTCACACCGCTGCTGGCCGTCACCACCGGCCAGGACCCCGGCCCCACCAGGCAGCAGCCGGACGCGGGATTTGGCGAACAGGTCGCGGTGACCCGGCCGGCGCTGCCGCGGGCCTGGCCCCGGCTGGGCGACTGGCTCGACCACTACCGCCCGGACCTGGCCGTCCACCACCGGACCCGCCACGCCGCCCGCACCTGGGACACCAACGGCCGCCGCCGCGGCGACCTACTCACCGGCGCCACCCTCGACCAAGCCGTGCACTGGGCCGGCGCTGGACACCCGCCCCACCCCAACCGAACCGAACGCGCCTTCCTGGACGCCTCCACCCGCGCTCAGACCACCCGCACCCGCCGCACCCGCGCCATCGCACTGGTGCTGGCCGTCACCACCCTGCTGTCCCTGACCGCCACCGGATGGGCCCTCCAAGCCCAACGCACCGCCGACCAGCAACGCGACTCCGCCGTCTCTAGCCAGCTCCTCATGCAAAGCGAACAGGCCGCCGACCCGGCGATAGCGGGACTTCTCGCCGTAGCGTCCCGGGACATCCAGAAAACCCCCGAAAACCGCGCTCGCCTCCTTGACGTCCTGGCCAACCCAGAACGTGGCATCCTCCACGGCCACACCAACATCGTGCTATCGGTGGCGTTTAGCCCCGACGGTCATACCCTGGCCACCGGCAGCGGCGACAAGACCGTGCGGCTGTGGGACGTGGGCACCCGCAAGCAGCTCGGCCGACCCCTCACCGGCCACGACGGCTGGGTGAGATCGGTGGCGTTCAGTCCCGATGGCCGCACCCTGGCCACTGGCAGCTTCGACAAGACTGTGCGGTTGTGGGACGTGGGCACCCGCAAGCAGCTTGGCCAACCCCTCACCGGCCACACCGCCGAGGTGGTCTCGGTGGTGTTCGGTCCCGATGGCCGCACTCTGGCCACTGGCAGCGACGACAGCACCGTGCGGTTGTGGGACGTGGGCACCCGCAAGCAGCTTGGCCAACCCCTCACCGGCCACACCGCCGGGGTGGTCTCGGTGGTGTTCAGTCCTGACGGCCGCACCCTGGCCACCAGCGGCAGCGACGGCGACAGCACCGTGCGGCTGTGGGACGTGGGCACACACATGCAACTCGGCCAACCGCTCACCGACCACATCTACGACGTGAGATCGGTGGCGTTCAGTCCCGACGGTCATACTCTGGCCACCGGCAGCGGCGACAAGACCGTGCGGTTGTGGGACGTGGGCACCCGCAAGCAGCTTGGCCAACCCTTCACCGGCCATACCGGCCCCGTGCTCTCGGTGGTGTTCGGTCCCGATGGCCGCACTCTGGCCACTGGCAGCGACGACAGCACCGTGCGGTTGTGGGACGTGGGCACCCGCAAGCAGCTTGGCCAACCCCTCACCGGCCACACCGCCGGGGTGTGGTCTCGGTGGTGTTCAGTCCTGACGGCCGTACCCTGGCCACCGGCGGCGGCGACCAGACTGTGCGGCTGTGGGATACCCGCATCCGTCGGCCGATCGGCCAGCTCCGCACCGACGGTACCGACTTTGAGTACTCGGTGGTGTTCAGTCCCGATGGCCGTACCCTGGCCACCGGCGGCGGCGACCAGACTGTGCGGCTGTGGGATACCCGCACCCGTAAGCCGATCGGCCAGCTCCGCACCGACGGTACCCTCTTCGTGTACTCGGTGGCGTTCAGCCCCGACGGTCATACCCTGGCCACCGGCAGCGACCAAAACATCGTGCGGCTGTGGGATACCCGCACCCGTAAGCCGATCGGCCAACCCCTCATCGGCCACGCCAGCGATGTGAAGTCGGTCGTGTTCAGTCCCGATGGCCGCACCCTGGCCACCGGCGGCAGCGAGAACAGCACCGTGCAGTTGTGGGACGTGGGCACCCGCAAGCAGCTTGGCCAACCCCTCATCGGCCACACCGACGACGTGGGTTCGGTGGTGTTCAGTCCCGATGGCCGTACCCTGGCCACCGGCAGCGTCGACAAGACTGTGCGGCTGTGGGACGTGGGCACCCGCAAGCCGATCGGCCAACCCTTCACCGGCCACGCCAGCGACGTGGGTTCGGTGGTGTTCAGTCCCGATGGCCGTACCCTGGCCACCGGCAGCGTCGACAAGACTGTGCGGCTGTGGGACGTGGGCACCCGCAAGCCGATCGGCCAACCCTTCACCGGCCACACCAGCCCCGTGCTCTCGGTGGCGTTCAGTCCCGATGGCCGCACCCTGGCCACCAGCAGCGCCGACAACACCGTGCGGCTGTGGGATGCGGGGATGCCGGAGGACAGGGAGCTCACCAGCTCCGTCTGCACAGCGATGGGGCGTACTCTGACCCGCCAGGAATGGAGCCAGTATGCCCCCCACGGACTCGATTACAGGAAGGTCTGCCCCTGATCCCCCCTCGTCGTTCCGAGAAGCGCACGGGGTGATCGGGCCGGTCCGTCAGGAGGCGCGCACCTCCCCGAGGACCCGGGGTTGAAGACCCTTGTCGATCTCCCTACGTGATCGTCCTTGGGGAGCGGTCGCCAGAGGCGGCGGGTCCGGGACCGGGCCAGAGGCCGGGCGAGACACGGGCCTGACGTCGGAGCTGCTGTCCGGGAGGGCGCGTCTTGGCTGGAGCGGCTTCGGTGAACACGCCGCCGCGGTGGCGGCCCGGGGAATGAACCGCTCCAGCCGGTCGCCCGGTCGGACGCGACCACGCGGACGACCGGGCGGCCCGCCGCAGCCGGTGGCTGTTCTTCATGCCGACACCGGACGCAATGCCAGCGTAGGACAGTTCACGTCCGTGGTTGCTGCGCAACCAGCTCACCATGTCCGCGACGTCGGTCTCGGCCTTGTGGGTGCCGATTATTATGTCCGTGCAGGTCATGCGGCATGTTCGTACTCGTGGAGGATGCCGCCGAGTCGGTCGCGTCGGAGGATGTGAAGCTGCTCGAGTTGGCTTGGTTCGGTGAGCGGTTCGGGGGCCGGCCGTAGCGGTGCGCCAGTCAATCTGCGGTGGGGGCGGTGGGCGTTGTAGAAGGATTCGAACTCCCGCAGTGCGTGTAGCAGGTGGCGTTGGTTCCAGATCAAGGTCCGGTCCAGGAGTTCACGGCGGCAGGTCTGAACCCACCGTTCCATGATCGAATTCATTCTCGGCATCCGGACGCCGGTGAGGACGATCTTGATGCCTGCGTCAGCCAGAACGGTATCGAACAGGTCGGGGAACTTGCCGTCGCGATCACGGATCAGCCACCGTGCCCGGCACCCGGCGTCTTCCAGGTCCATGACGAGGTTCCTGGCGGCCTACGTCACCCATGCGGGCGTTGGATGAGTGGTCGCGCCCAGGATATGGATCCGGCGGGTTCGGTGCTCGATCACGGCCAGCACGTACAACCGTGCACCTGTGAGGGTGACGGTCTCCAGGAAGTCGCAGGCCAGTAGGGCGTCGGCCTGGGAGCGCAGGAAGTCGGCCCACGTGTCGGCGGCTCGTTCGGGTGCCGGGTCGATCCCGGCGTCCTTGAGAATCTCCCACACGGTGGAGGCGGCGACCTTCACGCCGAGTACGAGCAGTTCGCCGTGCACTTGTCGATATCCCCAACTCGGGTTCTCGCGGACCAGGCGCAGCACCAGGACGCGGATGGAACGCACCGTCGGCGGTCGGCCTGGTCGTTTCGGCCTGGACCGGGCAGCGTGCCGACGACGAACGAGGTCGCGGTGCCAACGCAGCACGGTGTCCGGACGTATCAGCAGCCGCATCCGGCGTAGCGCCTCGGGCGTCAGACGGTGCGGCAGTGCCGCCAGGAACGCCCGGTCCGGTGCGGTGAACCGCACCTTCTGACCGCTCAACTGACGTTCCAGCACTGCGATCTGATGCCGCAGTACGAGGATCTCGGTGTTCTTGCCCCGATCGCTCACCGGAAGCAGACGCAGGACCGTGAAGGTGTTCGCCACCGTCAGGTACGCCAATCGCAACAGCACAGCCGGCCATCATGCCGGGGCAAGCACCACTAACGCTCCCATTTGGAGCTGAACAACCAGTAGGGACTGCACCCGCTGCTTGATCACCAGCCGCATGTGCTCTCACCTGCGTGGATGACAATTTCGGCGCCCGCAGCGTTGATCTGTTGCTAAATGAGATGGCGTCGGGCTGCCCAGACAACCGCCTCGATTGGGGTGGTGACCCCAAGAAGATCGCAGATGCTGCGGAGTCGCCGCCGTAGAGTCCGGACGGACAGCTCCAGCTTCTGGGCGGCGACATCGGCGGTAACGCCTGAGGCGATCTGCGCCAGCAGCCGAATCTCGTCCTCGGACAGCCCGAAATCATCCGTCCCCCTCCCCGCCAGCGTCGTAGGCGCACGTTCCTGCCGGGGACGGCTAGCCGCAGGAGAGGTGGGGCGGGCGGTGGCCATGACCCTAACCACGTCGTCGCTGTCGGGGAGATCCCGGAGTTGGCGAGCGGAAGCTGTGCCCAGAGACGAACTCTCAACCAAGACCAGACTCTGTAGCACTTCGCTCAGGAGCTCTCGCTGTCGCTCGTCGGCCAGGGTCGCCGCCCATTCCTCCGGCTCGTCCGCGGCGGCGGCTGCGGTCTCCAACCGGGCTCGAATGTCAGCGGGCTCGACTCTTTGACCAGACCACACATCAGCCAGCAGACGATCAAGCACAGTGGGAGGAAAGTGAGGGACTCGGCCTCGAAGCCGACGCCACAAGACGAGAACCAGGTCATCGCCCTCCCCTGGCGCCTGGCTACGGTTGCTGGCGGAGCCCGCGATCACAAGATCCCCTCCAACGCAAAAGGTGGGGACGGCATCGGCCTGCTGTCGTGCCGCGGCGGAGTGGTCAGTACGGGTCATTGTGCTCAGTCCGCCTTTCCCCGTGTGGTGACACCGACGCCCTTGAGCCGCGCAAGACGGGTTCGCAACGTCTTCTCCTTCAGCCCGACAGTCCGCGCTGCCTCGTTGATCGACAGTCCGCGCATGATCAAGGCGACAGCCGAACGGGTGACCGGATCGGCGATGAGATCGAGGGCATGCCGTCGAAGCGCACGCCGAGTCCCTTCGTCGCTGGTGGGGTCGTCCCACCTCACCTGGGCAGGTGGAGCCGTCACCTCTACTTCGTCTGGGGAGACCGACACATCGCAGGTCCGCCCCCAGCGGTTCTGTCCGCGCGCCCAGGCGTTGTAGACGTTGGGGAACTGGAACAGGCAGGCGCCGATGAAGAAGGTCTTCAGGCTGGCGCCCTTTCGGTGATCCCAACGGCCATGGGCCAGCACGTCGTTGATGAAGTAGGCCAACGCCTTGCTGACGGTCTCGCCTGCCAACTCCAGGCGATCTTCACGGCTCCATCGGCCAGGCCCGAACTCGGCCAAGAAGATTGGCCGCCCTTTGGCCTTGCACTCCTGCACGATCTGCCCGGTGCGAGTCCACCCCATCATGACCGCCAGCCCGTAAGCGGCTGCTTCGGCCTTCCAGATCTCGGTGGCTGGCCCGGTGAACTTCTCGGCTTCCATCTCCTCGACGTAACGCTGGTCGGCCAGCCGCCGCCGGGCTCGTTCGACGGCCAACTGGTTCTGCGGCCCGGCGAAGTCGTCCTCAATGAGAGCTGCCTCCAGCTGATCAATCTGCTCATCGGTCACCGGCTGCGTCTCGCCCCGATCGACCTGCGCAGCGTTGGCGCCTGGCTGCTGCGATGAGGATGGTTGGGCGGGGACGTTGGCCTGATCCGGCCGTCCGCACTCGAGTTGTACTTGCGGTGAGTCGGGCCGTGGTGGCTCCCCAGCCTCCTCGGCTCGCCCCATCGACTCCTCCAATAGGGGTGCGTGGCCCGGATGGCCGTACTGCACACGCTGTAGATGACGGTCGCCGGACTTTGCCTCACACAGTTCCAAGATTTTCTGCGGGGTGCTGGAGGGCGTTTTGGTGAGGCAATCGAGAGGGTCGGCCATCTACACCCTGCGGGTGTAGGGGCAACAATCTCGCGTTATCCCAGGAGCTGTCACCATGTCGCCGACCCACCCAGTCACCAGGCCGACCGCTCCCCACGCGGCCGACCAGCCGAAGAACCTGAGCCGCCGTAAGCTCACACAGACCTTGCGCCGGCTGGCACACACTGCGATGTTCGCCGCGGTACGCGGCCTTGCCTACGCGCTCGGTACCGCCGCCGGGACTGCCCTGGTCAGCCTGGCCTGGTGGTGGATCACCAGCCGTTAACCCTGGTGCCACCGGCCCAGGAGGTGGTCCCGGGGCACCAACCACGGCGCACGCAAGCCATGCGCGCAGGCGGCACGACGCGGCGCGGGTGGCGGTCTCGTGCAGCGTCCGCCACAGCGCCCGCTCGCGCGGTGCATGCGGCTGTGTCAGTAGTTGACGATGCCCGGCGTGCGCCCGGCGAGCCTCCAAGTACTAGGGCGTGTCCGGTGGATCATGAGTTGATCCAGAGCAGGGCTGTGACCAGGACGATTCCTGCGAGGCAATTGCGGGCGAGTTTGTCGAACCGGGTGGCGATGCCGCGCCATTGCTTGAGGCGGCCGATGCAGCGTTCGACCACGTTGCGGCGCCGGTAGAGGGCCGGGTCGAACACTGGTGGGCGCCCGCCGCGCGGGCCGCGGCGGGCGCGTCCGGCCTTCTGGTCGGCGCGTTGGGGAATGGTGACGGCGATGCCCCGCTCCCGCAGGGTCCTGCGGATCGCCGCCGAACTGTAGGCCTTGTCTGCGATCACCCGGTCCGGCCGGCACCGCGGCCGCCCCCGCCCCAGCCGCGGCACCCGAATCCCCGCGAGGACGTCGGGGAAGGCGGTGCAGTCGTTGACGTTGCCGGCGGTGACCACAATCGACAGCGGCATTCCGCGCCCGTCGACGGCCAGGTGGACCTTGGTGGTCAACCCGCCCCGGGACCGCCCAAGCGCCTGATTGCTCTTTGATGTCGGGTTCGTCCCGCCCGGTTCCCCTTTTTGCGGGCACCGGCGGCGTGCTGATGGGCGCGCACGATGGTGGAGTCGAAGCTGACGGTCCAGTCGATCCGCCCGACCGAGTCGTCGTGGACCTGCACGTGGGTGAGGATGCGGTCGAAGGTGCCGTCGGCGGCCCACCGCCGGTACCGCTCATAGACCGTCTTCCACTTGCCGTACCGGTCGGGCAGGTCCCGCCACGGAGCACCGGTGGCCAGCTTCCACAAGATCCCGTTCAAGACCGCGCGGTGATCGGCCCACCGGCCGCCCCGAGCGGGCTGCGCGGGCAAAAGCGGCTCGATCCGCCGCCACGCCGCATCGGTCAATTCATGCCGTCGCACCACGACACACCATCAACCCACACCCAAAGATCGACCTCAGCCAAACGCCAAGATCTACCGGACAGGCCCGCGCAGGCGGTCGCCAGGTGCCGCATCTGCTGGATCTGCGGCGCCCCGCTACACCGACCACAAGCTCCTGCTGAAGCGGTGGCAGGCCGGGGTGCGGGACGACGGGTGAGCGGTGATCCACGTACGCTCCGTGCATGGTTTACGTCATAGCGCTCACCGCCGAGGAACTGGACCGCATCGATACGGACTTACGGATCAAGCAGTCCTTCACGAAGACGGTCGCCGCCGCTTCCCTTCCTCGCGATCGGACACCCCAGATCACCTTGCTCGTCACGCGAAGTTCGGCCGAGACCGACCCGTGTCCGCTGCTCTGGCTGGGAGTCGTGCGGCGGCCCCGAGGGGAGAAGGTTGCGGCCGTCGATTCCCGGATCACCGTCGAACTGGTGCGGGAGTGTCCGATCCAGGTCATTATGCGCTCGTTCCTCGACAAGGTGCCGCATCGCGTACGGCATGCAGTAACGCGCGCACTCTCAGGCGAGGTCACCGTGCTCGGAGAGGAGGCATCGGAAGCCTTGCTGAAGGCTCTTGCGCAACAGGACAAGCTGCTGCGCAGGACACTCGACTTCCTCGGAGAGGCGGCCGCGCCCGACCCGTTCGACCCTCGACGAGTTGCGGACCGTGCTTGGCAAGAGCAGTACGACATGACCCGGCTGGGACTGTCCATCGGTAACATCCCTCCGTCACGGCTCGCGGCCTGGCGACGTCCAAGCGACCCCAACGCCCCCCATCTGGCGGGACTGATCACGGAACCCTTCGAACAGGGACTGATCGAGAACGACGCGCGTCACATCCAGTTCGGTGACGATGTGTTCACTGAAGCGGGATGGCCCTCCGGAAGACACGCCACCGGGGCATCCTTCCGCTGCGATATCCAGGTCTTCGAACACCTCGGGAGCCGGATCGAGGTAGCGAACATCAACGCAACACCAGTAGAAGCCCGGCTCGGCGCGGACCTGATCTACTACCACGAGGCCACCCAAAGCTTCATTCTCGTGCAAGCCAAACGGCTTCCTCCTGACGCAGGCACTCGGTGGATCTATGTGGATCAGCAGCTGCGCGGGCAACTCGACCGTCTCGAGCAGGTCGCCGAGTTGAGCAGAACCCCGCAGGCGCCTCACGAGTGGCGGCTGGGTTCGGACCCCTGTTTCGTCAAACTTGCCTACTGGCCACTGGAGGAAACAGTCGACCCAGGTCCGGCGCCAGGCATGTATCTGCCGGTGCCGTACGTGCGGCTTCTGCTGGAGGACGATGCGACGCGGGGCACGGGCGGGGGCACACGCCTCGGATACGGCTACGTCGACCGATACCTGGGGAACACCGAGTTCACCGCGCTTGTAAAGAACGGGCTCGTCGGCACGGTGGGCACCACACTCGACGAACTGAGGACGCTCGGCGAGGAGCGGGCGGATGAAGGAATGTCGGTGTCCATCGTCGTGGATCGGGCCACGGCCCCGCCGCGCGAGACAGTCAGGGAGCGACACAAACGCAATCACGCCCGCGGGTACGACAAGAACCTCGCCACCAGGATGCGACGCAGGCAGTTCCGGGAACCCGGGGCCGGACAGCAACCACTGTTCGGATCCTGAGATCAGTCACGGCCGACCGCAGGTACATCGGCTCTCCGGCGGTCGACCAGACGCGTGGTCTTCCCGTAGGTCCGGTTGCGCCTGTTCTCGCCCACCTTGTGCGGCGACCGTTATCCAGGCAGAGATCGAGAAGACTGTGGCTTCAGATGTCAGCCACACCGGGTCGTCCACCGCGACCTCCGGGGGACAAGCGGGAGCGAAGGCCCCCGCGACAGTTTCACCGGGTCCATGCCGACGGCGAACCATGCGTCGTCCGAGAGATCGGCGCACTCGAGTGTGAAACAGCCTGGTGCAGCGCGGCCTCGCGGTCGCCTCCGGCCAAGCTGCGGAACTCGTGGCCGGCGAATTTGAGGAGCCGCTCGGTGACGAAATCGGCGATCCCCTTGATCTGCCGATGGACGTTGCGGCGCTTGAGTTCATCAGGAAGACCCGTCTTGATCAGCTCGGTGAGGTCCTTGCCGGCTCCGTCGTGGTTCGACCGGCTCGCGGGCCAGGGGGCGGCGGCGGGGCTCGCGACCGATGCGCCGACCCGCGTCGGGGCGACTTCGAGAGTCATGTCGTCCGGTATCGACGGCCGTACCAGGCGCGTCAGCCGATAACCGGATCAGGCCCACCAGGTGCGGACGCGGGAGGTCGTACGGCGGCTCCCCGAGCGCGTGTCGCCTCGGCGGTTACGGGCTCGATGAGGCGTACCCGCCGGCCCAGGCCCGGATCGTCCGGCGATGTCGGGAGGGCGGGCACCCTCGGCCCCATCATCGGAACGCCATGGTTCGCCGTGCATGGGCGTGCTATTTGGTCACGGTGTTGAAGATCGGTATCAGCTCTCGTGCCACGCTTGACGTCTCACACCGTCGGTCGATGCTGACAGCCACGCCTCTGGTAGATCGTGTGCTCAGCTCCCGCCGCCGATGGCGTGGCGGCCAGCATGCCGGTCTGGCAGGACGCAGAGGCCACCTGAGCGAGACTGGTGTTGGCAGTAGCCGGCGAGGAAGATGCGGCTGCTGCGGTAGGCGTCCCAGGCCACCCAGACGATGAACCTGCCACTCTCCGCACCGAAGGCGACGTGCCTTCCGGGATGTTGGTGCTCGTGAGTGCAGTGCAGGACCGGTTCCGGGCCGTTGATCAGACGCAGCCGGTCGTGGCGCCAGGGGCGGCGGACCAGTTCGGCAAGTTCGCTGTCGGACAGCTCGATCGAGGCATGGCACAACGGAACTGGGACATCGAAGTCCAGAGGGAACTCGTCGGGGGCGACCAGTGCAGAGGCATTCATAGTTCACTGATGATTGCGCCCGGCAGATGCAACAGTCCGTCATCTACAGTTGCTGGCGTGTCTGCGTTATCTCATGTAACTGTTGACAATTCGACCCGGCTTGGGGCGAAGCCTCGCAAACATTGATATGCGGCACGATCCGAGGCTGTCGTGCATTTGCGGGATGAGGTGCGTTTGGGATGCGATGCAATCAGATGTGCATATTCCCCTTTGTGGCGGGCTTGGCCTTGTTGGGGGGTTGCTCGAGTGATCTATATGACACTTTGGAGATAGTGGTGAGTGTTCGCGTGCTGCATGAGCGGGTAAATACTTGGAAGTGATTTGGTGTCGGGCGGTCATGGAGGAGCCTGCGCCTCGAGGTTCTGGAGACGCGGCGTTATCTCACTTCAGGAACTCCTGAGTGCGGGAGGGGCGATGAGAAGCGCTAACCAGGGTTAATGGGTCATGGCGGTTGGGTGAGTGGACGGGCCTGTCGGGTGGGCGTATGCCGGTGGTATGGCCAGATACCCCCAGGGCGGCGGGATGACCGACGCGGGCCGTGAGCGGCGAGAACAGGTGCGGCTGCAGGCCGCGGAGTGGTTCGGTGAGGGCCGGCCCAACGCGTGGATCGCCGCGCAGTTGCGGGTTGGGCTGCGGCAGGTGGAGAGGTGGCGGCAGGCCTGGCGCCGGGGTGGGGTCGAGGCGTTGCGGTCCAGGGGTCCGCACCGGCGGCCGCGGCTGGACGATGCGGCGTTCGCGCGGTTGGAGGCCGAGTTGAACCGCGGTCCGGCCGCGCACGGGTATGCCGATGACCAGCGGTGGACGCTGGGCCGGGTGGCCGCGCTGATCAAGGCTCTGTTCGGGATCGACTACACCCTGCCCGGGGTGTCGTTGCTGCTGCGCCGTAACGGCTGGTCGGTGCAGGTTCCCGGACGCCGCGCGATCGAACGCGACGACCAGGCCGTGCAGGTGTGGAAGCGGCAGGTGTGGCCGCAGGTGGAAGCACCGCGGGCGACCTGGGCGCCTGGGATCTGTTTCGAGGACGAGACCGGTCAGGGGCTCAGGCCGCCCCAAGGACGTTCCTGGAGCCGGCGGGGACACCGGCCGCAGGTGAGGGTGCACGGCGGCGACCACGGCGGCCGGGTGTCGGTGGCCGGGATCGTCTGCTACCGGCCCGGGGATCGGCCACGGCTGATCTACCGGCTGCACCACTACCGCCGCCGCAAAGGCGAACGCGCCGCCTTCACCCTGGGCGAGTACAAGAGCATGCTGCAGGCCGCCCACCAGCAGTTACCCGGCGGGAAGATCGTGCTGGTCTGGGACAACCCGGGCATCCACCATTCACGGTCGATGCGGGCGTTCCTTGACGCCCACGCCGACTGGCTGACGGTGTTCTACCTGCCGGCCTACGCACCCGAACTCAACCCCGCCGAGAGCGTGTGGTCCCTGCTGAAACGCTCCATGGCCAACTTCCTGGCCACCGACCTCGACCACCTCACCGACATGATCAAGCACCGCCTCAAAGTGATCCAGCACCACCCCGACGTAATCGACGGCTGCCTCACCACAGGCCTCACCTTCACCACCACACCCGCCAACACTAATTAACCCTGGTTAGCCGCCTTTGGCCGGACGCGCTCTTCTGTTCGGTGAGCACGATCATGTCAACGACGGGCGAATCCTGGCTCTGGCACACATTCCGTGATCGGGCTGTCAGCTGGTCAGGAGGATTCGTTTGCGCAGAAGGTCGAAGCTTGCCCGGCCATACATCTGCCTCTTGATCATTTTGATGCGGTTGACGTTGCCCACGACCGGTCCGGAGCTGTAGGGCAAGGTCAGCTCGGCGGTGACGGCATCCTGGTCACGGCGAAGGCCGGTGACGAACGAGTGCAACTCGGGCAGGTCATCGTCGAGCACGCCGACCATCCACGCTTCGAGGTGCTGGCCGGTGCGGTTCGTCATCATCTCGGCGAAGTGCCGGACGTGTGTGCGCAGGGCGCTCAGCTGCGGGCAGGCGCCGCAGAGAGCCTCGAGTCGGTGTTGGTCGTCGGGTGTCCCGCGTCAAGTTGTTGGCTCAGAAACCCGGGTCTGAAAGTTGGGGGTGCAGGCTCGGGTCGGTGTAGATCTCGATCGGTCGGTGGCCGCTGAGGGCCTGGTGGGGTCGGACGTGGTTGAAGATCTGCCGGTAGGTCTCGGTCTCGCGGGCCAGGGCGGGCAGGTCGTCGATCTCGATCCGGTACAGGTGCTCGTACTTCAATGACCCGAATGCGCGTTCACGGACGCCGTTCTGGCCCGGTGAGCGG
Organism: Actinomadura sp. GTD37; assembly: GCF_041951365.1. Taxonomy (NCBI): domain Bacteria; kingdom Bacillati; phylum Actinomycetota; class Actinomycetes; order Streptosporangiales; family Thermomonosporaceae; genus Actinomadura; species Actinomadura sp. GTD37. The sequence goes on from NZ_JBGNUS010000003.1 coordinate 590,703, forward strand.
CGGCGGGTGCGGATGTGGACGAACTCGGTCCGGCCGGCGATGAAGCGGGCGAATGCGGCGCCCTTGAACGCGCTGCCGTTGTCGGTGACCAGCTTGATCTTGACGATCTCGCCTGTCCGCGGGTCGGTCAGGGCTTGGGCGAGCGGGCGTCCGGCCAGGTGCTCGGCCTCGCTGATGGCGATCCGCACCGCGGCGATGGCGTCGGCGCCGGTGCAGGTCGGGGCGATGTGCCAGCCGTGCTCGTACTTGGTGAAGTAGTCGGTGACCCCGGCCAGCCGCCAGATTCCACCGGCCGTGGTCTCGTACTCGGAGAAGTCCAGCTGCCACACCTGGTTCGGTGCGGTCGGCGGATCGGCGAACGCGGCCTTGCGCGCTTGCGCGAGCTGTCGGCGTTCGCTCTGGTAGTCGATCGGCTGGAGCAGGTTCCGGCGGCGCATCGCCCGCTCGACGCTCGACGCCGAGGCGGCGTGCCCGTCCGCAGCCATCAGCCAGTGAATTTTGCGGTGGCCCCAGGCCGGCCAGTCCGCTGCGTACTTGGCCACCACCGGCTCGATCTCGTCCACGACGGGGGCGGGCCAAGGTCCCTTGGACGGCTCCCCGGCCGCCTGCTTGGCACGCCACCGGGTGTAGGTGCGGCGCGGGATGCCGGTCAGCTGGCAGAACCTCGAGACCGGCATCGCCGCGTCTTGGCGGATCACCTCGAGGTCCGCGAAGGGGCCAGGCGCCCCTCGGCCGACTTCTTCCACACCCGCAGCTGCACATGCGCCTCCCCCAGCGCCGTGTGCAACTCGGCGATCTCGGCCTCCAGCTGCTCCTCTCTCGCCGAGGCACCCGACGACCGGGCCGACGCCAGGCCCTGCTTCCCACCCTCCAGGAACTGGGCCTTCCACTTGGCCACCGAGGTCCCCGACGTCTTGTTCCGCCGAGCCGCCTCAGCGACCGTCATCTCACCAGCCAGGACCGACAACACGATCCGCAGCTTGTCCTCCACCGAGAACTGCGGGGGGGCGACTCACGATGCGTCTCCTTCACAGCGCAGGAGTCCCAACTAACTCCTGCGCCACTAAGTCTGACGCGCGACAGCTGGCTGCTGAGAAGCGGCAGGCGCCGGCCGGCGGCCGGGTAGCGGGCACCCTGTTCACCGCCGACCTGAGCGCGCTGGCCGCCTGCGGGGCACGCAAGGCCGCAGACCACCTCCACCGTTGCCGCCCGCCGAGGACGGCGACGCGTCGGCGTCGAGCGGACCTTCAGCAAGCTTGATGGTGCCGCCCGGGGGGGATGCGAGCCTGCGGATTCACGCCCGCGGAAGTGCGTTGCTGACTGCTCTGGCGGCCCTGGCCGGCGGTTCTGTGGGCGCCATGACCGGCTTGGGCGGGTGGAGAGTACCCGGTTTCGGGGCGCTACCAGGGGCGACGCAGGGCCCGGATCGAGCCGCCGAGCCGCCACCGAGCCGCCACCGAGCCGCCACGGGGACGAACCGGGGCATGTCGGGTGGTGGGCAAACCGGGCATTCTCGTGTTTTCCCTGGTGAGGGGTGGTGGGTCGCGTGGGACTCGAACCCACAACCTACGGATTAAAAGTCCGGAGCTCTGCCAATTGAGCTAGCGACCCGTCCCGCAAGGGTACCGAGATCGGCGGGGGGTTTGCGACGGGGTTACGGGGTGGGGGTCAAGTGGACGGGGAGGTGCTTCAGGCCGTTCTGGAAGTTGGAGGCCAGGCGGACGGGGGCGCCGGTGAGGGTGATGTCGTGGGGGAGGAGTTCGCGGAAGATGGCGCGCATCTGGGTGCGGGCCAGGTGGGCGCCTAGGCAGAAGTGGGGGCCGAAGCCGAAGCTGACGTGGTCGTTGGGGGTGCGGGTGATGTCGAAGCGGTCGGGGGAGGGGAAGACGGTGTCGTCCCGGTTGGCGGACGCGTGGTAGACGACGACCTTGTCGCCCGCGTCGATCTTCTGGCCGGAGAGGGTCACGGGGGACGTGGCGGTGCGGCGGAAGTCCATGACCGGGGGCCAGTAGCGGAGCATCTCCTCGACGGCGGACGGGAGGAGGGACGGGGCGGAGCGGAGGCGGTCCAGTTCGGCGGGGTGGTCGAGGAGGGTCAGGAGGCCGCCGGGGATGCCGTTGCGGAGGGTCTCGTTCCCGGCGACGGCGAAGAGGAAGAACATGTTCTCGAACTCGTGGGTGGTGAGGCCGCCCTCCAGCATGCGGGACATGATGTCGTCCGACGGGTTGGCGCGTTTCTCGGCGGCCAGGGCGTGGGCGTAGGCGAACATGTCGGCGAGGGCCGTGTAGGAGCGCGGGTTGACGGGGCGTCCGTCCGGGTGGGTGGACGTGGTGGGGCGGTAGGCCATCGCCTTGCGGGCCATCGGGGTCATGGAGGCGGCGTCGGCGGTGGAGAGGCCGGCGTACTCGTCGTCCTGGTAGCCGATGACGCGGGACGCCCAGTCGTAGAGGAGGCGCCGGTCGGCGTCGGGGACGCCCATGATGTGCGCGAGCGTCCAGACGGGGAGGTCGGCGGCGAGTTCCACGAAGTCGGTGTCCTCGTTGAGGGCGGAGGCGACGAGGCCGCGGGCCCGCGCGTCGATCGTCTCCTCCAGGGCGCGGACGGCGCGAGGGGTGAACGCGGCGGCGACGATGCGGCGCAGGCGGGAGTGGTCGGGCGGGTCCTGGTTGAGCATCATCGCGCGGACGAACGCGAGATCCTCGGGCGTGTCGGGGTCGCGGATCTGGGTGGCGCCGAGGTTGGAGGAGAAGAGGTCCGGGGAGCGCAGGACGTGTTTGACGTCGGCGTGCCGGAAGACCGCCCAGTAGCCGGGGCCCGCCGGCCAGGGGCCGACGGCGGGTTCGGGGACCCGGATGACCGGCGACTCGGTGCGCAGCGTCCGGAAGGTCTCGTAGGGGACCCCGGCGGCGTAGGTCGCGGGCAGGAAGATCTCCTCGTGCATGCCATCAGCGTGCATCATGTCGGGGTGACGTTGAAGCCTGATGAGATCCTGCGTGACAATTTCGCGCCCTGGGTGCTGGACCTGGGCCTCGTCGCGGAGGAGGTGGGTGACGGGACGGCGGTGCTGCGGCTGCCTTGGTCGGACCGGCTGGCGCGGGAGGGCGGTGCGCTGTCGGGGCAGGCGCTGATGGCGGCGGCCGACACGGCGGTGGTCCTGGCGGTCTCCGGCGCGAAGGGCGGGTTCGTGCCGATGACGACCGTGCAGCTCAGCACGTCGTTCCAGCGGCCCGTGGTGGGACGGGACGTGCGTATCGCGGTCGAGGTGACGAAGCTCGGGCGGACGCTGGCGTTCGCGGAGATCGACATGACGGTGGATTCCGCGACCGTGGCCCGCGCCAGCGCCGTGTACGCCATCATCGGCTGATATGACGCGGACTGAGAAGGTCGTTGTTCCGGACGGTGAGTTCGACCTGCGGGTCTGGGGCGAGCGCGGGCCGGGGGTTCTGCTCGTCCAGGAGATCTTCGGGGTGGGCGAGTACATGGAGGCCGTCGCCGAGGATCTGGTGGCGCTCGGGTACGTGGTGGCCGCCCCTGACATGTTCTGGCGAATCGAACCCGGGTGGACGACCGTCCACAACGAAGAGGCTCTCCCCAAGGGGATGTCGATGGTGTCCCAGTTCGACTGGGAGAAGGGCGTGGCGGACGCCAAGGCCGCGCTGGACGTTCTGAAGGGCTTGCCAGAGGTCGTCGGCAAGGTCGGTGTCCTCGGGTTCTGCTTCGGCGGGACGCTCGCCTATCTGCTCGCCGCCCAGGCTGAGGTCGATTCCCTCGTGTCGTTCTACGGGTCGGGCGTGCCTGCGGCGCTGGACCAGCTCGACGCCATCCAGGCTCCTGTCCAGTTCCACTTCGGTGGTGCTGACGCGTACATCCCCAGCGAGGACGTCGCCCGGGTGGAGCAGGCCGCGGACGGACGAGCCAATGTGGAGGTCCACGTCCAGAAGGACGGCGGTCACGCGTTCCACAACCGAAAGGCGCCGATGTTCTACCAGCCGGAGCCCGCCGAACGCGCCTGGCGCCTCACAGAAGACTTCCTTGGACGGACCCTGTCGTAGCGCCCAGGGGGCGTCGGCGCCTCGCAGTACGACGTCGCCTGTGGGGAGGCGTAGGCGGTCAGGCGGGCTCCAGGGTGAGGTGGGAGAGTTCCTTGCGGGACGAGATGCCGAGCTTCGGATATGCCTTGTAGAGGTGGTACTCGACCGTGCGGGGGCTCAGGAAGAGTTGCGCGGCTATCTCGCGGCTGCTCGTGCCCGAGGCCGCCAGGCGGACGACTTGGAGTTCCTGCGGGGTGAGGCGGTCGAGCAGGTCCGGAGCGGTCGGTGTCGAGGGCCCGGACTCGCCGGTGGCCCGCAGTTCGGCGCGCGCGCGATCCAGCCATGGGGTGGCGCGTAGGCGTTCGAAGATGGACGCCGCCGAGCGGAGCGGGACACGTGCGTCCGAACGTCGGCGGGCACGGCGCAGGTACTCGCCATAGAGGAGTTCCGTGCGGGCGCGCTCGAACGGGCGCGACGACTGCTCGTGCAGGCGCAGAGCCTGTAGGTACGGTTCTTCGCTGTCCGTTAGCAGGGCCTCGCAGTGCAGGGCAACGGCCAAAGCCCAGGGCTGTTCACCTGCCTCGGCCCAGGAGCGGACCCGGGTGAAGGCCGCGCGCGCGAGCGAAGCCTCACCTGAACGGACGGCGGCCTCCACCTGGTCTGCGTCGGCCAGGACGTTGCCGTGCCGGTGCGGCCCGCGTGCGATCTCCTCCAGGCGGCGCGACGCGTCGTCGTAGCGACCGAGGCCCAGGTCGAGGAGGGCGAGGGCGCCGTCGGCCAGGCCCGGCGGGGCCGAGGCGGTCAGCTCGCGGAGCCGGGGCTCGTCGCCCTCGATCGCCGCGACGCGGGCCAGGACGGCGGCGAGGCGGCCCTCGCGGTGCGGGCGGCCGGTGTCGCGGGCCAGCGCGATCGCCTCGGCGACGGTGGCCGCCGCGTCCGCGTGCCGGCCGGCCGCGATCAGCGTCTGCGCCCGGACCTGCAGGATCGTCGGCAGCTCGCCGAGCAGGCCGTGCCGGCGGCAGTGCGCGACCTCGGCGGCGGACAGGTCGAGCGCCGCCGCGTCCGCGCCGATGACCAGTGCGAGCTGGGCGCCGCGCAGCCGGTCGCCGGCGCCGTCGCGCGCCGCGGCGACGTGCTCGGCGAGCAGCGGCAGGCCGCCCGCCGGGTCGCCGTCCGCGAGCAGCGCGAGGCCGCGGAGGGCCCGGTCGTCCGGCAGCAGCTCGGACGCGCGCAGCACGGCGGGCAGCTCACCGGACGTCCACCCGTACATGGCGCCGGTCCGCAGCATGGCCGCGCGTTCGGCTCCGGCGGCGCGGTCGACCATCATGCGGGCCGCGGCGCGCGGGTCGCCGCGCTCGTACTCGACGGCGGCGTGGACGCGGGCGAGCCCGGCCCGGTCGGCGGCGCCGAACTTCTCGGCGAGGCCGGCGAGCTCCTCCGCCTCGTCGAGCCGCCCCGCCTGCAGGGTCAGTGAGGCGGCGGCGGCGAGGCGCGCCGCCCGTGCCGAGCGGCCCGGCGTCAGGTCGGCCGCCTGCCGGTAGAGCGCCGCCGCGGGCGCGTGGCCGGCGCGGACGCGGGCGCGTTCGGCCGCCTCCTGGAGGTCGGCGGCGACGTCCTCGTCCGGGGCGAGGGCGGCGGACGCGCGGTGCCGCGCGCGGCAGTCGACGTCGTCGGCGGACTCGGCGAGCGCCCGGTGCACGGCGACGCGCCGCGCCGCCGTCGCGCCCTGGTACGCGGCGGCCCTGATCAGCGGATGCCGGAACGCGATGCTGCGCCCGGTGACCTCCACCAGCCGGGCGCGCTCGGCCTCCTCCAGGTCGGCGAGCCCGACGCCGAACGTGCCGGCGGCGGCGAGCAGGCTCGCCATGTGGCCGCGCCCCTCGGCCGCCGCGATCAGCAGCATCAGCCGGGCCTTCTCCGGCAGGCGGGCGATCTGGGCCTGGAACGACCCGAGGACGCGGTCGGCGACGGGCAGCGGCGTGGTCTCGGGCGGCCGCTCCCCGCCGGCGGCGAACTCCTGCAGCGCGAGCGGGTTGCCGTCGGCCTCCCGCAGGACGCGTTCGCGGACGAGCGGCGCCAGGTCGCGCGCGGCGAGGAGCCGTTCGGCGTCGGCCCGGCAGAGCCGGTCGAGCCGCAGCTCGGGCAGGCCCGTCCCGGTGAACCCGTCGTCGCGGGCGGCGAACAGCATGACGACGCCTTCGGCCGCCAGCCGCCGCGCCGCGAACAGCAGCGCGTCGACGGTCGCGGTGTCGACCCAGTGGGCGTCGTCGACCACGCACAGCACGGAGCCGTCCTCGGCGAGGTCGGCGAGGAGCGTCAGCACGGCGAGGCCGGTGGCGAAGCGGCCCTGACCGGCGGACGTGTCACCGACCGCAGAGCCGGGCGCGGAGCCGGGTGCGGAGCCGAGCGCGGAGCTCAGCGCGGCGGACTGCGCCCGCGGCAGGGCGTCCACCCGGTCGCGGACGGGCCACAGCAGCTGGTTGAGCCCGGCGAACGCGATGCCGGACTCCGCCTCGACCCCGGTGGCCCGCAGCACCCGCGACGCCCCGGCGGCGGCCTCCGCGAGCAGCGCGGACTTGCCGATGCCGGCCTCGCCGCGCAGGACGAGCGCGCCGCTGCGCCGGTGGCCGCGCGCCCCGTCGACCAGCGACGTGAGACGCGCCCGTTCGTCGTTCCGCCCGTAGAGCACGGACCCCAAACTACGGGGCCAAGTACCGAAACCCTACGGATTCGCCCCGTACCCGGCGGCTCGTACGTTCTTGACCAGTGACAACGCCCTAGGAGGACGTCATGCAGGAATTGTTCGAGCCCCTCTCGGCCGGGAAGCTGGAGCTGCCCAACCGCATCGTGATGGCGCCGATGACGCGGAGCAGAGCCGGCGCGGGCGGCGCCGTCACCGAGCTGACCGCCGAGTACTACCGGCAGCGCGCCGCCGCCGGGCTGATCATCACGGAGGGGACGCAGCCGAGCGTCCGGGGCCAGGGGTACGTCGACACACCGGGCCTGCACTCCGATGCGCAGGTGGAGGCGTGGCGGGCGGTGACCGCCGCCGTGCACGACGAGGGCGGGCGGATCTTCGCGCAGCTGATGCACTCCGGCCGCGTCGGCCACCCCGTGCTGTACCCGGACGGGGGCCTGCCGCTCGGCCCGTCGCCGATCGCGTCCGGCGACCGGCTGTTCACTCCCGGCGGGATGCTCGACCATCCCGTCCCCCAGGAGATGACCGCGGCCGACATCGCGCAGGCCGTCGAGGAGTTCGCCGCCGCCGCGCGCAACGCGGTCGCGGCCGGTTTCGACGGCGTGGAGCTGCACGGCGCGAACGGCTACCTGATCCAGCAGTTCCTCGCCGACGGCAGCAACACCCGGACCGACGCCTACGGCGGGACGGTCGCGAACCGCATCAGGTTCGCCGTGGAGGCCGTCCGCGCGGCGGCGGACGCGATCGGACCGGAACGCGTCGCACTCCGCGTCTCGCCCGGCGGCACGTCGAGCGGCGTCAGCGAGAGCGACACACCGGAGCTGTACTCCGCGCTGATCGCGGCGCTCGCCCCGCTGGACCTCGCGTACCTGCACGTCATGGAGGAGCGGAACCGCGAGATGACCGGCCGTATCCGCGCCTGGTGGCCGGGAACGCTGATCCTGAACCCGCACCCGACCGCGGACGCCTTCCCGGCGACGCCCGAGCGCGGCGCGGAGGCGCTGCGGGACGGAGTGGCCGACGCGATCGCGTTCGGCGAGCTGTGGCTCGCCAACCCCGACCTGCCCGCCCGCATCAAGGCCGGCGGCCCGTACAACGAGGCCGACCGCGCGACGTTCTACGGCGGCGACCACCGCGGCTACACCGACTACCAGCCTCTTCCATGACCCGGGCGCACGGCCCCGCGCCGCGTGGTGCGGGGCCCGCGATCGCCCGCACCGCGCGGTCGCCGTCCGGGTGGCCGCGCGCGGGTGCGGGTGTGGGCCCGCACGGGGCGGGGGAGGCGTGCGGGCCCACAGGTGGTGCGGAGAGTGCTCGTGCCGGGTCAGAGCCCCGGACGGACACCGCCGCTGAAGTTGCGCTTGTAGTACTTGGTCAGCTTGATCTTCTTGACCCGCTTGCCGGAGCTGGGCGAGTGGATCATGTAGCCGTAGCCGGCGTAGACGCCCATGTGGGTGCGGCCGCTGTAGAAGAACAGGAGGTCGCCCTTGACGGCGCCCTTCCAGGAGACCTTCTTCTTCACGGAGCGGTAGATCTGCTGGCTGGTGCGGGGGAGTTTCACCCCGGCCTTGCGCCAGGAGCCGCCGGCGAGGCCGGAGCAGTCCCATGAGCCGGGGCCGGTGCCGCCGTAGCGGTACGGGTCGCCGATCTGCTTCGCCGCGTACGCCACGGCGTAGGCGGCGCGCTTCTTCTGCGTCGCTGCCCGGGACTGCGCGGCGGAGGTCTTCGCCGCCGTCACCGCGGCGGCCTGCCGCGGTGGCGCCGCCGCCCCGGCCGGGCCCGCGGCGAGGACGCTCGCGCCGAGCGCCGCGGTCGTGGTGAGCACGAGGCCACCGGTGGTGATTCCAGCCTTCAGGGAGTTTCGGGGGGTATGCAGAATGACTCCAGATCTCGCGGTCGATGCCTACCGGGCAGCCGTCATCCGCACTGGTCTTCACTGCGGGATCGGGATGCGTCGGCCATTGCGCGGCGTCATTCGAGGGGACGCTGGGGAATTCGTGGCCGCTTTCCGGTTCCGTGCCTCTCGGCTGCACGGATTCGGCGTCCGACGGCGGCTTTCGAGCGGGGTCCGCGGGGGGACGGCCTGGGGGCCGCGCCCGGCCGGTCACAGGTGGCCGTGCGCGCCGCCGCCGCGCGTCGGAGTGCGTGTTCTGTTTTCTGGGCGGCTGCTGTGCCGCATGAACCGGGCAGGAACGTATGCAGTCTCGGGTGAACATGGCAAATCCATCCCTGCGTTTCGGGACGGCGGACGCCGGTGAGAAGGCGTCCGCCCGGGGCGTGGCCTGCACTTATTCCGAGCATCTCCGGGAAAGTGTGAAGTGGGTCACGAAGTGCCGAAAGAAGATCGATTCCATGGTGACGCGTGCCCGGCCGATCCGGCACTGGAACCGCGTTCTGTGGATAACCACGCAGCCGCGGGTTCGTGCTTTGTGGCGTGTATCACGTATCGGTAAATGTGGGTTATGTCTCGTATAGAACGCCGGTCGCGGACAGCCGAGATCGCCGGATTCGGCCAGGCCGGGGGGTTGACGGACCGGTTCCGGCCGCTTGTAGTCCGAGGGAGAGGCAGGTTCCGCTCCCGGAGGGAGTTCCGTGTTCGGCTGGCCCGGCAGATCCCGCAGACCAAGGCCCGTCCTCCTCCCCTCTCCCGTCCTCCTCCGCTCTCCCGCTCACCTCGTGGCGGTCATCGTGCTGGTCGCCGGGCTGGTGGCGATGCCATCGGCGTCCGCCGCGACCGGCCCCGCGACCTCGACCGCGCCCGCGACCGCGCCCGCGCCCGCGACCGCCAAGTTCCCGCCGGGCTTCCTGTGGGGCGTGTCCACGTCCGGCTTCCAGGGCGAGGGGCACTTCCCCGACAGCAACTGGACGCGGTACGCCGACCGCAAGGCGAACGGCGTCACCGACCCCTACGGAAACTCCGTCGACTTCCTGCACCGGTATCCGTCGGACCTGAAGCTCGCCAAGGGCCTGGGCGTGAACGTCTTCCGGACGTCCATCGAGTGGGCCCGCGTAGAGCCCCGCAGAGGCCACCGCGACCCGAAGGCGCTCGCCTACTACGACGACCTGGTCCGCCGCATCAAGGCGAACGGGATGCGTCCCATGCTCACGCTCGACCACTGGGTGTATCCCGGATGGGTCGCCGACCAGGGCGCCTGGGACAACCCGCGCACGCAGGACGACTGGCTCCGCAACGCCCGGTTCGTCGTCGACCGCTACAAGGGCCAGGGCGTCATCTGGATCACGTTCAACGAAGCCAGCGCCTACATCTACAAGGAGCTCACCACCCGTCCGATGGACCTCGGGCAGATGTTGAAGATGCGCGACGCCCTCCTCAAGACGCATCGCACCGCCTACGACATGATTCACAGGGTCGACCCAGGCGCCCTGGTGTCGAGCAACGTCGCCTACGGGACGGCCCTCAACGGCATCTTCGACGCGGCCCTGTTCAACGACGCCACCGACAAGCTCGACTTCATCGGCATCGACTACTACTACGGCGCGAACCTGGAGAACTTCACCTCGGCGTACGCGCTCACCGGCGAGTTCTGGAAGATCGACCCCGAGCCGGAGGGGCTGTACTACGTCCTGAAGAACTATCAGCGGCGACTGCCGCATCTACCGGTCTACGTCGTCGAGAGCGGCATGCCCACCGACAACGGCAAGCCGCGCCAGGACGGCTACACACGCTCGGACCATCTCCGCGACCACATCTACTGGATCCAGCGCGCGATGGCCGACGGCGTGAAGATGATGGGCTACAACTACTGGAGCCTCACCGACAACTACGAGTGGGGCAGTTACCGGCCGCGGTTCGGCCTGTACACGGTGGACGCGCTGGCAGACCCGACCCTGACGCGCCGTCCGACCGACGCCGTCCCCGCGTACCGCTCGATCATCGCGAACCGGGGCGTGGCGTCCGGGTACGTCCCGGTCCGCGAACCGGGCTGGTGCTCCATCGAGGACCCTGTCGCCACCTGTCTCGGCACGACCCCCACCCCACCCGCCGCGTACCGCGTCCCAGGGTGAGGGCATGACCGGCCCGTCCCCGGGTACCGCCACCGCGACCGCAAACGACCAGGGAAACGCGTGGGGGACGTGCAGACGGAGCCGAAGGCCGCGACGCGCGGGTCCGGCACCGCGGGGCCGGGGCCGGGCTCGGGAGGCGTCGCCGACGGGCTGCTGAACGTCCTGAAGCGGGCCGCGGCCGCGCTCCGCGACGCGGGGATCGAGTACGCGCTCGCGGGCGGTTTCGCGGCGTACGCGCACGGCGCGGCCGTGTCGACCCATGACGTCGACTTCGTGGTGCGGGAGCGTGACGTCCAGGCCGCGTTGGACGCTCTTGCCGCGGTCGGCTTGAACCATCTGGAGAGCCCGGAGAACTGGTTGGAGAAGGCGTACGACGGCGAGCACCTCGTCGACCTGATCCACACTCCGTCCGGCCGTCCGGTGGACGGGGATCTGCTGGGCCGGGCCGAGGAGATGACGGTCGGGGCGGTGTTCATGCCGGTCCTGCCCGCCACCGACCTGATGGTCATGCGGCTGCTGGCGTTCGCCGAGACCGCGTGCGACTTCAGCGGGTTCCTGCACGTCGGCCGGGCGCTGCGGGAGCAGGTGGACTGGCGGCGGGTCGCCGCGGAGACCGCGGAGTCCCCGTACGCGTACGCGTTCCTGACGCTGCTGGCCCGCCTGGACGTGATCGACGGCGACGTGCTCGCGGGAACGTGATCGAAGGGGGGACGTGCTGTGATCGAAAGGGGGCAGGCCATGACCGACATGTCGGGGTATCTGGCCGCGCACATCCAGGAGCGGCTCGCGGTGGAGGCGTACGAGCTCGGCATCCGGGTGGACGTGCGCGGCGACGTCGTGCATCTTCGCGGCGAGGTGGTGAGCGAGGAGCGGAGCCGGGACGTCGAGGAGGCCGCCCGCGTCGCCGCCGGGGGCCGCGAGATCTGCAACGAGCTGCACGTCGTCGCGGTGCCCGAGCCGGACGGAGAGGAGCACATCTCATGATCCGCGTCGCGGCGGCGGGAGACCTGCACGTCGGGCCGGAGTCCGGCGAGTACCGGGCGCGGCTGTCGGCGCTGGCCGACCACGCGGACGTGTTCCTCGTGGCCGGCGACCTGACCCGGCACGGGACGGTCGAGGAGGGCCTGGTCGCGGCCGGCGAGCTGCGCGACCTCGGCGTCCCGGTGGTCGCCGTGCTCGGCAACCACGACTACCACTCCGACGCCGAGGACGAGATCACCGGCGTGCTGCGGGACTCCGGCGTGACCGTCCTCGAAGGCGACGGGACGATCCTGGACTGCGACGGGACGAGCCTCGGCATCGCGGGCGGCAAGGGGTTCGGCGGCGGGTTCGAGGGCCGCTGCGCCAGCGACTTCGGCGAGCCGGAGATGAAGGAGTTCATCCGGCACACCAAGGATTTCGCCGGGCGGCTCAGCACGTCCCTCGCGACCCTGGGCACCGACGTCACGATCGCCCTCACGCACTACGCGCCGTGCGCGGACACCCTCGAAGGCGAGCCGCCGGAGATCTACCCGTTCCTCGGCAGCTACCTGCTGGGGGAGGCGATTGACGCGGCGGGCGTCGACCTCGCGATCCACGGCCACGCCCACAAGGGGACGGAGAAGGGCCTCACGTCCGGCGGGGTGCGGGTCCGGAACGTGGCGCTGCCGGTGATCCAGCACGCCTACGCCGTCTACCTCATGGAGACGCCCGGGACCGCGGAAAGCGGCCGCGTCCGGGAACGGGCGTCGGCCTGGTGACGTTCGCCACTACGAGATGGGCCGGTGGGCGATCGTGAGATCGCGCGGAGGGGAGTGATCTCCCGGTCGTCCCACCGCCCGCTCGGCCGGCGGCGGACCGGCGCCCTCCTCGTAGAGCCGCCCGTAGCCGGGCTCCCCGGGTTCGCTGCGTCGCGGATCCGTCAACCGGGATGTATCTCTCCGCCGGCGGGGACCAGCGTCTGCCCGGTGTAGTACGACGACTGGCGGTTGGAGGCGAAGAACACGTAGGACGGCGCGATCTCGTCGGGATCGGCGGGACGTCCCATCGGCGCGTTCTTCCCGAAGCCCTCCACTCTCTCCTCGTCGAACGTCGCGGGAATGAGCGGCGTCCACACCGGGCCCGGCGCGACGCAGTTGACGCGGATCTCGCGGTCCATGAGGTTCTGGGCGAGGCTCCCGGTGAGCGACATCACGGCGCCCTTGCTGGCGGAGTAGTCGATGAGCGACTTGTTGCCGCGCAGCCCGTTGATGGAGCCGGTGATGACGATGGACGACCCCGGACCCATATGGTCGAGAGCCTCCTGGATCGTCCAGAACACCGCGAACACGTTCACCTCGAACGTCCGGCGGAGCTGCGCGTCGTCGATCTCCCGGACGTCCTTCACGGGCGCCTGCGTGCCGTGGTGCAGGACGAGCACGTCCAGCCCGCCCAGCTCGCGGACGGTGTGCTCGACGACCTCGCGGCAGTGCCGCTCCTCGGCCATGTCGCCGCCGAAGGTGACGCAGCGCCGCCCCTCGGCCTCGACCAGGGCCGCGGTGTGCCGGGCGTCGTCGTCCTCCGTCAGGTACGTGATCGCGACGTCCGCGCCCTCCTTGGCGAAGGCGACGGCGGTGGCGCGGCCGATGCCGGAGTCGCCGCCGGTGATCAGCGCGCGGCGGCCGTGCAGCAGGTCGCTGCCGATGTGGTCGCGCATCTCGTCGCGGGGCTCGGGGGTCATGTCCCCCGTCCGGCCGGGGTAGGACTGGCTCTGCGGTGGACGCTCGCTCATGTTCGGCGGGTGCCCGTAGCTGCGGGAGGCAAACGCGCCCCCTATTGTAACCCGTGAGTAATAACGTGCCTCCGTGATCCGCCGGGGTGTGAGCGGAGCGTGCGACGACGTCTGGATAGCATCACCCCGAACCACATTCGGTCCCTCACGTAAGGTGTCGCTTATGGACCTGAACGGAGTTTCCGCCGTCGTATCCGGTGGCGCGAGCGGCCTCGGTGAGGCCACCGTCCGCGCGCTGGCCGCCGAAGGCGCCAAGGTGGTCGTCGCCGACCTGAACGAGGACAGGGGCAAGGCCCTCGCCGACGAGATCGGCGGCGTCTTCGTGAAGACCGACGTGTCCAACGAGGAGCAGGTGCAGGCCGCCGTCCAGGCCGCCGTCGACACCGGCGCCCCGCTGCGCGTCATCGTCAACAGCGCCGGGATCGGCTGGGCGTCGCGGACCGTCAACCGCGACGGCAGCCCGCACGACCTGGCCTCCTACGAGACCGTCATCCGGGTCAACCTGATCGGCACCTTCAACCTGATGCGGATCGGCGCCGCGGCCATCTCCAAGACCGAGCCCGCCGACGCCGACGGCGCCCGCGGCGTGGTGATCAACACCGCGTCCGTCGCCGGACTGGAGGGCCAGACCGGGCAGATCGCCTACTCCGCGTCCAAGGGCGGCATCATCGGCATGACGCTGCCGGCGGCGCGCGACCTCGCCGCGATCGGCGTCCGGGTCAACACCATCTGCCCCGGCATCATCGACACGCCGATCTACGGCCAGGGCGAGCAGGCGGACGCGTTCAAGGCCAAGCTCGCCGCGCCCGTCCCGTTCCCGAAGCGGATGGGCAAGGCGTCGGAGTTCGCGCACCTCGTCAAGTCCCTGATCGAGAACGACTACATGAACGGCGAGACGATCCGCTTCGACGGCGGCATCCGCTTCCAGCCCAAGTGAGGCCCTGAATGACCGACGCAGTATCGGCCGAGGGGGGAAGCCCCTCCGGTGACAACGCTGTGCTGACCGAGGAGGACGGCGCGGTCCTCATCATCACCATCAACCGCCCGAAGGCCCGCAACGCGGTCAACGGCGAGGTGGCGCGGGGGATCGCGGCGGCCATCGAGGAGCTCGACTCCCGCAAGGACCTGTCCATCGGCGTGCTGACCGGCGCCGGCGGGACGTTCTGCTCCGGCATGGACCTCAAGGGCTTCCTGACGGGCGACAACCCCATCGTCGAGGGACGCGGTTTCGCCGGCATCGTCGAGCGACCGGCGGCCAAGCCGCTGATCGCCGCCGTCGAGGGCTACGCGCTCGCGGGCGGCTGCGAGGTGGCGCTGTCCTGCGACATGATCGTGGCGGCCCGGGACGCCCAGTTCGGGCTGCCCGAGCCGAAGCGCGGCCTGGTCGCCGCGGGCGGCGGACTGCTCCGCCTCCCGCAGCGCATCCCGTTCCACATCGCGATGGAGATCGCCCTCACCGGGGACAAGTACCCGGCGGAGCGGATGGCCGAGCTCGGGTTCGTCAACCGGCTCACCGAGTCGGGCGGCGCGCTCGCCGCGGCCAAGGAGCTGGCCCTGAAGGTCGCCGAGAACGCCCCGCTGGCGCTCGCGGCGACCAAGAAGATCATCGTCGAGTCCGCGGACTGGACGGACGACGTGGCGTGGAAGAAGCAGCAGGAGATCACCCTGCCGGTCTTCACGTCCAAGGACGCCCAGGAGGGCCCGGCGGCCTTCGCGGAGAAGCGCAAGCCGAACTGGAAGGGCGAGTAGCCCTCCCGGACCAAGACGCCCGGAACCGTCCGGTTCCGGGCGTCTTGACGTCTGTGACTGATGTGCCTGATGCGTCCTGATCTGGTCGGGTCGGGGGTTCCCCTTACCGTGCAGTAAGTAATGCCGTACTCTTTTGCGCACGCTTGCTGTGATCTTGGGAGTGGGAGCATATGAGACGCAACGCGGCGCTGGTGGTCGCCACCGTCCTGGCCTGTGGCGCCGGGACGGTAGCGGTGGCCGCCCCAGCGAACGCCGCCGGCTGGAAGAACATCTCCAGCGGGGCACTGAACTACGACGGCAGTCTCGACCGGGTCGACTTCGGCGCCAAGAACGCGGGCTGGGCCGTCGGCGCCGCCGGCTCCTTCTTCAGCCCGCAGGCCAAGATGGCCCGCTGGACGGGCTCCGCCTGGGCCGCCGACAAGAGCCCGGTCGGCTTCACCCCGACCGACGTCGCCGTCTCCAGCGCGTCCAAGGCATGGGTCATCGGGTACAACCTCGGCGGCACCCTCGGCCTCTACTGGAACGGCACCAAGTGGGCCCAGGTCGCCTACCCGATGGTGGGCTTCCCGACCGCCGTGTCCGCCGCCCCCGACGGCACCGCCTACTCCGTCGCCGGGGTCGACGCCGCCGCCGGCGGTCCGTCCGCCATCCTCCGCTGGACGGGCACCGCCTGGGTCGACCCCAAGGTCCCGCTGCCGGCCTCCTCGTCCATCACCGCGGTGGACGTCCGCTCCAAGAACGACGTGTGGCTCGCCGGAACCACGTCCGCCACCGGCACGTCCGTCACCGGGCTGGTGATGCACTTCAACGGCACGTCCTGGAAGAAGATCGACGTCCCCGGCTCCCTGGGCGTCCCCGGCTACCAGGGCACCCTGCACCGGATCGTCGCCAACTCGGCGACGAACGTGTACGTGCTGCGCGTCCGCCAGAACGCCCAGATCACCAACGCGATCCAGCGCTACGACGGCACGTCCTGGAAGACGATCAACACCCCGCTGAACGCGGCCGGCATCGGCCTGTCGGCGGACGGCAAGGGCGGCGTGGTCATGCTCCCGATCACGACCGGCACCAAGAGCCAGTACATGCACTACAACGGCTCGGCCTGGACGACCCTGAACGGCCCCGCCCGCACGGGCACCGTCCAGGCGTCCGACGCCGACGCGCGCCCCGGCACCACGGCCATCGTGAGCACCGGCACCGCGTCCGAGCCCAGCAAGCGGGTCCCCTTCATCGAGTACTTCAGCTGACCTGGACCACCCCCCGACGCCCGTCCCGCCGCCCCGGCAGGACGGGCGTCGGCGTTTGCGCGCAGGTCGCCATGCCGCGCGGCGTCTCCTGATGGCCGCCGCGATCTGGTACAAGGCGCTCACCGAGGAGATGCGCCCGACCACCGACTACGCGGACGCGCGCCGCGCCACCCTCGCCGCCGCGTCCGGCCTGTACGGGGCGGACGGCGCCGAGTACGCCGCGACCGCCAACGCGTGGGCCGGCGTGAACGTCGGCGGCCGCGTGGACGACCATCGCGCGCATCTATGACTACTGGCTCGGCGGAAAGGACAACTACGCCGCCGACCGGGCGGCCGCCGAGCAGGTCATGCGGGCGACCCCGACCATCAGGCCGGGCGTCACCACGACCGGCATGTGGGGCGGCGTGGCCCGCAAACCATAGAGGTCACCTCAAGGACAGGCCGTTTCCACCATCCCGACCGGGTGACCGATCACCATGGTCGCGATCACCGTCTTCTTCGCCGCTGGATTCCTCTGGCCGTTGCCGGCGGGGGTGTCAGTCCCAGCGGGAGGAGCGTTGGCGTTTCACGGCCGCGCGGCGCTTCTTGTTCTCCAGGCGGCGTTCGTTGATGCCCCGCGGGACCTTTTTCGGGATGCGCTTCTTCGGGGGCGGGGCCGTCGCCTCGGCGAGGAGGGTGGCGAGGCGGGTCCGGGCGGCGTCGCGGTTGCGCTGCTGGGAGCGGTACTCCTCCGCGCGGATCGTGAGGACGCCGCGGACGAGGCGTCCGGCCAGGCGGTCGAGGGCGCGGGCGCGGAGGTGCTCGGGGAGGGACGGGGAGTTCGCGATGTCGAAGGAGAGTTCGGCGGCGGTGGCGCTGGTGTTGACGTGCTGCCCGCCCGGCCCCGAGGAGCGGGAGAAACGCCAGCTGAGCTCGGACTCCGGGACGGAGACCGAGCCGCGGACGTGGATCTCGGAGGGCATGTCCCCATTGTCGCAGGGGTGATCTGGTCCTGTCCTCCGGATTACCCCCCGGTAGCGGCAACTGCAAGTACTTACTTACACTGATCGCCATGACCGACGGAATCTTCAAGGACGGCGACCTGATCCGCGTCATCTCGCAGGAGGGCGCGCTCATCGCGGCCGGCGGGGCGGCGTCCCTGCTGCAGACGGCGCACCCCAAGGTGGCGCAGGGCGTTTTCGACCACAGCTACACCGCGGACGATCCGACCCGGCGGCTGCGCAACACGATGGGGTGGCTCTACATCGTGCAGTTCGGGACGCGGGAGGAGGCCGAGACCCTCAGCGCGCTCGTCACCAAGGGGCACGAGGCCATCACCGGGCCGGACTACGAGGCCAACGACCCCGAGTTGCAGGTGTGGGTCGCGTCCACGCTGTTCGCGGTGGCGACGCAGTTCTACCAGCTGCTCTTCCGCCGGACGTTCAGCGAGGCCGAGCTTGAGGAGTTCTACCGGCAGACCAAGGTCTACGCGACGATCCTCGCCTGCCCCGAGGGACGGATGCCGGAGACCTACCGCGACTTCCGCCGGTACTACGCGGACATGCTCAACACCCTGGAGATCAGCGACGCGTCGCGCGCGGTCGCGGAGCAGGTGCTCCATCCGAGGCTGCCGGGCGGGCCGCTGAACGCGCCCGGACTGATGATGATCCGGCTGCTCACCGCCGGGCTGATGCCGGAGCCGATCCGCGTGCAGTACGGGTGGAAGTGGAGCAGGGCCCGTGCGTTCCGGTTCCGGCTGCTCATGTCCGCGCTGGCCCTGGTGTATCCGCGGTTGCCGCGGCGGATCCGGACGCTGCCGCGGGAGTACTACCTGCACTCGACGCGCACGATGCTGTCGAAGGTGAAGCGCCGTCCGGCGATCAGCGTGCGGAGCTGAACGGCCGCGCGACCCCACGGGCGGGTCGCGCGGCCGTTCTCCCTTGCCGGTCCTCCCCGCCCGGCCCGGCCGGGGAGGACCTTCTGACCGGTCCGCCGCCCGTCCGCCCGCTCCCCCCAGAGCCTGGCCGGACGGCGATCCCGGGTCAGACCGAGGCGCCGGCGATGATCTCGTCGGCGGTCTTCTTCGCGGAGTCGACCGGGATCGCGAAGCCGACCCCGATGTTCCCGTCGCTGCCGCCGGACGTGGCGATCGCGGTGTTGATCCCGATCAC
Source organism: Actinomadura sp. GTD37 (assembly GCF_041951365.1). NCBI lineage: Bacteria > Bacillati > Actinomycetota > Actinomycetes > Streptosporangiales > Thermomonosporaceae > Actinomadura > Actinomadura sp. GTD37. The sequence goes on from NZ_JBGNUS010000003.1 coordinate 609,353, forward strand.
CTGGCCCGACGCGTTCACCAGGGCGCCGCCGGAGTTGCCCGGATTGATGGCGGCGTCCGTCTGGATCGCGTTCCTGATCACGGTCTGCTGCTGCCGGGACAGCTGCCCGCGCAGCCCCGGCGGCAGCTCCTGCTCGGAGTCGCCCTCCTGGATCTGGCGGCCCAGCGCGCTGACGATGCCGGACGTCACCGAGCCGTCCAGCCCGAGCGGGCTGCCCACGGCCAGGACCTGGTCGCCGACGGCGAGCCGTCCGCTGTCGCCGAGCGTGGCCGGCTTGAGGCCCGACACGCCCTGCGCCTTGATCACTGCGATGTCGTCGCCCGTGTCGGCCCCGAGCACGTCCGCCGCGGCGGACGTGCCGTCGCTGAACTTCACCGCGACCTGCCGCGCCTCCGACACCACGTGCGCGTTGGTGAGGACCACCCCGTCCGAGCGGAGGATCACCCCCGACCCGGTGGCGGCGCCGGACGACGTCTGCGCCTGGATCGACACCACGCTCGGTTGGACGGCGGCCGCCACCCGCGCGGTCGTCCCGCCCGCCGCCGCCCCGGAGACCGCAGTCGGGCTCGCGTAGACGGTGCTCTCGTGCGTCAGTGCCAGCGTCGCCGCGGCGCCCGCGCCACCGGCCCCCACGGCGAGCGCGGTGGCGGCGGCCACCGCCGCGAGTTTGCGCCGCGCCGTGCCGAACAGGCTCGGACGGGCGGGCTGTCCGGGCGGCGGAGCGCCCTCCCAGGACCACTGCCCGTGCGGGGCGAAGTCCGGTCGTCGCGGCTCCCAAGGCGGCGGCTGCGGCCTGTCGGTGTTCATTCGGATCCCCCTGTCGTCCACTCGCCATCGAGAGTGCGCCGCAGGACTGCAGAACGCCTGGATCCAACCTGAAAGTGCGCTGAAAGCCGGTACGGCATGAAAAACCGCGGCCGAAGGGGACGTGCGGCGTCTCGTCCCCCTCGGCCGCGGTGTCCGGACGATCCCGGAGTGCGGCTGGCCAGGGCGCGGATTCCCGTTCCCCGTCGAGACCGGGGCGCGCCCTGTGCGAACCACCTAAGCGCACATACCTGAGCATTTCCTGAATGTGCCCGATGTCTCTCCTGGGCGCGCCTTCCGGCGGTTAGTCGTCGTCCAGCGGGAGGACGACCCGGAACGTGGCGCCCTCGCCCGGGGTGGAGTCGGCCTCCACGACGCCTTCGTGCGCGGCGACGAGCGCGGCGACGATGGCGAGGCCGAGACCGGCGCCGCCGTAGTCGCGGGAGCGGGCCTCGTCCGCGCGGTAGAACCGCTCGAAGACCCGTTCGGCCTGCTCGGGGGAGAGGCCGGGCCCCTCGTCCGCGACCGCGATGACCGCCGCGGGGGCGCCGCGCAGCGTGCCGGGCATGAGCCGCACCCGGGCCGGCGTGCCCGCCGGGGTGTGCGCGATCGCGTTGGACAGGAGGTTCCCGAGCACCTGGCGCAGCCGCGGCTCGTCCCCCCGCACCTGGTAGGCCAGCCCGCCCTCGACCGACAGCTCTATCTTGCGGTCGGGTGCGAGAACTCTCGCCTCCTGGACAGAGTCGGCGGCCACGGCGAGCAGATCCACCGGGCGCCGCTCGATCGGACGCTGCCGGTCCAGCCGGGCCAGCAGCAGCAGGTCCTCCACGAGCAGGCCCATCCGGGACGCGGTCTCCTCGATCCGGCCGATCAGCCGGTCCAGCTCGGCGGGGCTGCGGGCCGCGCCCTGCCGGTAGAACTCGGCGAAGCCGCGGATCGCGGTCAGCGGGGTGCGCAGCTCGTGGCTGGCGTCCGCGATGAACCGCCGCATCCGCTCCTCCGACCGCAGCGCCGTCTCCTCCGAGCGCCGCGCCGCCGCCTCCGACTCGGCGCGCGCCCCGAACGCCGCCTCGATCTGCCCGAGCATCGTGTTCAGCGACCGGCCGAGCCGTCCCATCTCGGTCCGGGGGTCCGCCTCCGGGACGCGGCGCGACAGGTCGCCGGCCGCGATCGCGCCCGCGGTCTCCTCGACGGCGGCGAGCGGCCGCAGGCTGGCCCGGACGACCCACGCGCCGAGCACGACCAGGACGGCGAGCACCAGCAGGCCCACGATCGCGTCGATCACCACCAGCCGCTGGACGGTGCGGTCCACCTCGTCCAGGCTGAACGCGAGGACGATGACGCCGCCGGGGATCGGCTCGGCCAGGATCCGCCACTGCGAGCCGCCGGTCCCGCGCACGGTGAACGGGCGGTCGATGTGCTTGTTCAGATCGGCGGGCAGCTTCGGGTGGCCGGTCTCGCTCCACGCCGGGTTCTGCCCGAGCGCGTGGCCGTCGTTCGTGCGGACCTGCCCGTACATCTCGCTCGGGATCCGGACCTCGATGTTCTCCGCGCCGCGCCGCAACTGCGGGATGACCTGCTCGACCGCCCGCCCCACCGAGCCGCGCAGCTGGTCGTCGGCCCGTCCGACCAGGTACTGGCGCAGCACCGACGCGCCCGCCGCGCTCATGACCGTCATCCCGAGCGTGACGAGGACGAGCGTCCCGGCGAGCAGCTTGACGCGCAGCGACGCACGCCCCCACACCCGCCCCGGCGTGCGGCGCGGCGGCCCGGCCGGGACGTCCCCCGGTTCCGGCACGTCCGGACGGGCCGGGACGCGTGCGGCCATCAGCCCGATCTCGACGGCTCGCGCAGGACGTACCCCACGCCGCGCAGCGTGTGGATGAGGCGCGGCTCGGTGTTGTCGACCTTGCGGCGCAGCGCGGACACGTACGACTCGACGATCCCCGCGTCACCGCGGAAGTCGTAGTTCCACACGTGGTCGAGGATCTGCGCCTTCGACACGACGCGTCCCGCGTTGGCCATGAAGTAGCGCAGCAGCTTGAACTCGGTCGGCGACAGCTGGATCGCGCGTCCGCCGCGCCACACCTCGTGGCTGTCCTCGTCCAACTCGACGTCGGCGAACACCAGCCGGGGCGGGGGTTCGGACACGCCGCCGCGGAACCGGCGCAGCACCGCCCGGATGCGGGCGATGACCTCCTCCAGGCTGAACGGCTTGGTGACGTAGTCGTCGCCGCCGATCGTCAGCCCCTTGATCCGGTCCTGGACGGCGTCCCGCGCGGTCAGGAACAGCACCGGGGTGTGGTCGCCGCCGGACCGCAGCCGCCGCGCGACGTCGAACCCGTCGATGTCGGGCAGCATCACGTCCAGGACGATGAGGTCGGGGCGGTGCCGCCGCGCCGACTGCACCGCGTCCGCCCCGTTGGTCGCCGTGACCACGTCGAAGCCGGTGAAGCGCAGGCTGCCGGCGAGGAGCTCCAGGATGTTGGGTTCGTCCTCGACGACGAGGAGGGTCGCCTCCGCCGCCCTGCCGCTGCCGTTGCCGTTCGCCGTCCGTTCAGACAATTGCCCAGTCCCCCTCGACATCATTACAGAGGATGACGGCCGAACCTGAACGCCCCCTGAATGCCCGCAGAGGATCCGTTGAGCACGGATCCGTTCACGGGCCAGGCTACTGCTGGAGTGCGCGGATGGCCCGCATGGCCTCGCGCCGCGCATCGCCGGACAGGACGTCGATGTAGACGCCGCCGTCCAAATGGCCGCACTCGTGCTGGAGGCAGCGCGCGAAGTACCCGGTGCCCTCCACGCGGACGGGCCTGCCCTTCATGTCGACGCCCTCGACGACGGCGTGCGCGTAGCGCGGGGTCTCGAACCGCAGGCCGGGGACGGACAGGCAGCCTTCAGACTCGACCAGTAGCTCGCCGTCGGCGGCCACCAGCACCGGGTTCGCGACGTGGCCGACGTGCCGGCGCCCCTTGTCGTCCCCGCAGTCGTAGACGAACAGCCGCAGGCCGACGCCGATCTGGTTCGCGGCGAGCCCGGCGCCGTCCTCCTCGTACATGGTGACGAACATGTCGTCGATGAGGCGCTCCAGGGATGCGTCGAACGTCCGGACCGGATCGCACTCGGTGCGCAGCACCGGATCACCCAGGAACCTGACGGGCCGGACGCTCCCGCCCCGCGAATGTCTCCGCTTCCTCATCCGAAAAATCCTAAAGGCTCCCAAGCCCCGCCCAACGCGTCCCCCAGACGAGCCAACCGGCACCCCCACAGACCGGACCCCAACCACCGGTCACCTTGGGATCGACGTCAGCCACCCCTCACCTTGGGATGGACGTCAGCCACCGGTCCACCCGCGAGGGACCTCAGCCACGGTCCACGGGTCGGGCGGCCGGAGGGCGCTCTGCGCCCGGAGGCCGTCCGACCCGCCGACGCAGGCGACCGCAGCGACGCCACGCACACCCGCACGGGCAAGACAGACCGCAACGGCGGCGTGAGGATCGCCTGCGTCGCAACGGGGGTTCCAGGGGGTCGCCCCCCTGGGCAAACACAGCCCCCCTGGGAGTCACAACTCGATGGGACCGCGGGGCTGCTGGGGCGGGATCGGGGGCTGCCCAGGGGCGGCGTCCTCGGCCGGGCGGACGGGCTTGGCCTGCGGCGGCACGGGCTGCGCCGGGGGCTCGGCGGACGGCTGCTCGGGCTTCTTGATCGACGGGGCCGCGTGCGGGGCGGCGGGCTGGGCCGGCTTGGGCGCGGGGGCCTGGGCGGGCTTGGGGGCGGCGGGCATCGGCTTCTGGGCGGCCGGCGCGGACTGGACGGGCGCGGGCTGCGCGGGCGGGGCCTGCTTGCGCGGGGCGCTCTGCCGGACGGCGTCCTCGACCATCTTCTCCAGCGGCCCGGCCTCGTTCTCGGCGGTGAGCAGCCGGTGCAGCGTGTCGCTGATCTCGGTGAGCCGCTGCAGGGCCTGGGTGTGGTTCTTGGTGAGCGAGGTGAGCCGCTGCGTGGCGCCCTCGTTGATCACGCTGGCGCGGCGCTCGGACGCGGTGAGCGTGCGCTCGGCCTCCAGCCGCGCGCTCGTCACCGTCTGCTCGGCCTCCTGCTTGGCGGCCGAGAGGACGCTGTCCGACTCCTTCTTGGCGGAGGCGAGCACGTGGTCGGCCTTCTCCTGCGCCTGCGAGAGGTTCTTGTCGGCGTGCGAGCGGGCGTCGTCGATGATCCGCTTGGACTCGTGCTCGGCGTCCTCGCGGATCTCGGCGCCCTTGGCCTCGGCCTCGGCGACCTTGTCCTGGGCCTCGTCCTCGGCGAGGTTGATGATCTGCCGGAGCCGGTCGCTCAGGTCGTCGCCGGTGGGCTTGCGTGCCTCCCGGAGTTCGGCCATCTCGCGGCGGAGGCGTTCGCCGTCGTCCTGGGCGCGGGCGAGCCGCGCCTCCAGTTCGCGGTGCTTCTGGTGGGCGCGGGCGATGTAGTCGTCGACCTGGCGGCGGTTGTAGCCGCGCATGACGATTTCGAAGGACTCGTCTTGGAGGAGGTTCGGCAGGATCTCGGCTTCGTTGCTCATGGTGCCTTGGGGGGTCGTTGGCGGGGGTCATCACCCCGTCAGGGTCGGTTGTGATAAGCCTCACCCGCCTGAGCGGGCCCACATGGAAACGTCAGGACGACTCTTGTCCGGTCCACCCCATTCGCGCAACCGGAACGCGGTTCTTGCTGCCGTTTCTTCATCTGGATGCGGTCGACAAACTATCTGAACACCGGGCAAAAAGCGCGTCCGCCGCCGGGCCGTCTCGGCGGCCCCGACCGGACCCGGCGGGACGGGGGCGGCCTCCCCGCCGGGACCGGACGCGTCCTAGCATCGGCGCCATGAGCTACCTGGGAGCGTTGGGCGAGGACCGGCCGAAGATCGATCCGGAGGCGTGGATCGCGCCCGGCGCGGTCGTGGTCGGGCGGGTGACGCTGGGCCGCGCGTCCAGCGTCTGGTACGGCTCGGTGCTGCGCGGCGAGGACGAGGAGATCGTCGTCGGCGACGAGTGCAACATCCAGGACCTGTCCTGCCTGCACTGCGACCCGGGGATGCCCGCCGTCCTGGAGGACCGCGTCAGCCTCGGCCACAAGGCGATGGTGCACGGCGCGCACGTCGAGACCGGGTCGCTCATCGGGATCGGCGCGATCGTGCTGAACGGCGCCCGGATCGGGGCCGGCACGCTGGTCGCCGCCGGCGCGCTGGTGCCGCCCGGCAAGAAGATCCCGTCCGGGGTGCTCGTCGCCGGGACGCCGGGCAAGATCGTCCGGGAGCTGAACGACAACGACCGGCTCGTCCTCGAGCACACGCCCGCGGTGTACGTGGAGAAGGCCCGGCGGCACCGGGCCGCCCAGTGGGAGTGACACCGCGGGAGTGACCCGCGGGAGTGGCGCGCGACCGCCGTCAAGGCCGGTTTAAGAAACCGCTGACCTGCGGCGACGCGGCTTCCGTGCCGGTCAGGGAGGCCCCGCGCATTTTCTGCTGACTACGATGACCAACGTGGTGTGGGGACCGGGCTATGGCAGCGCTCCGCCGCCGGGCCCGCAGCGGGGGCAGGATCCGTACACGCAGGATCCGTTCACGGAGGCGGAGCGGGACACGCGGGCCATGGTGGCCGCCGCGTGGTGGCCGTCCGCGCCTCCGCAGCAGCGCCACCACGCCATCGGCGGCCGCATGCTCGTGCTGCCCGACGGGACGTGGTGGCTGTTCGGCGCGTGGGCCCGCTGGTACCGGCTGCACCCGTCCGACGGCCAGTGGTACCTGTGCCCGCCGCCGCGCACGCCCGCCGTCCGGATGGCGGCGAGGCCCGCGCAGCAGGGCGCCGCAGGGCAGGTGCCGAACCTGCCGCCCCATGTCGTCCCGGCCGGGCCCGACTTCGCCTACGACCCGCCGTCGGGGCTGCCCTTCGTCGGGCACGGGTTCGCGACCGAGCTGACGTCGCGCGTCCGGTCGACCCTGGAGTCGGCCGCCGCGCTCGCCGCGCCCGACTACCCGCACTGGTGGCCCGACTTCACGAGCGAGACGCCGTCCACCGTGGCCGCCGCGTGGGGCGTGACGCTGTGGTGCTCGGCCGCACCCGCGTACGACGCGCGGCTGGACGCGCAGATGCTCGACCTCTGGAAGCCCTACCGCGCCAAGCCCCTCCCGGACGTGGACGGCCCGCGCTGGCTCACCCCGCCCACCCTCGAATCGCTCGTCGCGCTCTACGCCGAGCGCCTGCGCGCCAGCCGGGTGGACGCGGCGGTCGTCATCCTGCGGACGATGTGGGCCGTCGCCAGCGCGCTCCGCGAGGACGTCCGGTTCCAGGTACGGGCGGACGCGCTGCTCGCGATCCTCGGCACCACGCTCGCCAACCCGACCGTCGACTACGGCGCGCTGCCGTACGGGGACCAGGCGATCGTCCAGCAGTGGCTCACGCGGTGCCCGCCGAACCTGGTTCCCTCGCTGAGGAACGAGAGTTCGCCGGGGGACAACTTCCGGCACGCCTTCTACACGCTCAGCGAGCTGATAGCCGACCTGTCCGGGGACGCGGCAGACCCGGCCTACCTGGAACCCCGTCTGGTGGCCGCCGCCCTGCTCGCCGCCGACCTGAACGTCGTCCGCAAGGACATGGTGGGCACCATCGTCCCCTGGCTTGACCCCGAGATCCGCTACACGGTGCAGGCGGTGGCCGAGCAGAAGGGGCATCCGCTGCGCCGCCTCTGGCCCGAGGACATGCGCCTCCCGGAGCCGCTGAGGTCGGCGGCCGGGTCCGGGGTGGGCGCGGAGTCGCTGCTGGCCGCGATGTACGAGGTCGACCTGGCCTGGTGCCGGCTCGGCGGGATGCCCGCGCGCCCCCGCGGCTTCCCGGTGCCGACCGCGATCATCGCCGGGATCATCGGACGCAACCGGGCCCGCGCCACCGCCGCCACGCCGACGGCCACGCCGCCGCCGAACCCCGCGCCCGCGCAGCCGGCGCCGTTCCACATGCAGAGCCAGCCCGGCCTCGCCCCCGGGACGCCGCCGCAGCAGCAGGGGACGCCGTCCGAGCCGGACCGCCCGTTCGTCCAGCCGCCCGCGCAGCCGGGCTGGGAGAACGCGCCCGGACCCGCCGCCGCGCAGGCGCAGAACCAGATGCCGGGCCCCGGCCAGCAGGCCGCGTTCGCGTCGCCCGACCCGCTGATCAGCGGGTCCGCCGCCGAGGACGACCCGGCGAGCGCCGCGCCGCCCTACACCGAACTCGGTTTCCAGCGCGCCGCCGCGCCGCCGCCCCCGCCCGTGCAGAGCCCGCCTGTGCAGAGCCCGCCCGTGCAGAGCCCGCCCGCGCCCATGCAGAGCCCGGCGCCGCCCGTGGCGAGCCAGAGCCCCGCGCCGCCTCCGCCCGAGCCGGTGCAGGCGGTCCACGCGGCGGCTCCGCAGCCGGAGCCGCAGCTCGGCGGCTTCTCCCCGCCCGGGGAGGACAACCAGGACGGGCACTTCGCGCCGCCGTACACCCAGCTGGGCTACCAGCCCGCGGGCGCGCCGCCGGCTCCGGGCGTCCCGCCGGTCCCGCCGGTGGCGGCGGCCCCGCCGGAGCCCGTCGCGCAGACCCCGCCCGGCCCGTCGGCCCAGGCCGGTCCGCCGGAGGTGCACGCGACGACGTTCGACACGCCCGCCACCCGCGTCGAGGGCCAGGGGTCTCCGCAGCCGGGCCCGCCGCAGCCCGGCCGGCCGCCCGGCACGCGCATCCTCGGTCAGGAAGACCTGGAGGACGGCCCGCCCGTGCCCCCGCCGCCCGTTCCGGGAGGCGGTCCGGGGACGAAGGTCATGTCCAAGACGATGGTCGGCGACTTCGACTTCCTGGACGACACGCCGTCGCCGGAGCGTCCCGTCGCCGAGATCCCGCCGCCCAGCGACCGCAGCACCCGCCGCGTCCTGGAGCGGTTCGGGTTCGGGTTCGTGTACGGCGAGCACGACGCGTCGGTGCTGCTCGGCGACGTCCGCGCGCACGCCGAGGAGTGGAACGCGCCGTCCGGCGACGAGATCGAGGCCACCCGCGTGGACGGCGCGCCCAGCGCGATCAAGTCGGGCGTGCCGGGCGTGCTGCTCGTCGGCGACCCCCATTCGGGGCAGCGCCGGCTGTCCCGGATGATCGCGCTGACGCTGGCGAACGCGGGCCTCGGCGACGGGTCGATCCGGGCGCACGACGCCGAGGACGTCCGGAACGCGCCGCCGGAGCGGATCGGGCAGCTCCTCGCCCAGCCCGGCCCCGTGATCCTCTTCGAGCGGCTGGACGTGGCGATCGGCGACGCGCCCGACCCGGCCGCCGTCGTCGGCGCGGTGCGCCGCGCCCGCCGCGACCCGGTGAACACGACGCCGGTGATCGCGACGTGCGAGCCGCGCGCGTACCGGCGCCTCCTCCAGGAGCACCCGAAGCTCGTGCAGGCGTTCCGCGTCCACCGGCTGCCCGACTTCAGCGACCTCGACAACCGGATGACGCTGCTGCACCTGCTGGCGGACGAGCGGCGCGTCACGATCGGCGCGTCCGCGCTGGAGGCCGTCCGGGCCGACCTGGAGCGGCTGCGCGGGCCGGGCGACCTCGTCAACGCCCGCCTCGTCGAGGCGTACCTGGACCAGGCGGCCCAGCGGAACATGGAGCGCGCCGGCGCGTCCCACGACCGGCTCGTGCTCACCCCGGACGACCTCGCGGGCGTCGCGGAGGGCATCGAGCCCGCGCTGCGCCCGCCCGGCGACATCGACGGCTACGTGCGGCAGCTCGACCAGCTCACCGGGCTGGAGGAGGTCAAGGCGGCGGTGCGGGAGCTGGCCGACGAGGCCGCGCTCGCCGCCGACCGGGCCCGGTTCGGGGTGTCCGGCGACGACCCCCGCCATCTGGTCTTCACGGGTCCGCCCGGCACCGGCAAGACGACCGTGGCGGGGCTCGTGGGCGGCGTCTACGCGGCTCTGGGGCTGCTGCAGTCCGGGCATGTGGTGGCGTGCCGTCCCGTCCACCTGGCGGGACGCGACCAGGTCGACACGCGCAACCGGGTCGCGGGCATGGTCGACCAGGCGCTCGGCGGGGTGCTGCTCATCCAGGAGGCGTTCCGGCTCGACCGGGCCCCCGGCGTCGTGGACGAGCTGCTCCGCCGGATGAACCAGGGCGGCGTCCGGTTCATCGTGGTCTGTTCGAGCCCGGCGGCGGAGATGGAGGGCTTCCTCGCGGGCAATCCCGCGTTCCGCGCCGAGTTCGGCCGGGTCATGGAGTTCACCGGGATGGGCGACCGCGACATGGTGCGGCTCTTCCAGAGCTACGCCGAACGCGACCTCTACATGCTGGACGAGGAGCTGCGCGTCGAGCTGCTGTCCCGGCTCGCCGGGATGCGCGAGGACCCCCGGTTCGCCTACGCCCGCACCGTCCGCGCCCTGTTCGAGCAGACGGTGGCGCGGCAGGCGGCCCGGCTCGCGGGCGCCGACGTCAACGCCGCGACCGTGGCCCGCCTGACCGCCCGGGACCTGCCCGAAACACCGCTTGAGCAGCTGCTCGGCGACTTCCGTTCCGGGGGCTGACCCTTCGTCGCGTGCCGTCCGCGAGGGACGGTGGCATCAGACGGGCACCACCCGGGAAGACCAGTCTGCAAGGTGGCCCGCGAATGGCCCTCTTGGGTCATGTGCCGGTCGGGGCCGGACGCGTAGCCTCGACTTGGGTGTGGGGAACGAACGGAGGTGGACGCGGTGCGCCAGAATCTCGATCTGCGCGTCCACGACCGTGTTGCGCTGGACGAGATCGAACTCTATGCCGAGATGCTCAGTGCGGTGGCGGCGGCCGAGCGGCCGCTGACCGTCGCGGAAATCGACATGGTGCTCGGGGTACGGTCCGACGAAGCCGGTCGTCGTGAGCTGACGTCACAGGACTGCACGTAGTCCGGAGGCTCGCAGGTTCCGGGGACGCCGATTCAGGGCGTCCCCGGTTCGTCGTTTAAGGGCCGTCCCACCCGGGGGGTTCGCCCTGCGTGGTGTAACCAATCTCACTCGCGCCCGCGGGCGGCCGCGCAGGTGACCGCCGCAGACGCCCGAAACGGCGGGCGTTCCTCCAGATAGGGGTGCCTGCGAGGGGTATGTACCTGGTGGTCTGGGGCAATCTTCTAGGTGAGAGGATGGGTGACACCAGTCGAAGCTGGGGCAAAGGTTCTTTTTACGGCGGGTAGCGCCTACGATCCTCTGCGGACTGTTCCGGCACATCAGGAGAACGACGTGCGCTTGCGTCTCACGCCGCGTGAGGACAGCTTCTACGACATGTTCGCCGACTCGGCGAACAACCTGGTCACCGGCGCCAGGCTGCTCGTGGAACTCATCAGCGACGGCGCCGACCGGGCGGCGATCGCGGAGAAGATGCGCGCCTGCGAACATGCGGGCGACGAATGCACCCACGCGATCATGCGCCGGTTGAACGAAACGTTCATCACGCCCTTCGATCGCGAGGACATCTACCGGCTGGCGTCGACCATAGACGACGTGATGGACGAGATGGAGGAGGCGGCCGACCTCGTCGTCCTCTACAAGATCGAGGAGTTCCCCAAGGGCATCGTCCACATGGTGGAGGTCCTGGAGCGCGCCGCCGAACTGACCGCCGAGGCCATGCCGAGGCTGCGCTCGATGAAGGAGCTCAACGAGTACTGGATCGAGATCAACCGGCTCGAGAACCAGGGTGACCAGGTCTACCGCAAGCTCCTCGCGCAGCTGTTCAGCGGCGAGTACGACACGCTGACCGTGCTGAAGATGAAGCAGGTCATCGACCGGCTGGAGGACGCCGCCGACGCGTTCGAGCACGTCGCCAACACGGTCGAGACCATCGCGGTCAAGGAATCATGAGCCCGGCCAAAGACCCCGGTGTGACCGTCACCCGGGAACCGTCCGCGGAGGACGATGCCGCCTCCCTTGGCGAGCAGGCCACGCGCCGGGTCACCGGCCGGGCCTGGCTGCTGCTGCTGGCCGGCATCCTGCTGGTCATGGTCGGCGGCGCGCTCGGGCTCCGGTCCGACGCGCAGATGGCCGTCCTCATCCTGGTCATCGTCGTCGCGCTCGTCTTCGACTACACCAACGGCTTCCACGACGCGGCCAACGCGATCGCCACGGCCGTGTCGACCCGCGCGCTGACACCGCGCGTCGCGCTCGGCATGGCCGCGGCCATGAACATGATCGGCGCCCTGCTCGGCGTGGGCGTCGCCAAGACCATCAGCGAGGTCATCAGCCCGCCGGCCGGCCTGCACGGGCTCACCGTGGTCGCCGCCGGCGTGCTCGGCGCGATCACCTGGAACCTGATCACCTGGTACTTCGGGCTGCCGTCGTCGTCCTCGCACGCCCTCATCGGCGGCGTCGTCGGCGCCGGGCTGGCCTCGATGTCCTCGGTGAACTGGTCCACCGTGGTCGACAAGGTCGCCATCCCCATGGTGGCGTCGCCGGTCGTCGGGTTCTGTCTCGCGTACCTGGTGATGGTCGCCATCCTGTGGATCTTCCGGCGAGCCAACCCGTCCCGGGTCGGCCGCCGGTTCCGCATCGCGCAGACCATGTCCGCCGCGTCCCTCGCGCTCGGGCACGGCCTCCAGGACGCGCAGAAGACGATGGGCATCATCGTCCTCGCGCTCGTCACCACCGGGCACGCGGACGGCAGCACGGTGCCCTGGTGGGTCGTCATCTCCTGCGCGGGCGCCCTGTCCGCCGGGACGTACGCGGGCGGCTGGCGCATCATGCGCACCCTCGGCCGCAAGGTCATCGAGGTCGATCCGCCGAAGGGCTTCGCCGCCGAAGCGACGGCCTCGATCGTCCTCTACACCACCGCGTTCATCTGGCACGCTCCAATCTCCACGACCCACACCATCACCTCCGCGATCATGGGCGCGGGCGCCACCAAGCGCCTCTCCGCCGTCCGCTGGGGCGTCGCCGGCAACATCCTCCTGGCCTGGGTCCTCACCATGCCCGCCGCCGCCGCGGTCGCCGCGGTCGTCTACTACGTCGTCCACTTCTTCGGGGCGTGACTTATTGGGGGGGCGACCCCCCATTCCCCCCGTCACGAGCCGGTCGATCCTCACGCCACGGTGCGGGTTGGTCGCGACCGTGCGGGTTGGCGTCGTGTCGCTGCGGTCGCCCGGCTCGACGGGCATGCCCGCTGCGCTCGCTTGCGCTCGCTCCGCGTGCCTGCCCGTGGTCGTCGCTCAGGTCCGTGTCGATGCTCGGGTCCCACTCCAGGAGGGGCGGTTGTGACACGTCCAGGAGGGGGCTTGGGGGTTGGTGTGCGTGGCCCGGGTGGGTGGTCACCCGGGCCACGCTCACGTTCTACTGGCCGGAGATGCGGGTCAGGGGTGGTGGGGCGATGGTGCCCTGGGCGTTGAAGTAGGCGACGAAGGTGTCCAGGTCTATGGCGCCCAGGACCTGGTCCTGGCCCTCGGTGAAGACGGTGAAGCCGTCGCCGCCGCCGAGCAGGAAGTTGTTCGCCGCGACCTTGTAGGTGGCGGACGGGTCGGCCGGGGCGCCGTCGATCGTGATGGCGGAGACGCGGTCGCCGACCGGCCTGGTCCGGTCGATGGTGAAACGGAGGCTCGCCGAAGGCTGGAGGATCTTCTCGCCCGCGGACGTCCACTGCTGTTCGAGGAGGGCGTCGAGCTGCGCCCCGGTCAGGGACGTCACGCCCATCACGTTGCTGAAGGGCTGGACGGCGAACGCCTCGCCGTAGGTGACGACGCCGTCGCCCTCCGAGCCGCTCGCCGCGTAGGTGAGGTCGGTGCGGACGCCGCCGGGGTTCATCAGCGCGACCTGCGCGCCGAGGTCCTTGGTCCCGGCGAGCTGGGCGTCGGCGATGACGTCGCCGAGCGCGGTCTCGCCGGCGGGGGACGGGGCGCGGGTCAGATCGGCGGTGATCTTGCCGATGGGCTTGTCGGCGATGGTGGAGACGCGGTCCTTCCAGGTCTGGACGAACTTCTCCGTCGCCGGGTCCGGCGGGACGTCGCGGGTGACGACGTGGTTGTCGGCGTTCACGGAGGACCGGACGATGTCGCCGGTCCGCCGGTTCACCTTGAGGTTCACCTCGGTGATGACGCGGCCGAAGGACGAGCCGGAGGAGAACAGGCGCGGCTGCCCGTTCGGGTCCTCGACCGAGCAGAGGTACTGCTGGTGCGTGTGGCCGGACAGGACCATGTCGATCTCCGGGTCGGCCTCCTGCGCGATGCGGGAGCCGGCGCCGGGGACGGTGCCGCACTGGTCGGGACGGGTGCCCGCCTGGACCTGGTCGCCCTCGTGGACGAGCAGCACCATCGCGCGGACGTGCCGCCGCTTCAGCTCGCGGGCCGCCCGGTTCGCCGCGGCGACCTCGTCGTCGAACTCCAGGCCCTTGATGCCCTCGGCGGTGACGATGCTCGGGGTGGTCTTGGTGACCACGCCGATGAACCCGACGCGGACGCCGTTGACGCGCCGGATCGTCCACGGCTTCATGGCCGGCCGGTCGTGCTCCTTCGCCAGCAGGACGTTCGCGGCGAGGTAGTCGAACTTCGCGCCGCGCCAGCGTCCCTCGGGGGAGCATCCGTCGACGGGGTGGCAGCCGCCGTTCTGGATGCGCAGCAGCTCCTGGTAGCCCTCGTCGAACTCGTGGTTGCCGACCGCCGACGCCGTCACGCCGATGTCGCCCATGAACTGGACGGACGGCTCATCATGGTAGGCGGCGGAGATCAGCGGCGAGGCGCCGATCAGGTCGCCCTGCGCGACGGTGAGGGTGTCGCGGTTCCGCAGCTGCTTGAGGTGGGCCGCGATGTAGGAGGCGCCGCCGGCGAGGACGGTGTCGCCGTTCTCGTCGATGGCCCTGCCCGAGCTTCCGGACGGCGGCTCCAGGTTGCCGTGGAAGTCGTTCAGCGCGAGCAGGCGAACGGACGCGGTCGGTGCGGGACGGGCGGCGGCGGGTTGCGCGGCCGGTCCCACGACCGTCAGCCCCGCCGCGGCGCAGGCCAGGATGGTGCGTCGTCGAGTCATTCTGTGGACGGTAGGTCCGCCCGGCATACGGATCCCGGCGGCGCGATGACGTTTCTGTGACGAATCGATCAGGACCCGGACGATCTTCATCGTCGTCCGGCCGCATAGGGTTGCGGACGTGAGTGAGCTGCGGGCGCGCGGGACGCTGGGGGACGCCGAGGTCGCGGAGGCGCTTGCGCTGGTCGACGCGGCGGCGCGGGCCGACGGGGTGGGGCCGCTGTCGGAGCATGCGGTGCTGGCGCTGCGCGGCGGGCGGTCCGGCCCGGCGGTCTCCGACGGCGGGGCGATCGTGGCCTACGCGCACTTCGACCCGGCCACCGCGGACGAGCCGGCGGCCGGGGAGCTGGTCGTCCATCCGGAGCATCGGCGGCGCGGCCACGGGCGCGCCCTGCTGCGGGCGCTGCGTGACGAGGCCCCGCTGCGGGTGTGGGCGCACGGTGATCTTCCGGCGGCCGCCGCGCTGGCCGCCTCGGAGGGGATGGCGCGGGTCCGCGCGCTGTTCCAGATGCGGCGCCCGGCGTCCGATCCGCTGCCGGAGGCGCGCGTCGCCGCCGGGGTGACCGTCCGGACCTTCGAGCCCGGACGGGACGAGCGGGCGTGGCTCGACGTCAACGCCCGCGCCTTCGCCGACCACCCCGAGCAGGGCGCCTGGACGATGGACGACGTCCGCGAGCGGGAGGCCGAGGGCTGGTTCGACCCCGCCGGCTTCTTCCTCGCCGAACGCGATGGGCGGCTCGCCGGGTTCCACTGGACGAAGGTCCATCCCGGCAAGATCGGCGAGGTCTATGTCGTGGGCGTCGACCCCGACGCGCAGGGCCTCGGGCTCGGCCGCGCCCTCACCCTGAAGGGCCTGCATCACCTGCGCGACAACGGCATGGAGCAGATCATGCTCTACGTGGACGAATCCAACGTCGCGGCCGTCCGGCTGTACGAGACGCTGGGCTTCACCAGGTACGCCGTCGACGTCATGTACGCGTAGCGCCCCGCCTCCGCGCAAACCCGGTTGAGCATGTCTCGACCGGGTTTTTGACTGCCTGAGCTGCGCCGTTAACCCGGCGTCCATGGCGAATCGGGGCATTCTTCGCAACCGTGCTCGTTGCCGTTCATCTGCCGTTCACCTGGATCGGGGCGGCTGGTCACCTCGCCTGCCTAGCGTCGCACTCGACGGCGAACCCACCGTCCGGCCGAGGCACGGGACGGGGGACCCGCCCCCGAAAACTCAGAGGAGACCCTCCGGTGAAGAACGGTTCCCGAATCGCCGCCCTGGGCGGCGTGGTCGTCGCGGGCGTGCTGGCCCTGTCCGCCTGCGGGAGCGACAACAACACGACGGCCAATCCGGGCAGCGCCCCGTCCGGCGACATCGACTGCGCGAAGGCCAGCGTCAACGCGGCCGGGTCCAGCGCGCAGAAGAACGCGATCGAGGAGTGGACGAAGCTCTACGCGAGCAGGTGCGCGGGCGCCAACCTGAACTACAGCCCGAGCGGTTCCGGCGCCGGCATCCAGGCGTTCACGAGCGGCCAGGTGTCGTTCGCCGGCTCGGACTCGGCGCTCAAGCCCGAGGAGGCCGCCGCGGCGAAGCAGCGCTGCCAGGGGGGTAACGCGCTGAACCTGCCGATGGTCGTCGGCCCCGTCGCGGTCGTCTACAACCTGCCGGGCGTGGACGGGCTGAAGCTGTCGTCCGAGACCATCGCCAAGATCTTCTCCGGCAAGGTCACGAAGTGGAACGACCCGGCGATCGCCGCGGAGAACGAGGGCGCCGAGCTCCCGTCGTCCGCGATCAAGCCGGTGTACCGCTCGGACGAGTCCGGCACCACCGACAACTTCACGAACTACCTGAACACGGTCGCGCCGAAGATCTGGACGTGGGAGAAGGCCAAGAAGTGGCCGAACTCCACCGGCCAGGGCGCCGCCAAGTCCGACGGCGTCACCAGCCAGGTGAAGAGCACCGCGGGCGCGGTCTCCTACGTGGAGATGTCGTACGCGACCAACAACAAGCTCCAGACCGCGCAGGTGAAGAACGGCGCCGGCGAGTACACCGCGCTGTCGCCGGAGACCGCGTCCAAGGCCGTCGCCGGGGCGAAGGTCACCGGCACCGGCAACGACGTCGCGCTGGAGATCGACTACACGACCAAGGAGCCGGGCGCCTACCCGATCGTCCTGGTCACCTACGAGATCGCCTGTGAGAAGGGGCTGCCGGCCGAGCAGGCCGGGTTCGTCAAGTCCTTCCTCACCTACACCTCCAGCGCGGACGGCCAGAAGATCCTGACCCAGCACGGTTACGCGCCGCTGCCGGAGAACGTGCTCACCAAGGTCCAGACGTCCGTGAAGGCCCTGTCCTGACACCGGACGACGGCACCCGCCGCCCCGCCGCCGACGACCTCGGCGGCGGGGCCCGCGCGGGTTCCGGCGTGATCGAAGGAGGTTCCCCCATGACCACCGAGACCGGCGTCGCGGCGCGCGCCGCCACCCGGGAGGGCGCCGCCGGGCCGATGAGCACCGGACGGGCCGGCGACCGCATCTTCGCCGGGGCGGCCCGGGGCTCCGGCATCACGGTCCTGGCGATCGTCGCGGCGATCGCCGCGTTCCTCGTCTGGAAGGCGATCCCCGCACTCCAGGACAACCGGGCGAACTTCCTCACCACCGAGGAGTGGAACCCGAACGCGACGCCGCCGGAGTTCGGCATCGCGCAGCTGGCGTTCGGCACGGTGATCTCCTCGCTGCTCGCGATGCTCATCGCGACGCCGGTCGCGATCGGGATCGCCCTGTTCATCTCGTTCTACTCGCCGCGGCGGCTGGCGTCCGGGCTCGGCTACGTCGTCGACCTGCTCGCCGCCGTGCCCAGCATCGTGTACGGGCTGTGGGGGCTCGCGTTCCTGTCGCGGCACATGGAGGGGATCAGCGCCTTCCTCAACGCGGCGCTCGGCTGGATCCCGCTGTTCGGCGGCGACAGCCCTGGCAAGAACTCGATCTTCACCGCCTCGGTGGTGCTGGCGATCATGATCCTGCCGATCATCTCGTCCATCTCCCGGGAGGTGTTCCTCCAGGTCCCGCGCGCCAACGTGGAGGCGGCGCTGGCGATCGGCGCCACCCGCTGGGAGATGATCCGGATGGCGGTGCTGCCGTACGGGCGGTCCGGCATGATCGGCGCCTCGATGCTGGGCCTCGGCCGCGCGATGGGCGAGACGATCGCCGTCGCGATGGTGCTGACGTTCGTCCCCGGCATCAACTGGCACATCCTGGAGAACGGCGGCGCGACGTTCGCCGCGAACATCGCCAACAGCTTCGCCGAGGCGTCCGTCACCGGGCGCGGCGCGCTGATCGCCTCCGGCCTCGTGCTGTTCGTGATCACCCTGGTCGTCAACATGGCCGCCCGCGCGGTCGTCGCGCGCCGGAAGGAGTTCGCGTGACCGGCCTGTCCAAGCGCGCCGCGCCGGGGCCCGCGAGCCTGACCTCGGTGTCGCCCGCCCGCAAGATCAAGGACCGGCTCGTCCAGGGGCTGGTCTACCTGGCGTTCGCGCTCGCCCTCGTCCCGCTGGTGTCGGTGCTGTGGACGGTCGTCGTCAACGGCGCCAAGCGGCTCGACCCCACGTTCTTCCAGTTCTCGATGAACGCGGTCAGCGGCAGCGACGCGGGCGGCGGCGCCTACCACGCCATCATCGGCACCCTGGAGCAGGTCGCGATCAGCACCGTGATCGCCGTCCCGCTCGCCATCCTCACCGCGATCTACCTGGTCGAGTACGCCGGCAACGGGCGGCTCGGCAAGGTCGTCAGCTTCACCGTGGACGTGATGACGGGCATCCCGTCCATTGTCGCGGGCCTGTTCGTGCTGGCGCTGTGGCTGCTCACCTTCGGGTTCGACTTCTCCGGGCTCGCCGGGGCGCTGGCCCTGACGATCCTCATGATCCCGACCGTCGTGCGGGCCGCCGAGGAGATGCTGAAGCTCGTCCCGAACGACCTGCGCGAGGCGTCCTACGCGCTCGGCGTGCCGCGCTGGCGGACGATCTGCTTCGTCATCCTGCCGACCGCCATGACCGGGATCGTCACCGGCGTCATGCTCGCCGTCGCCCGCGTGATGGGGGAGACCGCGCCGCTGCTGCTCACGATCTTCTTCACCAAGGCGATCAACAACGACCCGTTCAACGGCCCGCAGGCGTCCCTGCCCACCTTCATCTGGGAGCAGGCCGCCGACCCCAGCCGGCACTCGATCGACCGGGCCTGGACGGGCGCGCTCGTACTGATCGGGATCATCATGCTGCTCAACCTGGTCGCCCGCCTCGTCGCCCGGCGCGCCGCGCCCACGAGCCGCTGACCGTCAGAAAGGAAGACCCATGGCCAAGCGGATCGACGTCTCCGGGCTGCACGCCTACTACGGCGGCGTCCACGCCATCGAGGACATCTCGATGACGATCGAGCCGCGCTCGGTGACCGCGTTCATCGGGCCGTCGGGCTGCGGTAAGTCCACGTTCCTGCGCACGCTGAACCGGATGCACGAGGTCATCCCGGGCGCGCGCGTCGAGGGCAAGGTCATGCTGGACGACGAGGACCTCTACGACACGTCCGTCGACCCCGTCGCGGTGCGCCGCGTCGTCGGCATGGTGTTCCAGCGGCCCAACCCGTTCCCCACCATGTCGATCTACGACAACGTGGCGGCCGGGCTCAAGCTGAACGGCGTGCGCCGCAAGTCCCGCCTGGACGAGATCGTCGAGGACTCCCTGCGCGGCGCCAACCTGTGGAACGAGGTCAAGGACCGGCTCGGCAAGCCCGGCGCCGGCCTGTCCGGCGGCCAGCAGCAGCGCCTCTGCATCGCCCGCGCCATCGCCGTCCAGCCGCAGGTCCTGCTGATGGACGAGCCGTGCTCCGCGCTCGACCCCATCTCCACCCTCGCGATCGAGGACCTGATCGACAAGCTGAAGACCCAGTACACGATCGTGATCGTCACCCACAACATGCAGCAGGCGGCCCGCGTCAGCGACCGGACGGCCTTCTTCAACATCGCCGGCACCGGCAAGCCGGGCAAGCTCATCGAGATCGACGACACCAGCAAGATCTTCGCGAACCCGGAGCAGAAGGCCACCGAGGACTACATCACCGGCCGCTTCGGGTGAAGGCCGCCGGTTTCTGACGGCCGCGCCATGCGGGGGCGGGGTGGTGGTCGATACCGTCGGGCTGGTCTACGGTGCCGTTGGCTCCGGGGCGAGAGGCGGTATGGCCGATGGTCGGGAGGGTGGCGCTGGGCTTCGCCGTGTCCCTGGTCGTCGCGGCCGCTGCGCTGTCGGGTTGCGGGGGCTCGGGCGGGTACGCGGTCACCGTCCAGGTGGGGCGGGCGCACTGCGGGGAGGGGTGGTCCCACTCGGCCGCCGGTACCCGATCCCTGCTGGTCCACAACGGGGACAGTTCGTCTGTCGATGTCACCGTCGTCTCGGGCGGGGCGGTCTTCGCGGAGCTGGAGGACGTCGGGCCGGGGACGACACGTCCGCTGCGCGTCAGTCTCGCTGCCGGGACGTACACGGTCACGTGCCGGCCCGAGGACGCGGCGCTGGTGCGCGGGCCGCGCGTTCGGGTCACTGGGAAGGGCGTAGGCGCGCGTGGTGTGCGGCCCATCACACGGAACGACCTGTATCCGGCGGTGCGGGCGTACCGTGCCCACGTCAGTCGCGGTCTTGGTGTGCTGGAGGAGCGCACGGACGAGTTGCGCGACACCGTCCGGTCGGGGGACCTGGACGCGGCGCGCGCGGCGTGGCTGCCCGCGCATCTGGCGTACGAGCGGCTCGGCGCCGCCTACGGGACGTTCGGCGATGCCGCCGACGAGATCAACGGGCGCCCGGCGGGGTTGCCGGAGGGCGTCCGCGACGCCGGGTTCACCGGGTTCCACCGGGTCGAGCGGGGGCTGTGGCACGGCGAGCC
Organism: Actinomadura sp. GTD37; assembly: GCF_041951365.1. Taxonomy (NCBI): domain Bacteria; kingdom Bacillati; phylum Actinomycetota; class Actinomycetes; order Streptosporangiales; family Thermomonosporaceae; genus Actinomadura; species Actinomadura sp. GTD37. The sequence goes on from NZ_JBGNUS010000003.1 coordinate 630,048, forward strand.
GCCGTCCTCGCTGCGCGGTCCGGCCGACCGGCTCGCCCGCGACGTCAAAGCCCTCCGGGACGACTTCGCGCGCAGGCAGACCGACCCCGACGACCTGGGGCTTCGCGCCCACGAGATCCTGGAGAACACCCTCCGGTCCGAGTTGGCGGGCAAGGCCGACCAGGGCAGCGGGACGGCGCTCGCCACGGCCGCCGCGAACCTCGACGGGACGCGAGCCGTCCTCGCCCCACTGCGTCCCCTCCTCGAACCCCGCATGGACCTCACCGGGATCGACGCCTGGCTCGACCGCACCGAGCGCCTGCTCAAGGCACAGCATCGGCACGGAAACTGGACGCCCCCGACGCGCCTGACCACCATGGAACGCGAACGGATCAACGGCGCCATCGGAGAACTCGTCGAACGCCTGGCGTCGGTCGCGACCATCGCCACGGCGCGAAGAGCATCATGAGACGCGAAAGACCATGCGCAGCGCGTGGTCGGCGGGTGGGCGCGTAGTGGAGTGGGCGTGAAAGGCGTGAGCGGGCCGGGGCGGCGGACGTTTCTGCGCGGGGCGGTCGCGGCAGGGGTGGCGGGGGCGGTCGTCCAGGGGGCGCCGGCGGGCGGCGCGAAGGCGACCGTGCCCGCATTCCACGGCGTCCACCAGGCCGGGATCCTGGATGAGCCGCAGGCCCGCGCGATCGTCGTCGCGTTCGACGTGATCGGTGAGCGGCGCACCGAACTCGTCGACCTGTTCCGCGGGCTGACGGCCCGCGCCAGGGCGCTGACCAGCGGGGGCGCGCCGCAGCAGGTGGGTGTCGCCGGGCCGCCGCCCGACTCCGGCATCCTCGGGCCGGACGTTCCGGCGGGCGGGCTGACGGTGACCGTCGGCGTCGGCGCGTCCCTGTTCGATGACCGCTTCGGGCTGGTCGCACGGCGTCCCGCCCGGCTGACCGAGATGCGGACGTTCCCGGGCGACGACCTCGATCCGGCCTGGTGCCATGGCGATCTGCTGCTGAGGTTCGGCGCGGCCGACGAGGACACCGTCCTGCACGCGTTGCGGGACGTGTGCCGGCACACGCGCGGTGCGATGCAGATCCGGTGGCGGATGAACGGGTTCAGCAGCAGGCCGCGCCCGTCCGGGACGCCCCGCAACCTCATGGGGTTCAAGGACGGCATCGCCAACCCGGACGTCGCGCGCCGCGCCGATATGGAACGCCTCGTCTGGGCCGCGCGGGACGGGTCCGAGCCGGCCTGGACGGCGGGCGGCACGTACCAGGTCGTCCGGCTGATCCGGATGCTCGTGGAGTTCTGGGACCGGGTCGGCCTCGCCGAGCAGGAGCGGATGTTCGGCCGCGCCCGCGAGACGGGCGCGCCGCTCGACGGGACCCGGGAGCGCGACGAACCCCGCTACGCCGCGGACCCGGTCGGCGACGTCATACCGCTGACCAGCCATATCCGGCGCGCGAACCCGCGCGTCCCGGAGACCGACGGCAGCCGCGTCCTGCGCCGCGCGTGGAACTACGACCGGGGCGTGGACGAGGCGGGCGATCTCGACATGGGGCTCGTCTTCACGTGCTTCCAGCAGGATCCGCGGCGTCAGTTCGAGGCCGTCCAGGAACGGTTGCTGGACGAGCCGCTCACCGACTACATCTCTCCGTTCGGTGGCGGCTATTTCTTCGTACTTCCGGGTGTCGCGGACGACTCGGACCACTTCGGCAGCGCTCTGCTGACGTAGAACGGCGAAGGAGGAGACATGGGAAGGCCCGCGATGCTGGCCGCGTCCGTGGTGGCGGCCGGGGTGCTGGCGGCCTTCGGCGCCGGCTGCGAGTCGGCGGGGGGACCCGGCAAGGCGGGGCTCAGCCCGTCCGGTGCGTCTCCTTCCGGGAGCGCGGGAGGCCGGGCGACGCAGACGCCGATCGAGCACGTCGTGGTCATCTACGGGGAGAACATCTCGTTCGACCACTACTTCGGGACCTATCCGAAGGCCGCCAACACCGATGGCACGCCATTCCACGCCGCCGGGAACACCCCGAAGGTCAACGGGCTGACGAAGAAGCTCCTGAAGCGGAACCCCAACCGCTACGACCCGCGGCGGCTGAGTCGTTCCCAGGCGCTCACCTGCGACCAGAACCACAGCTACGGCGCCGAGCAGAAGGCCGTCAACGGCGGCCGCATGGACAGGTTCGTCGAGTTCACCGAGCACGACAAATGCACGGGGCAGCCCATTCTCTTCGGCGAGCCCGGCCTCGTCATGGACTACTTCGACGGCAACACCGTCACCGCCATGTGGAACTACGCGCAGCACTACGCGATGAGCGACAACGCGTGGGACTCGATCTTCGGGCCGTCCACGCCCGGTGCGCTCAACCTGATCTCGGGGCAGACGTACGGCGGGTACGCCGTCGACCCGAAGACGCACAAGAAGGTCTCGGACGCGTCCGTGGTGGCGTCCCCGGGCAGGAACGGCATCGGGACGGTCATCACCGACCCTGACCCGGCGTTCGACGACTGCTCGAACAACGGCCACACGGCGGACAACAACCTCGCCGTGATGACCGGCCGCAACATCGGCGACCTGCTCAACGCGAAGAACGTCACGTGGGGCTGGTTCCAGGGCGGTTTCCGTCCGACCGGGACGAAGAACGGGTACAAGGTGTGCGGCGCCGCCCACGCCAACATCGGCAAGAACCAGGTCATCGACTACAGCCCGCACCACGAGCCGTTCCAGTACTACAAGTCGACGGCCAACGAGAAGCACCTGCCGCCGTCGTCGGTCTCCGCGATCGGCCGCACCGACCGCGCCAACCACCAGTACGACCTGAAGGATTTCGACGCCGCGCTCGCCGCGCACACCATGCCCGCCGTCTCCTTCCTGAAAGCCCCCGCCTACCAGGACGGTCACGCGGGCTACTCCGACCCGCTGGACGAGCAGAGGTTCGTCGCCGCGACGGTCAACAGGATCCAGCGGTCGCCCGAGTGGGAGTCGACCGCCGTGATCCTCGCCTACGACGACTCCGACGGCTGGTACGACCACGTCCGGCCGCACATCACCAACGGCTCCGACGACCCCGCCCAGGACCAGCCCGCCTGCCGCCGCGTGCGGGCGGCCGGCGGGCACAGGGACCGCTGCGGCCCCAGCCAGCGCCTCCCCCTGCTCGTGATCTCGCCCTACGCGAAGGTCGACCACCTGGACCACCACCTGGTGGAGCAGGCGTCCGTCCTGCGTTTCATCGAGGACAACTGGCGCACCGGCCGCATCGGCGGCACGTCCTTCGACACCCGGGCCGGCACCCTCGCCCACATGTTCGACTTCGGCCGTCCGGCGGCGGGCCGCCTCCTCCTCGACCCGGGCACGGGGGCCGTCGCCTCCCGCTCCTGACCGGCCGCGACCGGACGTCAGGCGGCGTCCGCGGCCTGGGCGGCGACCCGCTGGATCGCCTTGACGGCCACGTCGGGCTGGTCGGCGTAGATGTAGTGCTCGCTCTTCTCGGCCGTGCTCGCCTTGCTGCGGCCGGACACCGCGAGCCACTTGCGCTGCCCAGCCGTCCACGCCCGCTCCAGGCCCGGGCCGTACTGGGGAACGGCCGCGAGGTACTGCTTGCCGTGCCCGATCACCTCGACGGGGATGCTCCCGGCCGAACGGACCTTCCCGTCGCCGAAGACGAGCTTCTCCGGGTTCTGCCCCTTGCCCACCGCGAGGCTCTTCGCACGCAGCTCGGCCGCCGGGCCGGTCGCGGACGCGGGGATCGCGTTCTCGATGTCGGCGGCCGAGGTCGGCGAGGTGGCGTCCAGCAGGACCAGGCCCTTCACCGCGCCCTTGTGGTCGGGGGCGTACCGGGCGGCGATCATCCCGCCCAGCGAGTGCCCGGCCAGGACGACCGGTCCGTCCCCGGCGACCCGGTCGATCACCCCGGTGAGGACCTTCCCGGTGGCGGCGAGGCTCTGCGGCCCGTCCGGCCGGTCGCTCTTGCCCTCGCCGAGCCGGTCGTAGGAGCACACCCGGTTCTTCTCGGCCAGGGTCTTCTGGACGGCGGACATCTTGTCGAGCCCGTCCCCCAGGCCGGGCATCAGGACGATCACGGGCTCGTTCTTCGCCGCGCCGCCCGCGCACGACACGTGCACCGACTTGCCCGCGATCTCGATCTTCTTGGCGCCGGTGAACCCGTCCGCGGCCTTCTTCGGGGAGGCGGAGCCGAACGGGAACGAATCCGTCCCCGAGACGTCGTCGCAACCGGTGAGCGCCGCGCCGGCGACGGCGCAGCACAGCGCGATGGCGGCGGTCGACCTGATCTTGCGAGTCATGATTTCCTCCGGCGAAAGAATGGCGTTCCGAAATGTTCCGGTGAGCGCTCTCGCTCACGTTGGAAACGCTATTGATTCGCCGGTCGCGTGATCATCACCGCGCGGTGGACAATCGCCGGTAGCTCGGACGGGGGACAGCGGACGGCGCCCGCGCCGGCCGGACGCTCCGCCGGTGCGGATCAGGCGCGGGCGGGGGTCTTCTCTTCGCTGTCGCCGGGCCGGTGGTCGGGGACGAAGCGGTAGCCGACGTTGCGGACGGTGCCGATCAGCGACTCGTACTCGGCGCCCAGCTTGGCGCGCAGGCGGCGGACGTGGACGTCCACGGTGCGTGTGCCGCCGAAGTAGTCGTAGCCCCAGACCTCCTGGAGGAGCTGGGCGCGGGTGAACACCCGGCCCGGGTGCTGCGCCAGGTACTTCAGCAGCTCGAACTCCTTGAACGTCAGGTCGAGGACGCGGCCCCGCAGGCGGGCGGTGTAGGTGGCCTCGTCGATGGTGAGGTCGCCGCTGCGGATCTCGCCGGGGACCTCGTCGTCGTCGCCGGCGGCGGCCGCGCGGCCCGCGGCGAGGCGGAGGCGGGCCTCGACCTCGGCGGGCCCGGCGGTCTGGAGCAGGACGTCGTCCAGGCCCCATTCGGGGGTGAGGGCGGCGAGGCCGCCTTCGGTCACGATGGCGAGGAGCGGGCAGTCGAGGCCGGTGGTGCGCAGCAGGCGGCACAGGCTCTTGGCCTGGACCAGGTCGCGGCGGGCGTCCACCAGCAGGATCTCGGCGGGCGGCGCGTCGATGAGCGCGGACGCCTCGGCGGGCGCGACGCGCACGGAGTGCAGCAGGAGCCCGAGCGCGGGCAGGACCTCGTCGGAGGGCTCCAGTGCGTTGGTCAGCAAGAGCAGGCTGCTCAAGTGCCGCCTCCCGTCCAAAGACGTTAGGACCCAGGCGGCTCATCCCCCAAACCCCGCCCGTGGCCGGCGACTCGAAGACGAGGTGACCATGAAGGGTCTTTCGGATGAACTCCATGGCCTCGTCGCCCGGATCCCTCAACCAGAGCATAACGGAACCGTCCCCGCCGGTCTCGGCCGCCGCCGTGATCACGTCCGATGCACGGCGTGCCGCGATGAATACTGGACGCATGGGCAAGGGGACGATGCGGTACTGGGCGGCGGCCAAGGCGGCGGCGGGGACGCATGAGGAGCCGTACGAGGCGGGGACGCTGGCGGAGGCGCTGGCCGAGGCCCTGTCGGGGCGGGACGAGGAGTTCGCGCGGGTCATCCGCCGCAGCTCGTTCCTCATCGACGGGGATCCGGTGGGCGGCCGCCCGCACGAGTCCGTCGCGCTGCCGGACGGCGGTGTCGTGGAGGTGCTGCCGCCGTTCGCCGGAGGGTGACCGGAGGTCATCCTCCAGCGCGACCCGGTATGTGGTGAATGCCCATTAAAGTGTGGCGGATCGCATGCCGCGGCCCGAAGGAGAGACATGCGGAAAGTACTGCTGGTGCTGTTGGTCCTCGCGGCCGTGGTGCTGGTCGCGGCGGACCGGCTCGGCGTGCGCGTCGCCGAGGACAAGATCGGCGAGCAGGTGGCCGCGCAGTACAACCTGCAGCGGCAGCCCGACGTCACGATCCACGGCATCCCGTTCCTGACGCAGGCGGTCGGCGGCGAGTACAAGCACATCGAGGTCGGCATCGGCGACTGGACGGAACGGGGCGTCACCGTCACCGGCGTCAAGGTGGACATGCGGGGCGTGGACGCGCCGCTGTCGGAGGTCAGCAAGGGCAGCGCCGCGAACGTCACCGCGCAGACCGCGACCGCGTCCGCCGTCATCCCCTATGACGTGATCAAGAAAGAGGCGCCGAAGGAGATCCAGCGGATCGGGCCGAAGGGCGACGACCTCTCGGTCGACCTGACCGGCGACATCCTCGGCTTCGCCCTCACCGGGACCGCCGTCGTGGAGGTCGAGCCGACCGCCAAGGGCATCGCGATCTCGCCCGTCTCGGTGGGGTCGAACGGCGCCGCGCAGATCCCGCTGGCGCTGGTGAAGCGGCAGCTGACCTGGGTCGTCCCGGTGACCGACCTGCCGGTCGGCTCGCGGATCAGCCGGATCGAGCCGACGCCGGACGGGCTGCGCGTCGCCGCGACCGCCGAGAACGTCCGGCTGAACGATCTCCAGCAGGTCCCGAAATAGCCCGAGACCCGGGTGAACCGGCCCGCCGGGGCGTACGTGTCAGTGGTGTGGGTCCGACCGCGGACGAGGGGTTGCTTCGCGCCCTGTACAGCGAGCATGGGGGTCCCCTCCACGGGTACGTCCTGCGGCTGACGGGAGGGGACCGCACCCAGGCCGAGGACGTCGTGCAGGAGACGCTGCTGCGCGCCTGGAGGCATCCCGACGCGCTGGCGGGGCGTCCGGTGCGGCCCTGGCTGTTCACGGTCGCGCGGAACCTGGTCGTGGACGCGCACCGCGCCAAGCGCGCCCGGCCGCCGGAGACCGGCATCGACGAGCACGTCATGATGACGGCCGACGGCTCCGACGACATCGACCGGGCCCTGGAGTCCTGGACGGTGGCGGAGGCGCTGGCCGGGCTGAGCCCGTCCCACCGGGCGGTCCTGGTCGAGACCTATTACAAGGGCCGGTCGGTGGCGGAGGCGTCCAGGACCCTCGGCATACCGCCCGGCACGGTGAAGTCCCGCACCTTCTACGCGCTGCGGGCGCTCAAGCTCGCATTGGAGGAGCGGGGGTTGGCGCCATGAACGGCTGCACGGACGTGCGCACCTCACTCGGCGTGTACGTGCTCGGCGCGCTCGACCCCGGCGAGCGGAACCAGGTGGAGCACCACCTGGAGCACTGCCCCGCCTGCCGGGACGAACTCGCCGGGCTGGCCGGCCTGCCCGCGATGCTCGGACGGGTCGAGCGGGAGCAGCTCGAGAGCGTCGTCCCCCCGCAGGACGACTCGCCGCCGCCCGAGCTGCTCGACCGGCTGCTGGCCAGGGCCGCCGAGCGGCGGAGGGGACGGCTCGGCCGGCTGACCGGCGGGCTGACCGGTGGGCGGGGCGCCGGGGGGTGGGCCCCGCTCGCCGCAGCCGCGTGCCTGCTGCTCGTCATCGGCGGCCTGCTCGGCGGTCTCGTCCTGCCGATCGGGTCGGACGGCACCGCCGCGGCGCCCCCGCCGTCCGCGACGGCGCCGCCCGCGGCGACCGCCGAGCGGATCAGCGCGGCGAACCCCGCGAGCAACATCAAGGGCTACGTGGTGCTCCGCAGGAAGGAGTGGGGGACCGAGGTCGAACTCCACCTGGCCGGGGTGAAGAAGGGGTCGCACTGCCGGCTGCTGGTGATCGCGCGGGACGGCCGCCGGGACGCGCTCGGCAGCTGGTACGTCCCGTACGACGAGGGCTACGGCGAGTACCGCGGGTCGACGATGTTCCCCCGCGGCCAGCTGTTCTCGTTCGAGATCGTCGGGCTGGACGGCCGGCCGCTCCTCACCATCCCGACCTGAACGGAAGAAAACGCGGCCCCCGCGGGTTGGGCATAGCGATGACCGGAGCATTGATCGCAGCGGCGGTCCTGATCGCGGCCACGGTGTTCGGCCTCGTCCGGCGGCGCCGTGACGGGGTGCTGCGCGCCCGGCGGCGGGACGGGAGTGACGAGGTGGCCGAGACGATCCGGCCGGACGACGTGGGCGCCGAACTCGGCGAGAAGGCGACGCTCCTGCAGTTCTCCAGCGCGTTCTGCGCGCCGTGCCGCGCCACCCGCCGCGTCCTCGGCGAGGTCACCGGGATGGTGGACGGCGTCGCGCACGTCGAGCTCGACGCCGAGGCGCACCTGGACCTCGTCCGCCGGCTGAACGTCGTGCGGACCCCGACCGTCCTCGTCCTCGACGGCTCCGGACGCGTCGTCCGCCGCGCCACCGGCGCGCCCCGCAAGCCCGACGTCATCGCGGCTCTCGGCGAGGTCATCGCGTGAACACCGGCCTCGCGACCTGCGCTAAGAGGAATGTCACCGTCTCGGAAGGCGAGACGGATGTGACAGCGCGTGGATTGCCGCTTAACATCGAGTCCGTGCGTTACTGGACAGAGCAGACGCTCACGAAGCGCCGCGCGGTGGACTTCTGCCGCGTGGCCGCCTCGCTCTGTCGCATGGCCTGAGGCATCGAGCCCGTCCGCCCCCGAGCACGTAGATTTCCAGCTCGTACGCACGCTTCCACTCCGCCAGGAGCACCCCGATGCAGGTCGATCCGCGTGGGCCGCGCTTCGGTGCAGCCGTCACGACGTTCGTCCTCATCGTGGTGCTGGTGACCGGAAGCTGGGCACTGCTCGCCGCTCAGGCCGTCGTGTTCGCTCTCGCGACCTTCCTCGGCCTCCGGTACGCCCCGTACGGTCTGGCGTTCAAAGTGCTGATCCGTCCCCGGCTCGCGCCGCCCAGGGAACTGGAGGACGCCGCCCCGCCCCGCTTCGCGCAGGGTGTCGGCCTCGCGTTCGCCCTGGCCGGAACGGCCGGATATCTGACGGGGACCACCTGGCTCGGCATCGGTGCCACCGCCCTCGCGCTGGCGGCGGCGTTCCTGAACGCGGTGTTCGGGTTCTGCCTCGGCTGCGAGATGTACCTGCTCTTCCGACGTATCACCGCGAAAGTTCGCTCCGAGAGGGAGGTTCCCGCATGAGCCGCTCAGACGTCCTGGTGGACACCGACTGGGTTGAGTCCAACCTGGACGCGCCCGGCCTGGTTCTCGTCGAGGTCGACGAGGACGTGTCCGCCTACGACAAGGGCCACATCCGTGGCGCCGTGAAGATCGACTGGAAGACCGAGCTGCAGGACCCGGTCCGCCGCGACTTCGTGGACAAGACCGGGTTCGAGCAGCTGCTGTCCGCCAAGGGCATCGCCAACGACGACCTGGTGATCCTTTACGGCGGCAACAACAACTGGTTCGCGGCCTACGCGTACTGGTACTTCAAGCTGTACGGCCACGACAAGGTGAAGCTGCTCGACGGCGGCCGCAAGAAGTGGGAGCTGGACTCCCGCGAGCTGGTGACCGACGTCCCGTCCCGTCCGGCGACCGACTACAAGGCCAAGGACCAGGACCTGGCCATCCGCGCCTACCGCGACGAGGTCGTCGAGGCGATCGGCAAGCAGAACCTCGTGGACGTCCGGTCGCCCGACGAGTTCAGCGGCAAGCTGCTCGCCCCGGCGCACCTGCCGCAGGAGCAGTCGCAGCGGGCCGGGCACATCCCGACCGCGCGCAGCATCCCGTGGTCCAAGGCGGCCAACGACGACGGCACGTTCAAGTCCGACGACGAGCTGCGCGCGCTCTACACCGAGGCCGGCGTCGACCTGAACAAGGACACCATCGCCTACTGCCGCATCGGTGAGCGCTCCTCGCACACCTGGTTCGCGCTCCGCGAGCTGCTCGGCATCGAGAACGTGAAGAACTACGACGGTTCCTGGACCGAGTACGGCTCGCTGATCGGCGTGCCGATCGAGCTCGGCGCCCCCAAGTAGCCCGCGTCCGCACCTAAGTCCGCAGACTTGCCGAAGCTGGAGGAGCTATGACCCAGGGCTGCGCAGCACCCGAGCAGACGGCGCACTTGCCCGCGACCGTCGACCTGACCAACGAGGCCGTCATCCAGGGCACCGTCACCCGTGACGGCGCCCCGGTGTCCAGCGCCTACGCCCGCCTGCTCGACTCGTCCGGCGAGTTCACCGCCGAGGTGGTCACGGGCGACGAGGGCGTGTTCCGGTTCTTCGCCGCCGACGGCGACTGGACCGTGCGCGTCCTCGCGGCGGGCGGCGTGAGCGTCGACAGCACCGTCACCGCGAAGACCGGGGAGGTCGCCGGCCTCCAGGTCGCGATCTAGCCGAGCCCGGCCGCCGAACCCCGCCGTCCCGCCCATCCGGGACGGCGGGGTTCGTCATGTCGTCCCCCGAGCGCGGGGGCCGGGCCGGACCGCGGGCGGGCGGGCGCACCGCCCGCCCGCTCCGCGGCCGGAACCGGCCCGCGGCCGGAACCGGCCGCACCCTGCGCCCGCCGCGATGATCGGCGTGGCGCCGCGCGTTCCGGTCTGCCGAGCCGGCCGTCCCACGGATCGTTTACGATCGGGCGCCATGGCCTGGCCGTCCGCGCGTTCGCCGCTCGTCCTCCCGTGGGCCGCCCTGAAGCTCGCGGGACGGTTCGTCCTGCCGCTGTCCCTGTGGTTCACGGTGGGGGAGCTGCTCCGCTACGGCGCGATGTACGGGGGCTACAAGCTCGGGACGATGAAGGGCACGGCCGTGTCCGTCGCGCCGATCGTCACGATCGGCCTGCTCGTGGTGATCACGCTGACGGTCACGGTGCTGATGGTGCACAGCGTCCGGGAGGGCCTGGACGTCGTGCACGCCCGCGAGGCGGACGGCGACCTGACGCCGTGGGCGGTCGGCAACGAGGAACCGGTGATCGGCGCGATCGGCCGCGCCGCGCTCCCGTTCGTCATCTTCTACCTGGCGTGGGGCCTGCAGAGCGAGGACGCCCGCGAGTTCGCGTCGTCCGCCGCGAGCCGCGGGTTCGCCGAGGGCGGCCTCGAAGGGCAGATCGAGGGCGCCGGGATGCTCCTCTCGCTGGAGAAGCACATCGGCCTCGCGATCGGCCTCACCGCCGGGCTGTTCGTGCTGAAGGTGCTGGCGGAGTGGCGGCTGGAGGCGCGGCTGCCCCGCGCCATCGGCGCGCTCGTCGCCTTCCTGGAGATCAACTTCGCGCTGTTCGGCATCTTCACCATCGACCACCTGCGCGGCCTCGGCGTCGGCTGGTTCACCGGGCGGGAGGTGTGGGGCTGGGTGACCGGCGTCGCGGGCCCCGCGTTCGACCTGTGGCCGACGTTCAAGGACGCCGTCCTCGGCGCGCTGATCTGGCTCGTGATCGCCGGCGTGATCCTCGGGCTGGACGCGGCGGACGAGCGGGTCGTGCTCGGCGGCGGCCGCGCGGCGCGGCGGCTCGCGCGGGCCGGCGGGATCGACCGGACGAACAGTCCCCGCGAGCTGCTCACCCGAGGGTTGCGGGAGATGTGGCTGCCCGCCTGGTACGGGCTGCGGCTCGTCCGCCGGTCCGGGATGATGCCGTTCGCCGCGTTCGCCCTGCTGTTCGCCGGGCTGCACGTGGGGGAGGACGCGACCCGCCGGCTGGTGTACGAGCTGATCGGCCCGCACGAGGTGACGTGGTGGATGCAGTGGCTCCCCGCCGTCGGCTACGGGACGGGCCTCGTGTTCGAGATCCTGCGGGTGTGCCTGCTGGCGGCGGCGTTCAACCTGGTGATGGCGCGGGTCAGTGCACGAAACGCAGCGAAGCCAGCGGGGCCCCCAGCTTCCGTGACTCCTTCGGCTCCTGGATCTGTAGTTGCAGCGCCTCCGCCTTGGAGCGGGGCACCGTCCCCCGGACGGTGACGCGCATCGCGACACCCGCCTTCGGCTCGGTCCTCCGGAACCCGTTCGCGAACCATGTGCGGCCGTCGCCGTCGCGGAACCGGTACCGCAGGCCGTAGGAGCCGACGGCCTTGGCGCTGGCGGCGTCCGAGGGGCGGACGGCGACCTCCAGCCGCAACTCGACGACGTCGCTCCGCGTCTCGCCGTCCTGGGCGGTGCCGAGCGGCGCGGCCGTCCGCCGGTCGAAGATCTTCCATTGCGCGCCGGCCAGCTCGCCGATCCGGCCTTCGGGGACGGTCGTCACCTTCTCCGGCGGTTTCAGGGACTTCCGGACGTTCTCGGTCTCGTCCAGCCACGGCAGGACGAGCATCGCCGCCATCGCGCACGTGAGCGCGATCGCCTGCACGATCCGCCGGTCGCGGGGACGCATCCCGGGCCGTCCGGGCGGGCCGGGCAGCGGGATCCCGTCGGGCCGGGTGTCGGAGGCCGTCATGACGTCGCCCTGACCTGGTAGCGGTCGGCCGCGGCCCGGATCAGCCCGGCCGCCCGGCCCTCGGTGAGCCCGAGGTCGATGTCGGCCGCCGCCGACAGCTGCGGCAGCAGGCCGCCGGTGCCGACGACGAGATGCGCGCCCTCCACCCGGTCCTTCGGCAACTCGAACAGCAGCTTGGTGGACGTCCAGATCATCGGCTGGTACGTCGGCTGGTTGACCGAGACGTCCACGGTGCGCGGATCGCCCTGGAACGTGTAGCCGCCCGGCGTCTCCAGCTCCGCCGTCCGCAGCTGGAGCGGTTCGCGCGCCGCCGTCGCGCTGAGCCGGACGATCAGGAACACGCCGTCCGTCCCGACCGGGGGCTTGCCGCCGAGCGAGAGGCTCGGCTCCAGCGACCGCGCCGCGTCGACCTTCTCCACCCGCACGCCGAAGTCGCGGGTCATGACCTTCTCGCCGACCGTCCCGTCCGTCCGGATCGGCTCCAGCGCCTCCGCCCTGACCTCCGGCCGGACGGAGTGCAGCCACATCGCGCCGGCGAGCAGGACCGTCCCGCCGAGCCCGGCGCCGCCCCGCAGCAGCATCTGCCGCGCGTTCACGTCCGACTCACCGGCAGTGTGAGGCGGCCGGCGAGCGCGTCGCTGCCGAGCGTGATGATCCAGTTGTAGGTGACATCGGTGAACCCGTGCTCGTACCGCCACTGGCGCAGGCCCACGGTCAGGCTCGCGGGCGAGTCCGCCGGGCCCGCCTCCCACATCGCGGACGCGTCGACCGGCAGCCCCGGCTGCGCCACCTCGGTGTTCGAGCCGCCGGAGACCCCTTCGATGCGGTCGGGCTCGACCCACTTGCCGGCCTTGGTCAGCGCGACGACGCCCTTCGCCAGCCCGCTGCCGCCCAGCGACTTGGTCTCCTTGCCCTTGTTGAGCACCCGCATCCGCACGATGAGGAACCGCTTCTGACCGCTGCCGAACGGATCGTCGGACATCCCGATCCTCGCGTCGTGGACGGTCACGGTGAACAGCCCGAGGTCGAGCGCCTCTCCCGCCTTCCTGGCCGGCTGCTCGGGCGTCTTCTCGAACCCGCCCGCCAGCCAGACCACCGGCACGAGGATCCCGACCACGGCGGCGACGGCGAGCGGCACGAGCCGGCGCCGTGCGGGCGCGCTTCGCCCCTGTCCGGTGGGGGGCGGGGGGACCGGTGCGGTGGAATGCACCCGCTAGACGATAATGCACCGGGTTGTCGTCGCGCGGGCGTGATGCCCAGGCCCGTCATCCCTTAGAGTCGTGGGGTTCGCACACGTCAGGAGAGACGAGGTATGCGCGAAGGGCGAATCGCGGCGGGCGCCGCGAGTCTGGCCTTGACGTCCGTTCTGGCGTTCGCCCCGGCGGTGGCCGCGGCACCGGGAGCCCTGCCCCAGGCGGCTCCCACGAGCCGGCAGCCGGCGAAGCCGCAGCGCGCCCCGGCGGCCAAGTGCAACAAGCCGATCGGGCAGCCCGCGTCGGCGATCACCGTCGAGCCGTGGGCGCAACGCCGGCTCGACTTCGAGGAGGCGTGGCGGATCACCCGCGGACGGGGCGTCACCGTCGCCGTCGTCGACAGCGGCATCAATACGGACCATCCGCAGCTCAAGGGCAAGGTGGCCGGCGCCTACGACGCGTCCGGCACGACGCCCGACGACTGCCTCGGGCACGGCACCGAGGTCGCCGGCATCATCGCCGGGACCGACATGCGCAGCCGCAACGTCCCCTTCGTCGGAGTCGCCCCGCAGGTCAGGCTGCTGAACGCCAAGTTCGCCTCCGGCGAGAACACGGTGGACAACTCACTGCTCGCGAAGGCCATCACCTGGGCCGCCGAGCACGGCGCCAAGGTGATCAACGTGTCGTCGGCGGCGCCGGACACGCCCGCGCTGCGCGCGGCGGTCAAGACCGCGCAGCGGCACGACGCGCTGATCGTCGCGGCCGCCGGCAACGTCACCGAGCAGCAGCGCGGCAAGGAGAGCGCCGCCTATCCGGCGAGCTACCAGGGCGTGCTGTCGGTCGCCGCGGTGGACGAGGCCGGCACCATCACCGGGTTCTCCAACATCAAGTCCCGCATCGACGTGTCGGCCCCCGGCGAGAACGTCATCTCGACCCTCGGCGACGGCTACGCCGGCGGGCTGCAGGGCACGAGTTTCGGCGCCCCCTACGCCGCCGGTGTCGCGGCGCTGGTGCGCGCCCGCCAGCCGAATCTGACCTACCAGCAGGTGATCAACCGGATTCTGATCACCGCGGAGGGCGGCAACGGACGGGGCAGCGGGCACGGCATGATCAGCCCCCTGCAGGCGGTGTCGGCCCTCGTCGACCCGAACGCGACGCCGGGCGCGGCCGGCGCGCGCCCGCTGGGCGGCGCCGTCCGGTTCCCCAAGCCGGAGCCCGTCGACCACCGGAGCCGCGGCATCGCCCTGGCCGTCGCGGGCGGCGCCGTCGCGGTCGCGCTGGCCGTCGCGTTCGCCGGGGCGATCATCCCGCTCGGCCGCCGGCGCCGCTGGCGGCCGGGACGCGCGGTCCTCCCCGCCGAAGAACGCGACTGACCGCGCCGCGCGGCGCGGGCGAACGGAAACGGGAACGCCCCGGGCCGGACCGGCCCGGGGCGTTCCCGTTCCCCGCTACTGCTCCTGGCTGTAGAAGGCCGTCTGGACGAGGCGCTTGCCGATGCGGCGGTCGGCGTGCGTGCCGCGGCCCAGCGGCAGCGGGCTCGGCCGCACGTCGAACAGGTTGCCCTCGTCCTTGTTGCCGGACATGATCAGCGCCGGGCTGGCCATGTCCTTCAGCCGCTGCAGGACCGGGTCGAACATGGCCCGGCCCGCCCCGCCCATGGTGCGGGAGATGATCAGGTGCATGCCGATGTCCCGGGCCTGCGGCAGCAGCTCGGCGAGCTGTGCCAGCGGGTTGCCGGACGGGGTGGCGACCAGGTCGTAGTCGTCCACCACGAGGAACAGCTCCGACCCGCTCCACCAGGACCGGTTGCGCAGCTGCTCCGGCGTGAGGTCGGACGGGGGGAGCCGGTTCACCAGCGCGCCGTTGACGTCCTTCGTCAGCCCGGCCGCGGCCGTCGAGGACGCCGCGAACCCGATGACGTGCTCGCTCTCCGCCGAGTCGAGCAGCGCCCGCCGGTAGTCCAGCATGACGATCCGCGCCTCCGCGGTCGTGTACCGCTCCTTGATGGACTCGACGATGAGGCGCAGCAGGTTGGACTTGCCGCACTCGTTGTCGCCCAGCACGACGAAGTGCGGGTCGTTGTCGAAGTCCAGCATGACGGGCGAGAGCGTGTCCTCGTCGATGCCGATCGGGATGCGCTTGCCCGTCTCGGCCACCGCGGGCAGCGAGGTGTGCGGCAGCACGTCCGGGAGCATCCGGACGGGCGGCGCGGGCGGCCGGCCCTGCCAGCCCGCCTGGATCGTCCGCACCAGTTGCCGGACGCCGTCGCCCAGGTCGCCCGCCGACGGACTTCCGTCGATGCGGGGCAGCGCGCCGAGGAAGTGCAGGCCCTCGCGGGTGATGCCGCGCCCCGGACGCCCCGCGGGGACGTTCGTGGCGATCTTGCGGTCCATCTCCGACTCGTAGGGGTCGCCGAGCTTCAGCTCCAGCTTCGTCGTCAGCAGGTCGCGGATCGTCAGCCGGAACTCCGACCACTTGTTCGTCGAGGCCATGACGTGGATGCCGTAGCCGAGGCCGCGCGCGGCGAGGTCGGTGACCGTCGCCTCGACCGCCTCGAACTCCTGCCGGACCGTCAGCCAGTTGTCGACGACGAGGAACACGTCGCCGAAGCCGTCCCCGGCGATCTGCCCCTCGGCCCGCATCCGCCGGTAGGTGACGATCGAGTCGATGCCGCGCTCGGTGAAGAACCGCTCCCGCGACTCCAGCAGCCCCGACACCTCCGCCACCGTGCGGCGGACGCGGTCGGGGTCCAGCCGGCTGGCGACGCCGCCGACGTGCGGCAGGTCGGCCAGCGCGGCGAGCGCGCCGCCGCCGAAGTCGAGGCAGTAGAACTGCACCTCCTGCGGCGTGTGCATCAGCGCGAGCGAGGTGATCAGCGTCCGCAGCAGCGTCGACTTGCCCGCCTGCGGGTTGCCCGCCACGCCGATGTGCCCGGCCGCGCCGGACAGGTCCAGCCACATCGGGTCGCGGCGCTGGTCGAACGGCTTGTCGACGATGCCCGCGAACGCGTGCAGCCGGCCCCGCCCGTCCCAGCCGGCCGTGCTGAAGCCGAACTCGGGCGTCTGCTGCAGGTTCGGCAGGACCTGGTCGAGCGTGGACGGCTCCTCCAGCGGCGGCAGCCAGATCTCGTGCGGCGGCGGGCCGTGCCCGGAGAGCTGCCTGACGACGAGGTCGAACAGGCTGATCTGCGGGCCCTCGTCCTCCTGCGGGCGCTGCCGCTGCGCCTGCTCCAGCATCTGCGGCCGCATGTACGCCGGGGTGAACGGCACGATCTGCGCGACCTGCCGCGGCCCCCCCTGCGCCTGCTGGGGCTGGCCGTCCTCCGGCTTGTAGGCGCCGGAGACGTAGGCGGCGCGGAACCGCGTCATCGTCTCCGTGCCGATCTTCAGGTAGCCGTTGCCGGGCGCCTGCGGCAGCTCGTAGGCGTCGGGCACGCCGAGGACCACCCGCGACTCCGCCGCGGAGAACGTCCGCAGGCCGATCCGGTACGAAAGGTGGGTGTCGAGGCCGCGCAGCTTGCCCTCCTCCAGCCGCTGCGACGCGAGCAGCAGGTGGACGCCCAGCGAACGCCCGAGCCGCCCGATCATCACGAACAGCTCGGCGAAGTCGGGCTTGGCCGACAGCAGCTCGGAGAACTCGTCCAGCACGACGAACAGGGTCGGCATCGGCTTGAGCGGCGCGCCCTGCTCGCGGGCCTTCTCGTAGTCGCGCAGCGAGGCGTAGTTGCCGGCGGCGCGGAGCCACTCCTGGCGCCGCACCATCTCGCCGTGCAGCGCGTCGTACATGCGGTCGACGAGCGGCAGCTCGTCCTCCAGGTTCGTGATGATTGCCGAGACGTGCTGGAGGCCGTCCATGCCGAGGAACGTCGCGCCGCCCTTGAAGTCGACGAGGACGAAGTTCAGCACCTCCGACGAGTGCGTCATCGCGAGGCCGAGCACCAGCGTGCGCAGCAGCTCCGACTTGCCGGCGCCGGTCGCGCCGATGCACAGGCCGTGCGGGCCGTAGCCGCCCTGCGCGGCCTCCTTGATGTCCAGCTCGACCGGGCGGCCCTCGGCGTCCATGCCGATCGGCACCCGCAGCCGGTTGCGCGGCGCGCGCGGCTGCCAGACCTGGCCTGGGTCGACCCGGGCCGGGTCGGGGACGCCGAGCAGCGTCGTCAGCGTCGTCGCGGCCGCCAGCGCGTCCATCTCCGGGCCGGTGGCGGCGCTCGCCCGCAGCGGGGCGAGCTGCCGGGCCAGGCCGTCGGCCTGCACGTAGCTGAACGCGTCGGGCCTGCCGAGCAGGCTCGGGACGTCCTTGCCGGTGCGGTCGCGGCGCAGCATCGCCATCTTGTCGGGCGCGACCCGCAGCCGCAGCATCGTGCCGTCGGTGGTCGGGGCGACGGCGCCGGTGAGGTCGATGACGCAGACGCCCTCGATGCCGTCCGAGCCGATCTGCGAGTCCGGGGTGATGGCGCCGCCGTCCACGATGATGACGTGGTACGGCAGGTCGCTCTGCTGGAGGCCGGGGGTGAACCGGGGTCGGTCCTTCACCTCGGCGCCGAACATCCGCTCCAGCTCGACGAGGCTGCCCGTCATCAGCCGGACGGGCCCCGCCGCGTCCGACACCGTCGGGTGCATCGCGTGCGGCAGCCACTTGACGAAGTCCCAGTGCGGCATCGCCTCGGCCGACGCGCACACGCTGATCCGCAGGTCGTCGGGCGAGTGGAAGGCGGCGAGCTGCGAGATCATCGCGCGGACCATGCCGCGCGCCGCGTCCGGGTCGCCCATCGGCAGGATCCGCGCGAACGACGCCAGCGAGACCGAGACCGGCAGGTTCGGCACCGTCGAGTGCGCCCGGACGAAGCGGCGCAGCGCGCCCGCCGTCATCGGCTCCAGGTCCTCCACGGGCCGCGTCTCCGGCGGGATCAGCTGGACGGCGAGCTTCTGCGGGCCGGCGCCGATCCGCACGTTGCCGAAGTCGGGGTCGCTGGGGCGGCGCTCCCAGATCCGGGCGCTCATCACCAGCGACCACAGCGAGTCGGGGGCGGGGCTGTTCCACTCCAGCGACTCGCGCTGCTGCTCGGCGGCGCGGCGCACCTTGCGGCGGGCCTGCGACAGGTAGCGGAAGTAGTCGCGGCGCGCCCCGTTCAGCTTGAACTTGCGCTCGCCGGAGCCGCGGCCGAGCTGGCCGAGCATCATGCCGCCCATCGCCAGCGCCATGCCGCCGCTGCTGACCATCATGATCGGGCTGCGGGTGCCGCCGCCCAGGAACATCAGTCCCATCATGAGCGGCATCACGGCCATCGGCAGGTACGTGAGCACGTTCTGCAGGCCGCCGCTCTGCAGTTCCGGGATCTCGGGCGGCGACTCGAGCAGCAGTTCGCCCTTGGGGGCGGGCGGGGGTTTGCGGCGCTCCCTGCGCCGCACGAGGATCGTGCTCACCTCGGCGTTCCTCCGGAGCTCTGACACCGGGGCGGCCGGTGCGGGGGGAAGGCCGGCCCGTTGGGGGATACTTGTTTATCTTTGAGGTTGCTTTAGCGTAAGCGGACGCCACATCCTAAGCTGCGCGTTGCTCGGATCCGGCCCCTGATCTGACTTGGAGGACGGGAGCTCCCGTGAACTCGCCTGCCACGACCGAACTGTGCAGGGTGACCATCGTCGCCCCCAAGCGGCGCATCGACGTGTCCCTGCCCGCCGACGTCCCCCTCGCCCACATGCTCCCCACGCTGCTGCGCGCGGCGGGCGAGGACATGGCGGACGCCGGGCTCGCCCACTCCGGCTGGGTGCTCCAGCGTCTCGACGGCAACCCGTTCGACGCCGCGCAGACGACCAGCGCCCTCGGTATCCGGGACGGGGAGATGCTCTACTTCCGGCCGCGGATGGCGCAGCTGCCGGAGATGTCGTTCGACGACGTCGCCGACGTCATCGCGTCCGGGATCCGCGAGCGCACCGACCGGTGGCGCCCCACCACGACCCGCTCGTTCGGCCTCGGCGCGGGCGGGATCGCGCTGCTCGTCGGCGCGGTCGTGATCGCGCTGTCCGGGCCGCCGTGGATCGTCCCGGCCGTCGCCGCCGGCATCGTCGCGCTCATCACCCTCATCATGGCGACGGTGCTGTCGCGGGCGGTCGCCGACTCGGGCGCGGGCGTGATCCTCGGCTACACGGCGCTCCCGTACGCGTTCATCGCCGGGCTGGCCGCGCCCGCCCGCAAGGACCTGGAGCTGCTCGACCTCGGCGCCCCGCACCTGCTGGCGGGATTCGGGGTGACCGCGCTCGCCGCGATCATCGCCGCGTTCGCCATCGCGGACGGGCTGCCGGTCTTCCTCGGCATCGCGTTCGCCGCGTTCATGGGCGTGATCGGCTCCGCCGTCGGATTCGTGTTCGACGACCTTCCGGCCGCGGGCATCGCCGCGGTCTGCGCGGTCGTCATGATGATGTTCATCGCGGCGGTCCCGTCGCTGTCGTTCAAGCTGGCGCGGATGCCGCTGCCGCCCGTCCCCGGCAGCGCCGAGGACCTGCGCCGCGACACCGAGACGGTGGACGGCCGCGAGGTGCTCGGCCGCACCGCCGCCGCCGACCGGTTCTCCACCGGGCTCATCGCCTCGATCGCGCTCGTCGCGGCCGGGGCGATGCTGTTCCTGTCCGGCGAGGACGGCTGGGCGGGACCGGCGACGGCGACGGCCATGTCGGTGTCGCTGCTGCTGCGCGCCCGGATCTTCCGCGGCGTCGGGCAGCGCTCGTGGATGCTCGTGATCGGGCTGTTCGGCCTGGTGCTGACGACGATCGGGATGGCGCTGCACGGCAGCCAGATCGTCGCGCTCGCCGTGGCGCTCGTCCCGCTGCTGGTGCTCACCGGGATCGTCGTCGCGGTGACGCTGTGGCTGCCGGGCCACCGTCCAACCCCGGTCTGGGGCCGGTGGGGCGACATCCTCGACATGTTCGTGATGATCGGGCTGATTCCGCTGGCACTCGCCGTGCTGGACGTCTACTCCCGCGTGCGCGGGCTGGCCGGGTGACGCGCTGATGCAGAACCGGCGGGATCTGTACCAGGCGCACCGCCTGATGACGCAGCGGGTCGGGCTGGCCCTGCTGCAAGGCGAACCGGATGTGGCCGAGTCGCCGATGCGGCGGCTGTCGGTGGGCGCCTTCTCCGGCGTGATGGTCGGATTGCTGATCATCGCCGTGTTCGGCATCTGGGGAATCCTGTCCCCGGGCGGCGCCAAGGGCCTGGACAAGGCCGGTCAGCTCATCATCGAGAAGGAGACCGGCACCAAGTACATCTACAACGCCCAGAGCGGGAAGATGTTTCCGGTCGCGAACTACGCGTCCGCGCTGCTTGCCCTCGACTCCGACAGCACGCCGGAGCGGCGCACCGTGTCGCGCAAGTCGCTGGCCGGTTTCGAGCGTGGCGCGATGATCGGCATCATCGGCGCGCCCGACTCGCTGCCCGGCAAGGAGCAGCTCATCCGCGGGCCCTGGTCGGTGTGCACGCGGGAGGCGGCCGGGCCGACCGGGGTGAAGCGGCAGATCAGCGCGCTCGCCGCGGGCCGGAAGGTGGGCGGACGCCGGCTGGCCGACACCGAGGCCATCGTCGTGCAGAGCGGCGGCGTCCCGTGGGTGGTCTGGAAGGACCACCGGATGCAGATGACGACCCCGGCGAACCAGGTGACGGCGCTGACCGGCGGTCCCGGCGCCGTGGAGGTCTCGGCGACGTGGCTGAACGCGATCCCGGCGGCGGGCAACTTCGCCTCACCGGACGTCCCCGACCGCGGCAAGTCGGTCACCGGCCCGCGGAACGGGACGGCGCGCGTCGGCCAGGTGTTCAAGGCCGAGACCGGCGCCGGCGGGCAGGCGCTGTGGTACGTGATGCTGGCCGACGGGCTCTCGCAGATCAACGAGACGCAGGCGCAGCTGCTGCTGCGCGACGTCCGGACCGCCGCCGCCTACCCGGGCGCGCAGGCCCTGCCGCTGCCGACGGACGTCCCGTCCGCGCAGGCGCTCGCCTCCAGCAGGCCGCTGCTGGACAACAACCTGCCGCCGACGCTGCCGAAGTTCGTCTCCTGGGACACCTCGACGCCGCTGTGCTCGGTGTTCCCGATCGGCTCGTCGACGGCGCAGCTGACGATGGGCGGGTCGCTGCCGGCGCCGGCGGCGGGCGCGCTCGGAGCCGGCACCTCGGGCTCGTCCGGCACGATCGACCAGATGGTGCTCCCGCCCGGCGGCGCTGCGCTGATGAGCCTGGTGCCGGCCGGCGGTGACACCTCCGGCGCCGGTTCGGGGTCGCTGTCCCTCGTCAACGACCAGGGCGTGCGGTTCGCGCTGCCCTCGGCGGACGTCGCGAAGAAGCTCGGCTACGAGGCGAAGCAGGCCGCGCCGGTGCCGTCAAGCGTCATCCACCTGATCCCGCAGGGCCCCGCCCTCGACCCCGCGCTCGCACGGCAGCCCGTCTCGTCATCGAAGGCATAATGTAATGTAGATCACAGGAACCACTAGATCATCATTTGCGTCGACATAGGTGGGCGCAAGGCTTATGATCGCTGACATTTCGTGTCATCGGGATTGCTCCCTGGCCGCCCGGGTTACGGTCGGCCTCCACTCTCCCGATGGTGCGCGACCAAAAATCGGAAAACGGAGGTGACACTGTGGGGAACACATCCGCAGCCGACAGAGCGGCAATGCAGCAGGCCGCCACGCGCATCGAGGACTCCGCGGGCATCGTCAAGGGTCTCTCGACCCAGCTCGACGGACACAAGTCGCAGCTGATGGCCGGCTGGGCCGGTAACGCCGCGGTGTCCTTCGACCGGGTCTTCACCGAGTTCCAGACCGAAATGGGCAAGGTGCGGACGGCCCTGGAGGGCATGCACCAGAAGCTCGTGCACACCAAGATCACGTACGAGAGCACGGAGCAGGAGCAGCAGGACGCGGTGAACAAGATCAACCAGCTGCTCAACGGCGCCACCTGATCGTTACCCGTTCCCGCCATCCCTCCGACCGTAAGGACTCCGATCGTGAGTGACAGCTACACCAAGGCCAATTTCGGCGCGATGCAACAGGCGCAGGCCGACTTCACGCTCGCCTACCGCGCCCTCGTCGACGAGCTCGACGACCTTGAGAAGAACCTGGAGCAGCACCTCTCCCAGTGGGAGGGCGGCGCCCAGTCCGCCTACTGGGAGGCCAAGCGGCAGTGGGACGCCGCCGCCGCCCACATCGGCAGGGTTCTGAACCAGCTCGGCGTCGTCATCGGCGACGCGCACAGCAACTACAGCGGTGCCGAGCGGGCCAACCAGAACATCTGGTCGGGCTGAAGGAAGGCCCGCAAGGTCCGTCTACGTCGTGCGGGTCCGTCGCGGACTCGCACGACGCAGATGTGCCGGGGTGATGTGATCCGCCGGAGGGGTCAGCGATGAGTGATTACTATCTGACAGACGCGGAACTCGCGAAGGTCGTTCACGACAGGCACGTGGGCACCGCTGGTCGGGACGAGAGCGGGGATATCCCGGAGTACCAGACCGTCACGGGAATGACCCGCGACGAATGGGACAACCTCTCGGAGTCGCGGCAGCGCGAACTGTACTTCGATTACAGCGGGGGCGCCGACGCCAAAACGTGGGACGACCCGAGCAACGCCCTTCCGCGCGGCCAGCAGCCCGAACGCGGTGATTGGAAGGCCACGGCCGAGAAGGGGTACGAGGTCGATCCGGCGGAGCTCAGGAGTCTCGCCGGCGATATGAAGTACAAGCTGGACATCTGGAAGCGCAAGCTGAACAAGGTCGGCACCACGTCGATCTCGCAGGCCGACCTCGGCAACATCCAGGGCTCCGAAGAGTTCGTGAACGTCGTGAACGCGAGCAAGAGCGGCTTCCAGGAGTACATCACCGCCATCGAGACCGCCTACCTGGGCGTGATCGAGAACCTCAAGGCGACGGCGGACCAGTACGAGAACGCTCACGGGAACACGCAGAAGACCGTGAACGCCACCGACCCGGGCGGCACCCCGAACCTCAGCTGATCGTCGGCCCGAGAGGAGGATCGATGGGAAAGAACACCGAGCATTACCCCATCCGGGATGGGATGGCCTTCGGCTCCCACAACGCCGATGGCATGAGCCATGACGACGTCAAGAAGAAGCTGAAGAGCCTGAACCCCGGCAAGGTCGGCGATGCCTCGACCGCCTACAAGGACGCCGCGGACGTCCTGGCCGAGATGACCGATGAGCTGACCAACAACTTCGCCAAGAAGATCATTAAGCATTGGAAGGGCGACTACGCGCAGAAGGCTCTCGACCAGTTGGGCCAGGTCTACACCACGGCCGGAAAGCTCTCGGACGACAGCCACAACAACGCGACGCTCTACTCCTGGTACAAGCACGACGTCCTCGACTGGTACAAGACCCAGGGCGAGACCATGACGGACGGCTATGTGCACACCGGCGGTGACGACAAGAACGCCCGCAATCTGATGAACAGGTTCATCGGGCGTATGCAAGAGGCGTTCAACGGTCACCCGCTCAAGATCACCAAGGATCTGCCCGGCCAGCGCGGTGGTGTCAACGACACTCCTCCTGGCGGCGACCCTCCGGGCGGCACGCCTCCCGGTGGCACCCCTCCTGGTGGGACGCCTCCCGGCGGGTTCAAGACCGACCCCGGCGGCGACGGCCCGAAGCTTCCGACGTCGGACGGCGCCGGCAGCTTCAACCCGTCCGGGAGCGGCAACCCCTTCGCCCCCGGCGGCAACAGCCCCTTCAGCCCTGATGGCGCGGGCTCGTACAGCCCGTCGCCCGGCGGGACCTCACCGTTCGGTTCGGGTGGGACCTCGCCGTTCGGTTCGGGCGCGGGAGGTCCGGGCACCGACCTGGCGGGCATGCCGCCCGGCGGCGGTGGCGGCGGCGGCCTGCCCAGCGGCGGCGGCGCCGGTTTCGGCGCCGACCCGGGCGGCCTCGGCGGCGCGAACGCGGCGGGCGGCCCGGCCGGCGGCCCCGGTGGTGCTCTCGGCAGCGGCCCCGGAGCGGGCGCGGGCGGCGCCGCCGGGCGCGGTATGCCCATGGGCGGTATGCCGATGGGGCAGGGCGCCCAGGGCGGCAAGGGCGAAGAGCGCGAGCGCAACACCTGGCTCACCGAGGACGAAGATGTGTGGGGAGCCGATGACGACACCGCTCCACCGGTGATCGGCTGAACCTCTCGGACGCGGGCGGACGGACGGCCGAACGGCCTCCGTGCCGCCCGCACCGGCACGACGGACTAGGGAGTGCGACAGATGCGGTGGCTGCTTCGGACGGCGGCGGCGACGGCGGCGATCGGGCTGGCGGCGGCACCCGCCGTTCCCGCGCACGCCGCCCCGGGCCCCAGGTCTGACCAGTGGTGGTTCCAGGCCTGGAGCATCCAGAAGGAAGTGTGGCCCGTCACCAAGGGCAAGGGTGTGACGGTCGCCGTCATCGACACGGGCGTCAACGCGCAACTGCCCGACATGACGTCCGTGGTGCTCCCCGGCACCGACCTGACCGGCAAGGGCGGCGACGGCCGCCGCGACAACGACTCCTACAACCACGGTCACGGCACCGGCATGGCCAGCCTCATCGCCTCGCAGGGGACCAAGACGGGGTTCATGGGCATCGCGCCCGAGGCGAAGATCCTTCCCATCGCGGCCCCCTCGGTGAGCGGGCCGACGACGGCGAAGGCCGTCCGGTTCGCCGTCGACCATGGGGCGAAGGTCGTCAACATCTCCGAGAGCAGCGAGTCCGCCGACATCTACCCGAACCAGTGCCCGCCGGAGCTGCTCGACGCGGTCAAGTACGCCGCGGCGAAGGACGTGGTGCTCGTCGCCTCCGCCGGCAACTCGGGCGACATCGGCAACAAGCCCAACTATCCCGCGTCGTGCCCAGGGGTCCTCGCCGTAGGGGCGTTCGGCCATGACGGCCAGCCCTGGAAGTCGACGCAGCGGCAGCCGTACGTCACCGTCGCGGCACCGGGTGCGGATGTCGGGTATCTCGGCAAGGAGGGCCACGCCTACAACTCGGGGCAGGGCACGAGCCAGGCGTCCGCGCTGGCCTCCGGGGCGATCGCCCTCGTCCGCAGCCGCTACCCGGAGATGTCGGCGCGTCAGATCGTGCAGCGCGTCACCGCGACGGCGAAGGACTTCGGCCCGAAGGGCAAGGACGAACTGCTCGGGTACGGCGTCATCAGCATCCCGCGCGCGCTCAAGCAGGACGTGCCGGCCACCGCGCCGAACCCCGTCTACGAGCGGCTGGACAAGGTCGGGGGCGGCGCGAAGACCGGGGCCGGCGCCACCAAGCCGGCCGCGGCCGAAGAGGACGACTCCGGCGGCTTCCCGGTGCTCATCGTGGGCGGCGTCGTGGTGGTGCTGATCGTCGTGGGCGTCGGTGGATTCCTGCTCATGCGCGGCCGGAAGAAGGGCGCCGCGCCGTCCGGGGCGGTGCCGGGGCCGATGGCGCCGCCGCAGCCCTTCGGGGCGCCGGGGCCCGGACCGCAGCAGGGCCCCCCGCCCGGCGGGCCGCACAACCCGCCTCCCGGCCGCTGACGGACGTCCGCTAGCGGCTCAGGCAGGTCCGGCAGGCCGTGAGGGCGGCGGTCATGCCCCGGGCGGCGGCTTCGGCGGCGGCGCGGGCCGCCGCCTTGTCGAGCGGCGGCGCCTCGCGGGTCTTGGGGGAGGCGTCCTTACCGGCTGGTGACGCCGTGGCCCGGAACCGCACCGTGATGACCGCGTTCCGCAGGCGGACGGTGGCCGCGGCCGTGCCGGACCGTCCCAGCGGGCCCGTCAGCGTCAGGTACTGCGCGAACGCCCGGTCGCCGATCCGGATGAGGGTGGGGGCCTCGGCGCGCAGGGATCCGGGTGCGCCCTTCGACGTCCCCTCCATCGTCCGGGCGCCGTTCCACGCGGCGTCGTACTCCGCCTCCGCGAGCGTCACGTTCTTCAGGTGCAGCCGCACCGAGACGTCCAGCCGTCGTGACGCCTGGACGCCCGTCAGACCTGGGCGCTCCACCCATGAGCAGCCGACGTACCGCTCGTCCGCCGACTTCGCGCCCTCGTCCGGGACGGGCGGATCGGTGAGCGGCAGGTACCGTTCGAGCGTCTCCCCGGGGACCAGTGAGCACGGCTCGGGCATCGACGTGAACCGGGCGGGCTCGGCCTCACCGGAGGCCGCGTGCACCCCCCAGCCGATCCCGCCGGCGATCAGAGCCACCGCACCGGCGCCCGCCGCCCACCGCCCCCGGGGAACGGGCCGCCGGCCCCGCGCGGCAGGCTCCGGCGCCTCGGCGGGCGCGTCCTCGACGACCCGCGCGGAGCCGTCCAGCTCCTGCTCCGAAGCCACGAACTCCGGACGAGACCCTTCAGGCCGCGAGCCATCGGTCAAGACG
Organism: Actinomadura sp. GTD37; assembly: GCF_041951365.1. Lineage (NCBI taxonomy): Bacteria > Bacillati > Actinomycetota > Actinomycetes > Streptosporangiales > Thermomonosporaceae > Actinomadura > Actinomadura sp. GTD37. The sequence continues at coordinate 656,738 of NZ_JBGNUS010000003.1, forward strand.
CGAGCTCCCATTCTCATATCCCGACATCCGCCGAGAGGTTAACATTCACGGCCCGGCGCCTCAGAATTCCTGCCGGGGATCGAGGGTGAGCTTGCGCATGATCCTGTTCAGCCGCGAATCCCGGTACGTGTCGAGGCAGGCGGGGCGCTCGGTGAGCCGGCCGTCCCCGTCCAGCCACCGGACGTATCGGGGCAGCAGCCACCTGGGCGGATGCAGGTAGACGACGATCGAGACCAGCATGAGCACGACGGCGAGCGCCGCGAGCACCGCGACCACGGCGCCGGGGACGACCGCGGCGACGGCGAAGGTCAGCGCGATGAGCAGCACGGATGCCGCGAACCAGGCGCCGGCGGCCGGTTCCTGCGCTTCGGCGGTCAAGCCGGATGGAAGTGAGCGTGCGTCCGGGGCGAGGCCGGGTGGTTCCGGAGCGGGTGCTCCGTGGACTCTGATTCTCTCCCGATCGGATGCATGACGGCCGGACTTCAGTGTCCTCCGCCTGGCCGGTAATAATGCGCAGGTCAGCTGCCTTGAAAAATATCTGCCTAGTCAAGGTGGAGTTGATGTGGGTCGCCGTCCAGATCGTTGGACAGTTCCAAAATATCGACGGTCTTTACTGAATGGTGGATTGGGAAGTATCGTGCCGCACGTGCCGGCCGGGTCTGGCGCTGATCGTGTTCCGGGATTGATTGGAGGTCGGCGAGGTGGAGCCGAACGTTCCCTCTTCTCTGCTCGGCAAGCTGAACCAGAGCACTCCGCACGCTCCCGGTGACGCCGATGAGGCCGCAGAGCGGCTGGCCGCCACGCGTTCGGCCCCTCCACCGCCGGGGACGTCCGCCGGAGCCGCCGCCTCCCGGCCGCCCGTGAGTTCCGGCGAGGCGGCACCGGGTGGGTTGTCCAGCGTCTACGTCCCCACAACCCGTCCGGTAGGGCCGGGAGAGAAGCCGGAGTACCAGTTGCGTGCGCTGGAGGACGGCAGCGCGGGGATCGCGGTGTACACGTCGGCCGACCGCCTCGTGGAGTGTCTGGGAGTCGACCAGCCCTGGTCGGAGGCATCGCTGCTGGAACTCCTCTACCTGGTGGGCAAGAAGCGCATCGGCGTGGCCCTGAACCCGCGGCTGGACCCCGGCCTCACCGGGACACCGGCGATGCCCTGGGCGGGCTCATGAGCAAGGAGATCGGGGTCGTCTACGCCGACATCCTCAAAACCTCGACCCTCTTCAAGGACAGCGGCAAGAAGTACGCCGACATTGTTCCCGAGAGCATCGGCGCGGTACCCAAGGTGACCGAAGGGTCGCTTGAAAGTGCGATCTCTTCCGTGCTCAATGCGGTCGAGGTGATGCACGATGCGCTCGGCTCCTCCATGCAAGCCCACGGGGACAAGCTCAAGTACGTGCACGACAGGTATCGGAAGACCGAGGATGACTTGAACGACCTGCTGGACAGGATCGATGACCCGGACAACATCCAACCCAAGTTCTGAAGCGGACGCCGAGCGCGCGCGATGAGAGCGAGCAAAACCCGGAGGTAGGAAGTGGCTCCGAAGGAGGCGGCACCGATTCCGCCGGGCGTGCAGGCGGCGGGAGGTCTCTTCAGCCTCGGGGTGGACATCCGCGGTCTGGCGGCGCTGGCCACCAAGCTCTACGGATACGCGCCGGCGAGCGAGAAGGTCGTCGAGCAGATGCAGGGCTCGGTCAAGAGGCTGGTCGGAGACGCCGGCTGGAAGGGCGACGACGCCAACACGTTCGAGGACGCGTGGGGCGCCGACGCGAGTGATGCCGGGAAGCTCTCGATGTTCACCGACGACGCGGCCAAGATCCTGGATGATCTGGCCTCGGCGCTCGCCGAGCTTCAGATCGCGGCGAACAACCGCAAGCTCGAGTACGAGCGCAAGAGCACCCGGCCGGCCGATGATCCGCAGGTGAAGCGGGACCTGAGCATCATGCTGCAGAACGCGAAGAACAAGGCCAGGGAGATGCAGTCGGACGCCGCGAAACACCTGGTCTCGCTCTATTCGGGAGAGAAGAAGGGGTCTTGGTCGGTGCTGGACGCGGTCAAGGCCCGCTCCAAGGATGACGACGTCTCGAAGAACCTCAGGGGCAAGCTCGGAGACGTGGAGGACGATCTCGATGACGGGCTGCCCGACGATGACTTCCCCTGGACCGACTTCGTGGGCTGGGTCGGAGGCGGGGCCGGAATCGGCGCTGCCATCGGAGCGTTCTTCGGCGGGGTTGGAGCCGTTCCCGGTGCCGCTATCGGGGGAGGGATCGGGCTTGTCGCCGGTGGGGTGGTGGGCGGAGGAAAGTGGGCCGTCGATCAAATCGATGACTGGTTCTGAAGGGGTTTCGTTGTGCCTGTGATCGTCGGCACCGCGGCGTACGTGCTGCTGGGGCTCGCTTGTATCGCCTCGGGAGTGCGAACGCGTCGAGGTGTGGGGAATTACAAGGTGTCCCGCAGCAGCAAGGTGAGCTATGGCGAGTTGCCGCGCCGGGAACGGGTCCGCACGGGGAACGCCCTGCTCGTTCTCGGGGTCGTCCTGCTCCTGTGCGCCCCGTTCAGTCTCCTGCCGGAGGCTGTCGTAGCAGTGCTCTTCTTCGTGGCGCTCTGCTCCTTCGTCGCCTACGTGGTGATTCAGACGGGTCTGCGGAGGGCGGCGCAGGAGATCGCGCGGGCCAAGGCGGGCTGAGCCCGCCCGTCCGGGGCGCGGGACGAGGATGCGGTGCCGGCGGAGCGTGCGTTTGGCGCGCTCGCGGGCGGTGGTGTGACGGGCCGGAGCCGCCATCGGGGGGCTGATCGGCTCGTCCGGTGGTGGCATATGGGGCGGTATTGAAGATCTGTTCTAGCAGAGTAGAGACGTATGAAGAATTTTGAGTTGGCGGTCGGGGCGGGGCTCGTCGTGTTCGGCTTGATTCTGGCCGGGGCCTGCGTGCTGCGGGTTCAGCGCGGCACGGAACTGGAGGGCCTGCAGTACGTCGCCTTCTCCAACTTCTTCATGGGCCTGTTCCTGATCACGTTCGCGCTGGACAGGTCCGGTGCGGTCGCCGGCACCGTGATGCTGGTGTCGATGTGCCTCGGGCTCGGCGCGGGCGTGGTGGTACTGATCAACACGGTCCGCCAGGCGGGGAAGGACCCCTTCGACTGACCGGCTGGACGTCCGCTCAGGTGGGGGGCGGGACGAGGATGCGGTGCCAGCGGAGGGTGCGTTTGGCGCGCTCGCGGGCGGTGGGGTCCTCGGGGGGGAGTTGGGCGTTGTTGCCGCGGATGTGCCGGAGCAGGTCGGGTTCGAGCGGGACGCCGTGGTGTTCGAGGTGGTGGGGGATGCCGCCGGGCCAGATCCAGGTGCCGTCCGTCTGGTAGGTGTCGGGGACGGTTGCGGGACGGGCCGGGTCGAAGCCGTCGGTGAGGAGGCGGCCGCTGTCGTACACGACCGGGGCCTCGCGTAGGTAGCGCAGGACCGCGTCGCGTTCGGCCGCGTCCGGAGCGGGGCGTTTCATGACCTCGGGGTCGCCCGGGACCGGGTTGTTCGCCGGCCGCAGCGACTGCTCGTAGACGTCCGCGCGGTCGCGCAGGTGCTGGAGGCTCGGCGCCTCCTGGACGGTCGCGTCCGCCGGAACGGCGCCCGCGGCGGGATCGGCCGGCAGGGTGCGGGAGCGGGCGAGGACCTCTGACGCGGGGACGTGCTGTGCGTAGAGTTCGCGGAGCCGCAGCACCCAGGCGCCCATGGCGTCGCCGCCGAGGGCGCCCGCGTCGGCGCGGGGGAGGAACAGTGCGGCGGCGCCGCCCGCCCACAGGTAGCCGAGGACGATGTCGTCCTGGACGACCGGCAGGTACCGGACCGGGCCGTCGGTGGTCAGGTCGTAGCCGGGCGGCAGCTCGAAGTGCAGCGGACCCCAGCCCTGCGACCGGTCCATCGGGGTGCCGTCCGGCAGCTCGCCGGGGCGCAGCGAGTCCCACGGGGAGGGCTCGGCGTCGGGGTCGGCGAGGCGCAGCAGGTCCTGCTTGCCGTCGGCGACGTCCTCGCGGGCGCCGGCGGGGACGCCGCCGCCGCGCGGGTCTTCGGGGCGGCCGATCCACTGGCGGATCGCCTCGCGGGCGGGCAGGCCCGCCGCGTGGGCCTCGCGCAGGCGGCGCGACCAGGCGAGCGGTGCCTCGTACGCCTGCTCCAGGAACTCCTTGCGCCGGACGAAACCGGCGGACCGGTCGTCCGTCCCGGCCCACAGGTAGCCGATGTGCAGGCCGTTCAGCAGCACCGGGAGGTGGACGACGGGGGTGCGCGTCGAGGTCGCGTAGCCCTCCGGCGGCTGGTAGGCGGGCACCGGCGGTCCGCTGGAACCGCTCGGCGGCGGGACGTTGCTCATGACGACTCCGAGCCGGTGATGGCCGCGACCGCGGCGGAGCGGACGCCGTCGGCGACGTCGGGCACCTCGAACCCGGCCTCCCGGATGTGGGCGGCGAGCTCGGGCTCCGGCGGGACGCCGTGGGCGCGCAGGTAGTAGCCGACGGCACCGGGCCAGATCCACGTGCCGTCGGTGTGGAAGGTCAGCGGGACGTTCCGCGCGTGGCCGGGGTCGAGGGCGTCGCTGTCGTAACTGCGGGCCGCCAGCACGATCGGGGCCTGCTCCAGGTAGCGGACCATCGCGTCCCGCTCGGCGCCGGGGACGTCGGGCCGCCGCACCTCGGGCCGCCCGTCGGGGGCGGTGCCGTCGAAGGGGCGGGCGACGCGCATGCCCGGCGCCGCCGCGGCGCCCAGCCAGGCGGGGACGTGCTCGGCGTCGCGCGGGAACCTGCGGAGGTCGTCCTCGGCCGCGCCCGGCGGCGGCGGGGCCTGCCAGCGCGGCTCGCCGTCGCGGTCGTACTGGACCTCGTAGGAGAACGGGAACGTCAGCGTGAAGGTGGCGGAGAACCAGGTGCCGAGGCCGGGCGCGTACATTCCGGCGCGCAACCGCTCGAACAGTTCGCCGAGCGCCGCGGGCACGTCGAACGGGCTGGGCAGGCCGGGCCCGGTGACGAGGCGGAGCTGCCCCAGGGTCTCGGTGTGCGGCCCGAGTGAGCGGTGCACGACCGTGCAGCCACCCCACCCGGGGGGCAGGGTGTGCGTCAGCAGCAGGGTGATCTGCTGGAGCAGGTCGTTCTGCTCGACGGGGTTCAGCGGCCCGTTCTCGCTCACGACTTACCTCTTTCCGTCCGTCCGGGGGGCTGGCCTGGCGTCATCCGCCGTGCGCGCCCGCGGTCTGGTCGAGCCGCTCGCGCAGCCAGCCGGGGATGTGCTCGTTCGTGCGGGGGAACACGGCCAGGTCGCGGGCCCATGCCTCGGGCGCGACGGGCGGGTCCCAGTGGGGGTCGAAGTCGGCGTTGAAGCTGACCCAGTAGGCGCTCGGCGGGTCCATCATGAACCGCATCCCGAACCAGGTGCCCTCGCCTCGCCGGTACATCATGGACCGCAGCTCGGCCGCGATCTGCGCGCATTCGCGGGGCGGGTCGACGGCGGGGGAGGCCCCGTCCGGCATGATCACCGAGAGCCGGAGGTCGGTGACGCCGACCAGCATGAGGATCCGCAGGTCGACGCGGCGCCAGCCCGCGGGGGCGACCTGCAGCACCGCCAGCCCGAACTGCTGCGTCAGTTCCTCGTAGCGCTGCCGGTCGTAGGGCCGCGGTTCCTGCGGCGGCACCGGGAACTCGGCGGGGGGCTGGTTCATCGCGTCGCTGCTCCTCTCCTCGTCGCGCAAGTCTATTGGTCCGGACGGTGCGGGGCGGGCGCCGCGAGCCTGCCGCGAAGCCATTCGGGAACGGCCTCTTCCGCACGGGGGAACACGGCCAGGTCGCGGGCCCAGACCTCGGGCGGGAGGGGCGGGTCCCACAGCGGGTCGAACGTCCGGTTGAAACTCGCCCAGAACGTGCCGGGCGCGTCCATCATGAACCGGATTCCGAACCATGTCCCCTCGTCCGGCCGGTACATGGCCGACCGGATTTCCGCGGCCGTCCGGACGAGTTCGGGGACGGGCTCGACCAAGGGCCTGCCGCCCTTCTTCGTCACGACGGTCAGGTCGGTTTCGCAAACGTCCGCCAGCATGAGGATCTTGGCGTCGACGCGGGCCCAGTCCCGCGGCGCGATATCGGTCAGCGTCCGCTTCACGCGGTCGAGGAGACGCGCGTGCTGCTCCTCGTCGTAGGGGCGGGGCTCCTGCGCCGGGACGTCCGGCGGGACGAGCCGGACGGGTGCTCTCCTGGCCACGGCTATTCCCCCGCGTCCGGGTCGCGCGGCGGGACGGGTTCGCCGCCGGGGCCGCTGATCTCGGTCAGGTCGCCGGACTCCCGATGGTCCCCGATCGAGAATTCGAGGCCGTACGCCGCGCCGTGCTCGTCGGGCAGCCTCTTCGGGCCCCGCTCCCCGGGGCGGTACACGGTCCGGGCGTCCAGGGTGAGGGGCGTCGCGCGGAGGGGCCGCAGGACGCGGTAGACGCGGAGCGGTGTGTCCTCGGGATAGCCGTGCAGTTGGCGCCTTTCGAACGGTGTGCCGATGGTGAACAAGGTCCCGGTGTTCTCGCCGTCGTAGGTGTCCAATTCCATGCCGGGTTCCAGAACGACGTCCTCCACCGGGGCTGGTTCCGGTGTTTTCGCCTTGGGGAGCGAGCTCCCGACATGCCATTCGAAGATCTGGTGGGTGCTGGCGAAGTCGCCCTTCTCGGGAACTGGGCCGGGATGGACGATGAAGTATCCACCCGGCCTGTTGTCGAGGGGCAGCAGCGCGAAATAGCGCCGGCCGCGGGCGGCGGGGCCCCGCGGCCGCTCGGCGCCGATCGAACGCCGGATCTGCCGGGTCCCGTTCCCGCCGGGGGTCGTGAGCCTCCAGGCGTCGACGCCGTTCCGGCGGTCGGCGGTCTCGCTCAGGACGCCGGCGCCGCGCAGGACCGAGGAGTTCACCTCCGCGCCGGCCTCGGCGAGCACGGCGCCGGCCGCGAACGCCACGGCGGCCGCCGGGTCGGCGAACGCCCGCCGCTCGGCGCACTCGCCGCCGTCCATGCGCAGGGCGAGCCACGCGGGCGCCAGGTGGACGACCGACCAGCATCCGTCCGCGAGGCGGCCGACCAGGAACCGGCCGGCCGGTTCCGCCGCCACGACGTCCCGCAGCCGGCCGCGTGCCGTCTCGAACAGGCCGCCCTGCCCGTCGGGCAGCGCGGCTTCAAGGTCGGATTCCCGCTGGGGTGCGAAGTCGTCCGCCGCGAACCGGTCCGCCGCCTCCTGGACGGCCGCCAGGTCCGCCAGCCAAGCGGGGACGCGGTGCGGTTCCTGCGGGAACATCCGCAGCTCCTCGGCCGCGGCCGCCGGAGTGATCTCGTCCGTGGACGTGATCTCGTCGACGCTCTTGAACCTGACCTCCCAGTGGGGAACGCCGCCGTCCGCGCCGGGCCGCAGGTGAACCTCAAGGTTCATCTCCAGCCAGGTGCCGTCGCCCTCGACGTGCATCCGCGACCGGAGCTCGCGCAGCAGCGGGAGGACGCCGGAGAACGGGAGCAGCGACTCGGTCCGCTCGTGTCCGTCGGGGATGACGGCCTGCTCGAAGGAGGCGCCCACCGCGAGATAGGCGAACTTCATGGACGTCAGGCCGCCGGGCGCGAGATGGAGCAGCAGTGACGCGATCTCGTCCAGACGCGTATCCTGCTCGGCCGTGCTCAGCACTCTTCTCACCTCCCCGCCGGATGGGTTCAGCCGTCCCGGCGACGTTGCGACTCGCGTTGTTCCCGGTATATCCGCAGGGTCTCCGCCTCGGTGATCCGGGCGATGTCACCGGAATCGAGAAGGGCCGCGAGCGGGCGCGGCAGGAGATAGCCCTGACCTTTGTCGGACGACTCCCCGGAGTTCCTCCGCCGCCGTGCGGGAACGGTGGTGCTCCTGACCGGGAAACCCGGATGCACCGTTAGGGGACGCCGCACGACGAAGAACTTGCGCACCACGTCCCTGCCCGACCGGAAAAGCCCGCGGCGCTCGAAAGGCGTGTCCAGGGTGAACAGGTACGGCTCGTCGGCGGAGGCGTAGCTGTCCAGCAGCGTGTCCTCCGGGAGTTCCCGCCCCGTGCTCGCACCGAAATCTCCGGGAAGGCGCGCCCGGACATGCGCGGTGAACAGATCGTGCTCGCGGAGGAAACGGTCCCCTTCCGGGCCGGGCGTCCGCGGGATCACCTGGTAGCCCCGGGGATCGCCGAGCACGCCGTCCAACGGGACGCAGGACTCCCCGTACCGTTGACGTCCCTCGTCGCGGGCGGCCGCCACCAGGCGTTCGCCCTCGTCCGTCAGCCGCCACACCAGGCGGCTCGCCGACTCGTCCCAGATGCGGCCGACGACGCCCTGCTCCCGCAGAAGGTCCTCGTGGACCGTCACGCCCTCATCGACGATCAGCCCCGCGACCGCGTACGCCACGGCGTCCTGGGCCGACGCGAAGGACGCCACGTGCGAAGGCGTCGCCTCATCCGCGGAACGGACGATCAGCCATTCGCCGTCCCCGCGCAGCACCGACCAGCAGCCGGGTTCGAGCCGTCCTACCAGGAAACGCGACGCCCGGCCGCCGGCGAAGTCGCGCAAAACGCGGCGCGCCCAGACGAACGTCCAGGCGCTTTCCGGATAGAGCCGCCCGACGAGTTCGTGCTCGTCCTGCGGAACCTCCGGAAGCGTTTCAGGACCCATTACGCATCTTCGGGTGTTCCCTGGCGTCCCTGCGCGCGGAGTTCCGCATCGAAAAGGTCGTGGACGCGGAGACGCAGCGTGTGAATGAGGGCCTTCTCCTCCGGTGTGAGGCGGCGTGGCTCGGCACGGGCCGCGTCCTCGATACCGTTGATGGTCTCGTAGAGCGCGTACGCCGGCCCCTCACCGCGCAGCCGCCGACCCCGGAACTCTTCGACCCACTGGATGAACTCGTCACGGGTCAGCGTTTCGATGTCGGCGGTCGTCCCGAACCAGATCTTCTCCAAATACGACCGGTCGCGTACGAACTCACCGGTCCGCCCGGACAGCACCCAGACGGCCAGGCCGCCGTCGGGCGTCTCGACGAAGATGACCGGCCTTCCCTCGTAGGCGTAGTACTGCGGATACGTCTCAGCCACTTCGCTCCCTCACCGGCGCGCGAGTTCGCGCAATGCGTCGATGCCCGGCAGATCCCGCGCGGGCACGTCCTGGCCGATGACGCCCGACAGCCTGTCCTCAGGTGCGAGCGCGCACCGCCGCAGAGCCTCCAGCGACGGGACGCCCTCCCGGTGGGCGTCGCTCAGCCGCAGCTTCCACAGCCCGGCCGCGACCTCGCCCGCCGTGCCCGCGGGCCCGCGGGCCAGGTAACCGGCGGCCAGGCCGTCCGTCGAAGCCCACACATACCCGGCCACCGCGCCCTGGACCGTGACGGGCAGGTACCGGACGGGCGCGGAGGTCTGCTCCGGGTAGGTCGGCGGCAGGACGCTGAACAGCGGCCCGAACCCCTGCGACCGGTCGGCCGGCGTCCCGTCCTCGAACCTGCCGTCCTGCACGGACGGCCCCGCCGGCACCGGATAGCCGGGCGCGACCACCTGGTGCAGGGCAGCCAGGCTGGCCGCCTGCTGCTCGGCCTCGTCCGCCGGGATGCCGCCGCCCACCCGGTCCTCGGCGGCCCCGCGCGCGCGCCGGACGGCCTCCGCTGCGGGCACGTCCGCCGCGTACGCCTCGGCGAGCCGGTCCTCCCAGTAGTCGGCGGCGAACATCTCGGTCTCCGACACGTCGGGGACGAGCAGGAACCCGGCCGCCCGCTGCCGGACGGACGCCCACAGGCAGCCGATCGCCCGGCCGCGCAGCCGCACCCAGTAGTAGATCACCGGTTCCCGCGTCCAGTGCGCGTACGACGGCGTGGCAGGCGGCAGCGGGTCGTCGTCCGGGAACGGCGGCGGCGCCCCGGGCGCGGCGGCGGGAGCGCCCGGATCCCACGGGGGAGGCAGGTCACTCATCTCGCGCGCACCTTTCACGTCGACGTCCGCCCATCATGGCCATGACCTGCCCATCATGGCCCCGGCCTGGGCGGCGGCCCGGGAGGTATGACCACGGCCTCTATATCGTAGGTCGGCCTGCGCACCGCGGTTCCGTCGCGGAGCGTGACCGTCTCGTAGCCCGTGTGCACGACGCTGGTGATCTGGTACCGGGTGCCGCGCGGCAGGATCAGCTCGCGCTGGTCGGGATAGGCGCTGCGCGCGCCCATCCACAGCCCGTGGCTGCCCGCGGGCAGCACCAGGTGGACGCGGTTGCCGAACGACTGCCCGTCCACCTCCGCCGGGTTGCGTCCCAGGGACGTGGACATGGGGGCGCCGTCGGTCTGCACCGTGCCGACCAGGGCCTCGGGGTCGCGTCCGTTGAGCGGCAGGCCGTCCCGGCCGATCAGGAAGTTCAGGTTGTCCAGGCCGCGCACCGCCTGGACGGGCTCGGGCAGCGGCTGGTGGAGGGCCTGGTCCAGCTCGGCGATGCGCCGCCAGAACGCCTGCTCCGTCGGCTCCTCGCCGAGGTACTGGCGCAGCCAGTTCCGCTCCTGGTGGTCGGCCCTGAGCTGCTCCAGGCGCGCCGTCACCGACGTCAGCGGGGGTGCCAGCAGCCGGTCCACGAGCTGCCGCTGGTGCGGGTCGAGGTCGGTGCGGCTCCGCAGCCGGGCGATCTCCTCCAGCCGGGTCGGCATCCGCCCGCCGTTCAGGTGGTGCAGCTGCCGGGCGGACCACTCCGACCACGCGAGGCGGTTCAGGTGCGCGCCGAGGTCCGGCCCGCCGGGCCGCAGGAACCGGTTCGGCATGGACTGCCGCGTGTACCACCACGCGGCGCGCCGCATGGGCTCCGGCAGGCCGCGGAAGACGTGCGCGAGCCGGCTCTCGCCGTACCGCTCGCCCTGCCGGTCGGTGTCGAACCGGTGGACGCCGCCGGAATCGGTCCGGCCCTCGGGCCGCAGCCAGTCGCGGATCCCGCGGGCCTCGGCGTCCGGCGGCGGTCCGCCGTCCGGGTCGTGCGGCGGGGTGCGGCCGTGCGGATGGCCGGGCGCGTGGCCGCCGTCGCCGGCGAGGACGGTGCCGTCCGGGCGGTGCACGTCCCAGCCGCCGTCCGGCGGCCAGGTGGGGCGCTGCCGGCCGTCCGCGTCCGGATGGCCGGACGAGGCGAAGACGTTGCCGTCGGAGTCCGACCAGGCGAGGCCGCGCGGCGCCACCACGGGCACGCCGAGCCGCTCGGAGAGCTGGGCGGCGAAGTCGCCCTCGCCGGTCCGGCAGCCCAGCAGCATGACCTGGCGGCCGTCCCACGTCGGGTCGTTGCGGATGAGGTGCGCCCAGTCGTCGACGCTCAGCCGCCGCCCGTTCGCCAGCATCCCGTCCCGGTCTCCGTGGCCGTCGACCACGAACGTCTCGGGATCGTGCGCGACGCGCCGGGCGAGGTCGCGCATGGCGGGCTCGTCCGTGCCGAAGAACGACCGCCCGGCCGGGGTGCCCTCACTGTCCCGGAAGACGTCGTGCAGGTGCGGCGGCAGGTCGCCGGGCACCGGGTCGCCGCCGTCCCCCGCGTCTGCGTCCGCGTCGGATCGGTCGGTGTCGGCCGGGTCGGTGTCGGCCCGGTCCGAGTCGGCCGGGTCCGAGTCGGTGCCGGGACGGTCGGCGTCGGCGGGCCCGGCATCGCTCCCGTCCCGCGCGGGCTCCTCGCCGTGCGGCCGCCCGGCGTCGCCGGGGTCGCCGGGGTCGCCGCCGGGGACCGTCCCGCCGGGTGCGGGGGTGACCGGCGCGGGGGTGACCGGCGCGGGCTCGGAGTACCAGCCGTACTTCGCGGCCACCCCGGACTGGGACGGCGCCTCGCTGCGTGCGGCCGCCCCGTCGCCCGGGGACGGCCTGTCGCCCGGGGGAGGCCCGTCGCCGGGGATCGGCCCGTTGCCGGGAGTTCCTCCGTCGTCCGGGTCCGGGCCCTCGTCTGGGTTGGGGCCGTCGTCCGGCTTCGGGCCGTCGTCCGGGTTGGGGCCGTCTGCCGGGGGCGGGCCGTCGTCTGGGTTCGGGCCGTCGACCGGGGGCGGGGCGTGTGGGGACGTGTCAGGCGTTCCGGTGGTCCGGTCGCCCGGCGGCGGGTCGGTGAGGGCCTCGTCCAGGGCCTCCTGGAAGCGGCCGATCACGCGCTGCTTGATGGCCTCGTCGAGTGCGCGCTCCTCCCGGGTGAGGTCCCGGTTCTGGGATTCGGCGACGTTCGGCAGGTCCCGGCGCACCTCGTACAGGGAGTGCTCGTAGGAGGCGACGTCGTCGATCGAGCGCAGGTGCAGCCGCAACTCGCCGATGTGCCCGTTCGGCATGCGGATCGTCAGCTGGACGTCGCGGTAGCCGCTCGGCACCGGGTTCTGCATCCGGTCCTTCACCGAGACGATCTGCACGCCGTGCTCCCCGGCGATCCGCTGGATGTTGCCGAGCGCCTGGTAGAGCCCGTCCACGGAGCGGAACTGGATGCGGGCGCCGAGCAGGTCGTTCAGCCTGCTCGCGTCCCCCTCGTAGTCACCGATGATCTTGTCGAGGGCGCGGACCCGGTCCTTGTCGCCGGGGCGCAGCTTCGGGTCGGCGCCCATCTCCGCGAGTTCCGGATCGTGGACGAGCGCGTGCAGCACGGCCTCGGACTCGTGCTTGGCGTCGTAGAGGCCGTCCAGGTAGGCATTGATGTACGGGTCGTCGCGTCCGGCCTCGGGATCGACCCGCGACGGTTCGAAGCCGGGCTGGTCCGGCGCCACCCGCGGGTTCTCATCCTCGCCCGGCCGCCGCGCGTCCGCGACGGAGTCGGCGAGGTCACGGCTGATCCGCTCCTGGTCGGGCGTGAGCGGCGTCGGCTGGGCCCTCACCCGGTCCCCGTTGAGGATGGCGTCCGCACCGCGCTCGTTGACGTCGTGCACGGCCCCTTCGAGGATGCGCACCGCCTCGGGATGGCTCAGCACGCTGTTCAGCGTCTTCGGCCGTGCGAGAAGCGACTCGCGGAGGGACGTCTCCACGTCGTTCAGGCCGTCCCCGGCGATGATCCGGGCCAGCTCGGGGTGGTCCGGCAGCGTGTCGCGCAGTTGCGTGGCCAGCTGTTCGCCGAGCGGCTCCCCGGCGCGGTCCAGCATCTCCCGGACGCGCGGATCGTCGTGGACCTGGCGCATCACCTCGTCCGAAGCGCGCTGGCCGGGCGCCGGCGAATCCGCGTCATCCGAGCGCGGCGCGCCCTCCGGCCGATCGCCCGCCGCCGGTTCCCGACCTGGCTCGCCCGCCGCCGGTTCCCGGCCCGGTTCGCCCGCCGCCGGATCCGGACGGGACGCGGGGCCGTCCGGGGGAGTCGGGTCCGCCGAGCGGGCCATCGGCTCGGGCGGCTCGCCCGCCGTCCTGGACGCCGGGTCCGTCCAGCCGAAGGGCCGCGCCGGGCCCTTCGGGTTGCCGTCCGAGTCGACGGGCAGCGTCGGCGACGTGCCTACCTGGTTCGGCGGGAGGTTGTAGAACGACCGGTAGTGGACGGTCGTCGTCGGCGGATCGGTGCTGAAATCGGTCTGCGCCCACCGCGCGTGGATCACCTGCGGCGTGTAGGCCAGGCCGTCCGCGTCGGTGCGGTTCGGTTCGGCGAAGAACTCGAACCGGTCGACCCTGATGCGGTTGCCGCTGTTCTGGTCGAGCTGCGCGAGGTGCTCCTCCAGCCCGAACCAGCTTTCGGGACGGGTGACCTGGTGGGCGTTCTTGCCCTGGTTCTCGACCTCCCACTGCGGGAAGTAGTTGATGCGCTCGCGCGGGCCGTGCCCCTGGTGCCCGAAGATGTGGCCGCCGTTGAACCGGGTACCGGAGTACTCGTCGTTCCCCATGTGCCCGACGTGTCCCTGCACCGCGTAGCGGGCGCCGCCGCCCGCCGCGTAGTCGGGCCGTCCGGTGGCCAGGTCGGTCTGGCCGTTCTCGTCGGTGTGGAACAGGAACGTGCCGGGCTCGACCTGGTAGTTCTCCGTCGGGCCGCCGTCCGGGTCGTCGGAATCGGGGACCCCGTCCTCGTCGGGGTCCCGCTGCGCACCGAGATCGCCGCGGCGGACGGCGTCGCTCGGGTCGAAGTCCGCCGGGTCGAGGGTCGCGAAACGGTCCCGCGGCTCGACCATGTAGTTGACGTTGGGAAGCGGGACGCCCTCGTTCTTGTGGGGGAGGAGGCCGAGTTCCGGGTTGTAGTTGGCGGCGCCGTCCTGGTCGCCGAACCACGTCCGGACGTGGGTGATGTTGCCGTCGCCGTCCGTCCAGAAGATGCCGTGCAGCCGGTCGTTCCCGTCGCGGACCTCGATCCTGGAGTTCGGCTCCAGGGGCTGGTTCGCGCTGTACGGCCCGTCCGAAGGGTCGTGGCTGCGGGTCACCTCGTCGAGGGGCTCGCCGTCGGCCGTGTGGGTCGGCGGGTCGAACGGCGCCGCGGCCGGCGACCGCCCGTCCTCGCCGCCGACGAAGACGTGCGGGTCCCCCTGGCCGAAGTCGATCTGGTGGACGACGCCCGGCCTCGGCTGCGTCAGGTCGATGTTCTCGTTGGGGTTGCGGAGCGCGCCCGGCTCGCCCTCCGCCTGCGGGTTGGTGACGTGGGTGACCTGGCCGTCGGCGTTCGTGTAGACGATCGACCGGACGACCTGCCGCCCGCTGTCGTCCCGCACCTGGGCGCCGTGCTCGTCCAGCGCCAGGATGCGGTGGCGGCCCTCCCGCCTCGGGTAGTCGGCGTCGGCGGCGTGCTGGCCCGGCCGCAGCTCGTGGTCCAGGGTGGCGCCCCGGTCCACCCGCGGCGGATTCCACGGGTCCTGCGAGGGCGACCCGCGGGTCGCGTCGCCGTCGCCGGGTCGCGCCGGGCCGTCCCCGGTTTGCGGCACCGGATGGCCGGGCGCGTAGCCGTCGCGTCCGGCCGGGGTCGCTGAGCCGTCCGGGCGGTGGGTCTGCCAGCCGCCGTTCGGCGGCAGGTCGGGACGCGTCCGCCCGTCCTCGCCGGGACGGCCGGACGAGGCGTACACGTTCCCGTCCGAGTCGGACCAGGCGAGCCCGTGCGGCGCCGTGACCGGGACGCCGAGCCGCTGCGCGAGCTGCGTGGCGAACTGGCCGTCGCCCGTCTCGCACGACAGCAGCATCACCTCGCGGCCGTCCCAGTTCGGGTCGTTGCGGATCAGGTCGGCGACCTCGTCGACGCTGAGCCGGCGGTCACCGACCCGCATACCGTCCGCGTCGCCGTGCCCGTCGACGATGAACCGCTGGGGGTCGGCGGGCACGCGCGAGGCGAGGTCGCGCATGGAGCCTTCGCCGGGCCCGTAGAAGGCGCGCCCGCCAGGGGTCTCCTGGCTGCCGCGGTAGACGTCGTGCAGATGGTCGGGAAGGCCGTCGGGCGGCGTCTCGCCCGTGTCCCCGTCATGGGCCGGGCCGTCCTCGTCACGGTGCTGCCCACCGTCATCGGAACGCGGCGCCGCGTCGTCGCCCCGCGCGGCGGGCTCGTCCCCGCCCCGCGCCGCTGGACCGTCGTCCCCTCGGGGGCCGGGTCCCTCTCCGTCGCGTGTTGCGGGGCCGTTGCTGTCGCGCGCGGCCGGTCCGTTGTTGTCGCGGGCGGCCGGTCCGTTGTTGTCGCGGGCGGCCGGTCCGTTGTTGTCGCGGGCGGCCGGTCCGTCGCCGCCCCGTGCGGCGGGGGCGTCGGTGCCGGGGCGCGGTCCCGCGTCGTTGCCGCCGGGCGTCCCGGGCGCGGGGGCCGAGCCCGGATCGGACGGCGGCGTGGAGCGGAAGCGCGGCGGCGGTCCCGACGACGAACCGGGATCGGTCGACCCCGGACCGGCCGAGCCCGTGCCGGGCGCCGGGCCTGTACCGGGTGTCGGGCCCGTGCCGGGTGCCGGGCCTGTGCCGGGTGCCGGGCCCGGGTCGGGCGCGGGGCCGGCGGGCCACGATCCGTCGGCGTTCGGCGCCGGTGTGCCACCGGGGCCGGGCGTGCCCGGGTCGGGGGCGCCCGGCGGGATCACCGTGGCGCGGATCTCGACGACCGGGTTGCCGTCGGCGTCCCGGGCGTTGGTGTCGACGTGCGTGATCTCGTAGCGGGTGCCGCGCGGGAGGACCAGCTCACGCTGGGTCGAGTAGGCGCTTTCGCCGCCCATCCACACGCCGCGCGACCCCTCCGGCAGATCCATGTGGATCCGGTAGCCGAACGGGCTCCCGTCGACGACGGCGGGGTCGCGTCCGAGCGACGTCGACATGTACCCCGGCTCGGTCTGGACCGTCCCGACGAGCAGCTGCGCGTCGCGCGGGCCGAGCGTCGTCCCGTCCGGGAGCTGCATGAAGCTCAGGTCGTGCAGGCCGCGCTCGGTCTGCAGCGGGTCCGGCAGCGGCTGGTTCAGCGCCTGGTCGAGTTCCCCGATGCGGGCGTTGAAGGCGTCCACGGTGGGCGTGTCGCCGAAGTACCCGTGCAGGAACGACCAGTAGTTCGCGTTGTTCGAGATCTGCGCGAGCCGGTCCGCCGGGTCGGCCGCCGACATCACGTGGTCGACCAGCGCGCGCTGGTCGGGCGTCAGATTCGGGTTGGACGCCCAGTTGCTGAGGGTGTCGAGCGTCGGCAGGCCGTTGCCGCCGTTCATGTTGTTCAGCGCCCACGCCGTGCCGTACTCGCCCTGCAGATGGTTCAGGTAGCCCGGCAGGTCGGCGCCGGGACGGAGGAAGGC
The DNA here is from genome assembly GCF_041951365.1 of Actinomadura sp. GTD37. Taxonomy (NCBI): domain Bacteria; kingdom Bacillati; phylum Actinomycetota; class Actinomycetes; order Streptosporangiales; family Thermomonosporaceae; genus Actinomadura; species Actinomadura sp. GTD37. The sequence continues at coordinate 673,397 of NZ_JBGNUS010000003.1, forward strand.
GTTCGGCATCGACTGGACCGTGTACTGGTACAGCGCGTTCCGCAGCTCCGGCGGCAGGTTCCGGTACTGGTCCCCGAGCCGGTCGTCGCCGTACCGCTGGCCTTCGTCGTTGGTGTCGAAGCGGCGCACCGGGTCGTGCGCCACCGTGCTGCCGTCCGGGTCGTGGACCGTCCAGCCCGTCGACTCGGGGGTGCCGTGCGCGTTGAGGTCGACGGCGCCGCGCGGGGCCGTGACCCGGACCCCGAGCTGCTGGGCGAGGTCGGCAGGGAGCCGCCCGTCGCCGCTGTTGTTGGCCAGCAGGACCAGGTCGCGCCCGTTCCAGGTCGGGTCGTTGCGGACCAGCGCCGCGAGATCCGTCGCGTTCATCGGCCGGTCGCCGACGATCAGCCCGTTGCGGTCGCCGTGCGCGTCGAGGACGAACCGGCCCGCGGGATCGGGCGGAACCATCGCCGCCGCGTCCCGCATGTGCGGCTCGTCCGGCCCGTACAGCGCCCGCCCCGCCGGGGTCTCCGCGCTGTTCCGCCAGGTGTCGTGCAGACGGTCCGGCAGGCCCTCCGGTACGTCCCGCCGAGCGGGCTGCCCGTTGGAGGTGTCCTCCGGCTGCCCCTCCCGCGCCCGCGGCTGCCCTTCACCGTCGTTACGGGGCTGCCCATCACCGTCGTTACGGGGCTGCCCGTCGTGCGGTCGGCCTTCACCGTCGTCGGTGCGTGGCTGGCCTTCGTCGGTGCGTGGCTGCTCGCCGTCCGTGCGGGGTTGGCCTTCGTCCGTGCGCGGCTGCTCGCTGTCGGTGCGTGGCTGGCCGTCGTTGGTGGAGGGTTGGTCCTCGTCCGTGCGGGGTTGGCCCTCGTCGGTGCGCGGCTGCTCGCTGTCAGTGGACGGCTGGTCTTCGTCGGTACGGGGTTGGCCGTCGTCGGTGGCGGGCTGGTCTTCGTCCGTGCGGGGCTGGTCTTCGTCGGTGCGGGGTTGCTCGCTGTCGGTGGACGGCTGGTCTTCGTCCGTGCGGGGTTGGCCGTCGTCCGTGCGGGGCTGGTCCTCGTCGGTGCGCGGCTGCTCGCTGTCGGCGGACGGCTGGTCCTCGTCGGTGCGGGGTTGGCCGTCGTCGGCGGGCGGTGGGTCGTCGTTCGTGCGCGGTGGGTCGCCGCTGGGGTTGTCCTGGGTTCCGTCTGAGCCTGGCTGGCTTCCCTCGGTTTCGGGCTGGCCCTCCCCGTTCTGGGGGTTGCCGCTCTCGGGGTCCGCGCCGTCCGCGGTCTGGGACGGTGTCGAGTCGCCGCCGGTGTTGCTCGTTCCGTCCGGCGCGGGCGGGTTACCGTTGTTCGCGCCGAGGTGGCGGTCCATGACCTCGCCGATGGCCTGGGCCAGCGGACGGGGGTTCTCGGCGAGGCGGTACTCGGTGAACGCCTCCGCCATCATCTCGTGCGGGTCGCCGGAACCGTAGCCGGACAGGGCGTCCTCCACGCGCTGCTGCGTGGCCGGGTCATGCGGCTGGGTCGCGTCGTAGGGGATGCCGAGTGCGTTGGAGACCGCTTGGTTCAGGTCTCCGAGCATCTGCGGGTCGTTGAGGAGCTGCTCGCCGAGGTGGTGACCGAACTCGTGGGTGAAGACGCCTTCGGTGGAGCCGCCGCCCGGCACGGTGAAGCTGGTCGCCTCCTCGTCGGCGCCGTCCTCGGTTCGCTGCTCGTTGTCCGCGAACGAGTCGTCATTGAGGTAGATGCCGGGGTCGCCCGACTCCGGTGTCGCGTAGGCGAGGACGTCCTCGTTGCCCGGCCCGAGCGACTGGCTGAAGTCCTCCGACCCGATGTGGGTCAGGCCCTGCATGGTGCTCGGGTAGTCCGCGGAGAGCGACTGGAGGGCGTTGTTGACCTCGCGTGCCGCGGCCGGGTCGATCGGGTTGGACGTGAAGTCCACCGTGGGCGCGTCGTCGCCGAACTGGGCGAGGATGTCCTGGGCCTGCTGCTCGGCGTCAGCGAGCTGCTGCGCCTCGTCCGGCGAGTCGTTCTTGTCCGGGGTGCCGTCGTCGGACGAGCCGTCGTCGGTGGAGCCGTCGTCCGGCGTGCTGCCGTCCGCTTCCTTCTTGTGGGGTGCGTCCCCATCGGGCTGCGCCGACTCGTCCGCGGGCGGAGCCTGCTCGTTGCGGACGACGCCATCGGAGTCCACGGGAGCGGAGGGCTGGGGCTCCTGCCTCGGTCGCGGAGACTCCAGAGTGGGGCCGCTGTCCGCGCCCGTACGTTCCGCCGGCCGTGACGTGGACGGCGACGGGGACGCGGGTGCCCGCTCAGAGCCTCCGCCGGAGGGGCCGCCGACGCCGCCCGCCGACGCGGTCCCTGCGGGGCCGCCCATCATGCCCATCGGCATTGGGGCGATGAAAGCGGGCTGGGCGCCGGAACCATCGTCGGACGGCGACGCGGGGTCCCGCGTCCCATCGGACCCGTCGGGCGCCTCAGAGGCGGTGTTCGTGGTCCCCCCGCCGCGGGGCGCAGGCTCGCCGCCGGGCGCGGTCCCGTCGCCGGGAGGTGTGCCCTCAGCCGGGGCCGTGCCGTCATCCGGCGTCGTACCGGCACCGTCGCCGTCGCCTGGCGTCGTGCCATCGCCCGGCGTCGCGCCGTCCCCTGGCGGTTGGCCTTCGGCCGGGGTCGTGCCGTCTCCTGGGGTCGTGCCGTCGCCCGGGGTCGTGCCGTCGCTCGGCGTCCGGCCGTCGCCCGGGGTTGTGCCGTCGCCTGGCGTCGGGCCGTTGTTCGGCGTTGCGCCGGAGCCGTCGCCGGGTGTCGGGCCGTTGCTCGGTGTCGCGCCGTCCGGTGTGCCGCCGGGGGCCGGTGACGGGTCGCCGTTGGACGGTGGTGTGCCCGCGCCCGCGGTTTCGGGGGTGGCGGAGCCGGTGTCGGGGTGCGGTGTGGGCGATCCGTTGCCGGGCGTGCCGGAGCCGCCGTCCGGCGCGCCGCCGGTGCTCGAAGAAGGGGCGGAGGACGACGGCGAGCCGCCGCGGCCGGGCGACGAGGATGACCCGCCGCTGGACGAGGAGGAGCCTCCGGGAGACGATCCGCCACCGGACGAAGACGAGGACGATCCGCCCGAGGAGGTCGAGCCTCCCGAGGGTGAACTGCCGCCAGGCGAGGACGATCCGCCGCCGGGAGCAGCACCGCCAGGGGCCGCACCGCCAGGGGCCGCACCACCGGGGGCGGCGCCGCCGCCCACGGGGGCCATGCCGCCGGGCGCGGCGCCGCCTGCGGGAGCGCCGCCGACCGCACCGCCGCCGGACGGCGACGAGCCGCCGAACGCGGCCGGGTTGCCGCCGAGGCCGCCGCCGGATCCGCCCGTCCCACCGGAGGGCGCGCCGCCACCGCCGTCGGGGGATGAAGAGGCCAGGGAGGAACCGCCTCCTCCTCCGCCTCCTCCTCCGCCGGTGTCGCCGAGCAGCGTCGCGATGCGGTTACCGCCGCCGCCGGAGGGCGAACCGCCGCCGTCTCCACCGCCGGACGGGGAACTGCCGCCACCGCCACCACCACCGCCGGAGGGCGAACTGCCGCCGCCTCCGCCACCACCGCCGCCGTCTCCGCCGCTGGAGTGGGAGCCGCCTCCGCCGCCGCCTCCGCCACCACCGCCGGGGTCGGAGCCTCCGCCTCCGCCGCCGCCGCCTCCTCCTCCTTCGCCGCCTCCGCCGCCGCCGGAAGGCGACGGCGAGGGAGACGGCGAGGGTGAGGGGCCCGTGCTGGGATCGGGCGACGGCGTCGGGGTGGGCGTCGGGGTCGGGGTCGGGGTGGGTGGCTCGCCCGGGGCCGGCGGGTCGCCGCCGGGGTGGGACGAGTTGTAGTCGTTGAGCCCGTCCTTGCCGCCGCCGACGGCGCCGCCGAACGCGCCCGACGTGGCGCCCTTGGCGATGGCGTCCCAGGTCAGCGGGTCACCGTGGATGGCGGCCGTGGCGACCGTGCCGGCCACGCCGCTGATGGCCTCGGACGCGCCGTCCCGGGCCATGCCCTTGAGCATGTTGCCGGCCGCGGTGTCGGCGGCCTCGCCCACGCCGGGGATCTTGCCGATGCCGTGCCCGACGCCGCCGGAGATGGCGCCGCCGATCGCACCGTCGAAGGTGGCCGCGCCGGTCTTCTTCCAGTCGACGCCGTCCCGGTTGCCCTGCGCGATCTGGATGCCCTGGACGAGCAGGTCCAGCCCGCCGCCCTCCAGCGCGCCGACCAGCGCGCCCTTCAGAACGGCGCCGAGGAGGCGCTTGCTCAGCCATTCCAGCAGCCGCTGGAAGATGGTTCTGGACGCGATCTGCGCCCCCGCCTCCACGGCGGGGATGCCCGCGGTGGAGGCGCCGAACGTCGCGAAGGCCGCCGCGATCAGATAGGCGATCTCGATCGCCGTGATGATCAGCAGCGCGATGAACATGTACTTCGCGTACTCGATGTCGAGCGCGCCGCCGTCCAGCGTCTCACCGAACTGGCCGCACGACTCGACGAGTTTCGTGAGGATCTGCGGGTCGGTGGAGACCCACTTCTCCCAGTTCTTGCCGAACTCGTCGGCGGCGCCGCTGTCGAGCGCGCCGCGGACGTCCGTCGCCGCCTGGTTGAGCTCCTCGATCAGCTCGCCGACTTCGGTGCCTGCGGTCCGCCACGCCTCGGCGCAGCGGCGCATCGCCGTCTCATCGCCCTCGGGCCAGTCGGCTCCAATGATCCAGGACAACCACTGGACCGATTCTGGGATTTCAAGACCCACGGATCAGCTCACTTCAGCCTTGACGTGTCCTCGGCCTGTTTGTAGGTCTTGGCCATCTGGTCGACACCCTTCTTGATGCCGTCCAGGCCCTCCTTGAGCTTGGGGAACGACTCGAGCACCTGCGTGCTCGGCTTCTTGTAGCCCTCGGCGAACGTCTGGCCGGTCTCGTCGGCGCCCCAGCACTCGCCCTCGGCCATCAGCGCCGAGTTGAGCCTGTCGTAGATCGCCTGGAGCTGCGTGGCGCCGTCCGTGAAGCCCTTGCCGGCGCGCTGCAGCTCGTCTGTGTCGACTTCCAGGTATTCGTAGGTCATCGCGGCGGGATCCCCAGACGCTCGCGGACCGCGTCGAAGTCGTCGGGACGCTCCGGCAGCAGTTTGGTGATGTCGAAGCCGCTCTCGGCCGGGCCCTCGGGCGCGAGGCCCTGCATCGCCGCGCGCATCTGGTCGGCGACCTGCGCCTGCGCGTCCTTGGACGCTTCCATGACCGCCTCGGCGAGCTCCTCGGAGCCGAGCTTGCGCTGCACGCGCGGGTCGAGTTCGAGGGAGGTCAGCCGGCCCTGCCGGTCGACCTTCACCCGCACCATGCCGTCGGCGGCCTCCGCCTCGGCCTCGATGGTCTCCAGCCGGGACTGCATGTCCGCGATCTGCCGACGCTTCTCCTGGTACGTCTGCAGGAGCTCGTCGATATGCGCCTGCCATTCAGCGCGCACGGTCACCCCTCTGTTCGTCGGGAGCTTGCGATAGCCCGCGACCGCGCACGATCACAGACACACAGGGATTGATCAATGTATACGGGTTTCAAAGCCGTTTTAGCAACCGCTTCCCAACTATCCATGACAGCGGACGGGCGCGGCGCGAAGCGGCGGGGGTATGGAACACTGCGGAGGCCGACAGTACGACCTTGGAGGGTGGCGGACGATGCGCAGGAGACCGAACATCTGTGACGCCTGCGTGCGGTTGCAGAAGAGGTCCAACCCTGACGCGCGGACGACGCTCGACCGCTGGATTCCGTACTGCGCCGCGTTCCCCGAGCAGGTGCCGAACGAGATCTACCGCGGCGGGTTCGACCACCGGAACCCCTACGAGGGCGACCGGGGCATCCGCTTCGAGTTGCGGCCCGGCGGGGAGCGGTCGCTGGCCGCCTACGAGTCGGCCCAGGCGCGCAAGGCGGCGCGCCGGACCGACGAAGCGTCGGATTTGTGACGACGTTTCCCTGTGCAGGCCCCCGCGCCGGTGAAACCCTGGTGCGCGAAGGCTCTTAGGGTGTCGGAGGCGGCTCGCGCACCCCGTCCCGGTGCGTCCGGCGACGCGTGTCTCGTAGGCTGGCCGGTGAGAGGGGAGGCAGGTGTCCGACTCCAACTGGCAGCACGCGGTCCTGCGTGACATCGGCGTGTCGCGCCGGGGGCTGCAGTGGCTCGACGTCGCGTCGCACGGCTCCGCCGAGGCGTCCTGGGGTGCGGAGGCGCCGCCCCGTCCCGCTCAGCAGCAGCAGCAGCCGCCCGCCGTGCCCGTCCCGCAGCCGGGGCCCCCCGCGCCGCAGCCCGTCCAGGCAGCGTCCGAAGCGGCTCCCGCGGCGCCGCCGTTCGGCGCGCCCACCGAGCCGGCGCTCGCCGGGTCCGCTGCCGCCCCGCTCCTCCCGGATCCGCAGCTCCCGGACCCTCAGCCGCCTGCCGAGCAGCGGCCCGAGACGCCCCCGCAGCAGCCCGAGACGGCGCCGCAATGGTTCGAGCAGCCCCCGCAGCCGGACGCGGCCGCCGCCGACCAGCAGGCGGCGGCACCGCAACAGCAGGCACCGCAACAGCAGGCACCGCAACAGCAGGCACAGCACCAGCAGGCACAGCAGCAGGAGACGCCGCGGCAGGAGGCCGTCCAGCAGCCCGCCGCGTGGCCGGAGAGCCCGCAGGCCCCCGAGACCGCGCAGCCCCCCGAGGCCCCGCAGGCCCCAGAGGCTCCGCAGACGCATGAGGCCGCGGAGGCCCCGGGCGGCCCGGAGCAGGTCGAACCCCTCATCCATTCCGACTTCGACTGGGAGTCGGCGGTCAACCCCGTCCTCGGTGGAGTGTCGTCGGCCGGTGAGGGCGCCGGCCAGGCGGCGCCGGACGCGGGCGCCGCGGTCCCGGCGTCGCAGGCGCCTCCGCCCGCCCCGTCCGACCAGGCCGCGGGCGGCCACCAGATCCCGGCGCACGAGCTCGTCCGCAGGAACCAGCACGGAGACCCCCTCGCCCGCCGGATGGGCCGCGGCGTCCGCAACGCGATGGGCGGCGGCGGGCAGCAGGCCAGGGAGCAGGCCGCGTTCGCCGACCTGATGCGGCGGCCGGTGCCGAGCTCCCGGCGGATCGCCGTGGCCAGCGTGCGCGGCGGCGCCGGCAAGACCACGATGGCGGCGCTCGTCGCGACGGAGCTGGCCCGGCACCGCGCCGACCGGGTGCTGGCCGCCGACGCGGACGCCGAACTCGGGTCGCTGCCGCTGCGCCTCGGCGTCTACTCGCAGGTGTCGCTGTTCGACCTGGCGGCACAGAACCCGCAGACGTTCGAGGAGGCGGAGCGCTACCTCGCCCGCACCCCCGCCGGACTGTACGTCCTGTCGTCCACGCGCGGCGGGCGCATCGCGGGGGAGTTCACGCTGGAGACGTTGCAGACCGCCCTGAGCGCGGTCAGCCGGTACGTCGCCGCGACGGTCGTCGACTGCGGCGCGGGCATCCTCACGGAGGTCAACCGCGGCGTCATCGCCGGCTCGCACGGCCTCGTGCTCGTCACGCCCGGCACGGTCGACGGGGCGTTGAGCGCGCGCGGGGCACTGGAGTGGTTCTCGGCGAACAACCAGCAGGCGCTCCTGCCGCGCACGGTCATCGCGATGGTGTCGCACGCGCCGCAGGTGAACGCCGACCTGCAGCGCGCGCACCAGATGCTCACGGCGTGGGGACTGCCCGTCGTGGCCGTTCCGTACGACCGGCAGCTCGCGACCGGGAGCTCCCTCGACATGTCCCGCATCTCCGCCGCCGCGCGGACGGCCGTGCTCCGCGTCGTCCACGAGGTGTTCGCCCGCTCGCTGGCCGCGGGGGTGACGCCGTGAGCGCCGATCTGGTCGCGCTGGTGCGGCGCCGTCCCGACGTGCACGCGATCGCCGACGGCATGATCGCGATGGGCGAGTCGCTGGAGCTGCGCGGCGGTGAGCCCGACTCGACGCGCCTGCACGACGGCGACGGCCGCCTGCTCGTGTCCATCGAGGACCCGGTGCAGGTGTCGGTGCAGGGCGAGATCGGCAGGCTGCTCGGCGCCGAGTTCGCGGGCCGGGTGACCGAGCCGTGCTGGTGGGTGGACGTCCGGGCGGCCGCCGACGTCCCGGACGCGATGCGGGTGGCCCGGAAGTTCGCCGACTCCCTCGTCCGCTGGCTCGGCGGGATGGTGTACCCGGAGGGGGCCGCCGACGCCCCGGCCCGCAGCTGGCGGGCGTCCGGTCACGGGGGCGACGGTTCCGCCGGCGGCGCCCCGGCGCCCGGCGGCGGGCTGCCCGGCGACGCCTACCAGGGCGGCGTGATCGGCTGACCCGCCCCGCGCGCCCGCGCCCCGCGTCACGTCCAGTCGCGGGTGAGGTCGAGGTCCCACGGGACGAGGTTCCAGGGGCTGCGCGGCTCGGCGGCGAGGTCCTCGACGAGGCGTTCGTGGTCGGCGTGCGCGTCCGGGGCGCTGCCCGACCAGAGCATCCGCCCTTGCAGGTAGCAGGTGGCCATGTCGTGCCATGACGTGTAGCGCCGCTGGATGTCGATCGCCAGCGGGAGCATCCGCTCCCAGCAGTACTCCTCGGTGAGCCAGCCGACCATGTGGCCCCAGCGGTAGAGCATCAGGGCGCGCCCGTAGTCCCAGATGAGGAAGCGTCCCGAGTTGGCGCGCAGCGCCGGGTCGGCGAGGGCCTTCAGCCGGTGCAGCTCCTCGGCGGCGTGGCCGCGGTCGTTGAAGAGCTGGTGGAGGAACTGGGCCAGCTCGGCGCCCTCCTCGCTGGCGTCGGCGCCCGGCTCGTCGCGCAGCAGCGCCGGGACGAGCCGCGCGTACGAGCCGCCCTCGTCCCCGTACCGGACCCGGACCAGCTCGATGAGCCGCTCGACGAACGGCGGTTCGAGCCGGTCGCCGGCGATGAGGCCGTCGACCTCGCGCAGCAGCGCCCCGTACTCCTCCTGCGCGTCGGCGGACCGGGTGGCGAGGTGGGCGTCCTGCGCGAAGTCGGCGCGGTGCCCGTCCTGGACGAGCCAGGTGGCCGCGGCGAGGAGCTGTTCGAGGTCGTAGGCGCCCCATGGGTCCTGCAAGAGCTCGTGGGCGGCGCGGCGGTCGGCGGCCGTCGCGGACTCGCCGGGGGCGGTGCCGAGCCGGTCGACCCGGAACCCGTTGACGGCGCCGTAGGGCGCGCCCGCGCCGATGATCCAGCGCTGCACGGGGGTGAGGTCGCTGCCGTGGACGAGGACGCCGGGCAGGTCGGGCTCGGCGATCAGCTCCCAGAGCCGCCGCTGGAACTCCGCGGCCTGCCGCTCCTCGCTGCCGAAGAAGCCGGCGAGCTGCTTGCGCAGCGACGGGTGCCGGACGTAGAGGCGCCGGAAGAACGGCCCGTTCTTCCACACCAGGTGCTCGGGACGCAGTTCGCCGAACGGTATCCGGGTGCGCCGGTGGACGATCGTCTGCTCGTCGAACCGCAGCTCCAGGTACGACCACAGGCGGGCGAACGGGGTGAACCGCCACAGCAGCAGGAAGCAGGCCACCACGGCGAGGAGCGCGGCGCCGGGCGCGAGCGCCCACCGCGCCTCGTCCTGGAGCCCGGCGAGGGACAGCACGGCGCCGCCGAGCAGCAGCGTCACGCCGCCGAGGCCGAAGCCGAGGAACCAGCCGGTGGTGACGACGAGGGATCCTTCGATGCGGAGCACCGCCTCGTCGCCGTCGAACTCGAACGATCCCTCGGCGAGCGTCCCCTCGACGGCCTGTTCGAGCGCGTCGAGCTGCCCGGCCATCCCCATGAGCAGGACCGTACATCATCCTTTCCGGGTAGATCATCGGCCCGGTGCGGCATATGCGGAGTATGTCGCCACTTGTGACGGGGGTCGCCGGTGGCCGGATCAGGACGACTGGAGGTGCTGCATGAGCAGGCTGTGCCGCTGCCAGCCGTCGGGGGAGCGGCCGTCCCCGAGCGGGAAGAACGTCAGCGGGGCGCGCGGCGGGCCGACGTGCTGGCCGGGGACGCCGTTCGGGCCGGTCACGGCGCCCGCGACGGCGAGCGCGACGGGAGCGGGCGCGCCCGTCCAGCGGGGCTCGGTGGTGAGGTCGGCGCGGCCCGGGGTGAGCTGGACGAACAGCGACGCGATCGGCTGGTCGGCGGCGAGCGCGCCGACGAGCGACGGGAGGTGCTGCAAGGGGGGCGGGTCCCCGGGCGCGTAGCCGACGGTGACGGTGCTGACCTCGGCGACCGCGCCGCCCTCGCTCGCCGTGTAGTCGCAGATCGCCTGCGCGGGGCGCGGGCCGTCGCCGCCGACGACGAGCCGCACGGTGGAGCGTCCGCGCGCGTACTCGGTGAGCCGGTCGCGGCGCCACGGGTGCTCCAGCGGCTCGGCGGGGCCGAGCCCGGCCGGGTACTTGCCGGTGAGCAGTTGCAGCAGGCGCTCGACCGTCCCCGCGAGGTCGCCCTCGGCGCCGTGCCGGACCCGGTGGACGAGGGTGAGCTGCGAGCCGATCGGCGCGGACGGACGGGTGGTGAACCCGGGCGCGTAGTCGCGGGCCTCCGGGACGGGGACGAACGTCCGCCCGCCCCACCTCATCGGCCGCCCGGTCAGGCCCTCGTAGTACCCGTCGCCGTTGCGCACGACCCACTGCATCTCGTCGCCGGACGCGGCGGTGCGCAGCGGGAGCGTCAGCCGGGACTCCAGGGGCGTGACGAGCTGCAGGGTGCGGCCGGACTCGGCGCACTCGCCGAGGGCCCTGTTCAACCAGGCGCTCAGCGGCACGACCGGCCGGTCCTGGAGGACGACCATCGCTTGGTCGGTCAGCGCGTCTACGGTGCTCATCTCGACCGGGAGTCTAGTCACCGGAGGGGGCCGTACGGCCGGGCGGCCGCACCCCCGGGGCGCGGTGCGGGGAGAGTTTCCCGTGGCCCACGTGACCTCTGTCCAATCTGTGCTGAAATGTCACGGATGCAGCGAGCCGTCGCGCCCTCCGGCCTGTACTACGCGGCCAACGCCCCGCCGCCACCGGAGCCGCCGGTGCGGGGGCGGCTGTGGCGCGTGCTCGGCGGGCTCTCGATCGTGCTGTCGGTCGTGCTGGTCGCCGGCAGCCTCACCGCCTACGGCTTCTGGCGGCGGCTGGACGGCCAGATCGACCGCGAGCACGTCGACGGCAGGCTCGGCGAGAACCGCCCGCCCAAGCTCAACGGCTCGCTGAACATCCTGCTGATGGGGTCCGACAGCCGCGCCGGGGAGAACGCCCGCTACGGCGTGGAGGCCGGGCGGCGCTCCGACACGACGCTGCTGCTGCACATCTCGCCCGGCGGGGAGAGCGCCATCGGCATCAGCTTCCCGCGCGACTCGATGGTGCGGATGCCGCCGTGCAAGAAGAAGAACGGCACGGTCGTCCCCGCCCAGTTCGGGATGATCAACGCGGCGTTCTCCAACGGCGGCCCGGCCTGCACCTGGCGGACGATCGAGTCGCTCACCAGGATCCACATCGACCACTACGTCGAGGTCGACTTCGCCGGCTTCAAACGGGTCGTGGACGCGCTCGGCGGCGTCGACATCTGCGTGCCGAGGCGCATCGACGACCCCAAGGCCGAACTGCACCTGCGCGCGGGACGGCAGACCGTCAGCGGCGACCAGGCGCTCGGCTACGTCCGCACCCGGTACGTCCTCGGCGACGGCTCCGACCTCGACCGGATCAAGCGGCAGCAGGCGTTCATGGCGTCGGTCGTCAAGAAGGCCACCGGCAAGGGCATGCTCACCGACCCCGGGCGCACCTACGCCTTCCTGTCCGCCGCCACCAGGTCGATCAAGGCGGACGACCGGCTCACGCTGTCGGTCATGCAGAGGCTCGCCACGTCCCTGCGCGGGATGAGCGCCGGGAAGGTTCGGTTCGTCACCGTGCCGGTGCAGGCGTACCCGCAGGACAAGAACCGCGTCCAGTTCGCCCAGGCGCTCGCCGAACCGCTGTTCAAGGCCGTCCGGGAGGACAACAAGCTGCCCGAGCCCGACCCCGCGCCGGTGCCCGCGGGGAACGCGGCGCCGCCCGTCCCGCCGGGGCAGGTGAAGGTCGGCGTCTACAACGCGTCCACCGCCCAGGGCCTCGCCCAGCGGACCGCCGACCAGCTCGCCGAGCGCGGCTTCCGGGTCGTCAAGGTCGGCGGCGGCAAGAAGAGGTACGCCCGCACGATGATCCTTTACGGCGCGGGCGCCGAGCGGCAGGCCGCGCGCCTGGCGATCGCGGTGCCGGGGCATCCGCCGCGCGCGTGGCGGTCCGCCAAGCCCGGCTACGTGTACCTCGTCATCGGCAGGGACGGCGCCGAACTGCGCGCGCTGAAACCGGTCGTGCCCAAGCTGGCGGGCGAGATCCGCGCGGACCGCGACATTTGCGCCAGGACCTGATGCGGCCACGCATCACCGGTATCTTGGCCCGCGCCAACCATCAACCACGCCGAAGCGTCCTTAGTAGGACGGCCTAGTAGATTTCCCCCCGACCCTGGCCCCACGAGCCGCCTCCCCCGCACCGGGCTCCGCCGGCCGCCAAGCTCCCCCGGAACGGACGCATGCAGCCCGAACCCTTCACCCTGCTGATGACCGTCTACGGCGGCGACCACGCAGAGCATGTCCGGGACGCGTTCCGCAGCGCCGTGCAGTTGCAGACACTGCGCCCCGACGAGGTCGTCCTCGTCCAGGACGGCCCCGTCCCGCCCGCGCTGTCGGACTGCCTGCGCGCCCTCGTCGCCGCCAGCCCGGTCAAGGTCGTGTTCGTCCACCTGGAGCACAACCGCGGCCTCGGCCCCGCGCTCGACGCCGGCCTGCACGCGGCCCGGCACGACATCGTCGCCCGCATGGACGCCGACGACGTCTCCATGCCGCACCGCTTCCAGACCCAGGTCCCGCTCGTCCGCGCGGGCGCCGACCTCGTGGGCGCCGGCCTCCTGGAGTTCGGCACCGACATCACCGACGTCGTCGGCCGCCGCATCCCGCCGAGCGACCCCGCCGACATCGCCCGCTACTCGCGCCTCCACGACCCGTTCAACCACCCGACGGTCGTCTACCGGCGCAGCGCCGTCGTCGCCGCCGGCGGCTACGGCGACCTCCCTCTCATGGAGGACTACTGGCTGTTCGTCCGCATGATCGCGAACGGCGCCCGGATGGTGAACGTCGCCGAACCGCTCGTCTACTACCGCGTCGGCGAGGGCGCCTACGAGCGCCGCGGCGGCCGCGACCTGCTGCGCTCCGAACTGCGGCTGCAACGCGAGATGCTCCGCGAGGGCTTCATCTCCCAGCCGCAGTACTGGCGCAACGTCATGGTCCGCGGCGGCTACCGCCTCGTCCCCACCATGATCCGCAAACCCTTCTACCGCGCCGTCGTCGCCCCCTACGGCGCCCGCCGCAACCGCTCCCGCGACCGCACCCCCACCGGCCTCCCCGCCGGCGCCCTCAGCTACATCCCCCGCCACGCCCGCCGACCCGAGGGCGGCGACGATGTCAACTCCGCCGCCACAAAACGGGCTGCTCGCCGGACTCGCTGACACTCCGCCCGACGCCGAGGACGGCGGCCTTGAACGGCGCCAGGCCGGTGATCTCCTGGTCGCCGCTGCCGGAGAGGACGTCCCCTCCGGGGGCCTCCGCCTCCCAGGAGACTCCGTCGGCGGACGTCCACGAGACCACGTCGGACCCGGCGGCGCCGGCCACCACGAAGCCCCCGGACGTCGCCGTCACGGCCGTGACGGCGACGGGAGACCCCGAGCCGGCCGCCGGCAGCCTCGTCTCGCGCCACGTCTTGCCGCCGTCGCCGGAGACGTAGCCGAGCACGACGGGCCCGGACGTCCCCACGGCGTCGCCCGCCGCGACGAGCACGTCGCCCTTGGCCGCGACCTGGGTCAGGGCCCCCTGCGACAGCCCGGCGGGCAGTTCGATCTGCTGAAGCCGCCATTTCTTGCCGTCGGAGGACGTCCACACCGCCGGACGCGGCGCACCGGGCGCCTTCGGGTCCAGCATGCCGCCGACCGCGACGAATCCGAACGCCCCGCCCGCCGCCGAGCGGATCCAGCGGTTGCCGTTCTTCTCGGCGGTGAGGTCGTTGCGGCCCTCGCCGCCGCCCCGCTGCCACGCCTTCAGATCCGGGGAGAACCAGATCGCGCCGGACGTCCCGTCGTCGCCGACGACCACATAGCCGGACGGTCCCGCCGCCGCGCCGTAGGTGGCGAGGACCTGGTCGCCCGCCTGCTCGAACACGGGGTCGGTGTCGGCGGGCTTCCAGACGGCGCCGTCCGCGGACGTCAGCACCAGCGGGCCGCGCATCGCACCGCCGCCGTCGCCCACCGCGAGCCACCCGGCGCCGCCGGCCGCCGCCGAGGTCAGCCGCTGCAGGGCGGGGCGGGAGATGCCGCCGGAGAAGCGCGCGCGGTTCCAGGCCGAACCGTCGGCCGACGTCCAGATCGCGGCGTCGCCGCCGCTGCTGCCGACCGCGACCGCCTGGGCGTCCTTCGCCGCGACGGCGGTGACGGCCAGGTCCTTGCGGAACGCGCCGGGGATCGCGAACGGGTCGACCGGAACCTCGGTGCCGCGCTGGTCCAGCACGGCCAGCAGCGCGTTCAGGTCGCCGTTGCCCGGATCGCGGCCGACCAGCACGGTCTGGCCGCCGCCGACGGCCGCACCGAGCAGGACGCGGCCGGACGCGGACGCGAGCGTGCCGGCGTCCTGCCACGATCCGCCGTCCGCCGAACGGGAGATCAGCAGATCGCGTCCCCGCTGGACGATGCCGGCGTAGCCGTCCTCGGTGCCGAGCACCTGCTGGACCTGCTGGTACCCGGACGGCTCGATCTTGCCGCCCTGCTTCCAGTCGGTGGCGTCCGTGGACGTGTACACCTGGCCGTAGGAGGACTTGCCGGACTTGACCTCGCGCACGGCCACCAGCCCGGCCTTCCCGCCGCCGACCGTCAGCCCGCGGGTGCCCTTGGGGGCGGGGATCTTCGCCGGGGACCAGGTGCGGCCGCCGTCGGTGGAACGCCAGGCGCGGCGGAACGACGACTTGCCCGGTTTCGGAGTGTGGGCGCTCTCCATCAGGACGACGCCGTTGCTCGACGCGACCGCGTCCAGCACCACCTTGCCGCGGATCGGGATGCCGACCTGCCCGCCCGTCAGGGCGTCCCAGTTCCGGCCGTCGGCCGACAGCCACGCGGCGGGCACCGCGTCGCTGAAGTCGCGTTTGCGGGAGTGCTCCCCGATGGCGAGGAAGCCCTTGTCGGTGCGGATGACCCGGGTCACGCGGTTGCCGGGGCCGAAGACGTCCCCGGCCGCGTCGGGCTGCCGCTGCCACGTGCTGCCGTCCTGGCTCGTCCACACGACGCCGCCGGCGGGCCGGGACCCGATCGCCACCCAGCCGCCCTGGTCGCCGGCGACCAGCCGCGGCACCTCGGTGGCGCCGGGCTCGCCGCCGTCCAGCCCGTGGACGTCGGCGGTCTTGAAGGTGCGGCCGCCGTCGGCGGACACCAGGAACACGCCCCGGTAGTGGCCGGGATCGGCCTCGCCGCCCACGGCGACGACCGTCGAGCCGGACGCGGCGACACCGGTGAGCTCCTGGTCGCGCCCGTCGGAGCGGGCCGCCGGGTCGGCGGGGAACACCGCGCCGGCGAGCCGCGCGCTGCCGCCGTCGCCGCCGGAGTCGCCGCCGCGGCCGAGCAGGACGACGACGCCGCCCGCGACCAGCGCGGCGGCGGCCACACCGCCGACGACGCCGAAGAGGACCTTCTTGCTGACGCCCTTGCGCCGGGGCTTGGGCGCGCTGCGCCACGGCTCCTCGACCGCCGGCGGCGCGAGCGGAGGCGGCCCGGCGGACAGGGCGTTGGGAGGCGGGGCGTGCGGCGACGGCGGGCCGTGCGGCGAGGGGGCTCCGGCGCCGGGCACCTCCTGCGCCCACGGGAAGGGCGGCGGCGCGGGGGCCTGCCCGGGGATCTCCTGCGCGTAGGGGAACGGCTCCGGGGCGGCCGGCGCCGGCGCGTCCGGGATCTCCTGCGCCCACGGGAACGGCTCAGGCGGCCGCGGCGCCGGAAGCTGCGGCGCCGGGGGTTGCGGCGGCTGTGCCGCCGGCGGCTGGGGCGCCGGGAGCGCGGGCGGCTGTGCCGCCGGAGGCCGGGGCGCCGGCGGCTGCGCGGCGGGGAACGGCGGGAGGGGCGGCTGGGGCGCCGGAAGCTGCGGCTCCGGAGCGGCGGGCGGCGCCGGGGGCGGCTGCGGAGCCGCCGGGGCCGCGGGGATCTCCTGGGCCCACGGGGGCGGCGGGAGCGGCTGGACCGGCGACTCCGGTGCCGCAGGCTCTCCCGGAACGGGCTGGACGCGGGTCTGGTCCGCGCCCTCGTCCCCGCCCTCCGCGGCATCCGCCGGATCGCCGTCCGGGACGGCGGGGGCCTCGCCGGCCGCCGCCGACCGTGAGAAGTCGGACATCGTCAGGTCCCCGACCCCGCCGGACGGCTGCGCCTGCTGCCGGGCGTCCCGGGAGAAGGTCTGCGTCCGGTCGGCCACGGCCTCCTCAGGCAGGTCGTCCCTGGGCTCGTCGTCCGGCGTTCCCTTCGGAGTCACACCCGCCTCCCCTTCGCACTGCGTGTCGGCCCGCTGCGTGCCGGTTCCGCTGGTCTGCGTCGTCAGGGATCATAGCGACGCATCGCGGCTGAAATGACCTCCGAGGTCGGGCGCGGACGCCGCCGGAGCCCGTCCCGCACGCCCTCCCGGAGGCCCTTGCGCAAGGTGGCCCGGTCGCGCGAGCGGAGGTAGGCGCGCGTCCACCGCCGGGCGGACGACCCGGCGTAGAGGACGCGTTCGGCCGGGGCGAGCCCGCGGCTGCGCGTGAACAGCCAGAGCTTGTTGCGGACCTCGTAGTAGAAGCGGTCGCCGGGGTCGGCGTCGGCGCCGCCGAACGTCCCGGTCTTGTGGACGACGACGCTCGCCGGGCAGTAGAGACCGGTCCGCCCGCGCAGCAGCCGGGTGGTGAACTCGAAGTCGTCGTTCCACAGGAAGTAGTCGGCGACCGGCAGGCCGCGCTCCCGGACCGCCGCCGCGTCGACCAGCACGGACACGAACGACGCCGACCGGACGGGCCGGCACCCGATCTCCCGCGCGGCGGCCAGCTCCGCGCGCGACGCACCCGGCTTGACGCGCGGGGTGTTCATCGGATGGTCGCGGCCGTCGGTCCACACGACCCGGCTGGCGATGAGCACGGGCCCGCCGGACGCCCGCTCCCGCGCGTCCAGCAGGGCGGCGAGCGCGTCCGGCTCGGGCACGGTGTCGTCGTCCATCAGCCAGATCAGCCCGGCGTCCGGCGCGTCCAGCGCGCGGGCGATCCCGGCCGCGAAGCCTCCGGCGCCGCCGGTGTTGACACCGAGCGCGAGGAGATCGGTGTCCGGGAACCGCGTGCGGACGAGGTCCCGGGTGCCGTCGGTGGAGGCGTTGTCCACGACGATGACCGCGTCCGGCCGCCGGGTCTGGGCGGCGAGTGCCTCCAGCGCCTCGGTCAGCAGGTCGCGCCGGTTGTAGGTGACGACGACGGCGGTGACCCGGGCGCCCGCGCTCATCGCGGCACGCTCCGAGAGGACAGGACGGTGCCGGGCTCGTCCTCGTCGTCCTCCGCCTCGGCGACGGCTTCGGGCGGCGGTTCGATGCCCTTGACCCGCTCCACGAGGTGCCAGTACCCGACGCGCATCTTCCAGACGGCCTGGCTGCGCTCGCTGAGATGGCGGGCCATCAGCTTGGGCAGCGCCGTCTGGTGCTGCTCCTGGCGCTCCTCGCGCAGGGTCTCGATCTCCTGGCGGAGCATCTCGACGCGGTCGAGGAGCCCGAGAACGGTGTGGGCGGCGGCGTCGAGCAGCTCCGCGTCCCCGGGCGGGCCGCCGGGCGCCTCGTCATGCGCCGCCGGGCCCGGGGCCGGGAGCAGTTCGCGCAGGTCGCCGACCACGTCGTAGCCGGCGGACCGGATCCCCTCGACCATGGCGCCGGCCATCTCGTCCGCCCAGGCGCGACGTCCGGGCGGCAGCGGCACTCGGCCCGGCTCACCGCGGCCGGGGAGCACCTTCAGCGCGAGGACGTCGGTGACCAGCCGGTGGTACAGCCACATCGGGACGTCCTCGTCGACGGCGCCGTTGACCCTGCGCAGGAGTTCGGTCTCCGTCCAGCTCAGCGAGGTGTTCGCGCGGGCCTCGGTGAGGTCCGCCACGGCGGGGTCGACGCCGATGAGCCCCGCGAAGCGCTCCCAGAGCAGGGCGCGGGGTGCGTCCCGACCGGGCATGGTGAGCACGTGCACGCGCTCCGGCGGGACGTGCGCGGCCCATCGCCCGAGCACCTCGGGGATGTCGTGGACCCGCCAGAACCAGCGCGCGGCGCCTCCGTCGGCCGGGCCGTCGACCACCTCGCGCAGCCAGTGCTCGAAGCCGTAGTGGAACCGGTGCTTGACGTACTCCTGCCATTCGGAGGGCAGGAGTCCCGCGAGGTCGCGGGCGGAGTAGACGATGTGCACCTCGCAGGGCGCGAGGGACCGCACGGCTCGCTCGGCCCCGGCGGCGTCCACCGAGCAGAGCACCTCGTGGGAGAGCACGGCGGCGCGGTGCCCGGACGCCCTGACCTCGTCGGCGAGCCGGTCCCAGGCGCCGTCCCAGCCGAATTCGGGCTCGTCCGGCTCCGGTTCGACACCGCGCAGGTCGCGGGTGGCCCGGACCTGCTCCCCGAACGACCCGCCGGGCAGGAGGACGCCGGCCTCGTCGAGTGCGTCGGCGCTGCTCCACAGCAGGCCCTGCAGGAACGTCGTCCCGCTCTTGGGGGCGCCGATGTGGAGGTACACGGTCGGCGGGAGGGCGGGGGAGACCGCTGCCACCAATGACTCCTCTGCGGGTTCGCGTAGGGGACGCGCACGGCGCCGATCCGGATCACCGGAAGGGTACAACCGGCCAACCGGGGTCATTCCCATACAACTTGGGTGACTACGCCGGTATCTTTGCCGCGCAGCACAATCGTCCCGCAGCCCGCGCGAGCCTCGGGCCCGAACGCGCGGACGGACCGCTCCCACGACGCGACGGGGGACGTCGCAGGAAGATGCACCCGTGAACGTTGACCTTGTAGTGGTGGGCTCCGGCTTCTTCGGGCTCACCGTGGCCGAGCGCTGCGCGGAGGAGCTGGGGCTGCGCGTGCTGGTCCTCGACCGGCGCGACCACATCGGCGGCAACGCCTACAGCGAGGACGAGCCCGAGACCGGCATCGAGATCCACCGGTACGGCGCCCACCTGTTCCACACGTCCAACGAGCGCGTCTGGGAGTACGCGAACCGGTTCACCGCGTTCACCGGCTACCAGCACCGCGTCTACTCCACCTTCAAGGGCCGCGTCTACCCGCTGCCCATCAACCTCGGCACGATCTGCGAGTACTTCGGCCGTGCGTTCACACCGGACGAGGCGCGCGCGCTCATCGCCGAGCAGGCCGCGGAGATCCCCGCCGGCCGGGAGCCGCGCAACCTGGAGGAGAAGGCGGTGTCGCTCATCGGGCGGCCGCTGTACGAGGCGTTCATCCGCGGCTACACGGCGAAGCAGTGGCAGACCGACCCGCTGGACCTGCCCGCGGCGATCATCACCCGGCTGCCGGTGCGGTACACCTTCGACAACCGCTACTTCGGCGACGCCCACGAGGGCCTGCCGGCCGGCGGCTACACCGCGTGGCTGGAGCGGATGGCCGACCACCCGAACATCGAGGTCAGGCTGAACACCGACTTCTTCGACCTGCGCGACGGCCTCGCCGGCCGGATCCCCGTCGTCTACACCGGCCCGCTCGACCGCTACTTCGACTTCGCGGAGGGCGAGCTCGGCTGGCGGACGCTCGACTTCGAGACGGAGGTCAAGCCGACCGGCGACTTCCAGGGGACGCCCGTGATGAACTACGCGGACGAAGACGTCCCCTACACCCGGATCCACGAGTTCCGGCACTTCCATCCCGAGCGGCGGCACTACCCGGACGACCGGACGGTCATCATGCGGGAGTTCTCGCGCTTCGCCGAACGGGGCGACGAGCCGTACTACCCGATCAACACCGCCGACGACCGGGCGCGCCTGCTGCGCTACCGGGAGATGGCCCGGCGGGAGGACGGCGTCCTGTTCGGCGGGCGGCTCGGCACCTACCAGTACCTCGACATGCACATGGCGATCGCCGGCGCCCTGAGTATGGTCGACAACCGGCTGCGGCCCCACTTCACCCGGGGCGAGCGGCTGACCAGCGGAGGAGTTGACCGATGACCGAGCGGGCCGTCCAGCCTGAGCTCCCCGAGGAGCCCGCGACACCCGTCCGGAGCCGGCAGGCCGCCGGCCCCGGGCCGGCCGACCCCGCCCCGGCCGACCCCGCGGCGGTGGAACCGGCCGCGAACGCGCGGCCGGACGAGCGTCCGGGCGAGGCCGGGCCCGGCCCCGCCCCGGACCCGCGTCCCGCCGCCGAACCGGCGACGGGACCCGCCGGGCCCGGCGAGGGCCTGCGGGTCCTCCACCGGGTCGTGATGCCCGGCGAGCGCGACTTCGACGTGCTGAAGCTGTACGTGGACGGCAACGCGGTGTTCGGCCGCCGCACGGCCGACCTGGAGAGCGCCGCCGAGCGGGTGCGTGCCGAGCAGGACGGCGGCACGACCCGCGCGGCGTCGTACCGGCCGTCCTCCCAGGACGACAGCGCCGAGATCATCGGACGCCGCAGCATCGTCGTCCCGTCCGGGACGCGGGTGTCGTTCTGCAGCTACTTCAACGCGTTCCCCGCCGGGTACTGGCGCCGGTGGAGCACGGTCGAGAACGTCCGGCTGCGCGTCCAGGTGGCCGGTGAGGCGACGATCCTCATCTACCGGTCCACCGGCAAGGGGCACCTGGAACGCATCAAGTCGCTCCACATCGACTCCGACTCGTCGGTCGAGGAGAACATCGACCTGCCGCTCGCCCCGTTCATCGACGGCGGCTGGTACTGGTTCGACATCGTCGCCGACGGCCGCACCGCCGTCCTCGACAGCGCGGAGTGGTGCGCCGTCACCGAGCGGACGGAGCCGGGCACCGCGACCATCGGGATCACCACCTTCAACCGGCCGAAGTTCTGCGTCGAGCAGCTCACCGCGCTGGCCGCGGCGGGCGACGTCCTGGACGTCGTGGACGAGATCCTGGTCGTCGACCAGGGGAGCGACAGGGTCGAGGAGCATCCCGACTTCGCCGCGGCGAAGGAGGCGCTCGGCGACCGGCTGCGCGTCATCGACCAGGCCAACCTGGGCGGCTCGGGCGGCTTCTCCCGCGTCATGCACGAGACCGTCGAGTCGGGCCGCAGCACCTACGCGCTGCTCCTGGACGACGACGTCATCCTGGAGCCCGAGGGCATCCTGCGCGCGGTGACGTTCGCCGACCTCGCGCGCGGCCCGATGCTCGTCGGCGGCCACATGCTCGACCTGTACAACCGGTCGGTCCTGCACGTGTTCGGCGAGACCGTCGCCCGCTACCGCTGGTGGATGGTCCCGGCCCCGCACACCGAGCTGTCGCACGACCTGGCCGCGCATCCGCTGCGCGACACGCCCTGGCTGCACCGCCGCGCGGACGTCGAGTACAACGCCTGGTGGATGTGCCTGATCCCCGTCGAGGTGATCCAGAAGATCGGGCTGTCGCTGCCGTTCTTCATCAAGTGGGACGACATCGAGTACGGGCTTCGCGCCAAGGCGGCGGGGATCCCGACGGTCTCGCTGCCGGGCGCCGCGGTGTGGCACGTGCCGTGGCACTCCAAGGACGTCATGACCGACTGGCAGGCGTACTTCACCGAACGGAACCGGGTCGTCACCGCGCTGCTGTACTCGCCGTACGAACGCGGCGGGAACATGCTCAAGGAGAGCCTGTTCATCACCGTCAAGCACGCCCTGGCCATGCAGTACTCCACGGCCGAGCTCATGCTGCTGGCGATCGAGGACGCGCTGAAGGGCCCCGAGGACCTGCACCCGTCGATCCTCACGAAGATGGGCGAACTCCAGGAGCTGCGCGCCGATTTCGTCGACGCGCAGGCCAAGGGGGACCTGGACGAGTTCCCCGCCGTCCGGCGCCGCAAGCCGCCGCGCAAGGGCCGTGACGTCGTCCCGCCGAAGAACCGGCGGGCGATGTTCCAGACGGCGCTGCTGGGGGCGGTCCGCCAGGTGAAGCCCGTCGGCCCGTACCCGAAGACGCACCCCGAGGCGGTCGTCCCGCACGTCGACCAGACGTGGTGGCTGCTGACGAAGTTCAACAGCGCGCTCGTCTCGTCCGCCGACGGCACCAAGGTCTCCTGGTACCAGCGCGACCCGCAGCGGTTCTGGTCGCTGATCCGGCGGGCCTCGGCGCTGCACGCCCGGCTCGGCAGGGACTGGGCCGTGCTGAGCGAGCGGTACCGGGACGCGCTGCCGGGGCTGACCTCGCACGAGGAGTGGCGGGAGACGTTCGACAAGGCGCGGCGGCTGCAGTGAGCGCGGCCTCCGGTGCGCCGGCGGGCCTGGACGATCCGGGCCTGGTCGAGCCGGGCCGCGGCGGCGGGCTCGGCGAGGTCTTCCGGCGCCGCTACCTGCTGAAGCTGATCGTGCGGCGGGAGCTGCGCGCCCGCTACCAGGGGTCGCTGCTCGGCCTCGGCTGGTCCTACGTGCGGCCCGCCGCGCACTTCGCGGTGTTCTACTTCGTGGCCGGCGTCTTCCTCGGGATGAGCAAGCACCTGGAGCACTTCCCGATCTTCATGTTCTCCGCGCTGGTGCTCGTCTCCTTCTTCAACGAGACGCTGATCAACACCACGCACTCGGTGCTCGGGAACGCGCCGCTCGTCCGGAAGGTGTACCTGCCGCGCGAGCTGTTCCCGGTGGCGTCGCTGCTGGTGTCGTGCGTGCACCTGCTGCCGGGGCTGGCGATCGTGCTGGCCGTCGCGGTCGGCTGGGGCTGGGCGCCGTCGGCGGCGGCGCTCGGCTCGGCGCTGCTCGGGTTCGCGCTCGTCGCCACGCTGGGCATCGGCGTGGGGCTGATCTGCTCGGCCCTGCACGTCTTCTACCGCGACACCGACAAGGCCGTGGACATCGCGACGCTGTTCGTCACCTGGTCGGTGCCGATGATCTACCCCTGGACGCTGGTGCGGGACACCGCGCCAGGCTGGGCGCTGGACCTCTACCTCGCCAACCCGATGGCCGTCGGCGTGATGCTGTTCGAGCGGGCCTTCTGGTGGCCGACCACCGGCGGCGCGTTCGAGTTCCCGGTGCACCTCACCCGCGACGGGCTCGTCCTGCTGGCGGCGGCCGTCCTGCTGCTCGGGCTCGGCCAGCTCGTCTTCGCCCGGCTGCAGCGCCGTTTCGCGGAGGAGCTCTGATGGACGGGACGCGGCGCGCGGTCGTCGTCGACGGGGTGACAAAGGGGTTCACGCTGCGGCACGCCCGCTCCCTCAAGAACATGACGGTCCGCGCGCTGCGCCGCGAGAGGCTCCGCGACCGCTTCACCGCGCTGGACGACGTGTCCGTCTCCATCGGGGTGGGCGAGGCCGTCGCGCTGGTCGGGGTGAACGGCTCCGGCAAGAGCACCCTCTTGAAGATCATTTCGGGGGTGATGCCGCCGGACGAGGGCACGGTCCGGGTGCGCGGGCGCGTCGCCGGGCTGATCGAGGTCGGCGCCGGCCTGCACCCCGACCTCACCGGCCGCGAGAACGTCTTCCTGAACGGCGCCATCCTCGGCATGGACCGTGCCGAGACGCTCCGCAAGTTCGACGCGATCGTGGAGTTCGCCGACATCGGGCGGTTCCTCGACCAGCCCGTCCGGTTCTACTCGTCGGGCATGTTCATGCGGCTGGCGTTCTCCATCGCCGTGCACACCGACCCCGACGTGTTCCTCATCGACGAGGTCCTCGCCGTGGGGGACCCGCTGTTCCGCCGCAAGTGCATCGAGCGCCTGCAGGAGTACCGGGCGAGCGGCCGCACCATGGTGATCGTCGCGCACGACGCCGCGCTGCTGCGGCAGCTCTGCACGCGCGGCGTCTTCCTGGAGGGCGGCCGCGTGCTGTGGGACGGCGACATCGGCACCGCCGCCGACATGCTGCTGACGAAGCGCCGCGAGCGCCGCCGCGTCCAGGCGTCACCGGCGGGCGCGGCCGAGGCGGGCTGATGACTCCCCCCGTCGCCCGCCCGCGGCTGGTGGAACTGGACCTGCTCCGGTTCGTCGCGGCCGTCGTGGTCATGCTCCACCACTTCGTGGGCCGCATCGCCGGGTGGGGCGTCGAGAACCACCACAACATGCCGTTCCTCGCCCCCGTCACGCATTTCGGGAACCTGGGCGTCGACCTGTTCTTCCTGATCAGCGGATTCGTGATCCTCATGAGCGCGTGGGGGCGGGGCGTCGGCGACTTCGCGGTCTCCCGCACCGTGCGCATCTTCCCGGCCTACTGGTTCGGCGTGTCCCTCTCGCTCCTGGGATTCATGGCGATCGGGCAGACGCCCGCGGCGGGGCACGGCCCGCTCGCCCCGTACCTGCCGAACCTGACGATGCTCCAAACCGGCATCGGCGTGCCGAGCATGGAGAACGTCTACTGGACGCTCTGGGTCGAACTGCACTTCTACGTGCTGATCGCGCTCCTCGTCTGGCGCGGCATCACCTACGAGCGCTGCGTGGCGTTCATGGTCGGCTGGGTCCTGCTCGCCGTGTTCGCCCAGGAGGCGGACGCCGTGCCCCTCATGGCGGCCCTCATGACTCCGTGGGCCCCGTACTTCGTCGCCGGCATGGCCTTCTACCTGATCCACCGGTTCGGCCCGAACCTGCTGCTGTGGCTGATCGCCTCCGGCTGCTGGGCCCTCGCCGTCGACTACCGGCAGGCGACCGTGAACGACGACCTGGCCTGGCCGCGGGTCTGGGACGCCGCGATCACCGGCGGCGTCACCTTCGCCTTCCTGATCATGGCGTTGGTGGCCACCCACCAGTTCCCGGCGGTGCGCTGGCGGGGCTTCACCGTGCTCGGCGCCCTCACCTACCCGCTCTACCTCGTCCATGAGAGCGTCGGGCGGACACTGGACGAACTGCTACGCTCCCACCTCGGCCGCTGGACGCTCCTCGCGGTCTCCTGCGCCGCCGCCCTCCTCTGCGCGTACCTGGTGCAGCGCTTCGTCGAAGAACCGCTGCAGCGGTGGATGAAGCCGAAGCTCAAGGCGGTGCTCACCAGATCGCGGCAGCGGAGTCGTCCGCCCGTTCGCCGGCAGACCCCGCCTCGGAGCACCGTGGAGGCCGCCCGATGACCCGTCCCCCCGCCCCCGCCGACAGCGCGAGCCTCCCGCGGCTGCGCGAGCTCGACCTGCTGCGCTTCATCGCCGTCGCGGCGGTCGTGACGCACCATTTCGCCGGGGTGCGGAGCACCGTCTGGGCCGGACGCGACGCCCAGAAGATCTATCCCGAACTCGCGCCGGTGGCGCACTTCGGCTACCTCGGCGTCCAGCTGGCCTTCATGATCAGCGGATTCGTCATCCTGATGGCCGCGTGGGACCGGAGGGCCGGCGACTTCGCCGTGGCGAGGGTCGTCCGGATCTACCCGGCGTACTGGTTCAGCGTCGTCCTCAGCCTGGTGCTGTTCCTGGTCTGCGGCGCCGCGGTGCCGTACGGGGACGGCGACGGCCCCGTCCTGCGGTTCCTGCCCAACCTCACGATGCTCCAGGACGGGATGCACGTCGCCTCGCTGGAGGTCGTCTACTGGGTGCTGTGGGTGGAGCTGCACTTCTACGTGCTCATCACGCTCCTGTCCCGCGCGGGTATCACCTACGGACGATGCGTCACCTTCATGGTCTCCTGGCTCCTCGCCGGCGCCTACGCGAAGGAGGGCGGCAGCGAGCTGCTGCAGCGGCTCTTCTTCCCGGAGACGGCGCCGTACTTCATCGCCGGGATGGCCTTCTTCCTGATCTACAAGTTCGGGTCCAACACGGCGCTCTGGCTGATCATCGCGGCGTGCTTCGCGCTGTCGGTGCACTACCTCGTGGACGACATCAGCCCGCTGAACGCGTGGGAGGGCGTCCACGAGATCGTGATCCCGGCCGTCCTCGCCGCCTTCTTCGCCCTGATGGCGCTGGTCGCGCTGCGGAAGCTGTCCTGGCTGGGCTGGCGCGGCTTCACCCTGCTGGGCGCCGTCGCCTACCCGCTCTACCTGATGCACGAGACGGTGGCACGGGCGATCGTCAAGGTCTTCTTCCCGCATCCGATCCTCGACAGGTTGACGATCCTGCCGGTCATCACCGTGTCCGTGCTGGTGGCGGCGCTCCTCGTGCACTGGCTGGTGGAGCGTCCGCTGCAGAACCTGATGCGTCCCCGGCTGGCGTCCGCGATGGCGCAGATCCGGCGCGACGGAGCACCGGCCCCGGGCGGCGCGCCGCCCGCCCCGCCGCCCCAGGACGCCCCTGACGTGCGGGAAGTCCAGGACGCCCAGGCCGCTCGCCGCGACGCCCCGGAGTCGCCACCCGCGTCGGTGCTCTAGCCTGGGCCCGATTGATCATGTTCGTGGACCGATGTCCGATCGGCCTGGAAGGGGTGCGTGATGTTCGGCGCCAAGCCGCGACGGCGACGGTCGGCCGCGCCGCTCCCCGCGGTCCTGCTGGCGGGTGCGCTGGTGCTGGCCGGATGCGCCCAGGCGGCGTCCGGTGACGGCAAGGACGGCAAAGGCGGCAAGGACGGCAAAGACGGCAGGGCGTCGGCGTCCCCGCACGCCGCGGCGAAGCGGCCGAACATCGTCTACGTCCTCACCGACGACCTGTCGTGGGACCTCGTCGACTACATGCCGCACGTCAAGGCCCTGCAGAAGCGCGGCATGACGTTCTCGAACTACTTCGTCGCCGACACATTGTGCTGCCCGTCCCGCGCCACGATCCTGACCGGCAAGTACCCGCACAACACCGGGGTCCGCAGCAACGACCCGCCGACGGGCGGGTTCGACGTCTTCAACTCGCGCGGCAATGAGAAGGACACGTTCGCCGCCGCGCTGCAGAAGGCCGGCTACCGCACGGCGCTGATGGGCAAGTACCTCAACGGCTACGAGACGGCGGAGACGCAGGGCTCGTCCCGCGCCTACGTGCCGCCCGGCTGGACGGAATGGCAGGTCACCGGCCTCGGGTACGCGAACTACAACTACAACCTGAACGGCAACGGCACCCTCACCCACTACGGGCGCGCGCCGAAGGACCACCTCAACACGGTGATCACCGGCAAGGGCGTCGACTTCGTCAACCGGTCCGCCGACACGAAGCAGCCGTTCCTGCTGGAGATGTCGACGTTCTCGCCGCACGCCCCGGCGACGCCCGCGCCCGAGGACGCCCGCAAGTTCGCCGGGATCAAGGCGCCCCGCACGCCCGGGTTCAACGAGCCCGACATCGGCGACAAGCCCGGCTGGCTGCGCAAGTACCCGAGGCTGCGGCCCCGCCAGCTCCGCGCGGTCGACGACGCCTTCCGCACGCGGGTGCGGGCCGTCCAGTCGGTCGACCGGATGATCGGCGCGCTGCAGGCCGCGGTCGACGCGAAGGGCCTCGGCGCGAACACCTATTTCGTCTTCAACTCCGACAACGGCTACCACCTCGGCCAGCACCGGCTCGTCGAGGGGAAGCTGACCGCCTACGACACCGACATCCGCGTCCCGCTCGTCGTGGCGGGCCCCGGGGTCGGGGCCGGGAAGACCGAGGCGAGGTTCGCGCAGAACACCGACATATGCCCGACGTTCGAGGAACTCGCCGGGCTCCGGCCGGCGGACTCGGCGGACGGGCGGTCCCTGGCGCCGCTGCTGCTCGGACGGCCGGTGCCGTCCTGGCGGACGACCGCGTTCATCGAGCACCTCGGCCCCAACTACAGCCACGACGACCCGGACCTGCCGAAGAAGTACGGCGGCAACCCGCCGACCTACTACGCCGTCCGCACCGCGAACGAGCTGTACGTCGAGTACGACAACGGCGACCGCGAGTACTACGACCTCGCCCGCGACCCGTGGGAGCTGGGGAACCTGTGGACGCAGGCGCCCGAGGCGCGCAAGGCGGAACTGAAGTCGCTCGTGGCCTCCTACCGCGGCTGCGCCGGAGCGGCCTGCCGCGACCTGTGAGCACGGCTCAGCCGGTCTTCAGCTCCGCGGGGGCGGAGGTCGGCGCCGAGGCGGCGACGTAGGCCCGGCACGCCCCGTCCTTGTCGCGCTTGGTCGCCACCTCCAGCAGCCCTTTGCCGTCACCGACCGCGAGCAGCGACGAGCTGTAGTTGCCGCAGACGATGTCGGAGTGCTCCGGATGCGACGGAAACGGGACACGGACCGGTGCGGGCGCCTCGCTCCAGACCCCGTCGCCGTTCGCCGCGTTGGCGAAGAGCGTCGTGCCGCTGGCCGCCCGCACCAGCCCGCCCTTGGCGTCGCGGACGACGCCGCCGACGAGCAGGACCGTCCCCTGCGGGCCGTCGCCGGGCAGCCAGGCGACCGTGGGCGCGTGGTACAGGTTCCGTCCGGCGGCGGTCCGCGGGGCGGTACCGCGTCCGGCGGGGGCGCCCCACGTCCAGCCGTCGGCCGAGCGGCGGAGGTACACCCTGCACGACGCGGACGGGCCGCACACCTCGTACACCATGAGGTACGAGCCGCCGGGCAGCCGCAGCACCACCGGCATGCCCGGCCGGTCGTGCCGTCCCAGGGCGACGACCACCCTGCCGGTCCCCCACGTGGCGCCGCCGTCGGGGGACGCCGTCTCCATGATCACCTGGTCGTGGCCCGGCCGGGTCTCGTCGGAGTAGTAGCAGACCACCCGCCCCTGCCCGTCGATGGCCAGCTCGGGCTCCCACAGGCCCTCGTCCCAAGGAGTCTCCGCGGCGGCGATCGCGCAGCTCGACAGGTAGGACCAGTGCCGGCCGCCGTCGACGCTGCGCCATACGCGCAGTTCCGGGCGGCGCTCCGGCGCGTGGTTCTTCATGCCGACCGTCCCCGCCCACAGCAGCGTCCCGGCGGCCTGACCGCCGATCTGGCGGGGGAGTTCGAGCAGGCTCCCGCAGCACGCTCCCCGGCCCTGGGCGGCGGCCGGGTCGAGGATCTCCGACATCGTCCGGAACGTGCGCCCTCCGTCGGTGCTCTCGTAGAACCGGGCCATGTCGGTGACGCCGCCGCCCCCGGCCGTCGCGACGCCGAGGACGATCCGGCCGTCCCGCAGCCGGACGAGCCGCGGGTACATCGCCTGCCGGTGATCCACCTGCCGTTCGTCGAACGGGGTGAAGGCCGGGGCCGCCGGCCGTGCCGCCGGGGCGGGCGCGGCCCCGCCCTCGCCCTTCCCCGTCTCCCCGGCCGCGCAGCCGGTCAGCGCGAGGACGGCGACGAGCACCAGGGCCGCGACGTCAGACGGTGAGGCCATGGCTCATCCAGCGCAGCACCTGGGGCAGCACTCGCTTCCAGGTGCGGAAGTTGTGGCCGCCGCTGTCGAGGACGAGCGACGACGCCCGCATCGGCGGCCTGACCAGGGAGAGGAAGCGCCGGGTCTCCTCCTCGTTCCGCTCCCCGGACCTGCTCGTCGTCACCAGCACGGAGATGGGCGGCTGCGGCCGGTGCCGCAGCCGCCAGTAGAGGTCGTTCTCGTCGCGGACGGCCTGGCTGCCCCCGTACAGGTCACCGGTGGTGATGTCCTTGATGGCGCCGTAGTAGCCGGACAGCGACGCGGCCTTGGAGAACACGTCCGAGTGCCGCATGGCGAGCTTGAGCGAGCAGTAGCCGCCCGTCGACAACCCGAACACGCCCCAGCCCTTGCGGTCGCCCGAGACCCGGTAGGCGGCGCGGACGGCCTCGGGCACGTCCTGCGTGAAGAAGGTCGCGGTCTGCGGGCCGCCGGGAACGTCCAGGCACTCGGTGTCGCGGCCCTTCACCATGGACGGCCGCAGCATCACGTACACCATCGGCTGGACGCGGCCCGCCTTCGCCTCGTCCCGTGCCGTCTGCGGTACCCGGACCTGCGTGATGAGGTTCCGCTGCGCGCCCGGATAACCGCTGAAGACGACCGCGACGGGGAAGCGGCGCCGCTCGCCCTCCTTGAAGTACTGGGGCGGGAGATAGACGTAGGCGCGTGCGTGCAGCCCGGACCTGAGCCCGCGGATGTCGACGGTGTCCACCCTGCCGTCGCGCGCGGCCGTGCCGCCCATGGACACTTCGGGGTCGCGCCGGATCAGCGCGGCCCTGACGCCGGTCCCGCCGTGTCCCTGCTCCTGGACGACGCGTCCGCCGACGCCGGCGGCCCCGGCCAGTTCCCCCCAAGTTCCGTAGAAGGCGAAATGGCGGTTGACCACGACCAGCACCGACAGCGTGACCAGCGCCTGGCACAGCAGGAGTGCGCAGAGCCTGGCGGCGACCATCCGCGCGCCCGGACCGGCGAGGCGGCCCCACCCCCACACGGTCGCCGCCAGCACGGCGACCACGGTCACGATCAGCAGGCATGCCAGCGGCCGGCCGGTCAACGACACGTGGGCTCCTCACCTTCGGTCGGCGACTGCGACGACATCGGACATTACAGCTCTCTCGGAACGACGTCCTTTCGCCTTCGCGGAAGCCCGCCCTTGGACGTGCCGCTGGGGCGGGGCTCGGCGTCCTGCGTGCTCAGCGTCCGCACAGGAGTGCGGTCGGGTGGCCGGGTGTGGTCAGGGGTGGGGTGTCTGATCTTGCCTTAGGTGGGTTCAGTGTCCGAAATGTCGGGCGTGGCCGGTCATCGCGGGACTGTTCCGTTGAACGAGGCGCGCGGAGGTGGCAAGGTCTTTACCCTGGGCTGTGTAGGAAACCGAACCGGCAACCCCGAGGCGTTCCCCCTATTCCCGCGACTCCCAGGGGTCTCTCGACGTGACGGACATGGCGAGCGGGTCCGCGATGGCGCGGCTCACACAGGCCGACCGCGTCCATGTGGGCTGGCGCTACGCGCAGGTGCACCCCGATCCGGGGCCGCCCCCGGACGTGCCCGACCGGCCTGACCGGGCGCCGCTGCCGCCGCCCGTGCGGCGGCCCGGCGAGCACATGGCCGGCCGGCCGCTGCGGATCGCGGTCGGCGGCACGGTCGCGTTCGTCGTCCTGTTCCTCGTGTGCGGCGTCTTCGGCGTGATCCCGTGGGCGTTCGCCGGGGTGGCGCTGCTGGCGTGCCTGGTCGTGCTCGCCATCGTCGGCGGCGGGCTGTGGCGGGACGAGCGGGGCGTCCGGGAGCGGCTCGCCCAGGAGCGGCACGAGGACGAGCGGCAGCGGGCCGCGCGGGAGCGCGAGCGCGACGCCGCCGAGAAGGCGTACGCGAAGGCGCGGGCCGAGTGGGAGCGCCGCCGGGCCGCCTATGACGGCCAGCGCGAGTGGTACCCGGTCGCCGTCCCGCCGGGAGTCGACCGCGTCGACGTCGTGGGCGGGACGCTCGCGGGCTGGTCCGCGGCCGTCACGACCATGGGCGCGGCCCGGCTGGCGGTGGGCGCGCGGCTGACCGTCATCGACCTGTCCGAGGGCGCGGTCGCGCACGACCTGCTGCGCCTCGCGGCCGATCGCGGCGACGACCCGCTCGTCTGGGTGCTGCCCAACGACCTGCCCCGGCTGGACGTCACCAGGGGCCTGAACCGCGAAGCGCTCGCCGACGTGCTGTCGCTGGTCGTCAGCGCGGGCGAGGAGGAGGGCGGCACCCGCGACCTGTCGTTCGACAACTCCATCCTGGAGCGGCTCATCGAGGTCCTCGGGCCGGACGCGACCATCCCGCGGATCACGGCGGCGCTGCGCGTCCTCGCCCAGGTGGGCGACCCGCGCGACGACCTCCGGAAGGGCCTGCTGACGGACGCGCAGCTCGAACGCATCGCCACCCTGTTCGGCCGCGACGCCACGGACCGGATCGTCGTCCGGCGCGCGTGGGCGCTCGAGGCGCAGCTCCGCAAGCTGGAGAAGCTCGCGACGGAGCCCGTCACGCTGCCGCCGTCCAGGCTGCACGTCGTGTCGATGGACCGGCGCGCCGGCGTCCTCACCAACCGCATCCTCGGCACGTACGTGACGACGGCGCTCACCCACCGGATCCGCGAGTCGCCGCCCGGCGGACGCTGGGACCACACCCTCTTCCTCTGCGGCGCCGAGAAGCTGCGCGGGGACGTCCTCGACCGCCTCATCGACGCCTGCGAGGCGACCGGAACCGGTCTCGTCCTCATGTACCGGTCGATCCCGGACCACGTCCGCGCGCGGCTCGGGCGGCGCGGCCACGCCGCCGTCGGGTTCATGCGCCTCGGCAACCCCGAGGACGCCCGCGTCGCCGCCGAGCACATCGGCGCGGGCCAGCCCCTCCTCGTCGCCGAGATCACCGACGCGGCGGGGGAGACGCTGTTCGACGTCGCGGGCGAGACCTACGCCAGCACGGTCGCGTTCGCGCGGCCGCGCGGCGACGGGCTCACCGACCCGGTCTGGTCGCCGCTGCCCGCGCCCGCCGTCGACGACTCCGTCCTGGTGGAGGGCATCAGCTCCGCGACCGCCTGGGGCCGGACGGTCGCCGACCGCCGCCCCGCCAAGCAGCGCTTCCGCGAACTGCTCGTCGAGCCGCCGCAGCTGCAGGAGCTGCCGCCGACCGCGATGGTGTTCACGCACTCGGGCGCGTCCGGCCGCCGTACCCTCCTCGTGGACGCCAACCCGGGCATCATCACGCTGCCGACCGCGCACTCGATGGAGTTCGAGGAGTACCTGCGCGAGCAGGAGTCGCTCGTCCAGCCGGAAGAGGCCGCCGCCCCCGAGACCCCGGAGCCGGAGCCGCCGGACGTCCCCGCCCCCCGCCGCGCCGCCCGCCACGCCCTCCCGCGCGGCGCGTCCCGCCCGGTCCGGATCGTCCCCTCGCGAAAGCCCAACGGCCGCCACAAAGCCGACCCGCCGTCCTCTACCTGACCACCCAGAACATTTCGCGGCTCGATATGCCAGGCCGGGCTGCGAGGAGCAGCGGTGTCCGGTCGGATCGGCACGCGGCCTGGATGCCCTGCCTCTTGCTCGTCCGTGACTGACCGTGAAGCCGCCGCACGGCCTCCCATACCTCCCAGTGCGGCGTCCATGAACGCCCACCGCCCCGGTGGCCGCGTTGACTTGCGGCGTGTTGTTGTTATCCGGAGGCCCATAACAACAACACGCCGCAAGTCGACGGGACGGGAGAGGCCCCGTGACCGGGAGCGGGTCACGGGGCCTTTCCTTGTGGGGGGTTACTGGACGGGCGGGTTGGCGTTGCGCAGCAGTTCCTGGAACTGC
>NZ_JBGNUS010000004.1:0-696981 GCF_041951365.1 Actinomadura sp. GTD37
ACGTCGCCCACTCGACCGAACAAGCTCAGGAGAGAGTGACGTGCGTCACATCACGCGGGAGTGCGGCTCACGCCGGGACGCTGTACACGTCCTCCAGCTCATGCAGCGACCCCGGCATCACGACCTCGGCCACGAACCGCACCACGTCCGAGGCGTCGTGCATGCCCGCGAGCATCACCATCACCGGGTCGGACTTGCTGATCTGCAACACCTCGGCCTCGTCGCCGGCGGGAAGCCGCGCGGTCAGTCGCTCGGAGATGTGATCCACCCGCAGGCCCTTGACCGACCGCAGGTGATCCCGCAGCCCGACCGGCAACGCCGCGTCCTTGTCCAGGTCGGTGCCGTACACCAACTCCAGCGGAAACCAGCACGTCACCAGGTCCGAGGCGATCTCGTCGCGGACCGTCAACGACCGCCGCGCCAACACCCGCCCCCCGCCGCCGTCCAGGCCCAGCAGCGAAGCCACCCCGGCGGGAGCGTCGACCTGGCCGACGTCGACCAGCCGCACACCCGGCAACGTCTCAGGACGGTCCAACAGCCCCAAGCCCCGCCGACCCGCCCGCACATCGGAGGCGGGACGGCCCTTCACGAACGAGCCGCGCCCGTGCTCACGGCTGATCCACCCGTCCTGCTGGAGCATCTGCAACGCCCGCACCACCGTGGTACGCCCCACCGCGAAGTCCCGGACGAGCTGTGACTCCGAAGGCAGCATCGATCCGGGCGGGTAATCCCCGTTCTCGATCCGCCGCCGGATCTCCAACACCACCCGCGCATACTTCGGGGGCTCGAACTCCAAGCTCGACATATCAACCACCTGACTACTGTGACACTTGACCGCATAAGCGCA
Organism: Actinomadura sp. GTD37; assembly: GCF_041951365.1. Lineage (NCBI taxonomy): Bacteria > Bacillati > Actinomycetota > Actinomycetes > Streptosporangiales > Thermomonosporaceae > Actinomadura > Actinomadura sp. GTD37. The sequence goes on from NZ_JBGNUS010000004.1 coordinate 848, forward strand.
TCTCACGGCACTGTAACGCCCTGCTCTCCCTCGCGCCAGGACAGCGAGCAGCCGGACGCCTCACAGGTCGGCAGGGACCGGGAAGCCCGCCGCGAGCAGCGCCACCCGCACCTCACCCACCCGCCGAGGCCCCATCTGCGGCACCCTGCCGAGGTCACCCGACCGCAGCAGGCCCAGCAGTCCCCCCACCGTCTTGACCCGCCAGCGCCGATCGTTGCGCAACGCCGCCACAACCTGCGCCGACAGGCCCAAGCACACGACCGGGCAGGCCAAGGCGACACGGTCATCGGCGTGTTCATGCTGACCGTCAGCCGCAGCCACGGCCGCGGGGAACACCGCATCCAGCCCTGAGGTACGTCCGGCCTCCACCAGCAGGCCGAGCAGGTCACCGACCGTCCGCACCCCCAGGCACGAGATCGGGCACTCAGGTCCGAGGCCCGAGTGCCCGATCTTGTGCGCGTCGTCGCCGGTCACCTCGGCCACGGCCACCCCTGCGCGTTCACGATCGCCTCCCGCAGCTCACGCGGGCTGAGCGCCTCCACAAGCCGCACGTCACGACGGACACGGACCATCGCCCACCATGCCCCGGTCGCGTGCCCGTACCAAGCGACCACCCCGGAGAACTCCCGCTCGATCGCCGCCGTCACCGACCGACTCCGCTCGTCCGACGCCGACACCCACGAGACCCCCATCACCCGCACCTGCCCGGCGAGCTGGCGAAGGGGACGGCCAGAACGCGCGCGATCCGGTCGGCCGCCGTGGTCGTGTCGGCGACCGGGCACAGCGGCTCCAGCTCCGGCGGGGACTTGCGGGACGACCCCGACCACACCCACCACCACCACAACTCACCGTCATGGCGGCGGCACACCACCTCTTGCCGCAGGCCCGGCGCGAACGCCTGCCCGCGAAGGTCATCGGTGTCGGGCTCACCGGCCGGGTTACGCACCCGCACCGCACCATGCCCCCACACCTGCGCCACCAGGCCACGCCCGGTCAACGCCTCCACCAGCGCCAACGCCGCCGGACGCCACGCACTATCCGGCATCCGCGGCCTCACCGACTCACCCACAGCTCACCCACTCCCAGAGAAGGGAAGCGGGGCCGGCAGGGCAGACGACCACAGGGAGACCCGCCACCCCGAGCGCGGTCGGGTCCGGGGGGACCCCCAACCCGCGCGTCAGCCGCCGCAACACCCACCGGCCCCGCAGTTTCCGGACTACGCCGCCCGCGTCTCACGCGAGGGCGCACATTGACGACACGGCACCCGCTCAACCTCCGGCCCGGAACCACCCGGCGCTCCGACCAGCACCGCCCGCCGAGAGTGAGCGAACTTCCACCCACGACCGCCGCAGTTCCCGCACCCGTTGACCGCCTGCTCGTCTCGCATGAGGCCAACACTCCCGCGTGCCAGCGTCCTATAGAAGGCCGTCTATAGGACACTGCGAGGACGTTTATAGGACGCTAGAAAGCGTTAGGCGCGTCACAGAGTCCGCTCGGTGCCCCTATGGGCGCTAAAGTCGGACCCGTAGAGGACTCACCATGGAGGAAACGACGATGCCGCGCCCAGCAGGCAACACCCGTCTCAAAGCAGCCCGGCAGCACGCCGGATACGCATCCCAGCAGGCACTCGCCGACGCCATGACGGCAGCCGCTCCACTGCTGGGATTGGGGAGCATGCAGATCAGCGCCCGCCAGATCCGCCGTTGGGAGTCCGCGTCCCCGCCATGGCCGCGCGCCGACCATCAGCGCCTCTTGGTCCACGTGCTGCAACTGCCCGTGGAGGAACTCGGCTTCACTCCGCCGTGGGAGACCTCGGGCACCTCGGCGACGTCACGGCCTAACCCCAACGCGTCCGCCGTCCCCGCCCAGGGAACCGGTGCCACGCTCCCACTCCCCAGGGCCAACGCCGCCGTCCAGCCGCCCACGGTCGGAGCCGACTTCTCCGCCATCAACGGCGCGTTGCGGCGCCTCTACTTCTCCGTGCAGCCCGCCCAGCTCCACCCGACCGTGGTCGAGCACACCAAACTCGGCACGCAGCTCCTGGCCGAGACGACCGGCGTCCCGCGCACCATCCTGGCCACCGCGCTCGCTGAGTCCCTGCTCCTGGTCGGCCGCATCGAGTTCTTCGACCTGCGCCAGCCCGACGACGCCGACGCCTCATACGTCCGCGCCCTCCAGGCCGCCGGCGAAGCCAACGACCCGCTCCTCGGCGCGGCGATCCTGGCCCACGCCGCGTTCATCCCCGGATGGGACGGCCGCCGCGACGAGGCCGCCGAACGCATGCGCGCCGCCCGCACCTACGCCCGACGCGGCACCGCCCCCGCCGAATTCCTGGCATGGCTGGACGCCGTCGAAGCCGAATGCGAAACCCGCTGCGGACACCCCCGCGAAGCACTCCGCCTCATCAACCACGCCGAACACCTGCTCTCCGAGAGCACCCGGCAGCCCGCCCCCGAATGGTTCAACTGGTTCTCGCCCATCAGCCTCGCCTCATTCAAGGGCGACACCCAACTCAAAGCCGGTCAACCCGCCCAGGCCAAGGCCACACTCCTCGGCGTCCTGGACGCAATCGGCGACACCAACGCCAAACAACGCACCGTCATCCTCGGCGACCTGGCAGCCGTCGAGATCGCCCAGCGCAACCCCGAAGCCGCATGCACCTACGCCGAACAGGCCCTAGACCAACTCGCCGTCACTTGGTACGCCACCGGCATGGACCGCGTCCACGACGTCCGCCGCGCCCTCCAACCATGGGCCGACACCGAATGCGTCCGCCGCCTGGACGACCGCCTCTACGGATGGCAGACCACCCTCAGCGCGCTCCAGCGTTGAACTGAGCGATACGACCCGGAAGCTCGGCCAGCGAATCAATCCGCATCGTCGGAACGCGGTCGGCTTCCGGGTCGTCCTGCTGAACGATCCCCCACGGCCCCCGCCGAATCAGCGCCGTCCGCAACCCCGCCTCAGCCGCAGGCATGATGTCGTTGTCCAACCGGTCACCCACATACAGCACCTCACCGGCATCACACGGCGCAGCGTCCACCACACACCGGAAGAACCCCGGATCAGGCTTGGACACACCCCAGTCGTCCGACGTAGCGATCATGTCGGAAGGCAGATCCAGCGACCGCAGAATCCCGCCGGCCCGCACCGTCTGATTCCCCGCGATCCCGACCCACAGCCCATCACCCCGCAACTTCGCCAGCGTCGGACGCGCATCCGGGTACAAGTCCTCTTCCCCGAACGTCTCAGGCTGCCCAACCTCGGCCCGCTCCTGCCGCTGCTGCGTCAGATCGAACCCCGGCGCGAACACCTGGAACGTCTCCCGGTAATCCAACCCCCGAGCGATCACCGCCCCGAACATCGCCGAAAACGTATGCCGAGGCACCCCCAACCAGTCAGCCCACGTCCCATACTCGCGAGACTCATCAACCAGACACTCGCCCACATCAAACACCACTGCACGGATCATGCCGCCCACCCTATGAGGGCCCCGCCTGTCCCCACCGCGCCTAGGATGCGTTTGGCGTGCGGCGCGTACGAGAACCTGGGCCGACGAGGGGCGCTACTGAGGCCGAGGCCCCCCAGAAGCCTGCGAGGCCCTACGAGCCTTCGCCGAGCTACCGACCATCACCCAAACCGTCCTAACCGGTCGCAGCGGGAGCGTCCGTGGCGTTGGAGATTTTGATGAATCTACGGCAGGTATGAATCCTAATTGAAATGCAGGATTTGAGTGCAGAGCGACCGGCCCTATGCTTCCCATTCCTTGTTCAAGGCTTCTAGTGCTCTCTTGACCACACTTCCCGCTTCTTTGGCTGCAAAATACTGACTAACCCCATGCCATATGGCACGTCGAACTTCACTGTCAATTTCGTCTGGAATTGTATGAAATTCTAGACCGGAAGCCATGTGGTAAGCCATTGTTAGCGGCATGTCTAGACGTGGCAGGCGATCGGAGAGTCGCTCAAGTTCTTCTTCGATGTGGCGAAGCTCTTTCTCCTTTGACCGTGTTTCGGTGATAAGGTCCGACACTTCGACACTGTATGCAATTGCCTTTAGGCGCTCAAGTAGGTCCATGGTCAAACGGTAATCGTCTTCATGCTTTGTTCGTCGCACATCCCGTGCGCGTCGCTCCTCTTCTAGCTTCTTCTGCTCTCTCGCGCTTTGGATTTTGCGTTGATCCTTCTGAGCCTCTTTTTCTGCCGCCAAGCGTGCGTTGGCCTTTCTCTCGGCGCGCTCCCTTTTGTAAACCCAAAGGACGGCGCAGATGCCGGCCAAGCTCCCCACCAGCCCAAAGGCGGTGCTCACGATGTCGCCTACGTCCATGCGCACATTATGAGGCACAGGCGTGTCACGAGTGCTGCGATTGACCAGATAGGGGGCCGACCGCCATGGCCGGATGTTGCCGAGTTCAGCCGTTTGGGATCAAGGGGCGGCGGCGCTCAGGCCGCTGCGCGGCCCCGCGCCAGGCCGCCCGGAGCATGCGGCGTGGGCGCCGGTCACCGGACGGCCGCGCCGGGCCGCGCATCCTGCCACCGCCGCTCCGTCCGTCAGCCGCCGGCGGTCACGGGGTCCGCGCCGCCGCCCAGGTCGCAGGCCACCACGTGGCCGAGGTCTTCCTTGCCTCCGGCGGGGGCACTCCGACTCTGGGAAGCCGGAGGCGCGCCCGTGATGGTCGTCGGATAGTTGGGGGATGCCTGAGCTTCCCGTCTGCCGCCGTCCCGATCGGAGATCTACCAGACCAGGGCCAGGGCGTGAAGGTCGTTCGTCCAGTGGGGCGCTCCACCTTCACGCCCTGGCCCTGGCCCGGCAGCGCGGTGCGCGGGACGACGGCAGACGGGAAGCTCAGGCGGGGGAGCGGTGTGCGTGCCACGCGGGAGGACGGCCCCGTGCCACTTGCGTGCCACATCGGAGCGTCGGAGCTGTGGGGCGCGGCAGCTCAGGACCTTGATCAGCCTGTGTGATCATGCCGCGCGCCCGTGCCATTAGCGTGCCATTAGGTCTGTGGACAGAGAGCGTGTGCCGTCCTGGACGGGTTGCGAAGGCCCAGGTGAGCGCCGTCCGGTTGATGATCGCGGCTCCTTACAAGCGAGGAGTCGGCGGTTCGAAACCGTCCGCGCCCACCCAGGTAGAGGCCATGATCCGCAGTCGCGGATCATGGCCTTTGATCTTGTGAGGGACTGACCGAAGCGGTGAAGGGGAGCGGTTCCTCCGGGCCGTCGTGCTCAGTAGCTTGGTGCCCGTGACCACCGATGATGAGCGTGACCGCTTGGCGCGGGAGCTGCTTCGCCTGGGCCTTCCTGAACTGGTCGACGTGCTTCGCCGTGTGCTGCCCGCTCACCGCGCAGAAGGCGATGCCATGCCTTCTGCGCTGGTCCTCGCTGAGATCTCCCTGCCGCCGGCCGGAGAGCCGTCCTTGACTCGGCCGTTCATCGAGGCCGTCGCCTGGCCGGATCGGGACCACTACGACGGTGGCTTCGGGCCTGAGCCCGCACTGTACGAGCAGGGCAGTTGTACCGGCTGCGGGCTAGAGGTTACTTCGACGGCCAAGCGCGCCTTCTGCCCATTCTGCGGGACGGTCTGTCACCTCACCTAAGGCCCGGGACAGTCGCCGCAGCGCCGGTCCCGGCTGATGGGGATGCCGTGATCTGACACGAAGCTGTGTGTCGTATCTTCCGCGGCGTCGGCCTCGGCGAGGCCGGGGCGGGCGCTCCGGGGGGTGGGGGGTGAACCCCCTGGTCCCGGTGGGATCAGGGGGTTCCGGGTCGTCAGCAGAGGCCGCGCGGGTTCGAGGTGCGGCACTTGTTGTGGCGGAAGCGGTTGGTCTTGCTGCCGCTCTTGTCGACCAGGTCGTACGGCGCGTTGCCGCGGGCGACGTTGGCCTTGATCAGGTTGTGCCGCGCGGGACGGGCGGAGCCGTGCTCGGGGGCGACGCCCGGGAAGAGGACGATGCCGCCGGAGTAGGGCAGCCTGCCCCGGTTGCCCTTGACGGTGTTCTTCGCGACGGTGTTGTGCTCGCCGCCGAAGAAGAGGATGCCGGTGCCGCCGAGCGCCGGGACGGGGCCGTGCGCGGCGCAGTTCCGGTTGTTCCGGTAGATCTTGTTCTTCTGGACCTGGTTGTGGCCCTGGCCGCCCTTCTGGCCGTCGTCGACCAGCGCGACCCCGGCGCAGTTGCCGGTGATCTCGTTGTCGTAGACCTTGACGTGGTGGGCGTGCCGCACGAGGACGCCGAGCGTGTTGCCGTACGAGTGGTTGTGGGCGACGACGGTTCCGCGCGCGTTGGCGGTGTCCCCGACGTACAGGCCGGCGTCGTCGGCGTTGTCGATGGCCCAGTTCCAGGTGAACTCGCCCCGGGTGGAGCGGTACTCGGCGATGCCGTACTCGCCGTTGTTCTTGGCGAGGACGGCCATGACCGCGAGGCGGTCGGTGTACATGCCGTGGACGCCGGTGCCCTTGAAGTCCTGGACGGTCAGGTTCCGGATCGTCGCGCCCCGGACCGGGTGCTTCGACCGGCCGATGACGCAGATGCCCATGCCGGGCGCCTTGGCCTTGGCGCAGTGGTCGCGGTAGCCCGGGCGGATGATGGTCCTGTTGCCCTCGCCCCGGATGGTGAGGCGCTTGCGGACGAGGACGCCCCCCGCGTAGTGGCCCGCCTGGAGCTTGATGGTGTCGCCGGGCCTGGCGCGGTCGACCGCGGCCTGGATCGAGTGGCCGGGCCGGACGACGTGCGTATGCCCTTTCCGGACGTCGGCCTGGCTCGCCGGTGCCACGGACGCGAGCCCCGCCAGCACGGTCACCGTGCCGAGCGAGGCCGCAAAAATCCGCCTCATCCCTATTCCCCCGTTTCGTGTTCTGGGTCAGGATCCGCCACGGCACGCGCCGGGACGGTATTCCTCGATCATCTTCGAACGGACGGCGTAATCCAGTGGTGCCAATGGAGTAAACAATCGGGGGGGTTTATGGCAACCGCCGTCCGGCCCCGTCCTGGAAAACTCCGGAGATGGGGACGGACGGGGTGAGATCGTGCCGGGAGCGGTTATCTGCCCAGGCCGAGGACGGATGTCGAGGTCCAGTGGGCCGAGGGGCAGGGGCAGGCGCCGGAGGGCGGCGCGACCGGTGAGCGAGACGGGCGCGTCGGCGACGGTGCTGGTCGTGGTGCCGGACGCGTCGCGCGTCGTCCCGTCGAGCAGCGTTGCCGCCCCTGGGAGGTGAAGGCGGTCGGCGTCACCGCGCCGCCAAGAGCGGGGATAGGCCGAAGAGGGCCCTTTTCGTGGATGCATTCCTCCTTTCCGGTGTCACGTCCGATGTTGAGGGGCTTCTTGCCTTGTCCGGGCCATTTGCCGATACGCGCGCCGTTCTGCGACGTCTGTGATCGTTTTTATCGTCTATGGGCAAGAGAAGAAGGGGCGCGGGGAATGGTTGGTTCGCGCAATTCTTTGGTTCCGGTGAACGTTATGGCCCGGTCGCGTGGCGTCCGTCCCGCCCGGAGGCTCGCGGGAGCGCGCGGCCCCGGCCTGTGTGACGTACGTCTCCGCAGGTCACGCTGCGGTGTTACATGCCGTTCACAAACGGGCAACAGATGCGAAATGCCCGGTTGGCACGTTCTGTAGGGCCGAACCCGTGAGGCCAGGCAGAGACGAAGGGACCGACGTTGAGCTACAAGGCCGAGTACATCTGGATCGACGGCACCGAGCCGACCGCGCGGCTGCGGTCGAAGACGAGGATCCTCGCCGACGGCGCCGACCTGCCGGAGTGGGGGTTCGACGGGTCCAGCACGAACCAGGCGCCCGGCGACCGCTCGGACTGCGTGCTGAAGCCGGTCTTCTCCTGTCCCGACCCGATCCGCGGCGGTGACCACAAGCTGGTCCTGTGCGAGGTGTTCCTCGTGGACGGGACGGCCCACGAGACCAACACCCGCGCCGAGCTGCGTCCGATCGCCGAGCGGTACGAGGCGCAGGACTCCTGGTACGGGATCGAGCAGGAGTACACGTTCTTCAAGGACGGCCGCCCGCTGGGCTTCCCCGAGCGCGGCTACCCGGCCCCGCAGGGCTTCTACTACTGCGGCGTGGGCGCCGACGAGGTGTTCGGGCGCGACATCGTCGAGCGGCACATGGACGCGTGCCTGGAGGCCGGCCTGAAGATCTCCGGCATCAACGCCGAGGTCATGCCCGGCCAGTGGGAGTTCCAGATCGGCCCGGCGGGCCCGCTGGAGGTCGGCGACCACATGTGGGTCGCCCGGTGGCTGCTGTACCGCATCGCCGAGGACTTCGACGTCTCCGCGACCCTCGACCCCAAGCCGGTCGAGGGCGACTGGAACGGCGCCGGCGCGCACACCAACTTCTCGACCAAGGCCATGCGCGAGGGCTACGACGCGATCATCACGGCGTGCGAGGCGCTCGCCGGGAAGGCGCAGGAGCACGTGGCCGGGTACGGCGCCGACATCGAGCGGCGGCTGACCGGCATGCACGAGACGGCCCCGTGGAGCGAGTTCAGCTACGGCGTGTCGGACCGCGGCGCGTCCGTGCGGATCCCGTGGCAGGTCGAGGTGGAGAAGAAGGGCTACATCGAGGACCGCCGCCCGAACGCCAACATCGACCCGTACGTGGTGGCGCGGCTGATCACCGACACCTGCTGCGCGGCGCTGGAGAAGGCCGGCCAGGTCTGAGCGCGGCCGGCCGGGTGCGGCCGGTCCGGACGAGCTGACGAGACGACGGCGATCCCCCCGGGGATCGCCGTCGGCATTTGCGCGGCGGGTGGCCAAGCGTCTGCAAATTGTCGAGCTTGGGCGAGTTCCCCCCATCGCTGTCGGGTAGCACCCCTACGTTCGCACCCGGGGGAGGGAAAATGCCCGACTCGCCATCCGGGCGGTCTTCCGGCGGCCTGCCCGGCAGGCACGCCGGCCGCCCTGCGCCACGGCCTTGGGAACGGTCGTTCCGGTGCCCCTCCACGGCGCGGCGGCGCCCGCCCGAGGCGCCGCCGAAGCGGTACGAGGACTTCGTCGCCCTGCACGAGGAGATCGAGGCCGCGGCCGGGCCGCCGCTGCGCCCGCTGTGGTGGACGGGCGTCTCCGCGTCGCTCGTCGGCGGCGGGCTCGCGTTCGCCGCGGTGATGGCGCTGCGCACGACGCTCGGCGTGGACGTCCCGGTGTTCGCGGGCGGGCACACCGCCGCGACCCCGGCCGCGACGAGCTACGCGCTGTGCGCGACGGCGGCGACGATCCAGGCGACGGCGCTGATGCATCTGCTGCTCGCGACGGCGGCGCGTCCCGTCCGGGCGTTCGCGTGCATCGGCGCGATCGCCGTGTTCTTCCTGACGGTCCTGCCGCTGACGATGCGCGGCCCGTTCGACGCGGCGCTCGCCACGTCCTTGATCAACCTGTTCGGCGGGACGTCGGTGGTCGTGCTGCTGTCGGCGGTGGTGGCGGCGTCCCGGCGGTCGCCGTGGGACCGGCCGTTCAGGCGCCCCCGACGCTGATCGTCAGCGGGCCGGGCGCGGCCGACGACGTCACCCGGGTGGGCCGCAGCCGCCGCCAGACCCGCACGTCCACGGGCGTGTCGGGGGCGAGGAGCCGCAGTTCGCGGTGCATGCCGGAGAAGCCGAGGCACAGGGAGGCCGCCCAGGTGCCGCGCGGCAGCGGGTCGTCGATGAACGCCCGCGTCACCGGGACGGCGGCGGTGTAGCAGAGCCGGCCGGGACGCTCCTCCAGCATGGCGATGACCTCGAAGGCGCGGTCGGAGCGTTGCTCGGACAGGACGAGCGTCCCCGAGATCGGCATGCTGGTCTCCCGCAGGTCGAGGTGCCCGGCGACGACGACCTCCTTGCGGCGCGCGTTCCAGCTCGCCGTGTCGGCGCGGCTCGATCCGGCGGAGTGCGGGCGCCCCCCGACGTCGAGCGCGAGGGTGCCCTCGGGGCCGAAGTAGGCGATGACCGTGATGGGGCCGGGCAGGAAGCGCCGCTGCGGCGAGGGGTCCATGGTGGGGGCGTGGCCGAGCGGGACGGCCGTCCGCTCCGCGGCCCCGCCGATCGCCAGGCCGACGTCCCAGAGCCCGCCGGGCAGCGGGGCCCCGCCCAGGACGGACACGACGTCCACCCGCGCCTCGAACGTGACGGCGCTGTCCAGCGTCTCGGTGGAGGCCGGCACGCGCAGCAGGTCGCCCGCGGCGCGTTCGCGCAGCAGCAGGTCGACTCCGGGGACGGCGCCGGTCTCGGGCCGGCCGCCGCGCTCGAACCGGCCGGCGAGCCGCAGTACGGACCCCGCCCAGCCGACCTCCGTCAGATGGGGATCCGGCATCGGCACCTCCGCCTCGTCCTTCGGCCGTCTCCTCACCCGTCCCCGCGATACCGCCGTCGAACCGGCGCGGAGGCCGCGAAGCGGAGGGGAGCGGACGGACCGGTCGGACGGACCGGTCGGGCGGACCGTACGGGGGCCGGGGCGATCGGCGGCCCGCACGGGGCCCGGGCCGCCTCCCGTCGCCACGGACTGTGATCGCAATTATGCGCGAGGTCGCCGCCGAAGCGCGAGATTCTCACGCGGCCACCTCCGGCCCGCGCTGTCAAGCCGAATTCACGCAGGCTTCACAGCGCCGAGATTTCCGCGGAACGGCGACCAGTGTAGGAATGGCCTGGACGGCGGAGGCCGATTTTGGTCAATGCGCTTCCGCCGGTGCCGTCGAAATGCGGAGGGACAATGACGCAATGATCCTCTCCCCGCGGGGCCTGCGAGACGCGACGTCCAATCTGCTGCGGCTGGCGCTGTCCGGCCAGGTCGCCGATCTGCGCCCGATGCCGGCGGACACCGTCGACGACGCGCCGGGACGGACGGTGTCCCGCTACCGGCCGCCGGAGGGGGTGGTGCCCGCCGGGCCGCCGGTGCTGTTCGTCCCGCCGCCGGACGCGCCGGCGCGCTGCTACGACCTGCGGCGCGGGTGCAGCCTCGCCGAGCACGTCGTCGGCGCCGGGCGCCGCAGCTACCTGCTCGACCACGGCCCGGCCCGGTACGACGACCCCGACCTGGGCGTTCAGCGGTGGGTCGGGGACGTGCTGCCGGGCGCGATCCGGGCGGTCAGCCGGGACGCGGGCGGCCAGCCCGTCCAGCTCGTCGGCTGGTGCCTCGGCGGGATCCTCGCGCTGCTGGCCGCCGCCGACGACCCCGGCCTGCCGATCGCGTCGGTCGCGGCCATCGCCGCGCCGGTGGACGCGGGCGCGGCGCGGCGGGCGGCGGCCCCGCCGAACCGGATCCCGCGGACGGCCGGCATGGACAGATATCTGCTTCGTCCCTGCACGATTCTGGCCCATCTCGACAGTGCCGATTTCCTCGCGCACATCGAGGCGATGGAACATTTCCGGCATATGACGATCGCCCATCCGGGGCACGCCGCGCGGCGGATCTATCGCGTCCTTTCCGGCGGCGGTGCGCTGCTGCGCGGCGGCGCGCTGGTCGGCGGACGCCGGGTGGACCTCGGCCGGGTCGGCGTGCCGGTGCTGGCCGTCGCGGGCCGCGGCGACGCGTTCGCGCCGGTCCGGGCCGTCCGGCCGCTGGTCGGCCTGCTGGGCGGCGCGCCGCAGGTGCGGTTCGAGATCGCGTCCGGCGGCCACCTCGGCGTGCTGACCGGGCGCGAGGCCAGGGCGACCACGTGGCGGCACCTCGACCGGTGGCTCGACGAGGGCATCGTCAGGCACGGGATCCGCGCGCAGCGCGCCGCTGCCACCGTCTGACCGGGGCCGCGGGTCTTCCGCACGCCAAGGGACGTCCCAATCTTCTTTGCGGTGAGGCCGGCGACACGCCCGATGGTGTGTCGTCACGGTAATCGGCGTGTCGCCGAACGTAGTGTTGCGCACCGTTGTTGCCGCACGGGACGTCGGGGGGCAATGCATGACGACGGACACGGGCGAGGACGGCGCGGGCCGGGGCGAACGGCCCCCCGTGGAGATCATCGGGGTCGCTCCGACCGGCCGTCCCGTGCCCCATCTCGCCGTGGCCGTCGCGCGCGCGGGCGGGACCGGGGTCCTCGACCTCGGCGCCGACCGGGCGCCGGGCCTCGCCGCCCTCGCCGACGTGCGCCGCTGGTGGACGGGCCCGTTCGGCGTCCGCGTCCCGCCCGGGTGCGGTGTGCGCCCGGCGGAGGTCCCGCCCGCCGCCGGCACGGTCGTCGTGGCCGCCGCCGCGCTGCTGTCGGACGACTGGCTCGACATCGCCGCGTTCTCCCGCGGGCGCCGCCTGCTGGTCGAGGTCGCGGACCCGGCGGAGGCCGCCGCCGCCGTCCATGCCGGGCTCGGTCTGACCGACGACGTGGGCCTCATCGCGCGGGGCTGCACGGACACCCGGCATGGCGGTGATCTGACGACATTCGTCCTCCTTCAGCGGCTGCTGGCCGACGCCGACGTCGACGTCCCCGTGTACGCGGCCGGCGGCATCGGCCCGCACACGGCCGCCGCCGCGGTCGCCGGCGGCGCGGCCGGGGTCGTCCTGGACGAGCAGCTCGCGCACGTCCGCGAAATGGACCTGAGCGGGCTCGATCCGGCGCGTTCCGACCCGGCGGGGACGATGCTCGCGAGCCGGTACAAGACGGCCGGGGGAGTGGTGCAGGCCGTCCGCGCGCGGATCGCCCTGCACATCGGCGCCGCCCTCCGGGCCGAGCCGCTCGCGCCGCGCCCCGACCCGGTCGTCGTGCAGGGGCCGATGGCGCAGGTCAGCGACGGCTCGGCGTTCGCGGGCGCGGTCGCGCAGGACGGCGGCCTGCCGTTCCTCGCGCTCGGCCCGCTGGACGGCGGGCGGGCGCGGGCGCTGCTGGCGGAGACCGCCGACCGGCTCGGCGGCCGGCCCTGGGGCGCCGGCGTGCTCGGGACCGCGCCGCCGGACCTCCGCGCGGAGCAGCTCGCCGCCGTCCGGGACGCCCGGCCCCCGTACGCGATCATCGCGGGGGGAGGCCCGGCGGAGGCCGCGCCGCTCGACGCCGCCGGGATCCGCGCGTACCTGCACGTCCCGACCCCGGAAGTCCTCGGGCGGTTCCTCGACGAGGGCGCGCGGAGGTTCGTCTTCGCGGGGAGCGAATGCGGCGGCCACGCCGGCCCGCACGCGAGCTTCCCGCTCTGGGACGCGCAGGTCGGGCGGCTGACGGCCTTCTTCGGCGACGACGCGGGCGGGCTGTCGGTGATGTTCGCGGGCGGCGTGCACGACGAGCGGTCCGCCGCGATGGTCGCCGCGCTGGCCGGGCCGCTGGCCGAGCGCGGCGCCGACGTCCGCGTCGCGCTGGGCACCGCGTACCTGTTCACGTCCGAGGCGGTCGCGGCGGGCGCGATCCTGCCCGGCTACCAGGACGTCGCGCTCGCCTGCGAGGGGACCGCCCTGCTGGAGACGGCCCCCGGGCAGGCGACCCGCTGCGCCCGGACCCCGTACGTCGAGACGTTCGAGGAGACCCGCCGCGAGCTGGAGCGGGCGGGCACGCCGCGCCGGGAGGTGCGGCGCCGCCTGGAGAAGCTGAACCTCGGGCGCCTGCTCCTGGCGAGCCGGGGCCTGCGGCTCGACACTCCGGTCGACGCGGTCCGGCAGCGCTCCGAGGGCATGTTCGCGATGGGGCAGGTGGCGGCGCTGCGGTCGGCGACGACCGGGATCGCCGCCCTGCACGAGCAGGTCACCGCCGGCGCGACCGCGTTCCTCTCGGCGCGCGCCGCCGAGCTGGGCATCGGCGCGGCGGAGGCGGGCACGCGCACCGGCGCGGCGCGCCCGGCCGACGTCGCGGTCATCGGCGTGGGCTGCGTCCTGCCGGGCGCGCGGGACGCGGACGGCTACTGGGCGGGCGTCGTGGGCGGCGCCGACCCGGTCGCCGCGGGCGGCCTCGTCCCCGACGTCCCGGTCGACGCGGCCGCGTACGGGTACTCGTCCGACGCGCTCGGCGACGCGGGCGCGCTCCAGCTCCTCTCGCTGGAGATCGCGGCCCGCGCGCTGCGGGACGCCGGCTACGCCGACCGCCCGTTCGACCGGTCCCGGACCTCGGTGCTCCTCGCCGCCGACGGCGAACCGGCCGCCGCGGCGATCGCCGCCCGGCTGGATCTCGGCGGCGCGGTCTGCACGGTCGGGACGACGTCGCTCGCCGCCCTCGACGCCGCCTGCAAGGACCTCGCCACGGGCTCCAGCGCCATGGTGCTCTGCGGGGGCGCCGACCCGCGCGGCGGCGTCGCGTGCGTCGTCCTCAAGCGCCGCGCGGACGCCGAACGCGACGGCGACCGGGTCTACGCGGTCGTCAAGGCGGTCGCCGGGGGCGGCGGCCGCCTCGCCGCGGACCGCGCCCGCGAGCGCGCGGGCGTCCCACCGCCGGCCGCCGAACCGGTCGAGACGGGACGGGACACCGGATGCGCGGCCGGTCTCGCCGGCGTCATCAAGACCGCGTACGCGCTGCACACGGGCGTGCGCGTCGACGGCCCGGCCCGCCCGTGGGCCGTCCGCCCCGGCGAGCGGCTCGCGGAGGTGGGCGGGACCGGGACCGGCGGCGTGCGCTTCCACGCCGTCCTCGCCGGTTACGAGGGCGCGCCCGAACCGGTGTCGGGGCTGGCCGAGTGGCCCGCCGAGCTGTTCCTGATCCGGGCGGACGACCGCGCCGCCGCACGCGCCGAGATGGGCCGGCTGGCGCGCCTGGCCGAGGCCGAGCCCCGGCTGCGCGACCTCGCCCGCACCGCCGCCTCGCTCGACGGGCCGGTGCAGGCCGCGTTCACGGCCTCCGGCCCGGCCGACCTGCGCGAGAAGCTCGCGCTCGCCGCGAAGTTCCGCCCCGCACCGGGGATCTTCGTCGGGGCGGGCGCGCCGGGCCAGGTCGCCTTCCTCTTCCCCGACGCGGGCGGACGGCCCGGCGCGCTCGCCGACCTCTTCGTCGCGTTCCCCCGGCTCCAGCGCCTCCTGCGGCTGGCCGGCGGGCGGTACGCCGGCATCGCCGGGCTGGCCGTCCACCGCCTGCTGACCGCGGTCGGCGTCCACCCCGACCTCGCCGCGGGCCACGGCCACGGCGAACTCGCCGCGCTCTGCGCCGCGGGCGTCATCGACGACACCGACATGATCGAGATCGGGGCCGCGGGCGGCGGCGCCCCGTCCCGCGCCGGACTCCTCGGCCGCGACCTCCGCTCGCCCGCGTTCCCGGTCTGGGCGGACACGACCGCCCGCCCGTACGAGACCGACCCGTCCGATCTGGCCGCGGCCCCGGCCGCGCCCGTCCACGTCGCCGAGCAGATCGAGGCGATGTACGACGCGGGCGCCCGGACGTTCGTGGAGGCGGGCCCCGGGCGGGTGCTGACCGACCTCGTCGCCGCGACCCTCGGCGACCGCCCGCACACCGCCGTGAGCTGCGCCGTTCCCGGCGAGAACGGCCTGGTGGGGCTGCTGCGCACGCTCGCCGAGCTGGCCGCGGGAGGCGTCCCGGTGGAGCCGCTGCCGCTGTTCGCCGGACGGGGCGCCCGCCCGCTCACCGGGCCTCCCGCGAGGCCCGGCCTGCTCGTCAACGTCCACCGCGCCCGCGCCGCAGACGGCGGCCGGGACGTCCGCCCGGCCGAGGCCGCCGTGCTGGAGTACCTGCGCACCAGCCGGGAGATCATCGCGGCGCAGCGCGAGGTCGTCCTCCGGCATCTCGCGGCCCCCGACCCGGCGCCCGACCCGGCTCCCGTTTCGGCGGCCGTTTCGGCGGCGGGCCCGGATGCTGCCGCCGAGCCGCGGCGCGCCGCCGTCCCGCCGCAGACCCGGCCCGGCGCCCACGTGCGGACGGCGGCCCTGTCCGGCGGCCCCGCCGCCCCACCCGCCCGCGACGAGCCCCCTGCCCGCGACGAACCGCCTGCCCGCGACGAACCGCCTGCCCGCGATGAGCCCCCTGCCCGCGACGAACCGCCCGCGCGGGAGGAGCCGCCCGCGCGGCCCGTGCCGCGGTCGCGGGCGGCCGATACGCAGGTGTGGCCGCGCCCCGGGGCGCGGATCACCCGCGCGGTGTCCCGGCGGGCGCCGCGCGTCGTGGATCTCGATCCGCTGCCGATGCCGCCGGAGTCGGGGACGGCCTTCGCCGGGCGGCGGTTCCTCCTCGTCGACGACGGATGCGGCATCGCGTCCGAACTCGGCGACCTGCTGGAACGCCACGGCGCGCAGGTCCGCACGTCGCCGGATGTCGACGGCCCCTGCGACGGGCTCGTCCACCTGGCGGCCCTGCGTCCCGGCGCGGCGAGCGTGCTGCCGCAGGCGTTCGCGGGGATCCGGCGGGCGCTGGACGGCGGGCTGCGGTGGCTCGTCCTCGCGAGCGGCGCCGGCGGGACGTTCGGGAGCCGGTTCCGCGGCGGGGTCGTCGGCGACCCGGCGCCGGGGGCGGGCCTGCGCGGCCTGGCCCGGACGATCGCGAAGGAGTACCCCGAGGCACTGGTCCGGGCGCTGGACATGGACACCAAGGACACCCCGCGGGCGATCGCCCGGCGGATCGTGGCGGAGCTGCGGACGGACGGCGCCCCGGCCGTGGTCGGGCACGAGGGCGGCCGGCGGCACGGGCTGGAACTGCTGCCCCCGGCGCCGCACGGCGACGGCTCCCTGGGCCTCGGCCGGGACGGGGTCGTCCTGCTGACGGGGGCCGAGCACGGGATCATCGCGCGGACGGCCCTGGAGCTGGCCCGGACGAGCGCCTGCCGCATCGAGCTCCTGGGCCGCACACCGGACCAGGACCTGGGCGCCCTGCGCGAGCACGCGGCGGACGTCCGCTACCACGCGGGGGACGCGCGAGACCCGCGGGCCGTCCGGACCGTCGTGGAGAACGTCTACCAGGCGCACCGGCGCCTGGACGGCGTGGTCCACGGCGCGGGGCTGCACGAGAACCACCCCGGCCCGGAGGAGGCGTATCGCGCGAAGGTGCACGCCGCCTCCGCGCTGGCCCAGGCGGTCCGGCCGGACGTCGGGTTCTTCGCCGTCCTCTGCGGCCTCGCCGGTGCGGACACCGGCCGGGGCCGCGCAGGCGACGCGGCGGCGGAGGACGCGTGCGGCACGCTCGCCCACGTCTGGCGGAGGCGGCTGCGGGGACGGGTCCTCGTCGCGAGCCTCGGCCCGTGGGCGGACGTCGGCGCGGATCCCCCCGGCGGCGGCGTCCTGATCGATCCGGACGCCGGCGCGGCGGCGCTGCTGCGGGAGATCGCGTGCGGGGACGAGACGCAGGTCGTCCTGGCCGGAGAAGTGCGGTGAGCGACGCGCGCGAGCCGATCGCGATCGTCGGCGCCGGGGCGGTGTTCCCCGGCGCGGGGTCGGCGGCGGAGCTGTGGCGCAACGTCCTCGCCGGGTTCGACGCGATCACCGAGGTGCCGCCCGGACGCTGGGACCCCGCGCTCTACTACGACCCGGACGCCTACGCGCGCGCCCCCGAGAGCGACCGGTTCTACTGCCGGCGCGGCGGGTTCGTCGACGAGGTGGCGACGTTCGACCCGGCGCGGTTCGGGATCCTGCCGGCGGCGGTGCCGGGCATGGAGCCCGACCAGCTGCTCGCGCTGCGCACGGCCGGGGACGCGATCGCGGACGCGGGCGGCGACGAGCGGCTGCCCGACCGGTCCCGGATCGGCGTGGTCATCGGGCGCGGCGGCTACATCACGCCCGGCGTCGCCCGCCACGACCAGCGGGTCCGGACGTCCCACCAGGTCGCCGGGATCCTCGCCGAGCTGATGCCGGGGCTCGGCGAGCGGCGGCTGCGGGAGATCCGCCGCGCGTTCTGCGAGCGGCTCGGCCCGGACGGCGGCGACGCGCCGATCGGGCTCGTGCCGAGCCTCGCCGCGTCCCGCATCGCGGGCGCGTTCGACCTGCACGGCCCCGCCTACACGCTGGACGCGGCGTGCGCGTCGTCGCTGCTCGCGGTCGAGCACGCGGTGCGGGCGCTGCGCGGCGGGCAGGCCGACGCGATGCTGGCGGGGGCCGTCCACCACGCGCACCACGCCACCCTCTGGAGCGTGTTCAGCCAGCTGCGCGCCCTCAGCCCCAGCGAGACGATCCGCCCGTTCGACCGGTCCGCCGACGGGACGCTGCTCGCCGAGGGCACCGGGATCGTCCTGCTCAAGCGGCTGTCGGACGCCGAGCGGGCCGGCGACCGGATCCACGCGGTCGTCCTCGGCGCGGGGTCGTCCAGCGACGGCCGCGCCGCGAGCATGATGAGCCCGCTGGTGGCCGGGCAGGTCCTCGCGGTCGAGCGCGCCTGGCGGGACGCGGGCCTCGACCCGGCGGCGCCCGGCGCGGTCGGGCTGGTCGAGGCGCACGGCACCGGCGCCCCGGCGGCGGACGAGGCGGAGCTGGCGACGCTGCGCCGCGTGTTCGGCGCGGGCGGCGGCGCGGGCGGCGGTACGGGCGGCGGTTCGGGCGGCCCGCCGATCGGGCTCGGCACCGTCAAGTCGATGATCGGGCACGCGATGCCCGCCGCCGGGATGGCCGGGCTGATCAAGGCCGCGTTCGCGCTCCGCGACGGCGTGCTGCCGCCGACGCTGCACGTGGACGACCCGCATCCGGCGCTGGAGGACGGCCGGCTGCGGCTCGTCCGGGAGGCGGCCGAGTGGGAGCGGCACGTCGGCCCGCGGCGGGCCGTCGTCAACGCGTTCGGGTTCGGCGGCGCCAACGCGCACCTCGTCTTGCAGGAGCCGCCGTCGTCGGCGGTCCGGCGGTCGCGGCGGCGGAAGCTGGACACGCCGCAGGACGGCGAAGCGGTGCTGCGGCTGGCCGCGCGCACGACCGGGGAACTGGCCGAGGCCCTGGCCGTCTCCGACGACGAGCTCCTCGCGCGGGCCTCCGGCGACGTCCCCGACCTTCCGTGCCGTCTCGCCATAGTCGGCCCCACGCCGCGCAGGCTCGACCTGGCGCGGGCCGTCGTCCAGCGCGGAACGGCGTGGCGCGGCCGGAGCGACGTGTGGTTCTCGCCCCGGCCGCTCCTCGCCGAGGGCGGGCGGCTGGCGTTCCTGTTCCCCGGCTTCGAGCCCTGCTTCGACCCGCGCGTCGACGACGTCGCCGAGCACTTCGGGCTGCCGCGCCCCGGGCTCACCGGCCGCACCGACCTGCTCGGCCACGCCGCCGACGTGCTGGCCGCCGGCCGCCTGCTCACCGCCGCGCTCGCCCGGCTGGGCGTGGAGGCGGAGGTCGTGGCGGGGCACGGCGTCGGCGAATGGGCGGCCATGGCCGCGGCCGGGGTGTGCGACGCCGACGCCCTCGTCAGGGACCTCGACGGGGCCGCGCTGGACGTCCCCGACGTCCTCTACGGGACGCTCGGCTGCGGCGCGGCGCAGGCGCGGGAGGCCGCGGCGGCGGGGTCGGGGGTCTTCGTCAGCCACGACAACTGCCCGCACCAGTCGGTGGTCTGCGGCCCGGCGGAGGCGGTCCGGGAGATCCTCGGGCGGCTCGCGTCCGAGGGCGTCCTCGGCCGGGAGCTGCCGTTCCGGACGGGGTTCCACACGCCGCTGGCCGAGGCGTACGAGAAGCAGCTGCGGCACTCGTTCGAGGGGCTGGAGATCCGCGAGCCCCGCGTGCCGCTGTGGTCGGCGTCGACGGCCGCGCCGTTCCCGCGCGGGCCGGAGGCGGTGCGCGACCTCGCCGTCCGGCACCTCCTCGAACCCGTCCGGTTCAGCGAGCTGATCGAGGAGCTGTACGGCGCGGCGCACGTGCGGGCGTTCGTCCAGGTCGGGCCGGGCGGCCTGACGGGGTTCGTCGCCGACCGGCTCGGCGACCGCGAGCACCTCGCGATGTCCGTGAACGTGCCGAAGCGGGACGGGATGGCGCAGCTGCGCCGGGTCGTCGCCGCGCTGTGGGCCGAGAGCTACGGCGCGTCCGCGCCGCCGCCGCCCGCCGGCGGCATGCGGCTCGACCTCGGCACGCCGCTGGTCAGGCTGGACGGCGCCGTGGAGCCGATCCACACCACGCCCGGCGTTCCGTCGCTGCCGGCGGACGATCCCGTCCTGGCGGAGCTGGAGGCGCTGCTCAACGACGCGGCGTCCGGGGCGCAGTCCGTGCTGGAGGCGCTCGGCGGCGGCCCGTCGCCCGCCGTGGCGGGGGAGGCGCCCCCGGCGACCGCCGAGCTGAGCGTGTCCCGGGTCTTCTCCATCGACGCGATGCCCCAACTCGCCGACCACTGCCTGGTCCCGCAGCCGCCCCGCTGGCCCGACATGTCGGACCGGTTTCCGATCGTCCCGCTTGCCACGCTCGTCGAGGTGATGGCGGGCACGGCGCGCGAACTGCTGCCCGACATGGTCGTCGTCGGATTCGAGAACGTCCGCGCCGTCCGGTGGGTCGTGGCCACACCGCCGACGACCGTCGACATCCGCGCGTACCTCGTGGACGACGGCGACCGGCCGCGCAAGGTGAAGGTCGTCATCCCGGACCACGCGGACGGGACGGTCCTGCTCGCCGAGCGCTACCCCATGCCGCCCGCCCCGGACCGCACACCGCTCACGATCGAGGGGCCGCCCATAGTCACCGCTGAGCGGCTGTACGAGGAGCGCTGGATGTTCCACGGCCCCCTCTTCCGCGGCATCAGCGAGATCACGGCTCTGGCGGAGGACGGTGTGCGCGCCGTCCTGACCTCGCTGTCCACGCCGGGCGCGCTGATGGACAGTGCCGGGCAGCTCTGCGCGCACTGGATCCAGGTGTACGGCGACACCAACCAGACCGTGTTCCCGGTGGGGATCGAACGGGTCCTGCTGTACGGGCCGCTGCCGCCCGCCGGGGAGCGCCTGGAGACGACCGTCTGGAACCAGTCCCTCACGGACACGACCATGCGCTGCTCGGCGGAGATGGTCCGCGAGAACGGGACGGTGTGGGGACGCATCGACGGATGGACCACGCACCGCTTCTACACGGACGAAGCACTCTGGCGGATGAAGTTCACTCCAGAGGTGTCGGGAACTGGGGAGCCGCAGCCGGGCGGCTGGACGCTGGCCCGCAAGCGCTGGGACGGCACCGCGTCGCGTGACCTGCTGATGCGGCAGTACCTGTGCGCCCGGGAGCGCGCCGAGTACGAGGCCCTCCCGCCGGTCGCGCAAGGCCCTTGGCTGCTCGGACGGATCGCCGCCAAGGACGCCGTCAGGGACCACCTGTGGCGCAACGGCCACGGCCCCCTGTTCCCCGCGGAACTCGCCGTCCAGGACGGGCCGGCCGTGACGGGCCCCTTCGACGAGCCCTTGACGGTCTCGATCGCCTCGGACGCCGAACTGGGCGTGGCCCTGGTCCGGCCGGGGCACGACCCGGCCGGCATCGGGCTCGCGGTCAACGAGAACAACGCCCGGGTGCGCGCGGCCAAGCAGGCGGTGCTCCAGTCGATGCCGGCGCCGCAGCCGGGGGAGGACCGTCCCGAACTCGTCGTGACCGTCGCCGACGCCGAACGGCTCCTCATCGCCGCCAACGGCACGGTCACCACCGTGCAGACCCGCGAACTCGACGGACACGTCGTCGCCTGGACGACCGCGTCCGGCGGAACCGACATGGAGGAATCCCGAGCATGACCCAGCGCCGCGCGACCGCCCGTCGCGTCCAGGTCCCGTCCCTCCTCGGCGACCCGGGGATCCAGCGGGCGCGGACACCGGAACGCCGCTTCCTGTTCGCGGTCCCGCCGCTCGCCGGGCACGTCGCCCCGGTCGCCGCGGTCGCCGCCGAACTCGCCCGGCGCGGCCACAAGGTCGCCTGGACCGGCCACCGGCCGTCCCTGGAGACCTTCCTGCGGCCCGGCGCCCGCATCTTCAGCGCCGGCGGCGACGACTGCACGGCGGCGCGGGACCGCTGGCTGGAGCTGCGCGGCCTCGACGCCCTCCGCTTCCTGTGGGAGGACTTCCTGCTCCCGCTCGGCCACGCGATGATGCCGGGCGTCGAGCAGGCCGTCGACCGGTTCCGGCCGGACGCGGTCGTCTCGGACCAGTTCGTCCTCGCCGCGCCCGTCGCGGCCCGGCGGCGCGAGATCCCCTGGGCGACCTCCGCCGCGTCGCCCGCCGAGTTCACCCGCCCGCTCGCCGACCTGCCGGACGTCGAGGAGGAGATCCGCGACCACATCGGCGGCTTCCAGCTCGCCCACGGCATCGACGACCTGCTCGACCTGCGCTTCTCCGACCACCTCACGCTGGTGTTCGCGACCCCGGCGCTGATCGGCGACACCTCGTTCTTCCCGGACCACTTCGCCTTCGTCGGCCCGGTGCCGGCCCGCCCCGTCCCGTGCGCGTTCCCGTGGGAGCGGCTGGACGGCCGCCCCGCCGTCCTCGTCTCCCTGGGCCGGATCACCGGGCCGCCCGCCGCGCGGTTCTTCCGGGTCGCCGCCGACGCCGTCCGCGGCCTGGACGTCCAAGCGGTCTTCGTGGCGCCGCCGGGGCTGGTGGCCGATCCGCCGCCGAACGTCCTCGTCCGCGAGCGGGTGCCGAGGCACAAGCTGCTCGAACGCCTGTCCGCCGTGGTCTGCCACGGCGGGCACTCCGCGGTCGGCGAGGCCCTCTCGCGGGGACTTCCGCTGGTGGTGGCCCCGGTCCGGGACGACCAGCCGGTCATCGCCCGGCGCGTGGAGGCCGCGGGCGCGGGCATCGCGGTCGGCTTCGAGGACGTCGGGCCGGACGGGCTTCGCGCCGCCCTCGCGGCCGTCCTCGCCGACGGCCCGCTGCGTGCCGGGGCCGAGGCCGCCCGCGCCGGCTTCACCTCCGCGGGGGGCGCCGCCGAGGCCGCCGACCGCCTGGAGAAGCTCGCCTGACCGGCTCCGGACGAGAGGACGGTCTTCCACCCAGCCCACCGCCTGTCCCGCCCGCCGCCGGAACGGGAACCGGCGTGATCGGACGCCGCCCGCCCTTGTGTTTTTCACAAGTATGGCTGTAAAAATAAGTGGAGCGCTGAAAAATCTGCGCCCGGTCACGGCGGAAGGAGCGGACATGGCGATCGCCGAGCGAACGGCGGAGACCATCTGGGAGGGCGGTCTCGCGAAAGGCGGCGGGACGCTGACCGGCTCGACCGGCGCGTTCACCGGGCTGCCGGTCAGCTGGGACGCCCGGACGGCCCGGCCGGACGGGGTGACGAGCCCCGAGGAACTGGCCGCGGCCGCGCACTCGTCCTGCTTCGTCATGGCGCTCGCGCTGCGGCTCGGCGAGCACAAGGCGAGGCCCGAGCGGCTCACCGTGGCCGCGACCGTGACGCTGGACGAGGTGGACGGCGTGCCGACCATCGTCTCCTCGGCGCTGCGGGTGCGCGGGCAGGTGCCCGGCCTCGACGCCGCCGCCTTCAAGGGCGTGGTGGACGAGGCGGCGGAGCTGTGCCCGGTGTCCCGGCTCTTCGCCGGCGCCGCCATCACCGTCGAGGCCGAACTCGTCGAGGACTGAGCCCCCGTCAGGACGTGAGCGGCCGGGCCCCGGTCAGGACGTGAGCGGCCGGGCCCCGGTCAGGACGTGAGCGGCCGGGCCCCGGTCAGGACGTGAGCGGCCGGGCTCCGGTCAGGACGTGAGCGTCGCGTGCAGGCGGCGGGCGCTCTTCAGCGTGGCGTCGAACGATGCCTCGGCGACGGCCCTCGTCATGAAGTGGCAGATCCAGGTGACCAGGAAGGTGGCCAGGATCAGCGCCGGCGCCCACGTCCAGGTCAGCTGCACGACGATCCGCTCGATGGTGGCGTGCGGGTCGACGACGGGCTCCCAGCTGTTCAGGCGCGCCCGGCGTCCGGGGAAGACGCCGATCGCGCAGAGGGCGTGCGCGGCCACGGTGACGCGGCCGTTCAAGGCGCCGAGGCCGAGCCGGGAGAGGTGGCGGGTGGCGGCGGCCAGGGCCAGGTAGTAGGCGAGGAAACCGGAGCCGATGAGCACCGCGTAGACGGGGAGGACCGCGGTGACCACCGGGCCGCCGCGGTCCGCGAGGAGCATGTCGTGGCGGAGATGGACCAGATCGGTCACGACATAGGGAGCGTTCGGCAGAAAGAGAACGAACAACACGAGACCGGCCCACCAGAAAGGCGACCGGGACACCCGTGCGCCGCGGAAAAGGAGGAATGCGAGCCCGGCCGGAATCCAGGCCAGGAACGTGTTCCAGCCCATCCACCAGGCGTCCCGGCGGAGGACGTCGATAAGGTTCGGTGCCACCTGCTCCAGAATCCCCATGCCTTCCATGGTGCACCAGTCGCCGTCTAATCGGTGGGAGCGAAGGAGCCGAGCAGGCCGTCCACGTCGCCGAGCCGGGCGGCCGCCTCGCGGAGCCGGTCCGGCCAGTCGGCGTCGGTGCGGACGGCTCCCACGGCCGTTTCGACCGCCGGTGCGGAGCCCCAGAGCGCGAGCGACCGCGCGTCGGCGTCGCGCTGATCACGGGTCCACCAGCCGGTGACGGCGCCGAGCTGATCGGCGAGTGTTTCCCCCGGAATGGCGCGTCCGCAGTTCTCCTCCCATTTGCCGCTGAGTGGATGGCGGCCGCTGCCGGGGTTCGCCTTATGGGCCCGCTGGAGTTCCTCCAGGACGAGGCACCAGCGGTAAGGAGCGGCGAAGAAGGCCGATTCCTCGCCGTCGCACGGCGCGCCGTGAAAGGCCGCCGCCAGGTGGCCCGCCAGCGCGCCGGGCGCGGCGCGGGACGCGACGGCGGCGTCCACGGCGTGCGAGAGGGCGCAGTCGCGGAGCCGGCGGGGCAGCCCGTCCAGCAGGGCGGGGGCCGGGCCGGGGGCGCCCCACCCGGTCAGGTGCGCGGCCGCGGCGAGCTCCGCCCACAGGACCAGTTCCGGCCGGTCGGCCACGGCGCGCTGCGCCGCGCGCATGTCGCGCAGGGTGCAGGGGGAGTCGCGGCAGTCCGTCCCGCAGGTGGCGCTCCGGGGCGTCACCAGGACGGCGGGGGACGCCGGCGGCGCCGCCGCCCGCTCCGGCCCGGACCCGTCCGGGACGCGCACCAGGTGCGGGAAGTCCATGCCGTCGGTGAACACCGCGCCCTCGCCGGGCGTGAGCGTGACCAGGTACTGCGACTGCGCGTCGGTGATGTTCATGGTGGCGCCGACCGCGTCCCGGTCGTCCCGCGCCGGCAGCCGGTGGACGATCTTCACGGCGGTGTTCTTGATGACGTCCGGGACGAGCTTGGACGGGATCTGCTCCGCCACGATGAGCCCCTCCCCGTACGCGCGGATCTCCGCGAGGAGGCTCGCGAACGTCTCCACCGCGTGCGACGCGGGGCCGGCCTGCTCGCTGCGGCGCAGCAGCCGGTGCGCCTCCTCGAACACGCTCAGGTGCCGCAGGCGGCCCGCCGCCGCGCCCTGCCGCATCCGCAGGTGCTCCACCAGGCGGACCAGGACGGTCCCCATCAGGAACGCCTTGTCCCGGTCGTCGCCGACGTCCTCGATCTCCAGGACGACGTTGCGGGCGAGCAGCGCGTCGAAGTCGATCGGGTGGCCGCCCTCGAAGAACCGCCCCGTGGTGCCGATCCGGAGGCTGGACAGCCGCACCCGGATGAACCCGCGCACGTTGTCGGTGATCTCCTGCCCGTAGCCGATGCCGGTGACGACCTCCTCGGCGGCGGCCTGGAGGTCGGAGAGGGACGGGTAGCGCGGCGACGTCCCCGGGATGGCCGGCTCGCCGAGCGCGAGGTCCCAGCCGAGCCGCTCGTAGCAGCGGGTCAGCGCCGCCGCCAGCACCTGCGGGAACGGCTCGTCCGCCTCGAACGCGGCGAGGAACAGCGCGCGGACGAGGTCGGCGTGGGTCTGCAGCGGGAACGGCCGCCCGTCCGGGCCCATGGCCGGTTCGAGCGGGTTGATCCCGGCCGCGATCGCGTCCGCGTCGCCCGGCCGGATCACGACGACCTCCGCGTCCGGCGTCCGCGCCGCCGCCAGCCGGGACGCCATCAGCCGGTACTCCGCCTTCGCCGGCTCGACGACCAGCCACGGCAGCCCCGCCGCCGAGGCCGCGGTGAGCAGCGACCGGATCGTCTGCGACTTCCCGGCGCCGGTCGCCCCGCACACGAACGTGTGCCGGTTCAGGCTGGGCAGCGGCAGCGACAGGCCCCCGACCTCGCGGCGGTCGCGGTCCAGGACCCGGCCCAGCGGGATCCCCGCGTCCGCCGCCTCGGGCGTCACGTCGAACTCCGGCCGCATCACGAACCGGACCCCGGCGACCTCCCGGACGGGCGGACGGGCGAGCGCCGCCACCAGCCGCGTGCTCGCCTCGAACGGGCCCTCCGCGCCCGGGACCAGCGCGTACGGCAGCCCGGTCAGGTCGGCCGACGCGCACACCAGCGCCGCCACCCGCGCGGCCGCCTGCGGCGTCGCGGCCCCGGCCGCCAGGTGCACGCGCCAGAGCCCGGACGCCGCCGACCGGCGCAGCTCGCGGTGCCGCCGCTCCAGCCGGACGGCGGCCACCGACTCCTCCGGCGACATCTCCGCCATGGACTGCGCGCGCTGCTGCCGGTCGGCGAGGCCGTCGGCGAGGCGCCCGGCCTCGGACGGGCCGACGGGCTCGGCGACGAGCAGCCAGGCGAACGGCCGCGTCCACACCGAGAGCAGACCGTCCTCCAGGGACGGCCTGGCCGGTTCCTCGTGGAGCGGGTCGTCGGCGAGCAGGCCGTCCGCGATGCCGCCGATGCCGACCCAGTGCGGCATCGCGTCCGCGGAGAGCCCGCCGGGGACCGGCACGCCGCGCCCGCCCGCCGGGAGGCTCAGCGTCGCGCCCCGCCCGTCATGGTCGGCGACGAGCCCGGACCCGCCGACGAACACCTCGGTGGGCCCGGCCGCCTCCGCGCGCCGCCAGCCGACGAGCACCGGCTCCCCGCCCGCGTGGTACGCCGACACCAGGGCCGCGAGCCGCTGGTCGCGCCACTCGTCCCGGCCGTCCGCCCGGTCCGGCCGGGGGACCTCCAGCAGCCGGCACACCGGCAGGCCGCGCGCCACGTCCCACAGGCCGCCCGCCCCCGCCTCCAGCGCCATGGTGAGTCAGGGTATTGAGCAAGAGCCCCCTTGGGAAGGCCGATTCGCGGCGGAGGGCCTGACAAGTCGCGTGTCAATCTGCTTGGGTTGCACGCACATCGCCGCGCATGCCCGCGCGTGCCCGCGGGCGGGGCGGTCGAGTCGGCACCCGAGGAGAGCGGGGAGGTTCAGCGTCGTGAGGGGCGAACCGGTCGATCACGGGGGGCCGCTGTCGCGCCGCGAGCGGCTCTTCACCCCCGATCCGCGCATCGGATGGGTGTTCCGGGACCGCTGGTGGTTCCTCAGGCCGTTCCCGGAGCCGCCGCCGCGGCAGCAGGCGCCGCCCGACTACCTGGCGCGCCGGGTCGCCGAGACCGAGCGGGCCGCCCGGCGCAGGCTGAGCCGGACGCTCCCGGTCAGCGCCGCCGTCGCCGCCGTCCTGGTGCTGTTCGCCGCCTGCTCGGCCACGGCGTCGGCGGGGCTCTCGATCGGGTCGCTGCTGCTGGCGGTCATCGCGGCGGCGCCGGGCGCGGCGCTGACCTGGTGGGCCGTCCGGCAGCGGCAGGGCGCCCTGCGGGCCCGCGAGCTGGCCGGGCAGCAGATCATCGGCGGCTACCAGGAGCAGGCGCGGCAATGGTCGGCGCGCAAGCAGGGCCACGACGCCGCGGAGCGCGCGCGGCTCGACGGGCTGCCCGAGTGGGGCGCGGCCCCGCGGCCCGGCCACCGCCTGGACGTGTTCGGCGGGACGCTGTGGGCCTGGGAGGCGCTCCTCACCACCTACGGGACGTCCACCCTCGCCGTCCAGCCGCTGCTGGTGCTCGACCTTTCCCGCGAGGTCGTCAGCGGCGAACTGGTCGAGTTGGCCCGCGCCGCCTGGACGGGCGTGGACGCGCAACTCCTGCCCAGCCGCCAGGCGTCCTCCAGCCTGCTGACCGACCTGCCGCCGCAGGACCTCGTGGACGCGATCGTCGAGTCCATGCACGGCGGCGCCCCCGACGCCTCCCGCGCCGAACGCAGCATGGACGACCGGATCCTCACCACGGTGTGCGGCGCCCTGGGCGACGACATCACCCTCGCCCGGATCGCCGCCGCCCTCCGCGCGCTCATGGGCGAACCCGACGACGGGGACGTCCTGACCCGCGACGAGCGGCGGCGCATCGCGAGCGAGCTGTTCACCGTGGAGTACCGCAGGCAGGCCCACGCGAACCTGGCGCGGATCGAGTCGTACGTCCACCCCCTCCAGGACCTCGGCACGGACCCGCCCGAGGCGGGCGCGGGCTACCTGACCTGCATCGCGCTGGACAGCCAGGCCCGCAACGTGCGGTCGGAGCTGCTCACCGACCTGATCGTCCAGTGGGTCACGCACCGGATCACCGCGTCCCGGGAGTCGACGCCCGCCCTGGTGGTCGCCGGCGCGGACGAGCTGGCCCGCCGCCACCTGGAGCGGCTGTCGGACGCGTGCGAGCGGCGCGGCGTCCCGCTGACCCTGCTGTTCCGGCGGCTGCGCGACACCTCCGCCGAGCTGATCGGCGGCGGCGCGGTCGCGTTCATGCGGCTCGGCAACCACGAGGACGCGGCGCGGGCCGCCGACTTCATCGGCCGCGACCACCGGTTCGTCCTCTCCCAGATCACGAAGAACGTCGGCGGGAACGAGTCGCACACGTCCACCGACACGCGGGGCGAGGGCGACTCGGAGACCCGCAGCACGAGCCGCACCACGGGCACGTCCACCAACTGGGGGACGAGCCGGTCGTCCGGCGTCAGCCACTCGGGCGGCGAGATGTTCGGGCTGTTCCCGGACCGCTCCACCTCCAGCCAGCGCGGCCGGAACCGGGGCGGAGGCACCAGCCGCAGCGACACCGAGGGCACCGCCGCGTCCACCTCGCGGAACTGGTCGGCCGCCTCCTCCTACGCGGAGGGCACCAACTGGAGCGACGCCGACACGACGCAGCGCGTGTACGAGTACGTCGTCGAACCCGTCACGCTCCAGCACCTGCCCGACCACGCGCTGCTCCTCGTCCAGTCGGCGCCCGGCGGCGGACGCACCGTCACCCCCGTCGAATGCGACCCGGCGATCATCACGCTGGACCGCGTCTCCACCGGCCCCCTCCCGGACCCGCCACCCCCGGGCCGGGCCCTCCCGGAGGCGCCGCCCCCGCAGCGGGCCGCGCCGCCTCCGCAATGGGCCGCCCCGCCGCACCCGCAGTGGGCCGCGCCGCCTCCGCAGTGGGCCGCGCCTCCGGCGCCGCCGCCCCCGCGGGCGCCCCTCTCGACCGACCCGGGACCTCCGCCCGGCCACCACCAGGGCCCGCCGCCGCTCTTCGGCGGCAAGGACTGACCCCTCACCCGAGCCGGCGCCGCAACCCCTGGGCCCGCCGGAC
This sequence comes from Actinomadura sp. GTD37, assembly GCF_041951365.1. NCBI lineage: Bacteria > Bacillati > Actinomycetota > Actinomycetes > Streptosporangiales > Thermomonosporaceae > Actinomadura > Actinomadura sp. GTD37. Next base: position 30,069 of record NZ_JBGNUS010000004.1, read on the forward strand.
GAGGTGGAGCGGCAACCCGTGGGAGGCGTGCTCGATGCGATCCTCCACGGCCGCGACCAGGTCGGCGCCGAACCCCATCCGCACGGCCGCCGCGTCCGCGCGTCCCTCACCGCGCCGGCCCAGCATCCGCGCTCCCAGCGCACCGGCGTACGCGGCGCCGGCCGGCAACGCCACGACCGCCGTGACGGCCGTGGCCGCCAGCACCAGCAGGAGCACCGGCACGAACCCGATCGGCCGGTGCCAGGCGACGGCCCGCCGCCACACCGGGCCGATCGGCGACCAGGACCCGCGCAACGTCCGCAGCAGCGCCCGGCTCGGCAGCGTCACCTGCGCGTGCACGAACGCGGTGACCGCCCGCCACCCCAGCAGATGCCCCAGCTCGTGGGCGAGGACGGCCTCCAGCCGTCCCGGCGGCAGCGACCGCGCCGACGCCGACGTGACCGCGACCGTCCGCCCGGACGGCACGCAGGCGTTCAGCTCGTCCGACTCCACGACCACCAGCCGGTACCCGCCCACCCCGGCCCGCCGCTGGACGTCCCGCCACGACTGCTCCAACTGGACCCGCTCAGAGCCGCCGGGCTCCCGATACCCGTAGACCCGTCCCGCCCCGAGCGGCGCCAGCACCACCAGCCCCCACAGGACGACGACCACCACCGCCCCCCAGACGGGCCACACCACGTGCGCGCCGACCCCGGCCACCGCCACCACAACGGCCTCGGCCCCGAGGACACCCACGACCGGCACCCAGCTCCGCCCAGCCCGATCGCGCCCAGGCGGCAGGTAGAGCGGCGCCTCGGGACCGTGCCGCCCAGGCGACCCCCGCCCCGGTCCAGGGACCTGGAGACCCGCAGCGGACGGCGGTAAGGCCGCCTCGCCCGGTCGCCCCTGGACGACCGGCCCGCCGCCGCCGGCCGGCGCGGAAGGCCGCGGTGGGGCGCTGGGGGGTTCGAGCCGCGGAAGGTGCGCTCCGGGTGGCATCGAGGGCGGCGGCCACGAGTGCTGAGGCGGCGGGGGCGCGGACGGGGGTGGCGGGGCGGCCGCCGTTGGCTGCGGGGATGCGGACGAGGACGGCGGGGCGGGCGCGGTTGGTCGCGGGGGTGCGGATGGGGATGGTGGAGCGGGCGGCGTTGGTCGCGGGGGTGCGGACGGTGGTGGCGGGGCGGCCGCCGTTGGGCGCGAGGGCGCGGCTGGGGCGGGGCGGCGGGGCCGGGGTTCGTAGCGGCGTGACTGGGTGGTCCAGGTTCGTCCGTCCCAGTAGCGTTCGCGGCCCATCCACTCTGGATCTGGGTACCACCCAGGTGGTGTGCTCACCGGAGAACCGCCTCCCGTCAGGATCGGCTCAAAGGCTTGCGCACGTCGCGACGGGCAGTCAACGGGAACGTCAAAGCTTGGGGGTGAAGGGGCGGCGGTGGGCCGGGTCGTCGGGCTCGGCGAGGCCGCGCAGGGCCGTCTCGACGAGTTCGACGGCGTGCAGGACGGCGACCAGGCGGGCGCCCTCGCGGCGGTAGGCGTCCAGGACGGACTCGATGCCGTGCGGCGGGACGGTGTCGCCGAGGTCGACGCGGGCGGTGCGGAAGCCCTCGCGGGCCGCCTCGACGGACGCGCCGACGTGCTGGCGGGCCATCCGCGCGAGGGCGATGGGGTAGCGGCGCAGAACGCCGTAGCGGCGGTACTCGGGCGGGACGAGCTCCAGCAGCCAGCCGAGGGCGGTGTCCTCGAAGCGGTCGGTGCCCGGTGGGTGCACCTGCGAGGGCCAGCCGGGCGGGACGTAGGTGCTCACGAGGGCAGGATAACCCGACTTCGAACCTATGTTCGATACAAAACGGACACTATTCGGGCGGCGGGGTGCGCCGGATCCGGATCTTGCCGGAGTCCAGATCGTCGCGGGTGCCGCCGGACCCGGTCTGCTCGTGGTCGTCCTGGCGGAGCACCTTCTGCCGCTCCTGCTCTTCGACCTTGACCTTCTTCGAGCCCTCGAACGCGGACGCGAGATCCTCGAACACGCCGCCGCCGAAGCCCGCGCCGGTCTCGCCGTCGCCGCGGATGGCCCCCATCAGGGACGACTTGCCCGTGCCCTCGCGGGGCCATTCGACGATCTCCGGCTCGGCCGCCTCCGGACGGTTGCCCATCGGACGGCCCTTGACGCGCTTGCGGCGTCGAAAGGGTGAGTTCACACAGACTCCAACGCGATGAGTCTCCAGATTGATCCCAGCGGACATTCAGGTCGTGAACGACCACCGGGTGGGAGAACCGGTGAAATCTCCCTGGCGGAGCCCGAACACCGACTGCGGCCGCACCGCTACGGTCGCGTTCACCTCCGGGTCCAGGAAATCGACACGATAGCGGGTGGCGTACTTGGAGTTGACCAGGTCGATGAACCGCTGCAGCTCATGGGGCGCGGTGACGATCTCGGCCCGCCCCTCGATGACGACGGGGTTCTCGGCCTCCTCGGTGGTCACCACGACCTGCGGGTTCGCCCGCAGGTTCACCATCTTGCGGGACGGGACGGCGCTGCTGAACAGCAGTGCCTCGCCCGACCAGGCGCCCCACACGGGCATGGCGTGCGGGCGTCCGTCCGGCCGCACCGTGCACACCCAGAAGTTGCGCGCGGCGCGCAGCCGCTCCTCGGCCCATGACCACGGCAGCAGGCCGCCGCCCTCGTCCGGGCCCGCGATCCCGTAGCCGGGCATGTACGGACGTTCCGCGGTGGGTCCGACGGGCTCCGGTTCCGTGGCGGCGCCGGTGGCCGACATGGCGTTCTCCCCTCCATCGAGCATGTGTCCCGTCCATATCGTTACAGACCGCGGCGCCCCGTGGTGACGCTCGGTGGCTCGTTGGGAGCGGCTCGGCGCGGTAGCCTGCGGGACGTGCGTCTATCCCATGTCATCACGGTTCTGGAGGAGCTGTATCCGCCCGAATGGGCGGAGCCCTGGGACGCCGTCGGCCTGGTCTGCGGCGACCCCGACCAGGAGGTCGGACGGGTCCTGTTCGCCGTCGACCCCGTCGCCGCCGTGATCGACGAGGCGCTGGAGTGGGGGGCCGGCCTGGTGGTGACGCACCATCCGCTGCTGCTGCGCGGGGTGCACTCGGTCGCCGCGACCACCCCCAAGGGACGGCTGGTCCACCGGATGATCACGAACGGGATCGCGCTGCACACCGCGCACACCAACGCCGACCGGGCCGATCCCGGCGTCTCGGACGCGCTGGCGCGGGCGGCCGGGCTCACCGGCGCCCTGCGCCCGATGGTCCCCGCCGCCGACGACCCGCGCCGCGGCCTCGGCCGGATCGGGGAGCTGGCCGAGCCCGTCACGCTGCGGGAGTTCACCACGCGGGTCGCGGCCGGGCTGCCGTCCACGGCGTGGGGCGTCCGGGCGGCGGGCGACCCCGGCGCCGTCGTCCGCACCGTCGCCGTCTGCGGCGGCGCCGGCGACTCCCTGCTCGACACCGCGCGTTCCGCCGGTGTCGACGCCTACCTCACCGCCGACCTGCGGCACCACCCCGCGTCGGAGTTCGCCGAGTACGGCGGACCGGCCCTGGTGGACGCCGCGCACTGGGCGACCGAATGGCCGTGGCTGGCCGACGCCGAACGGCGGCTGGCCGCGTCCTCCCCGGAAGCGGGCAAGTTGGAGACACGGGTGTCCACGCTCGTCACCGACGCGTGGCGCCTCCACGCAGAAGGAGCAATGTGAAAGCCGCACCGCAAGCCCAGCTTCGCCTGATCGACCTGCAGGATCTCGACAGCTCGCTGGACCGGCTGGCGCACCGCCGCCGCACGCTGCCCGAGCTGGCGGAGATCGAGCGGCTGGAGGGACGCCTCACCGGGCTGCGCGACGCGATCGTCGCGGCCGAGACCGAGGTCGGCGACCTGCAGCGGGAGCAGAAGAAGGCCGAGCAGGACGTCGACCAGGTCCGCACCCGCGCCGACCGCGACCAGAAGCGCCTCGACTCCGGCCAGGTGGCGTCCGCGAAGGACCTGTCCAGCCTGCAGGCGGAGATCGAGTCGCTGCAGCGCCGCCAGTCCGACCTGGAGGAGGTCGTGCTGGAGATCATGGAGCGGACGGAGGAGGCCGAGGGCAAGGTCGCCGCGCTGCGCGCCGACCAGACCGCCGCGCAGGACGAGCTGTCCGCGCTCACCGCGCGCCGCGACACCGCCCAGCGGGAGATCGACGACGAGGCCGGGACGACCAGCACCGCGCGCACCGCAGTCGCCAAGGACGTCCCGGACGACCTGCTCGCCCTCTACGAGAAGCTGCGCGGCCAGTTCGGCGGCGTGGGCGCCGCCAAGCTGTTCCGCGGCGCGTGCCAGGGCTGCCACCTGGCCCTCAACACCGTCGACCTGAACAACATCCGGGCCGCCGCCGAGGACGAGGTCATCCGCTGCGAGGAGTGCCGCCGCATCCTCGTCCGGACCCCAGAGTCGGGGCTGTGAGCCGCAAACTGGTCGTCGAGGCGGACGGGGGCTCGCGCGGCAACCCCGGTCCGGCCGGGTACGGGGCCCTCGTCCGGGACGCGCTGACCGGGGAGGTGCTGGCCGAGGTCGCCGAGTCGATCGGCCGCGCCACCAACAACGTGGCCGAGTACCGGGGCCTGATCGCCGGGCTGACCGCCGCCGCCGGGATCGACCCGTCCGCCCGCGTCGAGGTCCGGATGGACTCCAAGCTCGTCGTGGAGCAGATGTCCGGCCGCTGGAAGATCAAGCACCCGGACATGATCCCGCTGGCGCTGGAGGCCCGCGAGGCCGCGTCCGCGCTGGGCTCGGTGTCCTACGGCTGGATCCCGCGCAACCGCAACGCCCACGCCGACCGGCTCGCCAACGAGGCCATGGACGCCGCGGCCCGCGGCGAGCACTGGATCCGCAAGGTCGAGGAGACGCCGGGGGAGCCCGAGCCGCCGCCGCGCCCCGTGTCGTCCACCCCGACGACCACGGTCCTGCTGCGGCACGGCGAGACGCCGCTGTCGGCCGAGAAGCGCTTCGCCGGCATCGGCGACGTCCCGCTCACCGCGAACGGCGCCGCCCAGGCCCGCGCCGCCGCCCTCGCCCTGAAGGACCGCGGGCTCGACGCGATCGTCACCTCGCCGCTGGTCCGCTGCCGCGACACGGCGGCCGAGGTCGCCGCCGTCACCGGCCTGGGCGTCCGCGTCGAGGACGGCTTCCGGGAGACCGACTTCGGCGAATGGGAGGGCCTCACGTTCGGCGAGGCGGGCAAGGGCTGGCCCGCCGAGATGAAGGCGTGGCTGGCCGACCCCGAGGCGGCGCCGCCCGGCGGGGAGAGCTTCGCCCAGGTGTCCCGCCGCGTCCGCACGGCCCTGGACAAGCTCAAGATCCGCTACCGCGAGCAGACGGTGCTGGTCGTCTCGCACGTCACGCCCATCAAGCTCCTGGTCAAGGACGCCCTGGGCGCGCCCATGCCGGCCCTGTACCGGATGCACCTCGACGTGGCGGCGCTCTCGTCCATCGACTGGTACGCCGACGGCCCCGCGACCCTGCGCGGCTTCAACGACGTCCACCACCTTCCCTCCTGACCCGCGGGCGCTTACCCTCCCCATAGGCGCCGTGACCTGGGGAGGGACCGTGACCACGAAGATCCTGCTGGACGAGTCGAAGCTCCCGGCCCGCTGGTACAACGTCGTCCCCGACCTGCCCGCGCCGCCGCCACCGCCGCTGCATCCGGGCACGCGCGAGCCGCTCGGGCCGGACGACCTGGCGCCGCTGTTCCCGATGGACCTCATCGCCCAGGAGGTCAGCGGCGACCGGTACGTCGACATCCCCGAAGAGGTCCGCGAGGTCTACCGGCTCTGGCGCCCGACCCCGCTCATCCGGGCGCACCGCCTGGAACGCGCCCTCGGCACCCCGGCCCGCATCTACGTCAAGTACGAGGGCGTCTCGCCGGTCGGCTCGCACAAGCCGAACACGGCCGTCCCGCAGGCGTTCTACAACGCGCGCCAGGGCGTCCGCCGCCTGACCACCGAGACCGGCGCGGGCCAGTGGGGGAGCGCCCTCGCCTTCGCGTGCGCCCAGTTCTCGCTCGACTGCGAGGTGTGGATGGTGCGCGCCTCCTACGACCAGAAGCCGTACCGCCGCTCGATGATGCGGCTGTACGGCGCGCAGGTGCACGCGAGCCCGTCGCCCATCACCTCGTCCGGCGCCAAGGTCCTCGCGGACGACCCGGACTCGCCCGGCTCCCTGGGCATCGCCATCTCCGAAGCGGTCGAGTCCGCGACCCCCGAGGACACCCGCTACGCCCTCGGCAGCGTCCTGAACCACGTCCTGATGCACCAGACGGTCATCGGCGAAGAGGCGCTCGAACAGCTCGCCCTGGCCGGCGACGTTCCCGACCTGATCGTCGGCTGCACCGGCGGCGGCTCCAATTTCGCGGGCCTGTTCTTCCCCTTCCTCCGGGAAAAGCTGGCGGGGAACATGAACCCCGACATCCGGGCCGTCGAACCGGCCGCGTGCCCTTCCTTCACCCGGGGCCGCTACGCCTACGACTTCGGGGACACGGCCGGTTTCACGCCCCTCCTCAAAATGCACACGCTGGGGCACGACTTCGTCCCCGACCCCATTCACGCGGGCGGCCTCCGCTACCACGGAATGGCGCCGCTGCTCTCCCACATGTACGACCTGAACCTTTTCGAGGCGGAGGCGAGACACCAGCGCGAATGCTTCGAGGCCGGCGTCCTGTTCGCCCGCACGGAGGGCATCGTCCCGGCCCCCGAACCCACCCACGCCCTCGCCGCCGCCATCGCCGAGGCCCGCCGCTGCGCCGAGTCCGGCGAACCCAAGGTCATCCTCACCGCCCTCTGCGGCCACGGCCACCTCGACATGGCCGCCTACGACCGCTACCTCTCCGGCCGGATGGAAGACCACACCCTCCCCCAATCCCGCTTGGACGAGGCCCTCGCGAATCTCCCCTAGGGTCCGCAAATCGATTTGCGGACCCCGGAAGCCGGGGTGCGTGAGTGCCTCACGCACCCGCTAACCTTGTCTTACGGCGGACGAGCCGGCCGGACGGCCGCGTCGGGGAGCGATCCCCGTCGAGGAAAGTCCGGGCTCCACAGGGCAGGGTGGTCGGTAACGCCGACCCGGGGCGACCCGCGGGACAGTGCCACAGAAAGCAAACCGCCACCGCCTCGCGCGGTGGTAAGGGTGAAACGGTGAGGTAAGAGCTCACCAGCGCCCACGGTGACGTGGGCGGCTAGGTAAACCCCACCCGGAGCAAGGTCAAGAAGGGGCCCCGCAAGAGGCCCCGCGCAGGTGCCCGAGGGCGGCCCGCCCGAGCCTGCGGGTAGACCGCTGGAGGCCGCCGGCAACGGCGGCCCGAGATGGATGGCCGTCAGCCGCCGCCCCGCGAGGGACGGCGGCCACAGAACCCGGCTTACAGGCCGACTCGTCCGCCCCCCACCCGCTCCGGCGCCGGCACCACCGGGCCCACCGCCACGCCTCGGCACCCCCGCCCGGCGTTCGACGGCCACCCGCGCACAGCGGCCAAACGACCTGCGCAACGGCGGTCACGTGACCGTCCGGACTGGAGCGCAGTGACGCGGCCCTGATCTGGGCTGGGGCGCGGGACTCCGTTGAATCGGGTCATGGGACACAGACGGGATGAAACGCGGCGCTTACCGTCCTTGGTAAGAGCTGATCGCCTTGATCGGCGACGGCGGCGGGACCGGTGCTGGGTCCCGTGGAGAGGAGCGCTGATGTTCATCATCGTGTTCGTGGCCCTCGCGCTCGCCGGGCTGCTGGGGGGCTTCGCCTACCTGTGGGACTTCTCGCGCGCCAGCCGGCGCGACGCGCTGTTCCTGCCGGCCTCCGACCGCCGCGCGCGCCGCGCGCGCCGGGTGACCGGAATGTACGTGCGCGACTACCCGCGCCGCGACGACGAACTGGTCGGACGCTGACCTCGAGTCCATGGCGGAGCGGAGGTCTCCGGTCGGCGCTCTCGCCGGGGGACGGGGTCGCCCCCGCGAAGGCGCCGGCCGGAGACCTCAGCGGAACGGAGCGTGCGGGTCGTCCAGGCGGGGGGACGGCCCGCACTCGCTTCAGGTGAGGGTCCGGGTTTCCGGGGCCTCGTCCGGGACGCGGGCGAACGCGCCGGTGGAGCGGTCGAGGATCTCGACGTCCGCGGACGACAGGTCCAGGTAGAGGCCGACCAGCTCGATCTCGCCGGACTCGACCCGCTCCCGGAGCCACGGGTAGGTCAGCAGGTTGTCGAGCTGCTGCATCACGTTGATCTTGCAGAGCCGGGTGAGCGGCGGCTCGTCCCAGGTGTCGGGGTCGGTGGCGAGGAAGCGGGCGAGGCTGTGGTTGCCGTGCCGCAGCCAGCGCGACAGCCCGGTCAGGTGCTCGACCTCGGTGCCGCCGGCGAGCAGCGCGGCCATCGCGCCGCAGTTGGAATGGCCGCAGACCGTGATCGTCCGGATGTCGAGGACGTTGACGGCGTACTCGACCGTGGCGGAGACGGAGTCGTCCGGCGTCCGGGAACCGTCCCGGGGGACGAGCGCCCCCACGTTGCGGTTGATGAACAGGTCGCCGGGGCCGCTCGCCGTGATGATGTTGGGGACGACGCGCGAGTCCACGCAGGTGATGAACAGGTGCTGGGGCTTCTGCTTCATCGACAGCTCGGCCATGATCGGCCGGACGAGCCGGGCCGTGCTGCCGTGGTACTCGCGGACGCCGTTCAGCAGCACCGCCGCGGGGGACGTCTCCGGTGCGTCGAGCTCGGCCTCGGGGCGGCGCCGCCGGTTCGCCCAGGGCGCCCACCAGCGGGCCGGCGGAGCAGCTTTGCGGGGCTGAGTCATATCACCTGTCACGGCTCTTTCATACCAAGCCTCGTGAACCTCGTCGATGTCGACCCTCCCCCCTTGCCGCTCGTGGGCGAGCCGCCACTGGTGGACGGCGTCGAACGCGGCGTGGTCCATGAAGTCGACGTTGAGGTCGAGGTCGACGCTGGAGCCGGCCGGGATCGCCTGCAGCGCCCGCGACACCCGGGGGACGCCGAGGAAGGTGAACGTCCCCTCGACGATCACGTGCCGGCGGGGCGGGACGGGCCCGTCGTCCGGCATGGGCGCGAGCTCCTCCGTCCGGACCGCCAGCCGCGTCAGCCTGCGCAGCGCCAGCACCGCCATGATCGCGACGCCCACCAGGACGCCCTCGCCGAGGCCCAGCAGAACGACGCCGGCGAGGGTGGCGTAGTAGGCGGGCGCCTCCCGGTGGTGCCGCAGGTCGCGGACGCGGGCGAGGTCGGCGAGCCGGACACCGAGCACGATCAGCAGCGCGGCGAGCGCCGACAGCGGGACGCGTTCGATGAGCGGCGCGCAGGCCAGCGCGAGGCCGAGCACCCAGACGCCGTGCAGGACGGGGGACAGCCGGGTGCGGCCGCCGGCGTCCACGTTGGCCGTGCTGCGCACGATCACGCTGGCCACCGGCAGCCCGCCGAGCAGCCCGGACACGGCGTTCGCGGCGCCCTGCGCGCGCAGCTCCCGGTCGAGGTCGGCGGGCGGGATCCCGGCCGGCCGGACGCGGTCGACCGCCACGCTGCACAGCAGCGACGCGACGGCGGCGACGACCGCGACGGAGACGACGGCCCCGGCGATCCCGAGCGGCGAGCCGTGCGGCAGGGCCGGGGCGCTCCAGCCGCCGAGCGGCGAGTCCGGCAGGTCGACGCGGGGCACCGGCAGGGCGAGGACCCAGGCGGCGGCGGTGGTGAGGGCGACGGCGGGCAGCGGAGCGGGGATGAGCCGCAGCCGTCCGCCGCGCGGCAGCCGGGACCAGCCGAGCAGGACGAGGACGGTCAGCCCGCCCAGCAGCGTCGTCGGAACGTCCGGGCGCAGGAGCTGGCCGGGCAGTTCCCGCAGGTTGGCGACGGCGGACTGCTGGGGGCTGCCGCCGAGGACGACGTGCACCTGCGCGACCGCGATGACGACGCCGACCCCGGCGAGCATCCCGTGCACGACGGCGGGGGAGACGGCGAGGGCGGCCCGCGCGACCCGTCCGGCGCCGAGGACGAGCTGCACCAGCCCGGCGAGCATGGTGATCGTGCAGGTGGCGCGCCACCCGTAGGTCTCGACGAGTTCGGCCACGAGCACGGTGAGTCCGGCGGCGGGGCCGCTGACCTGGAGCGGGGAGCCGCCGAGCAGGCCGGCGACGATCCCGCCGGCGACCGCGGCGATCAGCCCGGAGGCGACCGGGGCGCCGGAGGCGACCGCGATGCCCAGCGACAGCGGGACCGCGACGAGGAAGACGACGAACGACGCGAGCAGATCCCGCCGCAAAATGGACACGTTACGTGGCTTTGGAGTCACACACCGTATATAAGCATGATTAGCGAGGCTTCACGCGCGCACACGCGCCCGTGGCCGGTAACGAGCGGGCCTGGAAATACGCCGAGGGCCGCCGGAGGAGATCCGGCGGCCCTCGGCGGGACGTGCTGGGGTCAGCGGCGGTAGTTCTCCCAGTCGTCGGCGGGCTGGCGGTTGCCGTAGGGGTTGCCGTCGTTCTGCTGGCCGCCCTGGTATCCGCCGCCCTGCTGCTGCGAGCCGCCGTAGTAGCCGGAGCCGTACGCCTGGGTGGAGTTCGGGTCGGTGTATCCGCCCTGCGCCGCCGGGTCGTGCGGCGCGGCCAGCGGGTCGCCGCCGCCGTTGTAGCTGCTGCCGCTGAAGTCGCCGTAGACGCCGCCGGAGCCGCCGGAGCCGGCCGGGCCGCCGTACGGCTCGTGGCCGCCACCGCCGCCGAGCGGGTCGTCGTAGCGCGTCGACTCGCCGTAGGCGGGGGCCGTCGGGTAGCCGTCGCTCTGCTGGCCCTGCTGGCCCTGCTGGCCGTAGCCGGGCTGGCCGCCGAGGCCGGAGTCGTAGCCCTGGCCGGACCCGAGCCCGGAGTCGTACCCGCCGCCGCCCTGGCCGCCGGACGGCCACGGGCCGGTGTTGCCGGTGCTTCCGGTGTGCGCGTTCCCGGGGTGCGGGGCCGTCCCGTAGGAGCCGGTGCCCAGCGGGTCGCCGAGCGGGTCGTTCAGGGAGCCGCCGCCGTAGGAGCCGCCCGGGTCGGAGGACGGCGCCGGGCCCGTCGTCCGCTGCCGGTCGGACTGGATGCGCTGGAGCAGTTCGTCCACCGTCGGGAGCTTGTGGCCGTCGGTGTCGGTCCCGCCGCCGGGGACGCCGTGCGCGGCCGCCGCCGGGGCCGGGGCCGGGGCCTGCGGCGCTGCGGGCTCCTCGGGACGTCCGAGGGGCAGCCCGAGCGGGTCGGACACCCGCGGGTCGCCGCCGCGCGGGCCGCCCGGGACGGACGGGCCGAGCGGCAGGTCGAAGTCCTGGCGGCCGGAGGGGGGCGGCCCGGCGGCCGGGCGCCCGCCCAGCGGGTCGGAGCCGTAGTCGCCGTAGGACGGCTGGGAGCCGTACTGAGGCTGCTCGGGAGCGCCGTACTGGTCCTGCCCGCCGTACTGGTCCTGCCCGGCGTACTGGTCCTGCCCGCCGTAGGACTGCTGGTCGCCGTAGGACTGGTCGCCGGGGCCGTAGTCGGCGGCCCCGTACGCGGGCTGCGGCTCCTGCCCGCCGTAGACCTGCTGGTCGGGCGCGCCCGGACCGCCGTACGGGCCGCCGAGGTCGGCGGGGATCGGGTCGAGCGCCGTCGAGCCCGGGTCGTTGCCGAACGGCGCGCCGCCCGGGAACCCGCCGTGCGCGGGGGCGGGGAGCTGCTGCGGCCCGGTGCCGCCGCCCTGCCCGCCGGGGTGGCCGCCCAGCCCGTTGAGGACGGTGCCGTCGGCGCTGAGCGAGACCGGCTGGGTCAGCTGGGGCTGCTCGACCGGCTGCTGCTGCTCGGGCGGCGGGCCCGGCGCGTGCCGCGGGTCGGCGAAGTCGGGCTCCGGGCGGTCGTCCCCGTGCTCGCGGTCGTGCTGCCAGGGGAACTTGGGCTTGTCGAAGGTGATCGTCGCCCAGTAGTCGTCGTCCTCCATCTCGTCCGCGGCCTGGCCGCTCGGCGCGGGGGGCGGCGGGGACGGGGCGGCGGTGGGCGCGGCGAGCGGCCCGCCGGCGAGCGGCCCGCCGGCGACGCGGCGGTCGGGCACGGGCTCGGGCGCGCGGTCGTAGCCGCCGTCGAAGCCCTCGTCGTAGCCGTCGTTGTAGCCGGGGCCGTAGTCGTCCTGCCCGCCCATCTGCTCGGGCGGCGGGACTCCGCGGCGGCCTCGCGGCTGCTGGGGCTCGTCGTCCATCCAGTCGTCGTCGTCGCGCCCCGCCCTGCTCGCCCGCAGGCCCAGGGCCACGAGGACGACCACCAGGACCACGACCACAATGAGGCCGAAGACCACGATGTAAGAAGTCATGCCACCACCCAATGCCTTGGCCCAGCGAGAGTCGCCGGCGCGGACCGCGGGTCCGTCCCGATTGTCGCAAGCGTCCGGATCGTCCCGGGGCTAACCCGATTCTGTCCGACCGCTATGACCGTTGTCACACCCTTCGCGCACATTTACCCTCACACGGCGCGTACCGATCGGCCAACCCGGCCGACCCGCACGCCCCTGTCAGCTCCAGCCCCCGAGGGGTCCGCCCTGACCCTGCGCACTGAGGCTCCACGGTCAACGCGCCTGCTCGCCGCCGAAGTTCCCGATGATCCGCCCGCGCCCGACGGTGTGCTCGGCGATGGCGGGGAGCGAGTCCTTCAGTGCGGCCCCGTTCTGGAACGGTGCCGGATCGTCCAGCGCGTAGATGGTGAACCGGTACCGATGCCGTTCTCCCTTGGGCGGGCACGGTGGCGCGTAGCCCGCCTTCTTGCCTGTGGTCAACCCTTCGACGGTCCTGTCCAGCCGGGCATCCTCGACGATCTCGTTGACCGTCCCGTCGATGCCCGCGATCACCCAGTGGACGTAGGCGCCGCCGGAGGCGTCCGGGTCGTCCATGACGATCGCGAACGACTTGGTCCCGGCCGGCCCCGACCACCGGAGCGGCGGGGTCTTTCCCTGCCCGCCAGAGTACGTCGTGCAGCCGTACCGCGGGGGCAAGTCGCCGCCATCGTGGAAGACCGGGCTGGTCACCGTGAACCATTCGGACAGTTCGGCGCTCTTGTTCTGCGGCTGGCCGATCAGCCCGCAGCCGCTCAGGGCTCCGGCGAGGGCGAGGGCGCCCGCCGCGGCCAGCATCGGACGCCGGTCTCTGCTCATCATCGATACGCTCCCGCGCGAGATCGTACGCCGCGCGCCGCCGGGCCGCCGTGATCGCGGTCCCGCTTGTCGGCCGCGCGCGTCCCGCCGCCGGCGCCCCCTTCCTCGTCCGCCCCAACCATAGGGCTTTCCGCGGGGTGCGACGGGCGGTTCGTCGCGCCGTCCGCGCGGTCGTCCGGGGGCGGGCCCGGTGACCTGCGCCATGCGTGTTTTGCCCCGCTCCATCCCATAATTTGCGAAGGAGTGGCGTGTTTCACACCCGAGATGGGCCCTGCGTTTGCCGGATCGGGAAGTTCTCGGTTTCTTTCCTGGTTTCCGGTTGGTGCAGGGCACGTTCCATCGGCTAGCTTGTGAATGTCTTCACAAGCCGACCGTGACATTGGAGGGCCGCAATGGCCAGGACCGCCGAGGACACCTCTGGCGCTCCCCACATCCTCATCGTGGGTGGCGGCTATGTGGGCATGTACACCGCGCTGCGTCTGCAGAAGAAGCTCAAGCGGGAGCTGAGACGCGGCGAGGTCAAGGTCACCATCGTCGACCCCAACTCGTACATGACGTACCAGCCGTTCCTTCCCGAGGCCGCCGCCGGGAACATCTCCCCGCGGCACGTCGTCGTCCCGCTCCGCCGGGTGCTGCCCAAGTGCACCGTGCGCAAGGCGCGCGTCACCGAGCTGAACCACGACGAGCGCTGGGCGATCGTCCAGCCGCTGTCCGGCCCCCCGGAGCGGATCTCCTACGACTACCTGGTCATGGCGGCCGGGGCCGTGCCGCGGCTGCTGCCGATCCCCGGGCTCGCCGAGCACGGCATCAGCCTCAAGACCATCGGCGAGGCCATCCACCTGCGCAACCACGTGCTGGAGCAGCTGGAGATCGCCGAGTCGACCGACGACGTCGAGGTGCGCCGCAAGGCGCTGACCTTCGTGTTCGTCGGCGGCGGGTTCGCCGGCGTCGAGGCCGTCGCCGAGCTGGAGGACATGACCCGCGACGCGACCAAGTACATGCGCAAGGTCACCCCGCAGGACCTGCGGTTCATGCTCGTCGAGGCCGCCGACCGCATCCTGCCCGAGGTCGGCCCCGACATGGGCAAGTGGACCGCCGAGCAGCTGCGCGGCCGCGGCATCGCCGTGAAGATGAACACCTACCTGGAGTCCGCCGTCGGCGGCCAGATCGAGCTGTCGGACGGCAGCAGCTTCCCGGCAGGGACGCTGGTGTGGAACGCGGGCGTCAAGCCGTCCCCGGTCGTCCGGCACGGAGACCTGCCGCTGGACGAGCGGGGCCGCGTCAAGGGCACCGAGTACCTCACCATCGAGGGCCTGGTGCGCGCGTTCACCGCCGGCGACAACGCCGCCATCCCGGACCTGACGCAGGAGGGCATGTTCTGCCCGCCGAACGCGCAGCACGCCGTCCGGCAGGCCAAGCTGCTCGGCGACAACATCGTCCGGTCGCTGCGCGGCAAGACCCTCAAGCCGTACGTGCACGCCAACATCGGCGCCGTCGCCGGGCTCGGCCTGCACAAGGGCGTCGCCCAGACGTACGGCTTCAAGGTCAAGGGCTGGCCCGCGTGGTTCATGCACCGCAGCTACCACGGCGCGAAGGTCCCGACCTTCAACCGCAAGCTGCGCGTCATCGCGGACTGGACCCTCGCGCTGTTCCTCAAGCGCGAGACCGTCTCGCTCGCGACCGTGGAGCAGCCGCGCGCCGACTTCCAGCTCGCCGCCCTCGACGACGCCAGGGCCAAGGCCAAGGCGAAGGAGAACGCGGCCTGATCCGGCCTCGCTCGCTCCCGGCGACGCCCCGGCGGTCCCCGCGACCGCCGGGGCGTCCCGCGTTCCCCGGGTGCGGGAGAATCGGCGGGTGCGCATCGCGATCCTGGGACCGCTGGAGGCGGCGGCGGACGACGGCGCGCCCGTCGCCGTCGGCGGGGCCCGGCTGCGGTCGCTGCTCGCGCTCGACCCCGGTGCGTCGATTCCCGCCGGGCGGATCATCGACGCGCTCTGGGAGGACGGCGTGCCCGGCGGCGCGCCGAACGCGCTGCAGTCCCTCGTCCGCCGGCTGCGCACCGTGCTCGGCCCGGACGCGATCGAGACGCGGCCCGGCGCGTACCGGCTCGTCCTGCCTGCCGGGGACGTGGACGCCCACGACTTCGAGGCGCGGGTCCGGGACGCGCGCCGCGCCGCCGCCCCGGCCGACCGGTCGGCGGGGCTCCGCGCGGCGCTCGCGCTGTGGCGCGGCCCGGCGCTCTGCGACGCGGCCGGGCTGCGGTTCGCGGACGCGCCCGCCGCCCGCCTGGAATCCCTGCGCCGCGCCGCACTGGAGGAACGGCTGGACGCCGACCTGGCGCTCGGCCGCCACGCGCGGCTGATCCCCGAGCTGGAGGCCCTCGCCGCCGCCGACCCGCTCCGCGAGCCCGTCACCGCCCTGCTGATGCGCGCCCTCTACGCGACGGGCCGCCAGGCCGCCGCCCTCGCCCGCTACGAGGACGCCAAGCACGCCCTGCGGGACCAACTCGGCGTAGACCCGTCCCCGACTTTGCGGGCCGTCCACCTGTCGCTCCTACGCCAGACCCCCGCACCAGGCGCCCGTCCCCTCACCGCCCCGTCGCCCGCCGACGGGCATGCGGGCGCGGAACAGCCGCTCGCCGGGGCGCCGCGCCCCGGGCCGCCGCCGGGAGGGGCCGTCCGCAAGGGCAACCTGCCCGCCCGGCTGACCAGCTTCATCGGCCGCGACGCCGACCTCGACCGGGTGGGCGGCCTGCTGGCGCGGGCGCGGCTCGTCACGCTGACCGGGCCCGGCGGGTCCGGCAAGACCCGGCTGTCGCTGGAGGCGGCCGAGCGGACGCCGGACGACGCCTGGCTCGTCGGACTGGCCCCGGTCACCGACCCGGGGGAGGTCCCGGCCGCGGTCGTCACCGCGCTCGGGCTCCGCGAGATGACGCTGATCGGAGGCCCGGCGCCGGCGCCGAACCCGGTCGACCGGCTCGTCTCCGCGCTGTCGGGACGCCGCCTCCTGCTGCTCCTGGACAACTGCGAGCACCTGCTGGACGCCGCCGCCCGCCTCGCGGGCGCCCTGCTGGAGAACTGCCCCGGCGTCCGGATCCTCGCGACGAGCCGGGAACCCCTCGGCATCACCGGGGAGTCGCTCTGGCCGGTGGAGCCGCTGGAGCCGCCGCCGGAATCCGCCGGCCCGGAGGAGGCGGCGGCCTACCCGGCGGTCCGGCTGTTCGCCGACCGCGCCGCGGCCGTCTCGCCGGGGTTCGCGGTCACCGCCGGCAACGTCGCGCACGTCGTCCGGACCTGCCGGGCGCTCGACGGGATGCCGCTGGCGATCGAGCTGGCCGCCGCGCGGCTCCGCGCGATGACGCCCGCGCAGATCGCCGTCCGGCTGGACGACCGGTTCCGGCTGCTCACCGCGGGCAGCCGCACCGCCATGCCGCGCCACCGGGCGCTGCGCGCCGCCGTCGAGTGGAGCTGGGACCTGCTGGAGGAGCCCGAGCGGACGCTCTGGCGCCGCCTCGCCGTCTTCCCCGGCGGCGCGACCGCGGACGCCGCCGAGGCGGTGTGCGCGGGCCCCGGCCTGGACCGCGCCGACGTCCTCGACGTCCTCGCCGCGCTCGTCGACAAGTCGCTGCTGACCGTCGCCGGCCCGGAGCCCCGCTACCGGATGCTGGAGACGATCCGCGCCTACGGCCTCGAACGCCTCGCCGGCTCCGGCGACGAGGCCGCGACGCGGCGGGCGCACGCCGAGTACTTCGTCCGGCTCGCCGAGGAGGCCGAGCCGCACCTGTGCCGCGCCGGCCAGCTGCCCTGGCTGCGCCGCCTGACCGCGGAACTCGACAACACGTCCGCGGCGCTCCGCTGGGCGATTTCCGCAGGGGACGCGCCGCTCGGCGTGCGGTTCTGCGCGGCGCTCGGCTGGTACTGGTTCCTGACCGGGCGGCTCGGCGACGGCGCGGACGGCCTGGCGGAGATCCTCGCCCTCCCGGGCGTGCCCGACGACCAGACCACGGCCCGCGCCCTCGCGCTCGGCGCCATGACCATGATGGACAACCGGCCGGACGCCGACCGCGCCGCCGCCTGGCTCGCCCGAGCGGAGGGCATCTGCGCCGGGCTCGACCGCGCCTCCCTGCACCCGGTGCTGCGGCTGATGCTCCGGACCGTCCGGATGTACGCGGCCGGCTGGGACGCCTCGGCCGCGCCGGGCATCGACACCCTGCTGGACGACCCGGACCCGTGGGTGCGCGGCCTGGCGCACTTCATCCGCGGCCAGATCGCCTACAACTTCGGGCGGACCGACCAGATCGAGGACGACCTGGAACGCGCCCTGGCCGCGTTCCGCGAGTCCGGCGACCGCTGGGGCCTGTCGTTCACGCTCAGCTCGCAGGCGGAGATCCTCGGCCGCCGCGGCGACCACCGCGCCGCCGTCGACCGCTACGAGGAGGCCCTGCGGCTGGACGCGGAGCTGGGCGGCGGCACGGCCGGGATCCTGCACGTCCACATGAAGCTGGCGAACGTGCTGGACCTCGTCGGCGAACGCGCCCGCGCCGAGGAACTCCTCCACGCCGCCCTCCGCGACCCCGCGCCCTCCGGGCCCGAGGAGACGGCCGCCCTCCACTACCAGCTGGGCGAGTTCGCCCGCCGCTCCGGCGACGACGCCGAGGCCCTGCGCCGCCTGGCACGCGCCGACGAGCTCACCCGGAACCTCCCCGGCCCGGCGCAGTTCCGCGCCATGATCCTCTGCGCCCGCGCCCAGCTGGACCTGGCGACGGGCGCCCTGGACGCCGCCGCGGCCCGCCTCGACGAGGCCCTGCGCGGAGCCGTCCGGGCCCGCGACTACCCGGTGGTCTCGCACGTCCTGGCCGGCCACGCCGAACGCGCCCGCATCCTCGGCGACCCGGTCCGCGCCGCGGAACTCCTGGGCACCGCCGACGCCCTGCGCGGCACCCGCGACCTCTCCCTGCCCGACGTGACCGCCATAGAGTCCGCCACCCGCACGGCCCTGGGCGAAGAAGCCTTCACCACCGCCTACGACCGCGGCCGAACCAAGACCTTCCCCGACATCCTCACCGACTTCGGTCTGCGGGACACGGGCGAAGCGGGAGGTCCGGCCACCCGGCCGGACCTCCCTGAGCTCCACCTCAACTGATGTTGGAGAACCGCTGGTTCATCTTGCTCGCCTTGCACGTCCAGACGTTGGTGAGCGCCTTGTTGCGCTTGGACGCCCCGGCGATGTCGAGGCACTTCTTCGAGTTCTGGCTGACCAGCTGGTGCAGGGGCGTGTACCAGAACAGCTGTGGCCAGTACTTGTCGCCGTACTTCTTGTTGCGGCACTGTCGCTGCCTGACGGCGCTGCCGTTCTTCGTGCCCTCGACCGTCAGGCACAGCCCGCTGTTGCGGTTCTGAATGGCATAGATGTAGTGCCGGACGGTCCCGCTGCCCGGTGCCTGGATCAGCCACAGCGCCCACTGCTCGTTGGCCTGCTTGACGCACGTGTACTGATCGGCGCGCGTCCCGGACTTCTTCGACCAGCCGGGGATCTCGAGGCACTTCTTGGAATGCTGTGCGCGCAGCCGGGTCCACGGGGGACGCGCCAAGGCGCCCAGGTCGGCCGATGTCGCGCCGGTCCGCGGATCGGCGACCGCCGTGGACGGCGTGCCCGGACCCGGCGCATCGGCCGAGGCGGGCGGGTTCACGGCCGCCAGCGCGGCCCCGGCGGCCAGCGCCACCCCGAGTACTCTGATCGGTTTCATGCCCTGCTCCAAGCTTGGAGGATCGGTTCACGAGTCAGCGAAGCGCAGCCGCGTCTCCGAACCGCCTCTTCGCCGTCTCCGCGCCGCCTCCCGCGCCGTCCCCGCCGCGATGAGCACCGCGGCGGGGATCGGACGGCTCGGGGTCAGCGTTCCGAGGGGCGCCCCCGCACGATCACGCGCGCTTCTTGAAGGCTTGGAGGGAGAGCGGGGCGAAGACCAGGGAGATGCCGACGCCCCAGGCCAGGGCGATCAAGGAGTGTTCGAGGACGGGGCCGCCCACCAGGAGACCGCGCATGGCCTCGACCAGGTGCGTCACCGGGCTGTTGTCCATGACGTACGCCACCGGGCCGGGTATGCCCTCGGTCGACTTGATGAACGCGGTGCTGAGGAAGCTCAGCGGGAAGATCACCACGAACCCGAAGATCTGCACCTTCTCCGGCTCGTTGACCTTCATCGCGATGTAGACCGACGTCCAGGAGAACAGGACCGCGAAGGTCAGCAGGAGCAGGAACGCAGTGACCAGCGCGAGCACGTTCGTCTCGACCCGGAAGCCGATGGCGAAGCCGACCAGCAGCAGGATCACCATCGACCACGCCTGCTTGACGGTGTCCGCGATGATCCGCCCGGCGAGCGGGGCGCTGCGGGCGATCGGCAGGCTCCGGAACCGGTCGAACACGCCCTTGGTGATGTCGGTGTTCAGCCCGAAACCGGTGCTCATCCCGGCGAACAGGGCGTTCTGCGCGATGATCCCGGGGATCACGACGGGCAGGTAGGCCTCAACGCTGCCCTCCATCGGCGGGCCGAACACGTAGGCGAACAGCAGCACGAACATGATGGGCTGGATGGACAGGTCCAGCAGTTCCATCGGGTTGTGCTTGATCTGGACGAGGTTGCGCCAGGCCAGGGTGGCCGTGTTGCGCACGGCCGTGCCGGGGGCGACCCGCTTGGACAGGTGCTCCGGCGCGAGTGACGCGGTGGTCATGTCGACGCCCCTTCCTTGTCGGCGGACTGGGCCAGCTCGCCGGCCTCGGCGTCGATGTCGTCGGTGTGGTGGCCGGTGAGGGCGAAGAACACCTCGTCCAGGCTGGACTTGCGGAGCGACAGCTCGCCCACGGCGACGCCCGCGTCGTCGAGGCGGCGGACCACCGCCGGCATGAGCTGCGGGTCGGTGATCGGCGCGCTGATCAGGCCGTCGCGCACCTCGGGGACGGCGTCCGCCAGCTCGCCGACGATCCGCGCCACGGTGCCGCCGTCGGTCTCCTTGACCGGGCGCACCTCCAGCACCTGGCCGCCGACCTGGGATTTCAGCATGTCGGACGTGCCGTGCGCGATGGCCTCGCCGCGGTCGATGACGATGATGTCGTCGGCCAGCTGGTCGGCCTCCTCCAGGTACTGCGTGGTGAGCAGGACGGTGACGCCGTCGTCGGTCAGGCCGCGGACGATGTCCCACAGGCCGTTGCGGCTGCGCGGGTCGAGGCCGGTGGTCGGCTCGTCCAGGAAGAGGATCTGCGGGCGTCCGACCAGGCTCGCCGCCAGGTCGAGCCGGCGGCGCATCCCGCCCGAGTACGTCTTCGCGGCGCGCTCGGCGGCGTCGGTGAGCTGGAACCGCTCCAGGAGCTCGGCGGCGCGCGCCTTGGACGCCCTGCGCGGGATGCCGAGCAGCCGCCCGATCAGCACGAGGTTCTCGGTGCCGGTCAGCATCTCGTCGACCCCGGCGTACTGCCCGGTCAGGCCGATGAGCTGGCGCACCTTGTGCGCGTCCCGCACCACGTCGAACCCGCCGACCCGGGCGTCGCCGGCGGTCGGCTCGATCAGTGTGGCGAGGATGCGGGTCATCGTCGTCTTGCCGGCGCCGTTCGGCCCCAGCACGCCGAGGACCGTTCCGGGCTCGGCGGTGAGCGAGACGCCGGCCAGCGCCTGGGTCTCACCGAACCGCTTCTCCAGGCCCTCGGCCTGGATCGCGTAGGTCATGTGATCTCCTGGTGATCCGTTCGCCGGACGTCTGTGCCCCCGCGGGAGGGGGACCAGCCAAAATATGCGTTGTCCGGGGTGGTGTGCATTCGATTTTTTCCGCCGCCCCTGCCAAGCTCTGCCAGTCGCGCGAGAAGTGTCCAACCTCGCACGCGCCACTGACAAAACGCTGGGGGCGGCGCGATCGTGCCGCCGCGTGCGGCGGTCCGCCGTGCCGGAAGAGGCTGGAGGGCGCCTCCGGCGTTCTAAACTCGCGGTGTGACGACGGTGCGGCGCGGTCACCAGGAGGACGGCGGGGGGCCGCGCCCGCCGCGGCTGCGGCCGCCCGAACACAGGGTCTCGCCCCGCGCCATCGCGCACTGGGCGATCGAGTACCTGCTGCTGTGGGGGCTCGCGTTCGGGCTCGCCCTGGGCGTGGCCGCCTGGGTCGGCGACTCCGACTGGGACGCCCTGCCCGGCTGGCTGTCCGGCCGCGTGGGCTGGCTGCCCTACCTCATCGGCGGCGCGGGCCTGCTCATGGTGACCGTCGCGCCCGTCTGGCGCTTCCGCGTCCACCGCTGGGAGGTCAGCGCCGACGTCGTCTACACCCGCACGGGCTGGTTCAGCCGCGAGTGGCTTCTCGTGCCGGTCGGACGCATCCAGACCGTCGACAGCAAACAGGGGTGGATCGAACGGATGCTGGGGCTCGCCACCATCGAGGTCAACACGGCCTCCCATACCGGTTCGTCCGAGGTGTCCGGCCTCCCCGTGGACGTGGCGACCCGCCTCGCCGAGGACCTGGCGCACCGCGCGCACGACCTCCGCGACGACGCGACGTGAACGTGCGGCTGCATCCGCTCACGTTCGTCGTCGGCGCCGTCCGCGAACTCGTCGCGCTCCTCGCCGCCGGGGCTACGGGCCTCCTCGTCGGAGGCATGTCCACGGCCTTCTACTTCACCTTGGCCGGGCTCGCTTTCGGGCTGGTCTTCCACATCGCGAACTGGGCGACGTTCACGTACGTCCTGCACGACGACCGCATAGAGCTGCGCCGCGCGCTCATCGGACGGTCGGTCAAGAGCATCCCGCGCGACCGGATCCGCGGCGTCGACATCAGCGCGTCCGTCCCGCACAGGCTGCTCGGGCTGGCGGTCGTGCACATCGACGCCGGGGCGGACGGCGGCGAGGGCGAGCTGAACGCGGTCTCCCGGCAGGAGGCCGAGCGGCTCCGCCGCGTCCTGCTGGCCCGGGACGCCCAGGCGCCGCCCCGCCGCGTCCTCGCCCGCATGCGGCGCCGCTGGTACGTGTACGCCCCGCTCAGCGGCGCCTACCTGCTGACCCCGTTCGCGGTGGCGGGCAGCGTGCTCGGCACCCTCTACAACCTCGGGGACGACCTGGGCCTCATCACCCGGGAGCGCGTGGAGAACTTCGGCCACGACGTGGTCGGCCTGTCCACCGCCCTCGTCCTCGCGCTGATCATCCTGGTGCTGGTCGCGATGCCGGTCATGTCGGTGATCGCCTTCACCCTCTTCAACTGGGACTTCACCGTCCACGAGCGGGACGGCTCCGTCGTCGCCGAGCGCGGCCTGGTCACCCGCCGCAGCGTCTCCCTCGAACGCCGCCGGCTGCGCGGAGTCGAGCTCACCGACAACCCGTTCGAGCGGCTCGCCGGCGTGACCCGCCTCGGCGCCCTCATCACCGGCCTCGGGGACGCCGCCCACCGGGGAAGGCTGCTGCCCGCGGCGCCCCGCCCGGTCGCCGAGTCGCTCGCCGCCCGCGTCGTCGGCAACGTCCCCGGCCCGCTGCTCGCGCATCCGCCCGCCGCGCGGAGCCGCCGCGTCGTCCGCGCGGTCGCGCCCCCGGCCGGCGTCGCCGTGCTCGCCGTGCTCGCGGGCCAGCCGTGGGTCGCCGTCCTGTGCGCGGTGCTGGCCGTCCTCGCCGTCCCGCTCGGCCTGGACCGCTATCGCCAGCTCGGCCACGCCACCGACGGGGAGCGCCTCACCGTCCGGTCGGGGTCGCTGCGCCGCCGGCAGGTCGTCGTCGAGCACAGCGCCGTCGTCGGGTGGCGCGTCCGCCGCACCCTGTTCCAGCGCCGCCTCGGCCTCGCCACCCTCTTCGCCGCCGTCGGCGCGGGCGACGGCGGCTACTCCTCGGCCGACATGCGGGAGGCGGACGCCGTGGCCCTGGCCGCCGCCATCACCCCCGAGTGGGTGACCCCGTTCCTGGCCGCCCCGCCGCCTACTCGGGGCGGCGCGCGCCGAACATGATCTCGTCCCAGGACGGGACGGACGCGCGCTTGCCCTTGGGCTTCCGGCGCCGCGCCGGCCGCTGCGCCGCGCTCTCGCCGCTCGCGGCGGCGGCGGGCGACCCGGTGGCCGGCTTGTCCTGGGCGGCGGGCATGGTGGGACGGCTCGCCGGCTTCTTCTTGGCCGGCGTCCGCGCGGGCTGCCGCGGCGCCGGGGGCTTCTTCACCGGCGCGGGCCCGCCCGCCTCCGGCTCCTCGGGCCCCTCGGATGCGGCCGCGCCACGCGACGCCTCCTCGGACTCCTCGGCCGTCTCCTCGACCGGAGCCGACGCGGCCTCGTCGAGCACCTCGGGCGCGTCACCGCGCTTGTTGCGCTCGTCGCGCGCGTCTTGCGCGTCGCGCTCATCCTGCGCGTCGTACTCGTCCCGCGCGTCCTGCCTGTCGCGCTCGTGCTGCGCGTCGTACTCGTCCTGCGCGTCGCGCTCGTCGTCCCGCGTGTCGCGGGCGCTGGGCGCCCGCGACGCCTCGCGCGGCTCCGCGACCTCGGCCGCCCGGACGGCGCTCGGCTCGTCGCGCTCGCCGAGATCGTCACGCTCCTCGCCGGGCTCGACGGCCGTGCTCGCGCTCTGCCGCACCGCACCGGCCGCGTCCTCGTCGCGGGCCCGGGGCGCTTCGCGCTCGCCGCGCGGGGCCTCGTGACGGTCGGCCACGTCGGACTCGCTCCAGCGCGCCTCCCGCTCGTCGCCCGGCCGCGAGCCGCCCCGCACCCGCGTCTCACCGGACGCGGCGGACTCGCGCCGCACGTCTTCGCGAGCCCCCTGCTCATCGAGTGGACGGGCGGCGCCCTGCGCCTGCGGCTCGGCGGCGGCGGCCTCGCGGGGTTCGCCGAGGTCGCGCTCGTCGCGCGGGCGGGAAGTGCTCTGCGCCTGCGCCTCAGTGGACGCGGCGGATTCGCGCCGCGCGCCCTCAGGGGATTCGCGGAGTTCGCGTTCGTCGCGCGAGCGGGTGCCGCCCTGGACCCGCGGCTCGGCGGCGGCCTCGCGGGGCTCTTCGCGGTCGCGCTCGTCGCGCGGGCGGGCGGTGCTCTGGGCCTGCGCTCCGGCGGACGCGGCGGATTCGCGGCGTGCGGTCTCGCGGGGTTCGCCGCGGTCGCGTCCGTCGCGGGGACGGCTGGTGCCGGACGGCTGTGACGCGTCGTGCAGGCCGGCGGGGGCGGACGCGCTCTCGTCGCCGGGTTGAGCGGCGCCGCCCGGTCCGGCCGCTTCGTGCCGTGCCTCGGCGAACTCGTCCTCGTCGCGCGGGCGGGCGGCGCCGGCCGCCTGCGGCGCGTGGTCGCGGCGCTGGGACGGCTCGCCGGGGCGGGCGGCCTCGCGCAGGGGAGTGGCCTCGGACGTCTCGCGGAACTGCGGGCGCGGGTCGACCATGCGGCCGCGCTCGATGATGTACTCGCGCGGCTCGGCGGCGCGCAGCGGACCGGACGGCCCGTGCTGCTCGGGTTCGCCGGGAAGGCCGCGGTCGCCGCGGTCGCCGCGGACGTCGCGGTCGCCACGGACGTCGCGGTCGCCGCCGACGACCTTCATCGCGGGGCGGCGCGGGACCAGCGGGGTGACGGTGTCGGACAGCGCGTCGTCGTCGTCCCATTCGACGGACGTGAGGCGCGCGGCGACCTCGTCCAGCGGGGACACGTGCCGGCGGCGCGGCTCGAAGGTCCATTCGGCGGCGTGCGGGCGGCCGCCCTCGAAGAAGGACAGCCGGACGCGCCAGGTGTTGTCCTCGCACTTCCAGGCGTCCCACTCGACCTCTTCCAGGTCGACGCCGCCGCGGCCGAGGCGCTCCTCGACGGTCTCGCCGAGCGGCGGGCCCGGGGTGGACTCGCCCGGCCGGCGGACGGTGACGCGCTGCGCCTGCTGGGCCATGTACTCGCGTTCCTGCAGGACCGGTCCCTCGAACCAGCGGACGCGCTCGACCGGGATGCCCGCCGACTCGGCGATCTCCTCGGCGGTCTCACCGGACCGGATGCGGGCCTGGATCTCCTTGGGGCGCAAGGGACTCTCCACTTCGATCTCGAACTGGCCGAGGCGGGAGAAGTGCCCACGGACCGCGGCGCGGAGCCGGTCGTCGACGGGCAGGGTGAACCGGGTGCCTCGGCCCGCGGTGGCCAGGACGAGGTACGTACCGTCCTCGCTGACCGCGACGAGGCGCAGCTCCTGCATGCGTGTCCTTCCTGCCCTGTCTTGATGGCACGGAGGACGCCGGACCGCGCGACCGTGCTCTCACGGTCGGCCGCCCGATGCCCACCGAGGGCGCATGCGTGCCCTTTCCCCCGGGTTCCCGAGTCTCTCTTTCGGACACACCTGCTGCCAGCACCGTACCCGGCATGTCCGAACATCGCCGCTCTCGAAGCCCCCTTCACGAGGTCGAAGAGGGCACCTGACCTAGCTTGCCGGTGACGTGGGCGGCGAGGGGGCGGCATGCCTGAATCTTGTGCATCCTTTTCCACACTGTGCCTGACGGGCGGGTCGGCTGCCAGTCGCCGGACGTTGCGAGAGTCACGTCTTGGGCTGGAACACCTCGATCTTCCAGTTAGTTTCCGTTCGTGTGGGTTAGAGCCGAGTGAAGCTCGTCGTCCGGTTGGCGGCGGGTGGGCTGGAGGCCGGCGACGGACGGGAGTAGACGGGATCATGCCGCGCAAGCTGCCGGATCTGAGCACGACGCAGCTGATCGCGAGTGCCTTGGCGACGGCGGTCGCCGCTTTCGGGGCGTCCTACCTGGGCGTGTACGGGACGATCATCGGGGCGGCCCTGATGAGCGTGATCTCGACGGCCGGGTCGGCGGTGGGCAAGCACTACCTCGACCAGGGCCGGGACCAGATCAAGGAGCTGACGCACCTGCAGTCGGCGGTGCGGCGGCGGACCGCGGCCGAGGAGGCGGCGGACGAGGCGAGGAGCGCCGACCCGACCCGCACGGCCGTGTGGTCGGGGGACCCGGGCGCGACGCGCTTCGACCCGCCGTTCGGCGGTGACCCGAACGCCACCCGGCTCGATCCGGGCGGCGACCCGAACGCGACGCGCCTGGACCCGGTGGCGGCGGTCGCCGGCGCGCTCGCCGGCGAGGCGGGCGAGGACGCCGTGCGCGAGGTCGTCCGCAGGACGGCGTGGCGCAGCACGGTCGAGTGGGCCAGGGCGCACTGGGTGAAGCTGACGATCGCGTCGGCGACGGTGTTCGCCGTCGTGATCGCCGGGATCACGGTGATCGAGGCGTCCACCGGCCAGCCCATCGGCCGGAGCGACCGCGGGCTGACCGTCACGAACGTGCTGGGCGGCGGGGGCGGCGGCCGGCCGGACGACGCCCCGACGCGGAGCCCGTCCGAGAGCCCGTCCGAGCCCGGCGGCACGCCGAGCCAGGAGCCGACGGGAGAGGTCCCGCCGACGGAGCCGACCACCCCGCCGGCCCAGCCGACGGACCCGTCCACGGGGCGGCCGACCGAGCAGCCCACCCAGGAGCCGCCGACGACCTCGGCGCCGACGGCTCCGAGCACACCGGCGCCGACGGAGAACCCGCAGGACGGCGGCCAGGGCGCGGACGTCCCGCAGACCCCCGCCGGCTAGTAACGGCCAGTACGGCTAGTCGCCGAAGACCTGGTTCGTGTACGGGTTGGCGAAGCGGCGCTCGGGGTCCAGTTCGTCGCGCAGGGCACGGAAGTCGTCGAACCTGGGGTAGACCTTCTCCAGGTAGGACGCGTCGCGCGTGTGGAGCTTGCCCCAGTGCGGACGGCCGCCGAGCGAGGTCAGCAGTTCCTCGACGCCGCGGAAGTAGTCCTCGTGGGGGTCGCGGTGGTAGACGTGCACGGCGATGAACGCGCTCTTGCGCCCGTGGGCCATCGACAGCCAGGCGTCCTCCTGCGGCAGCAGCCGGACCTCGATGGGGAAGCTGATCCGCCAGTCGCGCTTGGCGAAGAGGGAGCGGAGCTCGCGCAGCGCCGGGACGAGGTCCTCGCGCGGGATCGCGTACTCCTGCTCTTTGAAGCGGACCGTCCGCGGGCTGGTGAAGATCCTGTAGGACGTGTCGCTGTAGGTGCGCGCCCCGAGCGCCTTGGCGGAGATGCCGTTCACGAAGGGCGTCGTCGCGGGGGCCAGGTGCGTGACCCTGTTGACGGCGCCGAACACGGTGTTGGACAGGAACTGGTCGTCCAGCCAGTACCTGAACTTGGAGACCGGCTCCGCGGGACCCTCGACGCGGTTGTTGCGCTTGGTCAGGCACCCCTCGGTGTGCGGGAACCAGTAGAACTCGAAGTGCTCGTTGGCGGCGTCGAACTCGTCCACGCGCGCGAGCACCTCGTCCCACTTCATCGGCTCCTCCTGCGCGCGCAGGAGGAAGGACGGGACGGCCTGCCAGGTGATGGCCGTGACGATGCCGAGTGCGCCGAGACCGGCGCGGGCGGCGTCGAACAGGTCGGGGCGCTCTTCGCGCGAGCACGTCACGGTGGAGCCGTCCGCGAGGACGAGTTCGAGCGCGGCGACCTGGGAGACGAGCCCGGCGGCGTCCCGGCCGGTGCCGTGCGTGGCGGTCTGGAGTGCGCCGGCGACGGTCTGCTCTTGGATGTCGCCCATGTTGGCCAGCGCGAGACCGTGTTCGTCCAGCACGCGGTTGAGCACGTGCAGCGGAAGCCCGGCTTCGACGGTGACGAGCCCGGTGGCGGTGTCGACCGACCGCACCGCGTCGAGGGCCGTGGGGCGCAGCAGGACTCCCTCGGCGACGGCCGCGCCGGTGAAGGAGTGTCCTGTGCCGATCATGCGGACGGTGAGGCCGTCGCCGGCGGCGGACCGCACCGCCGCGGCCACCTCGTCGGCGGTGCGCGGCGTCACGGCGCGTTGCGGTGTGGCCAGCTGGTTTCCCGCCCAGTTCTGCCACGTTCGGGGGTTCTCGGGGGGCATGCGGTGACTCTACTCGGCTATAGATCGTGAGGAAAGTTCACGTTTTAATCCGGGTCGGGACGGGGGATGATCCGGGAACCGGCGATAACGTACGATCCGGTAACCACGGCTGGGTAACCGTCTGTAGCGAGACTCGTTGGGAAATGTTGTGGCTTCTCCATCAGCATCACGCACCGGCCCCGTCGCGGGAGCGTCCGGCGATGGTGAGGCGCCCGGCGCCCGCCCGCCGAGACCCAGGCCGGAGAAGAAGCGGCGCGATCCGCGCGGCGGCGGCGCGCGGCCGAGGCGCGGCGGCCGGGCGCTGCCGTTCCTCATCGGCGGCATCGCCGTCCTCACCGTCGCCAGCACCTCCGGCGGCGTGTACGCGGCGCTGACCAGCGATAAGGCGGACCCGGCCGCGTCCGGCACGCCCAACGAGCCGCCGCCGAGCGCCCCGGCCGCGACCGGGGCCGGCGACCCGGTCAACGTGGCCACCGGCGGCCGGGTGGCGCCGCTGCAGCGGGTGGTGCCGCCGGACGTGCTCGCCGTCGGCGGCAGTTCGATCTCCGCCGCCAAGATCAGGCGGATCGCGAAGCTGAGCCGGGTCAAGGACGTGACGGCGGTCGCGGGCGGGGCCGTCCAGCTCCAGGGCCGCCAGGTGAACGTGTTCGCCGTGGACCCCTCGTCGTTCCGGTCCTGGACGCCGCCCGGAACGGCGAAGAAGACCGAGCTGTGGGAGGGGCTGGCCGCGAACCGGTTCGTCGTGTCGCCGGCGGCCGCCGAGCAGCTGCAGCTCACCAGGGGCTACCAGTATCCGGTGGTGGGGCGGACGATGCCGAAGCTCACGATGGGCGGCTCCGGCCCCCTCGGCCTGCCCGGCATCGACATGCTCGTCAGCAAGGACTCCGGCGACGAGATGGGGCTCGTCCCGAACGTGGCGGTCCTGGTCAACGCGCCCGGGGTGAGCCCCGGCAAGGTCGTCAAGGCCGTCGGCAAGGTGCTCGGGCCCGGCACGAACGTGCTCAACCTGCACGAGCGCAAGTACGAGTCGTCCGGCGGCGGCGGCCGCTCGGCGAGCTACCTGGACCTGTACAAGAAGGCGGCCACCACGTGCCCGGGGCTGTCCTGGACGGTCCTCGCCGCGATCGGCCAGGTGGAGAGCGACCACGGCCGCAACGCCGGCCGGTCCAGCGCGGGCGCGCTCGGCCCGATGCAGTTCATGCCCGCGACGTGGAAGGCGTACGGGGTGGACGGCGACGGCGACGGCAAGGCCGACATCATGAACCCCTTCGACGCCATCCCGGGCGCGGCCAAGTACCTGTGCGCGAACGGCGCTGGACGCGGCGGCAAGCAGCTCTACAACGCGGTGTGGCACTACAACCATGCCGACTGGTACGTCCAGAAGGTCCTCAACCTGGCCAAGTCGTACGCGGCCCGGTACGAGTGACCCCGAGCCCGGCATCCGGTACGGGCTGGTTGGATGGAGGCATGACGGCGTACGACGCGTTGCTTCTGCTGTCCTTCGGGGGGCCGGAGGGGCCCGAGGACGTGATCCCGTTCCTGGAGAACGTGACCCGCGGCCGCAACATCCCCAGGGAACGCCTGGAACAGGTGGGGGAGCACTACCACCTGTTCGGCGGGGTCAGCCCGATCAACCAGTTGTGCCGGGACCTCAAGGCCCGGATCGAAGGCGACTTCGCGGCCCACGGCGTGGACCTCCCGGTCTACTGGGGCAACCGCAACTGGACTCCTTACCTCGCCGACACCGTCCGGCAGATGAAGGCCGACGGGATCCGGCATGCCGCCGCGTTCGTGACGTCCGCCTACAGCGGCTTCTCCACCAACGACCAGTACCTCAACGACATCGCGCGCGCGCGCGAAGAGGTCCCGGGCGCCCCTGAGATCGACAAGCTCCCCGTGTACTGCGACAGGCCGGGCTTCATCGAGCCGTTCGTGGACGCCGCCAAGGACGCGCTCAGCCGCCTCCCGGAAGGGGCGCGCCTGGTCTTCACCGCGCACAGCGTTCCCCTGTCGCAGCCCAACCGTGAGCTGTACGTCGCCGAGCTGGAGCAGGCGGCGCGGACGGTCGCCGATAGGGCCGCCCCCGGGAACCCGTGGGACCTCGTCTACCAGAGCCGGAGCGGGCCGCCGAGCCAGCCGTGGCTGGAGCCGCAGATCACCGACCACCTGGAGAAGCTGCACGGCGAGGGCGTCACCGGCGTCGCGGTCGTGCCCATCGGGTTCGTCTCCGACCACATGGAGGTCAAGTACGACCTCGACGTGGAGGCCGCCGGGCGGGCCGCCGAACT
This sequence comes from Actinomadura sp. GTD37, assembly GCF_041951365.1. Taxonomy (NCBI): domain Bacteria; kingdom Bacillati; phylum Actinomycetota; class Actinomycetes; order Streptosporangiales; family Thermomonosporaceae; genus Actinomadura; species Actinomadura sp. GTD37. The sequence goes on from NZ_JBGNUS010000004.1 coordinate 60,374, forward strand.
GGGGCTCCCGTTCGCCCGCGCCGCCACGCCCGGCGCCGACCCGCGCTTCGCCGCCCTGCCCCGCCACCTCCTGGGAGAACCCGCATGAGCCTGGCCGCCGATCTGCTGGAACTCGCCGCCGAGACCGCGCGCGAGGCCGGCCGGATGCTGGTCGACAAGCGTCCCGCGGACGGCCCGGACGTCGTGCAGACCAAGTCGTCCCCGACCGACGTCGTCACCCAGATGGACCGCGCCGCCGAGCAGCTGATCATCGAGCGGATCCGGGCGGCCCGCCCCGGCGACGCGTTCCTCGGCGAGGAGGGCGGCACCCGCGCCGGGGACAGCGGCGTCCGGTGGGTCGTCGACCCGATCGACGGCACCGTCAACTACCTCTACGACCTGCCCGACTGGGCGGTCAGCATCGCCGCCGAGGTGGACGGCGAGGCCGTCGCCGGCGCCGTGGAGATGCCGCGCCGCGGCGAGTCGTACACGGCGGTGCGGGGCGGCGGCGCCCTGCTGCACACCGCGTCCGGCACGCGCGAGCTCCGCGTGAACGCGCGGGTGCCGCTCGGGACGGCGCTGGTCGCGACCGGGTTCGGCTACGACGCGGCGCGCCGCGCCGCGCAGGCGCGGATCCTCACCGGCGTGCTGCCGAACGTCCGCGACATCCGGCGCGGCGGCTCCTGCTGCGTGGACCTGTGCTCCCTCGCGGCCGGACGGGTCGACGCGTACTACGAGCGCGGCGTCCAGGCGTGGGACGTCGCGGCCGGGGCCCTGATCGTCCAGGAGGCGGGCGGACGCGTCGAGGGGCTGCACGGAGCGCCCGCGAGCCCGGAGCTGACCATCGCCGCCGGGCCGGGCACGTTCGAGGCCCTGCACGCCCTTCTGGCCCCGCTGGACCCCGTACGCGACTGAGCCCGGGACGACGGGCCGTCCCGGGCTCCTGCGAGGTCGTGCGTGAGAATGCGGGATCAGTCGCAGCGGGGTGGTTCGACGCCGATGTCGTTGTTCGCTGCGATCCGGCGCAGCTCGCTGATCTCCTCCTGACGGATGTCCGCCAGGTAGGTGTCTCCCTCTGCGTGGGCGCTGCGCAGCGACGCGTACGCGTCATCGAGTCGCTGCTGGATCATGCGTGACAACTCGCCCATGGGCCTCCTCCCGGATCGTTTCCATGCCTTACCCAGACCTAAGCTGAAAGCAAACCTGTTCGCGGATGCAATTTTCGCGGATTCTTGCGTCCGCGAGGTCACGCCCCGGCGTACGCCGAGCTGAACGCGTGTTTACGGGCGTCTTACGGCGCCCGTGGCATATCTGGAGGCCCCGGGGCCGGTTCGCGCCCCGACCAGGAGGGGGACCCCGTGCGTGTACTAGTCGTCGAGGACGAGCGCGTGCTCGCCGACGCGATCGCCACCGGCCTGCGCCGGGAGACGCTGGCCGTGGACGTGGCCTACGACGGCGCGGGCGCGCTGGAGCGGGCCGGCGTCAACGAGTACGACGTGATCGTGCTCGACCGCGACCTGCCCAGGATCCACGGCGACGACGTCTGCAAGCAGCTCGTCGCGCAGCGCTACCCGGCCCGCATCATCATGCTCACCGCGGCGGGCGAGCTGGACGACCGGGTCGAGGGCCTGTCGATCGGCGCCGACGACTACCTCGCCAAGCCGTTCGCGTTCGCCGAGCTGATCGCCCGGGTGCGGGCCCTCGGCCGGCGCGCCGCCGCGCCGCTGCCGCCCGTCCTGGAGCGCGCCGGGATCACCCTCGACCCGGCCCGCCGCGAGGTCGCCCGGGACGGCCGCCCGGTCGAGCTGACCCGCAAGGAGTTCGCGGTCCTGGAGGTGCTGCTCAGCGCGGACGGCGCCGTCGTCAGCTCCGAGCACCTGCTGGAGAAGGCGTGGGACGAGCACATCGACCCGTTCACCAACGTCGTCCGGGTCACGATGATGACGCTGCGCAAGAAGCTCGGCGACCCGCCGGTGATCGAGACGGTGCCCGGCGTGGGGTACCGGCTGTGACCGCGTCCCAGCCCGGCCCCGACGAGCCGGGCGCGCCCGCGCCGCCCCCCGGCGCCGACGACGGCCGTCCGAACGCCGCGCACGACACCGGCTCCTGGATCACCCAGCCGACGGCCGTCCCCGGCGCCGACGGCGGCCGGCGCGGCGGGCGGTGGCGGCGGCCGGGCCCGCAGCAGTTCCCGCAGCCGGCCCCGGCCGCGAAGGGCATGTGGCGCGGCGACGGCGGCGGGTTCACGGAGCTGGCGGCGCTGCCCGGCCGGATGAGCGTCCGGCTGCGCCTCACCCTGCTGTACGGGCTGCTGTTCTTCATGGCGGGCGCGCTGCTGCTGTTCGTGATGTCGTTCCTGATGGCGAACATCCTCGGCAACGTCAAGGTGATCGGCCTCGGCATCTCCGACGCCGAGGCCGCCGAGCTCCAGCGCCAGTTCGTCGAGCAGACGATGAAGCAGCTGGTCGGGCGGTCGCTCCTCGCGCTCGGCGGGGTGGGGGTCATCACCCTGGTGCTCGGCTGGTTCGTCGCCGACCGGGCGCTCAGCCCGCTGCAGCGGGTCACCACGACCGCGCGCCGGCTGTCGGAGAGCACGCTGCACGAGCGCATCGCGCTGGAGGGCCCGGACGACGAGATCAAGGAGCTGGCCGACACCTTCGACGCGATGCTGGAGCGCCTCGGCCAGGCGTTCGACTCCCAGCGCCGGTTCGTCGCGAACGCCTCGCACGAGCTGCGCACTCCGCTCGCGATCAACCGGACGCTGCTGGAGGTGGCGCTCGGCGACCCCGAGGTGTCGGACGACCTGCGCACCGTCGGCAAGACGCTGCTGGCCACCAACGCCCGGCACGAGCGGCTCATCGAGGGGCTGCTGCTGCTCGCGCGCAGCGAGCGCGAACTGACCGCCCGCACCCCGGTCGACATGGCCGAGGTGGCGGCGACGGTCCTGGAGCAGTCGGCCCGCCGCGAGCACGACAACGACGTGGCCGTCCACCCGGAGCTGACGCAGGGGACGGCGCTCGGCGACCCGGTCCTGCTGGAGCACCTGGTGTCCAACCTCGTGGAGAACGCGGTCAAGCACAACGAGGCGGAGGGCGGCGAGCTGTGGGTCCGGACCGGGATGCTGGAGGGCTACGCCACCGTCCAGGTCGAGAACACCGGGCCCGTGGTGCCCGCCTATGAGGTGGAGCGGCTGTTCGAGCCGTTCCGGCGGCTGAACGCCGACCGGGTCGAGTCGTCCAAGGGCGCGGGCCTCGGCCTGTCGATCGTCCGCTCGGTGGTGCTGGCGCACCGGGGCGCCGTCTACGCCGCGCCCCGCCCCGGCGGCGGGCTGATCGTCACCGTCCGGCTCCCGCCCGGCTGACGGGCCCCCGGAACGCGGAACGCCCTGCCCGGCCATGGCGGCCGGTCAGGGCGTTCTCTCGCCGGTACTGGTCACTCCGCGCGGGTCACTCCGCGCGGGTCAGGACTTCGACACGGTCCCGTACGCGGAGGGGCTGGTCGCGGTCTGGGTCTGCCGCCACTCCCACCGCATCGAGGTGCCGGACGAGGACGGGATGAACGTGACGTACCCCGCGGCGCACTGCTTGGGGTCCATCCCCGCCATCGGGGTCTCCCGGTACTCGACCTTGTCGTCCTCCGAGGACAGCAGCGCCAGGCGCGTGTAGCACTTGTCGTGCGTGCCGGACGGGTACGTGTACGTCGCCACGCCGGTCGTGTAGATCAGGGAGAACTTGACCTCGAACTCGGTGTTCCCCGAACCGGCGCCCGGCTGGCTCCCGTCGCCGGTGAAGTTGCCCACCAGGCCGCCCGTCGCGCGCGGCGTCGGGATCTCGGTCGGCGGCGTGTAGGTCCGCGTGGGCGTCGGCAGGTCGTACGGTTCCGGATCGTCGTCGCTGTTGGCGCCGATGATCGCCAGCACCACGACCACCAGGATCACGATCAGCGCCAGCGCGCCGCAGCCGATCGCGATGATCGGCCCGGCGGAGCTGGACTGCTTCGGCGGCGGCCCGTAGCCCGGCCCCGGCGGCATCGGCTGCTGCATCGGCATCCGGGGCTGCGGCGGCGGGGGAGGCGTGGGCGCGCCCTGGTACATCGGCATGGGCGGCGGCGTGATCGGCTGCTGCTGCGGCGGCGGGCCCGCCATCGCGCCCTGGTGCATCGGCATCGGCGGCGGGGTGATCTGCGGCTGCGGCCGGTGCTGCGGCGCGGGCGGGACCGGGGGCGGCGGCGGAAGCTGCGAGGCGATCCGGGTGCCCTGGTTGAGCAGCTCCTCCTGCCCGGCCGACTGGCCGGCGGGCGCGGCGCCGACGGCGCCGAGCAGGTTCAGCAGCAGCTGCGGGGCGGGCGGGCGCAGGCCCGCGTCCTTGGACAGGCAGCGCCCGATCAGGTCGCGCAGCGGGCCCGCCGGCAGCGCCGACAGGTCCGGCTCCTCGTTGAGGATCCGGTTGATGATGACCGGCAGCGTGTCGGCCTCGAACGGCGACTGCCCGGTGGCGGCGAACACCATGGTCGCGCCCCAGGCGAAGATGTCGACGGCCGGGGTGAGCGGCGCGCCGGTCAGCTGCTCGGGCGCGAGGTAGCCGGGCGTGCCGACCACCATGCCGGTCGCGGTGACCGCGCTCTCCTGCGAGTTGACCGTCCGGGCGATGCCGAAGTCGACGACGCGCGGGCCGTCGGAGGCCAGCATCACGTTGTTCGGCTTGAAGTCGCGGTGCACGATCCCGGCCTCGTGGATCGCCGCGAGGGCGGTCGCCGTGCCGATCGCGAGCCGTTCCAGCTCGACGGCGCTGCGCGGCCCGTCGTGCGCGACCACGTCGTGCAGGGACGGCCCGTCGATGAACTCGCTGACGACGTACGGCTGGTCGCCGTGGACGTCGGCCTCGAACACCCGCGCCGTGCAGAAGGGCTCGACCTTCTGCGCCGCACTCACCTCGCGGGTGAACCGGGCGCGTGCGGCCGGATCGTTGGCCATCTGCGCGTGCAGCAGCTTGACCGCGACGTACTCGCCCCCGGGCGCTCTGCCCAGGAAGACGGCGCCCTGACCCCCGGCGCCCAGCCGTCCGATGACCTCGTACTGTCCGAGTGCCCTAGGATCGCCTGGCTCCAGCGGAGCGGCATCCGGCATCTGACCCTCCATTGACCCGCAGTGATGTCCGCGACATTGTGCGCCGGACCCACCGCGGGCCCCGTCCCGGCGGCCGAACCGAGCCGCCGGGTGAACCGAACCTCCGCAGGGGGCCCGCCCCCAACCTTCAGGCGGGCACGATATCGCGTTAGTTCAGACGTTTCACCGATCAGTCTGGTTCGCTGTTCCGGCGACCGGGTCGGGCCGTCCCGCAACACGGGGCCGGACGGCGCGCGCAACGCCGCCGGGACCGATATGATCCCGCCGCCGCGGGAACTCCGGCAGGTGCCCCCGGCCCCGGAACCAGGCCGTCGGCACCCGCCGGGTATGTGACGGAAGACACAGCACGAGGAAAGATCCGGGTGACTGCTGTCACTCGTGGGAACGGTCGCGCCTTGTGTGTCGCAGGTCACCAACCGTGACAGAATTTCCCGCCCGGATCGGGCACAAGAACGGTCCCTTGAGCGTTAGATCCGCGCGACGGGGCGCATAAAGCACTGAGGGGGATGGAGATAGAAGATGGCGACCGACTACGACAGCCCACGCAAGACCGACGACGATCTCAGCGAGGACAGCCTCCAGGAGCTCCAGGCCCGGCGGGCCGACAAGGCCGCCAGCATCATCGACGAGGACCTGGACGCCGGCGAGGTGGCCGAGCTGCCCGGGGCCGACCTGTCGAACGAGGAGCTCACCTTCCGGGTGGTTCCGCGCCAGGCCGACGAGTTCACCTGCACGCGCTGCTTCCTGGTGCACCACCGCAGCCAGCTGGCCGGAGAGAAGAACGGCCAGCCGGTCTGCCGTGAATGCGCCGCCTGACCGGGAGTGGCCGCAGGGTGTCGGGAGAGATCGAGAAACGGCATGACGAGGTGGAGCCGGCGCACGGCGGCGGCTCCACGGAGCTCGGTGAGCTGATCGGACGGCTCACCGCCGACGAGGACATGGACCGCGAGACCCGCGGCCGCCTGCTCGGACGACTGGCCAGACTGCTCGGCCAGAGCGCCCGCAAGGTGGGGGCCGCGGGGATCGGGCGCGGCAGGTGGCTGGCCGACCTGCTCGTCGAGGCCGCGCCGCACATCCCGATCCGCGACCTCGCGACATTGCAGGCGCACCACCACGGGCTGATGGGCGAGGCGCTCGCCGACCGGCTCGTCAAGACGGCGGGCAACGGCACGACCGCCGTCGGCGCGGCCGGCGGCGCGCTGGCCGCCGTGCAGTTCACCGCCCCGCCGCTGCTGCTGTCGGCGCCCGCCCAGCTCGCCGCCGAGACGCTCGTCGTCGCGGCCATCGAGGTCAAGATGATCGCCGAGCTGCACGAGGTGTACGGGGTGCGCGTCCAGGGCACCGGCACGACGCGCGGCGCCGCGTTCGTCACGTCGTGGGCCCGGCAGCGCGGCATCAACCCCCTGGAGACCGGGTCGCTCACCAGCGCCCTCGGCACGGCCGCCAAGTCGGCCCTGCGCAAGCGGATGCTGCGGACGTTCGGCCGCACCATGAGCACCATGGGACCGTTCCTCACCGGGGCCGCCGCGGGCGCCGCCCTCAACCGCTCCGCGACCAAGGCCCTGGCGATGAAGGTCCGCAACGACCTGCGCGAGGCCGCCGCGATCACGCCCCCGCTCCCGGGCGGCCACGGCCGCCGCCGCGGCATCGAGCCCTAGCCGGACCGGAGCCCCCCGGCCGGGCCGGACGGCCGCGGCGACGCGGCCGTCAGCCCTCGGCCTTGAGGTGGGCCGGCAGCTGGCCGGTGCCCTTCGCGTACTGGTGCGCCACGGCGCGGGTGGCGAGCAGCCGGGCCAGCTCCATGCCGACGCCCATCACCACGGCCCACCCGACGGCCTCGGCGAGGTCGACGTCCGGCGACTCGGGGTTGGTCGGCGGCTCCTTGCCGGTGCTCTTCTTCCAGATCATCGTGATCGTCTTCTTCGCGACGAACCCGCCCGCGAACGCCGCGGCGCCGGCCATCACCCGCCAGCCGATGTCGCCTTTATCCGCCATATTCGTCCTCCACTCGTCTGTCGCCTCCGACGCTACCGGACCGGTCCGCCCCCGGCGGCGGAGGTGATCGCCGCGTCGCCGCCGGCAATCGGCATGCGATCCGCGCCGATGTCAATACCATTGGCCCATGACAGATCAGCCGCGTACTCCGCACGTCCCTCCGAAGCCCTCCCTGGACGGCCTGGAGGAGAAGTGGGTACGCGCCTGGGAGGACGGGGGCGTCTACCGCTTCGACCGCACCCGGCCGCGCGGGGAGGTCTACTCCATCGACACCCCGCCGCCCACCGTCAGCGGGTCCCTCCACGTCGGCCACGTCTTCTCCTATACCCACACCGATACCGTCGCGCGGTTCCACCGCATGCGCGGTCGCGCGGTCTTCTACCCGATGGGGTGGGACGATAACGGCCTGCCGACCGAGCGCCGCGTGCAGAACCATTTCGGCGTCCGGTGCGACCCGTCCCTTCCGTACGACCCCGACTTCGAGCCGCCGGCGAAACCCGACCCGAAGCGCCAGCTGCCGGTCTCGCGGCGGAACTTCATCGAGCTGTGCGAGCGCCTCACGGAGGTCGACGAGAAGGCGTTCGAGGAGATGTGGCGCCAGGTCGGCCTGTCCGTCGACTGGAACCACCTCTACACGACCATCGGGAGCGTGTCCCGGACGGCGTCGCAGCGCGCGTTCCTGCGCAACCTGGCGCGCGGCGAGGCGTACATCTCCGAGGCGCCCACGCTGTGGGACGTCACGTTCCGCACGGCCGTCGCCCAGGCCGAGCTGGAGGACCGCGAGCAGCCGGGCGCGTTCCACCGGATCCGGTTCCACGGCGACGAGCGCCCCGTCTACATCGAGACGACGCGGCCGGAGCTGCTGCCCGCGTGCGTCGCGCTGGTCGCGCACCCCGACGACGAGCGCTACCGGGAGCTGTTCGGCACGACCGTCCGCACCCCGCTGTTCGGCGTGGAGGTGCCGGTCCTCGCGCACCGGCTGGCCGAGCCCGGCAAGGGCTCCGGCATCGCGATGATCTGCACGTTCGGCGACGTCACCGACGTCACCTGGTGGCGCGAGCTGAACCTGCCGACCCGCGCGATCGTCGGCTGGGACGGGCGCCTGGTCGCCGACCCGCCCGCGGGCGTCGCGGCGGGCCCGTACGCGGAGCTGGCCGGCAAGACGGTCTTCTCCGCCAAGGAGCGCGTCGTCGGCATGCTGCGCGAGTCCGGCGACCTCGACGGCGAACCGCGCAAGATCAGCCGGCCGGTGAAGTTCTACGAGAAGGGCAGCAAGCCCCTGGAGATCGTCACGACCCGGCAGTGGTACATCCGCAACGGCGGCCGCGACGAGGGCGTCCGCGCGGAACTGCTCGCGCGGGGGCGCGAGCTGGAGTGGCACCCCGGCTACATGCGGGCCCGCTACGAGAACTGGGTCGAGGGCCTGAACGGCGACTGGCTGATCTCCCGGCAGCGGTTCTTCGGCGTGCCGATCCCGGTCTGGTACCCGCTGGACGACGCGGGGGAGCCGCGCTACGACGAGCCGATCACCCCGGCCGAGGACGCGCTGCCCGTCGACCCGTCGTCGGACGTCCCGCCGGGCTTCACCGAGGAGCGGCGCGGCGTGCCGGGCGGCTTCATCGGCGACCCCGACGTGATGGACACCTGGGCCACCTCGTCGCTGACCCCGCAGATCGCGGGCGGCTGGGAGCGCGACGCCGACCTGTTCGGCCGCGTCTTCCCCTACGACCTGCGGCCGCAGGCGCACGACATCATCCGGACGTGGCTGTTCTCCACGGTCGTCCGCGCGCACCTGGAGCACGGCTCGCTGCCGTGGCGGGGGACCGCGCTGTCCGGCTGGATCCTCGACCCCGACCGCAAGAAGATGTCGAAGTCCAAGGGCAACGTCGTCACGCCGATCGACCTGCTGCGCGAGTACGGGTCCGACGCCGTCCGCTACTGGGCGGCCAGCGGGCGCCCCGGCACCGACACCGCGTTCGACACCGGGCAGATCAAGGTCGGCCGGCGCCTCGCCATCAAGATCCTCAACGCGTCCAAGTTCGTGCTGGGCCTCGGCGAGGTCGAGGCGGACGCCTCCGTCACCGAGCCGCTCGACCGGGCGATGCTGGCGGCGCTGTCCGGGGTCGTCCACGACGCGACGGAGGCGTTCGAGGGCTACGACTACACGCGGGCCCTGGAGCGCACCGAGCGGTTCTTCTGGGAGTTCTGCGACGACTACCTGGAGCTGGTCAAGGCCCGCGCCTACGGGGAGGGTCCGGAGGCGCAGTCGGCGCGGGCCGCGCTGCGCACGGCGCTGTCGGTGCTGCTGCGGCTGTTCGCCCCCGTCCTGCCGTTCGTGACCGAGGAGGTCTGGTCGTGGTGGCGGCGCGGGTCGGTGCACGCGGCGTCGTGGCCGTCGGCCGCCGAAGTCCCGGGCGGCGGCGACCCGGCCGTCCTCGCGGCGACGGGCGAGGCGCTGCGCCAGGTCCGCAAGGCCAAGTCGGACGCCAAGGCGTCGATGCGCGCCGACGTGTCGCGGGCCGTCGTCCGCGGCGCGGAGGTGGCGCGCATCGCGCGGCCGGATCTGGCCGCGGCGGGACGGATCGCCGACCTGACGCTGGAGGATGCGCCCGCCGACCTGACCGTCGACGTCGTCCTCGCGCCGTCGCCCTGACGCGCCCGCTCGCCGTTCCCCGAGGCGTCCGAGTCGTCCGAGGCAGTTGAGGCGCCTGCCCTGCTCAGAACGTGCAGGGCAGGTGCTTGATGCCGTTGATGAAGCTGGAGAAGAGCCGGTCGGGCTCCCCGGTGGCGCGGATGCCGGGGACCCGGGTGAACAGCTCGCGGAACATCACGGTGATCTCGCGGCGGGCCAGGTTCGCGCCGAGGCAGAAGTGCGGGCCGGGGCCGCCGAACCCGACGTGCGGGTTGGGGGAGCGCGTGATGTCGAAGACGTCCGGGTTCTCGAAGACCGCCTCGTCCCGGTTGGCGGAGTTGTAGAACAGCAGGACCTTGTCGCCCGCCCGGTACTGGTGGCCGTTCATCAGGTGGTCGCGGGTCAGCGTCCGGCGGAACTGGATGACCGGCGTCGCCATCCGGACGATCTCCTCGACGGCGCCCGGCATGCGCGCGTCGAAGTCCTCCAGCAGCAGGGCGCGCTGCCCGGGGTTGTCGGTGAACAGCTTGAGGCCGTGCGACATCGCGTTCCGCGTCGTCTCGTTGCCGGCGACCACGAGCAGGATGAAGAACGAGCCGATCTCCTGGTCGGTCAGCCGCTCCCCGTCGACCTCGGCGGAGATCAGCGCGGACACCAGGTCGTCCCCGGGGTCCCGGCGCCGCTTGCGGGCCAGCTTCATCGCCAGGTGGTTCAGCTCGTACCCGGCGACCATCACCTTGAGCAGCCCGTACAGCGCGCCGAGGCGGGTGATGCCGTCGCGGGTGTAGTCCCGGCCGCCGCTGTACTCGGGGTCGCCGAGGCCGAGGATGATGTTCGTCCGCTCGTACACCATCGGGCGGACGCGCTCCGGGATGCCCATCATGTCGCAGATGACCTGGAGCGGGAGGCGCGCGGCGACGTCGGTGACGAAGTCCGCGGAGCCCTTGGCGATCAGGTCGTCCACGATCCGGGTCGCGGCCGCCTGGAGGTCGGTCTCCATCTTCTCCAGGACGCGCGGGGTGAACGCCCGCGACACGATCTTGCGGATCTTGGCGTGCCGCGGGTCGTCCATGTTGATCATCGACCCGAAGTAGCGGGCCAGGTACTGCGGCATGTCGGCGATGCTGTTGGAGCACGGCTCGCTGCTGAAGATCTGCGGCGAGCGGCTGGCCTCGACGACGTCGGCGTGCCTGGCCAGCGCGTAGAAGCCGGGGCCCTGCTTGACGAACGGCAGCTTCAGCTCCGGCAGGAACCTCGGATGCTCGCGCCGCCGCAGCTCGGCGAACTCGGCCAGCCGCCGCTCCGGCGGCAGGGACCAGAAGGCCAGGTCCGCCACGCTCAGCTTGCCGGGCTCCGGCACCGTCGTCGTCACCGCGCACCGTCCTCGCATCAGAATCTGGTTCGGTTTCTATCGAACCGAGATAGCGGTGACGCCGTCAAGGGGAATCAGCCGACCGCCGCGATCCGCCGCCGCAGCACGGCCCGCTCCGCCGCCGCCCACGCCCCCGACGTCAGCAGGTACAGACCCGCCGCCAGCGGCACGAACGCCGCGAAGACGACCGTCCCGAACGGCATCACCCGCGCCACCGCGCCCATCGGCCCCTCGGCCGAGACCCGCCGTGACGACCACACGGCCACCGCGCCCAGCAGGACGAACAGTCCGATGAACACCAGCGAGGGCGGCGCGAGCAGGCCCCCGCCGAGGACCCCGATCCAGTTCTGCCCCAGCGGCGCCGCGAGCAGCGTGTGCGCGAGCAGCGCGTTCTGGTGCCCCGCCACGGTGGCGGACACGAACAGCCGGTACATGACCATGAAGAACGGCACCTGCGCGAACATCGGCAGGCATCCCGCGACCGGCGAGGCCCCCTCCGCCTCGTAGAGCGCCGCCATCTCCCGCTTGAGCCGCTCGGGATTCCTCGCGTGCCGCTTCTGCAGGGCCTGCACCTTGGGCATCAACTGCGTCCGCGCCCGCTCGCCCTTGGCCGCCGCCACCGACAGCGGGACCAGCGCCAGCCGCACGGCCGCGGTGAAGACGACGATCGCCAGCGCCGTCGCGAGGTCGCCGGCGACGGGCCGCAAGAACTCCGCCAGCCCCGTGACCAGGGCGGCGGCGATCGAAACAGGGACATCGAACATGAGAGAACCTTCCGGAACGAGAAGAGGTCGGATGCGTCCCGGCCGCGCTCAGGCGGCCGCGATCTCCGTTCCGGGTGCTCTCGGACGGGGGCGTCCCGCCGCGTCGGGGTCGCGCTGCGGCAGGAACGCCGTGCGCATCGTCCGTTCTCTCAGCGTCGTCCGCACCCGCGCCAGCGCGGCGGCCCGCCCCCGGCGTACCGCCCCGAGGCGTACCGCCGCCAGCACCAGCAGCCCCGCCACGGTCAGCGCGCCCAGCGTCACCAGCACCGATTGCCCGGGCGCCGACCCGGTCCACTCGCCCACGGCGAAGCCCCGCAACACGAGGAACACCGCCAGCGACCAGAACACGGACGAACCTTCCTTGGGGGGCCGGGCGCCCTCAGTCTGCCACCTGCCGGGGACGTCAGAGAAGCAGGAGGGCCAGGGCGGAAAGCGACGTGAGAGCCGTGATGGTCTTTATGGGAGGCATCCGGATGGTGATGGCGGCGTCCCGGTGGTCGTCTCGGGCCATGTAGGTGAGGAGTGCGCTCAGGGCGCGGCCCAGGCCGAAGGCGGCGCCGGTGAGAAGGACGAGCGGGAGGCCCTCATGGACGAAGAGGAGGGCAAGGGCGAGGACGTAGGGGGCCGTGGACGGGACGTAGGTGCGGACGCCGGTGCCCAGTTCGAAACCGAACTGGAGGGTGCCCCTGCGCAGATGGGCCTGGAGCACGTCCGGGGGGATCTGGCGGGCGTTCTGCGGGAGGGGGAGGGAGACGAGGCCGGACTCGCGGGCGGCGCCGAGCGCGGCCACGGCCAGGACGGCGGACGTCCGGGCCCACGGCGGGAGCGGTGCGGAGAGGCCGGACAGCAGCCAGATCACCGCGCCGCTCAGGGCGCCTCCGAGCAGCAGCCCGGAGGTGAAGACGGCCAGGACCTCGCCCTGCCGTACGGGGGCCCGCCAACCTGGCGAGAACAGCACGGATTCGCTGTTGCGCGTTCAAACACTGCCCGACAGCGCGAAGCCGGCGAGGGCGCCGATGGACGACCAGCACAGGACGGCGGCGTCCAGGGCGGCGGCCGAGACCGCGAGCAGGGCGAGGGCGGCGACGGGCAGGAGCGGGTCGGTCAGGCCGCGCCGCGCCCGCCCGGCCGTCAGTTCTTGCACGCCGTCGCCTTGCGGCAGATGGTCTTGTACCAGTTGCCCTTCTTGGACTTCTTCCAGCCGTCGTGGCAGCGCCAGGTGACGCCCTTCTCGCACTTGCCGCAGCTCTTGGTGTACGCCCAGAGCCATCCGTCGTAGCCGCCGCTGTAGCACTGGCTGGGCCGCAGCTTGTACCAGCCCGGGTTGGAGACGCCCGACTTGTGGAAGCCCTTGTACTTGCCGCTCGTCCGGCAGCACCAACTGCACACGTAGCTCGGCCCGCAGCCCGGGGAGCAGTTGTGGTTGGCCGCGTAGGAGGGGCAGCGCGGATAGATGTCGTAGTAGCCCACCAGCTGGAAGCCGGAGGCGAGGGCCTCCCGCGCGGGCGGGAAGACGCCGAGCGCCTTCAGCCCGGCGGTGGCCCCGGCGGCGGCGAGACCGGTGAGGACGCTGCGCCGCACCGGCCGGAACCTCGGCTCGTCCGCCGGGACGGGGCGCCGCCGGGCGCGCCGGGCCCCGGCGGGGCGCGGCCCGCGCAGCGGCGGGACGTCGTCGAGCTCGATCATCGGACCGCCTCCAGGGTCAGCTCGCGGAGGGCCTCGGGCGAGCCCACGGGCTGCGCCGCCCGCACCCGTCCGTCGGCGTCGACGAGCACGGCGAACGGGGTGGCGGGGACGCGGTAGCCGGCGAACAGGCCGTCCTGCTCGCCGGTCAGCACGGTCACGCCGGGCGGCGTCCCGTCCTCCGGCGGCGGCCCCGCGAAGATCGCGTGCAGCGGCCGGTCGAGTTCGCCCGCGGCGGCCAGCACGTCGGTGCAGACGCCGCAGTCGCGGTCCAGGAAGAGCAGCAGGCCCGGCCCGAGGCGGTCGAAGCCGGGCGCGGGCGTGCCGGGCGCCGGGCCGAGCCCGGCCGTCGCGGGCGCGCCCCGGCCCAGCGCGTGGACCTGCCGGACGAGACCGGCGACGACCAGGGCGAGCAGCAGGATCGCGACCCACGACAGCAGCAGCGCGCTGTTCTGGAAGCTCATCCGGTTGCCCTCCTCTCCGTGAGCAGTGCGCGGGGGAGCGTCCAGAGGATCACCGCGAACCCCAGACCCGCCGCGACGGCGATGGACATCTCGTATGCGGTCGGACCGGCGGGCAGGCCGTGCAGCGCGCCGGTGAGGGCGAGCACCGCGAGTGCGCCGGCCCGTCCGGCGACCCAGCCGGTCATCGGCGTGCCGTCGCCCGCGCACCCGCAGGGGACGCCCCGCCGGGTGCGGGACACGTACGTCCCGTAGAGCGCGTAGACGGCCAGCAGGGCGGCGGCCGCCCCGGAGGCCGCGCGCATGGGCCCGTCCAGCCAGAGCAGCAGCGCCACCGCGCCGCCCGCGCCCGCCGCGGCCTCCGCGACGATCACCGTGGCCGCGAGGGCGCCGGCGAGGCGGCGCGGGAACACGCGCTGCGCGCGCAGCGCGGCGGCCAGCGCGCGGGGGCGCCTGAGCTGGCCGGACACCGAGGCCAGCAGGACGAGCGGGACCGTGACCGCGGCGATCCCGGCGAGCAGCGCGGTCACCGGATCGCCTCGACCGCCAGCCCGGCGAGCCGCCGCGGGACCTCGCGCACCCGGTCCTCCTCCGGCAGGACGGTCACCAGCAGCGACTTCAGGGCCAGCAGGAAGTAGGGCCCCTGGCCCTCCACGGTGTCCTGGAAGAGCTCGCCGCCCGCGACCGATGCGCCGCGCCACGACGGCAGCCGCCTGCGCGTCCGCGCGTTCAGCGCGGTGATCTCCAGGAGCCCGAGCCCCGGGACCTCCTTGACCATCTCGGCCGGCTCGGGACGGCGGGCCCGGCCGCGCGGCGCGGCGGTGATCCCGTCCTCGTGCTCGGTCAGCCGGACGGTGTCGAAGAACGCCACGGCGTCCGCCGGCCGCCCGTGGTAGAGGTGCGTGAACACCGCGTGCCGGCGGCCCTCCCACACGGCGGCGAGGACGGGGTCGCTGGTTCCGGTGTCGCGGTCGCGGGTCGCCGTCCGGCCGACCCGCAGCCGTCCGCCCTGGATGCGGAACTCCTCCTCGAAGCGGTCGACGCCGATGTCCTCGGCCCAGGCCAGCGCGTCCGAGCGGGTCCCGCTGGAGATCTCGTGGAGCCGGCCGCGCTCGGCGATCCGCGCGACCGACGTGCACGGCCGCCCGAGATCGTGCGCGCCGGTGAGGCGCACTCGCACGCCGTCCAGCGACCGGTGGGTGACGTCGCCTTCCGGTGAACCCATGCCGCACCCTTCCTGCGGGACGCAATTCCCACATAAGCACCGCGGGTAACAGACGTGACGCTACGCGTAAGCCGCCCCCTGGCGGCCAAACCTTCCGGAAGTGGTCACGCTCGGGAACGGGTAGGGTCAACTGCCGGACTCGCGCGGCGGCGGCGTTTCAGCGGCGGCCGGGCACGGCGCCGCGGATAGGGTCGTGTGGTTCTCCGGCAGGCACGCGTTGAGGTGGGATCCCGTGAGCAAGGTCGATGTGCTGATCCAGCGCCTGGATCCCGAGCTGCCCCTGCCCGCGTACGCGCACCCGGGCGACGCGGGCGCCGATCTGGTCGCGGCCGTGGACGTCGAGCTGCCGCCGGGAGAGCGCGCCGTCGTCCCCACCGGGATGGCGATCGCGCTGCCGGACGGCTACGCCGCTTTCATTCACCCCCGGTCCGGATTGGGCGCTAAGTTGGGAGTGACCATAGTGAACGCACCCGGGACGGTCGACGCCGGCTATCGGGGTGAGATCAAGGTGACCCTGCTGAACACCGACCCCCGCGCCACGGTGACACTGCGGCGCGGAGACCGCATCGCGCAGATGGTCGTGCAGCGGGTGGAGCGGGCGGTGTTCCACGAGGTCACCGGACTTCCCGGGACGGCGCGCGGCGCCGACGGCTTCGGCTCCACCGGCGGAGTCGGCGCCGCGCCGGCATTCGGGAACAACGAGCACAGTCGAGAAGGAGCGTGAGTCGTGGCTTTTGGACGTCGCCGGCAGGCCGAGGAGCCCGAGAAGGGCGCCGAGGCGACCGAGGAGCCGGCGGAGACCACCGAGGAGGCTCCCGCCGCGGCGGAGTCCGCCGAGGGCGGCCCCTGGGACTCCGAGGACTCCTTCCCCGAGCTGCAGCGGCTTGATTTCGGGGCCCTCCAGATCCCGGTCGCGCCGGGGCTGGGGTTCCAGGTGAACTTCGAGGCCACCCAGGTGGACGAGGAGGGCAACCCGCTGGACGGGCGCCCAGTCGCCGTCCTGGTGCAGTACGAGGAGAGCGCCATGCAGCTCCAGGTGTTCGCGGCGCCGAAGCGCAGCGGCATCTGGGACGAGGTGCGCCGCGAGACCGCCAAGGACATCCAGGAGGAGGCGCAGGGCCAGACCCAGGAGGGCGAGGGGCCGTTCGGCGCCGAGCTGCTGGCGATGGTCCCGGCGGCGCTGACCGAGGAGGTCCTCGCCGAGATGCCGGAGGAGGTCCGCGAGCAGATCCCGGCCGAGTTCGTCGAGCAGGGCTGGGCGCCGCAGATCATCCGCTTCCTCGGCGTGGACGGCCCCCGCTGGTTCCTGCAGGCCGTGGTGCAGGGCGCCGCGATCGAGGACGAGGAGCAGTGGCAGGTCCTGGAGGACGTGCTGCGCGGCGTGGTCGTGGTCCGCGGCGACGCCCCGATGCCGCCCCGCGACCTGCTGGAGCTGCAGATCCCCAAGGAGTTCAGCGAGGCCGGGCAGGACGGCGAGGAGGAGGGCGAGGAGACCTTCGACCCGTTCGAGCGCGGCCCCGAGATCACCGAGGTCCGTTAACCGGCCGGCGGGCCCGCCCGCGCCGCACGCCTTTTCGGACGTGCGGCCGGGCGGGTTTTCGCGTCCGGCCGCACGCCCGGCCCCTTGCCTCGACCCGCCCGGCGGGTGGTCAATCGGGGCATGTCGAAGAAGACGCGCAAACGCCGTGCCCGCAAGCGCAGCAAGCACAACAAGGGCAAGCGGCCCAACGCCCGCCGCTGACCGGCCG
Source organism: Actinomadura sp. GTD37 (assembly GCF_041951365.1). Lineage (NCBI taxonomy): Bacteria > Bacillati > Actinomycetota > Actinomycetes > Streptosporangiales > Thermomonosporaceae > Actinomadura > Actinomadura sp. GTD37. Next base: position 77,358 of record NZ_JBGNUS010000004.1, read on the forward strand.
CCGCCCGGCTAGCCGCCGATCATCTCGAACGCCATCGCGTGCTGGACGCCGGCGGCCCGTCCCGCCGGTTCGGCGATGCCGGTGAGGAACTCCGCCGCGTCGAACTCCGCGCCCAGGTTCGAGAAGTACACGCGGTGGGCGAGCAGCGAGTCGATCCCGGCCTGCAGGTGGCCGGTGACGTCCACGTAGTGCGCGGCCTGCGGCGATCCGCCGAACAGCGCGAACCGGACGCCCTGCCAGGGTTCGAGGTCGAGGTCGCGGAACACCCACCGGTTGGCGGCGTCCCTGATCGCGTCGGCGACCGCCAGCCCGAGGACCCGGTGGTCGGCCATGTTGAACCCGCCGCCGGCGAAGCCCTCCCGGAAGGTGACCGACAGCACCACCTCGGGCCGGTGCCACCGGATGGCGCCCGCGAGCGCGCGCCGCAGCGGCAGCCCGTACTCCAGCATCCCGTCCGGCATGTCCAGGAACTCGACCGTCTCGACGCCGACGCGGCGGGCGGCCTCGATCTGCTCGGCGCTGCGGATCCGGCGGACCTCGTCCGGTTCCATCGAGTCGATCCCGGCCTCGCCGCGGGTGGCGAGCACCTCCGTCACCGTCTTGCCCTGCGCGGTCCACTTGGCGATCGCCGTCGAGCACCCGTACTCCAGGTCGTCCGGGTGCGCCACGAGCGCCAGGGCCCGGTCCCAGTCCTCAGGTACCTCTTCCATCCCTCGCCCCTCCGGTCGCGGTGGTAGGCCGAAGCCTAGGATCGGTTCCATGCCCGCCGCGCCGCCCCCCGACCCGCCGGTTCCCGTCCGGCTCGACCGGCTGCGGGCCGAGATCATCGCCCGGCCGGCCGCCGCCCGGGACGAGCCCGCCGGGGAACCGCTCTACCAGGCGGTGCGCCGGATCGGCGCGCTCGACGTGGACGACCCGGAAGAACTCGTCCGCCACCTGGCGGGACGTCCCGACCGGGTGCTCCGGGGCGAGGCGTTCCGGCTCGCCCGCGAGGCGCTGCGCGCGGCGCTGCTGCCCGCCGCGGCCGCCCGGACGATCATCGAGGGGCTCGCCGCCGACGTCCCGGACGCCCTGCGCGAACTCGCCGCCCCGTGGGCGGTGCTCGACCCGCTCCCGCACGAGCGGATGCGCCGCCTCCTGGCCGCCGGGCCGGCGGACGCCGCGGCCGAGGTGGCCGCCCGGCACGGCCATCGCGGCCTCCTCGCGGACCTCGCCGCCGACCCCGGCCGGGCGCCCGCGCTGCGCCGGCGCTGCCTGGAGCTCCTCGGCGACCTCGCGGCCCGCGACGACGTGGGCGACCTCGTGGCCGTCGCCGCGCGGGACCCGCTGCTGCTCGCGGGCCCCGCCGTCGCCTGCCTCGGCGGCCTGCACCGGCGCGGCTGCTTTCCGGCGGAACGGGACGTCCCGGCCATCGTGGGCCTCGCACTCGCCGATCACGCCGTCCCCGCGGGGGACCTCGCCGTCGTCCTGTACCCCCGCAGGCATGAGGCGCTGAAGGAGCTGACGGCCGCGGACGATGACCTGCCGCGCCGCCTGGAGCTGCTGGTCGCGCTCGACGAGCAGGGCGACCCCGCCCTCGGGGTCGGGGCCGCGATCACCGAGTCGGCGCGCCGCGCCGACGACCCGGCGCCGTACCTGCGGGCGATTCGCCGGCTGCGGCACGCCGCGGCGGAGGAGACCGTCCTCGAACTGCTGCCCCGCGCGCCCCGGGAGGCCCTCGCCGCCCTCGAAGCCGTGGGCGGCGCCCGGACGGTCGCGGTCCTGCGCGCCGGGCTGGGCCTGGACGGCGGCGAGGCCGCCGCGCACCTCGGGCCGGTCCGGCACCGGGCCCTGGAGATCCTCTGGCACCTCGGCGGCGACGCCGGGCTGCGGCCGGCGGTCCTGGACCGCCTCGATCCGCGCGACCTGCCCCGGCGGATCGCGGACGACCTCGGCGGGCCCGACGCGCGCGAGCTGGCGCTGCTGCGCGCGAACCCGGACCCCGGCGACCCGGCCGCGGCCCTGCGCAGGCTGGCCGCGAACGGGGACGCGACGACCCTGCCCGCCATCGCCGACCTGCTGCTCCGCGTCGTGTCGGAGGAGGACCCGCCCGTCCCGGACGACCTGGTCGCGGCCATCGGCGAACTGGGCGGCAGGCTGTTCCGGCGCGGCGCCCTGCGGCCGCGGTGCCTGCTGGACGCCGCCGGCCCGGCGGAGGCCGGGAACGCCCTGGTCGCGGACATGGTGCTCGGCCTCCTGGAACGTCCGGGCCGCGGGCCGGCCGAGCGGACGGCGCTGCTGGACGTGCTGGTCCGGGCCCCGCACCGCCGGACGAGGGCGCGCGTGCACCGGCTGCTCCGCGACCGGGACCGGCACGTCCGCGCGCGGGTGATCGCGATCCTCGCCCAGGACGGCGGGGACGCGCGGGCGCTGTCGGCGAGCCTGGTCCCGCTCACGGCCGCCGGCGACGTCCAGACCGTCCGGCAGGCGATCCTGGCGCTGGCCGAGGCCGGGGCGGACTGGGCCGCGCCGGCCATCGCGGACTGCCTGGACCACCCGAACATGAACGTCAAGAAGGCGGCGGCCTCCGCCCTCGGGCGGGCGGGCGCGCCGGGGGCCGTCCCGAAGCTGCTGTGCTGGCTCGGCCGCCATGACAATCCGGGCCTGCGCGAGGCGATCGGCGAGGCGCTGCGGGCGATCCTCGGCGACGCGTTCGCCGCGACCGTCCTCGCGGCGGCGGACCGCGCCGACGATCCGGGCCCGCTGCTGCGGAGCCTCGACGGCCTGCTCGACGAGCGCGCGGTCGCCGCCCTCGCCCGGCGGGGCGTCACCGTCCGGGGAAGGACGCCGCCCCGGTTCCCGGATGTGGACGCCCTCCTCGACGGCGGCTGGGACGCCGATATCGCGCGCGGCGTCGTGGCCGCCCATGAACGCGAGCCCGGCACGCTGCCGTACGCGCGGCTCCGCCCGCTGCTGGTCCGCTGGCTGGACCTGGCGGCCGCCGATCCGGGCGCCCTCCGGCTGGTCGCGGAGATCTGCCGGCCGCCCTCGCCGGACGCGGAGCTGGAGGTCCTCGCCCGGTCCGCCGGAACGCTGGTGGACGGCCTCGCGGCCGACGGCGACGACGACCGGCTGCTCGCGCTGCTGGCGGGCGCGGTCCCCCGGCTGGGACGCGCCGACCGGCTGGCGCTCGCCGAACGGGCGCGGGGGCTGGGGCTCGGCCGGGCGGGGCTCGTCGTGCTGCGCCTGTGCGGGGCGCCGCCGACGCGAGACGACCTGGTGCGCGCGCTGGACGCCGCCCGGCGTGCCGAGCACCCGGGCCCCGGCCAGGAGGCCGTCCTGCGCGAGGCGTTCGGGCAGGACGCGATCGGGCAGGACGCGATCGGGCAGGACGCGATCGAAGGCCGGTCCCCGTTCCGCGAGGAACTCGGGGACGCCGTCCGCGACGCCGGTTCGCTCCGGCGGGCGCGCGACCGGGCCGAGGCGTCGTCGCGTGCGGTGCTCGACGCGCTGATCAGCGTGTTCCCGCAGGCCCCGCCCGGTACGCGCGGCCACCTCCTCGACTGGATGCTGGAGTTGCAGCCGCTCGGCGTCCCGCCCTGGACGATCGCCGAGGAGGCCCGCCGCCCCGTCCCGGACGTCCGCGCGCCGCACGCCGCCGACCTGGACCAGCCCCGTTCCGGCGCCCAGCGGCGACGCCTCCTGGCGATGCTGGACGACGCCCGGGGGGAGCGGCGGGAGACGGCGGCCCGCGTCCTGCTCGGCTGGCCCGAACCGCAGGCCCGGCTCGCCGTCCTCAGGGCCTACCTGCACGGCGGGGCAGCCCTCCCCGTCACTCCCGCCTTGGCGCGCACGCTCACCGACGCGACCGAAGCCGACCTGGCCGGAGACGGCGAGAACGCGGACCACGCAGTCCAGGCGAGGTTCGCCAACCTGGCCGTCCACCTGGACCCACACGAACTGGACAGGTTCGTTCCCCGCCTGCTGTCCGCCTGGAAGGACGGGGGCCCCGCCACGGCCGACGCGGGCCGGGCGCTGCGCCGGGCGTCCCCCGGGGTCGTCGCCGAGGCCGTCTCCGGGGGCCTGGCCGCCGGCGCCTGGGGCCTGCTCGCCCTCCTCGTCGACAGGCCGGTGCCGCGCAGTCCCGGACTCGTCCGGACGCTGGAGCGCCTCCGGGCCGAGGGACGCGACGACCTCGCCGCGCGGCTCGTCCTGGTCGACGGGCCGCTCCGCGAGCCGGGGGCGGCCGCCCGGGACGCGGAGGTGCTGGACGCGCTCCGCGAGCGTCCGGCCGGAACCGTCCGCGAGCCGTCCCGCGCGGAGTTGTTCCGCGAGGCCCGCGACGGCGGGGCCAAGGCCGCCAAACGCGCGCTCGACCTGCTCGCCGAACGCCACGAGGAGTCGGGCGCCGCCGCCGACCCCGGATTGGCGGACCTGCTCGCGACGCTGATCGCGCACCCGGAGACGAAGGTGCGGCTGCACGCGCACCGCGTGTCGCGGCGCGTGCTGGACCGGCCCGGCTACCTCGACCAGGCGATCCGGCTGCTGGACGATCCGGAGCCCGGCGTCGTCCGCTCCGCCGCCAGGACGCTCGGGCACGCCGCCTGGAAGCCCGCGATCCCCGGTCTCGTCGCGCTGCTCGCGCACCCCCGCGACACCGTCCGCGCGACCGCCGCGGACGGACTGGTCATGGTCGGCGCCGCGGCGGTCCCCGCGCTCCGGCACGCCGAGGGCCGCGCCCGCCCCGACCGCCGGCACCGCTACACCTCCGTCCTGGAGAGGCTGGCCGGCCGGCCGGCCGACGCTGGTCGTCAGAGGTAGCGGAGCCACAGGTAGGGGGTCGCGAGGGCGACCGTGACGACGGTGACGACGAGGCCGTAGCGGGTGAAGTGCCAGAAGCTGATCGGGGTGCCGTTGCGGGCGGCGATGCCGAGGACGACCACGTTGGCGCTGGCGCCGATGGCGGTGGCGTTGCCGCCGAGGTCGGCGCCGAGGGCGAGCGCCCACCACAGGACGTGCCCGTCCCCGCCCGGGTGCTGCTGGACGAGGTCGGCGACGATCGGGCTCATCGTGGCGACGTAGGGGATGTTGTCCACGATCGCCGACAGCACGGCGGACGCCCACAGCAGCAGCATCGCGGCGACGCCGAGGCGGCCCTCGGTGGCGTCGGCGGCGGCCTTGGAGACGTCGCCGATGACGCCGGTCTCGACGAGCCCGCCCACCATCACGAACAGGCCGGCGAAGAACACCAGCGTGGGCCATTCGACCTCGGTGAGCGCCTCCTCGGTGGTCACCCGGGTCGCGGCGACGAGGAGCCCGGCGCCGAGCAGCGCGACCACGGACGGCTCGTAGTGCAGGACGGGATGGAGCACGAACGCCGCGATCACGATGGCGAGGACGCCGAGCCCCTGCGCGAGCAGCCGCTTGTCGGTGATGGCCTCCCGCTCCTCCAGCGCCATGACCTCGGCCGCGAGGTCGGGGTCGTAGCGGAACGCCGACCGGAACAGCCACCGGCAGAGCAGGCAGAACACGATCATCAGCAGCACGATCAGCGGGGCCAGGTGGACGAGGAAGTCGTTGAACGACAGCCCGCCCCGGCTCGCGATGATGATGTTCGGCGGGTCGCCGACGAGGGTCGCGGTGCCGCCGATGTTGGACGCCATGACCTCCGCGATCAGGTACGGCTCGGGGCGCAGCGCGAGCCGCTCGCAGACGAGGAACGTCACGGGCGCGACCAGCAGGACGGTGGTGACGTTGTCCAGCAGCGCCGACGCCGCCGCCGTCAGCACGACCAGCATTACCATCAGCCGGTAGGGGCGTCCCCGCGCGCGCTTGGCGGCCCAGATCGCCACGTACTCGAACACGCCGGTGCGGCGCAGCACGGAGATGATGACCATCATCCCGAGCAGCAGGAAGATGACGTTCCAGTCGATCCCGGACTCGGCGGAGAAGAAGGCGCCCTCGGAGTCGGTGATGTGCAGCAGCAGCATCAGGCCCGCGCCGCCGAGCGCCACCGCCGTCCGGTGCACCTTCTCCGACGCGATCAAGACGTACGCGGCGACGAAGACGACGATCGCGGCGGTGGCCTGCACGGAGCCTCCCGGTCGGCATGCGTGTGACGGGACCTGCCGACCAGACTTCCCGGCGCACCGGAGGCGACTCTAGCCGGGTCCCGGTGCGCTCCGCGAAGGCGGCGCCCTGGCGATGGTGGGGTTTTGCCTACCCCGATCGGCGTGCTGGACCCATCCTCGGCGGCGTCCGTCGTCCGTAGCTTCGTTCCCGAGGCGCCCCGCGAGGGGGCGCCGGGCGGAGGTAAGGGACGATGTTCGGACATGCGAGGACCGCCGCGCCCCAGGCGTCCGGCGAGGCGCTCAGGCTTGAGGGAGTGCGCAGGGTCTACGGCGCCGAGGGCAACCAGGTGGTGGCGCTGGACGGCGTGTCGCTGTCGCTGCCGGCCGGGTCGTTCACCGCGGTGATGGGCCCGTCCGGGTCGGGGAAGAGCACGCTGCTGCAGTGCGCGGCGGGCCTGGACCGTCCCACCGGGGGGCGGGTCTTCGTGGACGGCGCCGAACTGACGGACGGCGGCGAGGCCGCGCTGACCAGGTTCCGGCGGCAGCGGATCGGTTTCATCTTCCAGCAGTTCAACCTGCTTCCGACGCTGGACGTCATGCAGAACACGGTGCTGCCGCTGAAGCTCGCGGGACGCAAGGTCGACAAGGCGCGGGCGCGGGCCGTGCTGGAGCGGGTGGGCCTCGGCGACCGGCTCGGCCACGTGCCGGCGGAACTGTCCGGCGGCCAGCAGCAGCGCGTCGCGATCGCGCGGGCGCTGGTCGCACAGCCGCGGGTCGTGTTCGCGGACGAGCCGACCGGCGCGCTCGACACCCGCAGCGCCCGCGCCGTCCTGGACCTGCTCCGCGAGTCGGTGCGGACGTTCGGGCAGACGATCGTGATGGTCACCCACGACCCGGTCGCGGCGTCGTTCGCCGACTCCGTCCTGTACCTGGCGGACGGCCGGATCGTCGGCCACCAGACGGCGCCGACGGCCGAGACCGTCGCGGAGCGGATGACCCATCTCGCCGACGAGGTCGAGCGCCAGCGCACGACGACGGGGGTGTGACATGTCCGGACCGGCCGTATTCGAACTGGCGGTGCGTTCGCTGCGCAAGCGCGCGAGCGCGTTCACGGCGAGCTTCCTCGCGCTGTTCCTCGGCGCGACGATGATCATGGCGTTCGCGTCGATGCTCGACACGTCCGAGGGGAGCGGCGCGACCGGGGAGGCCGCGGAGACGCTCACCACGATGGCGACCGTGGTCGGCGGCTGGGGGCTGCTGCTGGTGGTCTTCGCGGTCGCCTCGACGCTGACCCTGTCGGTCCGGCAGCGGGCGGCGGAGCTGGCGCTGCTGAAGAGCGTCGGCGCGACCCCCGGGCAGCTCGGCCGGATGATCGTCGGCGAGGCCGCCGGGCTGGCCCTGGCGGCGGCGCTGCTCGCGGTCCTCCCGGCGATCGCGGCGGGCCGGGCCCTGCTCGGGCTGCTGCACGACACCGGCCAGGTCCCCGCGGGGATCGGCTACCACTTCGGTCCGGTGGCGCTGTCGATGGGGATGGGCGTCACGCTGGCGTCCGCGGTCGCCGCCGCGCTGATCGCCGCGCGCCGCGCCGTCCGCGTCCGGGCGGCGGAGTCGATGGCGGCGGCCGCCGCCGACGACGCGCGGCTGAGCAGGAAGCGGATCGTGTTCGCGGTGCTGTTCCTGCTGCTCGCCTCCGGCGAGGCGATCACCACGGTCACGGTGATGGACGGCAAGGGCAGCGACGCGATGGCGACGTCCGGGCAGGCCGACATCTTCGCCGGGATCGGGCTGGCGCTGCTCGCGCCGGCGATCATGCGCCGGGTGACGGCCCTGGCCGCCGGGCCGGTGCGGGCGCTCGGCGGGGCGGCCGGCGGCCTCGCGGCGGACACGATGCGCCGCCGGACGGGCGCCCTCGCGGCGGCGGTCACGCCGGTCATCCTGTTCGTCGCGACGGCCGTCGGCACGCTGTACCTCCAGGCCACCGAGAACGCGGCGATGGACGCGGCCGGCCTCGCCAAGACGGCCGAGCAGAAGAGCATCGAGACGCTCAACTTCGTCGTCATCGGCATGGTGGTGCTGTTCACCGCGATCATGCTGGTCAACACGCTGGTCGCGGCGACCGCGCACCGGCGGCGCGAGTTCGGCCAGACCCGGCTCGCCGGCGCCACCCCGGGCCAGGTGCTCGGCGCGACGGCGCTGGAGTCGGCGGTGCTGACCGTCACCGGCGTGCTCGTCGGGACCGTCGCGTCGGTCTTCACGATCGTGCCGTTCGGCCTGGCCCGGCGCGACTCGGCCGTCCCGGACGGCGACGTCCGGACCTACCTCGCGGTCGCCGCCCTCGCCGCCGTCCTGACCGGCGCGACGGCCTGCGCGGCGACCCGCCGCACGATCCGCGTCCCGGCGGTGGAGGCCGCCCTCCGCTGACGGCGCCCCGCCCGCGCGCCCCCGAGCCCGGCCGTCCGGCCGGCGCCGGGGGCGCGCGGCCGCGGGCATACTGGCGCTTCCGGGGGTGGTGCCGATGGACGAGTCCGGCAAGCGCCGGATCCTCATGCCGGGGGTGATCGACGAGGCGGAGCGGGCGGAGCCGCCCGGCGAGCCGGAGACGGGCCTCGTGCCCGTCCGCGACCCCGGCGACGTCGCCGATCCGGGCACCGCCGACCGGCAGGGCCCCGAGTTCGACGAGATCGGCGGCGCGGCCCAGGCCGCCCCGCCGGGCGTCGCGCACTCCAGCGCCGTCATGGCGATCGGGACGGTCTTCGCCCGGCTCACCGGCTTCCTGCGCACCGCCGTCATCGGCGCCGCGCTCGGCGCCGCGCTGCTCGGCGACGCCTACCAGGCCGCCGAGATGATCCCCTACACCGTGTACGAGCTGCTGCTCGGCGGGCTGCTCGCCAGCGTCTTCGTCCCGTTCCTGATGAAACGCCGGATGCGGGACGCGGACGGCGGAGCGGCGACCGAGCAGCGGCTGCTCGGCGTCGTCCTGCTGGCCCTCGCGGTCCTCACCGCCGTCGCCGTGCTGGGCGCCGACGGGCTGGTCTCCCTCTACGCGGGCGGCTACACCGGGCGGCAGCGCGAGGTCGCGGTGCTGCTCACCCGGCTGCTGCTGATCCAGATCTTCTTCATCGGGGTGAGCGGGCTCGCGAGCACGCTGCTGAACGTCCGGCAGCGGTTCGGCGCGCCGATGTGGGCGCCGGTCGTGAACAACCTCCTCACGATGGGAGCGGGGCTGCTGTTCCTCTGGGTCGCGGGACGCGGGCAGACCACCGGGACCGTCACCGACGGGCAGCTCACCCTCCTCGGCCTCGGCTCCGCGCTCGGGACCGCCGCGCAGAGCGGCGTCCTCGCCTGGCTGCTGCGATCCGCCGGGTTCCGCTGGCGTCCCCGCCTCGACCTGCGCGGCTCCGGGCTCGGCGAGGCCGCGCGCGCCGCGACGTGGATGCTGCTCTACATCGTCGTCGCGCAGCTCGGCGTCCTCGTCACCGCGAACGTCGCCACGCGCGCCGGCGAGCGGGCGGCCGCCGCCGCGGGCGGTCCGGCCGCGGGCGGCGGCCTCGCCGTCTACAAGTTCGCCCTGGTCGTCTTCCAGCTCCCGTACGCGATCATCGCCGTGTCGGTGATCACGGCGCTGCTGCCCCGGATGAGCGCGCACGTCGCCGAGGGGCGCCGCGACCTCGTCCGGGCCGACTTCTCCCGGGGCCTGCGGGTGGCGGCGGTCCTCCTCGTCCCGCTGTGGCTCGGCATGCTGGTGTTCGCGATCCCCGGCTCGATCACGTTCTTCGCCCACGGCAGCCTCACCCCGGACGGGGCCCGCCGCATCGGCGTCGTCCTCATGGTGTTCGCGGTGATGGTGCTGCCGTTCACCGTCCACCAGCTCCTCATGCGCGTGTTCTACGCCCTCGGCGACACGCGCACGCCCGGCCTGATCGCGGTTCCCGCGGGCCTCGCGCAGGCCGCGACGGCGTTCGCGCTGCTCGCGTTCGTCCCGGCGCGGCAGGTCGTCATCGGCCTGCCCGCCGCGTACGGGCTGTTCTACCTCGTGGGCGCGACCGGCGCCGCGCTCGTCCTGCGCAGGCGGCTCGGCGGACTGGACGGTCGCCGCATCCTGCGCGCCCTCGCCCGCATGCACCTGGCCGCCCTGCCCGCCCTGGCGCTGGCGGTCGCGGTCGTCTGGGCGGCCGGCCTCCTGCCGGGCGACCGCCTCCCGGCGCTGCTCGCCCTCGCGGGCGGCGGCCTCGGCGGCGGCGTGCTCTACCTCGTCACCGCGCGCCTGGTGAACGTCCCGGAACTCGGCTACTTCACCGCGATGGCGGCCGCCCGGTTCCGGCGCCGTCAGGCGTAGCCGGCGGGCCGGTCCGCCGCGACCCGGCCGGGCGGCCCGGATCGTGTGCGGGGCGGGGGGTCGATTCGTCCGCGGATGTCATACGCTTCGAGGTATGGACGAGGTTTCGGCCGGCACGCCTCCCCGGACGGATCCCGGGGGACGCGGAAACGGCAAGCGCGGCCTGCGCCGCTTCCTGCGGCGCATGACGGCCGGCAACGCCGAGCTGGAGGCCGAGGAACTGCAGAAGACCACCGGCGACGAGGGCGCGACGCCGATCACCGACTGCGCCGCGCGCAAGCGCCACTGCGTGGCGGGTACGCTACGTACCGTCACCCTGCGGCCGCGCGGCGGCGCGCCCGCGCTGGAGGCCGAGCTCTACGACGGCACCGACGTGGTCAACCTCGTCTGGCTCGGCCGCCGCAAGATCGCCGGTATCGATCCGGGGCGCCGGCTGCGCGCCGAGGGGCTCGTCAGCCTCCAGGACGGCCGCAAGGTGATGTTCAATCCGCGATACGAGCTGCGCGGCGGCTCGTGAGGACGCCCCCGGCCCCCGGGCCCGGGAGAGCAGATGGGCGAGACGACAGCGTGAACGAGACCACAGCGTGACCGGGACGAGGGCGGGCGCCGAGCGGGAGGCCGCCGCGCACGACACCGTCGAGGCGGCCGTCCGCGCCCAGCTCACCAAGGCGCTCGGCGGCGTCCGCGGCATGCTGGAGGCCGCCGTCCCCACGATCGCCTTCACCGGCACCTACGTCGCGGCCGAGAACATCAAGCTCGCCGTCGGTGCCGGCGTCGGCGCGGCCGTGGTGCTGCTCATCGCCCGGATCGCGCAGCGCTCCAGCCCGCAGTTCGTGCTGAACAGCCTGGTCGGCATCGGCATCGCCGCGTTCTTCGCGCTGCGCTCCGGCAAGGCCGAGGACGCCTTCCTGCCCGGCATCCTGCTCAACGCCGGCTACGCCGCCGCGATGATCTTCTCGATCGTGGTGCGCTGGCCGGTCGTCGGCTTCATCATCGGCTCGGTCACCGGCGACCCCACCGCGTGGCGCGCCGACCCCGGCATCGTGAAGTTGTGCTCGCGGCTGACCTGGCTGCTGGTGCTGCCCTGCGCGGCGCGCGTCGCCGTCCAGTACCCGATCTACCTCGCGGACGGCGACCAGAGCGGCCTGCTCGGCACCGCCAAGATCGTGATGGGCTGGCCGCTGCAGGTCGCCGCGCTGGCCGCGATGGTGTGGCTGCTCACCCGCGGCCGCACCCCCATCGAACGCGAAGAACCCGCCTGACCGGCCGGCCAGGCGGGCTCCCTCCCGGGGTCTAGCGTCCGCCGAGCAGCGCGGCGAGCTCGTCCTCCACGTCCTGGACGGCCACGAACATCAGCTCGTCGCCCGGCTCCAGGGTGTCGTCGGACGAGGGCACCAGCACCCGCCCCTCCCGCAGGATCGCCACGAGCGCGGTGTCGCGCGGCCAGTCCACCGACCCGACCCGCTGCCCGCCGAGCGGCGCGTCCTCCGGCAGCGTCAGCTCGACCAGGTTCGCCTCGCCCTGCCGGAACGTCATCAGCCGGACGAGGTCGCCGACGCTGACGGCCTCCTCCACGAGCGCCGACAGCAGCCGCGGCGTCGACACGGCCACGTCCACCCCCCACGACTCGTTGAACAGCCACTCGTTGTTCGGATGGTTGATCCGCGCGACCACGCGCGGCACCCCGTACTCGGTCTTGGCGAGCAGCGACACCACCAGGTTGACCTTGTCGTCCCCGGAGGAGGCGACCACCACCTGGCAGCGCTCCAGCGCCGCGTCGTCCAGCGCCGAGATCTCGCACGCGTCGGCGAGCAGCCACTCCGCGCGCGGCACCATCTCGACCTTGATGGCCTTCGGGTTCTTGTCGATCAGGAGGACTTCGTGCCCGTTCTCCAGCAGCTCCTGGGCGATGGAGCGGCCCACCGCGCCGGCCCCGGCGATCGCGACCCGCATCAGGCGTCCTCCCCGTTCCGCGCCGCGACGGCGGCGTTGACGCGCTCCAGCTCGTCGGCGTTCGCCATGATGTGCACGATGTCGCCGTCCTGGATCACCGTGTCCCGCTGGGGGACGAACGCCTCGCCCATCCGGGACAGGAACGCCACCCGGGTGTCCGCGTGCTCCTCCAGCGCGCCGACCTTCGCGCCGACCCACAGGTGCCCGGAGTCCAGCTCGGCGAGGACGACGGCGCCGGTCGGGTCGCGCCACAGCGGCTCGGCGCCCTCCGGCAGCAGCCGGCGCAGGATCTGGTCGGCCGTCCACCGGACGGTCGCGACCGTCGGGATGCCGAGCCGCTGGTAGACCTCCGCGCGCCGCGGGTCGTAGATCCGCGCGACCACGTTGTCGACGCCGAACGTCTCGCGCGCCACCCGGGCGGAGATGATGTTGGAGTTGTCGCCGCTGCTGACGGCCACGAACGCCGACGCGCGCTCGATGCCCGCCTCGGCTATCACATCGCGGTCGAACCCGAACCCGGTGATGCGGCGGCCCCGGAACCCGCTGCGCAGCCGGCGGAACGCCTCCGGGCTCTGGTCGATGATGGCCACCGAATGGCCCTTGTCCTCCAGGATGTGGGCGAGCGTCGAGCCGACCCGCCCGCATCCCATGATCACGATATGCACGGCCGTTCCCTTTTCCCGTCCAGAGGGACGCTCCCCCTGTACCCCCCGCGCCGCGCACGGCAGTCGTCGCTGCGCCGCCGCCGACGCCGTGCCGTACCCGAGGACCGTTTTCCGTCGAATCCCTGCCGGGCTGCAAACCTACACATGCCCTCCGGCGAGTACTACCCAACCAGCCTCCGGAGGGCGGTGGTGCGGCAGAACGGGCGTCGCCGCCGAAGGCTAGGCTCTCGTTTCGTGTCAAAGGTTCCGGACCTCACGAAGCGGCTGCTGCTCGGCCGCGCGCTGAGCAGTTCCCAGCAGCACGAGCAGCTGCTGAAGAAGCGGATCGCGCTGCCGGTCTTCGCCAGCGACGCGCTCTCCTCGGTGGCGTACGCCCCGCAGGAGATCCTGCTCGCGCTCGGCGCGGGCGGCCTCGTGATGTACCACTACACCCCCTGGGTGGCCGCGGCCGTGGTGGTGATCCTGCTCACCGTGGTCGCGTCCTACCGGCAGAACGTCCGGGCCTACCAGAGCGGCGGCGGCGACTTCGAGGTCGCCACCACCAACCTCGGCGGGAACTGGGGCGTCCTCGTGGCTAGCGCCCTGCTCGTCGACTACGTCCTCACCGTCGCGGTGTCGGTGTCGTCCGGCGTCGAGAACCTCGGCGCGCTGCTGAAGTTCATGCAGCCGCACGAGGTCGGCGTCGCGATCGCCATCGTCGTCCTGCTGACCCTCGCGAACCTGCGCGGCCTGAAGGAGGCGGGCGTCGCCTTCGCGGTCCCCACCTACCTGTTCATGTTCGCGGTCTTCAGCATGCTGGCGTGGGGCCTGATCAGGCTGGTCTCGGGCACCGACCTGGAGGCCGAGACCGCGCACTACGAGGTCCGCGGCGACGAGATGGACCTCGCGGGGTTCGCCCTGGTCTTCCTGCTGCTGCGGGCGTTCTCGTCCGGCTGCGCCGCGCTCACCGGGGTCGAGGCGATCAGCAACGGGGTGCCCGCGTTCCGCAAGCCGAAGGGCGAGAACGCCGCCACCACCCTCCTCGCGCTCGGGCTCGTCGCGATGACGATGTTCGGCGGCGTGACCGCGTTCGCCTACATCACCGACGCCAAGTTCGCCGAGCCCGACCAGGGCAGCCACCTCGTCGACCCGTCCACCGGCAAGGCGGTCACCGACGCCGACCCGGTCATCGCGCAGGTGGCGCACACCGTGTTCAGCAACTTCACCCCCGGCTTCGCGCTGGTCACCGCGATGACCGCGCTGATCCTGTTCCTCGCCGCCAACACCGCGTTCAACGGGTTCCCGGTGCTCGGGTCGGTGCTCGCGCAGAACCGCTACCTGCCGCGCCAGCTGCACACCCGCGGCGACCGGCTCGCCTACAGCAACGGCATCATCATCCTCGCCACCATGGCCGGGCTGCTGATCTACGCCTACGACGCGTCCGTCAGCCGGCTGATCCCGCTCTACACCGTCGGCGTCTTCGTGTCGTTCACCGTCAGCCAGGTCGGCATGGTCCGGCACTGGAACCGGCTGCTCGCCGCCGAGCAGGACGCGACGCAGCGCCGCCGGATGAAGACCTCCCGCGGCATCAACGCGTTCGGCGCCACCCTCACCGGCATCGTCCTCGTCGTCGTGCTGATCACCAAGTTCGCGCTCGGCGCCTACATCGTGTGCATCGCGATGCCGCTGCTGTTCCTGCTGATGAAGGCCATCCGGCGGCATTACGACCGGGTCGCGGCGGAGCTCGTGCCCTCCGGCGAGGACGTCGCGCTGCCCGCCCGCATCCACGGCATCGTGCTCGTCTCCAAGATCCACAAGCCGACGCTGCGGGCGCTCGCCTACGCCCGCGCCACCCGCCCGTCCACGCTGGAGGCGGTGACCGTCGCGGTGGACGCCGAGGAGTCGCAGCGGCTCCAGGACGAGTGGGACGCCCTCGACATCCCCGTCCCGCTGAAGATCCTCGACTCGCCGTACCGGGAGATCACCCGGCCCGTCCTCGCCTACGTCAAGAACGTCCGGCGGCGCAGCCCCCGCGACGTCGTCACCGTGTTCATCCCCGAGTACGTCGTCGGCCACTGGTGGGAGCAGCTGCTCCACAACCAGAGCGCGCTGCGGCTGAAGGGGCGGCTGCTGTTCCAGCCGGGCGTCATGGTGACGAGCGTCGCCTGGCAGCTCCAGTCGTCCGACCGGCTCAAGGGACGGGTCGAACCGCCCGGCCCCGGCGCGTCCCGCCGCCCGCCGCGGACCGGGGCACGCCCCGGGGCCGGTAATGTTTCGGATCGTGACTGAACTCGAACCCGACGTCCTCGAACTGGAGGTCGGCAACGTCGCCAACGGCGGTTTCTGCGTCGCCCGGCATGAGGGCCGCGTGGTCTTCGTCCGGCACGCCCTGCCCGGCGAACGGGTGAGAGCCCGCGTCACCGACCGCACCAAGAACTTCCTCCGCGCCGACGCCGTGGAGATCATCGAGGCGTCCCCGGACCGCGTCCAGCCGCCGTGCCCGTTCGCCGGGCCCGGCCGCTGCGGCGGCTGCGACTGGCAGCACGCCTCCCTGCCCGCCCAGCGGGCGCTCAAGGCGGCCGTGGTGGAGGAGCAGCTCCAGCGCCTCGCCGGCATCACCCGCACGGTGACGGTCGAGGAGGTCCCCTACCCGGTCGACTCCGAGGTGGTGCCGCCGCCCGGCCTCGGCTGGCGCACCCGCGTACAGTTCTCGGTCGACTCCGGCACCGTGGGCCTGCGCAAGCACCGCTCCCACGACATCGAGCCCATCGACGAATGCCTGATCGCCCACCCGGGCGTCGAGCTGATGGGCATCGAGCGCAAACGCTGGCCGGGCGCGTCCGGCGTCGAGGGCATCGTGTCCGCCACCACCGGCGACCGCCTCGTCGCCCTGCGCGGACGCGACCGCCGCAAGATCAAGGTGCCGCGGCTGGACGTGCCGGTCCGGCTCGTCCGCGGCAAGCCGGAGCCGGGCTCCGCGCTCCCCTACGTCCGCGAGGAGGTGTCGGGGCGGCTGTTCCAGGTGAGCGGCAGCGGTTTCTGGCAGGTCCACCCGGGCGCCGCGCAGTTCCTCGCCGACGCCGTGCTGGACGCCCTCGAACCGAAGCCCGGCGACATCGCCCTCGACCTGTACTGCGGCGTCGGCCTGTTCGCCGGCGTCCTCGCTGACCGCATCGGCCCGGACGGCCTCGTCGTCGGCATCGAGTCGGACGGCCAGGCCGTCCGGGACGCCCGCTTCAACCTGCGCGACCTGCCGAACGTGTCCATCGAGCGCGGCCCGGTCGAGGAGGTCGTCTCCGACCTGGAGTTCGGCCGCGCGTCCAGCTCGTCCCGCACGCAGAACAAGCGCGGCACCGGCCACCACGGCGGCGCCCGCGTCCGCCGCGCCGACGTCGTCGTCCTCGACCCGCCCCGGACCGGCGCCGGCCGCGACGTCGTCGAGCACATCACCCGGATCGCCGGCCGCAAGATCGCCTACGTGTCCTGCGATCCGGCGACGCTGGCCCGCGACCTCGGCTACTTCAGCGAGCGCGGCTGGACCCTGGAGACCCTCCGCGCCTTCGACGCCTTCCCCATGACCCAGCACGTGGAGTGCCTGGCGACACTGGTACGCGGCTGAAATTCGGTTGCGGCCCCGGCATACGGTGGACGCATGATCGAGATCAGGGACGTGCCGGTGGCCGACATCGACCGCATGGTCGATTTCGCCGGCCTGGTGTTCCACGCCCGCATCGACGACTACGAGCGCGACTCCTGGAAGCCCCGCCGCTCCGAGCGCCTCGGCGCCTACGACGGCGACACGCTGGCCGGCCAGCTGGCGACGCTCCCGATGCGCCTCGCCGTGCCGGGCGCCGTCCTCGACTGCTCGGCGGTCAGCTTCGTCGGCGTGCTGCCCACCCATCGCCGCCAGGGCGTCCTCACGTCCCTGATGGCGCGCATGCACGCCGACGCCAGCGCCGCCGGCCGGCCCGTGGCCGCGCTCTGGGCCTCCCAGGGCGCCATCTACGGCCGCTACGGCTTCGGCCTCGCCACCCGCGCCATCGGGCTGGAGGTCGACACGGCCCGGCCCCTGGGCCTCCGCACCGTCCCTGACGACGGCCCGCTCCGCCTGATCGACATCGCCTCCGCACCCGAGATCCTCGACCCGATCCATCGGCGGGCCCTCTCCGCCCGGCCGGGCGGACTGGTCCGCGACCCCGAATGGTGGACGCGCGGCATTCTGCAGTCCGTCGACGTGGAGGCCCCCGGCTTCACGGAGCCGCGCGTCGTCGTCCACCCCGGCGGCTACGCCGTCTACCGCGCCGGCGCGGCCAAGACGATCAGGCTCGTCGACCTCGTGGCCGACACCCCCCAGGTCGAAGCCGCGCTCTGGCGGTACCTGGCGTCGATCGACCTGTCGACACGCGTCCACGCCCCGTCCCGTCCCGTGGACGACCTCCTCCCGCACATGGTCACCGACCCCGACCAGGTCGCCATCAAGGAGAACTACGGCGCCCTGTGGCTCCGCCTGGTCAACGTCCCCGCCGCGCTGCGCGCCCGCTCCTGGGCCGCCGAGGACACGTTCGTTTTGGAGATCGACGACGCCCGCATCCCGTCCAACGCGGGCCGCTGGCGCCTCACCACGGGAGCGGCCCCGACCTGCGACCAGACGACGGAACCACCGGACCTGGCCCTCACCGCCGCCGACCTGGCCGCCGCCTACCTGGGCGGCACCGCCCCGACCACCCTCGCCCGAACCGGCGCCGTCACCGAGCACACGCCGGGCGCCGCGGTACGCCTGACCAGTGCCCTGGCCGTGCCGCTGGCCCCCTACATCAACGACGACTTCTGACCCCGGGGCTCAGGACGGGCCCGGGGCGCCGAAGTCCACGTCGAAGTCGTGGAACGCCTCCCGAGCCCAGGGGTGGAAATCGCTGTGCGCCCGGATGATGGGCTTTATCCGCTGGAGCACCCCGGCCCGCCATTCGCGGGGTAGCCGGTCGGCGTCCGCCGCGAGCTGCCGCAGCAGTTTAGCGACCATGACGATGCTGATCAGCGAGTCGCCGGGAGTAAAGGCCAGGCATCTCTCGTAAGCACGCTGGAGACGAGCGATATCGATTTCCAGCACGCTCGACTGCGCCCACAAGTTGATGAGAGCATTTGCGGGTGAGAAAAGGTCGCCCTCGAAGGTGGTGAACCAGACCGGCACCAGAGCTCCCACCCCGTTCGGGCTGCCGAGCGGTTCAATTGTGTGCAGAAGCATGTCCTGGGCGGTGTCGCATAGAAACCGTGAGTCCCGTTGAAGTTCCTCCATGGTCCGGAACGTTTCCTCGCCGCGGAGCGTCCACTGCATATCCAGCCTCAGGTGCTGCTGGGGGGACCTCGGGGCCAATTGAACCTCGGGCCAGGCGTCATTCCACATCCGGCTGACGTCGAGTGCCCCGATCAGCGATGTCCAGCTGTCATGGGGGAGTTGCGACTTCAGCAGCCGGGCGTGGCGTGACCAGGCGTCCACGGGATCGGATGCGCCGGGGAACAACTCTCGGCCCGTGACAGCCTGCCGGACGAGTGCCGTGAGGAGAAGCACGTTCGCGGAGTAGACGGTGTGCCGGGCGGTGATCGTCCGAGGGACGGGCGCGTACGCCTCGTGAACTTGCTGTGGGAGAAGCGCCGTGCGGAACGCGTCCAGTAGGAGATCGCCGAGTACGCTTTGGGTCGGATCGGGCAGGCCGCCGAGAAGGAACTTCAAGAATTCCATCACGGGCTCGCGGTTGGCCAGGGTTGCGCAGGACAGCAGAGTGTGGAGAAACCTGTCATCGGGGACTTGGCGCCGGCCGGTGGAGACCGAGGCGAATGCGGCGAGGTCCTCGAGTTCGCGGGCGACGAGGCGGGCTACCAAGAACTCGCCGAAGGTCGCGTGCAGAAACTCGTATGTGCTCAGGCGGCTTTCGTGTGTCAGAGCCTGTGACCGGTGGACGAAGAAGAACCTGCCGAGCACAGTCTGACCCCGTGTGAGCGGAGCCTTAAACCCCGTCTGTGTGCCGGAGGGCCCCTCGGGAAGGAGCGCCGCGAGATCGTCGGTCAGTTCCTGTTCCGTCGTCCATTGGCGTCCCCGGTTGAACATCGCGAAGGCGGCGATGGAAAGCCGCAGAAGCTCGTCCTCGATCGCCTCGGTGAGGGTGTTCTCGTCCAGCGCGGCATTGGTCTTTTCGATCTCGCGCTTGGCGAAGCTGACAAGGAGCCGTTCGTACAACTCCGCGAGGTTGAGTGTGCCGCTGTCGTTGTGAAGTTCGTTGGAGTCGGCGTCGTAGAGCGCGAGCATCAGCAGCAGGAGCGGCTGGACCGCCAGGTCGGGATGGGCGAGGGCGGTCTCGGGCCGCAGCGGGCTGAGACCGCGCCGGGCGAGATGGCTCGCGTTGGCGGTGTTCCAGGTGTCGAGCCACTGGCCGACCTGGGCGTCGGAGAACGGTTCGAGGCGGATCGCGACGACGCCGGTCGCGGGCAGGCGCGCCCGGTCCGCGACGGCCGTGCGGCTGGTGACGATGACGGCGACGGGGCGTCCCTGGTCGGCCTCGCGCTCCTGGAACCGCGCGACCTGCTGAAGGTAGTCGGACTGGCTGGTGCCCGTCGCCTGCAGCAGCTCGTCGAAGCCGTCCAGGATCACGACCGGGAGCGCTCCGTCGGCCGACCGGACCAGCTGCGGCCAGTTCACCGTCTCCCCCGTGGCGTCGCGGACGGCGTGCTCGATCTGCTCCTGGAGGTCCGCGTCGGCCGGGGTCTCGCGGAGCGCGACGCGGACGACCATGAAATCGGTCTCGGGCAGCCGCGCCGCCAGGACCTGGGTCAGCGCCGACTTCCCGGACCCGGGCTGGCCGAGCAGGAGGAGCGGGGACGACACCAGGTCCGGCGACGTCAGCTGGCCGGCCAGGAATTCCTGGAGGTCGTCGCGGACGTGCGCGTCCCGCCACCATGACTCGTCGCCGACCCGCGCGGAGGCGCCCGCGGAACGGACGCGGAAACACGGGTTGACGTAGGCGTGTTCGAGAGCCGGGATCACCATGCCGGGAGGCGCGCCGCCCGAGTCGGTGATCGGGCGGCCGAGCCGGGCCCGGTACCGGCGGGCCAGCCCGGCCCGGCGGTCGTCCGGCAGGCGGCCGGCGGCGACCTCGTCGAGGATCCGCTGGAGGCCGGACAGGCTCGCCTCGACCCGGCCGATCTCCGCCCGGGTGGCCCGGTGGTCCTGGCGGTCCGCCCAGAAGGCGACCTCGGGGAACTCGGCGCCGAGCCGCCGGAAGTGCTCCTCGAACCGGCGGGTGGCCGCCTGCGGCGCCGCGTCGATCAGGGTGGCGAGGAGGCGGCCGCGTTCGGCGTCCTCCAGCCGGTCCCAGACGGCGAGGCCCATGACGAACCGGTGGAGCCGCTCGGCCAGCCTCTGGTGGAAGGCGAGCATGGCGTCGAGCGCCCGCTCGTAGGGCAGCGCCGGCGCGATCAAGGGCACCGGCATGCTCGTCAGGCTGTCGGCCAGGGGCTCGGACGGGTCCCCGCCGGACATCGCGACCTGATCGGCCCGGTCGAGCCGCAGTTCCCCGATGTCGAAGGGCAGGTCGACCTCGCGGACGACCTCGAAGAAGGCGGCGACGACCAGGACGCGTTGCGCGGCGGCGAGGCGTTCCGTGCGGTCGTGGCGGCTGAGGCCGTTCATCCGCTCTTTGAGGCCGCCCACCAGTTCATGGGTGAGGCGGAACAATTCCCCCTTGGCGCCGAACAGGCTGAGAGCGAGCGTGCTGCCGCTCGCGCTGGTGCCGAGCAGGATGCCGCCGGTCAGCATATCCAGTGCTTTGACCGTTTTATTCTCGGGTGCGCCCAGCAGTTTGACTGCGTCGGCGTAGCTTAAGCCTTTCGCCATTCCCCGATTATCGCCAGAAGAAGACCTTTGCGCTGCCGTCCTTGACACTTGCCGCGGAATCGCCGTGCTGGACGAGTTGGAAGCGCACCCGGTGCCCGGAGCGGACCGTGTCGGCGGACAGGCCGTACACGAGGTTGGTGGTGTCGCCGACCGAGACGAAGTCCTGGACGGGACCGACCTCGTACTTGTCGGTGTCCTTGATCTCGACCTCGACGACGCGGGCCTGGATGAGCTTGCCGGCGGGGACGCCGCCGACGGTCGCGGCCACGGTCAGGCTGTAGCGGGCGGAGCCCGTCAGCAGGCTCGGGCCGCCCGGGTCGTTGTGCTGGTGCTCGCTGTCGGAGTACTCCCGGTCCCAGGAGACGTTCGTCCACTTGCCGGGGGAAAGCTGCTGCTCGGTATCGATGCCGACGGACACGTAATCGGGCATGTCGTCAACTCCCTCGGGCGAGACGCCGACGCGCCACTGCCCGTAGTCGCTCTTCACGGCGCGGTCGTAGTCGACGCCGACGCCGTTGATGGTGTGGTCGTTGGAGTACTGCTGGAGCTGCGCGCGGGCGTCCCAGCGCCCGCCGGACCAGGCGTACGTCTGCCACCCGTAGGTGATCTTCCCGGCGTCGAACGCGCGCTTCGTCGGGCCGTGGCCGGCGTAGAGGCCGACGCGGTCGCGGCCGATGACGCTCGCGGCGCCGTCCAGGTAGGCGTTGATCTCGTCCTGCTGGGCGGCGGAGGCGTCCCAGTCGGCGGCGAAGTAGATGGGACGGTCGTCCGGCATGCCGCAGTCCCGGGCCTGCGCGGCGGCGGCCCTGGCGTCCGCGACCCCGGCGGAGCGTCCGGCCAGCGGGCGCTGTGCGGTGGACTCCCAGACGACCACCATCCAGATGCCCGCGTCGGACAGGTCGTCGGCCTCCGCGCGGGTCAGGTTCTTGCCGGTCGTGTCGTGCGACAGGTAGCGGCACGCGAACTTCACCCCGGCTCGCCTCAGCGCGGCGACGCCGGGGCGTCCCCACGCGTAGTCGACGCCGAAGACAGCCATGTCAACTCCATGGGTCGGGATCAGTTTTGGCCGATTCAACAGGTTCCGCCCTTTACGGCGCAGCAAATTGGACAGGTTCGCACTTTGGCGTGACGTCACTGTCACCATCTGTGACGACACGCCGTCCCGGCGCTAGGCGGCCGGTCCGGGGGTCGCTAGAACGGACGTGTCCGCAAGGAATCCGCAGGCCACAGGGGGTCTCATCATGGTCCGGACACGGAAGGGGCGCGGACTGCTGCTGCTGGCCGCCGCGCCGTTGATAGCGGCGCCGGCCGCGGCGCACGCCGCCGACCCCGGCCCGCCCGCCCACAAGGGCCACAAGGCAAGCGCCTCCGAACCGGCGCCCAGACCCGGCACCCACACGAAGCCCGAACCACACGCCAAACCGAAGCCCAAACCAAAGGCACACGCGAAGCCGAAGGCCCACGGGAAGCCGAGCGGGCACACCGAGTCGAAGTCGCACGCGAAGCCGAAGTCGCACTCCAAGCCGAAGTCGCACGCCGAGTCGAAGTCGCACGCGAAACCCAGGTCGCACGCGAAGCCGAAGGCGCACGTCGAGTCGAAGCCGCACGGAAAGCCCAGGGCGCACTCCAAGCCTAAGGGCCACGCCGAGCCGAAGGCGCACGCGAAACCGAAGGCGCACGTCAAGCCGAAGTCGCACGTCAAGCCGAAGTCGCATTCCAAGCCGAAGTCGCACTCCGACTCCAAGGCGCACGGGGAGCACAAGGCACACGCGAAACCGAGGGGGCATGCCGAGTCCAAGGGGCACGGGAAGCCCAAGGCGCATGTGAAGCCGCGGACGGATGCGGTCGAACTGCGTACGCGGAGTCCTGAGCGGGCCGTTGTGCCCGGGCGCACCTATGCGTGGGCGTACGCGGTGGTCGTCAAGGGGCCGGGGAGGTCCGGCAAGGCGGTGTTCAGGACGGTGTTGCCGAAGTCGCTGGCGTTCGTGTCCGGGGAGCGGAACTGCGAGGCCGCCGGGCGGACGGTCGTGTGCCGCCTCGGCGCCGTCCGGAAGGGCGACAAGGTCACCGGCGTGATCAGGGCGAAGGTGTCCCGGCAGGCCGAGGCGGGGGAGAGCATCAGCCCGCGCGCGACGGTGACGTGGGGGAAGGCGCGCGTCACCCGCGCGTTCCCGGTGGTGGCCGTCGCGCGGACCGCCGACCTGGCGCTGTCGAAGACGGCTCCGGCGACGGCCCGGCAGGGCGCGGAGATCCCGTACGCGCTGCGGGTCCGCAATCTCGGGCCGTCCACGGCGGCGAACGTGACCGTCGAGTCCCGGGGGCCGATCAAGCTGGTCGGACGGGACGCCGCGTGCGTCCCGCAGGGCCGCGGCTACGTGTGCTCGGTCGGCTCGGTCCGGGCCGGCGAGTCGCGGACGCTGCACCTCACGGCCGTGCCGCGCGGGAACGGCCGCGCCGGGACGGTCCTGGAGTCGTCCTGGCGGGCGACGTCGCCGGTCGTCGACCCGGACGGGGCGAACAACCGCGCCGTCGTCCGCACGAAGATCACGAAGCGGCGCTGACCCGGTGGTGCGACCGGGGTCCGGCGGGTACGAGGATGGAGCCATGCTTCTTCGGATCTTCACTGAGCCCCAGCAGGGGGCGACCTACGACATGCAGCTGGCGGTCGCCAAGGCCGCCGAGGACCTCGGCTTCGACGCGTTCTTCCGTTCGGACCACTTCGTCAGCATGGGCGACGTGAGCGGCGAGCCGGGCCCGACCGACTCCTGGATCACGCTGGGCGCGATCGCCCGGGAGACCAGCCGGATCAGGCTGGGCACGCTGGTGACGGCGGCGACGTTCCGGTATCCGGGCCCGCTCGCCATCTCGGTCGCGCAGGTCGACCAGATGAGCGGCGGACGCGTCGACTTCGGCCTCGGGACGGGCTGGTTCGACCAGGAGCACACCGCCTACGGCATCCCGTTCCCGAGCCTGCGGGAGCGGTTCGAGCGGCTGGAGGAGCAGCTCGACATCCTCACCGGGCTGTGGGGGGCGCCCGCCGGCGAGACCTACTCGTTCAGCGGCGACCACTACACGCTGACCGAGTCGCCCGCGCTGCCGAAGCCCGTCCAGGCGGGCGGCCCGCCGATCATCATCGGCGGGTTCGGCGCGAAGCGGACGCCGCGGCTCGCGGCCCGGTACGCCGACGAGTACAACGTCCCGTTCCACCAGGTGGGGGAGACCGGCGAGGCGTTCGGCCGGGTCCGTGCGGCGTGCGCCGAGGCGGGCCGCACGAAGCCGCTCGTCTACTCCGCCGCCCAGGTCGTCTGCTGCGGCCGGGACGAGGCCGAGCTGGAGCGCCGCGCCGGCGCCATCGGGCGGACGGTGTCCGAGCTGCGCGAGAACGGCCTGGCGGGGACGCCCGGCGAGCTGGTCGACAAGATCGGCCGGTTCGGCGAGCTGGGCGCCGAGCGCATCTACCTGCAGGTCCTCGACATGCACGATCTGGACCACCTGGAGCTGCTGGCCTCGGAGGTCCTCAGCAAGGTGTGACCGGCGGACGAAGGGCCCGCGGCCGGGGGACGTCCCCCGGCCGCGGGCCCTTCCGTTCCGTCAGGCGGTCTCCTCCTCCGGACGCGCGTGCATGGGCAGCAGGAAGGTCGCGAGGAACGTCAGGCCGAGCAGCCCGACCTCCACCCACAGCGTGATCTTCATGGCGTCGCTGAAGCCGACCTTGGCCGAGTGCTCGCCGGCGTCCGCGACGGCCTGCTGGACGGCCCCCGCCGACTGGGGCGCGGCGGCGACGGCGGCCGCGACGTCGTCGTTCAGCCCGCGGCAGGACGCGGGGACGGCGGCGGCGTCCTTGGCGGTGGCGCGGTCGCGGCCGCAGTCGCGCAGGCCGGCCGCGATGCGGTCCTGCCGCGCGGCGGGCACGGACGCGGCGGCGAGGTCGCGGCGCAGCGCGGCCGCGCCGTCGTCGGCGGCGGCCGCCACGTGCCCGCCGAGCAGCCCGAAGAAGACCGTGCCGAGGACGGCGGCGCCGAGCGCGCTGCCGAGCTGCTGGACGGCGGTGAGCGTGCCGCCCGCCGAACCGGTCTCCTCGGGCTCGACGCCCGCGAGGACGGTGTCGAAGAACGGCCCCATCAGCAGGCCCATGCCGACGCCGGTCACGGTCAGGGCGGGGACGAGCTGCCAGGGGGTGACGTCGACGCCGGCGTACTGGAGCGTGGCGAAGAGGCCGGCGATGCCGGCGGCCATGATGACGGCGCCCGCGTGGATCACCTTGCGGCCGAAGCGCTGCACGGCCTGCATGACGCCGAACCCGATGATGATGCCGACCGACCAGGGGATCTGCGCGAGGCCCGCCTTCAGCGGCGAGTAGCCGAGGCCGAGCTGGAAGAACAGCGCCAGCACCAGGCCGAGGCCGGCGACGCCGGAGAAGAACACCAGGCCGACGACGAGCCCGCCGGTGAAGCCGCGCTTGCGGAACAGGCTCGGCACGATCAGCGGGTCGCCGCCGGCGCGCTGCTTGCGGGTCTCGTACCAGGTGAACACGCCCCACACGGCGAGGGACGCGGCCATCATCAGGAACGTCCAGAGGGGCCAGTCGTGCTCGCGGCCCTGGACGAGCGGGTAGATCAGCAGGCCGGCGCCGAGGGACGCCAGCGCGGCGCCGGTGAGGTCGAGGCGGGACGCGTGCTCGGCGCGCCCGGCGGGCAGGAACTTGAGCCCGGCCAGCACGGCGGCGACGCCGAGCGGCAGGTTGATCAGGAAGATCATCCGCCAGCCGGTGCCGAAGAGGTCGGCGTCGATCAGCCAGCCGGCCAGCACCGGGCCGCCGACCGACGACAGGCCCATCACCGGCCCGAACATGGCGAACGCGGCGCCCATCTCCTTCGCCGAGAACATCTGCTTGATCATCCCGATGCCCTGCGGCAGCATCAGCGCGCCGAACAGGCCCTGCATGGCGCGGGAGCCGACCAGCATGCCGGGGGAGACGGCCACGCCGCACAGCAGCGAGCCGAGCGTGAATCCGGCCGCGCCGACGAGGAACATCCGCCTGCGGCCGTAGAGGTCGCCGAGGCGGCCGCCGGTGATGAGCCCGATGGCCATGGCCAGCGTGTATCCGGCGGCGAGCCACTGGATGGTGGCGGCCGATCCGCCCAGCTCGGCCCGGATCGTGGGGGCCGCGATGTTGGTGATCAGCGCGTCCAGCATGTCCATGGTCTCGCCGGCGAGGATCACGAGCAGGGCGACCCAGCGCCAGCGGTAGCCCGCCTCCGCGGTGCCCCGCCCCGGGGACGTCAACGTCTCGGTCATGGTGGCCTCCGATGGTTGGAACATCGTTCGTAATTACGAACAACGTTCTACGACCGAACGCTGTTCGTGTCAAGTACGATGTTCGTGTCCGGTCGAACTTCTCTCGCCAGTAGAGAAGATATATCGCGTTTCGCGCATGTCAAGATGTATCGCGAGATTGGGAGGTGCCGCCGTGCCCACCGCACGCCCGGAACCGGAGCTGCCGACGCCGCCCGGCCGCCGGCCCCGCAAGGCCGCACCGCCGAAGCAGCCGCTGACCCAGGAGGCCGTCGTCGAGACGGCGATCCGCGTCCTGGACGCGGAGGGGCTGGAGGCCGTCACCATGCGCCGCGTCGCCCAGGAGCTGGGCACCGGCCCCGCGTCCCTCTACGCCCACGTCTCGGGCAAGGACGAGCTGCGCGAGCTGATGCTCGACCGGGTCGCGGCCGAGATCAGGCTCCCCGTCCCCGACCCCGGGCGGTGGCAGGAGCAGCTGAAGGACCTGGCGCGCGAGATCCGCCGCGTCTACGTCTCGCACCGCGACATCGCGACCGTGTCGATGGGGTCCGTCCCCACCGGCCCGCACCTGCTGGACGTCGCCGAGGCGCAGCTCGCGCTCATGCGGGTCGGCGGCGTGCCGAAGAAGATCGCCGGCATGGCCGTCGACACGCTCGGCGCGTTCCTCGACGCCGATGCCATCGAGGGGACGGTCTACTACGCGAAGACGCCCGCCGGCGAGGACCCGCACGCCTACTTCGAGGAGTACTTCGGGCAGTTCAGGAAGTACTTCGCCGCCCTGCCGCGCGACCGCTACCCGGTCATCACCGGGATGGTGGAGGAGCTCACGGACGCCGACGACGACGGGCGGTTCGAGTTCGGGCTCGACGTCATCGTCCGGGGCATCGCCTCCTACGTCGAGGAGCCGCCCTCCACCTGACGGTTGAGGCGAGCGTGCCTGGTCAGGAGAAGGCGCGCTCGAACGCGGTGCGGCTGGGCGCGCCCTCGGCGGTGTCCCACACGGCGAAGGCGACGTGCTCGAACCGTCCGGCGAACTCCCCGCCCGGACGCAGCGGCTCGGCGAACGCCTCCGCGACCTCCGCCGGGTCGTTGCGGAACACGCCGCAGCCCCACGCGCCCAGCACCAGCCGGCCGTGCCCGTTGGCCAGCGCCACGGCGAGGACCTTGCGCGCGCGCCGCCGCAGCACGGCCGGGATGCGCCCGGCCTTGGCCGGGTCCCGGACGGCGCCTCGGTTCGGGGCCGGGGACGTCAGGAACGCGACGCCGTACGGCTCGTCCAGCAGCCGCCCGTCGTCGTCGCGGAACACCGGCACGCCGGGCGAGTAGATCATGTGGTCGCTGTAGAGGAGGTCGCCCTGGGTGCGGTGGAAGTCGTAGAACTCCCTGGCCGACAGCAGCGACGTGTAGAGGCCCGACGAGCGCGCGAGCCCCTCCTCCTGGGCGTGCGCCCCGTTGAGGAACCCTCCGCCCGGGTTCTTCGCGGAAGCGAAGTTGAGCGCGAACGGGGCCGTCCCGTCGCGGGACAGCCGGCGGGCGGCGGCGAGCGTCGTCTCGCCGGTCACCTCGACGCGCGTGTCGGCGGCCTCCGCGGGCAGGCGCTTCAGGAGGGCGTCCAGCTCGTCCGGCCGGTACAGGACGGTGTTCTCGACGGCGCGCGCGAGGTCGCCGGCGATCGAGACGGTGCGGCCGGAAGGCGCCGTGTAGCCGCCGCGTTCGAGGACGGCCACGGTCTCCTGGGCGGTCGTCCGGCGGGGGAGTCTGCTCATGTCGCCTCGGATTCTGCTGCCCCCGCGAACCCGTCCGCAAACCCTTTTAAGATCATTTCTGGCATGCTGGCGCGACATGCGGTCCAAACGATCAAGAAACGGAACCCGTCCCGGCGCCCTGCCCGACCTGGATCGCGAGTTCGAGCGGGCGCGGCGGGCGCGGATACGCGGCATGATCGCGGGGGTCGTCGCGCTCGTCCTGGTGGTCGGGCTCGGCGGCGCGCTGGCCTGGTCCGTCCGGCCGGGCGCGGAGCCGTCGCGCGGCACGTCCGCCGCCGGGCGCCCCGGTCAGGGGGGCGACGCCAGGGTGGAGGAGGAGCCGTCCGATCCGCCGCTGGTCAGGCCGAAGCGCACCCCGTACATCCCGGCCAAGGGGTCGGGGAAGTTCCACCGGCCCGCGTCCAGCGGCAAGGTGCGCGGCCGCGGCAAGCTCATGCGCTACATGATCGAAGTGGAGGGCGGCCTCAAGCAGAGCCCCGAGGCGTTCGCCGAGAGCGTCGACGACATCCTCGCGGACCCGCGCGGCTGGACGGCCGGCGGCACGTGGGCGTTCAAGCGCGTCGACTCGGGCTCGTACGACTTCGTGGTGCGGCTGGCCTCGCCCGGCACCGTCGACAAGATCTGCGGCGCCTACGGGATGACGACCGAGGGCAAGGTGAACTGCGCCGCCGGCAAGCAGGTCGTCGTCAACCTCAAGCGCTGGCTGCTGCTCACCACCTACTACAAGGGCCAGCCTGAGCACTACCACGCGCTGACGATCAACCACGAGGTCGGCCACCGCCTCGGGTTCGGGCACATGACGTGCTCCGGGCGCGGACGTCCCGCGCCCGTCATGCAGCAGCAGATCTTCGGCCTCAAGGGCTGCCGCGCCAACGGCTGGCCGTACGACGCGAAGGGCCGGTTCATCAAGGGGCCGTCCGTCCGCTGAGCCCGCGCACCGGGACCCGGGGCCGGAAAAGGGTGTGGGCATTTCGGTGGGGTCCGCCACACTTGGGGCGTGCTGCTGACGATCACGACGACCCTGGACCAGGCGACCGACCTCGGATTCCTCCTGCACAAGCATCCGGACCGGGTGCAGCGGTTCGAGCAGTCCTTCGGCACGGCGCACGTCTTCTACCCCGACGCCGGCGAGCGGCGCTGCACGGCGGCGCTGCTGCTGGACGTCGACCCGGTCAAGCTCGTGCGCACGCGCGGCAGAGGCACGCCGGACTTCTCCCTCGGCCAGTACGTCAACGACCGGCCCTACGCGGCGTCCTCGCTGCTGGCGTCGGCGATGGCGAACGTCTTCCGTACCGCCATGCGCGGACGGTGCGATCCGCGTCCCGAGCTGGCGGAGTCGTCGATCCCGCTGGAAATCGTCCTGCCGGCCCTTCCGTGCAGGGGCGGGCCAGGGCAGGCCGAACGATTCTTCGCGCCGCTGGGCTGGGACGTGTCGGCGGTGCCGGTTCCGCTCGATCCGGAGTTCGCCGACTGGGGCGACTCCCGGTACGTGACGCTCACGCTGACCGGGACACTGCGGCTCGCCGACGCCCTCAACCAGCTGTACGTGCTGCTGCCCGTCCTGGACGACGCCAAGCACTACTGGCTGGCGCCGGACGAGGTCGACAAGCTCATCCGGGCCGGGGAGGGCTGGCTCGCCGCGCACCCCGACCGCGGCGCCATCACGCGCCGCTACCTCGCCAACCGGCGCGGGCTCGTCCGCACCGCGCTGGGCCGCCTCGCCGACGCCGAGGACGCGCCGGAAGAGGAACTCGACCCCGTGCAGGTCGAGGAGGAGCCCGCGTCCACCGAGGACGAGCCGCAGGAGGAGAAGGCCGTCTCGCTCGCGGAACACCGCCTCCGGTCGGTCGTGCAGGCGCTGCGCGACGAGAACGCCCGGCGCGTCATCGACCTTGGCTGCGGCTCGGGGAAACTGCTCTCGCTGCTCGCCAAGGACGACTTCTTCAGCGAGATCTCCGGGACGGACGTCTCCCACCGCGCGCTGAGCCATGCCTGGCGCCGGCTGCGCTGGGACGACCGGCCGCGCCGTGAGGGCGACCGCGTCCGGGACGTCTTCCAGGGCGCGCTCACCTACGCGGACGAACGGTTCCGCGGCTACGAGGCGGCGGTGCTGATGGAGGTCATCGAGCACGTCGACCCGCCCCGCCTCGGCGCGGTCGAGCGGGTGGTGTTCGGGCACGCCGCGCCCCGCGTGGTCGTCGTGACGACCCCGAACGCCGAGCACAACGTCCGCTACGACGGGCTCGCGCCGGGCGCGATGCGCCACTCCGACCACCGTTTCGAATGGACGCGGGCCGAGTTCCGCGCCTGGGCGGACCGGGTCGCCGCCGCGCACGGCTACCGCGTCCGCCACGTGCCCGTCGGCGACGACGACCCCGAGGTCGGCGCGCCCACCCAGATGGGGGTCTTCACCCGATGACAGAGATCAAGGTCCCCGAAGCGGGACTCGTCGTGCTGGTCGGCGTGACCGGATCGGGCAAGTCCTGCTTCGCCCGCAAGCACTTCACGCCGACGCAGGTCGTCTCGTCCGACTTCTGCCGCGGGCTCGTGTCGGACGACGAGAACGACCAGTCCGCGTCCGGCGACGCGTTCGACCTGCTCCACTTCATCGTGGCCACGCGGCTGCGGCGCGGGCTGCTGACCGTCGTGGACGCGACGAACGTGCAGACGAAGGCGTGGCAGGCGCTGCTGCGCATCGCCAAGGACCACGACGTCCTGTCCGTCGCGATCGTCCTGGACGTCCCCGAGAGCCTCGCCGCCGAGCGGAACGCCGCCCGGCCCGACCGGAACCTGCCGCCGCACGTGATCCCGCGCCAGCGGCGCGAGCTGCGGCGCGGGATGCGGGAGCTGACCCGCGCGTTCCGCCGCCACCACGTGCTGACCGGCGCCGCGGAGATCGACGCCGCGACGGTCGCCCGCGAGAAGGCGTGGAACGACAAGCGCGAGCTGACCGGCCCGTTCGACGCCATCGGCGACGTGCACGGGTGCCGCGCGGAGCTGGAGGACCTGCTCACCGGCCTCGGCTACGAGATCGAGCGCGATGCGCGGGGGCGTGCCGTGGGGGCGAACCATCCAGGCGGGCGCACCGCCGTGTTCGTCGGCGACCTCGTCGACCGCGGCCCCGACACACCGGGCGTTCTGCGTCTGGTGATGGGCATGGTCGCCGCGGGGGACGCGCTGTGCGTTTCGGGCAACCACGAGGCGAAACTCGTGCGTGCTCTGCGCGGCCGCAAGGTGCGGGTGACGCACGGCCTTGAGGTCTCCCTGGAGCAGTTCGCCGCCGAGGACGACGACTTCCGCAAAAGCGCACTGGAGTTCATGGACGGCCTCATCAGCCACTACGTCCTGGACGGCGGACGGCTGGTCGTGGCCCACGCCGGGCTCAAGGAGGAGTACCAGGGACGCTCGTCCGGACGGGTCCGCTCGTTCGCGCTCTATGGCGACACGACGGGGGAGACCGACGAGTACGGGCTTCCCGTCCGGTACCCGTGGGCGCGCGACTACCGGGGCAAGGCCATGGTCGTCTACGGGCACACCCCCGTCCCGGAGGCGGAATGGGTCAACAACACCATCTGCCTGGACACCGGCGCTGTTTTCGGCGGGAAGCTGACGGCGCTGCGCTATCCGGAGCGTGAGCTGACGTCGATTCCGGCCCGGCAGGTCTGGTACGAGCCGACGCGTCCGCTGGAGAACACTCCCGCGGCCTCCGCTGCGGGTGGCCATCGGGAGAACGACGTCCTCAACATTGGGGACGTGCTAGGCAACCAGGGGGTCGAGACCCGCCTCATGGGCCGCGTCTCCGTCCGCGAGGAGAACGCGATGGCCGCGCTGGAGGTGATGAGCCGGTTCGCCGTGGACCCGCGCTGGCTCGTCTACCTGCCGCCCACCATGGCCCCTGCCGACACCTCGCCGCTGCCCGGATACCTGGAGCACCCGGCCGAGGCCCTCGCCGCCTACCGGAACAAGGGGATCACCCGTGCCATCTGCGAGGAGAAGCACATGGGGTCCCGCGCCGTGGCCGTCGTCTGCCGCGACGCCGCCGTCGCCGCGGAGCGCTTCGGCGTGACCGACGGGACGGCCGGCGCCGTCTACACGCGCACCGGACGCGCGTTCTTCCGCGACCCGTCCCGCACGGCCGAGGTCCTGGACCGGCTCCGCGCCGCCGCCGGCGCGGCCGGGCTCTGGGACGAGCTGGACACCGGATGGCTCGTGCTCGACGGCGAGCTGCTGCCGTGGTCGGCCAAGGCCATGGACCTCATCCGCACGCAGTACGCCGCGACCGGGGCGGCGGCGCGCGCCGCCCTGCCGATGGCGTCCGACGTCCTCGCCCGCGCGGCCGCGCGCGGTCTCGACCTCGGCGGACTCCGCGAGCACATCGACCGGCGCGCCGCCAACGCGTCCCGCTTCCGCGACGCGTACGCGCGCTACTGCTGGACGGTCGACGGGCTGACCGGGCTGCGGTTCGCCCCGTTCCAGATCCTCGCCGGAGAAGGCCGCTCCTGGGCGGACGCGCGCGGCCACGAATGGCACATGGCCGTGGCGGAGCGGCTCGCGGAGAGCGACGCGAGCGGGCTCGTCCAGCGGACGGAGTCGGTGATCGCCGACCTGGGGGCGCCGCGGTCGGAGGCCGCCGTCACCGAATGGTGGGAGAAGCTCACCTCGGCGGGCGGCGAGGGCATGGTCGTCAAGCCGCTGGGCCCGTTCCCGGACGGCGCGAAGATCCAGCCCGGCGTGAAGTGCCGCGGCCCGGAGTACCTGCGGATCATCTACGGCCCCGACTACCCGGAGCCGGCGAACCTCGACCGGCTGCGCCGCAGGTCCCTCGGCCGGAAGCGGTCGCTGGCGATGCGCGAGCACGCGCTCGGCGCCGAGGCGCTCGCCCGGCTCGCCGCCGGGGAGCCGCTGTGGCGCGTGCACCAGGCGGTCTTCGCCGTGCTGGCGCTGGAGTCCGAGCCCGTCGACCCGCGCCTGTGACCCGCGCCTGTGACCGGCGTCGGCCCGCGCCCGTGACCCGCGTCCGGGACGTGCGCGCCTGACCCGCGCCCGGACGACCGAACGGCCCGCCTCCTGCCGGGGGCGGGCCGTATCGGTGCAGGTCAGGTCGAGAAGAGCATGTTGAAGACGCTGCCGTGGTGCTGGCGGCGGTGGCCGTGGTGATGGTGGTGCACCGACGGCGAGGGCGCGCCCCAGCCGGGTGCCGCGGCGGGCGGGGGCGCGGCCCGGTACTGCGCCTCCATCTGGGCCAGGGCCTCGAGCTCACCGTAGTCGAGGAAGATGCCCCGGCAGCTGTCACATTGCTCGATGTGGACGCCGCTGCGGGTGTAGGTCCGCATCACGCCACGACACTTAGGGCAGTGCATCGCCTTGTCGTCCTTCCGGTATGGATCCCCAGGTAGAGGCTAAATGTAGGGCAGGTTTCGCGCCACGTCATGCCGCGTCCCCCGCCGCGGATATTCTCACGCAGGCGTCGATCACCGCCTGCTCCGGCCCGTCGAGTGCCCGATCATCCCTTCCTGCCGATATGACGCACGTGGCGGCTATCTGGATCGCAAGACTTCGTGCCGGTATGTCCAGGGTCGTCCAAGGGTCGCCCTGGGCGGGAACGGCCGGGCCCCCTGCCGCCGTGTAGGCGCCAAGGAACCGCCCCCAGTCGTCCGGGGGGAGGACCCCTGCGGAGTACAGCGCGGCAGGGCGGGCGAGGTCCCAGGCGGGGTCGCCCTTGCCCATGTCCTCGATGTCGATGAGTCGCCAGTGCCCGTCCCGGGCGCGGACCATCTGGCCCAAGTGCCAGTCCCCGTGGATGAGGCGTACCGTTCGCGCGGGGGGCTCGTCCTCCTCGCCGCGTATCCAGGCGGGAAGAGTGGCGAACGCGCGCCTCACGGCGTCCTCGGCGGGGCCCTCGCCCAGCCGGGAGACGAGCCGCGCCACACGCGTCGGACGCCCCCAGGACGGTGCTCCCGCCGGAACGCTCTCCAGGTGCAGAGCCGCTAGGAGCCGCGCCCCCTCTTCCCAGGGGAGTTCTTGGGCCGGGTCGACCGGTTCACCGAACGGTGCGATCGTGACCGTCCTGCCGTCCACGGTGAGCGGCGGGCCCTGCGGCGCTATGACGACTTCCGGAAGCGTGCCCGCCAGCCGAATCCGTTCGAGGAACGGGGGTCCGTGCTCACGGTCGGCTTGATGCGCCTTCACCACCACGTCACCGACCCGTACGACCAGCACACCGTGCCGGTCGTAGAGCGTCTCCGGGGACACCTCGGCGCGGGCCGGACCGCGTCCGATCTCAACGAGCCGGGCGAAGAGCCCGGACTGGGCGGTCTCGGTCTGCACCCGCCTAGTCAACCACTCTGGGCCGAGCCCATCCGTCTGGGCGGAGACTCCGTGAACTCATCGCGCAGCCGCTGCCGGGTGACCTTGCCTAGCAGGTTCCGGGGCAACTCCGTGCGCGGACGGAACTCCGCCGGCACCTTGTAGTGCGACAGGTACCGCTTGCAATGCGTCCGCAGCTCCTCGGCCGAGAAGGGGTAGGCGGGGTGTTCCACCACGTGGGCGACGACGCGCTCCCCGCGCCGCGCGTCCGGCACGCCGACCACGGCGCAGTCGTGGACGGCGGGATGGCGGCGCAGCACCTTCTCCACCTCGGTCGGGAACACGGTGAAGCCGTTCACCTTCATCATGTCCCGCATGCGCTCCAGGATGGTGATGAAACCGTCCTCGTCCATGACGGCGATGTCACCCGTACGCAGCCACCCCTTCGACAGGGTCTGCGCTGTGGCGAGCGGCGCGTTCCAGTATCCGGCGAAGACCTGCGGCCCGCGCACGACCAGCTCCCCGGCCTCGCCCGGCGGCAGCACCCGCGTCGGCTCGTCCTCGTCGACGACGACCGCGTCGGTCATGGGCAGAGGCAGCCCGACCGTCAGGTTCCGGGCGGTGCCGTCCAGCGGGTTCCCGGTGACGGCCGGGGACGCCTCCGTGAGCCCGTAGCAGTTGATGAGGCCCTTCGCGCCGAGCCGCTCCAGCCGGTCGATCGTGCCCTGCGCCAGGCCCATCGCGCCGGAGATGAAGATGCGCGGCGACCGCAGGTCGGACGGCTGGAACCGGGGGCTGTCCAGCACCTGCTCGTACAGCGTCGGCACGCCGGGGAAGATCGTCGGCCGGTACTTGCGGATCGCGCTCACCACCCGGTCGCCGTCGTAGCGGGGCAGGAGCACCACCGCCCCCGCCGTCATCGCCGGCGCGATCAGGCAGCTCATGAGGCCGAACGAGTGGAACAGCGGCAGGACCGCCAGCGTCACGTCCGCTCCCGGCCGCTGCCCGCCG
Source organism: Actinomadura sp. GTD37 (assembly GCF_041951365.1). Taxonomy (NCBI): domain Bacteria; kingdom Bacillati; phylum Actinomycetota; class Actinomycetes; order Streptosporangiales; family Thermomonosporaceae; genus Actinomadura; species Actinomadura sp. GTD37. The sequence goes on from NZ_JBGNUS010000004.1 coordinate 112,604, forward strand.
ACGTCCCACGCGTGCTGCTGGCACGCGTTCGCGACGAGGTTCCGGTGCGTCAGCATCGCGCCCTTGGGGCGCCCCTCCGTCCCGCCGGTGTAGAGGATCACCGCCAGGTGCCGCGCCGGCTCGACGGGCAGCTGCCGCACCGGCCGCCGCACCGGCCGCTGCAGTTCCCCGAACGGGACGACGCCCGGATCGTGCGGCACGTCCGCGGTGATGGCCGCGCGGCGCCGCTGCATCTGCACCAGCGGCAGCCGCAGCGCGAACCGCCTCGGCGCGGGCAGGAAGTCGAGCAGGGACGTCACGACGATGTGGTCCAGCTTCAGCCGGGACCGCACCGCCCGCACGGTCGCGAAGGACCGATCCAGCACCACCGCCACCCGCGCACCGCAGTCCGCGAGCTGGCGGAGCATCTCCTCCTCGGTGTAGAGCGGGTTGTGCTGGACGGCGATGGCCCCCCGGCGCAGCACCCCGTAGAACGCGATGACGTGCTGCGGGCAGTTCGGCAGGATCAGCGCCACCCGGTCGCCCGGCTGCACCCCGAGCCGGTGCAGCCCGTCGGCGAACCGGTCCACCGCCTCGCGCAGGTCGCGGTAGGAGGTCCGCCGGCCGAAGAAGATCAGCGCGGGCTTGCGCGGGTAGCGGTCCGCGGCATCGTCGAGAAGCCGTGTGACGGGGACGTCCGGGATCGTGACATCGCCGGGGACACCGGCCGGGTACCGCCGTCGCCAGGGCATGGAGCGCAGTGACGAGTGCCACATAGCGCCTGATTCAACCATTTCTCGAACGCCCGCGCCGCCCCTTCAAGATCTCCAAGATCCCGTGGAACCCTCCGGCGGGCCCAGGCGCGCCGCACCGTGACGGTCAGATGCGTCCGGTGCCCCGGCAGACGTTGCATCGCTCATGGGTGGCGGTGCTGGTCCCGGTCCCGTTGCAGCCGGGGCACGACCGCGTCGCCGGCTTGTTGTGCTTGCCCACGTCCACCACCTCCCCGGCGTTCATCCTAAGGGTTCGGCCCGCCGGGCACCGTCCCCGTCCATCTGTTCGACGGCGGGCCGCGGAAGGTTCACCGGACCCGCCTCGCGTGCCCGGATTGTCGTGTTGATCACGTGCCGGGGGCCGGTGCCCGCAGGGGCGGGACGCTTGTACCCTGTCCTTCACGAGCGCCGACCTCCCGACGTGGCGCAACGAGCAAGGAGAACGCGCGGGTTGGTGCCCCTGCCGCTGTCCACCGTGATCCGGCCCTACGACTGGGGGTCGAGAACCGCGTTGCCGGAGCTGCTCGGCGCCGAGCCGACCGGCCGTCCGCAGGCGGAGCTGTGGGCGGGCGCGCATCCGGCGGCCCCCTCCTCGGTGGACGGGACGCCGCTCGACGCCCTCATCGCACGCGATCCGGCCGGGATGCTCGGCGCGCCCTCGATGGCCCGTTTCGGCCCCACGCTCCCGTACCTGCTCAAAGTGCTCGCCGTCGAGAAACCGCTGTCTCTCCAGGTGCATCCCACCGCCGCGCAGGCCGCGGCGGGCTTCGCCGAGGAAGAGGCGCGCGGCGTCCCGATCGACGACCGCACCCGCACCTACAAGGACCCTTTCCACAAGCCGGAGATGGTCTGCGCGCTCACCGACTTCCACGGCCTCTGCGGTTTCCGCGACCCCCGGCGGACGGCCGTCCTCCTCGAAGACCTGGCCGTCCCCGAACTGCGCCGCTGGATCGCCGCCCTCCGCGACGGGCCGCCCGCCGAAGCGCTCCGCGGCGTCCTCACCCAGATGCTGGACGAGAGCTCCCGTCCCGTCCTGGCCGCGGTCGAACCCGCCTTGACCGGCGTCTACGCCGGTATCGCCCGCGCCTATCCCGGCGATCTCGGAATCCTCGCCGCGCTCCTGCTCAACCACGTGCGGCTCAAGCCCGGCGAAGCCCTCTTCCTCGGCGCCGGAGTCCCCCACTCGTATCTGGGCGGCCTCGCGATCGAGGTCATGGCGAACTCCGACAACGTCCTGCGCTGCGGCCTCACCGGAAAGCACATGGACGTCCCCGAACTCATGCGCGTGGTCGAGTTCGCCCCTTCCGCCCCGGCCCGCGTCGAACCTGCGGGCAACTGGTACCGGTCGGACGCCGCGGAGTTCGCCCTCGTCCGCCACGACCTCGGCGACGAGCCCGAAGAACTGCCCACCGGCGTCCCGCAGACGCTCCTCTGCCTGGAGGGCGAGGCCCGGCTCGACCCGACCCTGACGCTCGCCCGGGGCGAAGCCGCCTTCATCCCCGCCGGCGCGCCCGCGACCCGCCTCGCCGGAAAGGGCACGCTCTACCGGGTCCTCCCGGGGATCGGCTCATGACCGTCCTCGCCGTCGACATCGGCGGCACCAAGTTCGCCGTCGCCCGCGTCGACGCGTCCGGGACGCTCCTCGACCGCGCCGAGCACCCCGTCGGGCAGTCGCCCACCGCCACCCTCCGCGGCCTCGTCGCCGACTTCGCCGAGCCCGGCGTCACCGGCGTCGGGATCGGCTCGGCGGGCCCGATCGACACGGCCGCCGGCACGGTCAGCCCGATCAACATCCCCCGCTGGCGCGGCTACCCGCTCGTCGCCGCCGTCCAGCGCCTCGTCCCCGGCGTCCCCGTCTCCCTCGCGGGCGACGCGCAGTGCATGGCGCTCGGCGAATGGTGGCGCGGCGGCCACCCGGCCGCGTCCCTGCTCGGCATCGTCGTGTCCACCGGCGTCGGCGGCGGCCTCATCATCGACGGCCGCCCCTGGACGGGACGGACCGGCAACGCCGGCCACATCGGCCACGTCCTCGTCGACCACGACGGCGACCCCTGCGTCTGCGGCGCCCGCGGCTGCCTGGAGACGATCGCCGGCGGCCCCAGCATGGTCCGCTGGGCGCTCGCCCAGGGCTGGACCCTCGCGACCGGGCGCCCCGACGCCAAGGCCCTCGCCGCCGCGGCCCGCGACGGCGCCCGCATCCCGCTCGCCGCCTTCCATCGCGCCGCCGACGCCCTCGCCACCGCGGTCCTCAGCACCGCCGCCGTCCTGGACGTCCGCGACGTCGTCATCGGCGGCGGCGTCGCCGCCTCCGGCGACCTCCTCCTCGACCCGCTCCGCAAGGCCATCGCCGAACGCGCCGGCATGCCCCACCTCCACGACCTGCGCATCACCGCCACCACCCTCGACCGCGACGCCGGCCTCTACGGCGCCGCCGCCCTGGCCCTCCTCGCGTCCGAAACCCCCCTCGAACAGACCCCCTGAACAGCCGGCGGAACGGCCTTTACGTGAACCCCTGCCTCACGTAAAGGCCATTCCTTCACAGCCGGCTATTTGAACGAGGTGTACCGGCCGTAGGGCGCGGTCAGCATGAAACTCTGGTGCTTCCCGGTCTTGCAGTTGCTCCACGTGTAGTACGTGTAGCCGTAGATCCGGCGCATCTGGAAACCGCGGGTGACGACCAGCGTCGTACGCGGCGGCACCGAGGTCTCGTCGCTCTGCGTCGAGGTGATGCTCTCCGACTTCTCGAGACCGCCGCTGACCTTGACGTTCACCTCGGCGAAGATCCAGGCCTTGAACGACGCGGAGGCCTCGACGTTGACGTTCCACTTCGTGGTCGCCTGCTTGCTGAGGGTGTAGGTGCGCTTCACCGGCCGCTTCGACTTGTTGATCAGGACGTCCCGCTCGCCCGTCGACTTGCGGTAGGTCTCCTTGCGCTGCACCTTGACGGCCCGGCCGGGGTCGCACTGCGGGCTCGCGGCCTGGACCTCCTTCCTGGCCGACACCTGCCCGGCGCTGCCGGAGTGGCCAGGCCCCGACACGGCCAGCGCGACCGCCGGAACGGCGATCAGAGCCGCGGCCCCGGTGCTGATGGCGGTGATACGAGCCGGCTTCGTCAACGGAATCTGCATGAATTCTCCCTGCGTCGATACGCGGTTTCGATCGATTGGCAAGAGCATATGAATCCACGAAGAAAGCCCCCAGGGCCCTAGGACCCCACTCCCCATTAACGGGGACCCCAATAACACTCGACACAGCAGCGGGCACCCCCCCGGATAAGACCTCCTCATGCGGGCGCACGGATCGATCTTGTGGCGCGGCAGGTGGGGTAGTGGGCCTCGTTCCTTCTGAGTGTCGGGAGCCACCTCACCTACGCGGACTTGAAGATCTGGTTCATGGGCATGGACACGAACGTGTGCCGCAGTTCGCGGGGGGCCACCTGGCGGAGTCCAGGTCCGCCGCCTTAAGCAGCTTGCCGAACCGGTGGCGGACGTGTTGGCGTAGGGGCGCGTCCATCCTCGTGGCAGAAGACGAGATCGTTGTCTCGGTACGCCTCGCCGGCCTTGAGCTTCTCGGCCGCCTGCCTGCTCTTGTTGGTGGGGAGTGCGTCCACACCCATGTCGGCGATGGTGGGACCACGTCGGCTGAGCGCGGTCCTGTCTCGCCCGGTGCCGGTCGGCGTGTAGGACGTAGACGGTTGCCTTGTCGAGATCGACGTCAAAGATCGGCATCCTGGCCCACGCCGGACTGTTCCTCGCCGAGGAAATGGGTACCACGCGCGCGTACGCGGAGAGGGCTCGTGACGGCCATTACCGGGCTCTGCGGGACGTGGAAGGCGTTGGGATCCGGCTGCAGGGCACCGCGCGCTACAACTCGATCTACGGCGCCGATGACGGTCTTCTGATCAACCCGCATGCCTACGGCATCGTGACCGGGCCACACGCTCCGACTCGGTGCCTCGCCCACCTGCGTGGGCGCCGGCTAAGGGACGAGGTCGACGCCGGTCGGCAGGGGCAGAAACCCGCGGGAGTCATGGGCCGCGAGAAGACAAAGAGCAGTCACAGGCTTGAGTTGGCCGCGCCTGTGCCGCCTGACGGGTTCCAGCTCGGATGTTCTTCCAATATTTCTTCTCCTAGCGAATGACAATGAACCCTTCTTGGCCATAAATAGACTCATAGTGAATTTCAAATTTCAGGTCCACGGTAATTAGATCCCAAAACCATGAATGTTGTTGTCGATCAAAACCATCCATGCGCAAAAGATATATTTCTTGGTTGGATGCTATGACCGTGTGCTCGGGAATAAGTGTTACATACTTGGGTCGTTCAATTCCAAATTTCTCATTCCTATCCAAAAGATGTGCGTAGGCCTGCTGTGTCCACGGGCCAATACTTGTCCCTTTGTAAGTCACTACGCTATTAGCTATAAAAGCTGGACCGAGGCCATGATTAACCAATATAATCCCAGCTTCAGAATTTTCGATGCCATCACGGTGTCGAATTCGAAGAATTGGCTGTACTGATCGACGATTGTGATCACGAATCGCGCGCGCCTGCTTGAAGGCTACAAAAAATGATCCCAGTGCGATTATCACGGCACAAACGGCGATTATGAAATTAGGGCTCATCTAATCCCCCGCTCAACCCTCGATTTACATTGGGTCCATAGATTATGTCTGATCGAAAGGCTGTTGACCAGCTTTGGGGACCACTCGAGGGGACCACACGCCATGCACGCACCCACCCAGCACAGATCAACAAACTGCGAACACATCTTCGGATCATGATCTGACCTGGGAAAGCCGCTCTCTACCGTCCTGGGAGTCAAGGGGTGCTGACGGCATGCAGAAGCGCCAGCCACGGTCCGAGATGAGTCACTCGGCTCACGCGGGGGCGGGTTGCTCCGCATGGTTGATGAGCTGCTTCATCTTGCGGCGGTCGATGCCGTACTTCTCGGCAAGGTAGCGCTGAGAAACCGGACGGCCAGGGTCCTGCAAGGGTGAACCTGTAAGCGTCCAACACCGCCTGCTCCGGTGCCTGCTCGACTTCGGCGCGAGGTTGTACCGACTCTGTGCGTTCCGTGTCCTGGACGGGGTCACCACCCGCGGCGGGCGCGTAAGTGTCATCGGAAGCTTGAAGCGCCCCACGAGGACGAGAGCCGACCATGCGCTGACTACCGTGCCAATCACGCCATGGGATGCGCCGTGCGCCACGTTGGCGCCTACCGTCGCCACGATGCCTACGGCGAGGCTCCACTTCGCCAACGGGGGTGCGGGTTGCTGTCTGCGGCTTGCGTCCAGGATCACCATGGACGCTGCCCAGATGAGGCCGTCTACCGTGAATGGGACGAGGCGCGCCGTGGGGCCGGACTCGCCGTGGGAGTGCACGAGTTCGTAGGCGTGCCGGTACGAGATGACGGCCGCCACGGCGGCTACCGCCACCACGGCGAGCGCGGTTGTGATCCGGATGAGGCGGTCAGCCACGGCTAAGCTCCCTCCGCCACTCGATCACGCACGGGTCGTCCTCGCCGTGGGTGGCGAGGCGTTCGGCGAGCATCAGGGCCGTGATCGCCGCGTTGCGGTCGAGCGGACGCGGCCAGGTGGTGACGTGCCATCCGCAGTCGCTACGGGTGCCGGTGGCGAGGACCTCGCCGTTTGCCGTGGCGGTCATCGTGGTTTCGGTGATTTCGAGGGCCATGGGGTGGCCTCCTCCCTGCTGGGAGGGAGGGAGGCAGGGGAGCCAGTCTCGGGAGCCAACGCAGGTCGGGTTAAGCCGACGCTGATCGACTGTGCCGGACGGTCCCCCTGGACTCCTTCCCTAGTTTTCGCAGGTGAGCGGCTCTCTGGACGACCCCCTGAGACTGGGCCGGACGAGGTCCGGATAAGACCTCCTCATTGGTTCCTTAACGCGGGCATAAGGAGGGGGTCGGTGGGGGGATGTGGTGCGAGGTTCGTGGCGTGGCACTGCGAATGGGCAAAGACACCGGTTCGTTCGTCCCCGGGATGCCGGGGCGGCGGATGCGCCCCGCGGTGGTCGCTCGGGCCTTCCGGGCGCTGCCGTCCGCGCACCGCGAGATCCTCACCGAGACGGTCTTCCGGGACCGGTCGGTCAATGAGGCCGCCGCCTCGCTGGGGGTGCCGGTGGACGTGGTCAAGGTCCGCGTCTACCACGCGCTCCGGGCGCTGAGCGCGGCCCTGGAGGGTCCGCGGCCCAGCGTGTGACCGGGCCCGGCGCCGGCGAGCGCGCGGATTAAATGGGTTGCCGGGGTGGGAAGCGTCGCGGCACCATAGGCGTCATACGGAGCGGGACCGGGAGGAGCGGGAAGATGCGTCGCCATCGAATGCATAGCAGTCGCCTTTACGGTCTCGGGTGTCGCCGGGGGACGTGAGAAACACGTTCCTATGTGGGCCGCCTGAGATTTCGGGCGGTCTTTTTGTTTCCCGGAGGGTTGGCCGAGTGGGAAGGCAGCGGCCCGCTAAGCCGTGGTCAGGGTCACCCCTGCGCGAGTTCGAATCTCGCACCCTCCGCGCCAGGTCAGGATGCCGGTGTCATGTCCCGCCGCAGGCATCCGGGCACGCAGGGCTTCCTGCCTCTGGCACGCAAGAGCGGTATGTCTTCGTGGCGCAGTGGAGAGCGCGCCGGGTTGCGGACCCGGAGGACGCAGGTTCGATTCCTGCCGGAGACGCGGCCTTCGTGGTGTAGTGGTCTGCACGCCAGGTTGTGGTCCTGGAGGTGTCGGTTCGATCCCGATCGAGGGCCCTTTGTCTTGCGGTGACCGGCAGATATTGCCCATGCGCTGATATGCGGGTTGCGTTGTGTTTGATCAACCCTGGAAAAGCTTTCCGCATGCACTTCTCCTCCCTTCGCGCGATGCGGTCTCGTCTCCTGGCGTTCGGCCTGCCGGCGGCGCTGGCGCTCGTCGCCCACGGCGGGCCCGTCCGGGCGGACCCCGGCCCCGGCCCCGCCCCCTACCTCGACCCGCACCTGTCCGTCCAGGACCGGGTCGAGGACCTGCTCGGCCGGATGAGCCTGGACGACAAGCTCGGCCAGATGACGCAGCCGGAGCGCCGGTACGTCACCCCGGCGGAGGTCACCCGCTACCGGATCGGCTCGGTGCTGTCCAGCGGAGGGTCGGCGCCCGACCCGAACACGCCGCAGAGCTGGGCGGACATGTACGACGGGCTCCAGCGGGCGGCGCTCGCCGGGCCGCTGCGCATCCCGATCATGTACGGGGTGGACGCGGTGCACGGCGACAACAACATGGTCGGCGCGACGATCTTCCCGCACAACATCGGGCTCGGCGCGACCCGCGACCCGGCGCTGGTCCGCGGGATCGGCGCCGCGACCGCCGCGGAGATGGCGGGGACGGGGGTCGACTGGGACTTCGCGCCCTGCGTGTGCGTCGCCCGGAACGACCGGTGGGGACGGACGTACGAGTCGTTCGGCGAGGTGCCCGAGCTGCCGTCCATGATGACGACGATCATCGACGGGCTGCAGGGCGACGAGCTGGGCGGCCCCACGTCCGTCCTGGCCACCGCGAAGCACTTCGTGGGGGACGGCGGTACCGAGGGCGGCGACGACCGGGGTGACACGAGGCTGCCGGAGAAGGAACTGCGGGCGGTGCACCTGCCGCCGTTCCGCGCGGCGGTGAAGCGCGGCGTCGGCGCGGTGATGGTCTCCTACAGCTCGTGGAACGGGCTGAAGATGCACCACAACAGGTACCTGATCACGGACGTGCTGAAGGGGGAGCTGGGCTTCACCGGGTTCGTCGTGTCGGACTACAACGGCATCGACGAGATCGACGGGAGGCCGGGGTTCACCAAGGACGAGGTCGCCGCCGCGATCAACGCCGGGATCGACATGGTGATGGTGCCGACCGAGTGGCGCCGGTTCATCGACTACCTTCGGGACGGGGTGAAGGACGGCGACGTGCCCATGTCCCGCATCGACGGGGCGAACCGCCGCATCCTGACGAAGAAGTTCGAGCTGGGGCTGTTCGAGCGTCCGATGGCCGACCGGTCGCACCTGAAGACGATCGGCAGCGCGCCGCACCGGAAGCTGGCGCGGCGGGCGGTCGCCGAGTCGCAGGTGCTGCTGAAGAACGACGACGTCCTCCCGCTGGACGAGGACGACAAGGTGTTCGTCGCGGGCCGCAGTGCGGACGACATCGGTATGCAGTCCGGCGGCTGGACGATCACCTGGCAGGGCAGACCGGGACCGATCACGCCGGGCACGACGATCCTGGACGGCATCCGCGAGGCCGCCGATCCGGACGCGACCGTCTCCTACAGCAAGGACGGCGGCGGAATCGACTCGTCCTACGACGTGGCGATCGCCGTCGTGGGGGAGACCCCGTACGCCGAGTACCACGGTGACAAGACCGGTGACCTGGGCCTGGACGACGCCGACCTGAAGACGATCGGCCGGCTGCGCGCGGCCGGCGTCCCGGTCGTCGTGGTCCTGGTGTCGGGTCGCCCGCTGGACATCGCCGCGGAACTGCCGAAGTGGGACGCGCTGGTCGCGGCTTGGCTGCCCGGCACGGAAGGCGAAGGCGTCGCGGACGTCCTGTACGGCGACGCCGACCCCCGCGGCAGGCTTCCCGTGACGTGGATGCGGAGCGGCGACCAGGAGCCCATCAACGAGGGCGACGGAAAGAAGCCGCTCTTCCCGTTCGGATACGGCCTGACCTACGACGGATAGCACGTTCCGCTGAGATGCCGGAGCCGGCCGCCTCCGCCTTGACCGCGGCGTGACACGCACCTAACGTCACGCGTGTAGTTGATCTAGTCGGGGGCCCGGCCGCGAGGAGGCGCCGCGCCGATGAGCTCGTTCCCCCGTTCCCGTGCCCGCGGCGGTGATGATCGGTACGCGCACCGCGTCGCGGTGGTCGTCCTCGCGGTGTCGGCGCTGCTGGCGCCGGGGCTGCCCGGACTCGCCGCCGCTCCCTGGGCGGCGCCGCCGTCCGACGCCTACACCTACCTGGACGATCCCGAGATGGTGGGCGAGGGGCAGGAGACCCCGCACGCGGTGCTCCGCCCGTACGACGACGCCGGGCGGGCGGCCGCCGGGAGGCCGTCGGGCTGGACGCGGTCGCTGGACGGCGACTGGCGGTTCGCGCTCGCGGACCGTCCCGCCGAGGTGCCGCGGGGCTTCTACGAGCCGGGCTTCGACACGTCCGGCTGGCGCGGGGTGAAGGTGCCGCACACGTGGCAGAGCGACCGGCTCGACCATCCGATGTTCCGCAACATCCCGACCGAGGTGTGGCCGGACGACCCGCCCCGCACGCCCCGCGACGTCAACCCGACCGGCGCGTACGTGAAGACGCTCGACGTGCCCGGGTCCTGGGACGGACGCCGGACGTTCCTGCGCTTCGAAGGCGTCGTCAGCGCCTACTTCGTGTGGGTGAACGGGAAGTACGCGGGCTACGACCAGGGCGGCTACACACCGGCGGAGTTCGACGTCACCGGCCTCGTCCACGAGGGCGCCAACAAGGTCGCCGTCCAGGTGCACCGGTGGAGCTCCGGCTCCTACATGGAGGACTACGACCAGTGGCGGTACAGCGGCATCTTCCGTTCGGTCTGGGCGTACTCCACGCCGAAGACGTATCTGCGCGACGCGACCATCACCACCGATCTGGACGACGCCTACAAGGACGCCACGCTCAACGTCGGGCTCGTCGTGGGCAGCAAGGAGGGGCCGCAGGGAGAGCACACTGTCCGCGCCACGCTCGTCGGCCCGGATGGACGGACGGTGCAGCGCTTCTCCGGCAAGACGTCCGTTGACGGCGACGCGACCACCGTCCGGCTCACGGCACTGGTGACGAACCCAGCCAAATGGTCGGACGAGACACCGAACGTCTACACGCTCGTCCTGGAACTGGCCGACGCTCAAGGCCACGTCGTGCACACCACGGCGGAGACCTTCGGCTTCCGCGAGATCGAGGTGAAGGACAGGCAGGCCCTCGTCAACGGCGAACGCATCCTCATCAAGGGGGTGAACCGGCCCGAGACCGACCCCGACACCGGACGGCACCAGACCCGCGCCCGCATGGAGTCGGACGTGGCGCTGATGAAGCGGCTGAACCTCAACGCCGTCCGCACGGCGCACTACCCCTCCGACCCGTACCTGTACGACCTGGCCGACCGGCGCGGCCTGTGGATCGACGACGAGGTGGACATCGAGACCCACAATTGGCAGGACTGCACCAGGACCGGCGACCGGGACTGCCTCGCCGACCGTCCCGAATGGCAGAGGGCGTTCCTCGACCGCTTCACGGCGATGCTGGCGCGCGACAAGAACCACCCCAGCGTCCTCATGTGGGACACCGGGAACGAGGCCGGTCTCGGCGCCGCGCACTACAAGATGGCCGACCACGCCAGGGCGGCCGACCCGACCCGTCCGCTGTACCACCAGTCGAACAGCCCGGACGGCGACGCCCCCTACGCGGACGTCCGGGGCCCGCGCTACCCGACCCCGGCCGGGCTGGAGGCGCAGGCCGCCGCCACCACGAAGCCGATCATCATGGGGGAGTACGCCCACGCGATGGGCAACAGCCTGGGCAACTTCCGCGAGTTCTGGGAGGTGATCCGGCGGCATCCGCAGACGCAGGGCGGATTCATCTGGGACTGGGCCGAGGCCAACCTCCGGCAGCCCCTCGTCACGACGCCGGACGGCTCCGGCAACGACATCCTCGCCTGGCTGCAGGGACTGCCGAAGACCGTGGACGGGCATCGCGGCAAGGCCCTGTACTTCTCCGGCCTGGACGACTTCGTCGAGGTGTACCGCGACCGGCGCTTCGACCTGACCGGAACGTCCGTCACTCTCGACGCGTGGGTGAAACCCGTCCGGCCGTGGACGGGCGACTTCACGATCGTGGGGAAGGGCGACCACTCGTACGCGCTGAAGATGTCGAACGAGAACACCTTGGAGTTCTTCGTCCACAGCGGCACATGGCGGACGGTCCGGGCGCCGGTGCCCGCGAACTGGTACGACACGTGGCACCGGGTCACCGGCACCTATGACGGAACGGCGATCCGGCTGTACGTCGACGGCCGTGAGGCCGCGTCCGTGCCCTTCGGCGGGACGATCGACCGGTCGTCCGGGGACGTCAACGTCGCACGCAACTCCGAGACCATGCAGGACGGCTACCGGGGCCGCATGGCGCACGGCGCCATCGACGACGTCCGCGTCTACGGCCGCGCGCTGACCGCGTCCGAGTTGGGCGCGGGCGCCGACCCGAAGAAGGACGCCGTCCTCGCGCTGGACTTCGACCGCTTCGCCGACAAGGGGACGTTCCTGTCGAACGGCGAGAGCCTGTCCGGGGATGACGGGCTCGTCGGCTCCGACCGCTACGTCCAGCCTGAGACGGCGCAGCTTTCGTGGGTGCTGTCGCCGCTCCGCGTCACCCGCGCCGACGACGGGGCGGTATCGGTCTCCAGCGAGCGGGCCTTCGCGACCGGCGACACCGAGATGCGCTGGCGCTACACGGAGGGCGCGCGGACGCTGTCGTCCGGGAAGTCGCCGGTGAAACTGCCGCCGGGCGGTACACGGGAAGTGCGGATTCCGCCGCCGCCCGCCAATCCAGCCGACAATGAGAGATGGCTGACGGTCGAGGCGGTGGAGCACGGCCGCGTCGTGGGCTTCGGCCAATTCCCGGCCGGAGGCACCGAAATCCCCGGAATCAAGAAGAAGGCCACTGGAACGGTAAATGCCGACGAGAGCGGAAATGAGATCGTGGTCACCGGAAAGGGATTCCGGTACGTCTTCGACAAGTCCGAGGGGACGCTGGCGTCCATGCGCGCCGGCGGCCGGGAGCTGCTCCGCGCCGGCCCGGAACTCGACGTGTGGCGCCCTCCGATCAGCAACGAGACCTACACCTGGGGACGCGCCGAGGGCGAGGACTGGCGGCGGCTCGGCCTCGACCGCCTCGCCACCACGCCCACCGGCGTCACGGTCACTCCAGGCGACCGCGTCACCATCGAGATCACCTCGAAGAGCGCCGCGCCCGACCGTCCCGACGCCTGGTTCGACCAGACCGCGACGTACGTCGTCGACGGCGGCGGGCGGATCGAGCTGACGCATCAGGTCGTCCCGCAAGGCCAGGTCAGGAGCCTTCCCTACCTGCCGCGCGTCGGCTACACGCTGAAGGTCCCCGACCGGTACGGGACGTTCGCCTGGTACGGGCGCGGCCCGGTCGGCAACTACAACGACCGCAAGGACGGCACCCCGATGGGCGTCTGGTCGTCCGCGGTCGACGAGCAGTACGTCTCCTACTACCGGCCGCAGGACCACGGCAACCACGACGACGTCCGCTGGACGATGCTGACCGACGGCCGTACCGGCCTCCTCGCCGCCGGGCTCGGCGGCACCGTCGAGGCGAGCGTCACCCCGTACGACGACCTGGACCGCGCGCTGTACCCGTTCGCCCGCGTCCGCAATCCGGGCTGGAACACGCTCCATGTCGACCACTCGGTCACCGGAGTGGGGGATACGCCCAACCCCGTCCGGCCCGAATACCAAACCCGCCCGGACCGTACCTATACCTACAAAACGCTTTTGTGTCCTCTTACACCGAGGGAAGTGAATACGCTGCGTTCCGCGAAATGACCCTCCGTCCTGTCGGTGGGAGGTTGTAGGGTCCCGGTGTACGGGTGAGCGGGGACCGAACAGGACGGACAGGAGCGACATGAGCGCAGAGCCACTGGAACCCCCTCTGCCGTTCTCGGGGCCCACCCATGGGATCCCGCGGACGATCAAAGGCATCAGCGAGCGGCTGCCCGAGGAGAAGCGTGCGCTGTTCATCGAGCAGGTCACGACCGCCGAGTTCGGGGCCGACCTCGACGAGGTGATGCTCGTCTGGTGGGGGCAGGCGGTCCTCTCCCAGGACCCCGGCCGGGAGAAGCGGCTCGCCGACGCGCGGGCCGGACGCAACCTCGTACCGCTCTCGGAGGTCCAGCGTCGGCTCGAACGCCATGACGGCGTCGAATGACCTTTCACAGCCGTGGATGGACCGTCTTCTGCACGGAGAAGGTGGTCAACGTGCTTTTGACCATGCCCAAACCGGTGGAGGACATCGTCAACCGCCAGCTCTGCGATCTGGCGAAGCGCGGCGGTGAGGCGATCGACGTCGGGCTCCCGCCCCCGGGTGTGCCGCTGGACACCGTCGGCGTTCACTACTCCTTCTCTCTGAAGGAGGGCGTGCCGGGAATCGCCGAGTACCTGGTGATCGCCGACATCCGGGAGTTCTACGTCACCGAGCTCCTCTTGGTCGAATGAGGGAAGGCCGGGGGCTAGGGGGTCGGCGGGTTGCCGAACGTCCAGCCCTCGGTCAGCAAGGCGTCGGTCGCCTCGACGGCGGCGGCCAGGCGGTGTTCGTGGGGGCCCGTCACGATGATGTGCGGCAGGTGCCGTCTCTCCAGTTCCTCCTGAAAGCGGCGCGACATCCACGATCGGATCGACTCGCCGTCGCGCCAGCCGTCCTGCTCGAACGGGATGTCCTCCGGCGAGGTCAGGATCCACAGATGATGCGCGACCCGCTCGTGGACGGCCTCCACCGCCGGCGCCGGGCCGCCGAGATAGCGCTCGTGCCAGACGGCGGTGGCGAACGCGTCGGTGTCGCAGACCAGCAGCGGCGAACCCGACCGCGCCGCCGCGTCCTCCAGGGCCGCGTGGTGTTCGGCGATCCGCCGGAAATCCGCCGGCTCCCACACCAGGTCGTCCAGCCATGGCGACGGGTCGCCGCTGCCGGGCGAGTGGGCGCGGCGGGCGGCGGCCAGCTTCTCCTCGGTGAACGTCCGGCCGTACTCGGGCACCCACCGGGTCGCGGCCCAGACGCCGCCCCGCGACGCGTAGTGGTCGGCGAGGGCGCGGGCCAGCGTCGTCGTCCCGGTCGACTCGGCGCCGGTCACCACGACCCGCCGCGCCAGGTGCGCCCGGACGGGCGGCGCCAGGAACTCCCAGTTCGCCACCGGGTCGCCCCGGACGGCCGTGCCGCTGACCGGGAACCGGTCGCGCGGCGTGTCGACCGGCACGTGGACGGCGGAGAAGCGCTCCGCCAGCTCGGGCCCGTACGCCTCGGAGCTGAACACCGCGTCCACCGGCGGGACGCGGACGCCGAGTCCCGACCGCATCGCGAGGCCCGCCCGGAACGCCGCGACGTGCGCCGACCAGATCTCGTCCGACTCGTAGTCGATCTCCGCGTCGTCCACCGCCGGGAAGATCTCGACGTGCGGCTGCCGGTGCGTCTCGCGGAGCCACGCCGTCCGCAGCGGGAGCGGGACGCTCTCGACGCCGGACGCCGCGACGACCACGCTGACCCGGGCGCACGCCGCCGCCGCGGTGTCGATGAGGTGGTGGTGGCCGGCGTGCGGCGGGTAGAACTTGCCGATGACGAGGCCGTGCGCGTACGTCACGCGACCGCCGGTCCGGACGCGCGGGCGCGCAGGTCGCGGCGCCAGGCCAGCAGCCCGGACACGCACAGCGCCAGGAAGACGACGTACAGGGCGCCGGTCAGCTTGAGGTCCTTGGAGAAGTAGAGCGGGATGTAGACCAGGTCGGCGGTGATCCACAGCCACCACGACTCCAGCAGCTTGCGCGACTGGCCGTAGGTCGCCGTGAGCGAGACCGCGGTGGTGAGGGCGTCCCAGAACGGGACGGTCGAGTCGGTCCAGGCGGACAGCGCCCAGGTCAGGAACGCGGTCCCGGCCGCGCCGGCCGCGATGAGCGCCGCCCATTCGGCCGGCCGAGTCCGCCGCACCGGGAGCGCGTCCCGGCCGTTCCCGCCGTACAGCCACACCCACCACCCGTACAGCTGGAGCGCGACGTACACGACCTGGAGCCCGGAGTCGGCGTAGAGGCCGCCGTCCAGGAACACGAGCCCGAGCAGGATCACGTTCGCGATGCCGATCGGCCAGTTCAGGATGTTCTGCCGGACGACGAGCCACACGTTCACCGCGCCGGTCGCGAAGCCGAGCAGTTCCGCCCACGTCGTGGGGACCGACCCGATGTGGAAGGCGGGGTCGAGCAGCGGACCCAGCGGGACATGCACCGGCATGTCCGCAATGATCACATATCGTCAGTAGGACGACAAGGGGTCAGGCGGGACTGAGCAGGACGAGCGGCGCCGTGGTCGGGCGCGCGGAGCCGCCGGCGGGCTCGACGGTGACGCCCACCTTGTCGGACGGACGCCACCTCCCGGCGACGACGGGCCCGGACCGGTCGTCCGGCAGCAGCCCCGCCGAGCGGGCGCCGCCCGCGTCGATCAGCCACAGCTGGTACGCCTTCGACGCCGGGAGCGGCCGCAGCCCGGACGACGCGACGACCACCCGGCCCCGCGACGCGGACGCGACGATCGTCACCGTTCCGCCGCCGGCGGCGCGGCCCGCCGCCGAGCGCGCGTCCGGCGCGGACAGCACCGAGGCCACGTCCCGGTACGCGGCCTCCGACCGTTCCACCCGCTGCCGTTCATGGACCGCCACGCCCACGGACGCGGCGGTGACCAGGCACGCGGCGGCGGCCAGCCCGGCGGCGGCCGCGCGCCGCCACCGCCGCGGCCGGAGCGGGCGCACCGCGGCCCGGCGCGGCGACTCCGGCGGCAGCTGCCGGACGTTCCCGATGTCGGCCAGCACCCGGGCGCGCAGCCGCGGCGGGGGAGGCTCGGCGACCGCCATGCCGAGCCGGGCCGCCGTCGCCCGGAACTCCCGCAGCTCGGTCGCGCACGTCTCGCACCCGGCGAGGTGCGTCTCGAAGCGCCGCCGTTCCGCCGCGTCGTCGATCGCGTCCAGCGCGTACGCGCCGGTGAGGGCGTGCAGGTCGTCGGTCATCGTTCCACCCCCAGGCAGTCGCGCAGCCGGATGATGCCGTCGCGCATCCGGGTCCGCACCGTGTTCGGCGGCGCCCCGACCAGGTCGGCGACCTCCCGGTAGGAGTGCCCGCCGTAGTAGGCGAGCGTCACCGACTCGCGCTGCAGGTGCGTCAGCGTCCGCAGGCAGCGCCGGACCCGCTCGTGCTCCAGCCGCGCCTCGACCCGCTCGGCCACCGGGTCGGCGGCGGCCGGGGCGTGCGCTCCGCCCGTCCCGGACCCGGCGGCGCGCGCCTCGCGCTCGCCCGCGGCCTGCTCGCGCCGCACCCGGTCCACGGCCCGGCGGTGCGCGATCGTCATGATCCACGCCATGGCGCCGCCGCGCTCCGGGTCGTACCGCGCCGCCGACCGCCACACCTCGATCATCACCTCCTGCGTCACCTCCTCCGCCATCGCCGCGTCGCGGACGACCCGCCGCGCCAGCCCGTGCACGGACGCCGCCGCCACGTCGTACAGCAGCTCGAACGCGCGCTCGTCGCCGCGCGCCGCCCGGCCGAGCAGCCGGTCCGCGTCATGCGCGGACACCGCGCCGCGGCCCGGCGGTCCCGTCTCTGCCGGCATGCCCGGCTCCCCTCGGTAGGCCGTCCCTCCGGCACTACGCAACCGGGGCCGCCGCGGACCGGCCGTCACGGGACGAGGCTGCGCAGCGTGAGCCCGAGCCCGAGGACGACGACGGTCGCGGAGGTCCCTATCGGCATCATCCCGCCCGGAAGCCGCAGCCGCGCGGCCGTCGGCGTGGCCGGAACGCGCCGCATGAGGGCGCGCCCCGTGCCGAGCACGAGGAGGCCCACCCCCACCAGCGCGGCGGCGAGGCCGAGCCCGTACGCCAGGACCAGCACGACCCCGAACCACGCCCGCCCGATCGCCGCCCCGCCGACCAGCACCACCACGGCGGACGGGCTCGGCACCATGCCGCCCGCCAGCCCCATCAGCACGACCCCGCCCCGCCGCGAACCCCCGTGCCCATGCCCATGCCCATGCCCATGCCCGTGGGTGTGGGTGTGGCGGCGGGTGCGGAGGGCGCGGCGCAGCAGCACGGCCCCCGCCGCCGTCACGAGGACGCCGCCGGCCGCGCCGAGCCAGGGGAACAGCGCTTCCGGAGCGAGCAGCGTCCCGGTGGTCACGAGCAGCCCGAGCGCGAGGACCCCCGCCGTGTGGGTGAGCGTGACCGTGAGGCCCAGCGCGAGGACGTCCCGCGTGCGCCGCCGCCCGTCCCCGATCGCCTGCGCGGCCATGATCGTCTTCCCGTGGCCGGGCGCGAGCGCGTGCAGCGCGCCGAGCAGCAGCGCGAACAGGAAGGCGAGGGCGGCGAACCCGGGCGTGAGGTCGTGCCGCGCGACCAGGGACGTGAACCGCCGCGTGAGCCCGTCCGCGCCGCGCGGCAGCAGCCGCTCCGCGCCGCCGCCCGCCGCGGGGCCCGCGAGCGGCGGCCCGCCCGCCCGCGCGGTGAGCGTCGCCGACCGCTGGTCGAGCGGCGAGGCGAGCATGTCCTCCGGGTAGGCGGTGAGCCGCCCGCTGCGGGACGGGCCCGGCACGTCGGACGCCGACAGCGTCATCCGGTCGCCCCGCGCGGTGATCTCCCGCCAGCCGATCCGGCCGCCGTCGCCGCCGTCCCGGAAGGAGACCGTCCCGGGCCCGGCGGGCGCGGTGATCCGGCATTCGAGGCGCAGCGTCGGCAGCCCCTGCCCGCGCGGCGCCGTCGCGGCCGAGGACGCCACGGACGCGGCCGCGGCGCGCCCGTCCACCGTGATGCGCATGGACGACGCGGCCCGCCGGCAGGACCCGGCCGCCCACCCCGACAGCTCGGCGGCGGACGGACGCCCGTCGCCGTCGGCGTCCACGTCCGGCATGGCCTGCGCGGCGGGGATCTCCGCGAGGTCCTCGACGTGGTCGACGCGCAGTTCGTGCGCGGCCACGACGAGACCGTCGTAGCGGTTGACGGTGAAGTTGCCGAGCGGGTGCGCGGCGAGCAGCCCGGCGGCGACCGCGGCGGCGATCATGACGCGCCGCCCAGATCGTCCAGTGCGGCCTTCGCCCGGGGCGCCCACAGCGGCGAGAACCGCGGATTGCGGCGCAGCGACGCGGCCAGGTCGCGGCGGGCGTCGGCGCGCCTGCCGAGCGCC
Organism: Actinomadura sp. GTD37; assembly: GCF_041951365.1. NCBI lineage: Bacteria > Bacillati > Actinomycetota > Actinomycetes > Streptosporangiales > Thermomonosporaceae > Actinomadura > Actinomadura sp. GTD37. Next base: position 131,334 of record NZ_JBGNUS010000004.1, read on the forward strand.
TTCTCGATGACCCCGAGATGGAAACGGAACTGCGGCCGGCGGTATCCCGTCGCGGTCGCCTGGCGGGCGTGGCGCAGCGCCTCCGCGTCCCGCCCGTTGACGTGCAGCGCCCAGGCCAGCGCGTCCGCCGCGTGCACGCTGCACTGCCGGACGCCCGGCCCGGGGCAGCGCCGCGCGTACTCGGCCCGCGCCGCCCGGAGCGCCGCCTCCGGATCGCCGTGGTCGCTCTCGAAGAGCGCGGTCTCCAGGTCGGCGTCGACGCCGTTGGCCTCGGCGATCCGCGCCCACGCCGCCGCGACGGCGTACTGCCGTGCCGCCTCGTCCCGGCGTCCGGCCGACTCCAGCAGCTCGCCGTACTCGGTCAGGTACTGCGGCAGCGGCAGCCGCCGGACGACCTCCGCGCGGTCGGTGAGCGCGCCCCGGACGTCGCCTCGCGCGGCCCGGACGCGGGCGCGTCCGTCCAGGGCGGGTACGTAGCCGGGCGACGCGCGCAGCGCCGCGGCGTATTCGCGTCCCGCTCCCGCGAGGTCGCCGTCGTTCCAGGCCGCCTCGCCGAGCTGCGCCGCGATGTAGGCGAGGTCGCCGCGGTCGGTCGCGGACGCGCGCGCCAGCCTCAGCACGCGCCGCGCCTCCCGCACCTCCCCGCGCAGTTCCCGCACGTACGCGAGCCGCGTGAAGACCGGGATGCCCGGACGGACGGCGTCCGCGCGCCGGGCGGCGGCCAGGGCGTCGTCGTAGCGGCCCAGCTCGACCAGCGCGTCCACCCGGACGGCGGCGGCCCGCTGCCCGTACGGGTTCGCGGCGAGCGCCCGGTCGGCGTGCCGCAGCGCCCCATGGAAGTCGTGGCGGGCCGCCGCGAGCGCGCCGAGCCCGGCCGGCGCGGCGTCGTTCCCCGGCGCTTCGCGCAGCGAGCGCCGCAGCACCCCGTCCGCCTTCGGATAGTAGGTCGGGTCGCCGGTCAGCCGGGCCCGCTCCACGTACGCGACGCCGAGCGAGGCCCAGCCGGCCGCGTCGTGCGGCCGGTCCCGGAGCCGCGCCTGGAGCCCGGCGATGCCGGGGCGCGGGGCCCCGGCCGCCGGACGGACCGCGGCCGGCGCGCCGGACGGGCGGCCGAGCACGACCGCCGATCCGAGCGTCAGCGCCGCGACCAGCCCGGCGGCCGAGGTCCCGGTGAGGAGGGGACGCATCAGTTCTCGTGCCGTCCGGTCGCGGGACGCCGGCGCCGCCGCCACAGCAGCCCGCCGGTCAGCAGGAACGCGGCCGCGCCGGCCGCCGCCGCGGTGGGCACCAGGGGGATCGTGGGCCCGTCGCCGCCCGGCGCGTCCTCGGTCGCGCCCGCGTTGAGGAGGTTCACGGTCTCGCCGTCCTTCTTCGCCGCGCCGGCCGCCTTCGCCCCGGGCTTGGCCGCGCCGCGCACGTCCGACCCGGAGTGGGGCTGCGCGACGTACGGGAACGTGCCGCCGAACCCGGCGTCGTTGGCGTTGACGGCGTCCCCCAGGTCGTTCTTCGTGCCGAGCAGCTCGCCCTCGACGGCCTGCAGCTCGATGTCGACGACGTCGTCGGTGAGCCGCCGCCCGTTCGGGAAGCCGGCCTTGTCGCCGGCGAGCACGCCGAGCCGGTCCGGTTTCGCGGCCGGCCTGATCGAGGTGTTGAGCCGCAGCAGTTCGGCGGGCCGCACGTTCACGGGCTGGTTCAGCCCCGGCACACCGGTCAGGAACGCCTGGACGAGGTCCTGGCGCGGCCCGGGCGGCGCCGGGATCTTGTAGATCTTCTCGATCAGCTTCGGCAGCTCGGGGTCGGTGACGAACCCGGCGAACTGGGCGTCCTGCCAGGGCGTGGACGCGTTGAACGCGTCCTTCCTGCCGCGCGGGACGACCACCTCGTTCACCAGCGGGCTCCCGAGCCGCGACACCTGCGCGTACTCGCCGGACGCGGTGAGCCGCGACACCGTCGAGTTCACCCCGATCACCGGGTCCCGCCCCTTCACCAGATGCCGCGTCGGCACCTGCAAGGCGATGGTGTTGACGTTGTAGCCGCTCAGGGTGTCGTTGCCGACCTCCTTCAGGTTCGCGCCGTAGAGCAGGTCGAACACGCGCAGGTCGAGGAAGAACGAGTCGTCGGCCTGCCCGGCGAACGCCGTGACGCCGTCCCCCGCCGCCTCGACCGCCTGCGCGCGCAGCTTCGCGTAGTCCGGCATGGACGCCCTGCCCACGTTGGACGGCGCCACCGGCGCGCCGTCGACGATCTTGTGGACGCCGCGCACGTTCCCGTCCACCCGGCGGACGACCGTCAGGTCGTAGGTCTGGGTGAAGTTGAGGTCCGGGTCGTCGAGGCTCGTCACCGGCCCGGTGTTGTAGAGGAACGTGTTCCCGTTCTTCAGCCGGTCGTGGAACTGGAACCGGTAGGTGAGGTCCGGCAGCGAGTCGCCGTCGTTGTCGACGTTCAGGTCGTACCGCGCGTCCCGCGCGAACTTGAAGAAGTTGGGCCCGCCGGCCGGGTCCTGGAACGGGATGAAGTTGGCGATCAGTGTCGTCGTGTCCGGCTTGTCCGGGCTGACGAACGCGTACACGTCGGTGTTGTCGTACTGCGGCTGCCCGGAGACGAGCGGCGCCTCGCGGTGGCTGGACGCGGTGCCCGGCCTCGGCGCGAGGCCCGCGAACCCGCCCGCGAGCAGCAGGCCCCCGGCGGCGGCCAGCGCGGCGACCCGCGCTCTGGGCGTCTGGAGTGTCGGCATCGTGCATTCCCCTGTCCGGCCCGGTTGCCCGCCGCGGCGGCGCCGTTCCGTCGGCGCTGGGCCAGGTCTGCCGCGACGCCGGATCGACCGGTCTCTTCGCCATGCCCGCCCCTTCTTCGAGCGGCGCGCCCGACGTGATTGGTCCGCCGCGCCTCCTGGCCGGATACGGCCACCCGCGAAGCGCGCCCCCTTGACGTTTGAGTGAGTGCTCACCCAGACTGGAAGAGGCAGGCCGGCGGCACGGAGCCGGCGCCCGTCCGCAACAAGCCCGCCCTAGGAGTGCGCATGTACCCGGAGCTCAACGGAACGGTCGCGGTCGTCACCGGCGGCTCGCGCGGCATCGGCGCCGCCACCGCCCGCGCGTTCGCCGCCGAAGGCGCCAGAGTGGCCGTCATAGGCCGCGACGAGGAGGCCCTCGGCCGCGTCGCCAAGGAGATCGGCGGGACGGGCGTGCCCGCCGACGTCACCGACCTCGCCGCCATCGAGGCCGCCCGCCGCCGGATCGAGGCCGAACTCGGCCCGGCCGGCGTCCTGTGCGCCTTCGCCGGCGGCGGCATCGCCCGCCCCGGCCCTACCGCCGCCATGAGCGAGGAGGAGTGGCGCTCGGTCGTCGACGGCAACCTCACCGCGACGTTCCTCACCCTGAAGACCTTCCTGCCCGGCATGCAGCAGCGGAAGGCGGGCTCGATCATCACGATGTCGTCGTCGGCCGGGCGACTGCCGACGAACCTCCCCGGCGGGGGCGGCCGCGAGATGGGCAACCCGTGGGGCGCGCCCGTCGCCTACGAGGCCGCGAAGGCGGGCGTCCAGGCGCTCACCCGGCACGTGGCGGCCGAGGCCGGAGCCGACGGCGTCCGCGCCAACTGCCTGGCCCCGGGCACCGTCCGCACCGAGCGGACCGAGCGGTTCATGCCCCGCGAGATCCAGGAGGCGGTCGCCGCCGGGCATCCCCTGGCCAGGCTGGGCGAGGCAGGCGACGTCGCGTCCGCCGCCCTGTTCCTCGCCTCGGCCCAGTCCGCCTGGCTGACCGGCCTCACGCTCGACATCGCGGGAGGCCGCGTCATGCTCTAGACCGTTCCTGCTCTAGACCGTTCCTGCTACGACACGATCAGGAGCGGGTTCTGGAGCAGGGTCGCCAGCCGGTCCAGGAACTTCGCGCCGGTGGCGCCGTCGGTGGCGCGGTGGTCGACCGAGAGGGTCACCGCCATGCGCTTGCCGGGGACGACCTCGCCGTCGCGGACGACCGGCTCGTCCCGGATGGCGCCCACCGCGAGGATCGCGGCCTCCGGCGGGTTGATCACCGCCGAGAACGAGTCGACGCCGAACATGCCCAGGTTGCTGACGCTGAACGTGCCGCCGCTCATCTCGTTGAGGGTGAGCTTGCCGTCGCGGGCCTTCCCGGCGAGTTCGCGGGTCTCCCGCCCGATCTCGGAGACGCTCTTGCGGTCGGCGTCCTTGACGACGGGGACGACGAGGCCGTCCTCGACGGCGACGGCGACGCCGACGTGGACGCGCTTGTGGAAGAGCAGGTTCTCCTCGGTGTAGGAGACGTTCACCGCCGGGTGCTCGCGCAGCCCGGTCGCGACCGCCTTCACGATCAGGTCGTTCACGCTGACCTTGGCCGGGGCGAGCGCCTCGTTCAGCGTCCTGCGGAACGCCAGCAGCGCCTCGGCGTCCACCTCGCGGTTCAGGTAGAAGTGCGGGGCGTCGCGCTTGCTCTCGGTCAGCCGCTTCGCCGCGATCTTGCGGAAGCGGTTCAGCGGGACGGCCTCGACGTCCGGGTCCTCGGCACGCGCCTGGACGGGCGGCGCCGACGGCGCGGGAGCGGGCGCCGGCGCGGCCGGGGCGGCGGCCTGGGCCCCGCCGCGGATCGCGGCCTCGATGTCGGCGCGGACGATGCGCCCGCCCGGACCCGATCCGCTCAGCGCGGCCAGGTCGATGCCGTGGTCGCGGGCCAGCCGCCGCGCCAGCGGCGACGACGGCGGACGCGACGCGGCGGAGCGCTCCGGGGCCCGTGCGGGCGCCTCGGCGGCCGGCGCCTTCGACTCGGCCTTCGCCTCCGCCGCCGCCGCCGCCGGCGCGGGGGCGGGGGCGGGGGCGGCCGCCGGCTCCGGCTCGGCGGCCGGCTGCGCGGGCGCGGCCTTCCCGGCGCCGCCCGCGGGCGCGATCCGGGCGATGGGGGCGCCGATCGCGGCGGACTCGCCGTCCGCGACCAGGATCTCTTCGAGCACGCCGGCCTCGTAGGCCTCGTACTCCATGACCGCCTTGTCGGTCTCGATGTCGACGATGACGTCGCCGACCGCGACCTCGTCCCCCGGCTTCTTCTGCCAGGAGCTGATGACGCCCTCCTCCATGGTGTCGGAGAGGCGCGGCATGAGGATGTCGGTCATGAAACGTTCTCCAGAACCGGGCGCCCGGTCGCACGGAGCGTGTCGCGGACGGCGGTGAGCAGGGACTCGGCGGACGGCAGCGCGGCCGACTCCAGGGACTTGGCGTAGGGGAGCGGCACCTCGGCCATCGCGACGCGCCGGACCGGCGCGTCCAGCCAGTCGAACGCGCCCTCCTGGATGGTCGCGGCGATCTCGGCGCCGATGCCGTAGGTGAGCCAGTCGTCCTCGGCGACGACCGCGCAGCCCGTCTTGCGGACGGAGTCCACGATGGTCTGCCGGTCCAGCGGACGGAGGCTGCGCAGGTCGACGACCTCGGCGGACACGCCCTCGGCGGCCAGCCTCTCGGCGACCTCGCCGGCGACGCGCGCCATCCGCGAGTAGCCGACGAGCGTGATGTCGGTGCCCTCCCGGGTGACGCCGGCGCGGCCGATCTCGGCGGGCTCGACGTCCTCGACGGAGTCGGGCAGCTCGCCCTTGGTGTTGTAGAGGGCGAGGTTCTCCAGGAACAGCACCGGGTCGTCGTCGCGGATCGCGGCCTTCAGCATCGCCGACGCCTCGGCGGGCGTGCTCGGCGCGACGACCTTCAGCCCGGGGATGAACGAGTAGAACAGCTCGACGTTCTGCGAGTGGGTGGCGCCGAGCTGCTGCCCGCCGCCGCCCGGCGTGCGGATCACCATCGGGACGCTGGCCTGCCCGCCGAACATGCCGTAGATCTTGGCGGCGTGGTTGACGATCTGGTCCAGCGCCAGCAGCGAGAAGTTGATCGTCATGATCTCCACGACCGGGCGGAGGCCGAGCATCGCGGCGCCGATCGCGGCGCCGACGAAGCCCTCCTCGGCGATCGGGGTGTCGCGGACCCGTTTCGGCCCGAACTCCCTCAGCAGCCCCTCGGTGATCTTGTAGGAGCCTTCGAAGAGCCCGATCTCCTCGCCCATGAGGAGGACGTTCTCGTCCCGCAGCATCTCGGCGCGGAGCGTGTCCCGGAGGGCCTGGCGGTAGGTCACGGTTGCCATGGGGGTGCCTCTCAGGAACGGAATACGGGGTCGGCGGGGAACCGGTGGAGGTCGCCCGGGACCGGGGTCGCGTAGGTGTAGTCGAACAGCGTGGAGATCTCGGGCGCGGGGCTCTCGTCGGCGAACGCGGCGGCCGCGTCGACCTCCGCCGTGACCTCGGCGTCGAGCCGGTCGCGCTCCTCGTGCGAGAGGACGCCGGCCTCCTCCAGGTCCAGTGCCGTCTTGGCCAGGGGGTCGGCCGCCTTGAGGGCGTCCTTCTCCTCCTTGGACCGGTAGCGGGCCGGGTCGACGACCGAGTGGCCCTTGAGCCGGGGGCTGAGGGTCTCCAGCAGGTACGGCCTGCTCTCCGACCGGGCGCGCTCGACGGCGGTCCGCGCGGCGTCCCGCACCGCGACGACGTCGGCGCCGTCCACGCGGGCGCTCTCCATCCGGTAGGCGGCGCCCCGCTTGTACAGTTCCGGCTCGGCGGCGGAGTTCTCCACGGTCGTGCCCATACCCAGGCCGTTGTTGATCACAACGAAGACGATGGGGAGGTCCCACAGGCCGGCGATGTTCAGCGACTCGTGGAACGCGCCGATCGCGGCCGTCCCGTCGCCCATCTGGCACATGACGACCTCGTCGCCGCCCTTGTAGGAGACGGCGAGCGCCGCGCCGGTCGCGAGCGGGAGCTGGCCGCCGACGATGCCGTACCCGCCGAGCAGCCGCGCCTCGGCGTCGAACAGGTGCATCGACCCGCCCCACCCCTTGGACACGCCGGTGGACCGCCCGTACAGCTCGGCCATCACCCGGTCGGCGCCGATGCCCTTGGCGATGGCGTAGCCGTGCTCGCGGTAGTTGGTGAAGAGGTAGTCGGTGGGCCGCAGCGCGGCCATCAGCCCGACGACCGTCGCCTCCTCGCCCAGGTTCAGGTGGCAGTACCCGCCGATCTTGGCCTCGGTGTAGGCGCGGGCGGCGCGCTCCTCGAACCGCCTGATGAGCAGCATCTGCCGGTAGTAGCCGACGAGCGTCTCGGCGTCCTCCGCCGGGACCTTCGGCGGTGTCGCGGCGGCCTCGGGCGCGGAGCCCTCGCCGCGCGTTCTCCGGCCTCGCGCCGGGGCGGCCTTGACGGTCTCAGCCATCGGCGACCTTCCTCTGTCCGGGGCAGCGTCGTAGGATCGCCACAACACTCCCGATCATCATTGATCTATGATCGATCATATTCCACGGAGTCAGGATTCGCCTACCCCATCACGAGGTACTTACCCATCGTGGCGCTACGATCGAGTTTCGTGAACACGCCCGCCCAGCTGCTGCGCACAGGACTCGCGGACCAGATCCGGGAGTTCATCGTGGAGGGCATCAGCTCGGGCCGCTGGGAGCCGGGCGAGCGCATCGTCGAACGCCGGATCGCCGCCGAGCTCGGCGTCAGCCAGGGCCCGGTGCGGGAGGCGCTCCGCCAGCTGGAGGCGCAGCGGCTGATCGAGTCGCTGCCGAACCGCGGGGCCCGCGTCCGCGACTTCACCGAGCGCGACCTCGCCGAGATCTTCCCCGTCCGGGCCGGGCTGGAGCGGACGGCGGTGGAGCTGGCGCTGCCCCGCCTCGCCGGCTGCGTGGACGCCCTTGAGGAGCACAACGGCCGGCTCGCCGACGCCGCGCGGGACGGCGACCTCCAGGAGCAGATGCGGCTCAGCATCGCCTTCCACCGCGAGATCGTCGAGACGGCCGGGAACCGGCTGCTCGTCTCGGTCTGGGAGGGCCTCGGCATCGAGCTGTGGACGACCCTGTCCCTGCGCCTGCACCAGACGGAGATCTACTCCAAGTCGGCCGAGCACGCCGAGCTGATCGAGGCGTTCCGCCGCGGCGACCCTGAGGCGCCGCGGCTGCTGCACGACCACGTCATGAACTACGCGCCCGCGTCGTGAACTACGCGCCCGCGTCGTGAACCGCGCGCCCGCGTCGTGAACCGCGCGCCCGCGTCGTGGACGTCGGCTATTCCTGTTCGCGGTACGCCTTCGTGAGCTGCGCCTCCGCGTCGTCCAGGTAGGAGCGCAGCTCCCGCTCGGCGGCGGCGAAGTCGCCGGCCGCGATCAGGTCGCAGAGGCGCCGGTTGCGGGCGAGGTACGGCTCGTGGAACTCGCGCGGCGAGCCCATCTCGTGGAAGACGAGCCGCATCTCGGCCAGCAGGTGCCGGGTCATCTCGTCCACCCGCGGGCTGCCCACCAGCGCGGCGAGGGCCTGGTGGAAGCGGATGTCGGCGGTGCCGACGTCCGGCCAGCGGCCCGCCGCGGCGGCGCGCTCGCCGTCGCGGACCGCCGCCTCCAGCCGGGCGAGCGCCTCGGGCGGGGCGTCCGGCGCGCACCGCGCGCCCTCGCACTCCAGGATCCGCCTGACCCGGTAGAGGTCGGCGAGGCCGTCGGCGGTGACGCGGCGCACGAACACGCCCCGGTTGAACTCGTGGACGAGCAGCCGTTCCTGGACGAGCAGCCGGAACGCCTCCCGCATCGTGTTGCGGGACACCTTCACGGCGCGGCACAGCTCCTCCTCGGGGAGCCGCGCGCCGGGCACCAGCCGGCCGTCGGTGATCTCGTCGCGGAGGAGGTCGGCGACCCGCGCGGCGGTGCTCGACCGGTCCAGTTCGTGCCGCGCCGCCGCGAGCCCGTCCAGCCACGACTCCGACATCGGCCGCCTCTCCGCGTGTGTGCGGACGCCAGCGTATCCCATCGCGCGGAAAATCCCTCAACAAGGGGATTGCTGGATTGTTGAACAATCTCTACGCTGACGGAAAGCCGAAACCCAGAAGGGCCACCCCCCATGACGGACCGGACCACCCTGGACACACCACCGGCACCGCCCGCCTCGTCCCGCCGCAGCGCGCTGATCGGCGCCATGTTCCTGATGGCCACCAGCGCCATCGGGCCCGGCTTCATCACCCAGACCACCGTGTTCACCGCCAAGCTCGGCGCCGCGTTCGCGTTCGCGATCGTCGTGTCGGTGCTGGTGGACATCGCGATCCAGCTGAACGTGTGGCGCGTCGTCGGCGTGTCCGGCATGCGCGCCCAGGAGCTCGGCAACCGCGTCCTGCCCGGCGCCGGCTACGGCCTCGCCGCCCTGGACGTCTTCGGCGGCCTCGTCTTCAACATCGGCAACATCGCCGGCACCGCGCTCGGGCTGAACGCGCTGCTCGGCCTGGACGTCAAGATCGGCGGCGCGGTCTCCGCGCTGGTCGCCGTCGCGATCTTCCTGATCCGGCGCGCCGGAGTGGCGATGGACCGGATCGTCGTCGTGCTCGGCGGCGTGATGATCCTGCTGACGCTGTACGTGGCGTTCGTGTCGGACCCGCCCCTCGGGGACGCGCTGCGGCAGAGCGTCGCGCCCGAGACCGTCGACTTCCTCGTCATCACCACCCTGATCGGCGGGACGGTCGGCGGCTACATCACCTACGCGGGCGCGCACCGCATGATCGAGTCCGGGCTGACCGGCGGCGAGAACGTCCGGGAGATCAACCGCGCCGCCGTCACCGGCATCCTCATCACCGGCGTGATGCGCGTGCTGCTGTTCCTCGCCGTCCTCGGCGTCGTCGCCGGCGGCGTGACCCTCGCCAAGGACAACGCGCCGGCGTCGGCGTTCGAGCACGCGGCGGGCGAGGCCGGGCTGCGCGTCTTCGGGCTGATCATGTGGTCGGCCGCGATCACCTCGGTCATCGGCGCGTCCTACACCTCGGTGTCGTTCCTCGTCTCGTTCTCCTCGTTCGTGGAGCGGTACCGCAACCGCCTCGTCGTGGCGTTCATCCTCGTCTCCGCGACCATCTACCTGGCGGTCGGCACCACTCCGGCCAAGCTGCTCATCCTGGCCGGCGCGCTCAACGGGCTGATCCTGCCGTTCGGGCTCGCGGTGCTGCTGTGGGCGGCCGGACGCCGCCGCGACCTGCTCGGCGGCTACCGGTACCCGGTCTGGCTGCTCGTCCTCGGCGTCGCGGCCTGGCTCCTGTCCCTCTACCTGGGCTGGAACTCCCTGTCCGGACTCGACGACCTCTGGAGCTGACGGGTGCGGATCCTGCCGAGCGGCGACGCGGCGCTGCTGGTCGAACTCCCGGACGTGCCGGTCATGCTGGGCCTGTACGCGGCGCTCGCCGCGTCCCCGCCGCCCGGCGTCGCCGACGTCGTCCCGGCGGCCCGCACGCTGACGCTGCTGCTCGACCCGTCCGCCGACCCGGCCGGGGTCGCCGCCGCCGTGCGCGCCACCCGGCCGGGCGCGGCGGACGGCGCCGCCGGAGCGGCCGAGGTCCCCGTCGTCTACGACGGCGCGGACCTCGGCGAGGTCGCCCGCAGCACCGGCCTCACCCCGGCCGGGGTCGTCGCCGCGCACACCGGGACCCCGTGGCGGGTCGCGTTCACCGGGTTCGCGCCCGGCTTCGGCTACCTGGAGGGCGGCGACCCGCGGCTGGACGTGCCGCGCCGCGCCGTCCCGCGCGTCCGCGTCCCGGCGGGGTCGGTCGGTCTCGCCGGGCGCTTCAGCGGCGTCTACCCGGTGGAGTCGCCGGGCGGCTGGCAGCTCATAGGGCGGACGGAGGCCGTCCTATGGGACCTCGACCGCGACCCGCCCGCCCTGCTCCGCCCGGGAGTCACGGTTCGTTTCGTGGAACGGGAACCATGAAGCGCGGGCTGGACGTTCTTCGGACAGGACCCCTGGCTACAGTCCAGGACCTGGGTAGATCGGGTCACGCGGCGCTCGGTGTGGGGGTGTCGGGCGCCGCGGACCCGGTTTCGCTCCGCCTCGCCAACCGTGCGGTCGGCAACCCCGGCGGCGCGGCGGCGATCGAGGTGACGTTCGGCGGGCTCCGCGTCCGCGGCCGGGGCGGGATCTTCGCCGCGGTGACCGGCGCACCGGCCCCGCTGCTCGTCGGCGGCCGTCCCGAAGCGCCCTACTCGGTGTTCCACCTCCCCGACGGCGCCGAACTCCGGATGGGCGTCCCGCCCGCGGGGCTGCGCAGCTACCTGGCGGTGCGCGGCGGAATCGCCGTCCCGCCCGTCCTCGGCTCCCGGTCCACCGACACGCTCTCCGGGCTCGGCCCCGCCCCGCTCAAGCCCGGCGACCTGCTCCCGGTCGGCCCGCCGCCCCGCGAGGCCCCGCTGCTGGACGTCCTGCCCGTCCGCCCGCCCGGCGCCGGCGACCTCGTGCTGCGCGCCGTGCCCGGCCCGCGCGCCGACTGGTTCGCGCCGGGCGCGCTCGACACCCTCTTCACCGCCGGCTACGCGGTGACCAGCGACATCGACCGCGTCGGCATGCGCCTCGACGGGCCGCGCCTGCCGCACGCGGACCGGGGCGAACTGCCCAGCGAGGGGACGGTCACCGGGGCGCTCCAGGTGCCGCCGTCCGGGCAGCCCGTGCTGTTCCTCGCCGACCACCCGCTCACCGGCGGGTATCCCGTCATCGCGGTGGTCGCGTCCGCCGACATCGGGCGCGCCGCCCAGGCCCGCCCCGGCCGGCGGCTCCGTTTCCGGCCGCACCCGGCCCCGAACCTCGGAAAGGACCGCACATGACCGCACCGATCGACCCCGGCGCGCTCAGCCCCGACCAGGCCCGGTCGCTGTTCCGGGCCGGCCTCGGCGTGCCCACCTCGGGCTGGTGCGCGGGCTGGACGCAGGCGAACCTCATCAGCGTCCCGCGCGAGGACGCCTACGACCTGCTCCTGTTCGCCCAGCGCAACCCCAAGCCGTGCCCCGTCCTGGACGTCACCGAACCCGGCGGGACGTCCGCGTCCCTGTTCGCCGGCGACCTGCGCACCGACCTGCCCGGCTACGTCGTCTACGAGCACGGCGAGCCGGTCGCCGAGGTTCCGGACGTGACCGGGCACTGGCGCGACGACCTCGTCTCGTTCCTGATCGGGTGCAGCTTCACCTTCGAGGACGCGCTCCGCGAGGCCGGCGTCCCCGTCCGGCACATCGAGCAGAACCGGAACGTCCCCATGTACCGGACGAATCGGATGTGCCGCCGCGCCGGCGGGTTCGGCGGCCCGCTCGTGGTGTCGATGCGCCCGATCCCGGCCGCGCAGGTGGCGGACGCCGTGCGGGTGACGGCCCGGTACCCGTCCGTCCACGGCGCGCCCGTGCACGTCGGCGACCCCGTCGAGCTCGGCATCGACGACCTGGACGCCCCCGACTTCGGCGACCCGGTCGAGATCCGCGTGGACGAGATCCCGGTGTTCTGGGCGTGCGGCGTGACCCCGCAGGCGGCCGTCATGGCGTCCCGCCCGAAGCTCGCCATCGGGCACGCGCCCGGCCACATGGCGATCACCGACGCCCGCGACACCCGGTACCTCGTTCCCTGAGCCCGGCATAGGCTTCGTCCATGCCCGAGACCGTCACCCCCGGCGACGTCCTGGGGGAGCGCTACCGCCTGGAGCGGCCCCTCGGCGCGGGCGGCATGGCGACCGTCTGGCGCGCGGCCGACCTCGTGCTCGACCGCGCCGTGGCCGTCAAGGTGCCCAGGGAGGGCTGGCCCGAGGAGTTCACGCGGCGGCTCCGGCAGGAGGCCAAGGCCGCCGCGGGGCTCGCCCACCCGAGCATCACGGGCGTGCACGACTACGGCGAGCAGGACGCCGTCCCGTACGTGGTGATGGAGCTGCTGGAGGGGGAGAGCCTCGCGGCGCGCCTGTCCCGCGGCCCGCTGCCCTGGCGGGAGGCGGCCGGGATCTGCGCCCGGGTCGCCGACGCGCTCGCCGCCGCCCACGACGCCGGGATCGTCCACCGCGACATCAAGCCCGCGAACGTCTTCCTGACCCCGGTCGGCGTGAAGGTCCTGGACTTCGGCATCGCCTTCACGGGCCCGTCCACGCCCGGCGGTCCCCTCCTCGGCACCCCCGCCTATGTCGCCCCCGAGCTGCTGACCGGCGCGCCGCCGACCCCGGCGGCCGACATGTACTCGCTGGGCGTCGTGCTCCGCGAGTGCGCGCCGGGCGACGCGGAGCCTCCGGACGTGATCGCCGCCCTCGTCCGGGACTGCCTGCGCGAGGACCCCGAGTCGCGGCCCACCGCCCGCGAAGCGGCCCGCGTCCTGGCGGACGCGGGCGGCGTCCAGCTCGCGCAACTGGCCACTCCCGGCGGCGCGGTCCGGGGGCCGGACGGCGATCCGCACCCGACGCGCGTCCTGGCCGGGCCGCCGCCCGCGGACCCGCCGGCGGCGTCCGCGCGGAAGCCGCTGATCATCGCCGGGGCCGCGGTCGGCGCGGTGGCGCTCGCGGCGGTGCTGCTGGCGGCCCTTGCGCCCGGCTCGTCCGACCGGACGGCCGCGCCGCCGCCCGCGAGCCCGTCGCGGACCGGGCCGGCCGCCTCCGCGTGCTCGGTGTCCTACCGGGTGGACGGGACGTGGCCGCAGGGCTTCCAGGCGACGGTGCGCATCACGAACCTGGGCGACGGCGAGATCGACGGGTGGCGGCTCGGCTTCGAGTTCCCGGACGGCCAGGAGATCACCCAGCTGTGGAACGGCAGCCGGGCGCAGGCCGGCTCGTCAGTGACCGTGACGGCGGCGGACTGGAACCGGTCGATCCCGCCGCACGGCACGGCGGAGTTCGGCTTCCTCGGCCGCCGGGACGGCGCCAACGGCGCGCCGGCGACGTTCACCCTGAACGGTGGCGCGTGCAGCGGATGACCGCCGTTAGTGGGAGCGCTCCCAATTTGTTTTCGCAGGTCAGCGCCGGTTCAGAGGAACTGGTGCCGGGCGGCCTATTGTGCCGCCCTCGACGAGGGCTTAGCATCCGGGCGCTCGAAGCGCTTCGACGCTGTTCGACCGGCGCCGCGGTCCCACCCCCGGAGGAGCCCATGATCAAGGCAGGCAGGAGCGCGGCCGTGCTCGGGCCGGTGCCCGCCTCCGCCCTCGGTGAAGACCTGCGCGTGACCGGGCGAGGAGACTGGAACGTTCTCCTCGTCAAAGCGACCGGTGACGAACTGGTCATCACTCTGGAAGGGGAGAACTGATGGGGTTCCCGGACGGGTTCCTGTGGGGTGCGGCCACCGCCGCCTACCAGATCGAGGGCGCGGCCCAGGAGGACGGTCGGGCGCCGTCCATCTGGGACACCTTCAGCCGCACGCCTGGCAAGGTCCTGGACGGCGACACCGGTGACGTCGCCACCGACCACTACCACCGGTGGCGGGAGGACGTCGCGACGATGGCCGCCCTCGGCATCGGCGCCTACCGGTTCTCCATCTCCTGGTCGCGGGTCCTGCCGGACGGCACGCCCAACCAGAAGGGCCTCGACTTCTACTCCCGCCTGGTCGACGAGCTGCTCGCCCACGGCATCGCGCCGGTCGCGACCCTCTACCACTGGGACCTCCCGCAGCACCTGGAGGACGCCGGCGGCTGGCCCGAGCGCGACACGGCCCGCCGGTTCGCCGACTACGCCGAACGCCTCGGGCGCGTCCTCGGCGACCGCGTCCACACGTGGACGACGCTGAACGAGCCGTGGTGCTCGGCGTTCCTCGGCTACGCGTCCGGCGTGCACGCCCCCGGACGCACCGACCCGGCGGCCGCGCTCGCCGCCGCCCACCACCTCAACCTCGCGCACGGCCTGGCCGTGCGGGCGCTGCGCGGCGTGACCCCGCCGTCCGCGCAGCACTCGGTCACGCTCAACCTGCACCACGTGCGCGGTGACGCCGAGGCCGTCCGTCGGGTGGACGCCGTGTCCAACCGCGTGTTCCTCGACCCGATGCTGGGCAACGGCTACCCCGCCGACCTGCTGGACGAGACCGCGTCCATCACCGACTGGGGCTTCGTCCGCGACGGCGACGAGGACATCGTCGCCGCGCCCCTGGACGTCCTCGGCGTCAACTACTACTCGCCGACCCTCGTCCGGGACTGGGACGGGACGTCGCCGCGCGCGCACGCCGACGGCCACCGGCGGGGCGCGGCGTCGCCGTTCGTCGGCTGCGACCGCGTCGAGTTCGCCGAGCAGCCCGGCCCCTACACGGCGATGGGCTGGCCGATCGACGCGAGCGGCATGGAGGAGCTGCTCCTGCGGCTCCGCCGCGAGTACCCGCACACGCCGCTCATGGTCACCGAGAACGGGGCCGCCTTCGACGACGCCGTGGCGGACGGCCGCGTCCGCGACGAGCGGCGCATCGCCTACCTGCGCGACCACATCGCGGCCGTGGAACGGGCCGGCGAGGCCGGCGCGGACGTCCGCGGCTACTTCGCCTGGTCGCTGCTGGACAACTTCGAATGGGCCTACGGCTACTCCAAGCGGTTCGGCCTCGTCCGCGTCGACTACGCCACGGGGGAGCGCACCTGGAAGGACAGCGCGCACTGGTACCGCGACACCCTCGCAGAGCATCGCGGGCCGGCCGCCGCCGGCCGCGGTTAGCATCAGATCCGCTTCGCCTCGCTTCGACGCCGACGGGACGTTGCATGGTCAAGATCACTGATGTGGTGCGGCACGCGGGAGTATCGCCGAGCGCGGTCTCCTACCCTGACCCGGCGCGCCGGCAGCGCGCCCGCCGCTCACTGACCGGCGAGAAGAGCCCGCCGCTAGGGCCGGACGTGAGGGGGGAGCTTCCCGGGCATGCGCAGGTGGTGGGCCATCTCGCCCGCCAGGTCCATGGCGATGCGGCGTTCGGTGAAGCGCCACCCGCCGTCGCGGCGCTCGAAGGCGTCGTGGTACGTGCCGCAGGCGATGGCCTGGAGCGGGAGCACCGGCGGGACGGCCTGGAGGACGGTGTAGTACGCCCTTGAGGTGGCGGTCCCGGCGTCCTCGTCCACCTCGATGGCGAGGTTCGTGGTGATGTGCCTGGTGCGCAGGGTGCCGTCGTCGTGGACGATCACCGTCTTCTCGAACATGCGGGCGATCGCGTCGCCGCCCCGGAGGGTGCCGCCGCTGCCGGTGAAGGCGGCGTCGGCGAAAAGGTCGCGGATGCCCGCGAAGTCCGCGCCGTCCACGCACTCGGCGTAGCGGTAGATCAGATTGGCGATGGCCTGGTGAGCGCACGGCATGGCCCATCATCGGCAGGCGGCCGGGGCGGGCCGGCCGCGGCTCCCGCTGAGCGGGACCGAATATCACATGTGCCGGTCAAATTGCGGCAAGCGGCATTGCACGAATGGGCAGACTTGATTTAATTGTTGACCGGTGGCCAGGTTGGGACTTGATCCGCCCTTGTTTGTGGGAGTTTGCGGCGCCTAATGTCTGGATGCGGCAGGGCGCCCACCACAATGCGGCGTCCGGCCCGGCCCATTGCCGCAGATCGCGGCGGGCGAATCCAGGGAGGAAGACATGCACATGTCGCGTTCCCGTTTCCGGTGGGCGGCCGTGCTGGCGGGAATGGCGGCCATCGCGCAGGCCGCACCCGCGCAGGCGGCCGGACCGGCCGGCTCCTACCGGCTCACGGTGGCGCCGGACCACGGACCCAGCACCGTGCGGAGCCTCTTCTGCGATCCGGACGGAGGGACGCTCGACGCGGCGTCCCGAGCCTGTGACCAGCTCAGGTCCGTCGACGGCGAGGTCGGGAGGATCCCCGCGCGCACGGGGGCCTGCACGCTGGAGTACGCGCCGGTCCGGGTGGGCGCGCACGGCCGCTGGCACGGCGCCCCCCGGCACTTCGAGCGGACCTATCCGAACCGGTGCGCCGCCGCGCGCGACACCGGCGGAATCCTTTTCGGCGAGTAGACCCACGGACCGCGGGCCGCCGGAATGGGGAAGCGGGGTGTGTCCGGCGGCCCGCATAAAAAGGAGACGCCAATGCTCGCATTCACCGGGCCGGACGTGCTGGTCACCTATGAGCGCACCGGCGGATTCGCCGGGATCCAGGAGAGGGTGACCGTGGGGAGAACGGGAGCGGCCCTCGTCAACGGCGAAAGGCTCACCCTGGGGGACGACGAGATGCGCGGCCTGCGGGACGCGCTCGACCGCGTCGTCACCACGGAGTCGTCGCAGGAGGGGTGCCGGGTGGCCGACCACTTCACCTACACCCTCGCCTACGGCGGCCACCGTGCCACGCGGTGCTGGCTGCCGTCCGACTGGCGCGCCGCCGTCGACCGGCTGGAGGCGCTGACCAGGCGATGAGGTCGGCCACCGGGCGAGGCCAGGCGATGAGGCCGGCCACCGGGTGAGGGGGGCGCCGCCCTCAGGCGCAGGCGCGGGTGTGCAGCTCGCGCATCGTCGCCTCGAGGGCGGCGACCGGGCCGTCCACCGGGACGCCCGGCGCGACCTCCTGGACGGGGATGGCGTTCACCGGGGCCGCCGGGGCGCCCAGCTCCGCGCGCAGCTCGACCAGCTGCCGGGACGACATGATGTACACGATGCGGCCGAGCCCGACCCAGGCGTGCGCCGCCGAGCACATCGGGCAGTGCTCGCCGGAGGTGAAGACGGTCGCCGCCGCGCGTTCCGCGGGCGCCATGTTCGCGGCCGCCCAGCGGGCGATCTCGAACTCGGGGTGGCGGGTCTGGTCGCCGCCCGCCGTCCGGTTGCGGTCCTCGAACAGCACGTCCCCGGAGGCGGCGACCAGCACCGACCCGAACGGCTCGTCGGCCCCCTCCAGGGCCTCGGCGGCCAGTTCGGCGCAGCGGTTCAGATGGCGGAGCTCATCGGCGGACGGTTCGTAACCCATCCGCCCATCGTAGATCACGCCGATTCGCGCAGGACCAGGTGCGGGCGCAGGATGACCACCGGGTCCTCGACGGTCTCGCCGCGGATCCGGGACACCAGCAGCCGCGCCATCTCCACGCCCATCTCCTCGGGCGACTGGTGGACGGTGCTGAGCGGCGGGTCGGCCAGCGGCGCGGCGGCCGAGTCGTCGAACCCGATCACCGCGACGTCGTCCGGGATGCGCCGCCCGCGCCGGTGCAGGATGCGCAGCGCGCCGAACGCCATCGGGTCGCTGGCCGCGAACACCGCGTCCACGCACGGCTGGCCGGCGAGGAGCTTCTCGGCGGCGGCGATCGCGCTGGCCTCGCCGAAGTCGCCGTACTCGACGTACTCGGGGAGCCCCGCGTCGGCGAGCGCCTCCCGGTAGCCGGCCAGCCGGTCGATGCCGACCCCCATGTCCTGGGGGCCGGCGATCGTCGCGATGTGCCGCCGGCCGCCGGAGATCAGGTGGCTGACGGCCTCGCGGGCCCCGCTGCGGTTGTCGACGTCGACGTAGCTGACCGGCGACAGGCCGGGCGGGCGGCCGCCGAGGACGGTCGGCACGCCGTTGGCCTCCAGCTTCGCGGGCAGCGGGTCCTCGGCGTGCAGGGAGGTGAGGAGCACCCCGTCCACGTGCTGCGTGGTGAGGTACTCCTCCAGCCGGCCGTACTCGGCGGGGGAGCGGGCGAGGGCGAGCAGCAGCTGCAGCCCGGTGTCGCCGAGCCCGTTGCTGATCCCGCGGATGATCCCGGCGAAGTACGGCTCGCCGAACAGCCGCTGGTCCGACTCGGCGACGACGAGCGCCACCGTGTCGGTGCGGCGGGTGACGAGCGTGCGGGCCGCGCGGTTCGGCACGTACCCGAGCTCGTCGATCGCCCGCAGCACCGCCTCGCGGGCCTGCGGGCTCACCCGCGGCGAGCCGTTGACCACGCGCGACACCGTGCCGCGGCCCACTCCGGCGCGCGCCGCCACCTCTTCCAATGTCGGGCGCGTGCTTCTGCCCGTCATCCGGCCCCCTTCGTCCGTACCGTCCACCGCCCCCCGGGTCAGGCCCGTTCGGGCAGCCCGCCCCGCCGGATCACCCCGGCGTACCAGCGCGCACTGTCCTTGGGCACCCGGCGCTGCGTGGCGTAGTCGACGTGGACCAGCCCGAAGCGCTTCGAATAACCCCAAGCCCATTCGAAATTATCCAGCAGGGACCAGGTGAAGTAACCGCCGAGCGGGACGCCGTCGGTGATGGCGTCGTGGCACGCGCGCAGGTGCGCGTCCAGATACGCGATGCGACCCGCGTCTTGGACCGTGCCATTCCCGTCAGGGGTCTCGTCGTAGCCCGCTCCGTTCTCCGTGATGTACAGCGGGAGGGACGGGTACTCGCGGTGCAGCCGGGTCAGCACCTCGTACAGGCCGCGCTCGTCGATCTCCCAGCCCATCCCGGTGACGGGCCGCCCGGCGGGGACGAACCGGACGTGGTCGCTGCCGACCCAGGGGGAGTGGGTCGAGAACGGCGACGACGCGGTCTGCGCCGCCTCGCCCGGGGTGCCGGCGACGGTGTGCCGCGAGTAGTAGTTGATGCCGAGCTGGTCGATCGGCTGGTGGATGACGGCCAGGTCGGCGTCCGGCGGCGTGAACCCGTAGCGGGACGCGTCGGCGAGGACGTCGTCGGGGTAGCGGCCGAGCAGCAGCGGGTCGAGGAACAGCCGGTTCTGCAGCCCGTCGATGCGGCGGGCGGCGTCCACGTCGGCGGGGTCGTCCGTCGCCGGGGACACCGCGTACAGGTTCACCGCCGCGCCGAACCTGTTGTCCGGGGTGCGCGCCCGCATGGCCTCCACGGCGAGGCCGTGGCCGAGCATCAGATGGTGCGCGGCCAGCAGCGACGCGGCGGCGTCCCGGCGTCCGGGCGCGTGCTCCCCGGACGCGTAGCCGAGGAACGCCGCGCACCACGGCTCGTTCACCGTCGTCCAGTGGCGGACGCGGTCGCCGAGCGCCGCGTGCACGTGCGCCGCGTACTCGGCGAACCGGTGCGCGGTCTCCCGCTCGGGCCAGCCGCCCTTGTCCTCCAGCGGCTGCGGGAGGTCCCAGTGGTAGAGGGTCGGCCACGGCTCGATGCCGGCCTCCAGCAGCGTGTCGACCAGCCGCCGGTAGAAGTCGAGGCCCTCGGAGTTGAAGGTCCCCGCCCCGGTCGGCTGCACGCGGGGCCAGGAGATCGAGAACCGGTACGAGGTCAGGCCGAGGTCGGCCATGAGCGCGACGTCCTCGCGGAACCGGTGGTAGTGGTCCACGGCGACGTCGCCGTTCTCGCCGTTGAGCACTTTGCCCGGCGTGCGGCAGAAGGTGTCCCAGATGGACGGCCCGCGCCCGTCCTCCCCGGCGGCCCCCTCGATCTGGTAGGCGGCGGTGGCGGCCCCCCAGCGGAACCCGGTCGGGAAGGGTGCGGCGGGAGCCGCGCTGGTGTCGTCCTGTAGGGAGGTCACGCCTTCACAGCACCTTCCATGATTCCGCCGATGATCTGGCGGCCGAAAATGATGAACACGACGAGGAGCGGCAGGATGGCCACGCTGGTGCCGGCGAACATGAGCGTGTAGTCCTTGAAGTACGCGTTCGCCAGGTTGTTGATGGACAGCTGCACCGTCGGGTTGTCGGGTTGCAGGACCGCGAGCGGCCACATGAACTCGTTCCAGGTCTGCATGAACGTGAACAGGCCGAGGACGCCCGCGGCGGGACGCAGCGCGGGCAGGACGACGCGCCAGTAGATGCCGAACGTGGTGCACCCGTCGACGCGGGCGGCCTCGATGAGCTCGTCCGGGACGGCCTGGTCGGCGTACTGCCGCATCATGAACACGCCGAACCCGGTGACCAGGAACGGGACGATGACCGCCTGCAGCTGGCCCGTCCAGCCCAGCTTCACCATGATCATGTAAAGCGGGATGATGCCCATCTGCACCGGGATCATCATCGTCGCGATGATGGTGAGCAGCAGCGCGTTCTTGCCGCGGAAGCGCAGCTTGGCGAACGCGAAGCCGGCCAGCGAGGCGAAGAACACCGTGGAGATCGTCACCGCGGCGGAGGCGAGCGCGGAGTTCAGCAGGCCCTTGGCGAAGTACGCCTCGGGGTTGTCGAACAGTCGGCCGACGTTGTCGGTGCCGTGCGCGCCGGGCAGCAGCGGCGGCGGGACGTCGGCGACCACGCTGTTGGTGCGGGTCGCAACGATGATCATCCAGTAGATCGGGAAGATCGACAGCAGCAGCGCGACGATCAGCGTGAGGTAGGTCAGCGGGCTCGCGTTCCACATGCCGCGGAACCGGCCGGGCCGCGCGGCGGCGTGCCGCGCCTTGCCGTCCGGGGCGTTCGGCCGCCCGCCGGGCCCTGCGAGGAGCGTGGTCACTTGGTGCCTCCCGTGCGCCGCACGGCCAGGAAGTTGATCAGGGAGAACACGATGATCATCACGAACAGCGCCCAGGCGACGGTCGCGCCGTAGCCGTACCGGTCATGGCCGAACGCGTTGTCGTACATGTACATCGTGATCGTCTGGAACTGGTGCATCGGGCCGCCGTCCATCTTGTTCGGCGTGCCGACGCTGAACAGGACGGGCTCGGTGAACAGCTGCAGCCCGCCGATCGTCGAGATGATCACCGTGAAGATGATCGTGGGCCGCAGCAGCGGCACCGTGATCTGCCAGAACTGCCGGATCCTGGAGGCGCCGTCGATCGCGGCGGCCTCGTACAGGTCCTTCGGGATCGCCTGCATGGCGGCCAGGTAGATCAGCGCGTTGTAGCCGGTCCAGCGCCAGTCGACCATCATCGCGATGGCGATCCAGGACCAGCCGCGGCTGCTCGACCAGTGGATCGGGTCGATGCCGACCAGCCCGATCACCCAGTTGATCATGCCCCAGTTGGTGTCGAACATCTGGGTGAACACGATCGCGACGGCGGCGGTCGAGGTGACCAGCGGGGCGACCATGCCGATCCGGAACATGGTGGGGAGCCGCATCCGCCGGTTCAGCGCGTTCGCGACCAGCAGCGCGATCAGCAGCTGCGGGATCGTCGAGACGGCGAAGATGCCGAGGGTGTTGACCGTCGCGTGCCAGAAGTCGGCGTCGGTCAGCAGGTAGTCGTAGTTGTCGAGCCCGACGAACTTGCGCGTGCCGGACGCGAGCTCCCAGTCGTGCAGGGAGACCCAGAGGGTGTAGACGAGCGGGAACGCGCCGAAGATCAGGAAGACGATGTAGAACGGCGAGATGAAGGCATAGGGCGCGCCCTTCACATCGAGCCGGGACAGGCGGGCCCGCCAGGTGCGGCCGGGGCCCGGGCGGGCCTTCGCGGGCGAGTGCGGCGGGCCGTTCCGGCTGGGGCGCAGATCGGTGGTCATCGTCGTGCGCCTCCTTTCCGAGGACGGGACGAAGCGGGAGAGGCGGGATGGGAACGGCGGCGGCGCCGGCGGGGAGGTAGCGGCGCGGCGCCGCCGCCGTGGTCACGGGTCGCCGGGGGTTACCTGGCGGCCTTCTTGGCCTCGTCGACGGCCTTCGTCCAGGCGTCGCCCGGCTTCTGCCTGCCCTGGCCCACGGAGATCAGCACGTTCTCGACCGCGGCCCGGACGTCCTCGTTCTTCGGCCCGAGGTGGACGGGCTTCACGCCGGCCGCCAGCTCACCGAAGATCTTGCCGACCGGGGCGTCGCCGAAGTAGGCGCTCTTCGCGCCCGCGACCGCCGGGTCCTGCGCGGCCTGCGGCGAGGACGGGAAGACGTTCGCGGCCTTGTACGCGGCGACCTGGCCCTCGGGGGAGGTCAGGAACTCGGCCAGCTCGGCGGCGGCCTTCGCGTGCTTGGTCTGCTTGGGCACGGCGAGCCACGAGCCGCCCCAGTAGCCGGCGCCGCCCGGGGTCTTGGCGACGTCCCACTTGCCCTTGCCGAAGTCGCCGGAGAACTCCTCGATGCCTCCGAGCATCCAGGACGGGCACGGCAGGGTGGCGAAGGTGTTCCGCTTGAGGGCGGTCTGCCACGGCGGAGTGAAGATCGACATGTCCGCGGTGAGCTTGTTCTCCGCGAACTTCAGCGAGGTGTCGAACGCCTGCTTGACGGCCGGGTTGCTGTCGAAGACGAGGTTGTCGCTCTTGTCGAAGAAGCTGTAGCCGGGGCCGTTGCCGGCGTTCTGCAGGGTCGTGGCGCGGAAGACGGCGGTCGGGCCGTCCAGCCACTTGGCGCCGGGCACCTTCTCCTGGAACTTCTGCCCGGTCGCGAGGAACTGGTCCCACGTCGCCCAGAGCTGGCCGACCTCCTCGCGGTCGGTGGGCAGGTCCGCCTTCTTGAAGAGGTCCTTGCGGTAGCACATGGCGAGCGGGCCGATGTCGGTGCCGAGGCCGACGAGCTGCTTGCCGTCCGGGCTGACGCCCATCTGCCACTTCCACGGCAGGAAGTTCTTCTCCAGGTCCTTGCCGCCGTGGTCGAAGAGGTTGACGAACTTCGTCTTCTGCTGCATGTACAGGGGGAGGATGCCCTCCTCCAGCATGACGACGTCGCCGGCGCCGCTTCCGGTGGCCATCCACTGCTGGATGCGCGGCTTGTACTCGTCCAGCGTGGAGACCTTGCGCTGCTTGATCTTGACGTTGGGGTGGGACTGCTCGTACTGCTTGTAGAGCGCGTCGTAGCCCGGCTCGCCGAAGACGTCGACGGTCAGCTCGATCGGCCCGCTGTCAGAGCCTTTGTCGCCGTCCCCGTCGTCGCCGCCGCAGGCGACGGACAGGCTGCCGACGAGTACGGCCGCCATCGCCGTACTCAGTCCGCGCCGCATGATGGCCCTCATGGCGGACCCCTCTCAGGTTGTGTTGTGCAGTGCTGTGGGAGCGCTCCCACGAAGGAAAGACCGTGACCGGGCTCACTGTCAATGCGCCGAAACATAACCGTTACAACAACCTAGCGGCGGGGACGGCGTGGTCAGGCCCGATCCGACCACTGGTCAGAGGTCGGTCAGACCTTTGCGACCAGGGGTTCAGCCCCTGGTGAGGGGGGTCGGCCGGGCCGCCGCCGGGGCCGGCGCCGTGGACCGGCGGACGACGAGCTCCGGCCGGTACAGCAGCTCCGTCCGCGGCGCGCGGGCGCCGCGGATCTCGTCCAGGACGGTGCTCACCGCGGCCATCGACATCTCCCGCACCGACTGCCGGATCGTGGTGAGCGGCGGGTCGAGGTAGGCGGTCAGGAGCGAGTCGTCCATGCCGGTCACGGACACGTCCTCGGGCACCTGGAGGCCGCGCGCCCGCGCCGCCCGGATCGCGCCGAGCGCCATGATGTCGTTGCCGCCGCAGATCGCCGTGCAGCCGGCGTCGAGCAGCTTCGCCGCCGCGGCCTGGCCGCCCTCGACCGTGTACATCGTGTTGACGATCAGCTCGTCCACCTCGGCGGGCGCGAGGCCGGTGTGCGCCGCCATGCCGCGGCGGAACCCCTCGGTCTTGCGCCGCGTCGGCACGTACACGTCCTGGCCGATCGCCAGCCCGATGCGCCGGTGGCCCATTGCGGCCAGATGCCCGACGATCGCCTCCAGCGACGCCACGTCGTCGTTCGAGACGTACGGCGCGTCGATGTCGGGCCGGTACCCGTTCACCAGGACGATCGGGAGCGCCTGCTCCAGCAGCCGCGCGTAGCGGGCCCGGTCGGAGTTGGCGTTGGCGTGCAGGCCGTTGACGAAGATGATCCCCGCGACGCCGCGCTCCAGCAGCATCTCGATGTAGTCGTCCTCGGCGACGCCGCCCGGCGCCTGCGAGCACAGCACCGCCATGTACCCGTGCCGGGCGAGCGCGCTCTCGATCACCTCGGCGAACGCCGGGAAGATCGGGTTGGTCAGCTCCGGGATGATCAGGCCGATCAGCCCGGCCCGCTGCTGGCGCAGCCGGGCCGGGCGCTCGTATCCGAGCACGTCAAGGGCGGTCAGCACCGCCTGGCGCGTGGTCGGGGACACGCCGGGCTTGCCGTTGAGCACGCGGCTCACGGTCGCCTCGCTCACCCCGGCGTGTGCCGCGATGTCCGCCAGGCGCGTCGTCATGGGTTTCAAGTTATCCCTCCTCGACGTCCCACCACAGAGCGGTGTCCGGGGGCAGCTCCAGGTGGCCGCCCTCCGTGTGGACCGGTCCGCTCGCGAGGAGCGGCGTTCCGCGAACGGGGAGGCGGACGGCGCGGCCGCCGGTGTTCACCGCGCACGCGAGCCGCCTCCCCCCGTTCTCCCGGACGAAGACAAGTGTGCCGGTTGGGCCCGCCTCCCAGCGCAGCCCGCCGTCGCCGAGCGCCGGATGCTCGCGGCGGACGCGCAGCGCCTCCTGGTAGAGGGCCAGCATGGAGCCCGGGTCGGCGCTCTGCGCGGCGACCGTCAGGCCGCGCCACGCGGGCGGGATCGGGAGCCACGACGCGGCGCCCGCGCCGAAGCCGAACGGGGGCTCCTCGCCCTCCCACGGCAGCGGGACGCGGCAGCCGTCGCGGCCCGCGCCCTCGCCGCGCAGCCGCTGCGGGTCCCGCTGGAACTCCTCCGGCAGGTCGAGCACCTCCGGCAGGCCCAGCTCCTCGCCCTGGTAGACGTAGGACGAGCCGGGCAGCGCGAGCGTCAGCAGCGCCGCCGCGCGGGCCCGCCGCAGCCCCCGCTCGCCGTCGCCGTACCGGGTGACGTGCCGTTTCACGTCGTGGTTCGACAGCACCCAGGTCGCGGGCGCGCCGACGGCGGAGGCGGAGCGGAGCGACTCCTCGATCACCTTCCGCAGCCCGTCCGCGTCCCAGGGGGCGGTCAGGTAGTGGAAGTTGAACGCCTGGTGCAGCTCGTCCGGACGGGTGTAGTGGGCGAGCCGCTGCGGCGTGGGCGCCCATGCCTCGGCGACGGCGATCCGCTCGCCGTCGTAGGAGTCGAGGAGGCGCCGCCATGCGCGGTGGATGTCGTGCACGGAGTCCTGGTCGAAGTACGGCAGGACGGCCGTACCGAGCATCTCGACCTGGTTCGCGTGGCCGACGTCCGGCAGCCCTGGGGCCTTGGCCATGCCGTGGGCGACGTCGACGCGGAAGCCGTCCACGCCGAGGTCGAGCCAGAACTTCAGGATGTCGGCGAACTCGGTGTGGACCTCGGGGTTCTCCCAGTCCAGGTCGGGCTGCTCGGACGCGAACAGGTGCAGGTACCACTGGCCGTCCGGCGCCCGCGTCCAGGCGGGCCCGCCGAACACCGACTCCCAGTCGTTCGGGGGCTGCGCGCCGTCCGGGCCCCGTCCGTCCCGGAAGATGTAGCGGGCGCGTTCGGGGGAGCCGGGCGGCGCGGCGAGCGCGGCCTGGAACCAGGCGTGCCGGTCGGACGTGTGGTTCGGCACGACGTCCACGATGATCCGCAGGCCGTGGGCGTGCGCGTCCGCGATCAGGTCGCGGGCGTCGGCGAGGGTGCCGAACAGCGGGTCGACGTCGCGGTAGTCGGCGACGTCGTAGCCGAAGTCGGCCATCGGGGAGACGTAGAACGGGGTCAGCCACAGCGCGTCCACGCCGAGGCCGGCGAGGTAGGGCAGCCGGGACCGGACGCCGGGCAGGTCGCCGACGCCGTCCCCGTCGGAGTCGGCGAAGCTGCGCACGTACACCTGGTAGATGACGGCGTCGCGCCACCAGCGGGCGCCCGCCTCCTCGCGGGAGGCGTGGGCGAGCAGGGCGTCCTGGGTCATGAACATCCTTCGAATCGGGAGCCCCCGGGGAGCTACTTGACGCCGCCGGCGGTGAGCCCGGCGACGATCCGGCGCTGGAACACCAGCACGAGGGCGATGAGCGGGACGGTCACGATCACCCCGGCCGCCATCTGGGTGCCGAACGGCTGGTCGAACCCGGAGACGCCGGTGAACTTGGAGATCGCGACCGTGGCGGTCTGCATCTCCTTCTTGTTGACCACGGACAGCGCGATGAGGAACTCGTTCCACGAGGCGATGAAGGTCAGGATCGCCGTCGTGAACACCCCGGGCGCCGCCAGCGGAATGATGATCTTGCGGAAGGCCTGGCCGCGGGTGCAGCCGTCCACCATCGCGGCCTGCTCCAGCTCGAACGGCAGCTGCCGGAAGAACGCCGTGAGCAGCCACACCGACAGCGGCAGCGCGAAGCCGAGGCCGGGCAGCACCATCGCCTGGTACGTGTTGATCCACTTGATGTCCGTGAAGAGCTTCAGCAAGGGGACGAGCTGCGAGATTCCCGGGAACATCGTGGTCGCGATGATCAGCCCGAGCACCGCGTTCTTGAACCGGAAGTCGAGCCTGGCCAGCGCGTACGCGGTGAACGTGCCGATCAGCAGGGTCAGCGCGGTCGTGCAGCCGGCCACGACGACGCTGTTCAGCAGGGCCCGCCCGAACCCGTTGTCGCCGGAGAAGACCGCGGAGAAGTTCTCCCACGACCACCGGGACGGGACGACCGAGTTGTCGAACTGGTCCTGCGGGCGGCGGAACGCCGAGACCGCCATCCAGTAGAACGGCGCGAGGCAGTACACCGCCACCGCCGCGAACCCGAGGTAGGGCAGCAGCCGTTTCGCCCGCGTCATGATGCCGCCTTCCCGCGCTTGGACTGCCGGCGCGCCTCGCCGATGATGTCGGCGCCGAGCAGCTTCACGAACAGGTACGCGATCAGCGCGATGTACAGGAACAGGACGGTCGCGTACGCGGCCGCCGACCCGTACCGCAGGTTGGACGCCTCGAACCAGGCGATCATCGTCAGCGTCTCCACCGACTTCTGGTTGACGCCGATCAGCACCGCGGGGAGGTCGAACATGCGCAGGACGTCCAGCATGCGGAACAGCACGGCGACGAGCAGCGCGGGCTTCACCAGCGGCAGCGTGATCCGGAGGAACTGCTGGACGGGGCCGGCGCCGTCCACCCGCGCCGCCTCGTAGACGTCCCGGGGGATCATCTGGAGCCCGGCGAGGACGAGCAGCCCGATGAACGGGGAGGTCTTCCACACTTCGGCGACGACGATGGCCATCTTGGCGGGGAACCCGTCGGCGGTCCACAGGATCTGCCGTCCCAGCAGGGCGTTCGCGGCGCCGTCCGCCTGGAAGATCCACCGCCACAGCAGGCCGGAGATCGCGGTGGGGATCGCCCACGGGACGAGGATGCTGGCCCGCACGATCGCCCGTCCGCGGAACGCCTGATGCATGATCAGCGCCATCGCGACGCCGATCAGCGTCTCCAGCACGACGGTCGTCAGCGTGAAGAACGTGGTGTTGGAGAAGGCGTTCCAGAACGCGTCGGCGCGGTCGCCCTGGAAGATCGCGGTGTAGTTGTCCAGGCCGACGAACCGGTCGCCCTCGACGACGAACCCCTGCGCGTCCAGGCCCTCGCCGCGCGCGTACAGCGACTCGCGGAACCCGGCGAGGACGGGGTACCCGATGACCAGCGCGAGGACGAGCAGCGTCGGCGACAGCAGCAGCGCGGCGAGGCGCTTGGTCCCCTGCACGTCGCGCCCGCGCCGGCGGGGCGCGTCCGCCGCGGAGGTGCCCGCGGCGGACGGCGTCTCGACCGTGGTCACTGCGCGGTCAGCGGCTGGAGCTCGGCCTGCAGGTCCGACAGGGCCTGGTCGACGGGCTTCTTCCCGGTCACCGCGTCGTACATCTCGCCCTGGATCGCGGCGGTCACGTCGCCGTACTTCACCGCGACGGGGCGCGGCGTGGCGTTCGCGATGGCCTGCTTCAGGACGGGCAGGTACGGGAACTTCTTCACCATCTCCGGGTCGTCGTACAGCGCGGCGACGGTCGGGGCCTGCGAGGTGGCGAGCAGGTTGGCGCGCTGCGACTGCTCACCGGTGAGGTACCGGATGAAGTCGAGCGAGGTCGCCTTGTTCTCGGCGAACGCGGAGATCGCGAGGTTGTGGCCGCCGAGGTTGGCGACGCCGGGTCCGTCCGGGCCGGGCAGCGGCGCGACCGCGAACTTGCCCGCCACCTTGGACGAGCCGTCGTCGGAGTCGGCCAGCGCGTACTGGTAGGGCCACTGCCGCTGGAAGACGAGCTTGCCGGACTGGAAGTAGCGGCGCCCGCCCTCGGTGTCGAGGGTGACGGCCTCCTTCGGCATGTGCCGCTTCTTGGCGTCCACGAGGAACTCGACGCCCTGCTTGGCCTGCGGGGTGTTCAGCGCGGGCTTGCCGTCCTCGCCGATGATGGCGCCGCCGGCGCCGCCGATCGCCTCGACCGCGCTGATCGTCATGCTCTCGGTCTTGTTGACCTCGGTGAAGAAGCAGTCGATGTCCTTGGCGTCGGGCAGTTTCCGGACCTTCTCGCAGGCGTCCCACATCTCGTCGTAGGTCTTCGGCGGCGCGGAGATCCCGGCCTTGTCGAGGAGGTCCTTGCGGTAGTAGAGCATCCCGGCGTCGGACGTGGACGGCACCGCGTACAGCCGGTCGCGGTACTGCCCGGTGGTGATCGTCGCGGGCAGCATCTCGGACAGCTCGACCTTGTCCTTGGGCAGCTCGCTCAGCCAGCGGTTCGCGGCGAACTCGGCGGTCCACACGACGTCGAGGTTCAGGACCGAGTACGCGTCCGACTTGGTGGTGGCGTTCTGGATCATCTGCTGCCGCTGGTCGTTGGGTTCGTCCGGCAGCTCGATGACGCGGACCTGCTCCTTCGCGTGCCCGGCGTTCCAGCCGTCCACCTGCTTCTGCAGGTAGCCGGAGCGGTCCTTGCCGGTGACGAAGGTGATGGGGCCGCGGCCGTCCAGCGCCGCCGCGCCCGCGCCGCCCGCGGTGCCGCCGCCGTCATCGCCGCCGCAGGCGGAGAGCGAGAGCGCGACGGCGGCGCAGACGGCCGTGGCGCCGATCAGGGGGATGCGCCGCATGTGTCCTCCTTCGCGGGACGGACCCTCGCCGGGGCCGCCGCCCCGCAGGTCCGTACTGGGGGTGACTGGACCGGGACGTTAGCAACGCGTTTCAGTCTCGTAAACCTCTTGCAGAAACTTTCTGCAAGTCTGTAGCCGATCTGTAATCGGCTTACAGCCGCCCGACAATCCGCTCGACGCGCCCGCGGGCCCTGCGCGAGGCTGCCTCCGTGACGATTCCCGACCCCGAAGCCGCCCTGGACCTCGTCCGGCACCACACGATCCTCTCGGTGGTGACCGGGTCGCGAGCCTACGGGCTGGCGACCGGCGCGAGCGACGTCGACCGGCGCGGCGTCTACGCGGCCCCGGCCCCGCTGTTCTGGCGTTTCACCAAGCCGCCGACCCACGTGGACGGCCCGCTGCCCGAGCAGTTCTCGTGGGAGCTGGAGCGGTTCTGCGAACTCGCGCTCGGCGCGAACCCGACCGTCCTGGAGTGCCTGTGGTCGCCGATCGTGGAACAGGTCACGCCGGTCGGCGAGGAGCTGCTGGCCGTCCGCCGGGCCTTTCTGTCCCGGCACGCGCACCGCACGTTCCTCCGCTACGCCGAGTCCCAGTTCCGCAAGCTGGAAGGCGACTTGCGCAACGGCGGCGAGCCGCACTGGAAGCACGTCATGCACATGCTGCGGCTGCTGGTCAGCGGCACCCACCTCGTCCGGCACGGCGACCTCCGCGTGGACGTCGGCGACCTGCGCGACCGGCTCCTCGCCGTCCGCCGCGGCGAGGTCGGCTGGGACGAGATCGAAACGTGGCGCGCCTCCCTCGCCACCGACCTCGACGAGGCCCTGGCCCGCACCACCCTCCCACCCGAACCCGACCGCGAGACGGTCGAGGGCCTGCTGATCTCCATCCGCCGCAGGAGCGTGACCCGATGAGACTCCCCGAAGGCATGACCGGCCGCGGCGACCTGCGCGACGTCCCCGGGAGCCGTCGTGGCCTTCACGACTTGGTGGTTCGTGCGCGCCTACGCTGAACCCTGCGGTGCCTCCCCTGCGTGCCACCGGTTGTACGGACCGTTTGGACGCAACCACCTGGATACGTCGCCACGTACCAGAGGTGATTGCGGAGCCGAGGAAGGGGAGCGATGCGCGAGCAGGGCATCGACCAGAAGGACATCGCGGAGGCGGAGCTGCGGACCAGGCGGGGCGTGTTCCGCGCCGTCGCGTTCCGGGACCCGGTCGACGGGCAGGAGCACATGGCGCTGGTGCGGGGCGACGTCCGGGGGCGCGCGGACGTGCTCGTCCGGATGCACTCCGAGTGCATGACGGGCGACATCTTCGGCGCGACCCGCTGCGAGTGCGGCGACCAGCTCGGCGCGGCGCTGGACGCGATCGTCCGCGAGGGCGCCGGTGTCCTGGTCTACCTGCGCGGGCACGAGGGGCGCGGCATCGGGCTGGTGGCGAAGGTCCGCACCCACATCCTGCAGGACGACCAGGGCCTCGACACCGTCGACTCCGCCACCGCCATCGGGCTGCCGGTGGACGTCCGCGACTACGGCCCCGCGGCCCGGATCCTGCGCCATCTCGGCGTCCGGTCGGTGCGGCTGATGTCGAACAACCCGGTCAAGGTGAGCGCGCTGGAGTCCTACGGCGTCGCCGTCGCGGCGCGGCTGCCGCTGCTCGTCCCGGTCAGCGACGACAACGTCCGGTACCTGACCGCCAAGCGCGACCGCCTCGGCCACGACCTGCCCCAGCTGGACGGCGCGCTCCTCGACGAGGCGCCGGTCAGCGAGGTGCGCTGATGGCGCGGCCGATGACGCTGACGCGGCTGGCGCCGCCGGTGCGGGCGCCGGTCCCGCTGCCGCGCCGGCCCCGGCTGACCCGCGGCCCCGAGCTGGGTCTCGCGGTGGCGGCGCAGCTCGCGCTGCTGGCGGTGCTTCGTCCCGGCCAGGCGGGCCTGGCCGTGGGCGTCGGATACGCGCTGGCGTCGTGGGCGCTGCTCGGCCGGGCGTTCCGCCGGCGGCGCGCGCTGGGGCCGGCCGACCACGTGACGCTGGCCCGGGTCGTGCTCACCGGGGGCGTCGCGGCGCTGGTCGCGGGGCATCTGGCAGGTGGCGGGCACACCGCGGCGCTGGTCGCGGCCGCGTCCGTCGCGCTGCTCCTGGACGGGGTGGACGGCCAGGTCGCCCGCCGCACGGGGACGGCGTCCAGGCTCGGCGCCCGGTTCGACATGGAGACCGACGCGTTCCTGGTGCTGGTGCTGAGCGTCGAGGTCGCCTGGTCGGCGGGCGCGTGGGTGCTCGCGATCGGCGCGATGCGGTACGCGTTCGGCGCGGCGGCCTGGGCGGCGCCGTGGCTGCGCGCCGACCTGCGGCCGAGCGTCGCGCGCAAGGCCGTCGCGGTGGTGCAGGGCGTGGTGCTGCTCGTGGCCGCGGCGGGCGTCGTCCCGCACGCGGGACTGCTGGTGGCGGCGGCGCTCGCGCTGCTCGCGTGGTCGTTCGGACGGGACGTGCTGTGGCTGTTCGCGCGGCGCGGCGGACGGGCGCGGGCCGCCCGGGGGAGGAGCACGGATGGAGCGCGACGCGCGCGCCTTCTGGATCCGGTCACCCGGTAGGGGGGAGATCCGCGATGCCGTCCTGCCGCCGCCCGGACCGGGGGAGGTGCTGGTCAGGTCCGTGTACTCGGGCGTGAGCCGGGGGACCGAGGCGATCGTGTTCCGCGGCGGCGTCCCGCCGAACCAGCACGCGATCATGCGGGCGCCGTTCCAGGACGGGACGTTCCCCGGCCCGGTCAAGTACGGGTACCTGAACGTCGGCGTGGTCGAGGACGGCCCGTCCGAGCTGGCCGGGCGCACGGTGTTCTGCCTCTACCCGCACCAGACCCGGTACGTCGTCCCGGCGAGCGCGGTCAGCGTCGTCCCGGACGACGTGCCCCCCGAGCGCGCCGTCCTCGCCGGGACGGTGGAGACCGCGGTGAACGCCCTGTGGGACGCCGCGCCGCTGGTCGGCGACCGCATCGCCGTGGTCGGCGCGGGGATGGTCGGCTGCTCGGTCGCGGGCGTCCTCGCCGGGTTCCCGGGGAGCCGGGTCCAGCTGGTCGACACCGACCCGTCCCGCGCCGCCGTCGCGACGGCGCTCGGCGTCGAGTTCGCGTCGCCCGACCGGGCCGCCGGGGGCTGCGACCTGGTCGTCCACGCGAGCGCGAGCGAGGCGGGGCTGGCGCGGTCGCTGGAGCTGCTCGCCCCGGAGGGGCAGGTCGTCGAGCTGAGCTGGTACGGCGACCGCCGGGTCAGCGTCCCGCTCGGCGAGTTCTTCCACTCGCGGCGGCTGACCGTCCGGGGCAGCCAGGTCGGCGCCGTGCCGCCGTCCCGGCGGGCCAGCCGGAGCTTCGCCGACCGGCTGGCGCTGGCGCTGCGCCTGCTGGCGAACCCCGCGTTCGACGCGCTGATCACCGGGGAGAGCCCGTTCGCCGCCCTGCCGGACGTCATGCCGGCGCTCGCGGACGGCGGGATCCCCGCCCTGTGCCACCGGATCGTCTACTGAACCGCCCACTGAACCGAGGAGGACGCTGTTGTTCGGAATCACCGTCCGCGACCACGTCATGATCGCGCACAGCTTCCGCGGCGAGGTCTTCGGACCCGCGCAGCGGCTGCACGGCGCCACGTACGTGGTGGACGCGACGTTCCGCCGGGCCGATCTCGACCCGGACGGGCTCGTCGTCGACATCGGCCTCGCCACCCGCGAGCTGGGCGAGGTCCTGGGCGGGCTGAACTACCGCAACCTGGACGACGAGCCGGACTTCGCCGGGGTCAACACCTCCACGGAGTTCCTCGCCAAGGTCATCGCCGACCGGCTCGCCGGCCGCGTCCACGCGGGCGCGCTGGGCGAGAACGCGCGCGGCCTGTCCGGCATCGCGGTGGCGCTGCACGAGTCGCACGTCGCCTGGGCCAGTTACGAGCGCGACCTGTGACCGCGCCGGAGACCTGCGTCGTCGTCCCGGGCGGCATCGACGACGGCGGCGCGCCGAGCGGCGGCAACCGCTACGACCGGCGGCTGTGCGACGAGCTGGCCGCGTCGGGGCGTCCGGTCCGCGAGGTCGCGGCGCCGGGCGCGTGGCCGCGCCCGGACGCGGCGGCGCGGGCCGGCCTCGCCCGCTCCCTCGCCGCGCTGCCCGACGGCGCCGTCGTCCTGATGGACGGCCTCGTCGCGTGCGGGGTGCCGGACATCGTCGTCCCGGAGGCGGGGCGGCTGCGGCTGGCCGTCCTCGTCCACCTCCCGCTGGGGGACGAACCCGGGCAGGACGACCTGAACGCGGGCGAGCGCAAGGTCCTGGACGCCGCCGGGGCCGTCGTCGCGACCAGCCCGTGGGCGAAGGACCACCTCATCGCGCACCACGGCCTCGACCCGTCCCGCGTGCACGCCGTCGCCCCCGGCACCGACCCGGCGCCGCTCGCGTCCGGGACCGACGGCGCGTCCCGCCTGCTGTGCGTGGCGTCGGTGACCCCGCGCAAGGGGCACGACGTCCTCGTGGAGGCGCTGGCCGCGCTCGGGCACCTGCCGTGGCACTGCGAATGCGCCGGCCCGCTGGGCCGCGACCCCGGCCATGTGACGCGGCTGCGCCGGCTGATCGGCCGGCATGAGCTCGGCGGCCGCGTCGACCTCGCCGGGCCGCTGACCGGCAAGCGGCTGGACGACGCCTACGCCGCCGCCGACCTGCTCGTCCTCCCCTCCCGCGCGGAGACGTTCGGGATGGTGGTGACCGAGGCGCTCGCGCGCGGCGTCCCCGTCGTCGCGACGGCGGTGGACGGCGTCCCCGACACGCTCGGCTGGGATCCGACCGGCGCCGTCCCCGGCCTGCTCGTCCCGCCGGACGAACCCGGCGCGCTGGCCTCGGCGCTGCGCCGCTGGCTCGTCGAGCCCGAGCTCCGGGGCCGCCTGCGCGCCGCCGCCCGGCTGCGCCGCGGCATGCTGCCCGGCTGGGACGACACGGCCCGCCGCATGGCCGCCGTCCTGTCCCGGCTGCGCAGGGAGGCGCGATGACCGGCTACTCGCCGTCGTGGCTCGCGCTGCGGGAGGGCGCGGACGCCGCCGCCCGCGCCGCCGAGCTGCTCGACCCGCTCCGGGCCGCGCTCCCGCCGGACGAGCCGCTGGTCGTCTGGGACCTCGGCTGCGGCACCGGCTCGCTCGGCCGCTGGCTGTCCGGGCGGCTGCGCGGCCCGCAGCACTGGATCCTGTACGACGACGACCCCGCCCTGCTCGACCTGGCCCGCGGCAACGCCTACGCCACCGCCGACGGGCCGCCCGCGACGATCGAGACGCGCGCGGGCGACCTCGCCGACCTGCGCGCGTCCGACCTGGTCGGCGCGTCGCTCGTCGTCGCGTCCGCGCTGCTGGACGTGCTCACCGCCGCCGAGATCGACGCGATCGCCGCGGCGGCCGGCTGCCCGGCGCTGCTCACCCTGTCGGTCGTCGGCCGCGTCCGGCTCTCCCCGGCCGAGCCGCTCGACGCCGAGTTCGCCGCCGCCTTCGACGCCCACCAGCGCCGCGGCGGCCGGCTCGGGCCGGACGCCGTGACCGCCGCGATCAAGGCGTTCGGCGGCCGCGGCGCCACCGTGCTGACCCGTCCGAGCCCGTGGCGGCTCGGCCCCGGCCGGGCCGCGCTGACCGCCGCCTGGCTGCGCGGCTGGGTCGGCGCCGCCGTCGAGCAGCAGCCCGGCCTGGGTCCGTTCGCGGACGACTACCTGAGCCGCCGCCTCGCCGAATGCGCCGGAGGCCGGCTCACCGTCGAGGTCCACCACCTGGACCTGCTCGCCCTCCCTGGGGGAACACCATGAAAAGGCTCTGGCCCTGGGGGCGACTGCTCATCGGCCTGGGCATCCTCGCCGCACTGCTGTGGTGGCACAGCACGGACGCCTTCGTGGCGGCGCTCCACGCGATCGATCCCGGATCCATCATGTTCGCGCTCGCCATCGGGCTCCTGACCACGGTGCTCAGCGCGGTCCGCTGGTGGCTCGTCGCGCGGCGCCTCGGCCTGCACCTGCCCGTGGCCGGCGCCATCACGGACTACTACAGGTCCCAGTTCCTCAACGCGGTGCTCCCGGCAGGCGTCCTGGGGGACGTGCACCGTGCGGTGAGCCACGGCCACCGCTCCGGGGACGTCGCCCGTGGGGTGCGGGCCGTGTTCCTCGAACGGGTCGCCGGCCAAGGCGTCGCCGTCGTCGCGGGCGTCGCAGCCCTGTTCGCCTACCCGGCGCTGATGTCGGCCATGGCCCCGGCCCTGATCCCGGTGGGGGCCATGCTCGTGCTGCTGCTGGTTCTCGCGCGCTGGAAGCATCCCGCTCTGGCGTCCACGTTCACCGACCTGCGCGCCGCCGCGCGCGCTTGGCCGGGCGTCGTGGGCCTGTCCGTCGCGGCGCTGGCCGGTCATCTGGCGCTGTTCATCGTCGCGGCCCGCCTGGCCGGGGCGACGGCGCCCGTCCTCCAGCTGGTGCCCCTCCTGCTGCTGGCGCTGCTGGTCATGGTGCTGCCGATCAACGTCGGCGGCTGGGGGCCGCGCGAGGCCGTCCTCACCCTGGCGTTCGGCGCGGCCGGGCTCGGCTCAGCGCAGGGCCTGACCGTCTCCGTCGTGTACGGGGTGCTGAGCCTCGTCGCGTGCCTGCCCGGCGCCGCGACCCTGCTGCTGAAGCACCGCGAGGACGTCCCCGAACGCCGCGACAAGGCTCCGCAGCGCGTCCCGGCCCTTGCCGGCGCGGGCCAGTGAGGGGCGCCCGATGACGCCCGACCCGGTGTAGGCCGCCATCCCCGCCGTCAGCAGGTGCCGCCGGTCGCCGGCCAGGTGATCGGCGGTCTCGTACCCGTCCCGGACCAGCTCGGGGTGGGCGTGCAGCAGGATCGAGGTCTCCAGCTCCCCGGCGTGCATGTCGCCGTCCCCGGACGTCTCGACGCCCGCCGCCCGCCTGGCCGCCTCCCAGTCGTCGAACCCCGGGAAGAGGGCCATCGCGCCGTGCGCCTCCTGCACGACGTTGCCCAGCACGTAGTTGCCCCCGTGCCCGTTGACCAGCACGAGCTTCGGCACCCCGGCCCGCCGCAGCGACTCGGCGACGTCCCCGACCACCGCGTGCAGGGTCGCCGCCGAGATGCTCACCGTCCCGGGCCAGCCGGCGTGCTCATGCGAGCACGAGATCGTCACGGGCGGGAGCGTCCGCACCGCATGCGTCTTCGCGATCTCCGCCGCCAGCGTGCAGGCGATCACCGTGTCCGTCGTGAGCGGCAGGAACGGGCCGTGCTGCTCGAAGCTCCCCACCGGCAGCAGGGCGACGGGGGCGTCCGGAACCTGGGAGCTCGTATGCGTCGGCAACATGCACCCCACCCTGCCGCACCCGCCCGGCGGCGGAAACCAGCGCCATGGCGCCGGCCAGGAGGACGGCGGCGACGATCCCGTCCGTCCAGTAGTGGTTGGCCGTCACGACCACGACCAGCACCGTGACCGGCGCGTGCAGGGCGACGACCCACCGCCACCGGCTCCGCGACACCCGCACCACCGCGAACGCCACGAGCAGCGCCCACCCGATGTGGAGGGACGGCATCGCCGCGTACTGGTTGGCGATCCCGTCCGCCGCCGCCGGATACGCAGACGGCCCCACGGTCAGCATCGTGTCGACCGCCCCGATCCCGGCGAGCCGCGGCGGCGCGAGCGGATACACCATGTGCACCGCGAGCCCGGCCGCCGTCAGCGCCACCAGCTCGTTCCGCACCCTGGCGTAGGACGAACGGTGCCGCACGTAGAGCCAGATCAGCAGCAGCGCCGTCCCCGGAAAATGGACGGTCACGTAGTAGAGGTTGGCCAGAAAGGCGGTGTGCTCCCACCCCAGCGCCCATTGCTGGACGTCGACCTCGCTCGGCAGCCACGACCGCTCGAAGCCCCACAGCCACGCGGCGTTCGACATGGCCTCGCCGGGGCCCTGCTCGATCAGCGTCCGCCCCCACTTGTAGAACGCGAACAGGACCGCCAGCAGGCCCACCTCGGTGAGCAGCGGCCGTGCCCTGTTCCGCATCACTCCCAGTGCCGCCGTGCTCGCCATCGGTGCCCCTCCCCGTGCCGGTGTCCGTTCCATGACAACCTTCACGTCTGACAGTCCGGCGGGCACTGGGCCCAGCTCCATGAAACCGGAGGAAAGACCCAGCACCGGGGGTGGAGGTAACCCCACCCCTCCCGTAGATTCCGGGGCGTGATCACCGGGGAATGGCTCAATCCGCCCGCCGCCGTCGTCCGGGACGGCTCCGCGCTGCTCGTCACCGCCGCGAAGGGCAGCGACTTCTGGCGGACGACGTCCTACGGCTACGACCGCGACGGAGGCCACGCCCTCCTGTCGCCCTTCGGCCCGGAGGCCGCGCTGGAGGTCTCGTTCGTCGCCGACTACGACCGCCAGTTCGACCAGGCGGGCCTCCTCGTGCGCCTGAACGAGGAGATCTGGATCAAGGCGGGCGTCGAATACTGCGACGGTGCCCTGCAACTGGGCGCGGTGGTGACGAACGACGTCTCCGACTGGTCGTCGGCCCCCGTGCCCTGGGAGGGCCGCGAGGTGACGATCCGGGCCAGCCGGTCGGGCGACGCCGTCACGATCCGGGCGCGGGCCGGGTCCGGCCCCTGGCGGATGATCCGGCTCGCCCCCTTCCCGCCGGGCGTCGAGGCCGCGGCGGGCCCGTACTGCTGCGCGCCCGAGCGCGAGGGCCTGACGGTCCGCTTCACCGGCGCGGCCCCGGGCCCGCCGGACGACGTCCTGCACGCGTAGATACCCAAGCGCTTACTTGGTAAGCTCTCGCCGGGCACGGCGGGAGGAACGGCACATGGCGATCGAACCGGTCCTCGAGGAGCGCGCGGGATGCGGCCGGGGCGCGCGGCTGGCCGCCCGCCTGATGCGGTGGTTCATGCGCCCGCTCGTCGCGCACCTCCCGTGGAACCCGTTCACCCTCCGCTTCGCGCCGCTGCTCGACCTGGCCGCGGGCCTGATGGTCCCGCCGCGCGGCACCAAGGTCACCAAGGTCAAGGGCCTGGGCTGCGCGGCCGAATGGGTCCGCGGCCGCGGCGTCCCCGCCGGCTCCCGCCAGGCGATCCTCTACTTCCACGGCGGCGGCTTCGTCGCCTGCGGCCTGCGCACCCACCGCCGCATGATCGCCCGCATCTCCCAGGCCGCCGGCATGCCCGTCCTCTCGGTCGCCTACCGCATGCAGCCCCGCGTCCCCATCCAGACGTCCATCGACGACTGCGTCGACGCCTACCGGTGGCTTCTGCGGACCCACGAGCCGGACGACATCGTGATCGCGGGCGACTCCGCGGGCGGCTACCTGGCCTTCATGGCCCCGCTCCACGCCCTCCGCGACGGCCTGCCCCGTCCCGCCGGCATCGCCGCCCTGTCCCCGTTCACCGACCTGGACATCGACGTCAAGATCGCCCACGCCAACGCCGCGCTCGACCCGTTCATCCCGGCGCCGCGCATGCGGGACATGGTCCGCACCTGCTTCCCGGACGCCGAGCCGACCGACCCGTGGCTGTCTCCCGTCCACGCCGACCTCGCCGGCCTGCCCCCGACCCTCATCCACGCCGGCTCCGTCGAGGTCCTCCTCGCCGACGCCGAACTCATGGCCGAACGCCTCGGCGCCGCCGGCGTCCCGTGCACCCTCCAGATCTGGGAGGGGCAGGCGCACGTCTTCCAGGTCTTCGCCGACCTCTCCCGCGAGGGCCTGCTCGCCATCGCGGAGATAGGCGCCTTCGCCCGCCGCGCCACGACCGCCGGCGCCCGGGCCGCCTGACTCAGCCCTCGCCCGTGAAATGGTCGATCAACCGGGCGTAGCCGTCGCCGCCCCGCCCCTGCTCGACGGCCTTCCTGACGAGCGAGAGCGTGTATTCGGGAAGCTCGGCGTCGATCCCCCGACCCCGGCTCTCCCGCACGAGATCCTCGACGGACGGCAGGTGGTGCCGCAGCGCCCCGTACGGGGTCGCGTACCGGGCCTGATCGACCTCCGCCGCGATGGACGGCAGGAAACCCCAGAGCGCCGCCAGCGGGGCGTCGGCATGCTCAAGGAATCGCTTCAGTTCGATGCCCTCGTCCCGCAGCGCCGCGGCGGCGTGCAGCAACCCGTTGAGCAGGCCCCACATCGTCCCGTGCACGGCCATCCCGTAGAGCACCGCTGCGCCCGGGTCCTCCGAGACCAGCGGCGCATGCCCGCTGAGCAGTGCGAGCAGGGGCCGGTGGCGCTCGTACACGTCCGCCGCGCCGCCGTAGAAGACCGCGGCGTCCGGATGCCCGACCCCCGGCGCGATCGTCATGACCTGCCCGTGCAGGTACTCGGCGGCACGCTCGGCGACCCAGCCCGCCACCTCCCTGACCTCGGCGGACGTCCCGTCCGTGAGGTTGACGACCGTGCGTCCGGCGAGCACGTCGCCCGCCTCGTCCAGAACCTCCCGGGAGACGAGGGCGCCCTTCACGTTGACCACCACGGTCTCCGCCGCGCCGACGGCCTCCCGGACGGACGCGCCGCGGACCGCCCCCTTGGCCACCAGCGCCTCGTCCCTCCCGGGCGTGCGGTTCCACACGGTGGTCGGATGCCCGCCGTCCAGCAGCGCCCCCGCCAGCGCGGATCCCATCTCGCCCAGGCCGAGCACCGCGACCGCCGGCCGTCCGTCACCGATCACGGAAGTCATCAAGAACACTCCTTATCGCTCATGTCGCCGATCGGGCGGCCCACGCTAAGACCTCAACTCGACTTGAGGTCAACCCGTGGTGTTTTGCCGTATTTGGCCGCTGCTCGTCCCGCTCTTTGGCGAGGTTCGTGCGACGCTCGATAGCGCGTACCGACCGCCTGGAGGGCCGATGAAGGCGCTGCTGAACTCGCTGAACGAGCCCGAGACGGCCCTCGTCCGGGAGACCGAGACCGCCGAGCTCGCCCGCCTGGACGAGGACGATCTCGCGGATCTGCACACGCGGATCCGGCGGGCCCGCGACAAGTACAGCAAGCAGTACCGGCGGACCGCGAGCGCGCGGGTCGAGGAGCACGGCGGCCGCGGCAAGGCCCGCCCGAAGAACCAGCGGAACGCCCGGAAGGCCGAGGTCTTCGAGGACGCCCTGGCCCGCGTGAGCTGGCACCTGGCGAAGGCCGCCAGGCACGCCGCCTCCGAGCTGAAGGCCGAGCGCATCGCGGCCGCCAACCCGTCCCGCACCCTCCCGGCACAGCCCGGCGCTCCGGAACCGGAGTCGATGACCCCCCGGACCACGGCCCGCCGCAGGCCCACGAGTGCCGACCCGGCCCTCAACCGCCGCCACGCCGCCACCCGCGCCAAGGGCGCCCGCCGCCAAGCCCGCCGCGACAGCCGCTGAACCCGGGCGGTCGATGGCGTCGCCGATCTATCCGGGGGCGCGGTGACGACGTAAGCTCAACGCGATTCCGGATGCGGTTTCCGGACCAATCCGTCGTCCTGCCCGCCCCCTGCTCCGGGAGTAGCCATGCGCAAGGCGGTCGTCACCGGCAGCACTCGGGGAATCGGCTGCGCGCTCGCGCGCGAATTGGTCCGGCGCGGGCATTCCGTGGTCGTCTCGGGCCGCACCCAGGCGGCGGTGGACGAGACCACCGAGCGGCTGC
Source organism: Actinomadura sp. GTD37 (assembly GCF_041951365.1). NCBI lineage: Bacteria > Bacillati > Actinomycetota > Actinomycetes > Streptosporangiales > Thermomonosporaceae > Actinomadura > Actinomadura sp. GTD37. The sequence continues at coordinate 172,471 of NZ_JBGNUS010000004.1, forward strand.
GGAAGGACGCGCCCGACGGCGTCACGATCCACGGGCGCACCGTGGACGTCACCGACCCCGCGCAGGTCGAGGAGTTGTGGGACGCCGCGGTGGACGCGCTCGGCGGGGTCGACCTGTGGATCAACAACGCCGGTGTCGCGCACACCACCCGTCCCATCGTCGAGACCACGGCCGACGAAGTCCGCGCGATGGTCACGACGAACATGCTCGGCACCGTGTACGGCGCGCAGGTCGCGGTCCGCGGGATGCGCGCCGCCGGCGGCCAGGTCTTCAACGTCCTCGGCGGCGGCAGCGACGGCCGCGTCCGGCCGGGCATGGGCGTCTACTCGGCCACCAAGCGCGGCCTGGACTCCTTCACCCGCGCGCTGGTCAAGGAGGTCGCCGGCACCGGCGTCCGGGTCGGGCAGGTCAGCCCCGGCATCCTCATCACCGAGGGGTGGCTCCGGGAGGCCGCCGCAGCCCCGGACCAGGTGGCGGAGCAGCGCAGGATCCTCAACATCCTGTGCGACCACGTCGACGACGTCGCCCCCTACCTCGTCGACCGGATGCTCGCCAGCACCAGGAACGGCGACGCCATCGCCTGGCTCACCACCGGCCGCATGACCCGCAAATTCCTCAACCCCCGCAAACGCGACGTCCTCTCCCGGTACGGCCTGTGAACCCGCAAGGCGAGGAACCCGGTCCGCGCTGAACTGCGCGGGGTCTCAGGTGTGCCAGTGGCCTACCAGCTCGGCGTACAGGGGGCTGTGTTGGAGCAGTGTCTCGTGGGTGCCGTGGACGGCGGCCGGGCCGTCGAGGAGGAGGACGCGGTCGGCGCGTTCGGCGGAGCTGATGCGGTGGGCGATGACGATGAGGGTCCCGCCGCGTCCGGCGAGGGCCAGTTCGGCGCGGGCCTCGGCGGCGGGGTGCAGGTGGCTCGTCGCCTCGTCCAGGACGACGATCGCCGCGGGGGACAGGTAGGCGCGCGCCAGGGTGACGAGCTGCCGTTCGCCCTGGGAGAGGGAGGCGCCGCCCGGCGGGACGGCGGCGTCGTATCCGCCGAGGCGCTCCACCGTGTCCGCCAGCCCGACGGCGTCCACGGCCTCGTCCAGCCGGCTCGTGGCGGCGTGCGGGCACAGGTAGGCGAGGTTGTCGCGAAGCGTCGCGGCGAAGACGTAGCTCTCCTGCGGGACGAGGGCGACGGCCGACCTCAGCTGGGCGGGATCGACGCGGGCCAGCGGCACCCCGCCGAGCGTGACGCGCCCCCGCTGCGGCCGCAGCAGGCCGGTCAGCAGGTTCGCGAGCGTGGACTTGCCGGTGCCGCTGGGGCCGACCACCGCCAGGTGCGTGCCCTCCGGGACGTGCAGGGACAGGTCCGCGACGACGGGCGCGGCGTGCGGGGAGTAGGCGAAGGTGACGCGGTGGGCCTCGACGCCGAAGGAGGGAGCGGCGGCGGCCGGGGCGGGCGGGGCCGGCGCGGCGGGGACGTCGCAGATCCCGGCCAGCCGGCCGAGGATCACCGCGAGGCTCAGCAGCAGTGTGCCCCCGGCGTCCACCAGGACGGTCATGCCCGGCTGGAGCCCGGTGACGAGGTAGCCCGCCGCGCCCGCGACCTGCCCTGCGGTGAACCCGTGGTGCGCGGTCAGGTACGGGGACAGGGCGAGCAGCGCGAGCAGCGGGAGGTGCACGCCCAGCGCCAGCACGGGCAGCCGGACGAGGCGGGTGCGGGCGTACGCGCGCAGCGCCTCCGCCTGGGCGTCGATCACCGCGCCGACGGTGCGGGCCGCGCGCTCCTCGGCGGCGCACGCGGCGACGTCCCGGACGCCGTGCACGACCGCGGCGGCTGTCTCGCCGATCCGCTCGGCCTCCAGGATGACGGCCCGGTAGCGGCGGACCTGCAGCCCCACGAACGCCGCGAACACCCCGACGGCGAGCGCCACGGGGAGGCCGGCCGCCAGTGCCAGCGGAGGCGACAGCAGGGCCAGGCCGAGCAGCGCGGCGACCCCCGCCGACAGCAGTTGCCGGACGTTGCGCAGCGCCGTGCCGAGCAGCGCCCGGACGGCCTCGGCCTGCTCGGTGACCTGGGAGACCGCCGCGCCCGCCGCGCCGGACACCCCGTCGCTCATCCGGTGCAGCGCGGCGGCGACGACCTCCCGGACCAGGGAGTCGCGCAGCGGTTCGACGGCCGCGGCGAGCCACGGGTAGACGCGGCCGGTCGCGAACGCCCCGAGGGCGTACAGGGCGGCGAGGGCCGCGAGCCAGCCGAGCCCCTCCAGAGGACGGCCGGACAGGAACCCGTGGTCGACGGCGCGCGCCAGCAGCAGGCCCGAGGCGAACGCCGGCAGGCTCTCCAGGGCCGACCAGGCGGCGAGGCGCCGCAGCGCCGGCCACTGCCCCCGGATGTGGCGGTGCAGCAGGCGCGCGGCGGGCGGCGCCGTCATGCCCCCGCCCCCCGCTCGGCGGACGTCGCGGACGCTGCGGACGTCGCGGACGTCGCGGACGTCGCGGACGTCGCGGACGTCGCGAACACGGCGCGGTAGCCGGGGTCGTGCCACAGGTCCGCGTGGGGGGCGAGGGCCCGCACCCGGCCCCCGTCCAGCCAGGCCACGAGGTCGGCGCGGGCGGCGGTCGCCGGGCGGCGCGCCACCACCAGGCTGGTGCGGCCCGCGAGGATCCGCCGGAGCGCCCGGGTCACCTTCATCTCCGTGGCGGTGTCGAGGCTGCTGGTGGCGTCGTCCAGGACGACGACCCGGGCGTCGGTGAGGGCGGCCCGGGCCAGGCCGAGGCGCTGCAGTTCGCCGCCCGACAGCGGGGCGCGGTCGAGCGGGGTGTCGTACCCGTCCGGGAGCGCCTGGACGAAGGCGTCGGCGTCGGCGGCCCGCGCGGCGCGGCGGACCTCGGCGCGGGACGCGTCCGGGCGCGCGTAGGCGATCGTGTCGTGCACGGTGGCGCCGAGCAGCGCGGGCCGTTCGAAGGCGTAGGCGACGGCGCGCCGCAGCCGGGGGAGCGGGACGGCGGCCACCGGGACGCCGTCGAGTTCGACGGCCCCCTCGTCCGGGTCGAGCAGCCGCCCGATCGTGGACACGAGCACGCTCTTGCCCGTCCCGGATGCGCCCGCGACCGCGACGGTGGCGCCCGGCGGCACGTCGAGGTCGAGGCGGTCGAGGACGGTCCGGCCGCCGATCCGGACGGTGACGCCCCGCAGCCGGAGCCGTCCGGGGCCGTCCGGCAGCGGCGCCGGGCGGGCGGGCGGCCGCACCGCCGGGACGGCCGTCAGGATCTCGTCGATCCGCCCGGCGCCGACCTGGCAGTTGAGCAGCGCGACGAAGGTGTCGAAGAGGGACGCGGACGCGACGGCCATGGCGGCGTAGGACACGGCCGCCACGAGCTGCCCGGTGGTGATGTCGCCGGTGGCCAGCCGGATCCCGGCGACGCCGACCACCAGCAGCTGGGTGAGCGGGGCGAGCAGCGCGAGGCGCCGGCTCACCCGGCCCTGCGCCGCCCACGTCTCCCGTCCGGCGCCGCGCAGTTCGGGCAGCGGCGCGAGGATGCGGGCGGCCTCGGCCTCGGCGGTGCCGCTCGCCCGGATCGTCCGGATGCCCTGCCGGGCGTCCAGCAGCCGGGTCGCGATCGCGGCCTGGCACGCCTGGTAGCGCGCGAACGGCTCGGTCGCCCGGACGACGAAGACGCGCAGCGCCACCACCAGCGGCGGCACCCCGGCCGCGAACGCGGCGGCGAGCCACCAGTCGATCAGGGCGAGCGCGGTCACCGCGCCCGCGGTGGTCGCGACCGCGGCCGCGGCGGTCAGCAGCAGGACGGGGAAGGCCGCGGGCCCCGAGGCGCTCTCGGTGAGCCGCGACAGCACGTCCCCGGTGGGGAAGCGCCGCTGCCCCTGCGGGCCGAGCGCCAGCACCCGGCCGAGCAGCCGGTGCCGGAGCCACGCGGTGACGTCGCCGCCGATGTAGGCGCCGAGGACGTCCTCCCCGGTGTCGGCGAGGACCGCCGCCGCGAGGACGCACGCCAGCCGCGCCGTGGCGGCGCCGAGATGCTCCTGGGTGCGGGCGGCGTCGATGGCGCCGGCCAGCATGACCGGCGTGGCCAGCGTCGCGGCGACGCGGACGGCGGTGAGCGCCGCCAGCAGGCACATCCGCGGCCGGAACCGGCGCACGGCCTCGCGCAGCCGGCGCCGGCCCGCCGCGCGCAGGGCGGCGGGCGAGCCCGGCTCCGTCGGTGTCCGGACCACCCTGGTCGGCTCCGTCCGTCGTCGGGGCAGGTCGTCTAAACTCGTGGACGGGTCCGGTCACGGACCGGCTCTCGCCGGCCCGTGACCGGGGTTCTGCGGGGCCGGGGTCGATTCAGGGGTCCCGGAGTCCGCATGGGATCTGCGATGTCACATGCGCGAGACGGATGTCACGCGCACCAGATGGATGTCACGCGCACGAGATGCCGACGCACACCGTGTTCAGCAGCGTGAGCAGGCCGGCGCAGGCGCAGGTACCGCCGAGCTGGATGCCCTCGATCTCGATGGGGTCGGTCTCGGGCAGCTCCTGCAGAGCGGCCACGAGGTCGCCGTCGAACGTGTCCATGGGTTTCACCTCCTCTCCGGGTCTCGCAGGGAGGCCCGTTCCGCCGTGAGGCAGAAGCGGACCACCGCTTCGCGCAGGGCCGGGGGCCAGGCCTGGACGACGCCGTTGTGGCCGTCGTCGGCCTCGAGGTAGTCGAAGTCGACTCCCTCGGCCCTGCCGAGTTCGAGGAGGCGGGCGCGCAGCGCCCTGGACTGCGCCACCGGGACGACCTCGTCCCGGACGCCGTGGACGATCAGCAGCGGCGCGGTGAGCGCCGCGCACGCGCGCAGCACGTCGCGTCCGGCCGCCGGACCGCCGGCGGCGCCGCACCGGCTCAGCCGCGACACGCGCTCCCGGACGGCGCCGGGCGCGCCGCCGAGCAGCCCGGCGGCGGAGGTGAACGGCGCCAGCGCGACGCAGCCCGACCACAGCCGCGGGGCGCGGCAGGCCGCCAGCAGCCCCAGGTAGGCGCCGTAGCTGCCGCCGAGCACGACCGGGCCGGGCAGGCCGGCGGCGGCGCGGTCGCGTCCGATCGCCTCGGCCAGGTGGACGACGTCGTCGAGGTCGGGGCCGCCCCAGTCGCCGAGGACGGGCCGCAGGTGCCGCTCGCCGTAGCCGGTGCTGCCGCGCTGGTTCGGCGCGGCCACGGCGACGCCCGCGGCGGCCAGGTGCTGGAAGAGCGGCTCGAAGTCCAGCCGCCAGGCCGACAGGGGGCCGCCGTGCAGGGCGAGCACCAAGCGGCGGGCCCGCCGCCAGCCGGGGCCGCCGTAGACGATCGTCTCGATCGGCCCGGCCGGGCCGGGCAGTTCGACGGTTTCGGCGCCCGCCCAGCCGCCGCCCGCGCCGGGGCCGCCCGTGCCGGAGACGCCCGTGCCGGAGATGCCCGTGCCAGGCTCGTCCGAGCCGGGGACGTCCGGGGCCAGCCACCATTCGCCGCCGGGCGGCGGGGGCACCGCGGCGAGGGTCGGCGGCCGGTCGGGGGCGGCGAAGCGCAGATGGATCCGGCCGTCCGCGGCCCAGCGGGCGGGGGGCCACAGCATCCCGGCCGGCCCCGGGACCGGGGTGACGCGCTCCCATCCCGGCGTGTAGACCGCGAGGCGCTCCGCGGCGCCGCGCGTCTCCCGGACGAGCAGCGCCTGCCCGGCGGCGTCGAAGGCCAGCGGCGCCCGGGGATGCTCGGACCGGTTGAGCGCTTCGGGGAACCGCACGGTGCCCCCGCCGGGGAACCGCAGCCCGATCTGCCCGGTTCCGGGCTGCTGGGCCCCCGGCGAGGTCGTGGTGACGGCGAGGACGCCGGAGCGCGGGCTGCGGGCGGCGATCCGGTCGGTGGTGGTGTCGGAGACCGACCAGAGGCGCCGCCACGTGCCCTCGCGCAGATCGACGAGGATGCCCTGGGCGCGGTGCGCGGCGGTCGTGTGGTCGAGGGCGAGGGTGCGCCCGCCGTCCAGCCAGACCCCGCCGGACAGCACGCCCGGGATCCGCACGACCGGTTCCAGCGCGGACGCCCGCGGGCGCAGCCGCCAGATCCGGGAGTGCCGCTCGTCCTCGGCGGCGACGAGCACGATGGCGCCCGCCGGGCCGGGCGCGGCCAGCAGGAAGCCGGCGAGCATCGCCGGGACCGGCCACGAGCGGGTGATCCGCAGCCCCCGGCCGGACGGCTCCGCCGCGAGGACGGTCGCGTGCCCGGCCGGCTCCCCGGCCCCGTCCGCCGCGGGCCGCAGGACGAGGACGCGGCCGTCGTCGAGCGGCAGCACGCCGCAGCGCCGGTCGAGACCGCCGCCGGCGCGCTCCGCGGCGCTGCCGCTGAGCGTGGTCAGGGACGGGACGGGCCGCGCCAGGTCCCACCGCTCCAGCGTCACCTCGTCCTCGACGGCGCGCAGGCAGGCGGCCCACCCGCACCCCCCGGAGAAGGCGAACCCGAACCGGGTCGGCGCCGGCGGCAGGCCCTGCCGGACGGGTTCCCGCGCGGGCGCGCTCACGACGCGCGCTCCGCGCCGGCGCCCGCGGCGCCGGCGCCCGTGCCTGCGGTGCCCGTGCCTGCGGCGGCCGCGCCTCCGGCGAGGCCCTCGGGGACGTCGGCCGTCCACAGCCGCGGCGTGCCGTGCAGCATCCGCAGCAGGAAGCCCAGGATGCCGCTCATCCCGTCGCCCCAGGTCACCGAGACCTGCCCGAACTCGTCGGGGAACACCGCCGCGCCACTGCGCCGCGCCCGGCCGGCGAGGACGATCCGGGCGAGCCGCCAGGCGTCGTGCCGGTGGGCGCCGTCTCCGGTGAACGCCGCCATGTCGAGCAGGAAGTCCCCGTTGCCGGCGAGCCCGTGGCACTGCCCGAGGGGCGCGCGCCACCGGTGCTCCAGCACCGCCCGCGCCGCCTGCTCCGCGCCCCGGGTGAAACGCTCCTCCCCGGTGGCGTCGCCGAGTCGCAGGAGGAAGGCCCCGATCCCGGCGGCGCCGTGGCACCAGTACGGCGCCGTCGGCGCGTCGCCGGGACCGGCCCCCCACATCGCGGACCGTCCCGTGACGGTCGCCTCGTCCAGCAGGTCCTGCCCGGCCGCGGCGGCCAGCGCCAGAAGGTCGCCGCGGCCGGTCGCCCGCGCGCACGCGGTCAGGAAGTAGCCGACCCCGGCGACGCCGTGCGCGTAGCCGTGGTACCGCCGCCCGGCGAGCTTCGACTCGTACTGGGCGGGGGTGCTCCACGAGAGCCGGCCGGACCGCTCCTCGGCCGCGGCGGCGAGCGCGTCGGCCGCGGCGGCGGCGCGCTCGGCGTACCGGGCGTGCCCCGTGCGGGCCCACAGGTGCAGGGCGGCCAGCCCGATGCCGGACGTCCCGTGGGTGACGTCCGGGGTGTCGACGGCCGCGGGCAGCCGGTCGGCCACCGCGAGGGCGCCGTCCACGAGGGCGCCGTCGTCCAGCGCGAGTCCGGCGTCCAGCACCGCCCACGCCGCGCCGGCCGTGCCGAAGTAGAGCCCGGCGGGCCGTGCCGTGCCGTCGTCCAGCCGGGTGAGGATCCAGCCGGCGGCGCGGGCGATCGCCTCCGGGAGGCGGCGGTCGCCGGTCAGCTCGTAGCAGCGGACCAGCGCGCCCAGCGGCCCGGCCGCGCCGTGCTGGACGCTGCACGGGTCGGGCGCCCCGTGGACGCAGGACGCGGGCCACAGCGTGTCGGGGTTCCCGGCGTCCATGGTGTCGAGGAGGTGGTCGGTGATGCCGGAGACGGCCTCCCGGCTCTGCTCGCGCAGCCACCCGGACCGCAGGCGGGGCCGCGCGGCGGCGGCCCGGGGGCGGGTGCCCGGCCCGCCGTCCGCCGCCGCCGCGAGAGCCTCGCGCGCCTGCTCCAGGCCCCAGCGGTGCCGGGGCTCGTCGGCCGTCAGCCCGAGCAGCAGCGGGATCACCGGGGCGGGCACGTCCAGGCCCTGGGTGCGCGCGGTCAGCCACTCCGCGAGCCGTTCGGTCACGGGCCGCGCGGCGGGACGCTCGTCCAGGAAGTAGGGAGGCCCGCCGGTGAGGACGTGGCAGAGCGTCGCGCCGAGGGCGAAGCGGTCGGCCGCGGGGTCGGGGGCCGCGCCGCCCATCTGCTCGGGCGCCGCGTAGCCGGGGGTGCCCGCGCGCAGCGGGCCGTCCGGAGCGCCGGGCGTCACGGCCAGTTCCAGGTCGATGAGGACGGGCGTGCCGTCCGGGCGGACCATGACGTTGTTCGGGTTGAGGTCGCGCACGAGGAGCCCGGCGCCGTGCGCCTTGATCATCAGCTCGGTGAGCCGGGCGGCCGCCGCCAGGGCGGGCGCCAGGTGCGGGCCCCAGCCGCGGTCGGCGATCAGGTCGGACGTCCACTGCCCGAGCGTGGTCCCCGGGACCATCTCCTGCGCCAGGAACAGGTGGCCGCCCTGCGTGAACAGCAGGACCGGCCGCGGCGCCAGGCCCAGGTGCTCGACCGCCTCCAGCGCGCGGGCCTCGGCCCGGAGGCGGTCGCGGGCGTCGCTGCCGTCCTCGTCCGCCGCCACGTGCGGGCGCGCCTCCTTCAGGACCACGGGTTCGCCGGTCGCGGTGTCCACGGCGCGGTAGACGCCGCCCTTGTTGGTGTGCCGGATCGCCTCCCGGACGGCGAAACGCGTCCCGATCAGAATCTCGTTCCGGTGACCGCCGGCGCCGTTCCTGGGGGCGGCCGTCCGGTGGTCGGGAAAGGGGCACTCCGCCCAGGAGGGGGGCGTGTACCGGCCGACTCGCTGATCCTCGACCGGGTTGCCGTCCGGGTCGAGAATCATCCACGCGTAGAATCCGTCATTGGTTATCCGGCGCTCTTCGACGAACGCGCCGTAACGGTAATGGACGAGGCTGCCCGGCATGTAGGGGCGGTCCGACAGAATGCGCGGTCCGGGCAGGCCGGCCGTCGCCCGGTGCAGTTCCAGCGCCAGCCGGACGGCCTCGTCCTCGCCGGCCGGGTAGACGGTGATGAACTTGCCCGAATGGCCGCGGGAGGCGTTGCGCGCGTTCAGGGCCGCGACGTGGTCGACGGTGGCGGCGAACTTGAACGCCGAGCCGCCCGCCAGGAGCACCGGGAGCGAGCGGGCGAGCACCTCCGCCGCCGAGGCGGGGGTCGCGGAGACGTGCAGCTTCCATCCCTGGGCTGGGAGTTCGACGTTCTCGGGCACCACGTGGCACCAGACGGCGGCGCGGCGCACCCGCCAGCGCGCACCGTCCGGCGCCGCGGCCGTCGCCTGATCGAGAACCTCGGTCAGGCGGGTGTCGCCGTCCGCCGCGTGCGCGGCCCCGGAGAAGACGCTGAAATGGAAGTCCGCCATGGTGTTTCGTCGCTCTCTTTCATTCGCCGGCCGGATGTCCCGCCCTGTCGTGAATTCACTTGTCGAGCAATGGCATCCGGTAGATCGCCTTGGGTCTTCCGCCGAACGAGGACAAGTTAGCCACGAATCTGCCATGAACGCCAGGGTGGTTTCTCTGGGGAAATGTCCCCCACGCCGGTAGAGAAGTGTTACTCGCAGGGTCATGCCCGCGTGACTCGTGTGCCGCGAGTGCCGTCCGAGCGGCGCACCACCCGCCGATTAGGGAGTTTTGTCCACCTTGTCGGTGTCGCGGATCGGCGGCGACTTTGCCAATTCAGTGTCGAATAAGTTTCACCCCGGGTCATGGCCGATGACTGCCACAACTCCCCCTGGCAAGCCCCCGCCACGGTGTGCTATCCCAGCGAGGCCGGCGGGCGGTACGCCGAGCAGAACGGCCGTGATGCCGAGGCCACGGGCAACTGGGCGTTTCGCGGGGTTGGGCGGTCGCGTCGATGGCGGGGGGCGTCAGTCGCGGCGGCGCAGGACGCCCGTCGTCCTCTTGGTCTTCCGGTCGGACGCGTAGTAGACGATGTCGGCCTTGCCGTCCTTGCGCCGGGTGAGGGTGATGTCGCCGACGTCGCAGCCGGACTGCCCGTCAGGGAAGTCCGTCTCGATCACCAAAGCCTTTCCGGCGTAGGAGACCGGCACGGCCGTCCCGGCGCACCTGCCGTGCAGGTACCGGACTTCTCCGGCCTTCTTCCCCTCCTTGAGGGTCAGTTCGACGGCCCATGAACTGCGGTCGCCGTCCCGGTCCCGGACGGTGCCCTTCCACGTCCCCGCCAGGTCGCCGCGCACGGACGCCTCGGCCGACGGCCCGTCTGGGCGGCGCTCCTGCACCACGATGACGCCGATGATGAGCGCCCAGCACAGGGCGCTGATGAGCATGCAGCCGGCGTCGGCCCGGGGCCGCCGGCGCGGCCCGGAGGTGTACGTGCGCCGGCCGGGGACGTCCCGGCCGGGAGGGGGCGGTGCCGGTGCGTTCCCAGGGACGGCGGTGTCCCACGGGTCCGGCGCGCCGGGTCCGGCGGTCGCGGCGTCCCAGGGGTCCGGCGCGCTCGACCGTGTCGCGGCGGTGTCCCAGGGGTCCTCGACGGTCTCCTCGTCGGGCTCGCGCTCGGGCTCGGGCGCGCGGCGCGCGGCGTCGTACGAGGCGCGCCGCTTGAGCAGGACGTCCCGGGCCGCGTTGATGAGGCGGAGGCGCTCCTCGGCGCGGGCCTTGGCCGCCGGGTCGGTGATCCGATCGGGATGGTGGGCCGCCGCCAGCTCGCGCCAGGCCCGCTGGATCCGGTCGGGGGCCGCGTCCGGCGGTATGCTGAGGAGCTCGTACGCGTCGTTGCCGTCCAGTTCCCTGAAGGCGCCCGGCAAGGTCAGCGGCCGATCCGCCGCGCGACCGAGGCCCGGTAGCAGGTGAGGGACCAGTGCGCGGAGTCGTCGGTGTGCCCGGCCGGGATGAGTTTGGTGCCGGTCGCGAACGTCACGTCCTTCGCGCCCGCGAGGTAGAACACGAACGCGTCGAGCCGGTGGTCGTAGCCCTCGTAGTACCAGTTCTCGCGCAGGATCCTCTGCCCGGACGTGAACGGCGCCTGCAGCAGTTCCTGGGCCCCCGGCGGAAGGTTCCCGAGGATGCCCTTCGCCGACGTGCTGAGGCCGATGCCGGGCGGCGGAACCGCCGCGGCCGTGCCGAACGGCGCGGCGCGCGGCGGCGGCCGGTGGTCGATCTGGACGTGCCGCAGCGAGCCGGGCGCGAACTGGAACGAGGAGATCGCGTAGACCGGGCGGTGCTCGGTGTTCACCCGCGGCTCGGCGATGGACAGCCCGGCCTCGCCGAGCGTCACGGCGAAGCAGCGGCCGTCGCCGCTCGACTCGTCCTCCCGGGCGAACCAGTCGATGGGGGCGCCGGACAGTTCCGCGAGGCGCTGCCGGGTGCGGGCCCCGACCGCCGTCCAGCACTCCTCGCGCAGCCGGCTGCCGCCGAGGCGCATCTCGCCCGGCCGGTGGACGGGGGCGCCGCGCATCGCCGGCGCCGAGCCGTCCCGCCGCACGTCGGGATTGGCGGAACCGTACGGCACCATCGAGCCCATGCGCGTCCCCTGACCATTCGGCGACAGTCCTTGATCAGGTTAGTAGGGCGTGCGGCGGTCCGCCGGTGTCGCTTCGTTGATCGTTACCTTACGGTGCCGCTCCGGCTCGGCACCCTTCGCACGACGTCACTCCGGGCGGTGGCCTGCCGCTCCTTGTTCAGGAGACGATCGAGCCGACCGGGGTCGTCGGGCATTCGCGCACACCTCATGTTCGCCCGCGGGTTCCTGGTGACAGTGATTTCTACTGAACAGTGCGGACGAGCGGCGCGGCTACCAGAGGGCGGTGTCGACGGCCTCGGGGGAGAGGATGTTGGCGAGGACCATCGCGGCGCAGCCGGTCAGGCCCGCCTGTTCGCCGAGGCGGCTCGGCTCTATGCGCAAAGTGCGGGTCGCGAGGGCCGTGGAGCGCTGGTAGACGCTCTCACGCAGGCCCGCTATCAGGGGTTCGTCCGCGCCGACCAGGTCGCCGCCGAGGACGACCACGGCGGGGTTCAGGAGGTTGACGGCGGTGGCGACGACCTCGCCGATGCGGCGGCCGGCGTCGCGGAGGAGGGCGACGGTGGCGGGGTCGCCGGAGCGGGCCAGGGCGGCCAGGTCCGCCAGGTCGCCGGCGGGGGAGCGGGCCAGGAGGGCGGTGCCGCCCGCGATCGCCTCGACGCAGTTGACGTTGCCGCAGCGGCAGGGGGCCTCGACGGGCGAGGGGATCGGGACGTGGCCGATCTCGCCGGCCGCGCCCAGGGCGCCGCGCTGGATGCGGCCGCCCGAGATGAGGCCCGCGCCGATGCCCGTCGAGACCTTGACGAACAGGAGGTCGTCGACGCCCGGGTGGGCCTGGTGCTCGCCGAGCGCGGCGGCGTTGACCTCGTTGTCGAGGTAGGCGGGGACGCCGAAGCGGTCCGAGATGGGCGCGCCGATCTCGACGGCGTCCCAGCGGCCGGCGGCGTGCTCGACGGCGTCGGGGACGCCCAGGCCGACGCCCCGGATGGACGCCTCGTCGACGCCGGAGGAGGCGAGCAGGGACGCCCACTCGTCCAGGAGGCGGGGGAGGGTCTTGCCGGGCGACGTCTCCGCCGGGGGGCCGTCGGCGCGGGCGAGGATCGTCCCGGCGAGGTCGCAGACGGCGAGCTGGCCGCGCGACTGGCCGAGGTTGGCGACGACGACGGTGCCGCCGGCGGCGTTGAACTCCAGGCGCGCCGGGGGGCGTCCGCCGGTGGACGGCCCGTCGGCGCGCTCGACGACGAGGCCGCGGGCGATCAGGGACGCCACGCGGGACGCCACCGCCGGACGGGACAGGCCGGTGATGCGGCCCAGCTCGGCGCGGGTGGCGACGCCGTCCTCGCGGATCAGGCGCAGCATGTCGCCGACCGTGGAGGGACGCGCCGAGCTCCGCTCGTCCTTTGGACGGCGGTGGGTGGGGGCTGGAGGCCGGTGGGTGGGGGCTGGAGGCCGGTGGGTGACGGGGCGCGGCATCCGGCCAGTCAAGCACGCCACCATTCCGCCGTCCAGTTGGCTCAACATCCCGACTTTTGTCATCTAGAGTTCATAAGTCAGCTTGAACAGATGACCTATGTCTCGCTAGCTTGCGTACTAGACATCCCCCCTGGTCTGGAGCGTCCAATGGCCCTACATCCCGTGCTGGAGGCAGTCACCCGGCGCCTCGCCGAGCGGAGCGCCGGAACGCGCGGCGCGTACCTGAGCCGGATCCGGGACGCCCGGACGGAGGGCCCGGTGCGCACCGGCATGGGCTGCGCGAACCTCGCGCACGGGTTCGCGGCCTGCGGCGTCCAGGACAAGCTGTGGCTCAGGGGCGACGTCACGCCGAACATCGCGATCGTGTCCGCGTACAACGACATGCTGTCGGCGCACCAGCCGCTCCAGGACTACCCGGACATCCTCAAGGGCGCGATCCGCGCGGCGGGCGGGACGGCGCAGTTCGCCGGGGGCGTGCCCGCGATGTGCGACGGCATCACACAGGGCCGGGCCGGCATGGAGATGTCGCTGTTCAGCCGGGACGTGGTGGCGATGGCGACGGCCGTCGCGCTGTCGCACGACATGTTCGACGGCGCGCTGATGCTGGGGGTCTGCGACAAGATCGTCCCGGGGCTGGTGATCGGCGCGCTGTCGTTCGGGCACCTGCCGGTGATCCTGGTGCCCGCCGGGCCGATGGCGTCCGGGCTGCCGAACGGCGAGAAGGCGCAGGTCCGCAAGCGGTTCGCGGCCGGGGAGATCGGCCGCGAGCGGCTCCTCGCCGCCGAGGCCGCGTCCTACCACTCGCCCGGCACGTGCACCTTCTACGGGACGGCCAACTCCAACCAGATGCTGATGGAGGTCATGGGGCTGCACCTGCCGGGGGCCAGCTTCGTCCCGCCGGGCACGAAGCTGCGGGACGCGCTGACCGAGGCGGCCGGGCGGCGCATCCTGAAGCTGACGGACCTCGCCGGCGAGTACACCCCGATCGGCGAGCTGCTGGACGAGCGCGCGTTCGCCAACGGCGTCGTCGCCCTGCTCGCCACGGGCGGCTCCACCAACCACACGCTGCACCTGGTCGCGATGGCCGCCGCGGCGGGCATCGAGCTGACCTGGGACGACTTCGACGAGCTGTCCAAGGTGACGCCGCTGCTCACCCGCCTCTACCCGAACGGCACCGCCGACGTGAACCACTTCCACGCGGCGGGCGGCACCGCGTTCCTCATCGGCGAGCTGATCGACGCCGGGCTCCTGCACGAGGACGCGAGGACGGTCGGCGGCGCCACCCTCGCCGCGTACCGGAACGTCCCCGAGTTCGCCGGCGGCAGGGCCGAGTGGCGGAACACCGTCACCGAATCGGGCGACACGAGCGTCCTGCGTCCGGTGGCGGAGCCGTTCGACACGCACGGCGGCCTGCACACCGTGCGCGGCAACCTCGGGCGGGCGGTCGTCAAGGTGTCGGCCGTGCGGCCGGAGCACCGGCTCATCGAGGCCCCCGCCCGCGTGTTCGACTCGCAGGAGCGGCTCCAGGAAGCGTTCGCCGCCGGGGAACTGGACCGCGATGTGGTGGCGGTCGTCCGCAACCAGGGGCCGCGGGCGAACGGGATGCCGGAACTGCACCGGCTCACCCCGCCGCTGGGGGTCCTCCAGGACCGCGGCCACCGGGTCGCGCTCGTCACGGACGGTCGTATGTCGGGCGCCTCTGGGGCGGTGCCCGCCGCGATCCACGTGTCGCCGGAGGCGGCCGCGGGCGGCCCGCTCGCCCGCGTCCGCGACGGCGACATCGTCCGGCTGGACGCCGACCGGGGCGTCCTGGAGGTCCTCGTCCCGGACGAGGAGTTCGCCGCGCGCGAGCCCGAGTGCCGCGCCCCCGACCAGACCTACGGCGCGGGACGCGAGCTCTTCCAGGTGTTCCGCAACGCCGTGGGCCCGGCCGAGCGCGGCGCGGGGGTCCTCTCATGAGCGAAGCGAACCGGGGGGAGCGGGGGGTCGTCCCCCCACAGAAGACAGGTATGAGCGGAGCGATTCGGGACGGCGTCTGGCTGGTCGCCGACGTCGGCGGGACGAACGCGCGGTTCGCGCTGGTGGACGGCCCGGACGGCGCCCCGTCCGATGTCGGGTCCCTGCCGACCCGCGACTATCCGGGGCTCGCCGAGGCGGCCGCCGCGTACCTGGAGGGGACCGGCGCGCGCCCGTCCGCCGCGTGCCTGGCGGTGGCGGGCCCGGTCGGCGGCGGGACGTACCGGCTGACCAACGCGGGCTGGCCGCGGGGCGCCGTCGAGGCGGTGCGCGCCCACCTCGGCGTCCCCCACCTGGACGTCATCAACGACTTCGAGGCGCTCGCCCTCGCCCTCCCGCGGCTGGGCGGGCGCGACCTGGTCGTCGTCGGCGACCGGGCCCCGGCCGCCGACGCGGCCCTCGCGGTGGTCGGCCCCGGCACCGGCCTCGGCGTCGCGGGGCTCGTCCCGACGCCGTCCGGCTGGGTGCCGGTGCCGGGCGAGGGCGGCCAGGTCGACGTCCCGGCCGCCACCGGCCGGGAGATGGAGGTGACGCGGCTGCTGCGCGCGGAGAAGGGCGCGGCGACCGCCGAGTACCTGCTGTCGGGGGCCGGTCTGGCGCGCGTCCACCGCTACCTGGCGGCGCTCGACGGCGAACCCGCCGGGGAGCTGACCGCCCAGCAGATCTGCGAGCGCCGCGACGACCCGCGCTGCGACGAGGCGCTGCGCATGTTCTGCGCGCTGCTCGGTTCCCTCGCCGGCAACGTCGCCCTCACGCTCGGCGCCCGCGGCGGCGTCTACCTCGGCGGCGGGATCCTGCCGCGCATCGTGGACGTCCTGCACGACAGCGCGTTCCGCGCCCGCTTCGAGGGGAAGCCTCCCGTCGAGGACTACATGCGCGCCATCCCCACCGCGCTCATCGTCCACCCCGGCCCGGCCCTGGTCGGCGCCGCTGTCCGGCTCGCGCAGAGCCTGCCCGACGCACCGCCCGACGCCCGGCCCCACGCTCTGCCCGACGCACCGTCCGCAATGGAGACCGCATGATCGCCGAAGACCTGCTCGACCTCGCGCCCGTCATCCCCGTCGTGGTGCTGGACGACGCCGAGGCCGCCGTCCCGCTCGCCCGCGCCCTGGTCGAGGGCGGGCTCCCGGTGATCGAGGTGACGCTGCGCACCCCGTCCGCGGTGGAGGCGATCACCCGGATCGCCACAGAGGTCCCGGACGCGGTGGTCGGCGCGGGCACGGTCGTCCGGCCCGAGGACGCGGAGACGTCCGCCGCCGCGGGGGCGCGGTTCCTGGTCAGCCCCGGCTGCACGTCCCGCCTCCAGGCCGCCATGGTCGCGACCGGCCTGCCGTTCCTGCCGGGCGTCGCGACCGCGTCGGAGGCGATCGCGCTGCTGGAGGGCGGGATCACGGCGATGAAGTTCTTCCCCGCCGAGGCCGCCGGCGGGGCGCCGTACCTGAAGGCGCTCGGCGGGCCGCTGCCGGGGATCCGGTTCTGCCCGACCGGCGGCGTCAGCCGGGGGAACGCGGCCGACTACCTCGCGTTGCGGAACGTCGCCTGCGTCGGCGGCACATGGCTGACCCCGGCGGACGCCGTCCGCGACGGCGACTGGGACCGCATCCGCGAACTCGCCTCCGAAGCCGCGTCCCTGAGGTGATGTCACGCCCAGGGCGGGTATCCCGTCCCCTGGGCATGGACACGACATCGACGCTAGAGAAGCTGAGAAGGCAGCGGACCGTTCTGCTCACGTCCTACCGCAAGGACGGGACACCGGTCGGGACGCCCGTCAACGTCGTCGTGCGCGGAGACCACGCGTACTTCCGCACCTACGACAAGGCGTTCAAGACGAAGCGGCTGGCGCGCAACCCCGAGGTGAGGCTCGCACCGAGCACCTACCGGGGCAAGGTCACGGGCCCGGAGGTGCGCGGGCGAGTCCGCCTGCTCACCGAGGACGAGTCTCGGCCGATCCGCCGCCTGCTGGCCCGCAAGCACCCGTTCCAGCAGGGCTTCGCGGTCCCGCTCGTCCACAAGTTGAAGCACTACCGGACACTCCACTACGAGGTGACGCTCGACTAGCCGCACTGCGGGACGGGGCCTGCGGACGGTCAGCCCTGGCCGGTGGTGTGGGGGCAGGGCCCGGCGGTCAGGGGGCGGGCGCCCCCGTGGGGGATGAGGTCCATGCGCAGCCGCCCGCAGGCGCAGCGGGTCCAGACGACGACGCCGTCACTGGTGAGATGCCGGGAGACCAGCGTGTTCCGATTGCTCATGGCGACAAGTCTGCAACCGGACGAACGTTGCCGTCTATTTCAGATTTCCTCATGGAATCGTGCAATATGGTTGCATGATTGATCTGCGGCGGCTGCACATGCTCCGGCTCGTCCACCAGTACGGGACGGTGACGTCCGCGGCGGAGGCGCTGCACCTCACGCCGTCGGCGGTCTCCCACCAGCTGCGCGAGCTGGCGCGGGAGCTGAAGGTGCCGCTGCTGGAGCCGCAGGGGCGCAAGGTGCGGCTGACCCCGGCCGCGCACCTGCTGGTCGAGCACGCGGACGGGCTGCTGGCCAAGTGGGAGGAGACCCTCGCCGACCTGGAGTCGCACCGCGCCGGGGCCGTCGGCCCGCTGCGCATGTGCGGGTTCACGACGGCGGTCGGCGGGCTCGTCGCCCCGGCCGCCGGCGCCCTGCTGCGGGACGATCCGGGCCTGCGGGTCGAGATTCGCGAATGCGACACCGAGGTGGCCCTCGGGCTCCTCGCCGCCGGTGAGACCGACATCGCGGTCATCGAGCCCACCCCGGACGCGCCGCCGCCCGGCGACCCGCGCTTCGACCGCGCGCCGCTGCTGGAGGAGCTCTACGACCTGATCGTCCCGGCCGGGCACCCGCTCGCGCGGCGCGGCGGCGGCCTCCCCCGGGGAGACGACCGCCCGTACCCCGGCGTCCGGCTGGAGGACGCGGCGGACGAGACCTGGATCAGCGTCGCGCCCGAGGTGTGCGCCCACCACCAGCAGGTGCTGGCGTACTGCGCCGCCGCGGGTTTCACGCCCCGGTTCGCCCACCACGCCACCAGCTGGTCGGTGATCTGGGCGCTCGTGTCGAACGGCCTCGGCGTGTCGCTCGTGCCGCGGCTGGCGGGCGGGCCGTCCGACCAGCCGGTCGTCCGGGTCCCGCTGACCGGCGACGGCGTCCCGAAGCGGCGGGTGCTGACCTGCGTGCGGCGCGGCAGCCGCGACAACCCGCTGATCGCGCGCGGGCTCGGCGCCCTGCGCGACGCCGTGCCCGGCCGCTGCGCGCGGGCCGCCGCGTGAGCCGCCCGGCCGCGATCGCCCGCGGGACGTCCACGCGGGCGGCGCGGCGGGCCGGCCCCACCGCACGTAGGCCGGCCTCCTCGCCCGCGATACCGGCCCGCGCCGGCCGGGTCAGCCGCGGTGGTGGCGGGCCCGCCGCACCCCGAAGGCGAGCAGCACCGCGCGGACGACCCAGACGGCCAGCGCGATCTGCAGGACGGCGAGGAACCCCGCCCCCGGCCCGACCGTGAAGGCGAGCACCAGGAACACCCCGAGCAGCAGCGGGAACGCCGGGAAGGGCCCGTGCCGGTGGTGCCGGGCCATGTGCCGGTGACGGCGCTGCCACGCGGGGTGCCCCGGCCCGCCGAACACCGCCGGGCCGCCGAACGCAGGCCCGCCGAACATGAGCGGGGCGCCCGGGACGGCCGCCTTCTCCGGTTCGGGCAGCCCGGTCGGGGACGGCAGGTCCTCGACGAGGGCGCGCAGGTCGCCGCGCGTCTTCGCGGACAGCGCGGCGTCCAGGCGCCCGTCCAGCTCGCCGCGGTCCAGCCGCCCCTCGGCGAAGTGGTCGTGCAGCGCGACCATGACGGCGTCGCGCTCGGCGTCGCCGATGCGGATCTCGTCCTGACGTGCCATGTCTACTCCTCGTCGTCGTCGGCGGCCGTCGGCCCCGGGTCGTCGAGGTCGTCGGCCAGGATGCGGTAGAGGCTGCGCCGGGTCTCCGCGAGGACGTCCCGCGCCTGGGCGACCTGCTCGGACGACCCGGAGTGGACGATCTGCATCACCGCGGCTCCCGTCTGCGCGGCCTGCTTGAACAGCTCGGGAACGCCCTCGCCGAACTCGGGCGTCATCTCCGCCCACGGCTCGGCGAGCCGGTCGGCGTTCTCCGCGACGTGGGCGCGGCCCTCGTCGGTGAGGTGGAAGGTGCGCCGCCCGCCCGACTCGTCCCCGGCGATCAGGCCCTCGTCGGCGAGCTGCTGGAGCGCCGGGTAGACCGCGCCGGGGCTCGGCTTCCACGCCCCGTCGCTGCGCTCGTTGATCTCCTGGATGATCTGGTAGCCGTTGCGCGGCTCCTCGGCCAGCAGCACGAGGATCGCCGCGCGGACGTTCCCCTTGCGCGCCCTGCCGCCGGGGCCGCGCCCCCACGGACCGCCGCGCCCGCGCGCCCACGGGGGCCGCGGGCCGGGTCCGTGGCCGAATCCGCCGGGCGGCCCCCAGGGGGCGCCGCCGAACAGCGCGCCGAAGTTCGGGAGGTCGCCGCGCCCCCAGGGGCCGGGTCCGTGCCTGTGTCCCATGTTCTGCACCCGCCTTCTGTGATCGTCCGAGAGCTTCTGAGATCTCTCTATGATCCTTCGCGATACGACAACGATATATCGACAACGTACGGACGGGCCACCCGGTTCCCGGACATTTCGTCGATCGACCCCGCGCTTCACCAAGAGTGAACCGGGCATGATCTCCGATACCGGGCATCACAGTCTGATTTTGCGAATCTTGGGTACCACCCGGTCCGAGGGGACGATGGGCACACACGAGGCGGTGACCGCGCGGGACGCGGTCGGCACACCGGGCGGCACGGGCGGCAGGCCCCGCGCCGGGACCGAGCTGCTGCTCGGCCTGGCGCTCTTCACCGTGTACTCGCTGGTCACGATGCTGCCCGAGCAGGGACGCCGGACGGCGGCCCGCGACCACGGCGAGGCGCTCTACCGCCTGGAGCGCGTCCTGCACCTCGACGTCGAACCCGCCCTCAACGCCTGGCTCGCCCATCAGCCGGTGCTGCGCGTCCTGGCCAACTACGAGTACGCGATCACCTACATCGCGAGCGCGCTGGCGCTGCTCACATGGTTATTCATCCGGCATCCCGCGCGGTACCGGACGGCCCGGAACGCGTTCGTCCTGCTCAACCTGGGCGGTCTCGCCTGCTTCGCGCTGTTCCCCGTGATGCCGCCCCGGCTGATGCCCGACCTCGGGTTCGTCGACACCGTCACCGAGGGCCGCACCTGGGGGTCGTGGGGCTCCCCGATGGTCGAGCACGCCGACCGGTTCGCCGCCGTCCCGTCCCTGCACATGGCCTGGACGCTGTGGGTCGGCGTCGAGCTCGCCCGCGTCCAGGCCAAGCGGTGGGTGCAGTGGCTGAACGCCGCCCACATCCTCGTCACTCTCTATGTCATCCTGGCGACCGCGAACCACTTCCTGCTGGACGCGGTGGCCGCCGTTCCCTTCGTGGTGGTCTCCGTGTACATCGCTCAGCGCATCGCCCGTCCGCACGCCGCCCGCATCCAGGGCCCCGACGCGTTCTTCCTCGCGGTGGAGACGCCCGCCGCGCCGCAGCAGGCCGGCGGCGTCATCATGCTCGACACCTCGCGGGACGAGGTCGGGCGCGCCGACCTCGTCCGGGTCATCCGGGAGCGGCTGCCCGGGCTGCCCCGGTTCCGGCAGCGGCTCGTGCGGCGGGGCCGCTGGCGCCGCCCGGTCTGGCAGGACCACGACGACGTCGACTGGGAGTGGCACGTCGCCGAACGGCGCGTCGACGGCATGGCCGGCCTGCGCGCCGCCGTCGCCGAGATCCAGTCGGAGCGGCTGCCGCTCGACCGGCCGCCGTGGCGGATGGTCGTGATGAAGGGCGCCGAGCCCGGCCGCACCGCCGTCGTCTACCTGATGCACCACGTCGTCGCCGACGGCGTCGGGATCGTCGCGCAGGCGATGTACCTGATGGAGCCGCCGCCCGGCGACACCGGCGCGGGCTTCCCGCGCCGGCCGCTGCGCAAGGCGCTCGCCACCGTCCTCGGGCTCGGCCAGCTCGCCGGCGCCGTGACGCGGCCGGAGCGGCTGCCCGCCGGCGGGACGTCCGAGCGCCGGTTCGGCAGCATGCACCTCCCGCTGACGGCGGTGCGGGACGTGGGCCGCCGCCACGGCGCCCGGGTCACCGACGTCGTGCTGTGCGCGGTCGCGGGCGCGCTGAACCGCGTCGTCAGCGAGGACGACGGACGCCCCGACACCTGCCGCGTCGCCGTGCCGCTGATGATGCGGCCGCCCGGCAGCGCGATGGTGGGCAACCACACCACGGCCGTCATGGTGGACCTGCCGGTCGGGAAGATGGCCGAGCCCGAGCGCCTCGCGCTGATCGCCGAGCGCAGCCGCGTGCTGCGCTCCGGGACCCGCGCGCAGGCCGCCTGGTTCGTCATGTGGCAGGCGGGACGCGTCATGCCGGCGCCGCTGCACGCCCGGTTCGCCCGCATGTCCTACAGCGGCCGGTTCCTGCAGGGCACCGTGTCGAGCCTCCCGGGACCCGACAGGCCGCTACGGCTGGCGGGCGCGCCGCTGACCGCCGTGTACCCGATCGTCCCGCTCGCCCCCGGCGCCCCGCTCGCGATCGCCGCCCTCGGCGTCGACCGCGAGCTGTGCTTCGGCCTGTCCGCCGACCCCGGCCTCACCGGCGACGCCGACGCCTTCATGGACGCCGTCCACGACGTCATCGAGGAGCTCCGCGAGACCTGAGCCGGCGCCGTCCCTCACGCGCAGGCCCTCACACGCTGCGCACCGCGCGGAGCGACTCCTTGAGGGACCCCATCGTCGCGAACACGGCGGTGGGCTCGTAGCCGCAGTGCGCCATGCAGTTCGCGCACCGGTCGTCGCGCCCCCGCCCGTAGGCGTCCCAGTCGGTGGTGTCGAGAAGCTCCTGGTAGGTGTCGCAGTAGCCGTCGTCCATCAGGTAGCAGGGCCGCTGCCACCCCTTCAGCGAGTACGACGGGATCGCCCACGCCGTGCACCGGAAGTCGGCCTTGCCTTCGAGGAAGTCGAGGAACAGCGGCGAGTGGTTGAACCGCCAGCGCTTGCGCCGGCCGTCCGCGAACGCCTTCGCGAACAGGCTGCGGGTCTCCTGGACGCCGAGGAAGTGGTCCTGGTCGGGCGCCTTCTCGTACGCGTACGCGGGCGAGATCATCATCTGGTCGACGCCCAGGTCGTCGTTCAGGTAGTCGAGCACGTCGATGACGGACTGCGGGGTGTCGGTGTTGAACACCGTCGTGTTCGTCGTGACCCGGAACCCGCGCTCCTGGCACATCCGGACGGCCTCGACCGCCTGGTCGAACACGCCCTCCTTGCAGACGGACGCGTCGTGCCGCTCCCGCAGCCCGTCGATGTGCACGGCCCACGCGAAGTACCGGGACGGCTCGAACTGGTCGATCTTCTTCGGGATCAGCGCCGCGTTCGTGCACAGGAACACGTACCGCTTCATCCGGATCAGCTCGGCGACCAGCTCGCCGATCCGCGGGTGCATCAGCGGCTCGCCGCCCGCGATCGACACCATCGGCGCCCCGCACTCGCGGATCGCCGCGACCGCCTGCTCGACCGGCATCCGCTGCTTCAGCACGTCCGCCGGATGCTGGATCTTGCCGCAGCCCGCGCACGCCAGGTTGCACGCGTACAGCGGCTCCAGCTCGACGATCAGCGGGTACTTCGTCCGCCCCGCCAGCTTGTTGCGCAGGACGTAGCCGCCGACGCGCAGGCTCTGCCGCAGTGGCATCCCCATCAGGTGTTCTCCTTCAGGTACCGGCCCAGTGCCGAGAGCGGGAACACCAGCCGGTACAGGTGGTAGTTGATGTAGAAGTCGCCGGGGAACCCGGTGCCGGTGAAGTGGTCCTCGTCCCACGTCCCGTCCGGGCGCTGGCGGTCGACGAGCCAGCGGACGCCGCGCTCCACGGCCGGGCCGCGCTCACCGGCGGCGAGCAGCGCGAGCAGCGCCCACGCCGTCTGCGACGCGGTCGACGCCCCGTGCCCGACCCACGAGCGGTCCCGGTAGGAGCGCAGGTCCTCGCCCCAGCCGCCGTCGTCGCGCTGGTGGCGCTCCAGCCAGCCGACCGCGTCCCGGATCGCCGGCTTCTCCGGCCGGACGCCCGCCGCGATCAGCGCGGGGACGACGCTGCCCGTCCCGTACACGTGGTTGGCGCCCCACCGGCCGAACCACGAACCGTCCGGCTCCTGCGCCTTCAGCAGCCACACGACGGCCCGCTTCACCGTCAGCGAGTCGGCCATGCCGCGGTGCGACATCGCCTCCACCACGTGCGCGGTGACGTCGGCGGACGGCGGGTCGATCACCTCGCCGAAGTCGCAGAACGGCAGCCTGCGGCACAGCGCGCGGGTGTTGTCGGCGTCGAACGCGCCGAACCCGCCGTCCCGGGACGCCATCCCGGCCATCCAGCGGACGCCCCGCTCGATCGCCGGCTCCGCCTCCGGGTGCCGGACGCGGTTGAGCGCGATCACGGCCTCGGCGGTGTCGTCGGTGTCGGGGTAGCAGTCGTTGTCGAACTCGAACGCCCAGCCGCCCGGCGGCAGGCCGGGACGCCGCACCGCCCAGTCGCCGGGCCCCCGCACCTCCTCGCCGATCACCCATTCCGCCGCCCGCTCCAGGGCCGGATGCCCGGCGGGCAGGCCCGCGTCGGCGAGCGCGTTCATCGCGAGGACGGTGTCCCAGACGGGGGACTGGCACGCTTCGAGGCGCCGTCCCCGCTCGTCCCGGATCGTGAACCGCTCCAGCCCGTCCAGGCCGCGCCGGACGACCGGGTGGTCGAGGCCGTAGCCGAGCAGGTGCAGCGCGATCAGCGAGTACACCCACGGCGGCTGGATGCCGCCCCACGACCCGTCCCGCTCCTGCCGCGCGACGATCCACTCCCCGGCGCGGCGCAGCGCCGCCTCCCGCACGCCTTTCAGCGGGCGCCGCCGGGGAGCGTGCCGCTGGTGGACGTGCAGGGCCTTGTCGAGCGCCCCGAACGCCGCGCCCCAGCCGGGCAGGCCGCGCCTCCTCTCGCGCGGGACGTCGTAGTCGGGCGCCAGTTCGTCCAGCCCGAACGGCAGCGGCCGGACGGGCCGCAGCGCGCCCACCACCGCCAGCGGGACGATCGTCTGCCGCGCCCAGCACGCGAAGTCGTAGACGTTCAGCGGGAACCAGCGCGGCAGGAACACCATCTCCGGCGGCACCACGGGCAGCTCGTCCCATGACCACTGGCCGAACATCGCCAGCCAGAACCGGGTGAACACGCGGGTCGCCGGGACGCCGCCCCCGCTGCGGACGTAGGCGGCGGCGCGGACCATGTGCGCGGCGTCGGGCGGGTCCCCGGCGAGCCGCAGCGCCACGTACGCCTCGACGGTCGTGGAGAGGTCCGGCGGGCCGTCGTGGAAGTTCGACCACGTACCGTCGGCGGCCTGCCGCGACCGGATCCAGCGGGCCGTCTCGTGGGTGTCCTCGCCGGTGCGGACGCCGAGGAACTCGCGCAGCAGCAGGTCCTCGGCGTCCATCGTGACGTTGGTCTGCAGCTCGCCCTTCCACCAGCCCTCGGGGGACTGGAGCAGCAGCAGGCGGTCGCGGGCGGCGTCCAGCGCCGCGGCCGCCGTCCGGGATCCGGTGGTCTCCGGCGTTTCCGGTGTTTCCAGCGTTGTCATCTGTGTTCCCGGATCTCTCTCAGTGGTCCCGGCGGGTGACGAAGTCGGCGATGCGGAGGAACTCGGCGCGGACGGAGTCCGGCAGCCGGGCGGCGAGCAGGTGCTCGGCGGCGCGCTGGATGCGGCTCTCCGCCTCGACCTCCGCCCACGCACGCCCGCCGGCCGCCTCGACGAGCGCGGCGGTCTCGGCCAGGTCGTCCTCGGACGGCTCGGGCCGCGCGTACAGCTCGGCGAGCCGCGCCGCCTCGGGGGTCCCCGAGTTCAGCGCGGCCACGACCGGCAGCGACATCTTGCGGGACCGCAGGTCCGACATGGCCGGCTTCCCGGTCGTCGCGGAGTCGCCCCAGATGCCGAGGAGGTCGTCGACGAGCTGGAACGCGACGCCGAGGTCCGTCCCGAACGCCTCCAGCGCGGCCGCGAGGGATTCGGGGCCCCCGTCCAGGACGGCCCCGATCGAGCAGGAGCACGCCAGCAGCGCGGCGGTCTTGTCGGACGCCATGGCGACGCACTCGTCCACGCTGATCTGCCTGCGCGTCTCGAAGTCCATGTCGAGCGACTGGCCGGCGATGAGGCGGCGCGTGGCGGCGGACAGCGCGTGCGCCGCCCGCGCCGACCCCTGCCCCGGCGCCTCCAGCAGGACCTCTCCGGCGAGGGCGAGGAGCGCGTCGCCGGCCAGGATCGCGGACGCCTCGCCGAAGACCGTCCACGCCGCCGGACGGTGCCTGCGCGTCCGGTCGCCGTCCATGATGTCGTCGTGCAGGAGCGAGAACGCGTGGGTCAGCTCCACCGCGACGGCGCCCGGCAGCGCGCTCTCAGCCGGCGCCACCGCGGCCCGCGCCGACAGCAGCGCGAGCGCCGGACGCAGCGCCTTCCCCGCGGGCGCCTTGCGCGGACGGCCCTCCTCGTCCGTCCAGCCGAGGTGGTAGGCCGCGACACGGTACGTGCGCGGATCGAGCCGGCCGACGGCCGCGCGCAGCGCACCGTCGACCAGCTCGCGGACATCGGTCATCGAGACCGGAACGGCAGTCACCGGTCCCTCACCCCCTCCAGGTGGCGGCGGACCAGCCGCGCGGCCGTCAGGCCGCTGCGCACTGCTCCCTCCATCGTGTCCGGCCAGCCGGTGTCGGTCCACGCGCCGGCCAGGAACAGCCCCGGCGCCCGCGTCGCCGCGGCCGGCCGGGCCGCCCCGCTGCCGGGCCGCTGCCGGAACGTGGCCCGCCGCTCCCGCGTCACGAACAGCTCCCGGACGGCGGCGTCCCGCGCGGCCGGCAGCAGCCGCCGCAGCTCCGGGACGAACCGGGCGCGCAGCTCGGCGGTCGGCATGTCGATCCAGCGGTCGGCGGCCGACAGCGACACCGCGAGGTACTGGCCGCGGCGCAGCCCGCTCACCGCCGTCCGGTCGAACACCCACTGGACGGGCGAGGCGACGGCCGCGGCGAACGGCGCGTCCATGACCTTCCGGTCGTAGACGACGTGCACGTTCACGATCGGGCTGGCGTCCAGCTCGGGCCAGCGCAGCGGGTCCGGCAGCGCCTGCGCGGGCAGCAGCCGCGCCGCCGCCTCGTGCGGCACCGCCATGACCACCGCGTCCGCGGCCATCGGGACGCCGTCCACGACCACCTTCGGGTCGGTGGTGACGGCCTCGACCTTCGCCTTCAGCCGGACGGTCCCGCCCATCTCGGCGATGCGCCGCAGCGCCGGGCCGCCGTGCAGCTCCTCCAGCGGGACGACCGGGACACCGATGTCGGCGGCGTCGGCGCGGCCCAGCAGCGCCCGCTTGCACACCATCGCGGACAGGCCGAGCGCCGCGTCGTCCACCTCGGCGTTGAGCGCGGCGGTGATGAACAGCCCCCACAGCGCCTGCCGCGCCCACGTCCGCTGCCCGTGCTCGGCCAGCCACGTCCCCGCCGGCATCGTGTCGAGCACCGGGTCGGCGGGGTCGAGCCGGTTCAGCCCGAGCGCGGCGCGCGCCGCGCGGAGCCGGTCGGCGGGCGGTAGCGGCGCGTACCGGGCCAGCGCGGGCAGCAGGTGCAGCGGGCTCGGCAGCCGCGACCGCCGCAGCCGCGCCGCCTTCGCGCCCGGCCGCAGGACGGCGACGTCGAACCGGTCCTGCACCTCCACCAGGTGGTCGGCGCGGAGCCTGCTCAGCAGCCCCTGGTACGCCGAGCAGCACCGCAGGAACACGTGCTGCCCGTTGTCGACGCTCAGCTCGCCCCGCGTGAACGAATGCGTCGCGCCGCCCAGCCACGGCCGGGACTCGACGAGCGTGACCTGCACGCCCGACTCCTGCAGCGCGATGGCGGCGCTGATGCCGGCGAGCCCGCCCCCGACGACGACGGCGCTCACCGTGCCACCTCCGGCGCGGGCCCGGCCCCGGTCGGCTCGGCGGCGCTCACCGCTCCACCCCCGACAGCGCGCGCGCCGCCACGACGGCCTTCTGCCACGTCGGCAGCGAGACCCGGCCGTGCAGCGCGATTCCCGGGCGCTCCGCGATCGTCTCCAGGAGCCGCCGGTAGATGCCCGCCATCGCCGCCGTGCACGCGGCGCTGCGCCGGTCCAGCAGCGGCAGCAGCCGCAGCCCCTCCGCGTACCAGGCCCGCGCCCGCTCCGCCTGGAAGCCGACCAGCTCCGACAGCCGCCACGGCGGGTCGATGAACGCGCCGGACTCGTCCAGCTCCAGCGTGCAGCCGAACCGGACGAGGTCCTCCTTCGGGATGTAGATCCGCCCCGCCAGCCGGTCCTCGCGCAGGTCGCGCAGGATGTTGGTGAGCTGGAGCGCGACGCCGAGCGAGTCGGCGAGGCCCTCCGCGCGCTGCCGGCCGTCCGACCCGAACACCCCGAGCGACAGCCGCCCGACCGTCCCGGCGACGCGCTGGCAGTACCGCAGCAGGTCGTCGAACGTGTCGTAGTCGGCGCCCCGCACGTCGTTCTCGCAGCCGTCGATCAGCTCGTCGAACGCCTCCAGGGGGATCGGGTAGCGGCCCGCCGCGTCCGACAGCGCGGTCAGCACCGGATGCCCCTCCAGCTCCCGGACGTCCGCGCGCCGCCGCAGCACCTCCTGCACGGTCAGCAGCCGCTGCCGCGACCGGTCCAGCAGGTCGAGCCGCACGCAGGCCGGCTCCGGGCCGTCCCCGATGTCGTCGATGCCGCGCGCGAACGCGTAGATCGCGCTCATCGCGCGCCGTTTCGGCGCCGGCATCAGCCTGATCCCGTAGGAGAAGTTGCGGGCCTCGTCGCGCACCACGCGTTCGCAGTGCCGGTACGCCTCGAACACCTGTTCGGAACGCTCGCACGTCTCCGAAACCGTCATGGCCGTCCCTCTCTGAGCGTGCGGTGCGTCAGCGGTCGTGCGCCTCCACCCGGCGGCACCGTCATCGCCGTCCCTCTCTCAGCGTGTGCGCCCATCCGGCGGGCAGCGCGGCGTGCCGGGGGCGCAGCCGGCGCGCGAGGACGTCGTACCGCCCGCGCGCCAGGGCCGACAGCGCCGCGCGCCCCCCGGCCACGTAGCCCGCGACGGCGATCCGCGCCCACCCGGTCAGCCCCGCCATGAGCGGCGGCGCGCCCCGGTCCAGCAGCTCCGCCGCGCGGCCCGCCTCCAGTGCCAGCACGCCGCGCAGCCGCGTCGGCGTGGTCGGGCGCGCCAGGTCCTCCTCGGCGCAGCCGAACCGGCGCAGGTCCTCGCCGGGCAGGTAGACGCGCCCGTCCCGGTAGTCCTGGCCGGCGTCCTGGCAGTGCTCGATGACCTGCAGCGCCGTGCACACGTCGTCGGACGCCGCCACCAGGGCGGGCCGGTACGCGTGGAACAGGTGCAGGACGACGCGCCCCACGGGCGCGGCCGACAGCGCGCAGTAGCCCCTCAGCTCATCGAACGTCTCGTAGCGGTGGACGACCTGGTCCTGCCTGTTCGCCCGGACCAGGTCGCGGAACGGCGCCTCCGGCATCCGGTGCGCGTGCACCGTCCTCGCCAGCCGCCGTAACTGCGGCAGGTTCGGCGTCCGCCCGGCGAACACGCGGTCCAGGTCGTCGTCCACCAGGCCGAGCAGCTTGGCCCGCTGCTCCCGCGGCGCCTCGTCGCCGATGTCGTCGACCAGCCGCGCGAACCCGTAGACGGCCCGCAGGTCGGCGCGGTGCCGGCCGGGCAGCAGCCGCGCCGCCACCGGGAAGTTCTCCCGGGCCGCGAGCCGGTCCAGCGCGCGATCGTGCTCCTCGACGCTCCAGAGCGGTTCAATGATCACCTTGGAGACATCGACCGGTCCGGCACGAGAGAAACTCTGGCCAAGGTATGGACTTATTTAAACGGTGCGCCCGCCGCCCTGAACCGTTGCAGGGCCACCGGCGTCGAGGCCATGGGACAGGCCCGTTCCCGGGCCGCGCCGATTCGCCGGAAACAGCGGCGCCAGGGCAGCGGCCGGCGTCGTCGCGGCGGTCAGTAGGCTCGGGGGATGGGGACGCACGAGCGCGAGATCACCGGACCCGTCGACCTCTGCCTGCCGGACGGGCGGCTCAACCCGGACGCGGTCGGCTGGACGCGGCGGCCGCTGCACCGGGCGAACCTGCGCGGGTGGGGACGGGTGAAGCGCTGGGAGTACTGGGGCATCGTCACGCCCCGGCACATCATCGGGCTGGTGGCGTCGTCGCTCGACTACGCCGGAGTGCACGGCGTCTACGTGCTCGACCGCGAGACCGGCGAGGAGATCGGCAAGGACGCAGTGGTCCCGTTCGCGCGCGGCGCCCGGTTCCCCGACCGCAGCGGCGAGGGTGAGGCGTCCGTGCGGGGCGGCGGAGCGGCGGTCGGCGTGCGGCAGCGCCCGTCCGGGTCGCGCGTCCGGGCGCTCGCGCCGGGGCTGGTCGACCTCGACGTCGAGATCCCGCTGCCGGACGGGCACGAGTCGCTCGGCGTGGTGATCCCGTGGGGGCCCCGCCGCTTCCAGTACACGGTGAAGGACGTCGGGCGCCCGGTGCGGGGGCGGCTGACACTGCCGTCCGGCGACCACGAGATCGGGGAGGGCGCCTTCGCCGTCCTCGACCACGGGCGCGGCAAATGGCCGTACCGGATGACGTGGAACTGGGCGGCGGCCAGCGGTCCCGGCGTCTCCCTCCAGTTCGGCGGCACATGGACGGACGGCACCGGCATGACCGAGAACGCCGTGTTCGTCGACGGCCGGCTCCACAAGATCGGCGAGGAGCTGTCCTGGTCCTACGACCGGACCGACTGGCTGCGTCCCTGGACGATCGCCGGGCAGCGCGTCGAGATCGAGTTCCGCCCGTTCCACGAGAAGGTCGCGCGCACCGAGCTGGGCGTCGTCGGCACCGAGACCCACCAGTGCTTCGGGCACTTCAGCGGGCGCGTCCAGGCCGACGACGGCGCCTGGATCGACGTCGACGGGCTCACCGGGTGGGCGGAGGAGGCCCGCCAGCGCTGGTGAGGCGCGCGTTCACCGAGCGCACGAGGTCGGCGGGGAGCTTGCAGACCTCGCGGTCGTGGGTGAGGAGGCCGTTCAGCTCGTCCTCCACGTCGGAGAGCTGGGTGTAGACGGTCGCGGCGAGCCCGCGCGGGATCGCCGGGACGATCTCCCGCGCGTGCAGCCGCGCGAACGCCGCACCGAGCCGGTCGGCGGAGTGGTAGCGCTTGTAGCCGAAGTCCTTGCCGCTGAAGGCGTGGCCGTCGACCCGCAGGTTGTATCCGCCGTATTCGGACAGGACGAGAACGCGGGCGTCCCGGCGGCGCGGAACCCGGAACCTCCGGAAATAGACGTGCAGGCTGCGCAGGTCGCCGGCCCGCTGGTCGTGCCATCCGCTGGCGTGGTCGATCGTCCGCGTCGGGTCGAGCGCCCTGACCTCGGCGGCGACGGCCGCCGCGTCGAACTGGCCCCAGCCCTCGTTGAACGGCACCCAGACGGCGATGCTCACCACGTTGCGCAGATGCTCGATCGTCTCCCGCGTCTCCGCGCGGAACCGCTCGCGGGAGGCCGCGTCGGCGCGTCCGAAACGCCTGTGCCTCGTGTCGTTCAGGCGTAGCGGGGACACCGCCGGCGCCGTGACGACCTCCGGGCGGTACGGTCCGCCGCCGTTCACCATGTCCTGCCAGACGAGGATGCCGATCCGGTCGCAGTGGTGGTACCAGCGGGCCGGCTCCACCTTGATGTGCTTGCGGAGCATGGTGAAGCCCAGCCGCTTCATGGTGGCGATGTCGTGCACGAGCGCCTCGTCGGACGGCGCCGTGTACATGCCGTCCGACCAGTAGCCCTGGTCGAGGACGCCGGCGTGGAAGTACGGGCGGCCGTTCAGCAGCAGCCGCGGGACGCCGTGCTCGTCGGGACCGACGCCGAACGACCGCATCCCGGCGTAGCTCTCGACGCGGTCCGCGCCGAGTTCGACCGTGATGCCGTAAAGGAAGGGATCTTCGGGGCTCCAGGGGCGGACGTCCGCGACGGGAATCCGGACGGGCTCGTTGGCCGCCGCCTCGGCGTGCCCGACGACCTCGTCGCCCGCCCGGACCTCGATGCGGGCCGGTTCGCCCCCGGCGTCGGCGTGCACCGTCACTTCGACGCACGATTCGTCCAGGTGCGGGACGAGCGTCAGCCGCTCGACGTGCACCTCGGGGACGCACTCGATCCACACGGTCTGCCAGATGCCGGACTGGGCCGTGTACCAGATCCCGCCGCGCTTCAGCCGCTGCTTCCCCCAGCCCCGGTCACCGGTGTCGGACGGGTCCTGCACCTCGACGACGAGGGTGCCGGCGCCGTCGTCCAGCAGGTCGGTGACGTCGAAGTGGAACGGCAGGTATCCGCCCTCGTGCCGTCCGGCCTCCCGCCCGTCGACCGTCACCCGGCACACCTGGTCGACGGCGCCGAAGTGCAGCAGGACCCGGTGCCCCTCCCGACGGAACCCGTCCGGAAGGCGGACGGTCCGCCGGTACCAGAGCGTCTCGTCCGGGCGGAGCTGCCGGCCGACGCCCGACAGCGCCGACTCGGGCGAGAACGGCACGACGATCTCGCCGTCGTACTCCGCGGGGCCGGTGTTCGCGTACTCGGCGCGCTCCGCGGGTTCGGCGTGCGCGGCGGGTTCGGCGGGTTCGGTGTCCGTGAACGCGTACTCCCAGCGTCCGTTGAG
This sequence comes from Actinomadura sp. GTD37, assembly GCF_041951365.1. Taxonomy (NCBI): domain Bacteria; kingdom Bacillati; phylum Actinomycetota; class Actinomycetes; order Streptosporangiales; family Thermomonosporaceae; genus Actinomadura; species Actinomadura sp. GTD37. The sequence continues at coordinate 204,229 of NZ_JBGNUS010000004.1, forward strand.
GTTGAGGAAACTGTCGCGGACGAGTTGCGGCCGCGGGTACTCCGGCAGCACCGCGTCCGGATCGAGCGCCTTGCCCCACCTGGTGAGCAGCGTCATCGCACAGCCTCCCCGTGCCTCGCGTCCCGCCGGGCCAGCGCCAGCACCGGCGGGACGATCAGTACCAGCACCGCCGCCGCGGCCAGGAAGATCGCGGGCGTCGGAACGTGCTTGAGCACGCCCAGGTCCTCGTAGCGCTCGTCCGCGCCCTTGATGACGGCGGCGCCGAGCCACGGCCCCACGATCATGGGGACGAGGATGGCGAACACCATCCTGAGCCCCTGCACCTGCCCGGCCCGCCCCGGCGGCGTGAAGTCCCGGACGAGCGCGCCGACCGGCGCCAGGACGAGCATGAACCCCGACATCAGCACCAGCCCGGCCGCCATCACCGGGACCGTGGAGCGCGCGAGCGGCATCAGCAGCAGCCCCGCCGCGTACACCGCGGCCGCCGGAAGGAGGAACCGCGCCTTCCCGACCCGGTCGATGAACCGCCCGGCCAGGACGCTGACCGCCGACGCGCCCGTCAGCACGACGGCGAGGACCAGCGCGTACCCCTCGATGTTCAGGTACCGCTCCAGATAGATGATCAGATACGGGAGGAAGACCTGCGTGGAGATCCCCCACACGCACCACGCGGAGAGCGCGAGGTACAGCCCCGGGTTCTCCCGCACCGCCGCCGGACGCAGCCCGTGCACGAGCGCCCCCAGGTACCCGCCCGCGTGCCGCTCCACCGGGCGGTCCCGGACGAACACCCACGCGACCACCCCCGCCGCCGCGATGATCAGCCCGATGACGAGGAAGAACATCGACCACTGCCCGTCCCGCGTCATCCAGTCGAACCCGCCGAACACGACGAGCATCGCCATCAGCGGCATGACGGCCAGCACCGACTCGACGCGCCCCCGGTTCTCGGTCCGGGTCACGTCCGTCACCCACGCCTGGAACGCCGCGTCGTTCGCGCCCGACCCGAGGAACGACATCACGCAGTCGAGGACGATCACGCTCACCGCCGCGACCACGACCGCGTCGGCGACCGGCGCGACCGCGGCCACGGCGTCCACGCTGATCAGCCCGAACGCCGCCGTGGACAGCCCCCACACGATGTAGCCGCCGGCGATGAAGGCGCGCCTGCGGCCCAGCCGGTCCGACAGCGCGCCGATCGTCATCGTCGCCACCGTCGCCGCCACCGCGCTCGCCGCCACCATCGCGGCGATCACGTCGGGGTCGCCGCTGATCGTGTCGTAGACGAACACGTTGAGGTACATGTTCTCGACGGTCCAGGCGAGCTGGCCGACGAAGCCGAGCGCGATCAGCATCGTCCAGAGCCGTCGTCCCAGCGAGACGGTGTTTCCCGTTGTCACGGACGAGACAGTACAACCATCACTTACCCGGAGTTCTCCCCCACTGGCGGTCGTCGTCAGGGGTTGCATCCATCCTAGAATCAGTTTCTAATTTGAGTCCGGGGGTTCGGGGGATCGGGGGAGCCAGAAGCGTCACGCTGAAAGGGGGCCCTGTGAGGCTCACCGGCATCACCTCGCTCGCGTCCGTCCTCGTCCTCGCCGGGGCCGCCCCGGCCGTCGCCCAGCCGCACCCGCCGGATCCGGCCGCCGTCGTCCGCACCGACCTCGGCCTGGTGCGCGGCCAGGCCCAACCGGATCACCGGCTCTTCCAAGGCGTCCCGTACGCCGCACCGCCGACCGGAGACCTGCGCTGGAGACCGCCGCAGCCGGCGCGGCCGTGGCAGGGCACGTACGACGCCACGCTCCCGCGCAGCCAGTGCGCGCAACTCGCCCCGCCCTACGGCGGCGAGACGACCTACGGCGAAGACTGCCTCTACCTGAACGTCACCACCCCCGCCCGCGCGGACCGCCGGCACAGGCTTCCGGTCATGGTCTGGGTGCACGGCGGCAGCAACACGACCGGCAGCGGAAGCGCCTACAACGCCGCCAAGCTCGCCGCGGACGGCGACGTCGTGGTCGTCACCGTCAACTACCGGCTCGGCCCGCTCGGCTGGCTCGCCCACCCCGGCCTGGAGACCGGCGCCGACCGGCGCTACCAGGCCGGCAACTACGGCCTGCTCGACCAGCAGGCCGCCCTGCGCTGGGTGCGGCGCAACGCCGGGGCCTTCGGCGGGGACCCGGGGAACGTGACGCTGTTCGGCGAGTCCGCAGGCGCCGCGGACTCCTGCGCCAACCTCGTCTCGCCGTCCGCCGCCGGACTGTTCCACAAGGTGATCCCGCAGAGCTTCAGCTGCGCCACCCCGGTGCGCACCGAAACCTCGGCCGAGGGCGACGCGGCGACCCTCGCCAAGGCCGTGGGCTGCGACAAGGAGTCACCCGCCGCGACCGTCGCCTGCCTGCGCGCCGTGCCCGCCAAGACCCTGCTGGAGACCTTCGACGCGAAGGGGATGAGCGCGGGCCCCGTCGCGGGCGGCGACCGCGTCCTGCCGCTGCAGCCCGTACAGGCGATCGAGAAAGGCCGCTTCAACAGGGTGCCGGTCATGCACGGCAACACCCTGGACGAGATGCGCCTGTTCGTGTCGCTCATCTACCCGCGCCCCATCACGGCGGCGCAGTACGAGAGCATCGTCCGCGCCACCTACGGCGCCGACGCCGACGCGGTGCTGGCCCGCTACCCGGCGGCCGACTACCCCGACCCCAGGATCGCGCTGGCCACGATCCAGACCGACGCCGGCGGCGCCCTGTCGTCCTGCCTGCACCAGGACGCCTTCCGGCTGCTCAAGCGCGCGGGCGTCCCGGTGTACGCCTACCAGTTCGCCGACCGCACCGCTCCTCCGCTGGTCGACGTCCCCGGATTCGACGAGGGCGCCGAGCACGCCACGGAACTCACGTTCCTTTTCCCGGGCCTGATCGGTGACCTGAACCCGGAACAGGCCCGGCTCTCCGACACCATGGTCGGCTACTGGACGTCCTTCGCCCACAACGGCAGGCCGGAGGCCCGGCACGCACCGCACTGGCCCCTCCTCCGGTCGCCGGACGACGTCCTGTCCCTGGCGCCCGGTGCGAACGGCATCCACCGAACCGACACCACCAAGACCAGCAACTGCGCCTTCTGGAACGGCCTGTGACTCCGGCTCGCTCGGTGGGGCGTCCGGCGGGACGTTCGGCGATCCGTCCGGTGGGACGCTCGGCGGGACGTTCGGTGATGCGTTAGCCGAGGCGCTCGGTGAGGTGAACGGTGACGTCGTCACCGACGTCCTTGCCGAGCGCCCGGCGGATCTCGGCCTTCACCGCGAGCTTGTGATCGCCGTCGCCGAGCGCCATGAAGGAGCCCTGGAAGGGGTGTCCGTCGATGGTCCCCCTGACCTTGACGAGCCCTCGCGTCCCGAAGAACTCCGCCGACTCCGGCCAGATGACGTAGGTCCAGCCGCCCTTGGCGGAACTCTTCTGCAAGCGGGCCGTGAACTCCTTGTCGAGCTTCGTGCTCTTGGACATCGTGCTCATCTGGTTCTCCTCCTGCTGGACGGCGTGCTCCCAGATGCGGACTCCCGAAGCCAGCGAAACTCATCGACCGGCCTGGGTGGGCGCCCCTCTTCCGGTTGCAGCCGGTTGCAGCCGGTTGTGGTCGGTTGCCGCCGGTTGCGGCCTGGCGCGCTTGCTTGTGGCGTGTGCGTGGCTGAGGTCTTCTTTTTATCGGTTTAAGTGCGGTGGCTGTTGGCGGGCGGCTGAGGCGGCCTTCCGAAGGCGGGTGCGCCCGTCCATCTTGCCGTCGATAACTGTCACGTTGGTTGCGGTAGGTGGCGGGGATCAGTGTTTATCATCCGGCCCGGTGCGTGGTTGCCCTTGTTCACCGCGCTCCGCGCGCGAAGTGCGCGTTTGGGGGACCGCACCCCGCGCCCGCCTTTCCCCCAGACGCAATCCTCTACCAGCAACCGCAACCAACGTGACTTCAGCCAGCGGCTACCTGCACTGTTCGCACTGCCCGCAGGGGTCGCCTCAGCCACCCGCCTACAGCAACCACCACATACCGATAAAGCCGTGCTCGGCCCGCAACAACCGTTGGGTGATCAGCAACCGCAAGGAGCGTCCTTTTCAGTCGCGGAGGTGGAAGAAAAGGTGAGAGAAATGTGGCGTGTCCAGAATGTCCATCGAAGGCGATGGTAGGCAGCGCTACAATTGGAGGACGAATTCAGAGTGGAGGTGAGCCCCCATGTCAGTGCCCACTCAGATCATTGCTCGCCAGCGTGAATGGGACGACCGGGAGTGGTTCCCTCCCGGCCCGCAACTGGCCGTCTGCCTGTCCGGCGGAAAAGAACGCCTGGCGGATCTCACCGACGATGAACTCCTCCAGGTCGCCGCTGCGGCCCGCCGCCAGACCTCCTGGGCCCAAGCCCGGGAACTGGCCGCCATCGCCGAACTCACCCAACGCCGCACCCGCGCCGAGGACGACGGCGACCCCGACTACCGCATCCTGCCCGCCCGCGAATCGGTCACCGAAGAAATCGCCGCCGCGCTGACCGTCACCGGCAACGCCGCCGCCACGCTCGTCCACCTCGCCGAACGCCTCACCGGCCCACTCGCCGAGACCGGTGCCGCCCTGGAAACCGGACGCATCGACCTGGCCAAGGCCCGAGTCGTCAGCGACCTCACTGACAGCCTCCCCCAGCAGATCACCCAACGGGTTCAAGGCGCAGCGCTGGAGAAGGCGTCCACTCAGACGACCGGGCAACTGCGCTGCCGCATCAGACGCCTCACCCAGCGCCTCGCACCCGAGGTCGTCGAGGAACGCAAGCGAGAAGCCGTCCAGCAACGTCGGCTGGAGCTGTGGGACACCCCTTCCGGCACCACCGACCTCAGCCTGTGCGACCTGGCCGCCGAAGACGCCCACGCCATCTACAACAAGATCACCGCAGCCGCGCACGGCGTCAGGCGCGACGGCGACACGCGCCCGCTCAGCACCATCCGCGCCGACCTGGCCACCCGGCTCCTGCACGGCGCTGAACTCCCCGACGCAATCCGCGACCTCCTCGCCCAGAACGCCGCGCCCGCCGATGCCATGCGTCCCGCCCCTGGAGCCGCGTCCGACCAGCCCGGCGGCGTTCCTCCTCGACGGCTCGGTCCGGCTGAGAGCAGCGATCCACCGCGAGAGTTGGAACTGATCCAGAGTGGTGGCGGTCCGGCCGTTTCGTTCCGGGAATCTGTACCGATCGAGCCGGGCGATTCGGTTGGCTTCGGCTCCGCTGGGAGTGGTGGCGTGGTCCGCCAGGCCGCAGTTATTGCTCCAATCGCGGGAGGTCCTGGATCTGGGGCGGAGGGGCGCTCCAGGGACGAAGCCGACGTCATGGTGTTGGCGGATGTGCTGGGTCAGCGGTTGGCTCACGTGAGTGGTCGCGTTCCTTCGCGAGAGCTGCCGGGCGCGATCCGGCGGGCCGTTCAGCGCATCCAGGGTGAGCTTGCCGGAGCACGGGAGGCGGCCTGTCGCGGAGACGACGAGGTGCACGGCCGACCCGGCTACCGGCCGCCTGCCGCGATGCGGCGGCAGGTTGAGGCACGGCACGGGACCTGCGTGTTCCCGAGCTGCAACCAGCCGTCGCACCGGTGCGACCTCGACCACACGGTCCCGTGGCGGCCCGGCATCACCTGCCGCTGCAACCTGGCTCCGCTCTGCCGACGCCACCACAGGCTGAAGCAGCGCCCCGACTGGAGACTCGTCCAAGTCTGGCCCGGCCTGCTGATCTGGGTCACACCATCAGGCGGCTGGTACATCGTCCGCCCCGACCGGCCATAGCGCCGCGCCGGCCGGACGGTCCGGTGTGGCCAGGTGACCCGAGGCGCGGGTTGGTCGCTGATGTCGGCAAGAGTGACCACCATCTCGCCGAAATCGTCGCCCGTGACCCGGGTGCGCGCCGGTCTCGAAGCTTTGCGGGATCACGTGGACGACCGCGTTCGGCCGTTCCGCTACTTCGAGGAAACGGTCGCCTCGCTCGCGCTGATGAGCCGTCCCACCGCTTCGCCGGACAGCCGCGCTGGTTGCGGCAGAAACGCGCGTTCGGTCGCTGCGCGAGGGAGGGCGGCCCGGGGTGCAAGTAGCTTGATGTCGAGATAAATTGGGGATAGCTTGACGTCAAGAGAAATCCTGCGGAAGTTAGGCGGCCCTGATTGTGGGTGATGGGGCCGACTAAGGCAGGATCAAGGTAGACGAGCACCATGTCCGTCCCGCCGCGCGCCGCCCAGTGTCGGCCCAGGGGACGGGCGCACTGAAGATCAAGACGAGCGCCGCGCGCTCATGTCCCGGACCGGACGCGCGGTGGCCACTGAGGAGGAGTCCGTGTCCGCGAACAGCTTCGGCAGCCTTGACAAGCTGCAGGTTGGCGAGAAGTCGTACGACATCTATCGGCTGGACGCCGTCGAGGGCGCGGCCCGTCTCCCGTACAGCCTGAAGGTGCTGCTGGAGAACCTGCTCCGCAGCGAGGACGGCGCGAACGTGACGGCCGAGCACATCCGCGCGCTCGCGCAGTGGGACTCGCAGGCCCAGCCGAGCAAGGAGATCCAGTTCACCCCCGCGCGGGTGATCATGCAGGACTTCACCGGCGTGCCGTGCGTGGTCGACCTCGCCACGATGCGCGAGGCCGTCCGCGACCTGGGCGGGGACCCGACGAAGATCAACCCGTTGGCGCCGGCCGAGATGGTGATCGACCACTCCGTCATCGTCGACTACTTCGGCACGTCGCAGGCGTTCGAGCGCAACGTGCAGCGTGAGTACGAGCGCAACAGGGAGCGCTACCAGTTCCTGCGCTGGGGGCAGACGGCGTTCGACGAGTTCAAGGTCGTCCCGCCCGGGACCGGCATCGTCCACCAGGTGAACATCGAGCACCTCGCACGCGTGGTGTTCGACCGGAACGGCGTCGCCTACCCGGACACGTGCGTCGGCACCGACTCCCACACGACGATGGAGAACGGCATCGGCGTGCTGGGCTGGGGCGTCGGCGGCATCGAGGCGGAGGCCGCGATGCTCGGCCAGCCGATCTCGATGCTCATCCCGCGCGTCGTCGGCTTCAAGCTGACGGGCGGGCTGCCCGCCGGGACGACCGCGACCGACCTCGTGCTCACCATCACCGAGATGCTGCGCGAGCACGGCGTCGTCGGCAAGTTCGTCGAGTTCTACGGCGAGGGCGTGCACGCGCTGCCGCTCGCGAACCGCGCCACGATCGGCAACATGAGCCCCGAGTTCGGCTCCACCTGCGCGATCTTCCCGATCGACGACGAGACGCTGAAGTACCTGCGCCTCACCGGGCGCGACGAGGAGCAGATCGCGCTCGTCGAGGCGTACGCGAAGGCGCAGGGGATGTGGCTCGACCCGTCGGTCGAGCCCGACTTCTCCGAGTACCTGGAGCTGGACCTCGGCACCGTCGTCCCGTCGCTGGCCGGCCCGAAGCGCCCGCAGGACCGCATCTCCCTGTCGAACGCCAAGACGACCTGGCGGCGGGACGTGCAGAACTACGTCGAGAGCGTCCTCGGCGCGCTGGACGAGGCGTCCAACGAGAGCTTCCCCGCCTCGGACACCCCGGCGATCACGCAGGAGACCGCGGGCGACAAGCCCCGGCACGTCGACGCCAACGGGTCCGGCCGCCCGCACAAGCGCGTCCCGGTGAAGCTGGACGACGGGACGGAGTTCGAGCTCGACCACGGCCACGTCGCCGTCGCGGCCATCACGTCCTGCACCAACACGTCCAACCCGTACGTGATGATCGCCGCGGCGCTGCTGGCCAGGAACGCCGTCGAGAAGGGCCTCACGCGCAAGCCCTGGGTCAAGACCTCGCTCGCGCCCGGCTCGCAGGTCGTCACCGACTACTACGAGCGCGCCGGCCTCACCCCGTACCTCGACAAGATCGGCTTCAACCTGGTCGGGTACGGCTGCACCACCTGCATCGGCAACACCGGCCCGCTGCAGCCGGAGATCTCCAAGGCCGTCAACGACAACGACCTGGCGGTCACCGCGGTGCTGTCCGGCAACCGCAACTTCGAGGGCCGCATCAGCCCCGACGTGAAGATGAACTACCTGGCGTCGCCGCCGCTGGTCATCGCCTACGCGCTCGCCGGGACGATGGACATCGACATCCTCAACGACCCGATCGCCGAGGGCGCCGACGGCCCCGTGTACCTGCGCGACCTCTGGCCGGCCGCCGAGGAGGTCGCGGAGATCGTCGAGTCGTCCATCGGCAAGGAGATGTTCACCGAGAGCTACGCGGACGTCTTCAAGGGCGACGAGCGCTGGACCGGCCTCGACATCCCGACCGGCGATCTGTTCGAGTGGGACGCCTCGTCCACCTACGTCCGCAAGGCCCCGTACTTCGACGGCATGGGCGCCGACCCGGAGCCGGTCACCGACATCCACGGCGCCCGCGTCCTGGCGAAGCTGGGCGACTCGGTCACCACCGACCACATCTCCCCGGCCGGGTCCATCAAGGCCGGCACGCCCGCCGCGCAGTACCTCCGGGACCACGGCGTCGAGATCAAGGACTTCAACTCCTACGGCTCGCGCCGCGGCAACCACGAGGTCATGATCCGCGGGACGTTCGCCAACATCCGGCTCCGCAACCAGCTCCTGGACGACGTCGAGGGCGGCTACACCCGCGACTTCACCCAGGACGGCGCCCCGCAGGCGTTCATCTACGACGCCTCGCGGAACTACATCGAGCAGGGCACCCCGCTCGTCGTCATCGCGGGCAAGGAGTACGGCTCCGGCTCGTCCCGCGACTGGGCGGCGAAGGGCACCGCGCTGCTCGGCGTCCGCGCCGTCATCGCGCAGTCCTACGAGCGCATCCACCGCTCGAACCTGATCGGCCTCGGCGTCCTGCCGCTGCAGTTCAAGGACGGCGAGTCCGCCGAGTCGCTCGGCCTCACCGGCACCGAGACCTTCGACATCACGGGCGTCACCGCGATGAACGGGGGCGGCGTCCCCGACGAGGTCACCGTCAAGGCCACGGAGCCGGCCGCGCACGGAGCCGGCAAGGAGTTCACCGCCACCGTCCGCATCGACACCCCCGGTGAGGCGGACTACTACCGCAACGGCGGCATCCTCCAGTACGTCCTCCGCAACCTGATCCGCAAGTAAGGCCGCACCACCGCGACGGGCCGCTCCCCAGGGGGCGGCCCGTTCCGCGTGTCGGCGGACGGCGGCGAACGGTGACCACACGGAAATCCGTGCCAGGAGTGTTACGGCCTCCGGTGGGAATGGCCGTCCCGGACTCTCTGATTGGATGCACGACATGGCTGACATGAAGAAGATCGGCGACCTGGACGTCTTCCCGCTCTGCCTGGGCGGCAACGTCTTCGGCTGGACGGCCGGCAAGGAGCGCTCGTTCGAGATCCTGGACGCCTACGCGGCGGCCGGCGGCAACTTCGTCGACACCTCCGACTCCTACATGGCGTCCGCGCCCGGCAACAGCGGCGGCGAGTCCGAGACGATCATCGGGGAGTGGACGCGGACGCGCGGCAACCGCGACGACGTCGTCATCGCGACCAAGGTCGGCCGCCACCCCGACCGCATGGGGCTGTCCCCGGCGAACATCAAGGCCGCCGCCGACGACTCGCTGCGGCGGCTCCGCACGGACCGCATCGACCTGTACTTCACGCACTTCGACGACCCGTCCGTGCCCGTGGGGGAGATCATGACGGTGCTGGACGAGCTGGTCACCGCCGGGAAGGTGCGGCAGATCGCGGTGTCGAACATCGAGCTGGACCGGCTGGAGGCGTCCCTGGAGTTCAGCGAGCGCGAGGGCACGGCCCGCTACACGGCCATCCAGCCGCACTACAACCTGGTGTCCCGCGACACCTACGAGGGGCCGCGCCGCGACCTCGCCGAACGGCACGGGCTGGCCGCCGTCCCCTACTACGGCCTCGCCTCGGGCTTCCTGACCGGCAAGTACCGCCCCGGGGCCAAGGTCGACAGCGTGCGCGCCGGACGCGCCGCCGGGCACCTGGAGACCGAGCGCGGGCGCAGGGTCCTGGCCGCGCTCGACATCGTCGCCGAGGAGCAGGGCGCCGCCGTCGCGACGGTGGCGCTGGCCTGGCTCGCCGCGCAGCCGACCGTCGCAGCGCCCATCGCCAGCGCCCGCACCCTCGAACAGCTCCCGCCCCTCGTCGAGGCGGCCCGGACGGCGCTGACCGACGACCAGCTGAAGCGCCTCACCGACGCATCCGCCTGACCCGGACCGGGCTGGTCGCGACGCCGATCGTGGCGATACCGGTTCCCGTGCCGGACGCCTCCGGCTGGTGCTCCTCGGGGTCGTGGGGGCGTCCGCGGTGGTGCTGATCGTCCGTAACCTTGTCTGATGCGTCCCACGAAGGCCGATCTGGAGGCCGCCCGCGACCGCGTCATCCCGGACGTCCTCCCGCCGGACGGGGGGACGATCCGGGTCTTGTTCAGCGGCATCAACCCCGGCCTCTACTCCGGCGCCACCGGCTACCACTTCGCGCGTCCGGGCAACCGCTTCTGGCCCGCCCTGCACCGCTCCGGCTTCACCGACCGGCTGCTGGACCCGTCCGAGCAGGACCTCCTGCCCGGCTACGGCCTCGGCATCACGAACCTGGCGCACCGGACGACGGCCCGCGCCGACGAACTGACCGGGGCCGAACTCCGCGAAGGCGGACGCCGTCTCGACGCCCTCGTCGAACGGCACCGTCCCGCCTACCTGGCCGTCGCCGGGGTGACCGCCTACCGCACGGCCTTCGGCCGTCCGCGCACGCGGATCGGGCCGCAGGACGAGACGTTCGGCGCCGCGCGCGTGTGGGTGCTCCCCAACCCGAGCGGCCTCAACGCGAGCTGGCCGCTCGACCGCATCGCCGCCGAGTTCCGCCGCCTCCGCGAGGCGGCCGAGGCCCTCAGGGGTTGAGCGCGAACATCGTGGTGACCTCGTTGACTAGCGTGGCCTTGGGCTCCCAGAGGCCGAGCCGGCCGAGGGCCACGATGGGGCGGGGGAGGGGCCGGACGGCGGCGAGGCGCCAGTGGTGGAAGCCGCGCTCGGACCAGGGGCCGCAGTCGCAGGAGCCGCCCTGGACGGCGGCGGAGCAGACGCCGTCCAGCTCGGCGACGGCGATGATGGCGCCGATCGTGGCGAGCGGGTCGCGCGGGTCCCAGCCGGCGGCCCGGACGAGCGGCGAGTCGCACGCCTTGAGGTCGACGCGCAGCGAGGCGTGGACGAGGAGCGGGCCGCGGTAGGCGGCCGGCAGGCTCTGGTTCGAGACGCTCTTGCCGCCCCGCGCGATCGCGAACGCCCAGGGCTGCTGAACACTCATCGCCTGCACGCGCCCACCTCCACTGATCGCCCCGTCCGCGCCGGACCCGGGATCGCCGAGGCTCCGGCGAAGGCCGGTGTGCCGCGCGACGATGCCCGAGAGGCTAGGTGCATCCCGGCTGAATTGCCAATGGACGGGTCGAAAGGGTTGATGTCCGTCATGGGACGGCTGCCGGGCCGTTCGACTCCCATGCGGATCTCCTTCGATCACCCATGTGACGCTTGAGACCCCTGCGCGGTTGACGGACTCGGGTGATTCATCCCTTCAATGCCCCCGCCATGAGGCCGCGCATGAAGAAGCGTCCGAGCAGCAGATAGACGAGGAGGGTGGGCAGGGACGCCAGAAGCGCCGACGCCATCTGCTGGTTGTACTGGACGGCGACCGCGCCCGACCCCGCCGTGTTGTTCAGCATCACCGTGACCGGCCAGCTGTCGGGGGCGCCGAGGAACACCGCGAAGAGGAAGTCGTTCCACATCGAGGTGAACTGCCAGATCAGCGTCACCGCGAACGCCGGGGCCGACACGGGCAGGACCACCGACCAGTAGGTGCGCAGCATTCCGGCGCCGTCCACGCGGGACGCCTCGATCAGCTCGTCCGGAATGGTGACGTAGTAGTTCCGGAAGATGAGCGTGCAGATCGGGATGCCGTACACGACGTGCGCGAGGACGAGCCCGCGGATGGTGCCGGAGAGCTCCATGTCCGTCAGCAGCCCGGCCAGCGGGATCATGACCGCCTGGTACGGGATGAACATGCCGAACAGGAACAGCGTGAAGACGACGTCCGCGCCGGGGAACCGCCATTTGGACAGGACGTAGCCGTTCAGCGAGCCGAGCACCGCCGAGATGACCGACCCCGACACGGCGATCTTGACGCTGTTCTCCAGGCCGGGTCTCAGCGTCTCCCACGCCGAACTCCAGCCGGACGTGCTCCAGTGGCCCGGCAGGCTCCACGCGCTGCTCGGGTCCGCCTCGTCCAGCGGCTTGAAGCTCGTCACGACCAGCACGTACACCGGGATGAGGAACAGCAGCACGAACACCAGCAGGACGGTCAGCCTCGCGGCCTGCGCGGCGCCGGACGAGCGGCGGCCCGGCGCGCCCGCGGCGGTCATCGGGTCCGCTCCGACCGCACCGACCAGACCAGGTACGGGATCACCAGCAGCGCGACCGCGACCAGCATGTACGTGGCGATGGTGGCGCCGTTCGCCGGGTCGTGCCGGTCGAAGATCTCCACGTAGGTGGCGATGGCCGGGACGTAGGTGATGATCTGCTTGCCCGCGATGGCCATGATGAGGTCGAACACCTTCAGCGAGATGTGCCCGAGGATGATCAGCGCGGACAGCGTCACCGGGCGGAGCTGCGGGAACACCACGTACCGGTACACCTTCCACTCGGACGCGCCGTCCACCCGCGCCGCCTCGCGCAGATCCTCCGGGACGCTGCGGAACCCGGCCAGGTACAGGGCCATGACGTATCCGGACATCTGCCAGACGGCGGGGAGGGCCATCGCCGCCATGCCCCAGTCGGGGTTCTGCCACCAGTCGTTCGACAGGAACCCGACATGGAGCTTGTCGAACAGCTGGTTGAACCCGACCGCGCGCTCCGGCGGCGCCGGGTTCATCAGCCACCGCCACACCACGCCGCTGGCGATGAACGACACCGCCATCGGGAACAGGTACACGACGCGGAAGCCCGCCTCCGCGCGGACGCCCTTGTCCATGAGGAACGCCAGGAACGCGCCGAGCAGCAGGGCGCCGACGACGAACACGGCCGTGAACAGCAGCGCGTGCCGCACCGCGCCCGGCCAGCTCGGCTGGTCCCACAGGTCGACGAAGTTCCTGCCCTTGTCGAACCCGTACTCGGAGACCTCGTCGTGCTTGCCGCTCAGCGCGACCCGCGTGTTCCAGAACAGCAGCCCGTAGACGAACAGGCCGATCGCGACGATGGACGGCGACACCAGCAGCAGCCCCGGCAGCCACGTGCGGGCGCGCCGCAGGAACGACGAGCGATGCTCCTGCGGCGCGTCCCGGCGGCCGGGGGCCGCGGCCTTCTGGTCCGCCTCCGAATCGGGGGCGGTCACTGTCCGCTGTTCTTGGCCGCGCTCACCAGCCCCTGCTGGAGTTTGGCCACGTCCTTGTTCTGCAGGAACAGGCCGATCGCGGTGTCGATGTCGGTGTGCCACTTGTTGTTGGCGTTCACGCCGTGCCAGAACGAGCCCGCGAGCTTGGTCTGCGGGTTGTTCCACTCCTCGAACGCGGTCTGCAGGTAGCCGGTGTAGAGGCTCTTGTCGGCGTCCTTGCGGGCGGGGATCGAGCCCTTCTTCGGGTTGAAGAGGTCCTGCCCCTCCTTGCTGGACACCTCCTTCAGCCACGCCTCCGCGCCCGCCTTGTGCGGCGCGCCCTTCGGCAGGGTGAAGCTGTCCGACAGCCACATGTAGGCGCCCGCGGTGCCCGGCGCCGGCGCGTACTTGAAGTCGGTGTCGAGCTTCTTGCCGAGGCCGTTCGGCGCGTCGCCGACGAAGTAGCCGTACGCCCAGTCGCCCATGATGTTGAACGCGGCCTTGTCGTCCACGACGGCCTTCGCGGCGCCCTGCCAGTCGGTGGACGCGGCCTCCAGCGTCGTGTACTTCATGATCTCGCCGAACTCGCCGAGCGCCTTGGTGACGGCGGGGGTGCCCCAGTCGGCGCCGGGCTTCCACAGCGCGTTGTAGCCGTCGGCGCCGAGGCTGCCGAGGAGGACGTTCTCCAGCAGGTGGTCGGCCGTCCACTGCGCGCCGAGCGACAGCGGAACCTTCTTCGTCTTGTCCTTGACGGCCTTCAGCGCGGTGATGAACGCGGGGATCGACTCCGGCGGGCCGTCGACCCCGGCCTCCTCCAGGATGTCGGGGTTGAACCAGAGCACGTTGGACCGGTGGATGTTCACCGGCACCGAGTAGATGTGCCCCTTGTAGGTGATCTGGTCGAGGAGCTGCTGCGGGTAGACCGACTTCAGGTTGTTCTGCTGGTAGAAGTCGTCCAGCGGCTCGATCTGCCCGGCCTTGATGTAGTCGAGCAGCTCGGCGCCCGCGTGGCCCTGGAACGAGTCCGGCGGCTTGCGGTTCTGCAGCCGGCTCGCCAGGACGGCCTTGGCCTGCGTGCCCGACCCGCCGGCGATGGCCGCGTTGACGAACTCGGTACCGGGGTTCTTCTTCTCGAAGTCGGCCTGCATGGCCTTCAGCCCGTCGGCCTCACCGGGGCCCGTCCACCAGGAGAAGACCTCGACCTCGGACTTGTCGTTCTTCGATCCGCCGTCGTCGCCGCCGCAGCCCGACAGGGCGAGGGCACTCGTCATGGCCACGGCCGCGAAGACCGTCCAGCGGCGCTTGAAAGCACGTACTCGCATCGTCCGTCCCTTCGGTTACCCCGGGGAAGGCCAGCGTCCGTTCGGACGCGCGCCAGGGTCAACACCGGCGACGGAAAAGTGATCAAGCGGTGATGCGCGTCACCGCGGCTACCAGGCGAGGGCGGGGGGCAGCTCCTCCCGGCCCGCGTCCGGCCAGTCGAGCGGGGCGCCGAGCGGCGCCAGCTCGGCGAGCTGCAGCCGGTACCAGGGCGAGGACTCGGGACGGTGCGCGAGGTCCAGGCAGCGCTCCCACGTCCACCACTCGGCCGCCTCGACCTCGTCGGGGTTCGGGCGGACGGACCCGTCCGCGACGGTCGCGCGCACGACGGGGCACCGCTCGTGCTCGACGGTCCCGTCGTCGGCGACGGCCCGGTACCGGAACCTCGGCAGGACGGACGTGAGCGACGCCTCCGGCATGCCCAGCTCGTCCCGCAGGCGGCGCAGCACCGCGTCGCGCAGCTTCTCGCCGGGCCCCGGATGCCCGCAGCAGCTCCCCGTCCAGACGCCGGGGAAGGTGCGCTTGTCCAGGGCGCGCCGAGTGATCAGGACACGACCCTCCGTGTCCACCACAAAGCATGAAAAAGCCAGGTGGTACGGCGTGTCCCTATGGTGGCTGGCGCTCTTCGGAGCGGTTCCGACGGCTTCGTCGTCCGCGTTGAGCAGCACGATCTCTTCGACGCCCATGCTCTACTCCTACCCCATCCCTGCCGCGAGGGTCAGTCTTTTCACACCCGGCGCGCGGGCCGCCTTCGGCGCGTCGGGGGCGAACCGGGATTAAACTCGGAACGGCCCGAGCCAGGGGAGACCGGTCCCCGACGGAGGAGTTGACACGAGTGAGCCTGCTGGACTCGATCACAGGTCCCGCCGACCTCAAGCGACTGGACGCCGCTCAACTACCTCGGCTCGCGGAGGAGATCCGCGAGTTCCTCGTCCAGGCGGTCTCCAAGACCGGCGGGCATCTGGGGCCCAATCTGGGCGTGGTCGAGCTGACGATCGCGCTGCACCGCGTCTTCGACTCGCCGCACGACCGGATCCTCTTCGACACGGGGCACCAGTCCTACGTGCACAAGATGGTCACCGGCCGGCGCGACTTCGAACTGCTGAAGAAGCGCGGCGGGCTGTCGGGGTACCCGAGCCGCGCCGAGTCCGAGCACGACGTCATCGAGAACTCGCACGCCTCGACCGTCCTGTCCTACGCGGACGGGTTCGCCAAGGCGTTCCAGCTGCGCGGCGAGGACGACCGCGCCGTGGTCGCGGTCGTCGGCGACGGCGCGCTGACCGGCGGCATGTGCTGGGAGGCGCTGAACAACATCGCCGCCGGCGTCGACCGCCCCGTCATCATCGTCGTCAACGACAACGGCCGGTCCTACTCGCCGACCATCGGCGGGCTCGCGTCCCACCTCGCCGACCTGCGCGTCACCCAGGGCTACGAGAACGCGCTCGACCTCATCAAGAAGACGGTTCCGCGCGCCCCCGTCGTCGGCAACCTCACCTACGAGGCGCTGCACGGCATCAAGAAGGGCCTCAAGGACGTCCTCCAGCCGCAGGCCATGTTCGAGGACCTCGGCATGAAGTACGTCGGCCCGATCGACGGCCACGACGAGGACGCCGTCGAGCGCGCGCTGCGCCGCGCCCGCGGGTTCGGCCGCCCGGTCATCGTGCACTGCATCACCACCAAGGGCCGCGGCTACGCCCCCGCCGAGAACGACACCGAGGACTGCATGCACGGCCCCGGCGCGTTCGACCCCGCCACCGGCAAGTTCGTCGCCAAGAAGGCGGGCCCCGGCTGGACGAAGGTGTTCGGCGAGGAGATGGTCGCGATCGGCCGGGAGCGCCGCGACGTCGTCGGCATCACCGCCGCGATGCTCTACCCGGTCGGGCTCGCCCCGTTCGCCGAGGCGTTCCCCGACCGCATCTTCGACGTCGGCATCGCCGAGCAGCACGCCGTCACGTCCGCGACCGGGCTCGCCATGGGCGGCCTGCACCCGGTCGTGGCGCTGTACGCGACGTTCCTCAACCGCGCGTTCGACCAGGTCCTGCTGGATGTGGCGCTGCACAAGCAGCCGGTCACGTTCGCGTTGGACCGCTCCGGAGTGACCGGCAGCGACGGCCCCAGCCACAACGGCATGTGGGACATGTCGATCCTGCAGCTCGTCCCGGGCATGCGCGTCGCCGTCCCGCGCGACGGCGCGCGGCTGCGCGAGCTGCTGCGCGAGTGCGTCGCCGTCTCCGACGGGCCCACCGCGATCCGCTACCCGAAGGGCCCGGCGGCCGACGACGTCGAGGCGATCGGCAAGGCCGGCGAGATGGACGTGCTGGCCCGCCACGACGGCTCCAACGGCACCCGCGTGCTGCTGGTCGCCGCCGGGGCGATGGCGACGCCCGCGGTCGAGGCGGCCGGCCTGGTCTCCGCGCAGGGCATCGGCGTCACCGTCGTCGACCCGCGCTGGGTGAAGCCGCTCGACCCGGCGCTGCTCGACCTCGCCCGCGACCACGCGCTCGTCGCCGTCGCCGAGGACAACGGCCGCACCGGCGCCGTCGGCGACGCCGTCGCCCGCATGCTGCGCGACGCCGAGCTGGACGTCCCGATCCGCACGTTCGGCATCCCGCAGGAGTTCCTCGACCACGCGTCGCGCGACGAGATCCTCACCGACATCGGCCTGACGCCGCAGGCGCTCGCCCGCGACATCACCGAGTCGGTCGCGCGCATCACCTCGACGGACGCCGAGAGCGCCGAGAGCTCGCAGGCGTCGGAGACGTCCGACGAGCGGCCCTGACCCGGGCACGGCCGGCCGGCGCGGCTAGACGCCGTCCGCGGACAGCAGCTGCCAGAAGTGGGTGATGGACGCGCCGGACGTGCCCAGTCCGCGTCCCGAGTACGTCCATCGCCCGCGCAGGCGCCAGGGGCGCCCGGCGCCGTCCTGGACGAAGACCTGGAGCGGGAAGCAGGCGTCGTGCGCGCGGATGACGCCCGCCGGGTCGACCGAAGGGGCGAGCTCGGGCCGACCCTCGCACCGCACGCCCATGATGGACGTGCGGGGGTCCTGGCGGAGGAGCCCCTGCGTCAGGTCGTACACGAGTACGGACACATAGTCGGGGCCCAGCCACCTGAGGTCGGGGACCGTCTCGGGTGGGGGGAACCCGTACAGTTCTGGACCGCCGGTCACACGCCGCACCGTAGCGTCCGCGTCACATGTCCGTCACTACTTTCCCGGTGGGATCTTCGCACGGCGGCGAATTACCCGCGTGTCATTCCGCGCGGCGGCACGCGGACGTCATCGCCTCCCAGCGGGCCAGCTTGACGCGTTCGCCGCGGTCGAGGCTGCGCGCGAGCGCGATCTCGGCGGCGTCGAGGTTGAGCCAGTCGGCGTAGGTGACGACGGGCAGGCCGCGCGCCTCCAGCAGTTCCTCGATGGTGCGCTTCGGGGTCGTCCCGGCGCCGGCGACGTCCTCCAGGAGGTTGCGGACGGTCTCCGCCGCGTCGGACTTGTTGGTGCCGACGACGCCGGACGGCCCGCGCTTGATCCACCCGGCGACGTACTCGCCGGGGACGGGCGCGCCGTCCGGGCCGAGGACGCGGCCGCCCTCGTTCGGGACGACGAAGGAGCGCTCGTCGAACGGGACGCCGTCCAGCGGGACGCTCTGGTAGCCGACGGAGCGCAGCACCAGGCCGACGGGGAGCGTCTCGAACTCGCCGGTGCCGGTGACGCGGCCCGACTCGTCCAGCCGGGTCCGCTCCAGCTTGAGGCCCTCGACGCGGTCGGCGCCGAGGATCTCGGCGGGGGCGCGCCAGAACCGCACGTCGATGTGGCGGGCGCGGCCGGGGGCGGGCTCGCCCGTCCAGGCGCCGAGGGCCTTGATGTTGCCGCCGGTCTTGCGGTCGCTCGCGGCCAGTTCGGCGCTCGCCGGGTCGAGCTCCATGTCCTCGGGCCGGACGTGGATGCTCGCGTTGGGCAGCTCGCCCAGCTCGCGGGCCTCCTTCGTGGTGAACTTCGCCTGCGCGGGGCCGCGCCGCCCGATCATGTGGACGCGCTTGACCCGGCTGCGCGACAGCGCCTCGATGACCTGCTCGGGCACGTCGGTGTCGCGCAGCTCCTCGGCCGTCTTGGCGAGGATGCGGACGACGTCGACGGCGACGTTCCCGACGCCGATGACCGCGACCTCCTCCACCGACAGGTCGAACTCGTGGTCGGCGGCGTCGGGGTGCCCGCAGTACCAGTTGACGAAGTCGGTTGCGGCGATGCTGCCGGGGAGCTCCTCGCCGGGGATGCGCATCTGGCGGTCGACCATCGCGCCGGTCGCGTAGACGACGGCGTCGTAGCAGTCGAGCAGGTCGGCCCGGGTGATGTCGCGGCCGAGCTCGACGCAGCCGAAGAACCGGACCGCGGGATTCTCCAGGACCCGCTGCAGGTACCGGGCGATCGACTTGATGGACGTGTGGTCGGGCGCCACGCCGTAGCGGACCAGTCCGTACGGCGTCGGCAGCCGGTCGAACACGTCCACCCGGACGTCGCCTTCGGCCTGCTTGACGAGAGCCTCGGCGGCGTAGATCCCCGCCGGGCCGGAACCGATCACCGCGACGAGCACTGGAGAACCCATGCGGGTCATTGTGCCCATCCGGCGGTCAAATGCATACCGTGACCCCTGTCACTGCAGGTCCGGGCCGGTCACGGCGGGTGCGCCGTCAGGACTTGGCGGAGATCGTCCGCGCGCGTCCCACCCGGCTGTTCCGGTACCCGTAGAGGGCGTAGACGACGACGCCGACGGCCATCCAGGCGACGAACCGCAGCCACGTGTCCACCGGCAGGTTGATCATCACGAACAGGCAGGCGAGCACGGACAGGATCGGGACGAACGGCACCAGCGGGGTGCGGAACGCGCGCGGCAGGTCCGGGCGGGTGCGGCGCAGGACGACCACGGCGATCGAGACGACGAGGAACGCGAACAGCGTGCCGATGTTGACCAGCTCGGCGAGCTTGGCGAGCGGGATGAAGCCGGCGAGGACGGCGACGACGGTCCCCATGATGACGGTCGAGCGGTAGGGCGTGCCGAACCGCGGGTGGACGGCCGAGAGCCAGGGCGGCAGGAGGCCGTCCCGTCCCATGGCGAAGAAGATGCGGCTCTGCCCGAGCAGCAGGATCAGCACGACGCTGGTGAGGCCGATGACGGCGCCGACGTCGATGACGGTGGCGAACACCGGATGCCCGACGGACTTGAACGCGTCGGCGAGCGGCGCGTCGGTGCTCAGCTCCTTGTAGTTCTGCATGCCGGCGACGACGGTCGACACGGCGGCGTACAGGACCGCGGTGATGATCAGGGAGCCGATGAGGCCGATGGGCAGGTCGCGCTGCGGGCGGCGGGCCTCCTCGGCGGCGGTGGCGACGATGTCGAACCCGATGTAGGCGAAGAAGACGATCGCGATGGCGGCGAAGATGCCGAGCCATCCGAAGCTGGACGGCGTGAACCCGAACAGCACCTGCATGAGCGGCGCGGAGAGGCCGCTCACCTCCGGCGTCGACTTCGAGGGCGGGATGAACGGGTCGTAGTTGGCGCCCTTGACGAAGAACAGCCCGGCGAAGATCACCAGCAGCACGATGGACACCTTGACCGCGACGACCACCGCGTTCACTCGCGAGGAGATCTTGACGCCGAGGATGAGCAGGACGGTCACCAGGGCGACGAGGGCGATGGCGGGGACGTTCACCGTCCCGCCGTCGCCGGGCGGGGCGGCGAGCGACGCCGGGACCGTGACTCCGACGTCGTCCAGCAGCGACGCGAAGTAGCCGGACCAGCCGACGGCCACCACCGCCGCGCCGAGCGCCATCTCCAGGATGAGGTCCCAGCCGATGATCCAGGCCGGGAACTCCCCGATGGTGGCGTAGGAGAAGGTGTAGGCGGAGCCCGCGACCGGGACGGTGGAGGCGAACTCGGCGTAGCAGAGCGCCGCGAGCCCGCACACGACGGCGGCGAGGATGAACGACAGCGCGACCGCGGGGCCGGCCTTCTCCCGGGCGACCTGCCCGGTGAGCACGAAGATGCCCGTCCCGATGATCACGCCGACGCCGAAGACGGTGAGGTCGAGCGCGGACAGCGCCCGGCGGAGCCGGTGCGCGGGCTCCTCGGTGTCCCGGATCGACTGCTCGACCGACTTCGTGCGCAGCAGGTTCATCCTCGGCGCCTCTCCGCGTTCCCTCTCGCCCGTCATGACCCGCTCGTCATGACGGGTGCTCCGTCATGGCCGCGTGGACCCGGCCGTCAGCCGTATGCCCAAATGTGCGCGGCTTATGATCAGGCCGACCGCGCCGACGTTCATGACGTGCGGAAACGCCGGAAAAGAGGCGTTCCGAACGCGGCTCGGAACGCCCCTTCCCCGGAGGAAGCGGCGTGGGTCAGGCGGGCAGGGAGGCGACCCCCGGCTCCAGGAACCGGCGGCCGGCCGCCCGCTCCGCGACGCCCGACCGGTCCAGGTACGGGGTGATGCCGCCGAGGTGGAACGGCCAGCCGGCGCCGAGGATCATGCACAGGTCGATGTCCTGCGCGGCGGCGACGACGCCCTCGTCCAGCATGACGCGGATCTCCTCGGCGAGCGCGGCGAGCGCCCGGTCGAGGACCTGCGCCTCGGTGGACGGGCTCGTCCCGCCTGCGAAGATCTCCACGACCTCGGGGTCGAGGGAGAAGTCCGGCAGGTAGACGCCGGACTTGCCGGCCGCGACCATCTTCGCGAGGTTGCCCGACAGTGGGAACCGGTCCGGGAACGCGCCGTGCAGCGTCTCGTTGACGTGCAGCGCGATCGCCGGGCCGACCAGGCCCATCAGCACGAACGGCGGCATCGGCAGGCCGAGCGGCGCGGCGGCGCGCTCGGCGACCTCGATCGGGGTGCCCTCGTCGACCGCCTGGACGATCTCGGCGAGCAGGCGCAGCAGGACGCGGTTGACCACGAACGCCGGGGCGTCCTCGACCAGCACGCACGACTTCTTCAGCGCCCTGCCGGTCGCGAACGCGGTGGCGAGCGCCGCGTCGCCGGTCCGCTCGCCCCGGACGACCTCCAGCAGCGGCAGCACCGCGACCGGGTTGAAGAAGTGGAAGCCGACGACCCGCTCGGGGTGCTTCAGCTTCGACGCCATCTCGGTGACCGACAGGGACGAGGTGTTGGTCGCGAGGACGCACTCGGCCGAGACGTGCTCCTCGACCTCGGCGAACACCTTCTGCTTGACCGACATCTCCTCGAAGACCGCCTCGATGACGAGGTCGGCGTCGGCGAACGCGTCCTTGGTCAGCGAGCCGGTGATGAGCGACTTGAGGCGGTTCGCGGCGTCGGGGGAGACGCGCCCCTTGCCGAGCAGCTTGTCGATCTCGCCGTGCGCGTAGCCGACGCCCTTGTCCAGGCGCTCCTGGTCGAGGTCGGTCAGCACGACCGGAACCTCCAGGCGGCGCGCGAACAGCAGCGCGAGCTGCGAGGCCATCAGGCCGGCGCCGACGACGCCGACCTTGGCGACGTCGCGGGCGAGGGACTTGTCGGGCGCCCCGGCGGGCTTCTTCGCGCGCTTCTGGGTGAGGTCGAACGCGTACAGCCCGGCGCGCAGCTCGTCGCTCATGATGAGGTCGGCGAGTGCTTCGTCCTCGGCGGCGAAGCCCTCGTCGCGGGTGCGGTCCTTGGCGGCGGCGACCAGGTCGAGCGCGCGGGTGAAGGACGGTGCGGCGCCGTGCAGCTTGCCGTCCACGTTCCAGCGGGCCATCGCGACGGCGTCGTCCCACGCCTTGCCCTTGTCGACCTCGGGCCGGGTGACGGCGATGTCGCCGTTCAGGACGCGGGCCGTCCAGGCGAGCGACTCCTCCAGGAAGTCGGCCGGGTCGAACACCGCGTCGGCGATGCCCAGCTCGTACGCCTGCCGGCCCTTCAGCGTCCGGTTCTGGGCGAGGGGGTTCTCGATGACGACCTTGAGCGCCTTCTCCGCGCCGATCAGGTTCGGCAGGAGGTACGTCCCGCCCCAGCCGGGCACCAGGCCGAGGAACGCCTCGGGCAGCGCGAACGCCGGGACGCCGGACGAGATCGTCCGGTACGTGCAGTGCAGGCCGATCTCGACGCCGCCGCCCATCGCGGCGCCGTTGTAGTAGGCGAAGGACGGGACGTCCAGCTCGCCGAGCCGCCGGAACACGTCGTGGCCCAGCCTGCCGATGGCCTGCGCGTCGTCCCGGCTCGCGATGAGCGGGACGCCCTTGAGGTCGGCGCCGACCGCGAAGATGAACGGCTTGCCGACGACGCCGACGGCCGCGATGTCGCCGCGCCCGGCGATCGTGTCGATGGCGGCGTTCAGCTCGGCGAGGCCGTTGGGGCCGAACGTGTTGGGCTTGGTGTGGTCGAAGCCGTTGTCCAGCGTGATGAGCGCGAGGGTGCCCGCGCTGTAGGGCAGCGTGACGTCGCGTACTCGCGCGTGGGTCACGACTTCGTCGCTGAAGACTTCCGCAAGGCTGCTCACTTGCTCTCCCCCCAGTTGGCGTTCTCCCAGAGGACGGTTCCGCCCATGCCCATGCCCACACACATCGTGGTCAGCCCGTATCGGACGTCGGTGCGCTCCTCGAACTGGCGGGCGAGCTGGTTCATCAGCCGGACGCCGGACGAGGCGAGCGGGTGGCCGAGCGCGATCGCGCCGCCCCACGGGTTCACCCGCGCGTCGTCGTCGGCGATCCCGAAGTGCTCCAGGAACGCGAGCACCTGCACCGCGAACGCCTCGTTGATCTCGATGAGGCCGATGTCGTCCATGGTCAGGGCGTTGCGGGCGAGCAGCCGCTCGGTCGCGGGGACGGGCCCGACGCCCATGACCTCCGGCTCCACCCCGGCGAACGAGAAGTCGACCAGCCGCATCTTCGGCGCGAGGCCGAGGCCGCGGGCGACGTCCTCGGCCGCCAGCAGGCAGGCCGTGGCGCCGTCGTTGAGCCCGGCGGCGTTCCCGGGCGTGACGTTGCCGTGCACGCGGAAGGGGGTCTTCAGCTTCGCGAGGTCGTCCAGCGTCGTGCCGGGGCGCGGCGGCTCGTCCTCGGTGGCGAGCCCCCAGCCCTTCTCGGCGGAGCGGATCGCGGTCGGCACGAGGTCGGGCTGGATCCTCCCGGCCGCATAGGCGGCGGCGACCTTCTGCTGGCTGCGCACGGCGTAGGCGTCCGCGCGCTCCTTGGTGATGCCGGGGAACCGGTCGTGCAGGTTCTCCGCCGTCGACCCCATGACCAGGGCGGACGGGTCGACGAGCCGGTCGGCGAGGAACCGCGGGTTCGGGTCGACGCCCTCGCCCATCGGGTGCCGTCCCATGTGCTCGACGCCGCCCGCGATGACGACGTCGTAGGAGCCGAACGAGATCCCGGCGCCGGACGTGGTGACGGCGGTCATCGCGCCCGCGCACATCCGGTCGACGGCGTAGCCGGGGACGCTCTTGGGCAGCCCGGCGAGCACGGCGGCGGACCGCCCGATCGTCAGGCCCTGGTCGCCGGTCTGGGTGGTCGCGGCGATCGCGACCTCGTCCACCCGCTCGGGCGGGAGGGACGGGTTGCGGCGCATCAGCTCGCGGATCGCGCGGACGACCAGGTCGTCGGCGCGCGTCTCCGCGTACAGGCCCTTGGGGCCGGCCTTGCCGAACGGCGTGCGGACGCCGTCGACGAACACGACGTCGCGTGCGGTGCGAGGCACGGTGTCGTCCTCCCTGCGGTGGGCGGGTGAAGGGGCGGGCCCGACGCGGGGCGTCGAGGCTCGTGCCGCCCTCGGCCGGGCGGCGCGAGTACCCGCGCCAGCGATGCTACTCACTGGTAACCAATAATGCTACTCGTCAGTAACCACTGACCTGGCGGTGCCCTTGTTCGGCCCCTGACGGGTGAGTACCGTGGCGAGGAGGGGAGGTACGGTGACGCACGCGAGGCCCGTGTACCGGCCGGGGATGCGCCGGCGGATCGGGCATATCCGCGATCTCACCGCGCTCCTGGTCCGCACCGGGCTGCTGTTCGCCGGCGGGCCGCGCCGCATGGTCCGGCAGGTCGGCACGCTGCGGAGCTGGGGCACCACGATGGCCGGGCTCGTCGCCGCGGCCGCCGCCCGGTCCCCGTCCCGCCCCGCGCTGATCGACGACGAGGGCGTCCTCACGTTCGCCGAGCTGGACGAGCGGGCCGCCCGCCTCGCCGCCGGGCTGCCGCTGCAGGGGCCCCGCCCGCGCGTCGGCGTCCTGTGCCGCAACCACCGCGGCATGGCGCTGACGCTCATCGCGTGCTCGCGGCGCGGCGCCGAGGTCGTGCTGCTCAACACCGGGTTCGGAACCGGCCAGATCCGCGCCGTGCTCGGCGAGCTGCGCCCCGCCCTCATTGTGGCCGACGCCGAGTTCGCGCCGCTGCTGGCCAACGTGCCCATCGCGCTGCGCCGGAACGTGCTGTGGGCCGACCGCCGCCCCGCCGCCGACATGCCGCTCGCCGCGCCCGTCCCGCTCGCGGCGCTCCCGCCCGCGCCGCGCCCGGCCGCCGACGCGGTCCCGCGGCCCGCCGCCGGGCCCGGCCCGAGCATCGAGGAGATCATCCGCTCGGCGCCCGCGGCCGCCGCCGCGGCCGGGCCGCCGCAGATCCAGAGCCGCACCATCATGCTCAGCTCGGGCACCACCGGACGTCCCAAGGGCGCCCGCCGCCCGCCCCGGCCCGGTCTGTGGCCGCTCGCCTCGATGACGTCCCGGATCCCGCTGCGCACCCGGCAGACCATGATCGTCGAGGCGCCGCTGTTCCACACCTGGGGGTACGCCGCCCTGCAGATGGCGTGGGCGCTGCGGGCGCCCGTCGTGCTGCACCGCCGGTTCGACCCCGAGCAGACGCTGCGGGCCATCACGTCCCACCGCGACGCCACCGTGTTCGCCGTCCCCGTCATGTGCCAGCGGATCCTGGAGCTGCCCCCGGACGTCCGCGACCGCTACGACACGTCCTCGCTGCGGATCTTCGCGCTGAGCGGCGCCGCGCTGCCCGGCGACCTCGCCACCCGCTTCATGGACGCGTTCGGCGACCGGCTCTATAACGTCTACGGGTCCACCGAGGCGTCCTGGGTGTCCATCGCCACGCCGCACGACCTGCGGCTCGACCCGCGCACCGCCGGGCGCCCGCCGCGCAACACCGCGCTGGCCATCGTCGACGCCGACGGCCGCCGGGTCGGCCGCTCCACCCGCGGCCAGATCTTCGCCGCGAACGAGCTGCTGTTCGAGGGCTACACGGGCGGCGAGCCGATGGAGGTCCGCGACGGGCTGCTCGCCACCGGCGACCTCGGCCACGTCGACCACCGCGGCCTGCTGTTCGTGGAGGGCCGCAGCGACGGGATGGTGGTGTCGGGCGGCGAGAACATCGTCCCGCAGGACGTCGAGGACGCGCTGCTCCGGCTGCCCGAGATCCACGAGGCGGCGGTCACCGGCGTCCCCGACGACGACTGGGGGCAGCGGCTCGCCGCCTACATCGTCCTGCGGCCCGGAGCCCGGCTCGACGCCGGCGCCGTCCGCGAGTACGTGCACGCGCAGGTCGCCCGGTACGCGGTGCCGCGCGACGTGCACTTCATCCCCGAACTGCCGCGCAACGCGACCGGCAAGGTCGTGCACCGCTGGCTCAGCGCGCGTCCGGAACAGCCGCGGCCGGAGGGGCGGGTGGAATGGCCGCGGCCGCGGGCAGCCGGACTGTGATCGACAGGCCGCCGTCCGGGCGCGGGACGGTCTCGATCGTCCCGCCGTGCGCGCGCACCACCGCCCGCACGATGGACAGCCCGAGGCCCGCGCCGTCCCGCGACCCCGTCCGGTCGGCGCGCAGCCGCCGGAACGGCTCGAAGATCGCCGCGACCTCGTAGGCGGGGACGGGCCGCCCGGTGTTGACGACCCGGAGGAACGCCGCGCCGTCCCGCGTCCCGGTGCGGACCCAGACCCGGCCGTCCGGCACGTTGTACTTCACGGCGTTCTCCAGCAGGTTCACCGCGCAGCGCTCCAGCAGGACGGGATCGCCGGTCACGGCCGCCGGCGCGAGCCTCGCCTCGACGTCCACCGCCGGGTCGCCGAGCTGGTCGAGCGCGCTGCGGACCACGTCCGGCAGGGGAGTGCCGGTCCGCGTGCCGAGCTCCCGCTCGGACTTCGCGAGCAGCAGCAGGCCCTCGATGAGCCGCTCGTGCCGCGCGGTGTTGCCGAGCAGGACGTCCGCGAGCGCCTTCGTCTCCGGCGGGCTCCTCCGGCTGGCGAGGGCGACCTCCAGCACCGTCCGGTTGATGGTCAGCGGCGTGCGCAGCTCGTGCGAGGCGTTCGCGACGAACCGGCGCTGGGCGTCGAACGCGCGGTCCAGCCGGTCCAGCATCCGGTCGAACGTGTCGGCCAGGTCCTTGATCTCGTCCTGCGGGCCGTCCAGCGCGATCCGCTCGTGCAGGTTGCTCTCCGACAGCCGCCGCGCCGTCGCCGTCACCGTGTGCAGGGGCCGCAGCGTCCGCCCCGCGACCAGGTACCCGATCACCACCGCGAGGACGCCGACCACCAGCATCGTCACCAGCGAGCTCTGCAGCAGCTGCGCCAGCACGTCCCGCTTCTGCTGCGCCAGCTGCCGGTTGGCGTCGGCCTTCACCGCCATCAGCTGGCTGATGTCGCCGTTCACCGCCACGGCCCGCAGCCGCGTGAGCGCATCGGGGTCGATGTCGCGGGCCGAGAACCGGTCGTCCATCGTCCGGACGGTCAGCAGGTACGTGACCGCGACCAGCACCGCCGACATCACCAGGAACAGCGACCCGTACACCAGGGTCAGCCGCGTCCGGACGCTGAGCCGCTCCACCGCCGGCCTCCTCACCGCGCCTCCAGCCGGTAGCCGGAGCCCGTCACCGTCTCGATCACCGGCGGCTGCCCGAGCTTGCGCCGCAGCGTCGCCATCGTGACCCGGACGATGTTGCTGAACGGGTCGATGTTCTCGTCCCACGCCCGCTCCAGCAGCCGCTCGGCCGACACCACGCCGCCCTCCGCCCGCATCAGCTCCTCCAGCACGGCGAACTCCTTCTTCGTCAGCCGCAGCTCCCGCCCGTCCCGCGCGACCCTCCGCCGGTGCGGATCGAGCCGGATCCCCCTGCGCTCCAGCACCGGCGGCACGGGCGCCCCCGACCTCCGCGCCAGCGCCCGCACCCGCGCCACCAGCTCGCTGAACACGAACGGCTTCGGCAGGTAGTCGTCGGCGCCGAGCGACAGCCCGTCGACCCGGTCGCCGACGTCCCCGGCCGCCGTCAGCATCAGGATCCGCCCGGGGCCGCGCCGCGCCACCAGCTCCCGGCAGACGTCGTCCCCGTGCACCGTGGGCAGGTCCCGGTCGAGGACGACCACGTCGTACTCGTTGTAGGAGGCCAGCTCCAGCGCATCGTCCCCGTCGTACACCACGTCGACGGCCATGGCCTCGTCGCGGAGCCCCTCGGCGATGGCGTCCGCGAGCACCCGCTCGTCCTCAACGACCAGAACACGCATCCCCCGAGCATGCCGCCCGGCAGGTTAAACCCCGATAAGCCCTACCGCCGCCAGCACGTGTAGGTCACGGTCGCGGTGCCGCCCGGCGCGAACGAGACCGTCCCGCTGCCGCGCCCGCCCACGTAGCAGAGCACGGTCGGGCTCACGGTCACCGCGACCGACGCCGACCGTCCGGCGGCGAGCGTCCCGGAGCCGCCCGCGCTGACCCGCCCGGCCCTGTCCCGCACCGAGGCCACCGACCATTTCACGGCGCCTCCGGCCGCCGTCAGCCGGATGTAGCACCGCGTCGGCGAACCGGCCGCCCGGACCCCTTGGCAGCCCGAATCGTTCACCGACAACCGTCCGGGCCCACTCGGCCCCTTGCGCGCCTTCTTCGGCTTGGACGACTGCTTCGCCTTCTTCGGCGCGTCCTTCCCGGCCTCGTCCTCGGGCGTCGGCGTGGACGTGGCGGTGGGCGTCGGCGACTCGGGCGCGGCCATGGCCACCGGCGGCGCGGCCGAAGGCGACGGCTCCGCCTCGGTGGACTCGAACAGCACGATCATCCCGCCGGTCAGCGTCACCGCGGCCGCCAGGCCGCCGATCAGCGCCAGCCGCCCCCACCCCCACACGGGCGGCGCCTCCCGGCACCGGTCGCGCACCAGCTCGTAGAGCCGGTCCCGGAACGTCCCCGCGTCCGGCACCCGCGTCTTCGGCAGCCCGAGCAGCGCGTCCCGGACGGCCTCCACCGCCCGCTCGCGATCACCGAGCAGCTCCTCCGCGTACGCGACCAGCTCGGGCCCGTACACGTTGTAGACGTGGCCGACCGCCCCCGGCCGCTGCGCCTGAAGCGCCTCGACCAGCCGGAAGTCCTCATTCAACGGCGGCGCACTGGTCACGCCGGGGATTATGCCCCGCGACCACAAGCAGTGATCTGCCGCGACCCCACAGTTCCGCTTTCCGCTTTATCACCCAGCGAAGAGTTCTCCCGCCCATCACCCCGCACCCGGAAAGCCCCCCGAGCGCCCAGTGCGGCTAATGCACGTTCCGTCCTGATCTTGCTTCCGTGCCTGCTCAGTGGGGTCGGACGTCGTCAGAGGGAGCGGCTTCGGGAGCCAGTGTCTAGGCTGACCTGCTTTTATCGTCCTTGAAGATGACGTTCATCTTCTCGGCGCCCGTGGTGATGACGGGCCGGAGTTGGTGACGGTAGACGCTCCGCGTGGTGTGGGTGTTGGAGTGCCCGACGAGGTCGCTGATCTTCTCTAGGGCCACGTCGTTGTCGCTCATGATGGACACGAACGTGTGCCGCAACTCGCGCGGCACCCACGTGGCGCCGATGCCGGCCGCTCGCGTGATGCGCTGGAAACGGCGCAGGACGTCGTCACTCGTGTAGGGCGTCCCGTCCTCCTTGCAGAAGACGAGGTTGTGTCCCCGCCAGGCGTCGCCCGCCGCGAGGTTCTCAGCGGCTTGCCGCTTGCGGAGTGCCGTGAGCGCCTCAACGGCCATGTCCGCCACGGCGAAGCCTCTGCGGCTCGTCTCGGTCTTCGTGTCGCCGCCCTCGCGGTCGGAGCGGAGGACGTAGACCACCTTCTTCTTGAGATCCACGTCGGCCCACGTGAGCGCTCGAAGCTCCTCCGTACGGAGACCCGAAACGATCGCCAGGATCACGTACGCGCCAAGCCGGTGCTCTGGATCCTGTGCGGTCTTGAGTAGCTTGCTCGCCTGTTCGAGCGAGAGGGAACGCGAGCGCCGTGTTGGCCGCTTCCCATGGGGAGTGTCCACCAGCAGGGCCACGTTCCGCCCCACCTTGTCCCGCCGCTCCGCGAGCCGGATCGACCGGCAGAGAAGGCCGTGGAGGATCTTGAGCGTCTGCGTGGTCATGTCCTCGGCGCACGCGTCAAGCCACGTCTCAACGTCGTCCGCGTTGAGGTCCGTGAGCTTGATCTTGCCGATCCTGGCGATGATGTGGTGATCGGCGAGTCCGCGATAGGTGCGCATGGTCGCCTTGCTCTTGCCCTGCTTGGCGAGATGGACGAGGAGGACGTTCACGGCCTTCTCGACCGTGTAGTTCCGTTCGGACTGGACTCCCTTCTCGATCTCGTCGACGAGGACTCGCAGCTTCGCCTTGACGATCTCCTTGGTCTTCCCCTTCCTCTTGGGCCGGTTCCGCGTCCCGTCCGGCCTGAAGCCGAGCGAGATAGCCCCCGTGTAGCCGTTGCCTTCCGGGTAGATGGTCGCTTCGTAGTTGCCGATCAGGATCTTTGCCAAGGAATCCCTCCTCGCATCGGTCGAGTTCACCACCGACCATAACTCAAGACGTCCCAAGACGTCCCTCTCGTGGGGAGGTCCGTTCGCGGTCATGCGCGAACGGACCTCCCGAGCGTGTGTCAGCGGTTGGCGTCTTCGAGGGAGCCGACGAACTCGGCGATGTGCCGGTCAGTGATCCGGCGCAGCTTGCCGATCTTGATGCTGTGGAGCTGGCCGGTGCGGATCAGGAAGTAGACCTTGTCCCGGCCGATGTTGAGGATCTCGGCGACTTGTTCGACGGTGTACGCCTGCGTGGTCACCACCTCCCTTCGCCCGGCGGTCGCCGGTGCTTCGCGGTATGGGTGTCGGATCGGCTCCTTGGTGACGGTGTGTGCTCGTCTCCGTCTCGTCTCACGGGTCGTCTCTGCGCCCTTACGTGCAGGCGTGTGCACGTGAGACGAGACGTTGAGACGATCACACTGTGTGATCAGAATCGGGCCGGGGTGCCCGGTACCGACCGCGACCGACCTGGACGGCGTGGCCGGTCGTCACGAGGTCGTTGAGCCGCCGGTAGAGGGTGGGCCGGCTCATCTTGGTGATCATCAGGAGGTGAGCGATCGGAAGCCCTTCATCGGGGGCGCCGTCCAGAGCCTTGCGAAGAGCGGCTTCGGGCCCGTCCCCTGTCGTCCCCGCGTGAGGCTCCGGCTCGGCGGCATCGGCCTCGGTCGGCTCCGGCTCGGGGCTACTCCGCCGCGCGTCGAGGGCCCGCTGTGAGACCGCGTCGAGCACCGGCCGGACGGAGGCGTGGTGTTCTGCCGTCGTACTCACGGCCTCATCGGTCAGGAGGTAGGCGCGCCCTCGTCGGGGCGTGTCGTGTTCGGGTGAAGACAGCAGGAACTTGCCGGGTGCGTTGAGGGTGTGGGCGTGCCATCCGGCGCTGAGCATCCCCTGCCCGAGGATGAGATCGACGTCCTTGCGTTCCCGGACGCGGAAGCTGACCCGTACGTCCATCTGCGAGCGGACCGCGCCCTTGCCCATGGCCTTCTGCGTCGGACGCTGCGTGGCGGCGATGAGCGTCACGGCCACGGCGCGTCCGCGTCGGGCGATGGAGTCGGTTTCGGCTGCGGTGTCGGGGGCGTCGTCGGCGAGTTCGGCGTACTCGTCGATGACGATCACCAGCGCGGGAAACTCCGGTGCGGGTTCCCACGTCCGTTGCCCTCGTGCCGCAAGATGCTCGGCCCGTGCTTCCAGGACGGCCACGGCGTCGCGCAGGAGGACGCGGGCTTGCTGCGGGGTGGTGGCGAGTCGATCGATGCAGGTCGCCCAGGGTCGGAGTTCCATGCCGCGTTTGAGGTCGATGGCCCAGATGACCACGTCCCGGCATGCGGACAGGTTCCCCATGAGGACGTTGATGCCGCCGCTCTTGCCCGAGCCGGCCACGCCACCGATGAGCCCGTGGCGGCGCAGCAGCAGCACCCGCGCGCCGGTGGCGTCCTCGAAGGGCCCCAGGTCGATCGGTTCGGCGATGGAGGAGACGGACGGTCCGGGCCACGGGATCGCATCGGCGTGCGGGTCGGTGTCGAGCACCCGCAGTTCGAACCGGTTGGCCTTATCGTCGCGCGTCGGGAGGACGCGCACCGCACCGCGGAACGTCCCGAGAGCCGACTCGATCGCCGGGACCTTCCCGACCACATCATGAATCGTCTGTCCCCGTGCCAGCGCGAACCGGGCCCGCCACCCCCACACATCCACCACCGCGGACTGTGGCCGAGAGCCGGCCAGCCCGACCGATTGCGCGATCTCGGGCCACGCGGCGATCTGTCGATCCACACGAACCTTCGCGCGCCGTCGCCGATGCACCCACCACGGCACAGCCAGCATGAATCCACCCGCGACGAGGACCGGTGGGAGCGGCTGGAATCCGATGCCAAGCGCGGTCACGGCGGAGAGCCACCCACCGGTGCTCACGGTCACGCCCGCCGCATACAGGCGCTCACGGCGCACGGCGAGCCCGACCCGGTCCCCGAAAACTGCCAGCGCCCACGCGGTCACCGTGGCGGCACCAAGCAACCACGCCCACCACTCCGGGTGCGTGATGTGCAGTACCGCCCCGCCAAGTGCCAGCATCGCGACCAGGTAGAACGGCGCGAGTTCGGACCGATACCGCCACAACGTCCGCCCGACCAGCACAACGGCAAGGTCGGGAAGCTGGGCATCGCTGTCGATGACGACCATCGGTTGAAGCCCTTGGCGGCGCATCTTTCGTGCGTGCCGCCGCATCTGACGCGTCCGGCTCATGAGCGCCCCCACGGCCCCGGAGGAAGGTGCCCTTGCGCTCGAAGCTCGTCGCGCAGGTAGTACAGCGGATCGGCCTCGCCGTCATGGTGGGCGTTGAGGGTGGCGCGTCCAGCGGCAACCAGGTTCGCGCGGTCTTTCCGGACCTTGGCCACCTCGCCGAGAAGCCGGGTGATCTCGGAGAGGAGTCCGTGCGCGTCGGTGAGCGCGGCGTTGAGGCGAAGCCACAGATCGGCGACGGACGGCATCGCCTCAGACAGGGCGGAGACGATTTCACGTGCGGCGAGGTTGCGGGTTCGGACCTCCTGAAGGTCGAGTTGGACGTGCTGCGGGATGTCGGACACTCGGGCATCCCTCCCTTCGATCGGGGGAACATCACTGATTGAGGGCCTGGACGAGGACGGCGACCAGGCGGCGGACCTCCGGGCCGGCGCTGGTGGCGGCGAGGTAGAACCCGAACAGCAGGCACACCGCCACATGCCAAGCGCGCAGCCCCATGTAGCGCCACGCGATCCACACCACGACACCGAGGACCGCCACCAGCGGAACCGAGACGGTCACGAGCCGCCCCCTCAGAGCCACAGGTCCGGGAACCGCGAACCGCATCCCCGCCGCAGCCAGCGAGCGCGGGCGCGGCACTTGCGGCACCTCCGGCTCCCCGTGTCGATCTGCGCGCCACACGCGCAAGCGAAACCGGAGATGGTGCGAGGCAGGCGCATGCTCACCGCCCCGCCGCGACGCGCGCGGGGACGTCGTCGCCTGTGCGGGTGGTGAGCAGGCTCCGGGAGGCCGCACCGGTCCGCGACGAGGCGGGACGGCCGCGCATCGCGCGGCGTTCCTCGTTGTGGATGCCGATGACGAGCATGGCGAAGATTCCGCAGGTGGAGCCGGCGAGGAACACGGCGAGGATCAAGGCCAGGATGAGGATCACGGGTGATCGCTCCTCTCGTAAGGCCCGTGTCCGGCGGGGGCGGCGCGGGCGGTCGCTGCTTACGAGGAAGAGATTGCTTGTGACCTGGGGGACGAGATCACTACATGACTGGACGTGTTCATGACGTCCTCATAGTGTTGTCCGCGTCCTAGGACGTCCCTGGAACCGGACGGGTGCATGCCGAACGAACGCCTACGCGCAACGCTGCTTCAACAGGGCTTGACGGTTGCCGCGCTCGCCGAGTCCCTCGGCGTCGACCACAAGACCGTGGAGCGGTGGATCACCAAGGACCGCACCCCCTACCGGCGGCACCGCTACGCAGTGGCTTCACGCCTGAGCGTCGATGAGACCTTCCTGTGGCCCGACGCGCTCACCACCGAGCAAGTCACCTCAGCATCGACCAGCGAACTCCTGACGATCTACCCCCAGCGCGCGTCCGTCCCCAGGGACGCATGGGGACGTCTGTTCGCCACGGCCGAAGAAGAGATCGGTGTCCTGGTCTACGCGGGCCTGTTCCTCTCCGAAGACTCAGGCATCCAACGCACCTTCACCGACAAGGCCAAGGCCGGCGTCCGCGTCCGCATCCTCCTAAGCGACCCCGACAGCCCCCAGGTAGCCGAACGCGGCGC
Source organism: Actinomadura sp. GTD37 (assembly GCF_041951365.1). Lineage (NCBI taxonomy): Bacteria > Bacillati > Actinomycetota > Actinomycetes > Streptosporangiales > Thermomonosporaceae > Actinomadura > Actinomadura sp. GTD37. The sequence continues at coordinate 238,450 of NZ_JBGNUS010000004.1, forward strand.
AGACGAGGGCGTGGACGACGCGATGGCCGCGAAGATCCGCAACGCCCTCGTCCTGTACAAGAAGCTCCGCAAGCTCGACGGCGTCGAGTTCCGTTTCCACCGCACGGTTCTCTACAACTCCATCTACCGCGCGGACGACCAGCTTCTCGTCAACACCCACGTCTACGGCGCCACAGCAGCTCTCGCGCCCGTCTGGCACCTACGCCGCATCGCCGGCGGCGACCTTGCCAACACCTACATCGAAAGCTTCGAAAGCGTCTGGGAAGGCGCCACACCCATACCGGGGGACTAAGCCATGGGCCGCAGGATCGACTACTACGACGACCCCAACGCCCCCCAGGCCAACAGCCTCGTCCCCTCAGTCAACGTCGTCGTCGAAAACGACAAAGGCGAGATCCTCATGATCCGCCGCACCGACAACGACAACTGGGCCCTCCCAGGCGGCGCCATCGACCTAGGCGAATCCGTCACCCAAGCCGGCATCCGCGAAACCAAAGAAGAAACCGGCATCGACGTAGAGATCACCGGCCTCGTCGGCATCTACAGCGACCCCAAACACCTCATCCACTACACCAGCAACAACGAAGTCCGCCAAGAATTCTCAATCGTCCTCAGAGCCCGCCCAACAGGCGGCACCCCAACACTCTCCGACGAGTCCAGTAAAGTCCAGTGGAGCCCTCTAAGCGAGGCCACAGATCTTCCCATGGACCGTTCAATGAGACATCGCATCCGTGACTTCCTTGTAGGCAACAGCCACATAGTCATCAGTTAGTTAGAAAAACCAGAGCCGACGTATTAGTCAGGCGATGCTTTGCCCTATGCGATCGGCAGGGTGATCAGTAGGTCACGGCGCAGTCCGGGCGATAGGTCGGCGAGCGACTCCACAACTTCGATGAAATAGGGTTGCGCGATCCTGACGTCGGACACCGCCGCTGGATCGGCGAAGTTTCATTACGGCGCAGGAACGCCAACAAGCAGAGCGTTGACAACCAGATGGTGATAACCGTCGGCCACCTGATCCGGAGCGGATCCTGACCTCAACCGGGCGAAGCGCGGCGAACCACTTGCCTCCGGCTGTCTTGTGTGCAAAGCTCCAGACAGGCCGCGAGGTGGCCTGTCCCGGTGCGCCGCTACCCCAGAGGCGTAGCCGAATAGGGACAAAGGAGCCCTACGCTTCACCTCTGGAGAAGGCTATAGCATCAGCTGTGTCGCTACGCGGCGCACCGATCAGTTGTCGAGCGTTTAGGGGTAGCAACGCTCGAGGACGGATCGTGTAATGAGCACCAGCGACCGCCTGACCAAGCGAGCACGCACACGCTGCATTTTTACTGGTGAGCCATTCGCGTATGCCAAGCATGCAGTCCAGCGATGCAGCCCTAGGCGACCAATCCCTGCTGCGACGAATTCGCAAGCAGTGATCGAATCGCAAATAATGAAGCACCTCTGCAAAGGTGGCGAGTGGTGGGCCCACCCTGTCGGGGTCCAGCGCGTCGTGATTAATTCCGACCGCATCGAGCTCGTGCTCGACGACCACACTGTTACTGCGGGCGGTCGCCAACACTTTATGAGCACCTATGTAGCCGACCACCTACTGCCGTTCGCAGAGGCCGACGGGCAGGTAATTGGCCCGATCGGGCTCCGTGTAGCCGCTATCGCATCAAGCGATCTTCATTTGAAGATAGTTGGCACTGATAGCCGCGTAGTGCTGCGTGCATCCAAGGGAACCGACTGGCGCCAGCTTTTGGCTGAGCGTTATCTGTTGTGTCGAACCGAGGGCTTGATTCCTCTTTGGCAAGAGGCGAGCCTAACTGTCTATGAAAAGCGTGACCTATCGACTTACTCTCACTTGAGAGACGAAGATAGGAAGCTTTCCTGGATTGGGTCAGGCATTCTCCGAAGAATAGCCTTGCTGTACACGTCGAGCACGGCTTACTCGACTCGCTCATGGATTGCAGATGGCCAATGGAAGTTTGAGCTAGACACAAGCTATCTAGTGCCCCTCGATCATGATTCGCTAATCGAGCGGCTGACCGACCCTAGATGGGGACCAGGGTTTGTGGTGTCGCGGCACCACTGTTCATGTCACCTGGCATCACTTCGCGACCCTAGCCATGACCTCACCTGCACCTACTACCTGGGGAATGTCAAAGCTCCAAACCTGGGGAAAATGCAGATCCGCTTCCGTTCCATGGCAAGAGGCTATGAGGATGGAATACGACAAGAACTGGAAAAAGTCGATGGCGACTCTAAATGGCTCGAGCGAGTTCTTCCGAAGTGTGACGGCATGGACTCGCGGAGTTCTGACAGATGAGCTGGAATGATGGACTCCTCTTGATTCTTGCGACATCAGGAGCGATAATGCTCCTGCTTTCACAGATTCGAGATATTCTCCTCAAGGTCTCTGAGGTAATCGCCGCCTGGCAAGAGATATGCCGAAGTCTGTCCTCGTCAGACGAGAGCGAGTCGGAGCAACAGTGATGGCTCATTTATCGCGATGCAGGTTCGAAATCTACGTTATCGACGGGGCATCCCATGCAGCGAGCCCAGAGCGCGGCTATCGAACCCCAGTGGAGGTGATGCACAGTGCTTCGAGAAAGCTACTAGTCGTCACATAAACCATTGCCGATTAAACGACCCACTCAGCACTGACTTGACTGTTTTTCTGGCTATAGCTTCGAGTGCAATGGGGCCGCCCAGGGAATTGATAACTTCCTGGCCACCGATCCCGACCACCTCATCGGCATGATCAAGCACCGACTCAAGGCGATCCAGCCACCCCTAACTGGTCGACGGCTGCCTGAGCACCACCGACCTCACCCTCAACACCACACCCGCCCATCACCAATAGGCTCTGGTTAGTCCAAAGGTTCCAGCTGCGGCCTACTTCACCACCGGAACCCGAGCAGGAACCTATTAAAGGTCCGAGGGCAGCGCAGCCCTCGGAGGCAACCGCCCCTGACCGGACTAACGGCAACCCTCATTCTTCGCGCTTGTTGTTCTCGGGCTCTGATATCAAGCTCTGACTATATTGCTGCACCTCTTCATATAAGGTTTCCGGATTATCGAGCACCGATGCCTGGAGCTTCTTCACATCTAGATCGGCAAGCGTTGCCGGCAGTTCCATCGGCGGCGGGGGACGGCGACTCATGTCGCGCGCCCAGCGGGTCATATAACCATGCACACTACCAGCCCGTCCCGTGCGTTGAAACAGTTTTTCGTCTCTAGCTCTCATGTTCGCCTTTTTTGCCTGAAAAACCATTATTTCGATCACCATCGCTTCGCGATGAACCCATTCCATGGCAGTGGGATATTTGTCTCGATACAGAGACCAAAGTCTTAGGGCAGCAGCACTTGAATCGTGTGCACGCATCAGCGCGTCATCAAACTTGCCATACTTTATAAACTTGATGACCTCTGACACGGTCTCACAGAAAGCAATAACGTCCCGCCTTGCCCGTTCCTTTTCCCGCAACTTGTAGTCGCGTCGAAAAGTTGCCCATGCGACACCAAAGGCCACAATGCCGCTAACAATTGCCGATCCAATGCCAGTGAAAAGAAATCTAGGGAAACTTGTTTTATGGTCGACTGACATCGATACGAACACCAGAGTAGAAGTCATACACAAACCGCCGTCTTGTAGATGTCGGGCCACACCATCTGAGTATCGCTCGACAGTCGCCCTGCATGGGTTGGCAACTGTGACCGCTTCTGGACCGGCATTTTGTGTATTTCCTGACAGAATCCAGAGGGTGGGCGGACGGACGACACGGGTGCAGCGGGACCGGACGGGACGGGCTGCCCACCTCGCGCGCTAAGTTAGCTATCTAGAGTGGCGAACAATTCTTGGTGGATCTTGTGGGCTGCGCCAATGAGGTGGGGGGATGCCTTGGTGATGGCAGTGGTGACGAGGTGGCCGGTGCCGTAGCGGGAGAGGATCTCTGATAGGCGTTGCTCGACGGGGAGGTGTACGCCGTCTGGGCCGGTCGTCATGTCGCAGAAAATGAGGGCGTCGCTCAGTGGTGGCGGGGTTGCGGTGAACTCGCTTGTCAGCTCGTCGGCGAGGCCGCGTTCGTGGGCTTCGATGAGGGCGCAGGTGTGGTGGGCAACGAGGCGGTATAGGTGTTGGTTGGCGTGGTGGGTGTCGCGGAGGTAGCGGGCGCCGTCCAGGGGGTGGAAGCCGGTTGCGATGAGGTCGGGGGCGTAGCCGATGTCGTGGAGCCATGCGGCGGCTTCTAGGAAGTCGGCTTGGTCTCCGAGGATCGGGGCCAGGGTGCGGGCTTGGCTGGCTACGCCTTGGGTGTGGGCCCAGCGGCGGGGAAGGGCGGTCTCCAGGTGGTGGCGGGCGAGTTCGCTTGCCCATGCGGCGGTGTTCTTCATGGCTCTGACGCTACGGCGGTGGTGGTGGACGTCCACGGGCGCGCGTGGATCATCTGGGGACGTCTTGGCGGACGAAGCGTCCTTTGCCTTGGGCGGAGGTGACCAGGCCAGCTGTTTCCAGTGCTTCGTAGGCGTGGCGGGCGGTGAAGCGGGATACGTGGTAGCGCTCGCAGATACGCGCCTCGCTCGGCAGTAGGTCACCGGAGGCGAAGTGGCCGGCCTTGATCTGGCGGCGTAGGTCCGCGGCGATGGCGAGGTACCGGGGGCGCGCCTGGGCGGCGGGTTCGATGGTGGGGTCGCAGACGAAGCGGCCCACGCCGGAGCGGACTCTGATCAACCCTTCCCTCTGGAGGGTGGTCAGAGCCCGCCGCACGGTGTTGCGGGTGACGCCGAACTCGGCGCAGAGGGCACGTTCGGGCGGTACTAGGGTGCCCGGCGGATAGGTGCCGTCTGTGAGGCGTTGGCGTAGCGCGTCGGTGATGTGGATGTACGCGCCCCATGCCGTGCGGCGGGCCATGAGCGGTTACCTCGTCCTGTAGGCCAGTGCCATCGACACCCACGGCGTCAAGATGGCGCTCACCTCGTCGGCTGCGGTTTCTGTGTCGTCGCAGAGCGCGAGCCGCTCGCCGGTGCTGGCTTGGTACCACCAGATGCCGTACTTCCCGGCAATTGTGACGCTCTCGCCGATCACGGTGACCGCGTCGGAGAACACCCGCAGGATCGGGGTCGGTTCGGCGTAGCGTCGTTGGGTCCTCCAGTGGTGGCGGTGTAGTTCACGGGCGAGGCGGTTGAGGTACCGGCGTGCTCGCCGCGTCCCGCATGGCCGGGGTTGAAGGGGCGCGGACGGTGCGTCCGGGGGGACAAGCACCGACCGCGCCCCCTCCCTCCCCCACAGGGCCGCGCTCCCCCTCGCGGCCCCGCCTGGTGACAGACGCGGGGGATCCTGGTCCCACGCCATCACCTGGTCTCCACATTTTTGGGCGTCGCCCGGGTCGCTTCGGTGAGGAGTGCCTCGCGCAACTGGCCCGGCTCGGATCGGATGACCGTGGGGTCGACTCCGGCGGCGGGGTCGTGCAGGCTCGCGACCCAGTCCCCGAGAAGGCCGTCCCCACGCACCGAGCGCCAGATTCGGTGCCCGGTGAACTCGCTGCGGAGCCGTGCGAGTGCCTTGTCGGCCGAGGACTCCCGGACGGTGGAACTCGTCTGGTCTGGCTTGGGGGCGGCCTTGCGGGGCCGGTCGATGGGCATGACGACTCCTCAGCGATGGGGTCTGTGAAGGTTGGTGGCGAACGAAGAGGTGTCTTCGTTGCGTGCTCTGAGCTTGTCGTCGGGGCTGGGATCTCTCTATCGGCATCTAGGGACGTCTGGGGACGTCTTCTGTTAGCGTCGTTCGCACTTGCACCCCCGGGAGGCCCGGTGAACGACTTGTTGCGACGTGCCCTTGCCGATGCCGACCTCACCGAAAGCGGTGTGGCGGCGCGGCTCGGAGTGGATCCCAAGACGGTCCACAGATGGGTCGCCGGGCGCGTCCCCTACCCACGTCACCGGGCACGCATCGCCAGCTTGCTCGGGCGCGATGAGGGCGAACTGTGGCCGCATGTCACTGTGCGCAGCGTCCGGATCGACCCGCCTGCGGTTGAGATCCTCGACATCTACCCGCACCGGTGGGCCGTCCCCCGTCCCGTCTGGCAGCAGCTCTTCCAGCGCGCGCACGATGAGATCGGCGTGCTGGCCTACGCGGGGCTCTTCCTCGCTGAGGACACCGGCATCTTGCGTGTGCTCGCTGACCGGGCACGCGTGGGAGTCTGCGTGCGGATCCTGCTGGGCGACCCCGACGGGACGTGCGTCGCTGAGCGTGGGAGCGATGAGGGGGTGGGCGAGTCCATGGCCGCCAAGATCCGTAACGCTCTCGTCCACTACCGCGGCTTGCGTGCGCTGGACGGTGTTGAGGTGCGGCTTCACGACACGGTGCTCTACAACTCGATGTACCGCGCCGACGACGACCTGCTGATCAACCCGCACGCCTACGGCATCGCCGCATCACACGCCCCGGTGCTACATCTGCGCAGGGGTGAAGATGGCGACATGGCCAGCACCTACCTGGAGAGCTTCGAACGGGTGTGGGCGAGCGCCCGGCCGATCGAGTAGCGGGCACGCGAACGCCCCGGTCACGACGCGCGTGCGTGTCGTGGCCGGGGCTTGGTGGTTCACAGTGGTGCGGGTTGCGCCACGTTGGCGATGGCCTCCTTGACCTTGCGGCGGTCGATGCCATGCTCCTCAGCCAGGTACCACTGAGACAGCGGACGGCCGGGTCCGACGTCTGCTCCACTTCGGTGTTGGAAGCGCGCAGTCACCGTACTGGGTCGTCTCTGATCTCGATCGTCATGAGTGATCCTCCCCGCCCTGAGCGAGTCAGCTGAGCAGACTGGGAGTTTCTCGCACTACACGCTTCCGTGTCGCGCTTTCCGAGGGCAGGGCAGACAAGCGCCCAGCTCGACGAGCGGCGACGGTCATCCCCCTAATCGAGCGACACACACCATAGGTCAGATCGTTGCCCCGTGCCTCCGTGGCCGGTCCGGGACATGCCGGACGATTGCCATGACGCGGTATAGGAGTCCGCTGTAGCGTCAGTCGCATGCCTGACGAGCGAGCTGAGATTTCGGCGGATTTCGAGTCTGAGGGTGGGGCGACCATGGTTGGTGGTGCCGGCGCCTCCGGCTCGCTAGTACCAGCGCAAGGGGCACCTCATCCCACCGAGATCCTGCTCCGAGTCGGCGAGCCCAAGATCCTGCAGTTTTCCAATAGGCCCCAGATCCATGCGATCGCAGAACTCGTATGGAATGCGCTAGATGCTAATGCGACTCATGTGACGGTCGAGTTGCGGCGCTCCCACCTGGAGGCTGTCACACAGATCGTTGTGAAAGACAATGGCGAAGGCATCACGCCGACTCAGGCGCGGGAGTCATTCCGTGACTACGGAGCATCCTGGAAGTCCCGGCACACCCACACTGCTCGGAACGAGCGTATTCTCCACGGGCGCATGGGCGAGGGGCGGCTCTACGTATTCGCGCTTGGTGAGGATTTCAAATGGGAATCCGTCGCCGCAGTTGACGGTGCTCAAGTCGCTACCAAAATTTCGGCCAACGTTCGCCGGCCGACGCTCTGGCACATCAACGAAACCCCCGCTGCCGACAGGACATCCGGTACCACCGTCACAATCCAAGTGCCGGAGAGCAAGCGTCTACGTCCACTGGAGGCACCCGACGCCGCAGCCAACCTCACCGCCAAGTTGGCGTTCTATCTCAAGGCATATCCTCATGTAGTCGTCGACTATAATGGCAAACGTTTGAACCCTGACGAGATCATCGAGGCTTCAACTGATCTGCCCCTGGACTTGCCAGCAGATTACGCCGCGGGCGACCGACCTCCAATTGTGACGTTCATTGAGTGGAAGGTCCGGATGAGCGACCGCAAGATGCTCATCTGCAATGCTGACGGCCTGGCTCTAGCAGAGTATGGCGGGGACTGGTCCGACAACGTTGTGAGCTTCACACCTTATCTTCGATACAGCCGGTTCAACGAGGTGTCGATCGAAGATCTACACATGCTGCCGATGACTCAAAGCAGCCTACTGGACGCTGCGAACAAGGCCGTCCGCAAGCACGTGGCCGCGCGCAACGCCGAAATTTCCAACCAAGTAGTCAAGCAACTCAAGGATGAGGGGATCTACCCGTACCCAGACAACGACGCCAGCCCGACCCGCGCTGTAGAACGGCAGACGTTCGACGTAGTGGTGACCGTTGCCCGCAATGCATTGCCCCAGCGTGGCAGCGCTCGGCAACTATCGGTCAACCTCATCCACTCCGCCCTGGAGCGCGACCCAAGCGATCTACAGAAGATCCTCGACAAGGTCCTGGCCCTCAATGACGAGGATCGGGGCCATCTAGCTAGGCTGTTGGAACGCACCGAACTAGCCGACGTCATCGGCGCGGCAAGTACTGTCGCAAACCGCCTGGACTTCATTGGTGGCCTACGTAAGATCTTCGCCGACAATCTGTTGCGCAATCAACTACGCGAGGTGGATCAGCTTCATCCGATGATCTCGCAGAATCTTTGGTTATTCGGTGAGGAATGGACGCTGGCCCGACCCGAAGTGGGCCTCACCAATGTATTGGCCGCACATCTGGGCCTTCTCGGCGACGACGTGGTCCTAGAGAACCGCCTGGACCCCGTAGTCCGCGATGACGGTCGCTCCGGGAGAGTTGACATCCTGCTGTTTCGCGGGATCGGCGATGAACGATCCAATGAGCGGATAATTATCGAACTAAAACGACCATCGGTGATCATTGGGCGCAATGAATTGGAGCAAATAAAGTCCTATGCACGCGCGATCATCGACAATCCGCAGTACCTCGGCGTACCCTGCAAGTGGAGATTTTATCTGGTTACTTACGAATATGACCAGCGCATCCTCCGTGATATTCGTCAGAAGGGTAAGCCCGATGGGCTTGCTGACGACCAACCCGAATATGAAGTGTGGGTCAAGAGCTGGGGAGAGATCCTGGACGCAGCCGAGCGTAAACTGTCGTTCTTCCGCCGCCAGTTGGACTACGAAGCCACCGACGACCGTGTAACAGAACACCTACGCAACAGCTACGCCCGCTACATCCCCGCATCGCTGCATCCGCCAGGTCCCAACCCAATGCCATTTAGTTAAGCAGCCGGGCTGAAGAGGTAGATTTCTGGTGGTCCTGGATGTCGTACTCCACGGTCTGTGGATCTCTTTACTCGGAAAGAGCTGTGGCGCTGGCGTTTGACCACCCGTGGGTACGTCCGCATGCGGCGAGGCGGATTTGGCCGTTCAAGTATCTCCGCCGAGGAATCTGCAGCAGCTCGTTCAAGGTGCTTCGGGGGAAAAATCCGCCGGCCCGGTGATCTGGCGGCGGACGACTCGCAGCGAGCGCATGAAGGAGAGCCGGTCTGGGTCTATATCGACTTGATCGGCTGCTTCGACCATGAGTTTTCGGACGGCATAATGGCTGAGGAGGAATCCCCAGATTTCTTGTTCGGCAAGTTCCGGAGCCTTCGATCTCAGGAGTACCCCTGGCCCCTTCTGGTGGGTCTTCACCTCGTCGATGACCAGCTCAATCTCCCACCGCTCATGGTAGGCCGCTGCGAGCTCCGCGGCAGGAGCCTGCTCCGGGTCCAGGATGGTGGTGACCAAAGTGAAGAGCTCGTCCTCATCTCCTTGTCCAAGGACCTGGTAATCGAAGACGCGCACGTAGAACCCGGGCAGATCGGAGATCTTGATCGTGCCCTTACGTAGCCGAGCGTAGGCTGCCATTTTGCGCCGCGGATCCGCCGAGAACGAAAGATATGATCCGTCCGGCAGCCATTCCAGGATCGGAAGATCGTTGTTCGCCTTCGCCCTGAACAGCGCATCGGCACCGCCATCTTTGATCCGTTTCAGGTTCTCGTGGCTGTACATACCCTTGTCCGCGATGATTAGCATGTCATCGCCGACGGCGCCGCTGGTCAGCAATCGGGTGGCCAGCGCGACCTCGGTTTCTCTTTGCGCACCGATCTCGGCGCCGACGATCGCGTGCGTGCCGCATTCGGCAAGTCCCACGATCAGCGCTTTGGGGAAGACTCCCTTCTCGTTCTTCTTTTTCCCGGAGAAGCCGAAGCGGTCACCGTTAGCGGGGCTGTCGAAGACTTCCACATCAAAGCCGTCCAGCGCCATCAGCCGCCAGCGCCCCAGCCAGGCACCTTTCGTGGAGCGCAGAGCACAGGGAACCGCCACACGTTCGAAGAGATCACGCATCACCTCGGCACCCAGACGCTGCCGGGCCTGGGTCAGCGCTCCCGGCGTCGGGATCATCCATTCAGCCCGCCAGCTCCCCAGCCAGCGCAGCCCCTGGACCAGCTTACGCATGACCTCTTCGTAGGATTCGTCATGAAAGAGCGTCATCGCCATCACGAAGTAGACGACCACGCGCGCGGGAAGTTTACGCAGCCGCTGCTCGCGCCTGCCAGATTCCAGTACGACCTCGTCCACCAGTTCACGCGGAACGATACGCGTCAGCACACCGATACCGATTCGTTCTGTCACGACTGAACCGTAACTACTGCCACCGCTGCCAGGATCGGACATAGCCGTAAAATAGCTGTCCCGGCTCGCAGCCGCTACCCAACAACGAAATCCACAACCTCAACTGTGGATATGTGGATATCGCGAGGAGGTGAGCTTAACTAAATGGCATTGGGTCCCAACCCGGCCCCTTAACCTCCTGTCCGCGGCTACGAGATGCAGCACACCGACGCCCCACGACGCCTTCCATGCAAGGTCGCCCTGAGGCGGTTCAGAGCCCAGGTACTCGAAGTCTGCGAGATTTTCTGTACGTCTTCAGGGCGGCTCAACAACGGCCCACACAGGCTGGCCGCCTCCGTAATTGCGTGGAGCCCCGCGCGGGTTCTCACGACGGACCATTGCGGACCGGCGGATGCCGCCTATCCGTCACACCAGGCTACGAGGCCCCGCCCCCGCGCAAGCCCGGAGCCGTCCAGCTCACCTTTCCCGAGGAGCATACACATCTGTGCCGATTGTTTTCGCAAATTCACGCTCCCAAGTGAAATCGTCAACACTGGAGATGATGAAGCGTGATGCAGTAAAAGTCTGTGCAGCATTCTCATTTCTAGCCATATCTTCTGTGAATCGGACAGGAGAAAGGCGGCAGTCGAGCTGCATTAGGTTCGACTCACGCCAGTGTCCTTCGTTCGGATAGCAGTACATTATGACATTGGGCGAGAGAGGATACGTCAGATACACCCCATCGCCATAGATGCCCGCTTTTATCCACTGGCGATGATCCTGGGTTCGGAAGGCAATTGGATTGTCTGACGTCTTAAAGGGTGTTCCAGTTATATTGGTGGCGAAGATCCAGGCACTCTCTGCGATGCGTTCCGTCAATCGTTGCACGATTCTTTCATCCCATAGCACCGCCGTGTGCATGGATCGGGCATCTACTTCCGAATTGACATCTTTGTCGGCTCTATGAATTGCCTCAATGATCGACCTGCTGTCCTCTGTTCGGAGAAATTGTAGGGCCAGGAATAGTGCACCTGTTTCGCGATCACCCTCTTGGAGGGATATCGACTCCATTGCCTTGGCGTTCGCTATTTGCATGAGCCAATTATTGGTGGCTCTGGCCATATCGGACTCGATGCCAGAAAACTGCTTTTCCATTGTCAATGGATCGTGACCTTGTTCCGCAGACTCCGATAGATAATAAAAATATGTTTCTGCTGCCACCACCTTCGGCTGTGCGCGGAATACTCTATTTATGTCGCGGTCCCATACCCATAGTCGTTTAGTGTGATCCATAAAGCGGCGGAGGTAAAACTGCGGAACGTAGTGATGCAGCTTGGGTGTGTTCATCTTCCCATCATTCCAAATATCTTGGTTGAAGTCACCTGGATTCCTGTCGCTCTACAACTCGATGTACCGCGCCGACGACGACCTGCTGATCAACCCCCATGCCTACGGCATCGCCGCATCACACGCGCCCGTGCTGCATCTGCGCAGGGGTGAAGATGGCGACATGGCCAGCACCTACCTGGAGAGCTTCGAACGGGTGTGGGCGAGCGCCCGGCCGATCGAGTAGCGGGCACGCGAACGCCCCGGCCACGACGCGTGCGCGTCGTGGCCGGGGCTCCGTGGTTCACAGTGGTGCGGGCTGCGCCACGTTGGCGATGGCCTCCTTGACCTTGCGGCGGTCGATGCCGTACTTCTCAGCGAGGTACCGCTGAGACAGCGGACGGCCCGGACCGTCCAGGCTCGCCAGGTACTCGGCGCGCACCGCCTCTTCCGGCGTTTGCTCCACTTCGGTGCGCTCTGGTTCGGGCTGTTCCCGGACGAGTGTTGAGGCGGTGGCGCTGCGGGTGAGCGTCATCAGCAGCTCGAACGAGCCGACGAGGGCGAGAGCCGGCCACGCGCTCACCATCGCACCGATGGCGCCGTGGTTCAGGCCGTGCGCCACGTTGGCGCCTACCGTCGCCACGGGGCCCACCGCCAGACTCCACTTGGCCAACAGCGGAGCGGGACGCTTGCGGCGGCTCGCGTCCAAGATGACCATCGACGCCGCCCAGATCAGCCCGTCCACCGTGAACGGGACCAGGCGCGCCGTGACACCGGACTCGCCGTGCGAGTGGACCAACTCGTACGCGTGGCGGTACGAGATGATCGCGGCCACCACGGCGACCGCCACCACGGCGAGAGCGGTGGTGATGCGGATGAGGCGGTCAGCCATCGGTCAGCCCCAACTCCTCTCGCCATGCATCGGCGAGCATCTGCCGGGGGCCGGTGGTGACGCCCTCCGCGTACAGCTCGACAAGGCTCATCGCCGTGATCGCCTGGTTGCGGTCGAAGAGCTTCGGGAAGCCGGTGACCGTCCACCTCGTTGCGCTTACGCGGTCGGCGCGGGTCTCCGGCGTCACGTCCGAGGTGATCTCGTTTTCGGTGATGCTGAGGCTCATGATCGCCTCCTCTCCCCGGGGAGCCACGGGAGCCAGAGCCGGGAGCCAATGAGGCTCGACGTGCTCTGACCCACCGCGACTCACTCGGACGTCTGTGCTGGTGAGAGGCTCATTCGGCGACTTCCTCAGACTTGGCCCGATCTTGCTGGAGGCGGCACGGCTAATGCGGGTTTAACACGTTCGGCGGTCTCATGGCTTTTCGCTGGGGCAGGTGGTCTCGGCGGAGAGGACGAGATGGGGATTCGGGTGTGGGCCGCCTGGGTGGCCGTGCCGCTGGTGCTAGGGCTTTCGGGGTGCGGGGGCGGCGGGGGCGGGAGCGGGGTCGCTTCCGCCGGTGGAGCGGGGGCCGGGGCTTCAGCGTCCGCCTCGCCCAGCCGGTCGCTTTCGGCGGAGGACGCGCAGCTGAGGTTCGCGCAGTGCATGCGGGAGAACGGGGTCGAGGTCCCCGATCCGGGCAGCGGGGATCAGAAGGCGATGCGGCTCGGGAAGGGGATCGACAAGGGGAAGCTGCAGGGTGCGCTGGAGAAGTGCCGGCAGTGGTTGCAGGCGGGCGGGAAAATGCCCGACCTCAAGGATCCCAAGGTGCGCGACCAGTACGTCGAGTTCGCGCAGTGCATGCGCGAGCACGGGGTGGACATCCCGGATCCCGGGCCCGACGGCAAGTTCAGGCTTCCGACCGGGGGCATCGACCGGGGCGGGCTGGAGAAGGCGCGTGAGGCGTGCAGGGCCGACTTGCCGGGGGGCGGGCGGTGAGGCGGGTCGTGGTCGCCGGCGGGGTCGCCGTCGCCGTGGTGGCCGGCGGCGGGAGTGCGCTGGCCTGGACGATGGACGGCGGCGAGGCGGAGGCCGGGCATGAGGCCCGGCCGGCCACCGCCGCCGTGAGCCGGGGCGATCTCGTGGACACCGAGAAGGTGGACGGGAAGCTCACCTACGGCGCGGTGCGCGAGGTGTGGACGGGCGCGTCCGGGGTGGTGACGTGGGCGCCGGAGCAGGGGGCGACCGTCCGGCGGGGCGGGACGCTGCTGAAGGTGGCGGGCGAACCGGTCACGCTGATGTACGGCGGCAGCCCCATGTACCGGACGCTGAGGAGCGGGCAGTCGGGCAAGGACGTCCGGCAGCTCGAAGAGAACCTCCGGGCGCTCGGGTACGGCGGGATGACCGTGGACGGCGAGTTCACGGGCGCGACCGAGGCCGCGGTCCGGGAATGGCAGGACGACCGGGGGCTGGACGGCACCGGCATGGTCGACGCGGCCCAGGTCGTCTTCCAGAGCGGGGCCGTGCGGGTCAGGGACGTCAGGGCGCCCGAGGGGAAGCGGGTCGGGCAGGGGCAGCCAGTGCTGACCGTGGCCGGGACGAAGCGGGTCGTGCACGTCGATCTGGACGCCGACAAGCAGGATCTCGCGAAGGAGGGCGCCAAGGTCTCGGTGGAGCTGCCCGGCGGCACCACCGTCAAGGGGAGGATCACCGAGGTCAGCGGCGTCGCGGAGAGCACCGGGTCGGGGCAGGACAAGAAGACCACGGTCGGCGTCGACATCTCGATCGGCGGCGCCGAGACGGGGCGCCTGGACGAGGCGCCGGTCGGCGTCGAGTTGGAGAGCGAGCGGCGGGAGGACGTCCTGTCGGTGCCGGTGGAGGCGCTGCTGGCGCTGCGGGAGGGCGGGTTCGGCGTCGAAATCGTCGACGGGGGGCGGCGCCTCGTGCCCGTGGACGTCGGCGTGTTCGGCGGCGGACGGGTCGAGGTCGGCGGAAGCGGCCTGCGGGAAGGCGTGAAGGTCGGGGTGCCGGCCAAATGAACAGGCTGCGAATGAACAGGCTGGGCATGGACGCGCCGGGCGACAACATCGTCGAGCTGGCCGGGGTGGCGAAGGAGTACGCGGGCGGCGTCGCGGCGCTGAAGGGCGTCGACCTGGTGGTCGCGCCGGGGGAGATGGTCGCGATCGTCGGGCCGTCCGGGTCGGGCAAGTCGACGCTGCTGCACATGATCGGGACGCTCGACCGGCCGACCGGGGGCAGCGTGCGGGTCGCCGGGCACGAGGTCGCGGGCCTCGGCGACCGGGAGCTGTCGGCGCTGCGGGCACGGCACATCGGGTTCGTGTTCCAGCAGTTCCATCTGGCGGCGGGCGTGAGCGCGCTCGACAACGTCGCGGACGGGCTGCTGTACGGCGGCGCCGGCGTGCGGGAGCGGCGGGAGCGGGCGCGGGCCGCGCTCGAACGCGTCGGGCTCGGCGGCAGGGCCGGGCACCGGCCGCACGAGCTCTCCGGCGGCGAGCAGCAGCGGGTCGCGGTCGCGCGCGCCGTGGTGGGCGAGCCCGACCTGCTCCTCGCGGACGAGCCGACCGGCAATCTCGACACGGCGGCGGGCTCCGAGGTGCTCGCCCTGCTGGACGAGCTGAACCGGGCCGGCACCACCGTCGCGATCATCACGCACGACCCGGAGGTCGCGGGCGGGGCGCGGCGCCGGGTCCGGGTCCGGGACGGGCTGATCGTCGCGGACGAGCGGGCGGAGGCGGGCAGCCGGTGAAGGACGCACTCGTGCCCGCGCGGCTCGGCGCGGCCGACGTGCTGCGCGTCGGCCTGGGCGGGCTCAGGGCGCGTCCGGCGCGCGTCGTGCTGTCCGCGCTCGGCATCGCGATCGGGATCGCCGCGATGGTCGCGGTCATCGGGATCTCCTCGTCCAGCGAGGAGGACCTGCTGCGGCGGCTCGACCGGCTCGGCACCAACCTGCTGACGGCCCGGCCGGGCGACACCCTGTTCGGGGAGAAGGCGGAGCTGCCGGAGTCGGCGCCGGAGATGGTGCGGCGGATCGGGCCGGTCACCGCGGTCGGCGCGACGGGGACGGTGGACGCGACCGTCCGCCGGACCGACAAGATCCCGGAGGAGGTCACGCAGGGGATCGCGGTGCAGGCCGCCACGACCGGCCTGCTCGGCACGCTCGACGGGGAGACGGCGAGCGGAAGCTGGCTGAACGCGGGCACGGGACGCTATCCGGGCGTCGTGCTCGGCGCGGAGGCCGCGCGGCGGCTGGGCCTCGACCGGGCGGGCGGCCAGGTGTGGATCGGCGGGCGGTGGTTCGTCGTGCTCGGCGTCCTGCGGCCCGCCGAGCTGGCTCCGGAGATCGACCGCTCCGCCCTCGTCGGCTGGGACGCGGCGCGCCGCCACCTCGGTTTCGACGGGCGTCCGACCATGGTCTACGAGCGGTCCGCGGACGCGTCGGTGAACGACGTGCGGAACGTCCTCGCCCGGACGGTCGACCCCGAGCATCCCGAGGAGGTCGAGGTCAGCCGCCCCTCGGACGCGCTGGAGGCGAAGGCCGCGGCGGCCGGCGCGTTCACCGGGCTGCTGCTCGGGCTCGGCGCGGTGGCGCTGCTGGTCGGCGGGGTCGGCGTCGCGAACACGATGGTGATCTCGGTGCTGGAGCGGCGCCGCGAGATCGGGCTGCGCCGCTCGCTCGGCGCGACCCGCGGGCAGGTGCGCACCCAGTTCCTCGCCGAGTCGCTGCTGCTGTCGGCGTTCGGCGGCGCGGCCGGGACGGTGCTCGGCACGGCCGTCACCGCCGGGTTCGCGCTGTGGAAGGGCTGGCCGCCGGTCGTGCCGGTGTGGGCGCTCGGCGGCGCGCTCGCCGCGACGCTGGCGATCGGGACGGCCGCCGGCCTGTATCCGGCGGTGCGGGCGGCGCGGCTGCCGCCGACGACGGCGCTGGCGTCGGTCTGACTCTGGTCACGCTCCGCCGGGACGGTGCATGATTGTGACGGCCGCCGTGTTCCGCCCCCGGGGGAGGTGCCTCAACAGCCATGCCGGTGCCACGCCCGCTCCGTGAGCGCTGCCGGGAGTTCCTCGGGGTCGACGGGGAGATCCGCTACATCTTCCCCGCGGCGGCCTACGGCGGCGGCGCCGGCTTCATCTTCGTCGTCACCGACGACCAGGTCGCGGTGATCTCCACCGGCCCGCTGAGCCGCAGCACCCCGAAGACCATCTGGGGCAGCTACCCGCGCGGCACCCGGATCGGGCCGGTGGAGACGGGCGCGGGCGCGTCGTTCGAGTTCGCGGGCGCGGTGTTCGAGCTGGACGACGAGTACGTGCCCGTCGTCAACGCCGCCGACGCCGAGATCTTCGCCCGCGACAGCCTGCCCCGCGACCCGCTCCCCGACCTCTAGGACGCGACCGGCTCGGTGGCCTTGGCCGGGGCCGGCCGGGACGCGGACGGGCCGCGCAGGAACAGGAACATCACCGGCACCAGGTACGCCGCCCACATGATCAGCTGGAGCCAGGTGATCTGCGGCGTGACGTTCAGGACCCCCTGGAACACCGTCTGCATCCAGTCGCCCGCGTCGCCGAACTTGGCGAAGAACACGTGCGGCTCCAGCGCGACGGCGTTCAGGCCGGGGAAGACCTCGGCCTCCTGGAGGTCGTGGAAGCCGTAGCCGAACACGCCCGCGGCGACGACGATGAGCGCGGCGCCCGTCCAGGTGAAGAACCGCTTCAGGTCGATCTTGAGGCCGCCGCGGTAGAGCAGGTAGCCGAGCGCGACGGCGACGGCGAGGCCGAGGAGCGCGCCGATGATCGGCTCGGTGGAGCCGCCGGACGAGTTGGAGATGTTCGTCCACAGGAACAGCGCGGTCTCCAGGCCCTCGCGGCCGACGGCGAGGAACGCGACGGCGGCGAGGGCGAGCGGCCCGACGTTCAGCGCGCCCTCCAGCCTGCCCTCCAGCTCCGCCTTCATGAACCGGGCGGTCTTGCGCATCCAGAAGACCATCCAGGTGACGAGCCCCACCGCGACGATCGACAGGATGCCGCCGAACAGCTCCTGCGTCTTGAACTGCATCTCCGAGGACGCGGCGCTCAGCGCGATGCCGAACGCGAACGAGAGGGCGACGGCGACGCCGATCCCCGTCCAGACGGGGAGCAGGGCCCGGCGGTTGCCGGTCTTGACCAGATAGGCGATCAGGATGCTGACGACCAGGGCGGCCTCAAGCCCCTCCCGCAGCCCGATGAGGAAGTTGCCCAGTAGCATCGCCGCACTCCTCCGGATGACGCGGACCTTGTGGCGGGCGCCGCTCCGGCGCCAGCCTTTTAGGCAAAGCTAACCTAAGCAAGTGTGCTCCCGGCACCCGCCCCCGGCAAGGGGTCTCAGAGCTGCCCTTTGGTGTCGAGGCGGAGGAACGCCTTGGCGATGGGCTGGGCGGTGAGCTCGACCTGCCAGGCGCGGGCGCCCAGTTCGCGGAGCGCCGCGCCGATCGCGGACGGCGACGACTCTGCCGGCGGCGTCCAGGCCAGCCGGCGGACGGAGTCGGGCTGCACGAGGTTCTCCGACGGCATCGAGTGCTCGTCGGCGAGCGCGGCGACGACGGCGCGGGCGGCGGTGAGCCGCTTGGCGGCCTCCGGGTCGCGGTCGGCCCAGCGGTGCGCGGGCGGCGGCCCGTCGCCGGGGAGGTTGGACTCCGGGAGCGCCCGGTCCGACAGGTCGCGGGCGCGGGCGACGGCGCGCAGCCACGCCGACTGGTGCCGGCGGGCGCCGCGCCCCCGCATGGTGGGGAGGGCCTGCAGCTCGGCGGGGGTCTTCGGGGCCTTCTGCGCCAGCTCGATGATCGCGGAGTCCTGGAGGACGCGGCCGGGGGACAGGTCCCGCTCCTGGGCGATCTTGTCGCGGGCCGTCCACACCTCGCGGACGGTGGCGAGCGCCCGCCGGTTGCGCACCCGGTGGATGCCGGACGTGCGGCGCCACGGGTCGGGGCGCGGCGGCTTCGGCGGCGAGGACAGGATCGCCTCGAACTCCTCCAGCGCCCACTCCAGCTTGCCCGCGGCCTCCAGCTCCTCCTGGAGGGCGTCGCGCAGCTCGACGAGCAGCTCGACGTCGAGCGCGGCGTAGCGGAGCCAGTCGTCCGGGAGGGGGCGGGTGGACCAGTCGGCCGCCGAGTGCCCCTTCTCCAGCAGGAAGCCGAGGACGTTCTCGACCATGGAGCCGAGCCCGACCCGCGGGTAGCCGAGCAGCCGCCCGGCCAGCTCGGTGTCGAACAGCCGGCGCGGGACGAGGCCGACCTCGGCGAGGCAGGGCAGGTCCTGGTTGGCGGCGTGCAGCACCATCTCGGCGCCGGCGAGCGCCGCGTCCAGCCCGGACAGGTCGGGGCAGGCGATCGGGTCGATCAGCGCGGTGCCGGCGCCCGCGCGGCGCAGCTGTATGAGGTAGGCGCGCTGCCCGTACCGGTAGCCGGAGGCGCGCTCGGCGTCGACCGCGACCGGCCCGGTGCCCGCGGCGAACGCCGCGATGACACGGTCCAGTTCGGCGGCGCCGACGACCACGGGCGGGACGCCCTCGCGCGGCTCCAGCAGCGGGACGGCCGGGGGGCCGGTGTCGGCCTCCGCGGTCTCCGGGCCCTGCTCCCGCCCCGGTTGCCCGGCAGCGGTGCCGGGCGGCTGCTCGACGGCCGTCTCATCCGCACCGGACTCCCCTTGGGGGCCGGTGGCGCGCGTTTCGGACACTCCCACTGCTTCCGTGTTCTCCCCCGCCGCCTCGGTCTCGGACGCTGTGCTCACGCCCCCTACCGTACGTCTTTCAACTGCCCGCGCCGCCCGGCCGATCCGGCAGGGCCGCGACGCCCGCGGGCGGCAGCCCGGCCGTGGTGCACATCACCTCGCACCAGGCCGCGACGTGGCCGGCGAGGTCGTCCCCGGTCGGGGACCAGGAGGCGCGCAGCTCCAGCTCGGTGGTGGACGGCTCGTCGCGCTTGTCGCCGAAGCTCTCCGACACCGCCCGGGTGATCGTCCCGGACACGCCCGCGTACCCGGTGGGCTCCAGCGCCTCGAGCAGCCAGTCCCACGCGACGGAGCCGATCAGCTCGTCGGCGGCGATGTCGGGCTCCAGGTCGGCGCGGATGTAGGCGACGACCCGGAAGCCGTTCGTCCAGCCGGATCTGCCGTCGGGGTCGTACAGGACGATGAGGCGCCCGGTGGCGACCTCGGTGTCGTCGTCGCGGTAGACGCTGCCGGACATGGCCGCCGCGTGGGGCGCGAGGCGCTGCGGGGCGGGCATGTCCTCCAGGTCGAGCTCCGGCCGGACGGCGGGGCCGTCGAGGAACGCGCGCAGCGTGTCGACGGCCCGCTGGAAGGCAGGTGGATTCATAGGTGGGCCGGCCTGGTCGCGGGGGAGTGGCTGGACGCCGGGGCGTGGATCGGGTCGGTGCTGCCGGGACGGGACGCCGCCGCGCGGGGCGACGGGAGGACGCGGAGGGGAAACAGGCACGGCACAGGTGGTTTCGTTTCGGGGGCCGGGCCGTTCAGGCCGCGGTCCGCACGGTGACGGCGCGGCCGGCGCTGCGGCCGGGCGCCGGGGCGGTCGCGGAGCCGGACCCGGGCCCGCTCTCGCGGACGGGGAGGGGCGCCGGCGGCAGACCGACCAGGACGGCCGCGCCGCATTCGACGCAGGCCCGCTCCGGGCACTCCGCACCGTGCCCGTCCGGACACGGCGGCTGCTCGAACATACGTTCATCACCGCAGGTGGAGCAGTACAAGGGGGAACCTCCCTCGGCTATGACACGCATCACGTTCGCACGCGCCGGTGACAGAATGCGGGACTTCGCTCGGCGTGTCCGGAAGTTCGTTTCGGCTCGGGCGTCACCCCGGTGCCCTCCTCCGGGGGGTTCGTGGGACGATCGCACCGTGACCGCTGACTCCGCCCGCCCGAACGACGACTCTCCGAACACGCCCGGCGATGCCGCGCTCGCCGGGAGCCCCTTCCTGCTGGCCTGCCGGCGGCGGCCGGTGCCGCACACGCCGGTGTGGTTCATGCGGCAGGCCGGACGCTCGCTGCCCGAGTACCTGCGGGTCCGCGAGGGCGTCGCGATGCTGGAGTCGTGCACCCGCCCCGACATGATCGTGGAGATCACGATGCAGCCGGTGCGCCGGTACGCGGTGGACGCGGCGATCTTCTTCAGCGACATCATGGTCCCGCTCAAGGCCATCGGGGTCGACCTCGACATCAAGCCGGGCGTCGGCCCGGTCATCGCCGACCCGATCCGCTCGGCGGCCGACCTCGGCGTGCTGCGGCCCCTCGTCCCCGACGACGTCCCGTACGTGACCGAGGCCGTCGAGGGCCTGGTCGGCGAGCTGGGCGCGACGCCGCTGATCGGTTTCGCGGGCGGCCCGTTCACGCTCGCCTCGTACCTGATCGAGGGCGGCCCGTCCAAGAACCACGAGCGCACCAAGGCGATGATGTACGGCGAGCCCGAGCTGTGGGCGAGCCTCCTGGGCCGCCTCGCCGACCTCACGATCGCGTTCCTGAAGCTTCAGGTCGCGGCCGGCGCGAGCGCCGTGCAGGTCTTCGACTCGTGGGTCGGCGCGGTCGCCCCGCAGGACTACCGCGAGTCGGTGCTGCCGCACACCCGCCGCATCTTCGCCGAGGTCGAGCCGCTGGGCGTGCCGCGCATCCACTTCGGCGTCGGGACGGGCGAGCTGCTCGGCCCGATGGGCGAGGCCGGGGCGGACGTCGTCGGCGTCGACTGGCGGGTCCCGCTGGACGAGGCCGTCGGCCGCGTCGAGCCGGGCAAGGCCCTGCAGGGCAACCTCGACCCGGCGATCCTGTTCGCGCCGTGGGAGACGGTGGAGCGGCGGGCCCGCGACGTGCTGGCGAGGGGCCGCACCGCCGAGGGCCACATCTTCAACCTGGGCCACGGCGTGCTGCCGTCCACCGACCCCGGCGTCCTCGCCCGCCTCGCGGACCTGGTCCACGAGGCGAGCAGCGAGGACAGGGACTAGCGCGGGGCCCTAGGCGGGCGGCTGCTGCGCCGGTCCCGCGCCCGCGGCGGCCTTCTCCGGTCCGGCTGAGGGTGCGGGTGCGGGTGCGGGCGCGGGCCTGCGGCGGCCGCCGAACCGGGCGCGGACCCGGCGCCGGAAGGCGAACAGCGGGTAGCCGATCGCGGCCCCCGCGACGAGGAACGGCAGCAGCCAGCCCAGCACGGCGGCGAGGCCGCCGACGAACGCGGTGAACGCGTCCCAGCCGTTCTGGAGCCCGCCGACGAACCCGCCGCGCTCCTCGTCCTCCTTGGGCGCCGCGGCCTTGGTCGACAGCGTCAGGGTCACCGTCGCGTACTGCGTGCGGTGCTTGAGCGAGTTCTGCCGCGCCTGGAGCGCCTCGAGGTCGGCCTCCCGCTCGGCGATCTCCTGCTCGACGTTGATGACCTCGCCGACCGAGTTCGCCCGGTCGAGCAGCTTGCGGAACGACTCCAGCGCGGCCTTCGCCGACCGCACCCGGGCGTCGACGTCGGCGACCTCGCCCGTGACGTCCTCGGCCTCCTGGGAGAGCGAGAGCCTGCTGCCGAGCTGCGTGCTCAGCCCGTTCAGCACCTCGGCGTAGCGGTCGGCGGGGATCTTCAGCGAGAGCTGCGACCGGGCCGGGTCGCTGGAGCTGGACTCCCGTTCGACGTAGCCGCCCGCCGCGGCCGCCAGCTGCTTGGCCTTGGCGGCGGCGGCCTCCACGTCCCCGGCGCGGACCCGCAGGGTCGCCGTGTGGACGACCTCGTGCCCGGTCGGCAGCGGCGCCCGCGCGCCCTTCCCGGTCGTCCGGTCGCCGGTGCTCCCCGCCGGCCCCGCCTCGTTCCGGGCACTGGCGGGCGCCGGGGCGGCGGCGCCGCCCCGGTCCACGGCCTCCGACTGGCCGGAGTCGCCGCCGCCGCATGCGGCCAGGCCCCCGGCCAGCAGCAGCACGACCAGCGCAGATGTGACATTCCTGACGTTCCGCATGGGCCTTGGACGAGGCGGCACGGCGCCGCCGTTCCCCGGCCCGAGTCACGAAAGGGCCACGAAGCGGGGCACTCCGACCACGGCCCGGCCCCTGCACGGACCGTGATCGCGAGCCGCCGCCGCGCCCGATCACGTCGCGGCGTCAGCCGTCGGTGAGCAGGGCGGGGCCGCCGATGTTCACGGACCCGAGCGTCCACAGGGCGCCGGTTCCGGGGACGACGGCCAGCTCGGTCGCGTAGATGTTGCTCCGGTTCGGGACGGCGGTGGTCGGGACGCGCTCCCACGTCCCGCCGCTGTAGCGGAGCAGGCCGGGCTTCGCGGGCTCGTCGAGCAGGTGGCCGAGGGCCCACAGCGTCCCGTCCCCGCCCTTGACGATCCGGGTGAGCGCGTTGAGGCCGGGCGGCGGGGTGACGCTGTTCCACGCGGCGCCGTCCCAGCGCACCAGGAGGGGCGCGGCCGGGGACGTGCGGTAGCTGGTGCCGACGGCCCACGCCTCGGTGGGGGAGACGGCCACCATGTCGGTGATGCCGGTGATGCCCTCGGGCGGCTGGTTCACCGGGACCTGCGTCCAGGAGCTCCCGTCCCAGTGGTGCGCCTCCAGCGTCCGGTCGTACTGGCCGGGCGTGCTGAGGACCCAGATGTCGTCGTCGGCCCGGATGGTGGACTGGCGCAGGTAGACGCTCGGGAGGGTGGTGACGTACGTCCAGGTGTCGCCCGTCCGGCGGTAGACGCCGCTGTCGACGGTCACCCAGACGCCGTCCGCGCCCGCCTGGACGGTCAGGGTCCGGGAGGCGGACGGCAGGGCGACCTCGTCGAACCGCGAGCCGGTGAAGTGGCCCAGGTAGGGGCCGCCCGCCCCGGCGGTCCCGTCGCCGAGCCTGGTGCCGCCGATCCACACGTCCTCGGGGCCGACGGCGTCGACGTCGGTGACCGACGCGTGGTTGGGCAGGTTCTGGAGGTCGTACTCCACCCAGCGCCCGTTCTTCCAGCGCCGGACGACGGGGTTGCCGGCGACCGTCTGGCCCGTCCCCGGGATGGGGCCGGGGATGACCACCTCGCCCTGGAGCCCGGCGATCCAGACGCTGTCGGGCGAGGCGGCGTCGACGTCGTAGAGGTAGTTGTTCGGCCAGAAGAACGGCAGGGACACCGGCTTGAAGTCGCCGCGGGTCGCGGCGGAGGCCGGCGACGCGAGCCCGGCGGCGAGCAGGAGCGCCGCTGCGGCGGCGAGTGGAGTCTTCCAGGAGGTCATGCCCGCCAGTATCTACTGGCACAGTGCTTCGGATCTTGTCACATCGGCGACAAAATCCGGGCCGGGCCGGGTCCGGGGGCAGGGGCCGTCCTGCGGATGTGACACTCGCCGCTCCGGCCGCCCCGGTGCGCGATCCGGCGGAACGTCTGGAAGGCTGGAGGGCATGACCACGTCCCATGCCGTCGTCGTCGGGGGCGGCATCGCGGGCCTCGCCGCCGCCCGCGTGCTCGCCCGGGACGGCGTGCGGGTCACCGTACTCGAAGGCTCCCCGGAGATCGGCGGCAAGCTGCGGGTCGGCGAGATCGCCGGCGTCCCCGTGGACGAGGGCGCCGAGTCGATGCTCGCCCGCCGCCCCGAGGGCATGGACCTCGTGCGCGACCTCGGCCGCTCCGCCGACCTCGTGCATCCCGGCACCACGTCCTCGGCGATCTTCAGCCGCGGCGCGCTGCGCACGATCCCGGCCGGCCAGGTCATGGGCGTCCCGTCCGACCTGAAGGCCCTCGCCGCGTCGCAGGTGCTGTCGCCGGCCGGGCTCGCCCGCGTCCCGCTCGACCTGGTGATGCCGGAGACGCCGCGCGGCGGGGACGTGTCCGTCGCCGACTTCATCGGCGCCCGCGTCGGCCGCGAGGTCGTCGACCGGCTCGTCGAGCCGCTGCTCGGCGGCGTGTACGCGGGCCGGGTCGAGCTGCTGTCGTTTGACTCGACGCTGCCCGCCGTCGCCGCCGCCGCGCGCGGCCACCGCTCGCTGATCAGCGCCGTCCAGGGCGTCCGGGACGCCGCGCCCAAGGACGCCGGCCCCGTGTTCGCCACCCTCCCGGACGGCCTGGGCACGCTCCCGCACCTGGTCGCCGCCGACATCGCCGCCGCCGGCGGGACGGTCCGGACCGGCGCGACGGTCCGCGTGCTGCGCCGCCGCGAGGACGGCTGGCGGCTCACCGTCGGCTCGA
Source organism: Actinomadura sp. GTD37 (assembly GCF_041951365.1). Taxonomy (NCBI): domain Bacteria; kingdom Bacillati; phylum Actinomycetota; class Actinomycetes; order Streptosporangiales; family Thermomonosporaceae; genus Actinomadura; species Actinomadura sp. GTD37. The sequence continues at coordinate 263,290 of NZ_JBGNUS010000004.1, forward strand.
CCCGCGACCCCGAGTACCTCGACGCCGACGCCGTGGTGATCGCGGTGCCGGCGGCCCCCGCGTCCCGGCTGCTCGAGCCGGACGTCCCGGCCGCCGCCCGGGAGCTGGCCGGCATCGAGTACGCCAGCATGGCGATCATCACGCTCGCCTACCGGGACGGCGCGTTCCCCCGCCTGCCCGCGGGCAGCGGCTACCTCGTCCCGGGCGTGGAGAGCGACCCCGAGCGCGGCGGCCGCGGGGTCAAGGCCGTCACGTTCAGCTCGGTGAAATGGCCGCACCTGCGCGACCGCGACCCCGGCGTCATCGCGGTGCGCTGCTCCATCGGGCGGTTCGGCGAGGAGCGGACGCTCCAGCGCCCCGACGAGGAGCTGGTCGCCGCCGCCATGGCCGAGCTCGCCGCGACGTGCGGCGCCCGGGAGCTGCCCGCCGAGACGCGGGTGACCCGCTGGGGCGGCGGCCTCCCGCAGTACAACGTGGGCCACGCCGACCGCGTGGCCAGGGTCCGGGCCGCGGTCGCCGGTGCGCCGGGGCTCGCCGTCGCGGGCGCCGCCTACGACGGTCTCGGCATCCCCGCGTGCATCGCCTCGGCGCGCGCGGCGGCGAGCCGGGTGCTGGACCATCTGCGCAGCCGAGGCAGTCGAGAAGGAGCAGAACATGACCGAGCCGGCGGGCAAGCCGAAGGCACGCGAACTCAATAACGTCATCCGCTACACGATGTGGTCGGTCTTCCGCGTCGCGAAGCCCGGCACGCTCGGCGAGCAGGACGCCGCCGAGGTGCAGGACCTCCTCGACCAGGCCGGCCAGAAGGACGTCACCACCCGCGGCGCCTACGACGTCGCCGGGCTGCGCGCGGACGCCGACTACATGTTCTGGTGGCACGCGCCCACGTCCGACGACCTCCAGGAGGTCTACACCCGGTTCCGCCGGACGGCCCTGGGCCGCGCCAGCGAGCCGGTCTGGTCGCAGATGGCGCTGCACCGCCCCGCGGAGTTCAACAAGAGCCACATCCCCGCGTTCCTCGCCGACGAGCAGCCGCGCGACTACGTGTGCGTGTACCCGTTCGTCCGGTCGTACGAGTGGTACCTGCTGCCGGACGAGGAGCGCCGCGCGATGCTCGCCGAGCACGGCAAGATGGCGCGCGACTACCCCGACGTCCGGGCCAACACCGTGTCGTCGTTCGCGCTCGGCGACTACGAGTGGATGCTGGCGTTCGAGGCCGACGAGCTGCACCGCATCGTCGACCTGATGCGCCATCTGCGCGGCGCGAGGGCGCGGGTGCACACCCGCGAGGAGGTCCCGTTCTACACCGGCCGCCGCAAGCCGGTCGCCGAACTGGTCGCGAACCTGGCCTGATCCGCCCGGGGGCGGGCCGGATCGGCAGTGGAGGACGGCGTCGGCGACGAGCCCCCGCGTCTTCGTCCACGGCGGGAGCGACGACGACGGCGGCGTCGTCCTCGCCGACGAGCGGAGCGACAAGGACGACTGCGAGGTCGGCGAGACTCCCTAGTACCCGGCGCCGTCGCCGCCTCCGAAGTCGCCGCCGTCGCCGTCGGCCCCGCTGCGGTACCCGCCGCCAGTGCCGCCGTGGCCGCGGCCGCGTCCCCGGCCGTGCGGGAGGTCGATCGGCTTCGGGTCGTCGGCCTCCAGGATCTCCCGCATCCGGGCGTCCTCGACGCCGGCGGGCCCGAGTACCGCGACCCGCTCGGGCCGCGACCCGCCCAGCTCCTCGGCGATCGCCCGGCGGAGCGCCCTGCCCTGGCGGGTGGGGCGGAGCCGCAGCCGCGCGCCGCGCATCAGCCCGACCTCGCGCATGGCGTCGGCGACGGCGAGCACCTCCGGCGAGGCGGCGACCGCCGCGATGACCTGCCCGAGCGGGCGGCCCACGGCGGGGATCTCGTCGAGGACGGCGGCCTGCACGGGGTCGTCCTCCGGGTCGGCGGGCCCGTGCGGCACGGCCTCGATCCGGCGGGTGGCGCGGGAGATCCGGACGCGGCGCCGCTCGTGGAGCATGAACACCGCGACCTGGACGACCCGCGTCGGCCCGCCGAACAGCAGAGCGGTCGTGTAGTGGTCGAACTCGTCGGGTTCGGGCGTGTCGGAGTAGGGCCCGTTGGAGTAGGGCCCGTCAGAGTAGGGCGCGCCGGAATCGGACTCGCTCATGGAGACCCCCTGGCCGTGAGCCGTCGTCCGTGGGACGCCCGAGCGTCCTCCCCGGTTGCCTACTCGGCGGGTTCGAGGGTCAGCGAGACGGAGTTGATGCAGTACCGGTCGTCGGTCGGGGTGCTGTAGCCCTCGCCGTGGAACACGTGCCCCAGGTGCGAGTCGCACACCGCGCACCGCACCTCCGTGCGGACCGTGCCGAAGGAGCGGTCCTCGATCAGGGTGACCTTGTCGGATTCGGACGGCTCGTAGAACGACGGCCAGCCGCAGTGGCTCTCGAACTTCGTCTCCGACCGGAACAGCTCGGTGCCGCAGGCGCGGCACCGGTACACGCCGACCGTCTCGGTGTCGGTGTACTCGCCGGTGAACGGCTTCTCCGTGCCCGCCTCGCGCAGCACGCGGAACTCCTCGGGGCTGAGCTGCGCCCGCCACTCGTCCTCGCTCTTGCGGATCTTCTCCATGCCTCCGAAAATACCCGGCGGGGACGTTCCGGCGGACTGTCGTACACGTGGGTTAACGTGCAGTCATGGCCTCGCCCTACATCGAGATCCCGGTCGGGGATCGGCTCGTCAAGGTGACCAACCCCGACAAGGTCTACTTCCCGGAGCACGGCTACACCAAGCGGCAGCTGGTGGAGTACTACCTGGCCGTCGCGGACGGCATCCTCCGCGCGACCCGCGACCGTCCGACGACGCTGGAGCGCTGGCCCGCCGGGGTGTTCGAGGGCGCCAAGATGGCCACCCGGGAGGACTACGCGCGCGGCCAGGCCGGCATGGGCGCGGGCAGGTCCGACGCGTTCTACCAGAAACGCGTCCCGAAGGGCGCGCCCGACTGGGTGCGGACGGCCCGCATCGCCTTCCCGAGCGGCCGCTTCGCCGACGAGGTCTGCCCGACCGAGCCCGCCGTGATCGCGTGGGCCGCGAACCTCGGCACCCTCACCTTCCACCCGTGGCCCGTCCGGGAGGGCGACGTCGACCACCCGGACGAGCTGCGCATCGACCTCGACCCGCAGCCCGGCACGGGCTTCGCCGACGCCGTCCGGGTGGCCCTCGGCCCGGCCCGCGACCTGCTGTCCGAGCTGGGCTTCACGGGGTACGTCAAGACGTCCGGCAAGGGCGGGGTGCACATCTACGTCCGCATCGAGCCCCGCTGGACGTTCACCGAGGTCCGCCGGGCCGCCCTGGCCTTCGGCCGCGAGGTGGAGCGCCGCGTCCCCGCCGAGGTCACGACCAAGTGGTGGAAGGAGGAGCGGGGCGAGCAGATCTTCGTCGACTTCAACCAGAACGCCCGCGACCGGACGATCGCGTCGGCCTACAGCGTCCGCCCCGCCCCGCACGCCCCGGTCTCCGCGCCCGTCACCTGGGACGAGCTGCCCGGCGTCGACCCGCGCGACTTCACCATCGCCACGATGCCCGCCCGCTTCGCCGAGCTGGGCGACCTCCACGCGTCCATCGACGACGAGTCGTTCTCCCTGGAGGCCCTGCTCGACATGGCCGACCGCGACGAGAAGGACCACGGGCTCGGCGACATGCCGTATCCGCCCAACTACCCGAAGATGCCGGGCGAGCCCAAGCGCGTCCAGCCCAGCAAGGACACCGACAACCAGTCCTGACCGCCGTCCGGGCGGGCCCGCCGCCCGGGAGCGGGCGGCGGGCGGCGGGCCTGCCGCGGGTCAGTAGAGCTCGCGCTCCTGGACGGGAAGGGTCACCTCGGCCGGGCCGCGCCAGGTGGTGGCGGGGCGCGGCGGGGCGATCATGGCGGCCGGGTCGTCCTCGGCGGCGGCCACCGGGACGGTGACGGAGCTGCCGCGCAGGTCGAGGGTGACCTGGGCGCCGGTGGGGGTCTCGGCGTTGTAGTCGGCGTCCGTCCCGGCGAGGACGAGGGCCAGGCGGTGGCCCTTCTTCAGCAGGTACTCCTGGCTGAGCGTCTCCCAGCCGACGGTGTAGTAGCGGCCCGGCTCCAGCGGCCTGGGGCGGCTCAGGGAGCGGGCGTTCTGGGCGTCGAGCCAGCCGCGGGCGACCACGTTCACCGGCGACGTGACCGTCGTGACCTCGGTCCGCTTGTAGCAGGCGTCGTCGGCGGGCGTGCTCTCACCGTGGCAGTCCTCGGTGCCGAGGGTGCGGATGCCGGAGCCGGAGCCGAGGTAGTCGACGCGGGTGTCCTCGCCGTAGTCGACGAGCAGCGCCGTGAGGTTGGCCGTGGGCCGGTCGAGTCTGATCTTCAGACGGGCGTCGGGGGTGCCGGAGAGGCGGCCGGTCCGCGGCAGCGGCGCGGAGACGAACGCCGTCCGGTACGGCCGGGCCGCCGTCGGGTCGGCGACCATCGCGCTCTCGGCGTAGCCCTGGCCGCGCGGGCCGGGGGCGTCGGTGAACGCCGCCGTCGTGCCGCGGGGCGCGCGGTCCAGGCCGAGGGTTCCGCCGGCGCCGGGGCGCAGGACGATGCCGCGGGCGTCGCGCGCGGGCCAGTCCGGCTGGGTGATCCACTGGTCGGGGCCGATCTCGATGTCGGCGCGCGGCTCCCGCGTGATGCCGTTCGGGATCTTCTGCAGCTCGTGGTCGAACCAGCGGTGCAGGGTGGCCGCCCACGCGTCGCGGCGGGTGTCGAACGGGTCGACGTGGCCGCGCTGCGTCAGCCAGACCTTGCGCTCCACGCCGCGCCGGGCGAGGGCCTGCCACCACTCGGCGAACTGGTCGTCCTTGACGTTCAGGTCGTTGACGCCGTGCGCGGCGAAGATGCTCGCGCGGACGCGGGACGCGCGGGCGATCGTCCCGTCCCGGTAGTCGGCGGTCTTCCAGTACGCGTTGTAGTTGCCGGTGGCGTCGTCCTCGCCCTCGTCCAGGCCGGCGTTGACGGCCGCGCACTTCTCCGGCGGGTCGGTGTCGACGTAGGAGGCGAGCCACGGCTGCTCGTCGTCGGTGTACTTGACGCCGTTCATGCGGCTGTAGTCGTACCAGCTGCTGATCGCCGAGATCGGGACGATGGTCTCCAGCCCCTCGACGCCGGTCGCGGCGACGCCGTTGGCGAGCGTCCCGTCGTAGGACTTGCCGATCATGCCGGTGCGGCCGGTCGTCCACGTCGCCCGCACCGGGTCGCCGTCCGGCCCGTACGCCTTCGCCCGGCCGTTGAGCCAGTCGACCACGGCCTTGCCGCCGAGGACGTCGGTGGGCCCGCCGCTGACCGGGCAGCCGTCGGAGCGGGTCGTCCCGACCATGTCCACGGCCAGGAACGCGTACCCGCGCGGGACGAAGTAGTTGTCGTAGTACAGCGGGAACTTCACCGGGTTCCCGCCGGCGTCGTAGGTCTTGAGCTCGCTCTCGTTGCCGCGCCCGGCGTTGTCGTAGTACGGGCTCTCGTCCATGATCACCGGCACTTTGAGGCCGTGCTCGGTCTCCTTGGGCCGGATGATGTCGACGTTGACCCGGTCCTTCCTGCCGTCGCGGTCGCTGTCCACGCTCGACTCGACGTAGACGTGCTCGCGGATCGCGTCCTCGTAGGAGAAGACCGGCTGGGTCACACCGTCCTTCACCACGATCTTCGGGGACGGCCGGGCCAGCGCGGTGGCGCCGCCGCCCGCGCCGGCGAGCGCGGCGCCGGTCAGCGCGGCCACCGTCATCGTCCGCCGGGTCCGTCTCAGGGATCGCCTGGCCAACCCGCACCTCCGGGGCTGAGGAATGATCTCTACGGGGGCACACGCTCCTCGCCCCGGGACGTCCGGTAAAGGGCGGCGCACGACGAACTCGGACCGTATTTGGTCACCTCCTGCCCTTGCGGCCGGCGGCCCGTCCGAAACCATGATCTCGGTCTGTCCGGGAAGGGCGGCGGGGATGCCGGCCGCGTTCAGGGGCATCCCCGTCCGCATGGGTTGGAGCTATCGGAAAGCGATCCGGATGGGACCGTTCCGCATCAATCTGTCGAAGAAGGGGGTCGGGCACAGCGTCGGCGCTCGCGGCGCCCGCTACACCCGCTCGGCCGACGGGCGCCGCCAGGTCACGTTCCGCATCCCCGGGACGGGCCTGTCCTGGCGGCGGCCGCTCGGCCGGCGCCGCGACTAGCGCCTCGCGCGGTTCACCGCGGCCAGACCCTCGCGGTCCTACTCCAGGGACGCTAGGAGGGGCGGGAGGTCGTTGTTGTGGAGGATGGTGAGGCGGCGGGTGGGGCGGGTCATGGCGACGTAGAGGTCCTGGCCGCCCTTGGGGGATTCGGCCAGGATGCCGGACGGGTCCACGACGATGACCGCGTCGAACTCCAGGCCCTTCGCCTCCTCGGTGGTGAGGACGACGACGGGGGAGTCGAGCGCCTCGGGGGTCGCGCCGGCGGCGGCGTCCGGGAGGGCGTTCAGGACGGCGGCGTGGCGGGCTCCGGAGGCGATGACGGCGAGGCGGCCCTCGGCGGAGGCGTGGTCGGTGATGAGGGCGAGTTCGGACTTGACGAGCGCCGGGAGCTCGGTGACCGGTAGGGCCACCGCGGTGGGCGGCGGTCCGTCGTCGCGGACGGGCTCGGGTGGTGTCTGGCCCGGGTCGACGGCGGCGAGGACGCCGGCGGCGACCCGCATGATGGCGGCCGACGTGCGGTAGTTGACCAGCAGGCGCTGCTCCCGCCAGCGGCCCGGGACGTAGCGGTCGAGCATCTGGCCCCAGGTGGCGGCGCCCGCGGCGCTGCCGGTCTGCGCGATGTCGCCGACGACGGTGAGGGAGCGGGTGGGGATGCGGCGCATCACCGTCCGCCAGGCCATCTCGGAGAGTTCCTGCGCCTCGTCCACGATCACGTGGCCGTACACCCATTCGCGGTCGGCGAGGGCGCGCTGCGCGGTGGTGAGGGGCGGGCCGCCGTCGTGGTGGCGTTCGGCCAGCTCGCCCGCGGAGATCACGTCGCGTGCGGAGAGCAGGTTCGTGGTGCCCGCGGACTCGATGACCTCGCGGGCGTAGCGCTCCTCCTCGGCGCGGGCGGCGTCGGCGGCGCGCTGCCGGACCCGGTCGGCGGAGTCGTCCCTGCCCAGGTGCTCGGCGGCCTCGTCGAGGAGGGGGGCGTCGGAGACCGTCCACGGGGAGCCCGCCGGACGGTGCAGGGGCGCGCAGTCGAGGCCGCCCCGGGCGCTGAGGCGGGCGAGGGCGTCGGGGGAGGCGTAGAGGTCGGTCAGGAACTGCTGCGGGGTCAGCTCGGGCCAGAGTTCGTTGAGTGCCTTGCGGACGGCCGGGTCCTGCCAGAGGGCCTCCTTGGCAAGGCGGAGGTCGGTCTCGTCCAGGAGGGGTTCGTCTTCGGCCTCGTCGATGAGTTCCTGGAGCCAGCCGGGGAGCCCGCCGGATTTCGCCATCTCCTCCAGGGGCTCGTCCATGATGCGGTCGTACTGCTCGGCCCGGTTGACGGCGAGGGCTTCGAGCATGTCGTGGACGAAGCGGCGCCGCTGGACGTTGTGGGGGAGACGCAGCGCGCGGGCGCGATCGCGGATCTGTGCGCACTGCTCGCCGTCGACAGTGAGGGTGAGACCCTCCACGTCGATGTGGAGGCCGTCCGAGGGCGCCTGCTGCCGTTCGTGGATGGCCGCCAGCACGAGGTCGGCCATGCGGATGTCGCCCTTGATGACGGCGACCTCGGGCGTCTCGCGCGCGGTCGCCTTGAGGCCGGGATAGAGCTCGCCGACCGTCGCCAGAGCGACGTCCGTCTCGCCCAGGCCGGGAAGGACCTGCTCGATGTAGCGGAGGAACGTGGCGTTCGGGCCGACGACGAGCACTCCGCGCCGTTCGAGGACGTCCCGGTGCGTGTAGAGCAGGTACGCGGCGCGGTGCAGGGCGGCGACAGTCTTCCCGGTGCCGGGGCCGCCCTGGACGACGAGCACGCCTTGCAGGCCCGAGCGGATGACCTGGTCCTGCTCCTCCTGGATGGTCGCGACCACGTCGCTCATCCGGCCCGTCCGGCCGCGGCGCAGGGTGGCGAGCAGCGCGGCCTCGCCGACGATGGCGCGGCGCTCCGACTCGTCCAGGCCCTCCAGGTCGAAGACCTCGTCGTCCAGCCGGACGACCTCGCGGTGCCGCAGGTGCAGGTGGCGGCGGCGCGCGAGGGTGCCGGGCGCGCCGGGCGTGGCGGTGTAGAACGGCCGGGCCGCGGCGGCGCGCCAGTCGATCAGGAGGGGCTCGTGGTCCTCGTCGCGCAGGCCGATGCGGCCGATGTAGAACGTGTCGCCGGGGCCGCCGGCGTCGGAGCGGTGGTCGATGCGGCCGAAGCACAGGGCGTGCTCGACGCCGCTGAGGACGGCGACCCGGCGGGCGGCCTCGTCGGTCGCGACGGCGCTCTCGACCCGCGCCTGGAACGCGGCGCCGCCGCCCGCCGCCGGGCCCTCGCGCAGCGCGGCCTCGGCCTTCGCCCACTCGGCGTCGAGCCGGGCGTACACGCGGGACACGTGCGCCTGCTCGGTGCGCATCGGCGTGGAATCTTCGCGGTCGGGGTTGACAGCGTCCGCTTGACGGAGTCCCATGCTTCGGCTACACTCCTATTTATAGGATTGGGTTTTCTGTGCGCAACTTCTAAGTTGGCTAGCCTAGCATCCTTCCCGCCGCGCTGCATGATCTTCAAGTGCCGCCCAAAAGATCGTTTCTGTTGCGGCGCACGTCATCCGCGCGGTGCCCATCGGTCACCGATCTTCGTGAGGCTGTCCGGCGATCAATGCCGGATCCCCTCCGAAAGGTCGCTCCTCATGGCCGACTCCGCCCACCCGCTGAACCGGCGCGCGTTCCTCGTCACGAGCGGTCTCGCCACCGCCACCGTCGCCGCCACCACCGTCCTGCCCGGGACCGCGCACGCCGCTCCGGGCCAGAAGTCCCGCGACCTGCCCGGCGACCCGTTCACGCTCGGCGTCGCGTCCGGCGACCCCGATCCGGACGGGTTCGTCCTCTGGACCCGGCTGGCCCTGAACCCCCTCGCCGAGGACGGTCTCGGCGGCATGCCGGCCCGCACCGTCCCCGTCCGCTGGGAGGTCGCGTCCGACGAGCGCTTCCACCGGATCGTGCGGCGCGGCACCGCCGCCGCCCGCCCCCAGTCCGCCCACTCCGTCCACATCGAGCTGAACGGCCTGCGCCCCGGCCGCGAGTACTGGTACCGGTTCCGCGCCGGCACGCACATCTCCCCGGTCGGACGGACCCGCACCGCCCCGCACCCGGCCACCTACGGCCCCACCCTCGCGATGGCGTTCGTCAGCTGCAGCCAGTTCGAACACGGCTATTTCACGGCGTATCGGCGGCTCGCCGAAGAGAACCCCGACCTCGTCCTGCACCTGGGCGACTACCAGTACGAGTACAAGAAGGGCGTCTACACCATCCCCGGCGGCAACGTCCGCGACCACGAGGGGCCCGAGACGGTCACGCTGGCGGACTACCGGCTGCGGCACGCCCAGTACAAGTCCGACCGCGACCTCCAGGCCGCGCACGAGGCCGCGCCGTGGCTCGTCGTGTTCGACGACCACGAGGTGGAGAACAACTGGGCGGACGACATCCCCGAGGCCGACTCCGACTCCCCGTCCTACGAGGCGTTCCGCGCCCGCCGCGCCGCCGCGTTCCAGGCGTACTACGAGAACATGCCGCTGCGCCGGCGCTCGGTCCCGAAGGGGCCGGACATGCAGATCTACCGGCGCGTCCAGTGGGGCCGCCTCGCCGGCTTCCACATGCTCGACACGCGGCAGTTCCGCGACGACCAGGGCTGCGGCGACGGCTACAAGGACTGCCCCGAGGCCGCCGACCCGAAGCGCTCCATCACCGGCAACGCGCAGGAGGCGTGGCTGCTGGACGGGTTCCGCCGCTCCCGCGCCCGCTGGGACGTCCTCGGCCAGCAGGTGTTCTTCGCCCAGCGCGACAACACCGCCGGCCCCGTCAAGAAGACCTCGATGGACGCCTGGGACGGCTACGTCGCGTCCCGCGACCGGATCACCAAGGGCTGGCTGGACGCCGGGGTCCGCAACCCGGTCGTGCTCACCGGCGACGTCCACGCCCACTGGGCGAGCGACCTGAAGGCCGACTACGACGACCCCGGCTCCAGGACGGTCGGGACGGAGCTGGTGTGCACGTCCATCACCAGCACCGGCGACGGCAAGGACTCCGACCCCGCCGACCACCCGTACCTCGCGATCAACCCGCACCTGCGCTTCTACAACAACCAGCGGGGCTACGTGATGACGAGGATCGGCAAGGACGAGATGAAGGCCGACTTCAAGACGCTGCCGACCGTCCGGACATCGGGCGCCGAGATCTCCACCAAGGCGACCTTCGTCGTCGAGGACCGCGTCCCCGGCGTCCACCAGACCTACCTGCGCCCGTTCGCGCAGGCGAAGATGTCGGCGCAGTCGGAGCGCGACCTGATCCAGCAGACCATCGCCAACGAGACCCAGCCCTGACCCGCCGCCGAGGAGTGCCGGGCGCGGCACGCCGCCGCGCCCGGCCCCGGGCCCTCAGCGGTCGACCCGCGCCTTCGTCGCCCCGCCGCTGAAGATGTCGCTCAGGTCATAGGCCACGGGCACTTCGAGCTGCTCGTACGTGCAGGACTCCGGCGTGCGGTCGGGGCGCCAGTTGCGGAAGCGGGCGGTGTGCCGGAAGCGGTCGCCCTCCATCGCCTCGTACGCCACCTCCACCACCAGGTCGGGACGCAGCGGCACCCAGCTGAGGTCCTTCTTGCCCGTCCAGCGGGAGACGGCGCCCGGCATCCGGCCGACGGTCGCCTCGCTCTGGTTCGCCCACTCGGCCCACGGATGCTCGGCGAGGTTCTCCAGCCGGTAGGGCTGCAGCTCCTCGACCAATTCGGCGCGGCGCTTCATCGTGAACGAGGCCGCGACCCCGACATGCTGGAGGTTGCCCGCCGAGTTGTAGAGCCCGAGCAGCAGCGACCCCACGATGGGGCCCGACTTGTGCCAGCGGAAGCCCGCCACCACGCAGTCGGCGGTGCGCTCGTGCTTGACCTTGAACAGGACGCGCTTGTCGGGCTCGTACACGGTGTCGCGCGGCTTGGCGATCACGCCGTCCAGCCCGGCGCCCTCGAACTCGTCGAACCAGCGCAGCGCCAGCTCGTAGGAGTCGGACGCGGGCGTCACGTGGATCGGCGCCTTCACTCCCGCGAGGGTGTCGACGAGCCGCCGCCGCCGTTCGCCGAGCGGCGCCTCCAGCAGCGACTCGTCGCCGACCGCCAGCAGGTCGAACGCCACGAACGACGCGGGCGTCTCCTCCGACAGCAGCTTGATCCGCGACGCGGCGGGGTGGATGCGCTGCTGGAGGCCGTCGAAGTCGAGGCGCGTCCCCTTCGGCAGGACGATCTCGCCGTCCACCACGCACCGCTCGGGCAGCTCGCGCCGCACCGCCTCGACCAGCTCGGGGAAGTAGCGGGTGAGCGGCTTCTCGCCGCGGCTGGACAGCTCCACCTCGTCGCCGTCGCGGAACACGATGCAGCGGAAGCCGTCCCATTTCGGCTCGTACAGCAGGTCGCCCTGGGGCATGGTCTTGACCGCCTTGGCCAGCATCGGCGGCAGCGGCGGGCTGATCGGCAGGTCCATCCCCCCATCTTGCGCCCCGGCACCGACAGAACACCATCCCGGGGGTGTCGGATAACGTGCAGGTCATGCGCCGTCTGCTGCCCGAGCCCGCCACCGGCGCCGACCCGTACGAGGCGTACGCCGACCAGCCCGCGCTGCGGCTCGGCATGGTCATGAGCGTGGACGGTTCCGCCACCGACGCCGAGGGCTGGACGGACGGGCTCGGCGGCGACGCCGACTTCCGCGTCCTCCGGGCGCTGCGCGCGCTGACCGACGCCATCCTGGTGGGCGCGGGCACGGTCCGCACGGGACGTCTCGGCCCCGCCCGCCTGCGCCGCGATCTGCGCGCGCGCCGCGGCGGCCCGCCCGCCCCCATCGTCGTGGTGAGCCGCTCCCTCGACCTCGACTGGACCCTCCCGCTGTTCACCGAGGCAGAGACACCGACCATCGTGGTGACGTCGCAGAACAACCGGAAGAACGTGCCCGGCGGCATCGAGGTGGTCGCAGAAGGCGAAGACGACATCGACCTCCCCGCCGCCATCACGAGCCTCCGAGAAGACCTCGGTTACGAGCACCTCCTCTGCGAAGGAGGCCCCGCCCTGGCGGCCGCGCTGATCCGCGCGTCCCTCGTCGACGAACTCTGCCTCAACATCGCCCCGGCGCTTCTGGGAGGCCCCCGCCACACCCGCCTCCTGGACGGTCTCGACGCCGAGGTGCCGCTCCACCCCACCGCCCTCTACATCGACGAGGGCGTGCTGTTCGTCCGCTACCGGTTGAGGGTGTAGCGCAGGAAGAGGAACTCCTCGTCCTGCAAGGCGTGGGCGAGCGTCATCTCCGGAGGGACGGGCGCCGGCGGCCCGTTCAGGATCCGCGCGGGGTTCCCGGCGAGCAGCATCGGGCTCAGCGTGAGGCACAGTTCGTCCAGCAGCCCGGCCGCCACCACCTCCGCGAGGACGCCCGGACCGCCCTCGCAGAGGAGGCGCCGGTGGCCGCGAGCCGCGAGTTCGCCGACCGCGGCCGTGAAGTCGAGCGAGTCGTGCCCGGCGACGATGACGTCCGCGCGTTCCCGCGCGGCCTTCAGCCGGACCGGGTCGGCGGCCGCGGGGGCCAGCACGATCGTCGGGACCTCCGCCGCGGTGAAGATCGGCGCGTCGAAGTCGAGGTCGAGCGTCCGGGAGACGATCGCGATCGGCGGCACGGGCGGCCGGCCCTCCCGGACGCCGCCCCAGCCCGCGCTGGGCCTGACCGGCCCGTAGCCCTCGGCCCGCACGGTGCCCGCCCCGACGACCACCACGTCGGCGAGCCCGCGCAGCAGCAGGAACAGGCGCCGGTCGGCGGCGTTGCCGAGGCCGCCGCTGCGCTCGTCGCGCTGCGCCGCGCCGTCGAGGCTGGCGACCATGTTGGCCCGCACCCAGGTGGCGCCGGCCGGGTAGGCGTAGCGCTCGGCGAGATCGACCTCGCCGGGCTCCGGAGAGAGGGTCCGCATAGGTCTTTCACGCTACTGCACGCCCCGCTCGACCGGCCGGATGACAACCGGTGGGCCAATCTGTACGAATCCGTCATGGCGGGAGCGCCGGGGGGTGACACTTGCCTCGGGGGACGGGGAGGACCACCGCACGGAAGGGAGCGGGGGGTGGAGGTCGCGGCATTGGTCGCGTGGGTGCTGGCCGCCGGGGCGGGCGGCTACCTGCTGGTCGTCTGGATGCTGAACGGGGGACGTTCCACGAAGGTGACGCGGTTCCCGATCCTGGTCGTGGTCGGGCACCCGCTGGCGGCCGCCGGCGGCCTCGCCATCTGGATCGCCTACCTGGTCACCGGGGACGCGGCGTTCGCGTGGACCGCGTTCGCGGCCCTGCTGGTCGTCGTCCTCCAGGGGTTCATGCTGTTCACCCGCTGGCTCGTCGGGCGCGGCGGCAGGCACGCCCGCGGCGCGGAGCAGGCGTTCCCCGCCGCCGCGGTCGCCGTCCACGGCGCGGTGGCGGTCACCACGGTCGTCCTGGTCTTCCTGACCGCCATCCAGGTCACCCGCGCCTGACCCCGACCACCGGGGCGGGCCCGCGGGCTAGCAGCGCCTCAGCACGAGGAGGGCGCGGTCGGTCAGGGGGACGACGTCGCGCGCCTTGAGGCGGGGCCGTTCGCCGACCGTGCCCGGTTCGGCCGTGTCGAGGGTGAGCTCCCAGCGCTCGCCGTACTCGGCGCCGGGGAGGGTGAACTCGACCGGCTCCGATCCGGCGTTGACCAGCAGGAGGAACGAGTCGTCGCTGACGCGGCGCCCGCGCGGGTCGGGCTCGGTGATGGCGTCGCCGTTGAGGAACACGCCGAGGGACTTGGCGAATCCGACGTTCCAGTCCTGGTCGGTCATGCTCTCGCCGGCCGGGGTGAGCCAGGCGATGTCGGCGGCGGCGCCGCTGCCCCGCCCGGTGAAGAAGCGGCGGCGGCGGAACACCGGGTGGTCGTGCCGCAGCCGCGACAGGATCCGGACGAACTCCATGTCGTCGGAGTCCTCCCAGTGGACCCAGGCGATCTCGTTGTCCTGGCAGTAGGCGTTGTTGTTGCCCTGCTGCGTGCGGCCCAGCTCGTCGCCGTGGGAGAGCATCGGCACGCCCTGCGACAGGAACAGCGTGGCGAGGAAGTTGCGGCGCTGCCGGGCCCGCAGGCCGAGGACGGCCGGGTCGCGGGTGGGGCCCTCCGCGCCGCAGTTCCAGGAGCGGTTGTCGTCGGTGCCGTCCCGGTTGTCCTCCCCGTTCGCCTCGTTGCGCTTGTGGTCGTAGGAGACCAGGTCGGTCAGGGTGAACCCGTCGTGGCAGGTCACGAAGTTGATGGACGCGAACGGCCGCCGCGCGCTGTGCTCGTACAGGTCGGACGAGCCGGTCAGCCGGGACGCGAACTCCGGCATCGTCGCGTACGAGCCGCGCCAGAAGTCGCGGACGGTGTCGCGGTACTTGCCGTTCCACTCCGTCCACAGGGGCGGGAAGTTGCCGACCTGGTAGCCGCCCTCGCCGACGTCCCACGGCTCGGCGATGAGCTTCACCTGGGAGACGACCGGGTCCTGCTGGACGAGGTCGAAGAACGCGGCGAGCCGGTCGACGTCGTGCAGCTCGCGGGCGAGCGCGGAGGCGAGGTCGAACCGGAACCCGTCGACGTGCATCTCCAGGATCCAGTAGCGCAGCGAGTCCATGATGAGCTGGAGCGCGTGCGGGTTGCGGACGTTCAGCGAGTTGCCGCACCCGGTGTAGTCGAGGTGGTAGCGCTTGTCGTCGTCGCGCAGCCGGTAGTACGAGGCGTTGTCGATGCCGCGGAACGACAGCGTCGGCCCGAGGTGGTCGCCCTCGGCGGTGTGGTTGTAGACGACGTCCAGGATGACCTCGATGCCCGCCTCGTGCAGGGCGCGGACCATCGCCTTGAACTCCAGCACCTGCTCCCCGTACTGCCCGGACGAGCTGTAGGAGTTGTGCGGCGCGAAGAACCCGATCGTGTTGTAGCCCCAGTAGTTGTCGAGGCCGCGCGCCACCAGCGAGTGCTCGGGGACCGACTGGTGCACCGGCATCAGCTCCACGGCGGTCACGCCGAGGTCGAGCAGGTGGTCGATCATCACCGGGTGCGCGAGGCCCGCGTAGGTGCCGCGCTGCTCCTCCGGGACGCCGGGGTGCAGCTTCGTCAGGCCCTTCACGTGCGCCTCGTAGATGACGCTCTCGTGGTAGGGGACGCGCGGCGGCCGGTCGTCCGACCAGTCGAAGAACGGGTTGACGACGACGTTCTTCGGCATGTGGGGGGCGCTGTCGTCCTCGTTCAGCGCGTCGGGGTCGTCGAACCGGTAGGAGAACAGCGACTCGTGCCAGCGGACGTCGCCCTCCACGGCCTTGCCGTACGGGTCGAGCAGCAGCTTGGACGGGTTGCAGCGGTGCCCGTCGCGCGGGCTGAACGGCCCGTGCACCCGGTACCCGTAGCGCTGGCCGGGGCCGACGCCGGGCAGGTAGCCGTGCCAGACGAACCCGTCGACCTCGGGCAGCTCCCGCCGCGACTCGCGGCCGTCGGCGTCGAAGAGGCACAGCTCGACACGCCGGGCCACCTCGGAGAACAGCGCGAAGTTCGTCCCCGTGCCGTCCCAGGTGGCGCCCAACGGATAAGGGTCCCCGGGCCAAACCTCCCGCATTCTTTCCCCTCCCGGCCGGTTCGTCCTGGCTCGTCGATTGTCGCCTACCCGCCGTCCGCCCGCCCCCACCCGCGCCGTTCCGGGGGCGGGCTTCGCCCGGCGTCCACCGATCAGGGTGTCATGCCTGCGGCGCGGCGGGCGGGAGCCGCCAGACGGTCTCGTCGCCGCTGGTCTCCCCGGTGGGGCGCAGGCCGATCCTGGACGCGACGGCGGCGGACGCGCGGTTGCCCGGGTGGATCGTCGCCACCACGCTCCCGATCCCGTGGGCGCGGAGCCAGTCCAGCAGGGCGCGGGCGGCCTCGGTGGCGAAGCCGAACCCCTGGTAGGGCATGCCGACGACCCACGCGACGGACGCGACGTGCCGGGGCGGCCCCGGCGTGACCGTCGACCCGGCGGACGGGGGGGTCACGGTGAAGCCGGAGGCCGCGGGCGCGACCGTCGCCTGGACGTAGCCCACGGCCTGCCCGTCCCGGGCGCGGCGGACGATCCAGTTCAGCCAGCCCTCCTGGTGGAACGGCGCCGGGCCCGCGACCAGGTGCGCGTAGCGGGCGCGCAGCTCGCCGAGGGTGGGCGGCTCGCCGCCGATGTAGCGGTGCAGGCGCGGGTCGTCCAGGACGGGGGCCATCTCGTCCGCGTGATGGACCGCCAGCGGCTCCAGGACGAGGCGCTGGGTACGGATGGTCTCGGCGATCGGCCCGTACACCCGCCGATCGTATGCCCCGCCCGCCCGGAAGACCCGGTCAGAGGCGGCGCGTCCAGATGCCCGCGGGGTGCTGCTTCGGGTTGAGCCACAGCCACGGCTGGGTGTGCCGGAACGACAGGTCGGTGCCGGGCTGCCAGGGGAACAGGCCGTCCCGGTTCGGCCACACGACCTGCAGGACCGGCAGCGGCGGGCGCCGGTAGAACGCCACGGCGCCGGGGAACAGCGCGTCGTACCAGTGCGGGTCGGCGTCCCGGAACGCGGCCTGCTGCCCCCGGACGGCGCCGTCGCGGCGCTCGCCGTCCGCCGGGGCGTTCCCCTCGGCGGTCTGCCGGCCGAGCGCGTTGAGGACCTCCTCGGTCTCGTACACGTCGCCGCCGAACATCGCCAGCTCGGGCGCCCGGTGGCTGTGCCACAGGCCGACGGTGTACGCCCAGCCGGGCCCGCCGGCGTCCGGCTGGACGAGGACGACGCTCCACCCGTACTGGGTGATGTGCACGATCGTGCGGAGCTGGAAGTTGTCCAGGCGGTCGCGGTCGCCGTAGTCACTGCAGATCACGCAGGTGCACGAGGGCCGGTCGCCGGACATGACCCTCAGTTTACGATCAATCGGCTCCGCGGCGGTGGCCCGGTGTCCTCCTGCGGCGGCGTCACCAGAACACCCCGGTGTCCCGGGGCCGCGCCTCGTCCCCGGCGGACGGCCGCGGGCGGGCCGGCCGCCGGACGAGCGCGGCCGCGAGCAGCATCGCGGCCGGCAGCCCGAGCGGCACGGCCGCCAGCGGCGCGACGGACGCCGTCCGCAGCGCCGTCCCGCCGAGCAGGCCCGCGACGCCGAGGTTGGCGCCCTGCCGCCCCGCCGCGAGGACGACCGCGAGGACCGCGGCGCCGACGGCGAGCCCGGCCGCCGGGAGCGCCAGGACGCGGCGCCGCACGAAGAACCCGAGCGCGACGCCGAGCGCGCCGAGCGCGGGCAGCGCCATCGCCGCGCACCAGCGCGCGGGCCGCGGCCGCAGCTCGACCGCGAGGACGGGCGCCGGGGCGTCCGCGCGCAGCCGCCAGGCGCGCCGCCCGGTCGGCTCCCCGCCGGCCCGCACCGTGGCCGGCACCGGCGGGACGCGCAGCCGCAGGGCCGTGTCCGCGAAGCCCGCCGCGGTGAGCCGCCGCAGCGCGCCGGACGCGTCGATCCGCAGCGACGCCTTCCGGCCCGGCCGATATGCGCGGCCGATCTCGGCCCGGGAGAACGGAACACCGCGCCCTTTCCAAGTGCGAACACGAACATTTTCGGATTCCGGGAACAATTCCCGCGCTATGCGTCCGGCCAGGGCGCGCGCCTCGGCGTCCGACGCGAGGCGGCCCGCGGCGTGGAGATCGACTTCCGCGCCCCCGTCGTCGAGGACGGAGACGTCCACACGGGCCCGCTGCGGAGGCGGCGCACCGCCCCCGCAGCCGGCGAGGACGGCGAGCGCGAGCAGCGCCGTCGCGAGCGCGGCGAGCCGCCGAATGGACACCGGTTCTCCGTTTGTCGGTCATCGCCAAAACGGCATGTGAATGGCCTATTTTATGCGGGAGAATGCCGGACACGTCCAGCCCGCGCGGGGCATCCTGCGGCCGTGACCGAAAGGGACCCCCATGACCGAATCCGTCGACCCCGCCGCCGTCGACTCCGAGGTCCCGCACGCGGCGCGGATCTGGAACTACTGGATGGGCGGCAAGGACAACTACGAGTCCGACCGCGCCGCCGGCGCCGCCGTCGCGGAGGTGTACCCGCAGATCGTCACCATGGCGCGCCTGTCGCGGCGGTAGTCGCGGATCGTCTACGTCGACAACGACCCCCTCGTCCTGGTGCACGCGCGCGCCTTGCTGGGCAGCACCACCCGCGAGGGCGCCACGACCTACGTCCACGCCGACTACCACGAACCCGACCGGATCCTCGACGGAGCCCGCGAGACGCTCGACTTCGGCGAGCCCATCGCGGTCATGTTCATGGGCGTGCTCGGATACGAGCCCGACCTGGCCGTCGTCCGCGCCATCGTCGGACGGGTGATCGACGCGACGCCGCCCGGCAGCCACCTCGTGCTGTGGGACGGCACCGACACCGGCGCGGAGGTCGTCGAGGGCGCCGAGAAGCTCGTCGAGAGCGGCGGCGTCCCCTACGTCCTGCGCAGCCCCGAGCAGCTCGCCCGCGCCTTCGAGGGCCTGGAGATGGTCGAGCCGGGCCTCGTCCCGATCAGCGAGTGGCGGCTCGACGCCGCCCCCGCCCCCATCGACGCCTACGGCGCCGTGGCCCGCAAGCCCTGACCGCGTCCGCCCGGCGGCGGGCCGCGCCGCCCGGTCGGCGCGCCGGGGGAGGGTTCGCCCGGCGGTTGAGGGTCTGGTGGCCGACCGCCCTGATCAGTGCGCCGCCGGCTGCGGGAAAGTCTCCGGGATCGGTTCAACGTAACACTGGAGGTCATGGATGTCGGAGACAACAAGTCGCAGGTGACAGAGCCTGCCCGCAACGCAGCCTTCGGCAGGGAAGGGAACCCGTCCGCGCGGCGGTGGCTGACGCTCGCCGTGGTGAGCGCCGCTCAACTGCTGGTCGTCCTGGACGGGACGATCGTGAACATCGCGCTGCCGTCGGCGCAGCACGCGCTCGGCATGTCGGACGGGAACCGGCATTGGGCGATCACCGCGTACGCGCTGGCGTTCGGCGGGCTGCTGCTCATCGGCGGCAGGGTCAGCGGCGCGCTCGGCCACCGGCGCGCGTTCCTGCTCGGGCTCGCGGGGTTCGCCGCCTCGTCCGCGCTGGGCGGCGCGGCGGTGGACCCGGCGATGCTGTTCGGCGCGCGGGCGCTGCAGGGGGTGTCCGCCGCGCTGGTCGCGCCGGCCGGGCTCTCGCTGCTGACCATGACCTTCACCGACGCCGCCGAGCGCGGCCGGGCGTTCGGGGTGTTCGCGGCGGTCGGCGCGGCGGGCGCGGCGGTCGGCCTGATCGCCGGCGGCCTGCTGACCCAGTACGCCAGTTGGCGGTGGTGCCTGTACGTCAACGTGCCCGTCGCGCTGCTCGCCGCCGGCGGCGTGGCGGCGGTGCCGCGCGACCGGCCGGTCGGCGGCCGGGGACGGCTGGACGTCGCGGGCGCGCTGCTCAGCCTCGCCGGATTCGCGTCGGTGGTCTACGCGTTCACCCGGGCCGAATCGGTCGGCTGGAGGTCGCCCGAGGTACTGGCGCTGCTGGCCTGCGGGCTGCTGCTGCTGGCGGTGTTCGTCGTCGCCGAGCGCCGCGCCTCTCATCCGCTGCTGCCGATGCGGGTGCTGCTGAACCGGCTCCGCGCCGGGGCGTTCCTGGCCATCACGCTGATGTTCGTCGCGATGTTCGGCTTCTACCTGTTCATGAGCTACTACACCCAGACGGTGCTCGGCTACTCGCCCGTCCAGGCGGGGCTCACACTGATCATCAACGCGCTCGCGGCACTGGCCGGATCCGTGCTCATCGCCGGGAGGCTGCACGGCCGCGTCCCGCCCGCGGCCCTGATCGTGCCGGGCCTGGTCGCCGCCGCGGCCGGGACGCTGCTCCTGACCCGGCTGACGGCCGACACCACCGGCGTCCTCTCCGTCCACCTGGTCCCGGCGCTGGTGCTCACCGGGCTCGGACTCGGCTGCGTCATGCCCCCGACCGCCGGGCTCGCCACGGCGGGCACGCAGGGGCACGACATCGGAGCCGCCTCCGCCGCCTACAACGCCGCTCAGCAGCTGGGCGCCGCCCTGGGCACCGCCCTGTTCAACACGCTGGCGGCCGGCGCCGGCGCGGCCTTTCTCGCCGCCCGTCCGGACGCACCGCCGAACGCTTCCGTCGTGCACGGCTACACCGTCGCCCTGACGGTCGCGTTCGCGATCCTGGTGGCCGCCGCCTGCCTCACCGCCCCGTTGATCATGGCGCGAGGCAGGCGGGAGACCCGCCGTCGAGCCCTCCGTCGACCCGGGTGACCGAGGTGCCGGGCCCGGGGCGGGAATGAAGCCGCGGCGGCCGCTTGTTGATCATCGCCGACCGGTAGTTCCCCGGTGGGAAGAAGGCAGTCTCATGTCCGCGTCGACCACCATGCGCGCCGTCCGGCTCTCCGCCCCGGGCCCCGTGGACAACCTGCGGCTCACCACGCTCCCGCTCCCGCCCGAGCGGGACGGGTGGGTGCGCATCCGCGTTGAGGCGTTCGGCCTCAACCGCTCGGAGCTGAAGCTGCGGCTGGGGGTGAGCGCGGGCGTCAGCTTCCCCCGGGTGCCGGGTATCGAGGCCGCCGGCACCGTCGACGCGGCCCCGGCCGGCAGCGGTCTGGCCCCCGGGCGGAAGGTCGTGGCGATGATGGGGGACATGGGCCGCACCTATGACGGCGGCTATGCCGAATACACCTCGGTGCCGCTGTCCCAGGTCATCCCCGTCGACACCGACCTCCCCTGGGAGGTGCTGGGCGCCCTGCCGGAAATGGTGCAGACCGCCTACGGCTCCCTCACCGTCGGCCTGGACCTGCGGCCCGGGCAAAGCGTGCTGATCCGCGGCGGCACCTCCTCGGTGGGCCTGGCCGCCGCCGCACTGGCCAGATGGCGCGGCGCCACGGTGCTGTCCACCACCCGGCGAGCTGAGCGCCTCGCCTCGCTGAAGCAGCACGGTGTCGACCACCCCCTGCTCGACGCCGGCACGGTCGCGCCCGCCGTGCGCGAGCTGTATCCGGACGGCGTCGACGCCGCCCTCGATCTCGTCGGCACGCCGACGCTGCCCGACACTCTGCGCGCGGTGCGCGT
Source organism: Actinomadura sp. GTD37 (assembly GCF_041951365.1). Taxonomy (NCBI): domain Bacteria; kingdom Bacillati; phylum Actinomycetota; class Actinomycetes; order Streptosporangiales; family Thermomonosporaceae; genus Actinomadura; species Actinomadura sp. GTD37. The sequence continues at coordinate 284,575 of NZ_JBGNUS010000004.1, forward strand.
CCACGGCACGGCCTGCTTCGGCGGCAGCCTCTCCAACCAGTGGACGGTGCGGGACTTCTCCCCGAACGAGTACCTGCCGAGGGGCGTGCGCCTGGCGGGCTACTTCGGCGACGCCGGCGACCTGCCGCAGGAGACCTTCCAGGAGATCCTCGACGCGATCGCCGCCGGTCGGCTGTCCTTTCCGGTGGACCGCGTCTACGACGGACTGGAACAGATCCCGCAGGCTCACGACGACATGGAGCACGACCGCGCCACCGGCAAACTCGTCGTCCGCGTCCGGCACCGACACTCCGACTGAGAGTGGCGGCGCGCAGCCGGGCGCACGGCCGAGGAGCGCCTGCATGGGCTCATGAGGGCACGGCCTCACTGCTGGCGTCCCCGGCCGCGGCAACGAGGCCAGGGCACTGACCGGCGATCGTGCGGGGGAGTCACGAGTTCTTGAGTACTGCGGGATCGGATGGGCCTGCCTTGTGGGCGACACCCCAGATGGCGGACGTGCCGGGCATCGCGGTGATGTCGTGCATGGCCAGCCCGGCCGGGAGTGCGGCGGGGTGCCATGTCCCGCCGCTGTAGCGGTAGGGGCTTGGCGCGCCGTCCTGGCTGGAGGCGACCCACGGGGCGCCGTTCCCGTCGACGGCCAGGTCCCCGGCGCTGGTGAGACCGTCCGGCAGGGGGACGACGGTCCAGTCCGCGCCGTTCCAGTGGGTGAGGTACTTGCGTGTGAGGGCCCAGACGTCGTCCGCGCCGACCGGGGCGACCTTGACGAACGAGTCGTCGACGTCCGCCGGGGTGGGGGGCGGCGTGACACTCGTCCAGGCGGATCCGTCGTAGTGGGCGATCGCGGGTGCGGTGCCCTCGCCGGAGTCGCCGTAGCGGCTTCCGACCGCCCACGCGTCCGTCGCGGTGAGGGCTTGCAGGTCGGAGGCGGAGCGCAGCGGAAGGTCGTAGCCGGTCCAGGTCGAGCCGGTGCGCTTGTGCAGCCGGAACGGCGAACCGTCCCCGACGGCGATCTGCGAGACCCACGTGCCCGCGGGCCCGGTGCTGATGACGTCGAGGTCCACCCCGGTCGGCTTGTCCACCTTCTGGAAGGCGGTGCCGTCGAAGCGGGCCAGGTAGTCGCTGCTCCCGGACGGCCCGAACGTCCCGCCGCCGACCCACGTCTCACCGCCCGAGGAGGTGATCGAGCGGATCTGCCCCTGGCCCGTCCACCCCTTGAGGGAGTACTCCGTCCAGGCGGATCCGTTCCACCGCCGCACCACGGGGCTCCCGTTGCTGAAAAGCCCGCATGTGTCGAACCACATGACGCAGTAGGCGCCCTGGGCCCCGCCGATCCAGACGCCGCCCGAATCGTCGGCGGCCACGTCCTGAAGCTCGGCCCTGGGCCACAGGAACGGCAGGGGCACCGAGGTGAAGGCGTCCCCATCGGCGTGCGCCGTCGCCGGCGCGGAGAGGAGGGCGGCGGTCACGGCCACCGCACAAGCGAGTGCTCGCTTCATGCCAGCACTATGACGCACTCCCACGAATATGACCAGTATTCACTGGCAAGATCTCCTGGACGCTCCGCCCCGGAGGCCGCTCATCGCGCGCTCAATATGCTGCATGGGCCACGCTGCCGAAGTCGGCGTCGTTCTCTGTCGACCTCTCTGGGCGAGTGCGAGATCGCCGGTCGGATGGTGGTGGTGGCCGGTGTCGTCGGCGACGCATTCGGAGCCGGGCATGGTGGGTGAAAGGCTTGCGGTGAGGCAGGTGCGGGAGGCGGTGGCGCGGCCGGCGAAGGGTCCGGCTCAAGCTCTGAGCTGCATGACCCGGCCTGTAACGGCGGAAGCCGGTCTAGGGAAATATGGGCATGATGTTGGCGGGGGACTGGTACGTGTCCGAGGTGTTCAGGGGTGCGGTCGGAGCCATTGCCGGTGTGGCCGCGCTATCGCGGCGATGGTCGCCCCCGGCGGGATACGGGGCATGATCAGCCCCCGGTGCACGCCGGCGGCCGGACGCCATATACGGTCGGCCGTTGAGCGGCTCGCATAGTCTCGCCGTGGCCGCTCGGAGTGAGAGAAAGGCTGAACCGTTCGCGCCCAGATCATATGCCCCGGGGGGCGACGCACCGGTCGTGGCCCCGACGCCGGACGGCCGCGCCGCGAGCGGCCGTGGCTCATCGGCGAGCTGGCGATCGTCTATGTGCTGCTCGAGGTGTACGGCTACGTCCGGAAGCTGGCCGATACCCGGTACGGGGCGGCGCTCGCCCATGGCCGGGACATCCTGGATTTGGAAGACCACCTCGGACTGGACGTCGAGCTCGCCGCCAACCGGTGGCTGACCCGGCACCATGACGTGTCGGAGGTGGCCGTCTGGATCTACCAGCACATGCACACCGGCCTCACGATGAGCGTCTTGCTGCTCTGCTACCTCGCCGGTCCGCGCGTCTACCGGCCCGCGCGCAACGCCCTCGTCCTGACGAACCTGGTCGGGCTGGGAGTGTTCTTCGCCCTACCGGTGATGCCGCCGCGCCTGCTTCCGAACGAGGGGTTCATCGACTCGGTGGCCCATGCCGGGTTCGGCGTCACCCACAGCCCCCCGCTGCCCGCCGACCAGTACGCGGCCATGCCGTCCCTGCACATGGCATGGGCCATCTGGCTGGCAGTGGTGATCATGGCACTGCTGTGGCGCTACCGCGTGCGATGGCTCGCCGTGCTGCATCCGATCACCACCTCCGTCGTCGTGGTCGTGACCGCCAACCACTACATCCTGGACGTGGTGGCCGGGGCGGCGGTGGCCATCGCGGCACTGCTGGCGACCGGCCTGGTCTGGGCCGGCACCGGGACGCCGTACGCCGGTGGCCAGCTGATCGCCCGCAAGCGGCGCGCTCCGGCACCGGACGCAGACGCCGTGGTGGACGAGCCCCCTCCCTCCCGGACGGCGACGCCCCGGGACGAACCCGAACCGGCGGGAAGCCGCGGAGAGAACACCCTCTAGCCAACGGGCCGGGCGGGTGTCCGGCGGGTCTTCCGCTCCGCCGGCGCAGCCATGCCCCTCGCTCCTGGTCACGGGCTCGCAGGGCGTGCGTCCACTGGAGGCGCCTCAAGGATTCTTTGTGTTCTGGTGGAGATTTCTGGGGTGATATTGCGGCGTTTTGGGCTATCACCATCACGTTTTGTTCGTCTCATGATCGTGAGAGGGGGCCGTCCGGTGTCCACCCAACGCACCAGCCGAAAGTCCGGTCAGCCGAGCAGCCAGCCGTGGGTTCATGTCGACGGGCGGGAGATCCAGGAGTTCGGCACGGTCCGGATGTTCCCGCTCGGCCTGTCGTTCGAGGCCCGGATGTACTCCTGCGAGAGGCTCAACCAGGTCCTCGCCGACACCCAGATCCTCTACAGCCTGTACAAGAAGCATCATTGGCTGATGCGGGGGCCGACCTTCTACCAGCTCCATCTCCTGCTCGACAAGCACGCGGACGAACAGCTCGCGCTGGTGGACCTGATCGCCGAACGGGTGCAGACCCTCGGCGGGGTCGCGGTCGGCGACCCGCGCCATGTCGCGGAGATCACTGCGATTCCGCGTCCGCCCAATGGCGCCGAAGAGGTTCCCGCGATGCTGTCGCGGCTGCTGGAGGGGCACGAGACGATCCTGGTCACCGCGCACGAGGCGGCCGCCCACGCCCAGGAGATGGGCGACGACGGCACCAATGACCTGCTGGTCTCCAGCGTCATCCGCACCGGTGAGCTGGAGTCGTGGTTCCTGATCGAGCACCTGGTCGACACCCCGCTGGTAGAGACGCCGCACAACGGCCGATCCCGGTGACCACCGGACGCGGCGGCTCCGCCCGAGGGGTCACTCTGGGCCCCGCGTTTCGGCGAGCGCGTCGCGGGAGGTGATGCCGAGTGCCACGCGGCCGCCTGAGTGACCCCGGTGAGGAACGCCGGGCGGCCTGCATGATCCGGGTCGTCGACGGAGGCAGTTCGGCGGCGAACGCGCTGCGGAACTTGTCAGCCCGCAGGTACTCGCGAGCGCTCCGCGGCGGGTGATCGTACGTCGAACCTGCATGGGCGGCGGGTCGGCGAGCCGACCGACTCGCCCGTAGGAGTGGCCGACCAGCACGGCCGGGCCGTCCAGAACGCGTCGGCGGTCAGATGCTCGTGGGCGACATAGAGCGCCGTTCGTTCCCGCCCTCCACCTGGGCATTCTCATTATCGATAGTGATAATGTGTGCGTGTGAGTCTTTCCAAGGAGCGCTGGGCGGACCTGGCGCTGCATCCGGTGCGGATCCGGATCCTGCGGTCGGTCGCCGGCGGGCGCCGCACCACGCGCGACGTCGCGAACCTGCTCCCGGACGTCCCGCAGGCGACGCTGTACCGGCACCTCGCCGCCCTGGTCAAGGGCGGTCTGCTGGAGGTGGTGGAGGAGCGCAGGGTCGGCGGCGTGGCCGAGCGCGTCTTCGCCCTGCCCTCCGGCGGCGCGGCGCTCGAAGGGGACGCGCTGGCCGCGGCGACGCCCGGTGACCACGAGCGCTACTTCACCGTGTTCGTCTCCAGCCTGCTGGCCGAGTTCGCCCGCTACCTGGCGCGCGAGCGGGTCGACCTGGTCGCCGACGGTGCCGGCTACCAGCAGGTGGTGCTGCACCTGGACGACGCCGAGTTCGCCGAGTTCGCCCGCGGTTTCGGCGAACTCCTGGAGCCCCTGCTCGGCAACGAACCGCGGGACGGGCGGGTGCCGCGGCTGCTCGCGACCGTGCTCATGCGCCTGGACACGCCGCCCTCGACACCGAACGACGACGCCGGCCCCTGAGACGGCCGGACGAAAAGAAAGGCCAAGCCATGGCAGAAGTGACGATCGCCGGCAACAGCGTCGACATCGATTTCGACGCCTGGGAGCGGCTCTGGACGCGGCGCGCGCGTGTGACGGTTCCGCTCGCCGCCATCACCCGGGCCACGTGCGTCGACGTGCCGCTGCGGGCCGCGCGCGGATCCCGCCGCGGGCTGGCCGTCTCGGGCTTCGCCAAGATCGGCGTCTGGGGCCTGGTGCGCGGCCCGCGGCTGCTCGTCTCAGCGCGCCGCGGACGCCCCGGCCTGCACCTGACCCTGGACCGCGCGATCAGCGGGGACGAGTTCGACGGCATCGTGCTGTCCCACCCGGACGCGACCCGGCTGGCCGAACGCATCCGCGCCGCCGCCGGGGCGCGGACGTGACGGCCGGGCTCCGCATCGACGTCGTCGGCCTGACGAGGCGGTTCGGTGACGCCACCGCCCTGGACGGGCTGGCTTCGCCGTCGAACCCGGCCGGATCACCGGGTTCCTCGCCCAGTTCAATAGCGGATGATCTTGCTCGGTGGTCGTGACCGGGCTCGTGAGGGGCTTGGCGAGCTCTGCTTGCTGATAATGAGCGCGGGGTCAGCCGAGCTTCGGGGTGGCGCGGTCGATGATCGGGGCGAGGTCGAGGCCCGCCGGGAGGGTGCCGAAGGCGGCGCCCCAGTCGCCGGCCAGGCGGGTCGCGCAGAAGGCGTCGGCTACGGCCGGGTGACCGTGCCTGACCAGCAGGGACGCCTGCAGGGTGAGAGCCATGCGCTCGACGATGCGGCGGGCCCGCATCTCGATGGTCTCCAGGTCCGCGAGGGACGTCTTGACCTCGCGGACGGCCGCGTCCAGCCGCGGATCGGCGCCGGCCGCCCGGTCGATCTCGGCGAACATCGCCTCGACGGTCTGCGGTTCCTTCGCCATGGCCCGCAGGACGTCCAGCGCCGCGACGTTGCCGGAGCCCTCCCAGATGGAGTTGAGCGGCGACTCGCGGAACAGGCGCGGCATGCCGGACTCCTCGACGTAGCCGTTGCCGCCCAGGCATTCGAGGGCCTCGGCGGCGTGCGCGGGCCAGCGCTTGCAGGTCCAGTACTTGCTGACCGCGAGCCCGAGGCGCTTGAACGCCGTCTCGGACGCGTCGCCGCGCACCGAGCGGTCGGTGGCGCCCGCCAGGCGCAGCATGGTGATCGTGGCGGCCTCGGACTCGATCGCGAGGTCGGCGAGGACGTTGCGCATCAGCGGCTGGTCGATCAGGTACCTGCCGAACGCCCTGCGGTGCGCGGCGTGGTGCGCGGCCGTCGCGACGCCGTGCCGCATCCCGGACGCCGCGCCGATCACGCAGTCGAGCCGGGTCATGTTGACCATCTCGATGATGGTGCGGACCCCGCGGCCCTCGTCCCCGACCCGCCAGGCGACCGCGTTGGCGTACTCCACCTCGGCGGACGCGTTGGACTTGTTGCCGAGCTTGTCCTTCAGCCGCATCAGCCGGAGCGGGTTGAGGGCGCCGTCCGGCAGGACGCGCGGGACGAGGAAGCAGGTCAGGCCGCCCGGCGCCTGCGCCAGGGTGAGGAACACGTCGCACATCGGGGCGCTGGTGAACCACTTGTGGCCGACGAGCCGGTACGTCCCGTCCGGCTGGGGCGCGGCCTGCGTGGTGTTGGCGCGGACGTCCGAGCCGCCCTGCTTCTCCGTCATGGACATGCCGGCGAGCAGCGCGGTCTTGGTGAGCGGGGCGCGCAGCCCGAAGTCGTACCCGGGTTCGGCGAGGAGGGGCTCGTACTGCGCGGCCAGCTCGGGGGACTGCCGCAGCGCGGGGACGGCCGCGTACGTCATCGAGATCGGGCAGCCGTGCCCGGCGTCGACGCGCCAGGTGTAGAACTTCGCGGCCCGCGCGACGTGGGCGCCCTCGCGGGGGTCGGCCCACGCGGAGCCGTGCAGGCCGTGCGTCACCGCGACGGTCATCAGCTCGTGCCAGGCCGGGTGGAACTCGACCTCGTCGATCCGGTTCCCGTAGCGGTCGTGCGTGCGCAGGACGGGCGGGTTCTCGTTCGCGAGGCGCCCCCACTCCTGGGCCCGCTCGGTGCCCGCCAGCCGGCCCAGCTCGCGCACCTCGGCCTCGGCCCAGCCCGCGCCCTCGCGCGCCAGACCGTCCAGCAGGACGGCCTCGTCGGCGACGTCGTGCCCCGCCAGCGGCGGAACCTGGTTGACCACCTCGTGTGTCGCGCTGCCGCCCACAGTGCCGTCCTCCCGAGCCGATCCGGTGCGTTCACGCCGTCGCCCCGCAGGATACAGAACCTCGTTCGGGCCACGTGAGATCATGCCTGTACCGTGGCCTGACGTCCATCCTCCTCAAGTGGTGGGGCGATCTCGTCCCCCCGGCGGATTGTCGCGCGGCGGCGGGGGCATACCTTCGGAAGCATGAGTCAGTCCAGCCCGCAGCCCGAGCGGTCCTGCGCCGGCCGCCCGCCGGCCAGGCGGCAGGACGTTCACCCCGGCCGGCCCGAGCCCCGCGACCTGACGTCCGCGCCCGACGCGATCCGGGCGTCCGACGCCGAGCGGGAGGCCGTCGTCGAGCGGCTGCGGATCGCCTCCGTGGAGGGGCGGCTCACCTTCGAGGAGCTGACCGATCGCACGGAGGCCGCCTACTCGGCGGTGAGCCGCGGCGAGCTGGAGCACATCACCGCCGACCTCCCCGGCATGGGCGCGCCCGGCGCCAACCCCGCGCCCATCCAGGTCAAGCGCCGCTTCAGCGCCGTGATGGGCGACTGCAAGGAGCGCATCGTCGGCCGCATCGACGGGCCGCTGGAGGCCGTGTCGGTGATGGGCGACGTCGAGCTCGACCTGCGCGGCGCCCAGGTCCCGAGCGGCGAGGTGCTCATCACCGCGACCGCCGTGATGGGCGACGTCAAGATCATCGTTCCGGACGGCGTCAGCGTCGAGCTGTCCGGCCGCAACTTCCTCGGCGACCGCAAGGTCAACGTCCGCGACCCGCACCCCGGCGCCCGCGTCCCGGTCGTCCGCGTCGCCGCGACCGCCGTGATGGGCGACATCAAGATCGTCGACGACGCGCACCACGCGCCCGTCCGCCGCGCCGTCGCCGACTGGTGGAAGGACCGCGGGTAGCGTCAGCGGCTGTCGTCGCCGCGCTCGGCCTCCTCGACGCCCGCCTCGTCCGGCGGCAGCGTGTCGGGATGCTCGTAGCGGACGCCGGGCGTGCCCGTGCCGCTCGTCTCCTCGCGGCCGGCGGCGGGCACGGTGCGGCCGCGGGCGTCCGAGCGCTCGTTCACCGGCGCGAACTCGCGGTCGTGGGTCTCCTTGGGCGCGTGGCCGGTGTCTCGATCCTCGCGTTCCATGGCAGCCCGCATACCCCCTCGTCCGGCCGCCGAACGCCTAGACGGCCGTGGCGCGGCGTACGGTCTCCAGCGCCTGGTCGTAGCGGCGGCCGATCAGTTCGGCGACCTCCGGGGCCGCGCCGAGGACCGGGGAGACCGCGGCGGCGCCGGCCGCCAGGGTCTCGGCGCGGACCTTGTCGGCGAAGTGGCCGGGCGCCAGGAAGTAGGACGCGACGGCCACCCGCGGGGCGCCCGCGTCGAGCAGCCCCGCCACGGCCTCGCCCGGTTTCGGGCCGGCCGCCGACGCGTAGGCCGGGACGGCGTCCCGCCACCCCCGCGACCGCCACTCGCGCGCCAGGCACGCGATCGTGGCGTTCGCGGACGCGTCGCTGGAGCCCGCCGAGACGAGGACGACGGCCGTGTCCGGGTCGCCGGGCGGCACGCCCGCCTCGGACAGGCGGCGCTCCAGGGCGTCCATGAGGAGCGGGTGCGGGCCCAGCGTCCCGGCCGTGCGCAGGTCCAGCCGCGGATGCAGGGCGCGGACCCGGTTCAGGACGCCCGGGACGTCGGTCTTGCTGTGGTAGGCGGCGGTGAGCAGCAGCGGCAGCACGACCGCCTCGCCCGCGCCGTCCCGGGCCAGGCCGTCCAGCACCCGGTCGGGCGCCGGCGGCGCGTGGTCGAGGAACGCCGCGTGCACGGGCACGTCCGGGCGGCGCGCCCGGACGGCGTCGAGCAGCGCCGCGACGGTCGCGGCGGCGCGGGGGTCCCTGCTCCCGTGCGCGACCGCGACCATCGGCGCCGCCGCAGGACGCGCGGCGGAGGGCACGCTCACAGGTGGATACCGCATTCGGTCTTGCCCATTCCGGCCCAGCGGCCGCTGCGCGGGTCCTCGCCGGGCGAGACCGGGCGGGTGCACGGCGCGCAGCCGATCGAGGGGTAGCCGTCGTAGTGCAGCGGGTTGACGAGCACCCCGTTGTCCTCGATGTAGTCGTCCATCTCGTCCTGGGTCCAGTCCAGGATGGGGTTGACCTTGACCATGCCGCGCTTGCGGTCCCACTCGACGACCCTCCGCTCGCGGCGGCTCGCGGTCTCGTCCCGGCGGATGCCGCTGAACCACGCCATGTAGCCCTCCAGCGCGCGGCCGAGCGGCTCCACCTTGCGCAGGTGGCAGCACAGGTCGGGGTTGCGGCCGAACAGCCGGGGGCCGAGCGCGGCCTCCTGCTCCTCGACCGTCCGGGACGGGGTGACGTTGATGACGTTCACCGGGTAGACGGCCTCGACGGCGTCCCGGGTGCCGACCGTCTCGGCGAAGTGGTAGCCGGTGTCGACGAACAGGACGTCGATGCCGGGCTTCACCTTCGACACCAGGTGGATCAGCGCCGCGTCCGACATGGACGAGGTGAGGCAGATGCGGTCGCCGAACGTGGCGACGGCCCAGCGGATGACCTCCAGCGTGGGCGCGCCGTCCAGCGCGCGGGCGGCCGATTCGACGATGTCTTCGAGGTCGAGGGTAGGTCTGTCGGTCTCCAGAAGAGTCACCGATGATCTCCTAGCTCGCGGTGCGGGGAGCTCCGACACCGAGGAATTTCAGCGTGAAGTTGCGGAGGCAGTCGGGGCAGGACCAGGAACCGTGCTCCTCGCGCGGTTCCAGGTTCTCCTCGCCGCAGTACGGGCAGTAGAACGGCGCCATGCGCTCGCTCATTTGAGGTCCGCTTCGTCGGCGCGGTGCACCCACTCGGCGAACGTCTCGCCGGCGTCGCGCTGCTTGTCGAAGTTGCGGACGACCCGCTCCACGTAGTCGGTCAGCCCGGCCGAGGTGGTCTTCAGCCCGCGGACCTTCTTGCCGAACGACGCGCCGAGCTGCCCGCCCAGGTGGATCTGGAAGCCCTCGACCTGGTCGCCGTTCTCGTCCACGACGAGCTGGCCCTTGAGCCCGATGTCGGCGACCTGGATGCGGGCGCACGCGTTCGGGCAGCCGTTCACGTTGATCGTGAGCGGCTGCTCGAAGTCGGGGAGCCGCTTCTCCAGCTCGTCGATCAGGTCCATGGCGCGCTGCTTGGTGTCGACGATCGCGAGCTTGCAGTACTCGATGCCCGTGCACGCCATCGTCTGGCGGCGGAACGTGGACGGACGCACCTGGAGGTCGTGCTCGGCCAGCGCGTCGGCGAGCGCCTCGGTGCTCTCCTCCGGGACGTCCAGGATGACCATCTTCTGCTCGATGGTCGTCCGGACCCGGCCGGAGCCGTAGCGCTCGGCGAGGTCGCCGATGACGCCGAGCATCTCGCCGCTGACCCGTCCCACGCGCGGGGTGAACCCGACGTAGAAGTCGCCGTCCTGCTGCGGGTGGATGCCGACGTGGTCGCGGCGGGCGAGCGGCGGGGCCGGCTCGGGGCCGTTCGGCAGCGCGTACCCGAGGTACTCCTTCTCCAGCACCTCGCGGAACCTCTCCGCGCCCCAGTCCTTCATGAGGAACTTCAGCCGGGCGCGGCTGCGCAGCCGCCGGTAGCCGTAGTCGCGGAAGATCGACGTGACGCCGTGCCACACCTCGCTGGTCTGCTCCGGCCTGACGAACACGCCGAGGCTCTGCGCGAAGATCGGGTTGGTGGACAGGCCGCCGCCGACGAACACCTGGTAGCCGGTCTCGCCCTCCTCGTTCACCACGCCCACGAACCCGATGTCGTTGATCTCGTGGACGGTGCAGTGCGAGGTGCAGCCCGACAGCGCCGTCTTGTACTTGCGCGGCAGGTTGGAGAACTCGGGGGAGCCGATGTAGCGGTCGTGGATCTCGCGCAGGTCGCGGGTCGCGTCGATCACCTCGTCGGCGGCGATGCCGGCCAGCGGACAGCCGATGATCGTGCGCGGGACGTCCCCGCACGCCTCCATCGTGTGCAGCCCGACGGCTTCGAGGGCGTCCCAGATCGCCGGGACGTCCTCGATCCGCACCCAGTGCAGCTGGACGTTCTGCCGGTCGGTGATGTCGGCCGTGCCGCGCGCGTACCGGGTGGAGATGTCGGCGATCGTGCGGAGCTGCGGGCCGCTCAGCTGCCCGCCGTCGATCCGCACCCGCATCATGAAGTAGCGGTCCTCGAGCTCCTCGTCCTCCAGCGCGCCGGTCTTGCCGCCGTCGATGCCGGGCTTGCGCTGGGTGTAGAGGCCCATCCAGCGGAACCGGCCGCGCAGGTCGGCCGGGTCGATCGAGTCGAAGCCGCTCTTGGAGTAGATCTCGACGATGCGGCGGCGGACGTTCAGGCCGTCGTCGTTCTTCTTGTTCTCTTCGTTCTTGTTGAGCGGTTCCCGGTAACCCAGGGCCCACTGGCCCTCGGCCTTCTTGCGCTTGATCGCGGGTGGCACGGCGCGCGTCCTCATCTGTGGGTCGTGAGGGACGCGTAGCGCACCGGCAGTCTCGGACGGCCGGCTCAACGCTGAGCAGGATCAGGTCAAAGGTGTCGCCGATGCACCACGCGCCCGCTGAGCAGGGGGCGTGGTCGGGGCGTCACCGACAGATCGCGCTGCGGACGCGCAGAAAGTCCACGTGGCGGCGCTTGGCCAGCAACGGGTCCGCAGCAGTCATACTCGAACTCTGACATGACGTCTCGCGCACTGTCCAGTGACGTCCGGCATCCGGACACGTGAGATGTGTCATCCCTGCCGCCTCCAGTTCACCCGCGGCTCGGCGTCGTCGCCGGCGCGGGCGCCCGGCCGCCGCTCGCCGCCGGGCGTCGCGGGCGGCGGCAGGTGCTGGCAGTCGCACCAGGACCCGCCGCGGCACTCCCCGTGGCGGCGCTCCCGGCAGGACTGGCAGATCATGTCTCCATTGTCACCCATGGAGCCGGGTGCCCGGTTCGCGACCGGGTGGCCGGACGCGGACGATCATGGTCCGGGCGACGTTCCGGGCCGTCGAACCGGGTATGGGCAGTGGCATGTGCGGGGGAGGGGGCCCGTGGCGAGACGATCGGACGGGGGAGGCGAGCGGCTCGCGAAACGCGGAGCGGAGCACCGAGATGGGCGAGGCGGCATGTTCCGGGCGCGGGACGCTCTACGGTGGGGCGGTGTGACGACCGTCTCCGACGCCGAGGGCGTCCCCTCGGCTGGGGACTCCGACTCCGCACGGGGCCCGCGCGGCCCCCGCCCGCGCGTACCCCGCCGCCTGATCGCGCACGCCCGCTCGGCCGCGCGCACGGGAGGCCGCGTCGGCTGGCTCCTGGTCAAGGGGACCGCGGTCGGCGCGTTCCGGTACCGGGTGACCGGCCTCGCGGCCGAGGCCGCGTTCTTCGCGCTGCTGTCGCTGCCGCCCCTCGTCATCGGGCTGATCGGCACGATGGGCCACCTGCGCGGGCTCTTCGGCGCGGACACCGTGACGGAGATCCGCTCGTGGCTGATCAAGCAGGCGCAGACCGTCCTGACGGGCCCCGCGGTCGACTCCGTCGTCGTCCCGCTGATCGACGACGTGATCCGGGGCGGCAGTCCCGACATCGTGTCCGTCAGCTTCCTGATCTCGCTCTGGGCGGGGTCGCGGGCGACGAACGTCTACGTCGACACGATCACCATCGCCTACGGGCTGTCCGGCCTCCGCGGGGTGATCCGCACCCGGACGCGCGCGTTCGTCCTCTACCTCATCGGGCTGCTGGTCTTCCTGATCGTCATCCCGCTGCTGGTGGCCGGGCCCGCGCTGGTGCGGCAGGCGCTGCCGGAGAGCGCCGAGGTCGTCCAGGGCCTGTACTGGCCGGTCGTGGTGACCCTGTCGATCGTCTTCCTCGCGCTGCTGTACCACACGAGCGTCCCGGTGCGGACGGCCTGGTGGCGCGAGGTCCCGGGCGCCGTGCTGGCACTGCTGATCTGGATCGTCGGCAGCGTCAGCCTCCGGCTCTACCTGGCCGGGTCGCTGAGCGGGGTGTCGGTGTACGGGTCGCTCGCCGCGGCGATCGCGGTGCTCGCCTGGCTGTACGTGGCGGCGCTCGCGGTGCTGATCGGGGCCGCGCTGAACGCCGAGATCGACCGGCTGTGGCCGAGCGGCGACACCGCCCGGGCGCGCGCCGTGCGGGACGCGCAGACCGAGCAGGTGCCGCGGGACCAGGGGAGCACGGGTAAAAACAACCTCGAATAGGGCTTTGAATAGGTCAAACATGTCGTAACCTCGCCTGTCATGACCCCTCGTGAGGAGCCCGGCCGGCTGCGGACCGTGACCGGCACGATCGCGACGTCCGACATCACCGGCCCGGTGCTCTCCCACGAGCACCTCCAGCTGGACCTGCGCTGGCCGGCGCGCCCCCAGCTGGTCGAGTCCGACCCGGGCCGCTGGCTGGACGAGGAGAAGGCCGTCCAGCGCGAGCTGTCGACGCTGCGCAAGGAGCACGGCCTCGGCCTCGTCGTCGACCTGACGTCCGCGGGCATGGGCCGCAACGCCGCCGCGCTCGCCCGGATCAGCGCCGGCTCCCGGGTGGCCGTGGTCGCCGGGACGGGCGTGTTCACCGAGCCGTTCCACCCCGTGTTCGTCCGCGAGGCCCTCGCCGGGACGGGCGCCGAGGGGCCGGCGGGCGTCGAGCGGCTCGCCGAGCGGCTGCTCGCCGAGGTCGGCTTCGGCATGGACGGTACCAACTCCCTGCCCGGCGTCATCGGCGAGATCGGCACCTGGGGCGAGGCGCCGACCGAGACCGAGGAGCTGTGCCTGCGCGCGGCCGCGCGGGCGGCCCGCTACTCGGGGCTGTCCGTGGCGACCTACGGCCGGGCGGGGCTCGCCCAGCTGGAGATCCTGACCGGCGCCGGGCTGTCCCCGGACCGGGTCGCGGTCGGCCAGCAGGACCGGGTGGACGACCCCGGCCAGCACCGCAAGATCGCCGAGTCGGGCGGCTACGTCTCGTTCGGCACGCTCGGCCTCGCCGGGGAGGACCGCGCCGCCGTCGCCGCCCGCGTCCGCGGCGTGCTGGACCTGCTGGAGGCCGGGCACGCCGACCGGGTGCTGCTGAGCACCGGCGTGTCCCGGATGGCGCAGATCGGCCGCTACGGCGGCGCGGGCTTCGGCTACCTCTTCGAGACGTTCCTGCCCGCGCTGCGCGCCGCGGGCGCCGACGAGGCCACCCTGGACGCCGTCCTGCGCGACAACCCCCTGAGGTGGCTCACGGGTTCGTGAGTGGGTAGGGGAACCCCGGAAGGGGGTGTCCCCATGTCCCGGAACAGACCCGCACGAGAGGGCTTCCAGCGGGCGGAGACCGTCCGGCTCCCCTACGCCGACCGCGCCGAGGCGGGGCGCGTCCTCGCCGAGCGCCTCGTCCCCCTCGGGCTGGAGGGCGCGGCCGTCCTCGCCCTGCCGCGCGGCGGCGTCCCCGTCGGGTACGAGGTCGCGCGGCGGCTCGGGTCCCGGCTCGACGTCCTGGTGACCCGCAAGATCGGGTTCCCGCCGCAGCCGGAGCTCGGCGTCGGGGCGATCGCCGAGGGCGGCTCCCCGGTGTTCGACGGCGAGCTGCTGTCGCGGCTCGGGCTCCGCCCGGAGGACCTGGCCGCCACGGTGGCGGCCGAGCGCGCCGAGCTGGACCGCAGGGTGGCCGCCTACCGGCGCGGCCGCGCGCTGCCGGAGATCGCCGGCCGCCCGGTGATCGTGGTGGACGACGGGCTCGCGACCGGCGGCACCGCCCGCGCGGCGCTGCGGGCGCTGCGGGAGCGCGGGCCGTCCCGGCTGGTGCTGGCGGTGCCGGTGGGCGCCGCGGAGACCGTACGCGCGCTGGAGGCCGAGGCGGACGAGGCGGTCGTCCCGGCGGCGCCGTGGGCGTTCCGCGCCGTCGGCCAGTGGTACCGCGATTTCGGCCAGCTCACCGACGCCGACGTGACGGCGTGGCTGGAGCGCGCCGGGCATCCCGGCGGCGGCCCGGCGGGACCGGCGTCCGACTGAGCGGCCCGAGCGGGGTGGCCGGGGGTGTGAGCCGCCCCACGTGAAATGGTGTGCGGCGAATTTCGGTGAATGCGTCACATCGCGGAGTCGTCTGCGGTAAAAGACCATCCCGAGCGGAATGTCGTAGCACGATGTAACCCTACTGTGATGCAGATGTGACTGCGCGCCCCGCTCCGGCCGGGGGCGGCCGGAGCCGGGCAACGCAAACGGCCCCGCGGAGCGGGGCCGTGTCGTTTTTCAGGTGGCGTGCCGGGGATCGCGATTGGGAGCGTTCTGGCGGCCTGCGCGCGCTAGGCGGCGTTGGCGCGGCGCATCCGGCGACGGCGCTCGGATGCGCGCTCGTCCTCGTTCAGACCGCCCCACGTGCCGTACTTCTCGGGCCGGGACACCGCGTAGTCCAGGCACTCCGTGCGGACCGGGCAGCCCATGCAGATCTGCTTGGCCTTGCGCTCGCGGATCTCGCGCTCGGGCTGGCGTTCGCCGTCGGGACCGAAGAAGAGGACGAGGTCTTCCCCCCGGCACGCCGCGGCGTCCTGCCAGCCCCAGCTGGGACGAGGGAGGTTTGCCTGCCGACGTACCTGAGCCATGGAACACCCACCTTGATTGGTTTCGAACAAAAACGGGACATGGACGCTCGACGAGCTTCAGGTGACATCAGTCAGAAGCGCCGATTGTTCCAACGTCTGGAGTTGCCGCTCTGTTCCCCGTCCGGTTACTCCGGAAACCTGGGGACGTGCGACACCGAGACCCTCGAATGGGGCCTCAAGGAGATTACACGAGGGCCGCCTCGTTGAGAAGGGTGAGTTCCCTAACAACATGGGTTCGCAAGTTCTCCCCGCAGTCCGGACCGCACGGATCGGACTGCTGGACGGCCTCCAGGGCCACCCGGTAACGGCTCTGCCGCGCGGCAACGACCGCTTCGTACCGGGTCGTACCGGTGACCGACTCCACGGACACCTCGTCCACACCGAGGAGGCCCGTGTGCGCCCGCACGAAGTGCTCGGCCGCCTGCGCCGGCTCGGGCAGCCCCGCCCGCCCGCGCAGCCGGTCGAGGACGACCTCGCCGCGCAGATAGGCGTCCGCCGCCGTCAGGGCCTCGGTCTCGCCGAGGTCGCCGTAGTAGAGCCCGTGAGGAAGACACACCATATTCGCCGCAAATCGGTCACCGCCGACATGAGTGGTTTCCCATACGAGGCGCTCGAAACGTGCGGCGAGCGCGCGGGCCAGCGGCGCCCCGGTGCGCGCGCAGCAGGCGTTGTGCCGCCCGTGCGTGCAGGCGAGCAGCACCGGCCCGGCCGGCTCGCCCGTGCCCGGGGACAGGCCCGGCGAGCGGCCCGCGGCGAGCGCGGCCAGGTCGAGCGCCGCCAGCTCCGCCGGGTCGGCCAGCTCGCGCCCCTCCATCCAGACCTCGGCGCCGCGCGAGAAGGCGGCGTAGACCTGGACCGGCGGGGTCGCGCGCCGGCGGCCCGGCCGGCGGATCAGCTGCGGCCGCACGCCCGCCTTCTTCGCGGCGCGCACGGCGTCCGCCACCGGATCCGGGCCGGGCAGGTCGGTCACGTTCTCGGGCCAGGGGCCGGGGTGCTCCACGAGCAGCCAGGAGCGCGCCTTCACGGTCGCGCTCGCCAGGCAGGCCCGCTCGCCCGTGTGGCTTCCCGGGCAGTGCCCGCAGCCCTTCCCCCGTGTCACCCGTTCCCCCCGCCGGTCTTCATCGATTAGGTAAGGGTAACCTAACGGCGCGTGGCCAAACCAGGAGGGGTGCGGCGGACGGGGTGACGGAGATCTCGGTCAGCGCACCGCGGCCCGGGGGAGCGCCGCCTCGGCGGCGGGGAGCGCGGCCTCCCGGTCGGCGGCGACGAGCCCGATCCGGGTGCGGCGGTCCAGCAGGTCGCCCGCGTCGAGGGCGCCCTCGTGCCGCACCGCCCAGGCCAGCTCCGCCCCGGTCACCGGCAGGTTCGGGACCACCGGCTCCAGCAGGGCCGGATCCCGCGCGCCCAGGGCGGCCAGCAGCGGCGCCTCGGTCCCGTACCGCTGGACGAGGCGGGACGGCGCGTCCAGCGCGTCCAGCCGGGCCCGCGGCGCGGCGCCGACGAGCGGCAGGCGCGCGGTGCGGCTCGGCCCGGCGGCGAGGCCGCGGCCGCGCACGGCCGCGTCGACGGCGTCCTGCGCCATCCGCCGGTAGGTGGTGAGCTTGCCCCCGACGATCGTGACGACGCCGTCCCGCGAGGTCAGCACCGCGTGGCGGCGGGAGATGTCGGCCGTGTCGCGCCCGTGCCCGAGGTCCAGCAGGGGGCGGAGCCCGGCGTACGCGCCGGCCACGTCCGCGCGGCGGACCGGGACGTCCAGCGCGGAGCCGAGCACGTCGAGCAGGAACCCGATCTCGCCCTCCGAGGGCTCCGGCACGTCGGGGATCGGCCCGTCGGCCGGCTCGTCGGTCAGCCCGACGTAGACGCGGCCGTCGCCCTGCGGGAGCACCAGCATGAACCGGGCGGCCGCGCCGGGGATCGGGACGTGCAGCCCGGCCGAGAGCCCGCGCAGCGCGTCCGCGCGGAGCACCAGGTGGGTGCCCCGCGACGGGCGCAGCCGCACCCCGTCCACGAGCCCGCCGGCCCAGACGCCCGCCGCGTTCACCACCGACCGCGCGCGGACGGTGATCTCCCGCCCGGTCAGCTCGTCGCGGACCAGGGCGCCGTCGCCGGCCAGCCCGACGGCGCGGCAGCGGGTGAGGATCCGGGCGCCGTGCCCGGCGGCGGTGCGGGCGAGCGCGGTGACGAGGCGGGCGTCGTCGCAGAGCTGCCCGTCCCAGGACAGCAGGCCGCCGCGCAGCCCGTGCGGGCGCAGCGCGGGCGCGAGCCGCAGCGTCTCGACCGCCGACAGCCGGCGGGGGCCGGGCAGCACCGAGCGCGGGGTGCGCGCGGCGAGCCGCAGCAGGTCCCCGGCGCGCATCCCGGTGCGCGCGACGGCCGCCTGCCGGCGCGACACGAGCGGGGTCAGCGGCAGCACGAACGGGAGCGCCCGCACCAGGTGCGGGGCGGTGCGGCGCATCAGCACGCCGCGCTCGACCGCGCTCTCGTGCGCCACGTCCACCTGCCCGGACGCGAGGTAGCGCAGCCCGCCGTGGATCAGCTTGGAGCTCCACCGGGACGTGCCGAACGCCAGGTCGTGCGCGTCGACGGCGGCGACCGACAGCCCCCGCGACGCGGCCTCCAGCGCGGCGCCGGCGCCGGTCGCGCCGAGGCCGACGACCAGCACGTCCACCACCTCGTCCGGCAGGGCGGCGAGCTCGCGCTCGCGGCGCGCCGCGTTGAGCGACGTCCGCGGTTCCGGTCCGGTCATCAGTTCCTCCGTTTGCGTCGCCGCCGTCCGGCGGGATCCCACGTCCCCCCGCCGCGCGGGTCAGGGGGCGAGCATGCTCTCCAGGGCGTGGCGGAGCTCGGCGTCCAGGGCGTCGGCGCCGAGCTCGGGGTCGGCGGGCTCGATCATGATCGGCGCGGACAGCGCGAAGGACTGGACGACCAGCAGCAGCGCCCGCGCCTGCCGGCCCGGGTGGCCGGCGCGGACCGTGCCGTCCTGCTGGCCGGCGGCGATCGCCTCCTCGAACCAGCCGAGGAACGCCCGCTGGCTGGCGCCGCAGCGGTCCAGCAGGTACGGCAGCAGCAGTTCCGGGTCGACTTCGACGATCTTGCGCAGCAGCGGGTGGTCGCGGAACGTCCGGACGCCGGTGACCAGGCCCTCCACCATCCGGGGCCGGACGGGACGGCCGTCGTCGGGCGGCTGCAGCGCCGCGCCGATGCCGGTCCACTCGCGGGTCATCAGGTCGGCGACGATCGTGCGGACGTCCGGCCAGCGGCGGTACAGCGTCATCCGGGACACGCCCGCGCGGCGGGCGATGTCGGTCAGCGTCGTCCGGCGCACGCCGACGGCCAGCACGCAGTCGCGCGCGGCGTCGAGCACGGCGTCGTCGGCGGTCCGGGCCGCCGGGCTGTTGTGACGATTCGACGTCATGTGTCACAGTGTAAGCCAGAGTGATCGGGGACTGCCACGGGAGGCGGCGTGGAGACGCGGGACATGCTGTGGAGCGGCTGGGGCGATCCGGCCAGGGCCGCGCCGCTGCCGGAGCCGATGGTCGGGCTGCTGCGCGACCTGCTCGGCGTGCGGCCCGCCGAGGCGCCGCCGGTGGGCCTGGCGGGGCTGAAGGTCGCCGCGCCCCGGCTGGCGGGCGCGGACCTCACCGCGCTCGCCGGGATCGTCGGCGACGGGAACGTCCGCGCCGACACCGAGTCGCGGATCCGGCACACGCGCGGCAAGTCGACGCCCGACCTGCTGCGCATCCGCGCGGGGGAGACCTCCGACGCGCCGGACGCGGTCGTCCTGCCCGGCTCGCACGACGAGGTCCTCGCGGTGCTGCGGCTGTGCGCCGCGAAGCGGATCGCGGTGGTGCCGTTCGGCGGCGGCACGTCCGTCGTCGGCGGGCTCGCGCCCCGCGGCGTGGACGCCTTCGTCGCCCTCGACCTGCGGCGCATGGACCGCCTCGTCGAGATCGACGAGGTCTCCCGCACGGCCGTCCTCCAGCCGGGGCTGCGCGCCCCGGCGGCGGAGGCGCTGCTCGCCGAGCGCGGGTACACGCTCGGGCACTTCCCGCAGTCGTTCGAGTGGGCGTCGATCGGCGGGTTCGCGGCGGCGCGGTCGAGCGGGCAGGCGTCCGCCGGCTACGGGCGGTTCGACGACATGGTCGTCGGCCTGACCGCGGCGACCCCCGAGGGGCCGCTGGACCTCGGCCGCGCGCCGAAGTCGGCGGCCGGGCCCGACCTGCGGCAGCTCGTCCTCGGCTCGGAGGGCGCGTTCGGCGTGATCACGTCGGTGCGGGTGCGGATCCAGCCCGCACCCGCCGCCCGGGAGTACGAGGGCTGGCGGTTCGCGTCGTTCGACCGGGGCGCCGCCGCGCTCCGCCGGCTCGCCCAGGACGGCCCGCTCCCCGCCGTGCTGCGGCTGTCGGACGAGGCCGAGACCATGATCGGGCTGGCCGACCCGGCCGCGCTCGGGGCGCCGGGCGCGGCCCCCCGGCCGGACGCCGGATGCCTGGCCGTGCTCGGCTTCGAGGGCACGCCGGAGAACGTGGCCGCCCGCCGCGCCGGCGCGGCGGAGGTGCTCCGCGAGGCAGGCGGCGAGCCGCTCGGCGCCGGGCCGGGCGAGAAGTGGGAGCACGGCCGCTTCAACGCCCCCTACCTGCGCGACTCGCTGCTGGACGTGGGCGCGTTCGCCGAGACGCTGGAGACCGCCGCGTTCTGGTCGGACGTCCCGCGGCTGTACGAGGCCGTCCGGCGCGCCCTGACCGAAACCCTGTCGGGGGCGGGGACGTCCCCGCTCGTCATGTGCCACATCTCGCACGTCTACCCGTCCGGCGCGTCCCTGTACTTCACCGTCGTGTCCGCGCAGGGCGAGGACCCCGTGGAGCACTGGGAGCAGGCGAAGCGCGCGGCCAGCGACGCGATCGCGGGCGCGGGCGGGACGATCAGCCACCACCACGGCGTGGGCACCGACCACCGCGACTGGTACGCCGCGGAGATCGGGCCGCTGGGCGCGGCCGTGCTGCGCGCCGTCAAGGACCGGGTCGATCCGGCGGGGATCCTCAACCCGGGCGTCCTCGTCCCGCCGGCCCCGGAGGAGTAGCCGCCATGCGCGCGTTCACCGCGATCGTCAACCCGGCGGCGGGCGGCTCCGCGTCCGCCTCCTGCCTGATGCCGCTGGGCCGGCTGCTGCGCGAGGCGGGCGCCGAACTCGACGTCGAGTACAGCCGCGGCATGGAGCACGCCGCCGCCGTCGCCCGCGCCGCGGCGGGGGCCGGGCGCGTCGTGCTCGGCGTCGGCGGCGACGGCATGGTCGGCTGCGTCGGCGGAGCCCTGGTGGGGATGGACGGCGCCGGGGCGGACGCGGTCTTCGGCATCGTCCCCGCCGGGCGCGGCAACGACTTCGCGCGGCAGCTCGGCGTCCCGTCCGGCGCGGCGGAGCTGGCCCCGCTGCTGCTGGACGGCGAGCCCCGCGCGGTGGACGCCATCGAGGCCAACGGGACGCCCGTCCTCGGCAGCGTCTACGCGGGCGTCGACGCCGTCGCCAACGACAACGCCAACAGGACGCGGCTGCTGCGCGGCTCCGCCGCCTACTACGTGGGCGCGCTGCGGGCGATCGCCACCTGGCGGCACGCCGACTACCTGATCACCGTGGACGGCGAGCGGCACCGGCGGGAGGGCTACACCGTCGTCGCGGCGAACTCCGGCTACTACGGGTTCGGCAAGCACATCGCCCCGGACGCGCGCGTGGACGACGGCCTGCTCGACGTGGTCCTCATCCGGAAGGCGCCGCGGACGCTGTTCTTCTCCGTGATGCGGGAGCTGGAGAAGGGGACGCACGTGCGGCGCCCGGAGGTGGAGGTCATGCGCGGCCGGGAGGTGCGGATCGAGCTGGCCGGGCCGCCCGGCCGGACGCTCCCGTACGGGGCGGACGGCGAGCTGCCGGGGGTGCTCCCGGTCACCGCCAGGGTGCTGCCGGGCGCGCTCCGCGTTCTCGCCCCCTAGGTTTTGGCCCCTCGTTTGGGTCGGTTTACGTCTGCATTACGGCCCTCCGTATAGCGTCAGTTACGTCCCGCTTTCGGGACCTTGGGGCCGTCTGTGGAGGCATCGTGAGAGGCGACTGCACGCTCGCCGTTCTGGGGGGACTCATGATGACCGCAGACGCCCTCGACGTGGTGGCGCCGGCGTCCCTGGGGGTGGCGCCGGCGTCCACCACGCACGCGACCGCGCCGCGCTGACGGCGAGCCCGACCCCGGCCTTTACGTGCGCTTGACGCCGTGCACGCCTCCGGACAGGCTGTGAGGATTCCCTCACCGCTGCCGGAGGCGTTCTGTGTCCGAGGTTTCCCCCGCGCCCGACAACTCCCGCACCTCCGAGGCGGGTGCGGGGTGGGTCTGCGGCAGACCCGGCACGTTCAACGACCTGCTGCCGGAGCGCGTCCCCGACTTCTCGTGGCGGCGGCCGGCGGTGCTGTGGCGGTCCCGCAACGACGTGCTCGCGCGGCTGTTCGGCGACCCGTCCAACACGATCCGCCGCCGCTGCGTGGCCGCGCTGCGCGAGCGGGGCACGCCGGCCGCGTTCACCGTGCACCGCTCGGCGCCGGAGTTCTCGTTCGCGCTGCTCGGCGACACCGGGGAGGGCGACCGGTCGCAGTACGCGGTGGTGCCGCCGCTGCTGCACGCCGCGGGCGGCACCGACTTCATGATCGTCGCCAGCGACGTGATCTACCCGACCGGGGACGCGGGCCAGTACCCCGAGAAGTTCTTCCGCCCCTACAAGGACTACCCCGCGCCCATCTACGCCGTCCCCGGCAACCACGACTGGTACGACGGGCTGCGCGGCTTCCTGCACGTGTTCTGCGGCCTGGACGCCGACTGCTCCCCGCCGCCCTGGCGCGGCCCGCTCGCGTTCCTGCCGCGCCTGCTCTGGCGCCGCTCCGGGACGGTCGACGCGGAGGCCCTCGCGGAGGCCCGCCGCGCGTTCCGGGGCGCGCCCGGTCAGCAGGGCGTCCAGCCGGGGCCGTACTGGGCGATCGACACGCCGTCGCTGCGGATCGTCGGCATCGACACCGGCATCACCGGAGTCGTCGACCGCGACCAGGGGCGCTGGCTGCGCGAGGTGTCCGGCGGCCCCAAGCCGAAGCTGCTGGTGACCGGGAAGCCGATCTACGTGGACGACGAGCACCGTCCGGGGGCGATCGAGGGCGGCGGGACGGTCGACGAGATCGTCCGGGACCCCGCGCACCACTACGTCGCCGCGATCGGCGGCGACATCCACAACTACCAGCGCTACCCGCTGCGCACCGGCGACGGCCGGACGATCCAGTACATCGTCTCGGGCGGCGGCGGCGCGTTCATGCACGCCACCCACACGATCCCCCGGACGCGCGCGGTGGAGGAGAACGAGTTCCGCTGCTACCCGCTGCGCGGCGACTCCCTGTCGCGCTACAGCAAGCTGTACGGGCGGTGGCTGCGGCTGCCGAAGCTGTTCGAGCTCACCCCGGAGGACGCCACCGCCGCCGTCCGGTACCGGCTCGGCATCCGGCCGGGGCGCGGCTACAAGGCCCCGCGGGACGACCGGCCGCCGCGCCGGGCGCGCTTCGTCGCGGCCGTCCTGGGCGTCCCGCGCGACGGCCGGCGCCGCCCCCGGTTCCTGCGGCTGCCGGTGCACCGGCTCCCGCAGCGCTTCCGCTCGGAGCTGGCCGACTGGGACAGGCCGCCGTTCTTCAAGAGCTTCCTGCGCCTGGACGTGACGGAGTCGGAGCTCCGGATCCGCTGCTACGCCGCGACCGGCTGCGGCGACCACGAGACGGCGCCGCCGTGCGAGGACGAGGTGACGATCCGGCTGCGGTGAGGCGACCGGCCGGAAAAACTGTCAGGAATATGACCATTGTCGGCAATTCATGTCCCCGACGTGGCCAAAGGCCGTTACAGTCATGGCTCATCCCACGGGTGAACGGTAACGGACGGTCGGCCGGAAAACGACCGCGTCCCAAAGGAAGAGCAACTCGATGAGTCACCCCCAGCAGGGCCAGGGCCAGGCACAGCAGCAGGCCTACCAGGGCGGTTACGCGCCCGCCCCCGCGCAGCAGCAGGCCGCCCCCGCGGCCGTCGGCGCGGGTATCAACATGAAGCGCCGCAACCCGGTCGGAGCATGGCTCGGCCTGCCCATCATCACCTTCGGCATCTACGGCCTGGTGTGGTTCTTCAAGGTCCACGCCGAACTGCACGACTACGACCGCCGCATCGACAACGCCGCCACCAACGCGCTGCTGTCCATGCTCTTCGGCGCCATCACGCTCGGCATCTGGCCCCTGGTCATGTACGTCAAGCTCGGCGGCCGCATCGCCCAGGCGCAGCGCGCGGCCGGCCTGCAGCCGAGCTGCAGCGGAGGCATGGGCTTCCTGCTCGGCATCTTCGGCTTCGGCGTGCTGTACTACCAGATCCAGCTGAACAAGGTCGCCGACCGCTACGGCGACACCCCGGCAGGCCAGCAGGTCTCGCTCGTCGCCTGATCCTTTACTGGGGCTACGGCCCTGGCCCCCGCTGAAGATCACGCCGAACCCCTCCGTGGATCACCCGCCGCGGAGGGGTTTCCGCGTGCCGGGCCCCGCCGGTCCCGGTTCTGTCGGTGGGGCGGCCACAATGAGGACGTGAGGATCGCGGTGGCCGCGGGCCCCGGCGGCGGCGGGACGCTGCGGACGCTCGCCGAGGACGGCACGCCCGCCGCTCCGGCACGTCCCGTCCCCGACCTGGTCGCGGCGATCGCCGACCAGGAGCGCGCCGCCGCGCCGCGCTGGGTGTGGCCCTCCACGGCCGGGCTCTACCCGCGGCTGCTCGACGCGGGCGTGCGGGTGGCCCGCTGCCACGACCTCGAACTGGTGGAGAGCCTGCTGCTCGGCCATGCCGGACGGTACGGGGAGCCGCGCTCGGTGGCGGCGGCGTGGGCGCGGCTGCGCGGCGAGCCCGTGCCGCCCGACCGCCCGTCGCCGGACGAGCCGTCCCCGCAGGCGTCGCTGTTCGACGAGATGCCCGCCGACGGGCCGTCCGGCGGCGCGGGGCCCGGCGAGCCGGCCGACGCCATCGGGCGGATCGTCGCGGTGCACGCCGCGCAGCAGCGCGCCGCCGCCGGGCTGGACGGCTTCGCGCTGCTCGCCGCCGCCGAGTCGGCGGGCGCGCTGGTGGCGGCCGAGATGCGCCGCGACGGGCTGCCCTGGTCGGCGGCGGAGCACGACGCCCTGCTCACCGAGCTGCTCGGCCCGCGCCCCACCGGCGGCCTGCGCCCCCGCCGCCTGCAAGACCTGGCCGACCGCATCAGCGCGGCCTTCGACCGCCCCGCGGCCCCGGCCGGCGAGCCGCGCCCGGCGCCCCGGGTGCACGTCAACCCCGACTCCCCGGCGCAGATCCTCAAGGCGTTCGCGTCGGCGGGGCTGCCCATCCCGTCCACACGCGCGCACGTGCTCAAGCGCCTCGACCACCCGGCCGTCCCGCTGCTGCTGGAGTACAAGGAGCTGTCGCGGCTGCACACCGCGCACGGCTGGGCATGGCTCGACACGTGGGTGAGCGGCGGCCGGCTCCGTCCCGAGTACGTGGTCGGCGGCGTGGTGTCCGGACGCTGGGCGACGAGCGGCGGCGGGGCGCTGCAGATCCCGCGCGTGCTGCGCCGGGCGGTCGTCGCCGACCCCGGCTGGTCGCTGGTCGTCGCCGACGCGGCCCAGCTCGAACCCCGCGTGCTCGCCGCCCTCGCCGGCGACCGCGCGTTCACCGACGCGGCCGCGCACGGCGACCTCTACGCGGCCCTCTCCGACGCCTTCCACGACGACGGCGACGGCGGCCTCGGCGCCCGCGACAAGGCCAAGCTCGCGCTGCTCTCCGCCATGTACGGGGGCGGGACGGGCGAGGCCGTGCAGCTGCTCGCCGTCCTGAAGCGCCGGTTCCCCGCCGCGTTCGAGTACGTGGAGGCCGCCGCGCGGGCGGGGGAGCGGGGCCGGCTCGTCCGGTCCCGGCTCGGCCGCACCTGCCCGCCGCCGTCCGCCGGGTGGCGCGAGCTGACCTCGGCCGGCGACGACTCCGGCCAGGGCACGGCCGCCCAGGCGCTGCGCAGCCGGGGCCGCTTCACCCGCAACTTCGTCGTCCAGGCAACGGCCGCCGACTGGGCGCTCGCCCTGCTCGGCTCGCTGCGCCGCCGCCTCACCGTCCTCCAGCCCCCACCCACCGCCATCCAATCGACGAGCTCCGCTCGGAGCCCCGTCCTCCAGCCCCCACCCGCCGAGAACGCGCCCCGGTTGGTGTTCTTCCAGCACGATGAGGTGATCGTCCACACTCCGGCCGCGCTCGCCGGGGAGGTCGCCGCCGCCGTGCACGCCGCGGCCGACGAGGCGCGCCGCCTCCTGTTCGGCGACACGCCCGTCGTGTTCCCCATGGAGATCGCCGTCGTCGACTGCTACGCCGACGCCAAGTGAGCCGCCAACGCCCGGACGGTGTTCGCCGCGGCGAACGCGTGCCCCCGCGCGTTCAGGTGCAGCTGGTCGGAGCTGTAGATGCCCGGGTCGGCCGCGACCGGGTGGTCCGGCGGGTTGTGGACGTGGCACGCGCCGAACTCGGCGGCGACGTCGGCGGTCAGCGCGGCGAGCCGGCGGGTGCGGGCCGACAGCACCTCCCGGTAGCGGGCCGGGCCGAGCCCCGCGACCGTGATGTCCAGCAGCCCGATCGTGGCGACGTCGGCCCCGGTGGCGCGCAGCGCGGAGACCATCGCGGCCAGCTCGCGCCGCACCCCGTCCGTGTCGAACTCCGGGCGCAGCATGTCGTTGCCGCCGGCCACCACGAACGCGAGGTCGGGGCCGAACGACAGCGCCGGTTCGAGCTGCTCGGCGGCGACCTCGGCCGCGACCAGGTCGCGGCGGCCGAGGTTGAGCGCGGTGAACCCCGGTGCCACCGCGCCCAGCGCCTCCTCGACGCGGTCGGTGAAGGACAGATCGCGGTAGCCGGGCACGGGCTCGCGGACGCCCGCCGCGACGCTGTCCCCGATCGTCACCATCCGCGTCCACGGCGCGCGGGCCAGCAGCGCGGCGGACTCGGCGGCGGACAGCACGGCGGGGTCGGTCCACTCCGACATGGCGGTCTCGGTCATGCGCTCTCCTTGGCGGGGGCGCCGGCGCGGAAGGCCGGCAGCAGGCCCGTGAGGGCCGCGCCGGCGGCGGCCAGCGTGCAGAACAGGTAGACGGCGGTGTAGTCGTCGTGCGCCGCCGGCGCCGGCAGCAGCGCGGCGAGGACGGCGATGCCGAGCGCCCCGCCGAGCTGGCGCGCGGTGGTGTTCAGGCCGGTGGCGCCGGCGAACCGCAGCGGGCCGACCGACAGCGCGGCGGCCGAGGCGGTGCCGGTGGCGAGCATCCCCATGCCCGTCCCGACGAGGAGGCCGACGGGGAGCCAGAACGTGAGGAAGTGCGGGTCCGCGGGCAGCGACACCACTGCCCAGACCCCCGCCGCGACCATGGTGGACGCGCCGCCGACCACCGCCGGGCGGACGCCGCTACGGCCGGTGAGGCGGCCCATCAGGATCGCCGCCGCGGTCGCGGTGAACGCGCCGGGCGTCGAGGCGAAGCCCGCCTTCAGGATCGAGTAGTGCCACTCCGAGGTCAGGTACAGCACGCCGAGCAGCAACCACGAGTACAGGGCCGTCCCGTACAGGAACGACGCGGCGTTCGCGGCGGCGAACGAGCGGTTGCGCCACAGCGAGATCTCCAGCGCGGGCACCGGGTGCCGCGCGGACCGCCAGAGTGCCAGCGCGACGAGTGCCGCGCCGCCGAGCAGCAGCGCGAGCGTGCGGGCATCCGTCCACGCCCAGTGCTGCGTCTGGGTCACGCCGAGCGCGAGACCGCCGACCCCGGCGCCGAGCAGGACCGTTCCGACGAGGTCGGGCAGCCGTCCCGGGCCGCCCGCGGCACGCGGCAGCCGGAGCCCGCCGAGCAGCATCGCCAGGCCGACGGGCAGGTTGATGACGAACAGCGACCGCCAGCCGAACTGGTCCACCAGGACGCCGCCGAGGCCGGGGCCGATCGCGGCGGCGAACGCGCCCGCCGCGCTCCACAGCCCGATGGCGCCCGCGCGCCGGTCGGCGGGCGTGTCGTGCAGCAGCAGGGCGAGCGACGCGGGGATCAGCGCGGCGGCGGCGGCGCCCTGGACGCCGCGCGTCGCCAGCAGGACGGGCACGTTCGGCGCCAGCGCGCAGGCCAGCGAGGCGAGTGTGAACAGGCCGGTTCCCCACAGGTACAGGGTCCGCCGGCCGATCAGGTCGGCGAGTCGGCCGGCGGGGGCGAGCAGCGCCGCGAACAGCGCCGCGTACAGGGTGATCACCCAGGTCAGCCCGGTCAGCGAGCTGCCCGGGAAGTCGGTGTGCAGGTCGGGGACGGCCAGGTTCGCGACGGTGGCGTCCAGCATGGCCAGGAACGTCGCCCCGGCGGCCAGCCAGGGCACGTCCCGCCGCGCGCGGGCCGCACGGGGCGGTGCCGCGGTGGTGTCGGCGGTCATGGGGAGGTCCTCTCCAGAAAAATAAACGAACGGTCGTACACTCTTCTGTCCGGACCCTCGCCGTCAAGAGGGGTGGGCGCCTTGACTTTGCACGAACGGTCGTGCAGATTTATCGGGTGACGACGGACGGACGGCTGCTGAAGGGCCGGCAGACCCGCAACGACATCCTCTGCCGGGCCGCCGACATCGCCTCGGCGGAGGGCCTGGAGGGGGTGTCGATCGGCCGGCTCGCGACCGAGCTGCGGATCAGCAAGAGCGGGGTGTTCACCCACTTCGGCTCCAAGGAGGAGCTGCAGCTCGCCACCGTCGCCAAGGCGGTGAAGCTGTTCCGCGAGCACGTGGTCAAGCCCGCCCTGGCAGCGCCCGAGGGCCTGGCCCGCGTCCGCGCGCTGCTGGACGCCTGGCAGCGCTACCAGCGCGAGCCCGTCTTCCCCGGCGGCTGCTTCTTCCACTCGACGATGGCCGAGTTCGACGCCCGCCCCGGCCGCGTCCGCGACGCCATCGCGGTCTCCCAGCGCGACTGGAGCACCTTCCTGGAGCGCTGCCTCACCGAAGCGCGCGACCGCGCTGAGCTGGACGCCTCCACCGACGTCCCGCAGCTCGCCTTCGAGCTGGACGCCCTCTGCCGTACCGGCGCGGCCCAGGCCCTCCTGTATGACGACCCGTCCTACCACGAACGCGCGACCCGGGCCATGGACGCCCGCTTGGCCGCCGTCGGCGCGGGGCGGGCGTAGCGCCTCCGCCGCCGGTCAGCTCGCGGTCGTGTACGACGGGCGGGTGTTGAGGGTCTCGGCGTCGGCGAACGACGTCTTGCGGTAGGCGCCGGTGATGGCGGCCAGCTCCTCCGGCGACAGGACGTCCTCGATGCGGTCGAACCCGCGCGGCGCGCGCTCGCTCACCGTGTGCAGGATGCGGTCGGCGGGCATGTCGCGGCACGCCAGGACGATCGCGTTGACCTTGTCGCGGCGCTCCTCCTCGTAGGCGAGCAGCCCGCGGGCGGGATCGCCGGCACGGGCCAGCTCGCGCGCCAGGACGCGGGCGTCGATGACGGCCTGCGAACCGCCGTTGGACCCGATCGGGTACATCGGGTGGGCGGCGTCGCCGAGCAGCGTCACGCGGCCGGACGTCCAGCGGGCCAGCGGGTCCCGGTCGACCATCGGGTACTCCAGGATCTCCGCCGCGCCGGACAGCAGCGCCGGGACGTCCAGCCAGTCGAACGTCCAGTCCGCGAAGTGGGGGAGGACGTCGCCGAGCCGCCCGGCCCGGTTCCAGTCGGCGGCGAGCTCCCACCGGTCGCCGGGGATCCTGACCTCGGCGACCCAGTTCAGCAGGGCCCGGCCGCGCCGCTCGGCGCGTATCGAGATGGGGTAGACGACCAGCTTGGACGCGGCGTTGCTGCCCGCGACGGCCAGCGTCCGCCCGGTCAGGACCGGGTCGCCCTCGGTGAGCCCGCGCCACATCCGGATGCCGTTCCACAGCGGCGCCGGCTCGTCCGGGCGCAACTGGCGGCGGACGGCGGAGTGCAGCCCGTCCGCGCCGATCAGGACGTCCGCCGTGACGGCTCCGGCGGCGCCGGACGCGCGGTCGAGCAGCCGCGCCCGCACCCGCTCGCCGTCCTGCTCGAAGCCCTCGAAGACGGTCCCGGTGCGGACGGAGTGCTCGCCGAGCCGTGCGAGGACGGCGTCGAGCAGCGCCATCTGCAGTTCGCCGCGGTGGATCGAGTACTGCGGCCAGTTGTAGCCGAGCGCCATGCCGCGCGGCTCGCCCCAGATCCGGCCGCCGTACCGGTCGAAGTGCACCATCTCGGCGGTGGGGACGCCGAGGCCGGCGAGCGCGCCGCCGAGCCCCAGCTCGGTCAGCTCGCGGACGGCGTGCGGGAGCAGGTTGATGCCGACGCCGAGCGGCCGCAGCCGGACGGACGAGTCGACGACGAGCGCCTCGACGCCCGCGGCGTGCAGGCTCAGCGCGGCGGTGAGCCCGCCGATCCCGGCCCCCACGATGAGTACGCGCAACGATCGCCCCTCCGCCGTCACCGCGCCGGCTTGCCGCCCGCCCCGGCCTCCGGCACGGCCCCGGGCACGGCCGCCGGTTCCGGCGCGCCCCGCCCGGTGGCGGGCGCCGCGCCCGGCACCTTGGCGCCGCCGCGGACGAGCCGGCCGACCTCGGCCCTCAGCTGGACGAACTCGGGAAGGCCCCGCGTCTCGATCTGGTCGCGCGCGGCGGGCAGCTCGACGGGCAGGTCGGCGTGCACGCGGGCGGGCGCCCGGTTCAGCACCACGACGCGGTCGCCGACGTAGACGCTCTCGTCGATGTCGTGGGTGACCAGCAGGATCGTGATCTTCTCGGACCGGTGCACCTGGAGGACGAGGTCCTCCAGGTCCTCCCGGGTCTGCGCGTCGACGGACCCGAACGGCTCGTCCATCAGCATCAGCGACGGGCGGTACGCCAGGGCGCGCGCGATCGACACGCGCTGCTGCATGCCGCCGGACAGCTGCCACGGGTACTTGCGGCCGGCGTCCGGGAGCCCCACCGACTCCAGCGACTTCTCCGCGGCGGCGCGCCGCTCGGCGCGGCCCATCCCGCGCCGGCGCAGCGGCAGCGCCACGTTGTCGCGGACGGTCAGCCACGGGAACAGCGAACGGCTGTAGTCCTGGAAGACCACGGCGAGGTCGTCGGGCACCCCGCTGACGGGCCTGCCGTCCAGGGTGAGCGTCCCGCCGGTCGGCTGGATCAGCCCGGCGATGCAGCGCAGCAGGGTCGACTTGCCGCAGCCGGACGGCCCGACGATGCTGAGCAGCTCGCCGTCCGGGACGGTGAGGTCGAGGCCGTCGAGCGCGAGGTGCCCGTCGGCGTAGGAGTGGGTGAGACCGGATATCTGGAGCATCAAAAAGCCATTTCTGTGTTCATGTCCTGAGGTTCGTAGCCATAGGGGTCATCGTCAACTCTCCAGCCGCCGGGCGCCCGTGTGCCAGGCCAGCAGGCGCCGTTCCAGCAGCATGAAGACGGCGTTGAACAGCAGGCCGAGGATGCCGAGCATCACGATCCCCGCCCACATGCGCGGCAGTTCGAAGGCGCGCTGCGCGTCGATGAGCTCCGAGCCGATGCCCGCCGTGCTGCCGAACAGCTCGGACAGCACCATCAGGATCAGCGCGAACGACAGCGCCACCCGCAGCCCCGCGAAGATCTTCGGCGCGGCCGCCGGGAGGACGATCACGACCAGCCGGCGGACCGGGCCGACGCCGAACACGCGGGCCGTGTCCAGCTGGAGGGGCTCCACGGTGCGGACGCCGTCGGCGGTGTTGAGCAGGACCGGCCACACCACGCCGAACGCGATCGTGACGATCTGCATGGTCGCGCCGAGCTGGAACACCATGATGAAGAACGGCAGCAGCGTCGGCGGCGGCACCGCCCGCAGGAACTCCAGGACGGGGTTCAGCAGGTCGTCGAGGAGCCGCGAGCGCCCGATGGCCGCGCCGACCGCGACGCCGGCGGCCCCCGCGGCGGCCCACCCGATGAACAGGTGGGTCAGGCTCGTGGAGAAGTCGTCGATCGCGTTGCCGGTGAGGAACAGGTGCGACGCGGGGCCGCCGAACCACAGCTCGCGCAGCGCCGCGGCGATCGTCGTGGGCGGCGGGAAGTAGGTCTCGTCCACCGCCCGCGTGACCAGTTCCCACAGGACCGCGGCGACGGCGACCAGCCAGGCGCGCTCGGCGAAGCCGCGCGCCGCCCGCAGGACCCGGCCGCCCGGCCGCCGCGCCGGGAGGACGGCCCGCGCCCGCATGCTCGCCCCGCTCACGCGACCCCCTCCGCGCGGGCGGTGTGCCAGCGGAACGCGACCCGCTCCAGGCCGAGCAGGCCGGCGTTGGCGAGCAGGCCGAGCGCGCCCGCCCAGCACGCGCCGGCCAGCAGCAGGTCGGGCCGGCCCCCGCCGGACTGGGTGTCGCTCAGGTAGATCCCCACCCCGTTGATCCCGCCCGCGAAGAGCTCGGTGCTGATCACGACGACGAGGGCGACGGAGGCGGCGATGCGGACGCCGGTGGCGATGAACGGCGCGGCGCTCGGCAGCGACACCCGCCACAGCACCGCCGGCGTCCCGAACCCGAAGGCGCGCAGGCTGTCCTTGGCCACGGGGTCGACGTCCCGGAGCGCGTACAGGGTGTTGATGAGGATCGGCCACAGGCACGCGTAGAAGATCAGGGACATCTTCATCCGGGTGGGATCCGCGAACAGGATGATGGCGAGCGGGATCAGCGAGACCGAGGGGACCGGGCGCATCAGCTCGACCAGGGCCCGTGCCGCGGTCCCGAGCAGCGGGACCGAGCCGAGCAGCACGCCCAGCGGGACGGCGACGAGCACCGCGAGGGCCAGCCCGCCGAACCACGCCTGGACGGTGGCCCCGACGTCCACGAGGAACTCCCGGTCCACCGCCAGCCTCCCCGCCTCCCGCAGGATGGTGGACGCCGGGGGCAGCGCGGTCGCGTCGACGAGACCCGTGCGGCTCAGGGTCTCGATGACGGCGGCCACGCCGGCCACGCCGGCGGCACCGAGGACGATGCGGCGGAGGTTCATGCAGATGGCGAGGCGATGAACGACTTGACGTCGATGGGCTTGTCCACGTACTTGAACTCGCTCATGAGGTCGGCCACCCGCTGGAGGGCGGCGGTGTCGAGGGACGTCGGGTACGCCCCCATGCTCATGGACGAGGCGACCTTGGCGTCGATGCCCTTGGCGTAGGTCGGCAGGACCTGCTCGACCACCTTGCGGTCGGCGGCCATGCCCTGCGCCTTGGTGAGCGCGCGCTGGAACGCGGCGACCGTCTTCGGGTTCTTCTCGACGAACTTCTCGGTCGCGGCGTACCCGGCGATCGGGAGGTCGGCGGCCTTGCCGGTGGCGAGGTCGGCGACCATCCGCGCGCCCATCGACGCCGCCATCTGGGTGCCGAACGGCTCGATCGCCTGGACGGCCTCCACGCTCTTCGACTTCAGGGCCTGCTCCATGGCGGGCGGCGCGACCTCGACGAACTGCTCGTCCTCGTCGAACTGCACGCCCTGAGGGGTGCCGGCGGCGCGGACCAGCAGCGTGCTGATGTTCCGCTTGGTGTTGACGGCGATCTTCTTACCGGCCAGGTCCTTGATCGTCTGGTAGGGGGAGTCGCCGCGCACCATCAGGGTGTGGGTCTTGGACGCGCTCCGGAACCCCTCCGCGACGATCCTCGGCTTGAAGCCGGGGTCCTTGGTCCCGGCGGTGAACAGCGAGACGTAGTTGCCGAAGCTGAAGTCGAGCCGGCCGCTCTTCAGCAGCGGGATGCCGGCCGCGCCGCCCTGGATGACCTGCGTCTTCACGGTCAGGCCCTCGGCCTTGAACAGGCCCTTGCTGATCGCGAGCTGGACCGGGGCGGTGTCGGCGACGGTCATCGTGCCGAGGATGATCTCGGACTTCTCCAGGCCGTTGGCGGACTTCGTGTCGTCGGAGCCGCCGCAGCCGGCCGCGGTGAGCGCCAGCAGGAGGGCGAGCGCGCCGCCGAGCACCGCGCGGGGGTGGGGAACGGACATGAGGACTCTCCAATGTGCCGGGGGTGGATGGAGATCGCTAGGGAGTGGTTCCATACATGGCCGAATTGTCCGCCAGCACGCTCACATCGAGAAGGAACGGCCCATCGTGGCCGAGCGCCTCGGCCATCGCGGCGTCCAGGTCGGCGGCCGCGGTGACGGCCCGGCCCGCGCAGCCGTGCCCGCGGGCCAGCGCGGTGAAGTCGATGCCGGTGACGTCGGCGCCCACGATGTCCTCGATGCCGATCCTGCGGCCGAGCGCCCGGACCGCGCCGTAGCCGCCGTTGTTGAGGACGATCACGGTCATCGGCAGCCGGTGCTGGGCGGCCGTCCAGAGCGCCTGCACCGAGTACATGATCGCGCCGTCGCCGAGGACGCAGACGATCCGCTCGCCGGATCCGGCGAGAGCGCGCCCGACCGCCATGGGCAGGCTCCAGCCGAGCGCGCCGCTGCCCATGGTGAGGAAACCGCCGGGCCGGGTGACGGGGAGCCGCGCGTGGAAGACGTCCCGGTGGCTGGGGCACTCCTCCACGACGATGGCGTCCTCGGGCAGATGGTCGCGCAGCGTCTCGACGACCAGCCCCGCGTCGATCGGGTCGGCGGTCCGCGGCCTGGCGAGCCGGGGACGCGGCTCCGGCGCGGGCCGGTCGGCCTTGTCGACGAGGTCGAGCAGGCCGGTCACCCCCGCCCGGATGGTCGTGAGGATGCTGGTGCCGACCGGCGCCCACGCGATCTGCACGGGGTCGCAGTCGAGGTGGAACAGCCGCGTCCCGTCCGGGATGTACGGCCCCTCGCTGTGCACGTGGTAGTTGAAGACCGGCGCGCCGAGCACCAGGACGACGTCGTGCCCCTCCAGCCGCCCGGCGAGCTGGTCCCGGACGGGCGGCAGGAAGCCCTGGAACAGCTCGTGGTCCTCGGGGAACCCGGACCGGCCGGACAGCGGGCTGATCCACACCGGCGCGCCGATGCGCTCGGCGAGGTCGACCACGAGGGGGAGCGCGTCCTCGTCCTCGACGCCGGACCCGACGACGACGACGGGGTTCGCGGCGCCGTTCAGGGCGTCCGCCGCCTCGCGCAGCGCGGCGGGGTCGGCGGCGAAGGCGGGCCGGATCTCGCGGTGCGGGACGGGTTCGGCCGCGACGTCCCAGTCGTCCTCGGGGACGGAGAGGAAGACCGGGCCGCGCGGCGGCGTCATCGCCACCCGGTAGGCCTCGGCGAGCGCGGCCGGCACGTCCTCGGCGCGGGCGGGCTGCCGGCTCCACTTCACGTACGGGCGCGGGAACTGCTCCGGCTCGTCGGCGCCGAGGAACGGCCGGGTCGGCAGCATCGCGCGGGTCTGCTGCCCCGCGACGATGACCATCGGCACGCGGTCGCGGTGGGCGGTGAAGACCGCGCCGAGCGCGTTCCCGACGCCGCCCGCGGAGTGCAGGTTGACCAGGGCGGCGTTGCCGGTGCCGATGGCGTGGCCCGCGGCCGCGCCCACCGCCACGATCTCCTGGAGCCCGAGCACGTAGGAGAAGTCGGCGGGGAAGTCGCGCAGCATGCGCAGCTCGGTGGAGCCGGGGTTGCCGAAGACGGTCGTCATCCCGACCCGCCGGCAGAAGTCGAACACCGCGTGCCGGACCGTGAACTCCGTCATTCGTCTGCCTTTCGTGCACCCCGGTGCCAGCGGAGCGTCCGCCGCTCCACCGCCAGGAGGATCGTGTTGAACAGGTAGCCGAGGATGCCGAGCAGCACGATCACCGACCAGATCGTCGGCAGGTCGGACATGCTCTGCGCGTTCGTCAGCTCGAAGCCGAGCCCGTCGGAGGTGCCGGGGAGGAGCTCGGAGAAGACCATCAGGATGAGGCCGAGCGACACCGCCAGCCGCAGCCCGGCGAAGATCTTCGGCAGTGCGGACGGGATGATGATGAACCGGATCCGCTCCAGGGCGGAGAGCCGGAACACCTCGGCCGTGGCCATCTGCGTCTGGTCGACGCTGCGCACGCCGTCCACGGTGTTCAGCAGGATGGGCCACACCGCGCCGAAGACGATCGAGGCGATCTGCATCTGCGTGCC
Source organism: Actinomadura sp. GTD37 (assembly GCF_041951365.1). Taxonomy (NCBI): domain Bacteria; kingdom Bacillati; phylum Actinomycetota; class Actinomycetes; order Streptosporangiales; family Thermomonosporaceae; genus Actinomadura; species Actinomadura sp. GTD37. Next base: position 320,274 of record NZ_JBGNUS010000004.1, read on the forward strand.
GAGGTCGAACAGCACGATGAAGACCGGCACCACGGTGGGCGGCGGGATCGCGCGCGCGAACTGCAGGATCGGGTCGAGGTAGGCGAGCGCGCGCTCGGAGCGGCCGAGCACGATGCCGAGCACGATGCCGGCCACGATCGACAGCAGCAGCGCGACGGCCATCCGGGTGAGGCTCGGCGCGATGGAGTCGCCCGCGTCGCCGCCGAAGAACAGGTGGCCGGCGGGACCGGCGAACCACATCTCCCGCATCCGTCCCACGATGTCGGACGGCGGCGGGAAGAACGGGCTGTCGGCGACCCGGGTCGCCGCCTCCCAGGCGGCGGCGAGGATCACCAGCGGGAGCGCGCGGTGCAGGAAGCCGCGGACCAGCCGTCCGGCGACGCCGCGCGGGCGCACGGCCCGCACGGTAAGGGCGGCCGCGGTCACGATGCACCACTCCTCTGCGCCTTGTGCCACCGGAACGCCCGGTTCTCGGCCTGCACCAGCGCCAGGTTGATGATCAGCCCGATGGAGCCCGCCCAGATGGTGCCGGCGAGCACGTCGCGGTTGCCGTCGGGGACGGTGCCGGCCTGGGCGATGAACATGCCGAGGCCGTCGCCGAAGCCGGACAGGATCTCGGTGCTGACGGCGAGGATCAGGGCGATCGCCGCGGCGAGCCGGATGCCGGTCGCGATGAACGGCGCGGCGCTCGGCAGCGAGACCTTGAGCAGGACCTGGACGCGGCTGAAGCCGAACGTCCGCAGCGTCTCCTTCGCCGTGGGGTCGACGTCGTGCAGCCCGTACATGGTGTTGAACAGGATGGGCCAGCAGGAGGCGTAGACGATGAGCGGCACCTCCATGCTGAGGCCGGAGCCGAGCAGCAGCCCGGCCAGCGGGATGAGCGCGACCGACGGGATCGGCCGCAGGAACTCCACGATGGCCCGGACCGCGGTGTTCACCGCGGGGACGCTGCCGAGCAGCAGCCCGAGCGGTACCGCGATGGCGATGGCGATGAGCATGCCGAGCGTCCACGCGGTGAGCGTGACGCGCACGTTGAACAGGAAGTCCGAGTCGCCGAACAGCTCGATCGCGCGGACGGTGACGCTGGACGCGGGCGGCAGAAAGGAACGGTCCACGATCCCGGCTCTGCCCAGGAGCTCGCTCGCCAGGAACAGGACCGCCACCCCGGCGGCCCCCCGCGCCCATTTTCCTGGACGCGAGAGGCCGCGGGATGGCGTCGTCAGATGTGCCATGGATGGATCAGTGCTCGCCGTCAGGCCGTCGGCTGGAAGAGGACCGACTTCATGTCGGGCTTCTGCTTGAGCAGGCCGTCGGTCAGCATGAGGTCGACGGTCCGCTGCATGCGGGTGGCGTTCAGCGAGGTGGGGTAGCCCGGCAGCGTGATCACGCCGGCGACCTTCGCGTCGATCTTGGTGTAGGTGGGCAGCGCCTGCTCGACGACCTTGCGGTCGCCGGTGGCGAGCTTCTGCGCCTTGATGATGGCCCGCTGGAACGCCGCGGCCGTCTTCGGGTTCTTCTTCGCGAAGTCCTGCGTGCTCACGTAGCCGCTGATCGGGAGGTCGGTCACCGGCTCGGTGCCGCCGTCGACCGCGACCCGGGCGCCCAGCTCCTTCTCGGTGCCGGAGGTGAAGGGCTCGACGGCGTGGATCGCGTCGACCTGCCCCTTCTGCAGCGCGGTCGCCATCTGCGGGAAGGGCACCGTCACGTACTCGATCTTCGACGGGTCGACGTTGTTGGCCTTGAGGATCGCGTTCAGCGTCAGCGACTGGATGTTGTTGAGGATGTTGACCGCGACCTTCTTGCCCTCGAGGTCCTTGGGGGTGCGGATCTTGGAGTCGGGCATGACCAGCAGGTCGAAGGTGTGCGAGGCCAGCGTGGCGCCCTCGGCCAGGACGCTGAGCTTGAGCGTCCCCTTCTCGTTGGCCTGCAGGAACGACACGTAGTTGGCGCCGGCGATGACGTTCACGTCGCCCTTGATCAGGGCGGGGATGGCCTGGGTGCTCTGCTGGACGGGCTTGATCTCGACCTTGAGACCCTCGTCCTTGAAGAACCCCTGCTTCTGGGCGATGTACACGGCGACGTTGTCGGCGAGGGGAAGCGCCGCCACCGTCATGGTGCTCTTCTCCAGGCCCTGGCCGCCCTTGCCGGAGTCGTCCGAGTCGCCGCACCCCACGGCGGCGGACAGGACCAGAGCGAGCGCGCTGACCAGTGCTGAAAGACGGAGGGATTGCCGCATGGGCACTCCTTAACTCGCGGGGGAAGTTGCTTCGGCGGGGCTGGAGGCCGGGGCATGCGAGCCGGGCGAACGACTGTAGCCACCGCACCGCCCACACCTGAAGATCACGTTCGAGGGAGAGTATCGCGAAGAGTACGACTTGCGTGGTTTAGCTCCGAATTGCGTGACTCTCTTGTGTCCTGACGGACGGTCCGGCACCGCCCGCCGGCGCCGCGGGGCGACCGCCCGGCCTGGTCGTCGGCGTGTCCCGGCCAGGTCGCCGGGGCGTCCCGGCCGTGGTCGCCGGGATGCCCGGAGGGCCTGTGGCGGTGGGTTCAGGCACTATCGAATATGTTGTCCAATAGCGCCCCAAAGCCATCCGTTCATTCCCGTCCGCCGGGGATTGCGGTTCTGGTGACAATCCATTGCCGTTCCAATTCGGAGCGTGATGGGTCACGGTTCGGTCGCGAAGTTTCCGCACCGCCTGATCGGCCGAAATGAGGGGTCCAGCAGCGCATGTTACGTTCCGTGATCAGTTCGTGGCAATCCCGCTATACACGGTCAGTGACTGTGCGTGATCAAGAAAACGGACATACGGGCATAAAGTCACGATCCATGCATTGGTGTTTATCTACTGACCTATGGTCCTTTGCGGCCCTTCCGGGAATGTGCTGCAATGTCGTGCGCCGAGGGTGGAGGTGATGTCGCTTTAACCCTGCGCGCCTGTGTGGCCACGGAGAGTGCGACATCGTGTGGAGAGGGTGTTAGCGGCGGATGCAACCAAGCGACGAAGGTCGCGACGGTCCTCGACCTGGGAACGTCGAGGTTCAGTCGGACCGTTCGACACGGTCAGGCAGTAGATTGAGCCTGCGGAACTGGCGTGTGCCACAGCGGCTCATCGTCCTGATCCTGGTGCCGACGGTCGCCGCCGTCGTGCTCGCCGGGGCGCGCATCTCCAGTTCCGTCAGCGAGGCGGAGACCTACGGGCGCGTCGAGCAGATGGCCGAGCTGGGGGAGGGGATCACCCGGTTCGTCCAGGAGTTCTCGGCGGAGCGCGACCTGGCCGTCGAGTACGGCGCGGCCAACCGCGCCGCGCAGCTCCTGCCGGAACTGCAGGCGCAGGAACGCAAGACCGACGCGCAGATCGGGCCGGTGCGCAGCGCGGCGTCCGCGATCGACGCGTCCTACGGCGCCGAGGCCGTCCGCGACGCCCGCGCGGTGCTCAGCCGCCTGGACGGGGTGAAGGCCCTGCGCTCCCTCGTGGTCGGCACCAAGGTCCCCGCCTTCATCGTGCTCCAGAAGTACACCGAGGCGACCAACGAGCTGATCGCCGTCCTCGACGGTATCTCCCAGAACGTCGCCGACGGCGGCCTCGCGGAGTCGAGCCGGGCGCTCGGCGCGCTCGCCCGGGCGAAGGAGGCGGTCTCGCGCGAGCGGGCCCTGCTCCTCACCGGTGCGCGGGCCAAGCTGCTGGCCGCCGACGAGCTGGACGAACTGCGGGCGGCGCGGGCGCAGGAGGACAGCGAGCTCGCCGCCTTCCGCGACTCGGCGACCCTGGAGCAGGCCCAGCTGTACGAGGACACCGTCGTCGGCACCAAGATCGACCAGGCGCGCCAGGTGCGGCAGCGGGTGATCTCCGGTGCGGGCACGTCCGGCGGCCCGCTGCTGCGCTCCCTCGGCACCGCCCGCTCGGCCAAGGTCATCCGGGACTCGATGACCAGCATGATCGACAAGATGCGCGAGGTCGAGCAGCGGCTGGCCAGCGACATCAGGGCGCAGAGCGACGTGAAGGGCGCGGACGCCCGGACGTCCTCGATCATGGACGCGGTCATCATCGCCGTGCTGCTGGCGGTCGTGCTCCTGATCACGGTCATCATGGCGCGGTCGCTGGTCCGGCCGCTGCGCCGGCTGCAGGCCGGCGCGCTCGACGTCGCCAGCACCCGGCTGCCCGGCCTGGTCGACCGGCTGCGCGATCCGGAGGCCGCCGCCGGCGGCATCGAGGTCGAGCCGATCGAGATCGACTCCACCGACGAGATCGGCCAGGTCGCGCGGGCCTTCGACGAGGTCCACCGCGAGGCGGTCCGGCTGGCGGCCGACGAGGCCGTCCTGCGCGGCAACATCAACGCGATGTTCGTCAACCTCTCCCGGCGCAGCCAGTCGCTCATCGAGCGCCAGCTGCGGCTGATCGAGGAGCTGGAGCAGAGCGAGCGCGACGAGGAGCAGCTCGCGAACCTGTTCCGGCTGGACCACCTGGCCACCCGCATGCGGCGCAACTCCGAGAACCTCCTCGTCCTCGGCGGCCAGGAGCAGGCGCGGCGCTGGAACAAGCCCGTCCCCCTCATCGACGTCGTCCGGGCGTCGCTGTCCGAGGTCGAGCAGTACGAGCGGGTGGCGCTGCGGGTTCAAGGCGACATGGCGGTCGCCGGACCCGTCGTCAACGACCTGGTCCACCTGCTGGCCGAGCTGGTGGAGAACGCCACCGCGTTCTCCTCCGAGCACACCAAGGTCACCGTCTCCGGGCAGATGCTCAGCGGCGGCGGCTGCATGCTGCAGATCACCGACAACGGCGTGGGCATGTCGCCGGAGGAGCTGGAGCAGGCCAACTGGCGGCTCGCGAACCCGCCCGTCATCGACTTCTCCGCGGCCCGCCGCATGGGCCTGTTCGTGGTCGGCCGCCTGGCCGTCCGGCACGGCATCCGCGTCGAGCTGCGCGCCGCCCAGGGCGGCGGCCTCACCGCGTTCGTGGTGCTGCCGGACGGGGCGGTCGCGCCCGGCGAGTCCGGCGGCATCGGCGCCCGGGGCCTCGGGCCCCGCGAGTCCGGCTCGACCGGCCAGCTCGCGGCGCTCACCAGCACGGCGGCGGAGCCGGGCGGCGGGTACCGGCAGGACGGGTACGGCGTCGTCGGCCAGCCGATGGGCGCTCCGTCCGGCACGACCGGCCCGCGTCCCATGGTCGGCGGCACCGGGCCGCTGCGGCCCGTCCGGGGCGGCACCGACGCCCAGCCGATCGTCAACGAGACCGGCCCGATCCCGGTGGGCGGATTCGCCGACACCGGTTCGCAGCCCGTGGTGCCGCCGATCGAGCGGCGCCCGCCGCGGGACCGGCACCGCCCCGCGCAGGACCCGTACCAGCCCGGCGACCGGCAGCCGCCGCGCCGTCCGGGCGAGCTGCCCATCCGCGAGCCGGGCCGCCACCTGCCCGACCGCCCGTCCGACGACGGTTCGCCGAACGGCCTGTTCCAGCCGCGCAACGAGCGTCCGCAGGAGCCGGCCGGCCGCGGCCCGGCCGCGAGCAACGGCGGTTTCCGGCCGGGCGGGCGCACCGGACCGCAGCCCGTCGTCCCGGAGGCCCAGCCGATGACGCCGGAGCCCGGCGCCGCGCGGCAGATCCCGTGGGAGACCGGGCCGCTCCCGGTCGGCGGCAACGCCGGCCCGGCCGGGTACGCCGACGTCGCGCCGCCGGCGCCCGTGCCGAACCCGGTGCCGGAGTACGTGCCGGAACCGCCCGCTCCCGAGCCGGCCATGCACGCCGCGGCGCCCCCGCCGCCCGCGCACGCGGAACCGAAGGCGCCGCGGGTGCCCGAGCGCTCGCCGATCTTCGACGCGATGCAGTCCGAATGGTTCCAGCGCAGGTCGGGGAGCACGTCCGGGGAGGATCCGGTGAAGGGTTGGGAGTCACCGGCGGACGCCGGGTTCCGCGCCGCCGAGGCGGCCCGGCAGCCCGTGGCGACGTCGCGCACGACCGTGGGCCTGCCCAAGCGGGTGCCCGGCAAGAACCGCGTCCCCGGGGCGGTCGGCCGCGCGCCGTCGGGGCCGCCTCCCGGCGGGCCCGGCCAGCCGCCGCCCGCGCCGGGACGGCAGCTGCCCGGCCAGCCGCAGGGCCTCCAGCCGGAGGACCCGCAGGCGCAGGGCCAAGAGGGTTACGGCCAGTCGGCCGATGTCGTACGCAACCGCTTCGCGAGCCTGCAGCGCGGCGTCCACCGGGGACGCAGCGAGGCGCGCGGCACGGGCACGTCAGGTGAGACACCGTCACAGGGTGACGGCGAGACAGGAGGCACGCGGTGAGCGGGCAGGATCTCAACTGGTTGGTGACGAACTTCGCCGACCGTGTCGCGAAGGTCGCGCACGCCGTCGTGGTCTCCTCGGACGGCCTGCCGATGGCGTACTCGTCCGGTTTCCCGCCGGAGCGCGCCGACCAGCTGTCGGCGATCGCCTCGGGCCTGATGAGCCTGACGCAGGGCGCGGCGAAGATCTTCGACGCCGGCGGGGTGAACCAGACCGTCGTCGAGATGGACCGCGGCCTCCTGTTCGTGATGTCCATCACGAACGGGTCGGTGTTCGCGGTGCTGGCGGCGCCCGACTGCGACCTCGGGCTGGTCGCGTACGAGATGACGCTGCTGGTGGAGCGGGTGGGCCGGGTGCTGACCCCGGCGCTGCGCGCCCAGGAGCAGCAGCCCCCGTACTCCGGGCCGCCCGTGACCGAGATGGGCGCCGGCCCCGCCCGCTACTGACCGTGACTGACTCTGACGGAGGTCGGCGACATGGATCGAGGCAGTCACTACGGAGGCGGACCCGGGGTTCCGGGCGGCCCCGGACGCTGGCCCGGTGACCAGGGTCGTGCACCGGTGCAGGGGCGGCCGCCCGAGCGGGAGGACAGCGACGCCAGCTCGCTGGTGCGCCCGTACGCGGTGACCGGGGGCCGGACGAAGCCGCGCTACGACCTCGCCATCGAGGCGCTGGTCACCGCGGCGCCGTATCCGCCCCGGGACGTGGCCATGCTGACCCCGGAGTACCGGGCGATCATGGATCTGTGCCGGTCCGCCCGCTCGGTGGCCGAGGTGTCCGCGCTGCTGCGCCTGCCGCTCGGTGTGGCGCGCGTGCTCGTCGCCGACATGGCCGTCGAGGGCCTGCTGCGCCTGCACCAGTCGCAGCCCGCAACCACCGCCGGCGGACAGCCGGACCTCCGCTTGCTAGAAAGGGTGCTCAGTGGCCTTCGGAAGCTCTGACCAGGTCCCGGCCCCCGGGCCGCGCGGCGGAGAGGCCGAGCTGACCTCGGTCAAGATCGTGGTCGGTGGCGGCTTCGGCGTCGGCAAGACCACGTTCGTCGGCTCCGTCTCGGAGATCATGCCGCTCACCACCGAGGCGGTGATGACCGCGGCCAGCGCCGACGTGGACGACCTGTCGGCCGTGCCGGACAAGACGACCACGACGGTCGCGATGGACTTCGGGCGCGTGTCGCTCGACAGCGAGCTGATCCTGTACCTGTTCGGCACGCCCGGGCAGCACCGGTTCTGGTTCATGTGGGACGACCTGGTCCGCGGCGCGATCGGCGCCGTCGTGCTGGTCGACACCCGCCGGCTGGAGGACTGCTTCGCCGCGGTGGACTACTTCGAGGAGCTCGGCCTGCCGTTCGTGGTGGGCGTCAACGGGTTCCACGGCGAGTTCCAGTACGCGGTGGAGGACATCCGCGACGCCCTGTCGATCAGCGCGCACGTGCCGATCGTCCAGTGCGACGCGCGCAGCCGCGAGTCGACCAAGCAGGTGCTGATCACGCTGGTCAAGCACGCGATGACGGTGCACGCGGGCGGGTCGCCCGCCGCCGCGCAGGCGCAGCAGCCCGGCACCACGTCGCCGAGCTGGACCTAGCGGGCGCTCGGTTACGGTCGCGTAGGTCGTGTGCACGATGCATGATTAATCTTCGTGATTAACCATGAATCCGTGATGGGGGTCGCGATGCGCGAAATGGGGCAGATTCGGACGTATGTGGCGCTGGGCGACAGCTTCACCGAGGGCCTGAACGACCCCTACCCGGGCGAGGACGACGTGTTCCGCGGCTGGGCCGACCGGCTCGCGGAGCACATCGCCGAGCGGAGCCCCGGCCTGCGCTACGCCAACCTGGCCGTCCGCGGCAAGCTCGTCCGCCAGATCGTGGACGACCAGGTGCCGCGCGCCGTCGGCCTCGACCCGGACCTCGTCACGCTGTGCGCCGGCGGCAACGACATGATCCGGCCGGGCGCCGACCCGGACGCGCTCGCGGTCGTGTTCGACGACGCGGTCCGCAGGCTGCGCGCCACCGGCGCCCGGGTCGTGGTCTTCACGGGGTTCGACACCCGCGGGCTGCGCTCCGGCTCCCGCATCCGCGGCAAGGCCGCGACCTACAACATGCACCTGCGCGCCATCGCCGACCACCGCGGCTGCGACGTCGTCGACCTGTGGCCGCTGCGCGCCTTCAACGACCCCCGCGCCTGGCACGAGGACCGGCTCCACCTGTCCCCGGAGGGCCACCGCCGCATGGCGCTGCTGGTCGCCGGCGTGCTCGGCGTCCCCACCGAGGGGGACTGGCGCGAGCCCTGGCCGCCGCTGGACCGCGCCGACTGGCTCACGATGCGGCGCGAGGACGTCCGGTGGGCCCGCACCTACCTCGTCCCCTGGATCGGCCGCCGCGCCGCCGGCCGCTCCTCCGGCGACGGGCGCGCCCCCAAGCGCCCGACGCCCCTCCCGCTCTAGGGCGGGTCCGCTCAGGGCGTGAGGGCCTCCTGGAGGGTGTCCACCACCGGGATGCGGCGGTGCAGGCCGGTGATCTCCAGGGTGCGGCGGACGATGGGGCGGGGACCGGCCAGGGTGAGGCTGCCGCCCGCGGCGGTCGCGGCCTTGTAGCAGGCGACGATGACCGACAGGCCGCCCGAGTCCATGAACTCCAGCCCGGCCAGGTCGAGGACGAGGTGCTCGCCGTGCTCGCGGCGCGCCTCGTTCAGGTCCCTGCGCAGGTCTTCCGTGCAGGCGATATCGAGTTCTCCGCGCAACCGGACGACGGTGCGCCCGCCGTCCGACCGCGTGGTCACTTCCAAAGGTGGCACGGGGGGATCCCCTCCTGTGAGCGCGGCGTCGGGCGGAGGACCGCCCGGCCGATGCTTTCCATGCGACAACTATCGCCGAACGCGGCCCCCCTGCCAACCCGCCGCGCGAGCCCTCCGCCAACCGGCCGCGCGAGCCCCCGCCAACCCGCCGCCCGGAGACGGAACCGACTACTGTGCCTACAGCAACCGCCACCCCAGCCTCGCGCCGACCGAAAGGCACACGTCCGTAAGCCCGGCCCGCAGCAACCTCGGCGTTGCGATCGCGTGCGAAGCCAGGTTCGAGCTTGCGAGAACCTGATCGCGCAGCGAGCCGCCAGGCGAGTCGGATGCGATGCAGCGATCGCCGCTTCGCCCGTTGGAGGAAGGGCGCTCCAGCGCCCGACCGCCGAGGGCGGAGCAATGAACAGGGAGAAGGACCCAGTGAGTGCCCCCCGGCTGCCGGACCATCTCGAAGTGCTGCTCACCGAGGAGCCCGTGCTGGACGTGTACGCGCACGGTCCCTGGCGTGTGCCGGACGGCCTCTACGAGGAGATCCGCGAGCGAGCGGTCGAGTACAACACCGACAAGCGCGCGGTCGTGCTGACGCGGCAGCTCAGTGACTTCTACGGGGACCGCACCAGCGCGGCCGGGGCCGAGCAGTGGTCCCTGCTGACGTTCCTGCTGGGGGCGTCGGCGGTCCGCGGCGGGTCGCGCGGCGACGTCGACTACGAGCTGCTGTCGGACTTCCTGGCGACGCCGGAGTCGGCGGTGCGCGACCCGGCCGCGTGGTTCACCCAGGGCGGGCGGTGGCGCCCGCCCGGCCTGTGGCTGCCGGAGCCCGCGGGCGACGACCCGGAGCGGCGCGCGGTGATGTTCGAGCTGGCGCGCGCGGGGCTGGACGTGTTCGAGGGGCTGGAGCCCGTCGAGCGGCGCCGGAGGGCGCTGATGGGGCTGTTCGACCGGCGCGCCGCCGACCCGGCGCTGCGCGAAGTCGACATGACGGTCCCGAACCGGCGGCTGGAGGACGCCTGGGCCTCCGCGCTGACGGAGGAGGAGCTGGCCGTCCTGCCGGAGCTGGCGGGCCCGGTCGCGTACCTGGGCTGGGCGTGCCAGGGCCTCGACGCCGCGCACGAGCGGCTGGCCGGGGCGGTCGCCGACGGGGACGAGCCCGATGCCGCGCTGGCGCGGCTGCTGCTGGCGGCCGAGGCGACGGTCGTCCCGGCCGAGCTGGCGGTCGTGCTCGGCACCGCCCGGTACGAGAACGTGGAGGAGCGGCTCCGCGCGGCGCGCGAGGGGTTCGCGGCGGAGGCGTGGCAGCAGGGCGTGCGCGCGTGGCTGGCGCGCGGCCTGGTCGCGGGCGAGGCCGACGCGGCCCGCGCCTGGCTGGACATGGCGGTGCGCGTCACCGGCGCGGTCCAGGGCCTGCCGGACGCCCCGGCGAGCCCGCGGTGCCGCGTCCCGGTGCGCCCGTTCCAGGCCGACCTGCGGCGGCTGTTCAGCGTCCGGCGGGTCCACAACGCGCTGGCGTTCGGCGCCGAGAAGCCCGAGCAGTCCGAGCAGTCCGAGAAGCCCGAGCGGGACGCCGGGGCGGACCGTCCCGGACGCGCCGGGGCGCCGGAGCCGGGGCTCGTCGGGCAGCCGGAGCTGTCCCGCGCGCTGCGGGACGCGGTGGCGGCGCGGCTGGCGGGGGAGCGGGCCGTCCGGCTCCTCGTCACGGGCCCGGAGGGCACCGGGAAGGGCACCGCCGCCGAGATCGCGGAGGAGCTGCTGGCCGCGCGCGGCGCCGTCCGGGAGGCGCTGTGGATCTCCGACCAGGTGTTCGCGTCGCTGGGCGTGAGCGACGCCGTCCTGTGGCTGCAGGCCCGCGTCCGCGACTGCGTGGAGGGGCGGATGCTCCTCGTCGTGGACGACCTGGAGAAGCTCGCCGCCAGCGAGCGCTGCGGAGCCGCCGCCGTGGAGGAGCTGCGCCGGCTCATGGCCCGCGCGCCGTCCCTCAACGTCGTCGCGCTGTGCCGGCCGGGCGGCGACCGGCGGCTGTTCGACGCCAACCCGGCGCTGGTGCGGGCGTTCGACGTCGCCCGCACCCGCGACTTCGCCGAGGACGACTTCGCCGAGCTGTTCACCCTGGCGGTCGCGCGGCGCGGCGCGGACGCCGCACCCGGCGTCGCGGCCGCCGCGGGCGGGCTGCTGCGCCGCACCCCGCCGCTGCGCAACCTGCGCGGCGCCCGGCTGGCCGAGCACATGGCGGGCCTGGCCGTCGCCGCCGCCCGCGCCCGCGACGCCGGCCCGGCCGAGGTCACCGCCGCGGACCTGCCGCAGCGCCTCGTCTCCGGCCGCCCCACCGGGACCGACCCGGTCGCGGAGCTGGCCGCCTGCATCGGCATCGAGCCGGTGAAGCGCGAGGTCGACGCCCTGATCGCCGAGGCCGAGGCGGCGCGGCTGCGCCGCGAGGCGGGCATGACGACGCGGGCCCGCCCCCGCCACCTCGTCTTCACCGGGAACACCGGCACGGGCAAGGGCAAGGTCGCGGGCATCCTGGGCCGGATCTACGCCGACCTCGGCGTGCTGTCGTCCGGCCACCTGGTCGAGGTGGAGCGCGCCGACCTGCTCGGCGAGTACGCCAGCGAGAGCGTCCTGCGGGTGCGGCGCGCGGTGGAGCAGGCGCACGGCGGCGTCCTGCTGGTGCGCGACGCGCACGCCCTGGTCTCGGTGTCGGCCGACGCGGCGCGCGGCCGGGAGGTGCTGGACGTCCTGCTCACCAGCGTCCAGGCGCACACCGACGACCTCGTCGTCGTGCTGACCGGCCCGCGCGCGGAGATGAACGGGCTGCTGAAGGCCCACCCCGACCTGGCCGAGTTCTTCCCCCGCACGATCGGCTTCGCCGACCTCACCGACGACGAGCTGGTGCGGGTGTTCGAGGCGAAGGCCGCCGACTCGGGGTTCGAGCTGGCCCCCGGCGTGCTGGACAAGGTCCGCGCGCTGGTCGAGGCGGCGCCGCGCGAGCGCGGGCTCGGCAACGTCCGCATCATGACGAACCTGCTCGACCGGGCCGTCGCGATGCAGGGCCGCCGCGTCCTCGCCGACGGGATCGTGGACGAGACCGAGTCCCTCGACGTGATCCTGCTGGAGGACGTCCCCGACACGCTGACCCGCGGCCGCGACGACGTGCCCGGCGACCCGCTCGCCGAGGTCGAGCGGCTGATCGGGCTCGCCGACATCAAGCGCGAGGTGGCCGCGCTCGTCGCCGAGACCCGCGCCGAGCAGCTGCGCCGCGACGCCAAGGTGTCGCCGGCGTCCCCGGCCCGGCACATGGTGTTCAGCGGCAACCCGGGCACCGCCAAGACGACGATCGCGCGGCTGATCGCGGCCGTCTACGCCCGGCTGGGGCTGCTGTCGTCCGGGCACCTGGTGGAGGTCACCCGCGCCGACCTCGTCGCCGAGTTCGTCGGGCAGACCGCCCCGCGGGTGCGGGGCGCGGTCGAGCGCGCCCTCGGCGGCGTCCTGTTCGTGGACGAGGCGTACGCGCTGTCGTCCGCGGGCGGCGACCGGCGCGACTTCGGCCACGAGGCGATCGCGGAGCTGCTGCGGCTGATGGAGGAGCACCGCGGCGACCTGGTCGTCATCGTCGCGGGCTACGACGCCGAGATGGAGCGGTTCCTGGACGCCAACCCGGGGCTGAAGTCCCGGTTCCCGAAGAAGCTGCGCTTCCCCGACTACACCGACGACGAACTCGTCACGATCTTCGAGTTCATGGCGGCGGAGGCCGGGTTCGCGCTCGCGCCCGGGGTGCTGGACGCGCTGCGCGCCCGGGTGGCGGCGCAGCCGCGCGGCTCCTCGTTCGGCAACGCCCGGCTCGTCCGCAACCTGCTGGAGGCGACGATCTCCCGGCAGGCGCAGCGCATCACCGCCGGGGACGACGAGGGCCGCGCGGTCGCCGCGGCGGAGGTGGGGCTGCTGCGGCCCGAGGACGTCCCCGACGCGCCGCCCCGGGTGCGGGACGGCGGGCACGGCCTCTACATCTAGCCCGCCTGGGCCCGGGGGCCGCCCGCCCCGTAGGCGGCGGCCTGCAGCGAGTACAGGTCGGCGTAGAGGCCGCCGCGCGCCATGAGCGCCGCGTGGTCGCCCTCCTCGGCGACCTCGCCGCGCTCCAGGACGTAGATCCGGTCGGCGTAGCGGACGCTGGCGAGCCGGTGCGTGATCAGCAGCACGGTCCGGCCGTCGGCGTGCGTCCGGATCCGCTCGAACAGCTGGTGCTCGGCCCGCGCGTCCAGGGCGGCGGTCGGCTCGTCGCAGATCAGCAGCGGCGCGTCCCGGAAGAAGCCGCGCGCCACCGCAAGCCGCTGCCACTGGCCGCCGGACAGGTCGGCGCCGCCCTTGAAGCGGCGGTCCAGCAGCGTCCCGTAGCCGCGGGCGAGCTCCCCGACGACCTCGTCGGCGCCGGAGGCGCGGGCGGCGGCGAGCATCGCCGGGTCCTCGGCGCCGCCGTCGGCGTGGTCGCGGCCGCGCCCCATCGTGATGTTCTGCCGCGCGGTCATCGGCCAGTGCGTGTACTGCTGCGCGATGACGGCGATGCGCTCCCAGACCTCCTGCGGGGGGACGGCGGCCAGCGGCACGTCGTCCCAGCGCACCTCGCCGGCGTCCGGGTCGTACAGGCCCGCCATGATCTTCGCGAGGGTCGTCTTGCCGGAGCCGTTCTCGCCGACGAGCGCGACGACCTCCCCCTTGCGCACGTCCAGCGAGACGCCCCGCAGGGACGGCGCGTCCGCGCCGGGGTAGGTGAACGCGACGTCGCGGACGCGGATGCGCGCGAAGTCGTCCGGCAGCCGCCCGCGCTCCTGCGCCGCCGGCAGGGCGCGGCGCGGGATCCGCTCCTCGGCGGCGGCGCAGAAGCCCAGGTAGTCGCCGAAGTAGAGGCCCTCCTCGTAGCACTGGTTGACCGCGAACACCAGGTTCGCCAGGGACGACTGGCCCGAGCGGATCGCCAGCACCGCGGTGCCCGCCACGGCCAGCGGCACCGCGCCCTTCCACAGCATGACCCCGAGCGCGATGTAGACGGCGGCGGTCGCGACGCCCTTCAGCACGTCGCCGGTGACGCGCGCGACCGCCTGGCGGCGCGCCAGGTCCAGTTCGACGCTCCGCTGGTGGGCGGCCGACCGGTCGTACTGGTCGAGGAGGAAGGCCCGCATGGTGAACGAGCGGACCTCGGCGGCGTGCTGCCGCTCGACCATCAGGTCCGACAGGATCCACTTCCGGCGCGCGACCTCGACCAGGGAGAGCATCGTCAGGTACTGCATCCGGGCGCTGCGGACGGACGCCCAGCCCTCGGGGACGGCGGTCAGCAGGAGCAGGGGCAGCAGCAGCGGATGCAGCACGCCCAGCGTCCCGGCCGCCGCCGCCATCCCCACGAGCCCCGTGAGGACGTCCACGGCCTGCTGGACGACCCGGGGCGCGGACATCATGCCCCGGGTCTGCGCGCGCTGCAGCTCGTCCAGGAAGTCGGAGTCGTCGAGGGCGGCCAGGTGCACGTCGGTCGCCGCCTCGTACAGCCGGAGCTCGGCGAGCCGCTGGACCTGCGGGTTCAGCCGCGCCTGGGACCAGCCCGCGCACGCCTGCAGCCCGGCCCGCAGCGCGACCGCGCCCGCGACCAGGGCCAGCGACGGCAGCGCGTCGCGGACCCGGGACGGCGTCGGCGCCGCGCTGAACAGGGCGGTGAGCACGCCGGTCGTCGCCAGCAGCCAGAACGCCGTGAAGATCCCCGCGAGGAGGTTGAGGGAGATCGTCGCGACCGTGTCGACCCGGCTGGCCCGCCAGGCCAGCCCCGCGGCCTGCGTGATCACCGCCGGCAGCCGCCGCGCCACGGTGCCGAGGCCCGTCCCGGCGAGCTCCGCGTCCTTCTCGTGCCAGCGGTGCGCGGTCAGCTCCGGGAGTTCGGGGCCCGGGTGCGCCTCCTGCCGTGGCCCGTCCCCGCCGCGGCGGCGGATCCACCTCGTGAGACGCCGTCGTCCGCCCATGCGCCATCCTCCCTGCGTACTCCCCGGCAAGGGCAGTGTGCGCCGTAAGGGGGACGGTGTCCGCTTCATGTGTCACATAGCGCGGTGATTTGTTCCAGCGGACAATCATGCGCCGGATGGACGCGCGACACCCGCCGGGTTGTCTAAGGTCTACGCATGAACGACGGACGGGCGCACCAGCACGCCGCCTACGGGCGGGAACCGTACGACCCGTACGACGACCCGTACGCGGGCGATCAGCTCGCCGGGGGGCGGATCGACCCGGGCGGCCCGCGCGGCGGGGCGCCGGTCCGGCGCCGCCGCAGGCGCCGCTGGCCGCGGGTGCTCGGGGCGATCGCGGTCGTGCTGCTGCTGCTCGTCGTGGGCGGCTACTTCTACATGGACTCGCGGCTGAAGCGGGAGTCGGTCCTGGTGGACTATCCCGGCCGGGTCGCCGACACGCCCGGGACGAACTGGCTGATCGTCGGTTCCGACAGCCGCGAGGGCCTGTCGAAGGCCGACCAGAAGCGGCTCGCCACCGGGTTCGCGGGCGGCCGCCGCACCGACTCGATGATGCTGCTGCACTACGGCTCGGGCGGGACGTCGCTCATCAGCCTGCCGCGCGACTCCTACGTCCCGATCCCGGGGCGCGGATCGAACAAGCTGAACGCGGCGTTCGCGTTCGGCGGCCCCAAGCTGCTCGTGCAGACCGTCGAGAAGGCCACCGGCGTCCACGTCGACCACTACGCCGAGATCGGCTTCGGCGGCTTCGTCGGCGTCGTGGACTCCGTCGGCGGCGTGGACATCTGCGTCAAGGAGAACATCAAGGACGTCAAGGCGGGGCTCGACCTCAAGGCCGGCTGCCAGACGCTGGACGGCGGCCAGGCGCTCGGCTACGTGCGGACCCGCAAGTACGCCCGCGCCGACCTCGAGCGCGTCGAGCACCAGCGCCAGTTCTTCGCCGCGCTGATGAAGAAGGCGACGAGCCCGGGGACGATGCTCAACCCGTTCCGCAGCATCCCGCTCGGCATGAACGCGACCAGCAACTTCCTGGTCGACGAGAACGACCACCTGTACGACCTGGTCCGCATGATGTGGGCGATGAAGGGCGTGAGCGGCGGCGGGGGCGTGACGACGACCGTCCCGATCGGGGGCAGCGGAAGCTCCGCCGTCGGGTCGTACATCACGTGGGACCGGGCGAAGGCGTCCAAGCTCTTCGGCGCGCTCAAGGAGGACCGGCCGATCCCGCAGGACGTCATCACCAAGTGACCCGCCCGGTTACAGTCGGACCATGTCCGATGTGACGCCAGACGGCGCGAAGCTGGACGAGCTGACCTCCAAGGAGCTGCACGAGCGGGCCATGGACCTCGCCCGGGAGCGGCGGGACGCCCGCTTCCTGTGGAAGCTGCTGCGCGCGATCCCGGCCGCGGCGGCCGCCACCGGGGAGGTCGACCGCGCCGAGTTCGACATCTTCCACGGCCTGTCGCTGCTGGAGGAGTTCACCCACGCGGGCGAGGGCGAGGTCGGGGACGCGCTCAGGCCCCTGTACATCGAGTACATCGCCGCCCACGCCAACGGGACCTGACCGTCTCTTTGCCCCCTCTTGATCTCCGTCAGCCCCCCTCTGGGCACTACTCTGGGTGAGTTAGCGACCGCAGAGGGTGGTTGAAGTGAACAAGAAGCATATGAAGATCGCCACAATCGCCTTTTTGGCGTGGTACGTCATCAGCAGGCCCGAAGGAGCGGCGAGTCTGGTCAACAACGCCCTGAGCGGGCTCGGCAGCGCGGCGGAGTCGTTGTCGCAGTTCATGAGCGCGATCCCGAACTGACGGACGGCTCCGTGGCCCCGTACCCCCGGCGGTGCGGGGCTTCTACGCGTCTCCGGCGGGCGGGGCCACCAAGCGGTGGCCGCCGCGTCACAGTAAAATCCCGCTTTGCGGGCAGACGCGGCTGGGCACAATTGGATCGGGTCAATTGTGTCGCGCGCTACAACCAGGGACGGCGTACGGATGAAGAAGAACCTCCGCTATGTGGCGATCGCCTTCGTCATCTTCTACTTGCTCAGCTCACCGACGGACGCGGCCGGGGTGGTCAACAACGCTTTCGACCAGCTCGGCAACGCGGGCAACCAGCTCGCGGCCTTCGTGAACGCCTTGGGCTCGTAGGCGGGCGGCGGCCGATCGCGGGAGCGATCTCCTAAGATCGGCCTCATGTCTGTCTTCGACGTAGGTATCGACGGTCTGCGAGGCGGCTCCGCCGACCTCGCGCAGTACCGGGGCACAGCCGTGCTCATCGTCAACGTCGCCTCCAAGTGCGGCCTCACCCCGCAGTACTCCGGCCTGGAGCGGCTGCAGGAGCGGTACGCGGGGCGCGGCTTCACCGTCCTCGGCGTCCCGTGCAACCAGTTCATGGGCCAGGAGCCCGGCACCGCCGACGAGATCGCCGAGTTCTGCTCGGCGACGTACGGCGTCACGTTCCCGATGACCGAGAAGATCGAGGTCAACGGGGACGGCCGGCACCCGCTGTACCAGGGCCTCGTCGGCACGCCCGACGCCGAGGGGCACACCGGCGACATCCGGTGGAACTTCGAGAAGTTCCTGATCGCCCCGGACGGCGCGGTCGCGGCGCGCTTCGCGCCGCAGGCCGAGCCCGAGTCGGCCGAGGTCGTCGCGGCCATCGAGAAGAACCTGCCCGGCTGAGCCGGGGGCGCGCCCTCCGCGTCCCGGAGGGCCCGCCCGCCCGGTGTGAACCGCGCCACATCGCGAACCCGTTGCCCTCTATTCGAGGACGCGTCTAACTTGTGAGGTCGCGATATGACGTGGAGGTTCCCATGCGCGGATGGACGGCGGACGACATCCCCGGCCTGAGCGGCCGGCGGGCGATCGTGACCGGGGCCAACAGCGGCATCGGCTACCACACCGCGCTCCAGCTCGCGCGGCACGGCGCGTCCGTCGTGCTGGCGTGCCGCAGCGCCGAGCGCGGCCAGGCCGCCTTCGACCGGATGCGGAAGGCCGCGCCGGGCGCCGACATCGCGCTCGGCGCGCTGGACCTCGCCGACCTGTCGTCCGTCCGGACGTTCGCGGCCCGGCACGGCGACGGGCCCCTCGACGTCCTGGTCAACAACGCGGGCGTCATGGCGCTGCCGCGGCGCTCCACCGCCGACGGCTTCGAGATGCAGTTCGGCACCAACCACCTCGGCCACTTCGCGCTCACCGGCCTGCTGGCGCCCGCGCTGCGCGCCGCGTCCGCCCGCGTCGTCACGGTGACGTCGGGTTTCGCCTGGTCGGGCCGGCTGGACTTCGACGACCTCCAGGGCGAGCGCCGCTACCGCAAGTGGTCCGCCTACGCCCAGGCCAAGCTCGCGAACCTGGTCTTCGCCAAGGAGCTGGACCGGCGCGTCCCCGAGCTGACCAGCGTCGCCGCCCACCCCGGCTTCGCGGCGACGAACCTCCAGCAGGCCGGCCCGAAGATGCAGGGCAACACGTTCATGGACAGGGCCGCGGGCATCGGCAACGCCCTGATGGCGCAGTCCGCCGCGGCGGGGGCGCTGCCGTCCCTGTACGCCGCGACGGCGGACGTCGAGGGCGGCGCCTGCTACGGCCCCCGGCTGCTCCAGTACCGGGGCGCGCCCGTCAAGGTGGCCACGCCTCCGCAGGCCGGGCGCCCCGGCCTGGGGGAGCGCCTCTGGGACGTCTCCGAAACCCTCACGGGCGTCACCTTCGCGCCCGCCCCGGCCTAGCCGGGCCCCGGCTCAGCCCAGGCCCCGGATCGCCTGCGCCAGCGTCGCCTCGACGACGGCCTCGGCGCCGGACGGCCTGCGCTGCGCCAGCTCGGCGGCGGCGTCGACCAGCGCCTGGATCAGCTCGGCGCGCAGCTCGGCCTCGGCGACGCCGCCGGCCTCCAGCGCGGCGACGAGCGGGCGGAGCAGCTGCGCGTGCCCCGCCCGGATGCGGTCGACGGCCGGTTCGGCGA
The DNA here is from genome assembly GCF_041951365.1 of Actinomadura sp. GTD37. Taxonomy (NCBI): domain Bacteria; kingdom Bacillati; phylum Actinomycetota; class Actinomycetes; order Streptosporangiales; family Thermomonosporaceae; genus Actinomadura; species Actinomadura sp. GTD37. The sequence continues at coordinate 339,287 of NZ_JBGNUS010000004.1, forward strand.
GGGCGTGCTCGACCAGCGCGACGGCGGCGGCGTGCCGTCCGTCCGTCATGACCTCCAGCTGGCACCGGATGTAGGCCGCGACCTTGCCGTCCAGGCCCTCGGCCCCGGCCAGCGCCTCCTCGACGAGGGACGCCCACCGGGGCAGCTCCTCCTCGACGATCGCCGCGACGAGGTCGTCCTTCGACCGGAAGTACTCGTACAGGCCCGGCCGCGACAGCCCGACCCGCCGGGCCAGCGCCGCCAGCGACAGCGCCTCGATGCCCTCCTCGGCCACGAGCGCCCGCGCGCCGTCCAGCAGGTTCCGCAGCTGCCGGGCCCGGTGCTCCGCGACGGTCGCCGCACTGATCTTCGGCACCCGCCCATTCTAGGTTCCCGACCCCTCGTAGGTAAGCTCACGGGGCGCGGGTGATGTCCCAGTCGAGGGTCGCGGGGACGGCGCCCTCCAGGGTGAGGAGCCAGCGCTTGATCTCGACGCCCGAGCCGCCGCTGTAGCCGCCGAGGCCGTTCGAGGCGACGACGCGGTGGCAGGGGACGATCAGCGGGATCGGGTTGCTGCCCATGATCTGGCCGATGACCTGGGCGTGGACGCCCGTGCCGCTGCGGCCCCCCAGCTCGCCGTAGGTGACGACCCTCCCGTACCGGACGGACTCGTGCAGCGTCGTGAGGACCTGCCGCTGGGCGTCGGACGTGAGGCGCCAGTCGATCGGCACGCCGAAGTCCTTCAGGTCGCCGGCGAAGTAGCCGCGGAGGGCCGAGAGCGCGGGGGCCACGCGGTCGGGCGCCTCCACCACGGGCAGGCCGGCGGCCTTGGCGGTGCGGGCGCGGGCGGCGGGGGTGTCGCGGAAGTCGACCGAGACGACTCCCGTCTCGGTCCCGGCGACGAGCAGGCGGCCGAGCACGGTGTCGACCGCGCCGAACGCGAGGGTTTCGGTCATGGTGCGGCGCTCCTTCCGGTGTGTCCAGCGTCCCATGCGGGACCGGCGTCTTCTTCGGTGCCGTCTTCTTTGGTGTCCTCTTCGTCGGTGTCCTCTTCGTCAACACCGATGCGCGCTCTCACGTTGCGAGGGTGCGGTGCAGGCGGGCGGACTCCTGGACGAGCCGGCTGGAGCCGCCGCGCGCCGCCACGTCCGCGACCTCCGGGATGGCGCCCCGGGCGCCGGTGAGCTCGGCCAGGCGGGCGGCCAGCGTGATCAGGGAGGGTAGGCCGGCGGGGGCGCGCTCGCCCGGCGCGGGCAGCAGGTGGGGGAGGGCGGTGGCGAGGATCGTCCAGACGCCGGCGTGGGCGCCCGCGTCGGCGGCGCCCGTGAGGGCCTTGACGGTGCGGGGCAGCGGGACGCGGCCCAGCGCGCAGAGCCTGCCGAGGGCGGCGCCCGTCTCGGCCGCGGGGAGGGCGTCCCGGGCGCCGAGCGTCAGCAGGGCCTCGGCGGCGTGCGCCCGCTCGTCCCGGTCCTCGTCGGCCAGAGTGAGGGCGAGGAGCGTCCCGGTGGCGGCGCCCGCGGGACCGTCCGCCTCGGCCAGCGCAAGCATGACGACCCCCAGGTTCCAGCCGTAGTAGCCCGTCCCGGCCGCGTACGGGACGAGATGGGCGGCGACGATCTCGCGGTGGGACGGCAGGACGGACGGCCAGAAGCCGGGGCCCCGGTAGGAGCTCCACGTCCCCTGGAGAGCCGCGCGGTCCTTCTCCGGGAACGCGCAGAGGTGGGCGATGTCGGAGTCGCCGGGCATGTCCACCGTGGTGTGGACGCGGACCTTCCGGTCGCCGCCGGTCGCGCCCGCCGGCGGGCCGAGGACCGCGCAGGTCACGGCGGGGTCGGCGAGCCCGCCCCCGGCGAGCCAGGCCGCGACCGTCCGCCCCGCCTCGGACGCCAGGCCCTTCGCGCGCGCCGCGGCCGCCGCGTCGGCCTCGCGCGGCACGCGGAGCATCGCCTGCACGAGCTCCGCCCGCCCCGGCTCGGCGCCCGCCCGCTCCAGGCGCGCGAGGCGGTCGACCAGGACACCGGGGTCGACGTGGCCGCTCGCCTCGGTCGGGGTCGCGAGGAGGACGGGCACGTTCCCGACGGCGGACGCGATCTCGTGCAGCCGCCAGGCGAGGAACCGGTCCATGCGCGGCCCGGGGGCAGCCCCGAACCGGTGGGACCGTCCACGCAGGAGGGCGCCGAGCGCCTCCGGCAGGCTGCGCCGCGCCTTCGGGAGCAGGAGGCTCCGCACCGGGAACTGGATCCAGCTCTCCCGGAGGTGGCGCCGCATGTACCCGTAGTCGTCGAGGCGCGTTATCCAGGGCGCGTAGTCGTCGGCGTGCTTCCGGAGGGCCTCGCGGGCGCCGTCCGGGTCGCGGTGGGAGAACTCGACGAGCGCCGCGAGGAAGCGCTCGGTCGCGGGCCACTCCGCCTCGGAGCGCAGCAGCACCGCGAACTCGTCCGCCAGTTCGGCGAGGGAGCCGATGGGCGCGGGCATCTCGCGGGGGACGAAGGGCGGCGGGCCCATCGGCGGCTCGGGCTCTGCGGCGGGCTCGACCGCCCCGAACGCCTCCGCGATCGTCGCGCGCGGTTCCGCGGGCAGGGCGCCTGCGGCGTCCCGGACCTCCTGCCGGACGGCGTCGCCCACCTGGGCGGCGTGCCTGGCCGCGATCTTCACGGCGCGTTCCCGCAGGTCGACCGCATCGGAGCCGAAGACCGCGGTGAGGGCGCGCACCGTGGCGTCGGCCCGGCCGCGTTTGCGTGCCGTCCGGTCGAGCCAGGTGAGCGCGGCCCGGACGAGCTTCTTCTCCGGCCGGAACAGCACCGCGTCGGCGGCCTCGGCGAAGAGCGCCGCGTTGAGGCGTCCGAGGTCGTCGGCGCGGCGCAGCCGCCGCAGCGCGAGCTCCGCCACGGCCGGCGGTGCGGCCGGCAGCAGCCGGACGTAGTCGCGCACGCGCGCGGCCGTCTCGTCGTCGGTGGGCTCCAGCGCGTCGTGGAGCTGGACGAACCAGCGGAGGGTGTGCGGGGTGCCGCCGCGCAGGAATCGGCTGACGCACCCGTCCAGGAGGGTCGCGCGTTCGATCCGCCCCGCCCGGGCCAAGGCGGACAGGGAACTGGCCCAGGTGCTCTTACGGGTCTTGTCCCATCGCATCCATGCCGCGTCGTTGGCGAGGGCGGCGCCGACGCCGTCCGCCTCGAAGAGCTTGGGGACGAGCGCGTCGAGGAACGGGTCCTCGCCGAGCGCCTCGGCCCGGACGTCGCTCCCCAGCCAGCCGACCACGAAACCGTCCGAGACCGGGGGAGCGGCGCCCGCCGCCTTGGCGAGCGCCGCCGCGGTGTGCCAGAGCATCCCGTCGACGTCCGAGACGCGGATGCGGTCGGCGACCCTGTGCGCGACCTCGGCGCGCCACTCGTCCGTCCGGTCGGCGGTGACCGCGGTGAGCGCCTCGCGGAGAGCCGCGTAGCCGTCGGAGCCCCACCACGGCCGCAGGTCCCGGTGGCACAGCCACGAGGCCGCGGCCGCGGGACCGCCGATCGTGCCCGCACCGGCCACGAGGAGGGACTCGCGCACCACCTCGGCCAACGACCCGTGCGCCGTCGCGGCGCGCATCGCCTTCAGCCGGCCGGGCAGTTCGCCTGCGAAGGCGCGCCGTTCGGCGGCGTCCAGGACGAGGACCAGGCGCACCGTCCGCGCCGAATCGCCGGTCTCGACCGCCTCGCCGAGCTCGTCCCGTGCGGTCATCGGCCGGCCTCGGCGATCTGCTCGGCGTCGCGGCGGACGATGCGGGCGGCGAGGACGTGCTTGCACGGCCCGCGCTCGCCGCGATGGTCGAACCACCACGGGCACGTGCAGGTGACGCGGTCGCCGTCGAAGCGGACCTTCCGCTCACCGCCGCCGCTCAGCACGACCGCCGTGTCGCCGGACGTGAACCGGACGGCGCCGTCCTCGACGAGTGCGCGAGCCGACCGCAGCCGCGGGTTGAGGGCGGCCACGCGCGCCGGGTCGTAGGGCAGCTCGCGGTGGAAGAACGCGGCCTCGGCGGTGTCGAACCCCACGCGTCCGGACGTGCCGAGCTGGGTCAGCGCCGCCTTCGTCCTGGCCGGGGTGAGGCCGGAGCGCTCGGCGAGCAGGTCGGGTTCCACACGCGGTTCGAACGACAGCAGCGCGCCCAGGAGATCGGCGTCCCCCGCGGCCTCGTCGGTGGAGACGTCCTCCAGGACAGCGCCCTCGCCGGAGAAGCCGCGCGAGTGCTGCGGGGAAAGGGTGAGGACGTACCGCATGCCGGGCATTTCAAGCTCCCAGACGCTCGACACCGGGCCGCCGCCGTCGGGGACGGGCGGCCCGTAGACCCGCACGGCGCGGGCGAAGCGCAGCAGAGGGAGCATCGTGCGCAGGCGGTCGGGCCCTGCCAGGCACACCGCCCCAGGGACCGGACGGGACGAGACGCGCAGCGTCCGCCCGGCGGGCACCGCCCACAGCGCCTCCCGCGCGCGCTTGGGCAGCGACCGGAGGAACCGCACCGCGTCGGGGCCTTTCAGCTCGCCGCGCAGATCGAACCCGGCCGTGATGACCTGGACCTCGGCGAACCCCCGGAGCCACCGGTCGGGCAGGGGCACCTTCTTCTCCACGACCGCGCCGTCCATGGTGGTCACGGCCAGTTCCTCGGCGCCGACCGCCAGATGCAGCGGATCGGACCCGCCCACACGGGCGAGGGCTTCGCGCAGGGGGCCGTTGACGTCCACGTTGGTCGTGCCGCGTTCGTGGACCTCGCCGTCCAGTGCGGGCTCCAGCACGTCCAGCCTGGCGTAGACGCCGCCGCACGCGGAGAACGACTCCATCCGGATCCGGTCGCCGTTGCACGTGACGACCGGATCGCGGAAGGACGTCGGGCGCGGCTGGAAGTACCGGGTCTGCGCGACGTCGGCCAAGGCGAGCAGGCCCGCCGCGGCCGGCGCCGCCTGGGTGAGCACGCCGCTGAAGAAGCGCGGGTGCGCCTGCGGCCCGCTGGTGGTCGTCCCGCCGGACGTCGACAGGCCGAGGAGGCCCGCGTCCAGCCCGGACGGCCGCGTGTACGTGTACGCCTGTGCGGCCCCTGCCGCAACCGTGCTGCTCGCCATGCCCGAGAACGTAGAGGCGGCCCCCGACAAATCAGGCCGGAATCCTGCGATCGGTCGATCGGTCGATCAGTCGGTCTGGCCGGGGAAGAGCAGCGCCAGCTCCCGGGGGTGGGCGCCGATCAGGCGGAGCTCGTCGTCGGTCAGCGGCCGGCCCGTCTGGGCGTTGCACAGCTGGACGAGCTTGAACGCGAGGTCCGCGTCCACCGGCTCGATGCCGAGTCCGTCCATGACGTGCGTGAAGCCGGCCTTGCCGCCGTACTCGCCGGTGAGGACGACGCGTCCGGGACGGGTGTGCCAGTCGTCCGGGAACGGGCCGAGGGTCTCCTCGTCGTACAGCTCGTAGTTGCCGTGGTCCTTGAGCGCGCCGTCCGCGTGGATGCCGGACTCGTGGGCGAACGCGTTCCGCCCTACGCCGACCTGGTTGTAGGGGAGCGGCTGGCCGAACGCGTAGCTCGCCCACAGCGCGAATCGCCGCGCCCACGAGAGGTCGATCGGATCGCCGATCTCGGCGCCGCGCTCTTGCAGCCCGAACCCGTGCTCGAACGCGAGGATGGTCGACAGCAGGTCGGCGTTGCCCGACCGCTCGCCGATCCCGTTCACGCACGTGTTGATCCAGGCGTCCTGGCCCGCGTCCAGGTCGCCGAGGGCGCCGCTGATGGAGTTGGCCACGGCCAAGCCGAGGTCGTTGTGGCAGTGGGTCTCGACGGGCATCCCCACGGCGGACGCCAGTTCGGCGAAGCGCACCCTGATCCGGTCGGGGGTGTCGCCTCCGATGGTGTCGCAGTACCGGACGCGGTCGGCGCCGGCCTCCTTCGCGGCCAGGGCGAACTCCTTCAGGAAGCCGTCGTCGGTGCGCGAGCCGTCCTCGGCGTTGACCCCGACGGTCTCCGCCCCGCCCGCCCTGGCGGCGCGGACGGCCGCGACCATCTCGCGGATGATCGCGTCCCGGTCCAGCCTGCCCCGGAACTTGTTCGCGATCATGTAGTCGGACGTGGAGATCGACAGGTTGTAGTGCGCGAGCCCGGCGCCTCCGGCCCGCACCCGGACGGCCTTCTCCACGTCCTGCGCGACGCCCCGGCACCAGCCGGACAGCCGCAGGCCGCCGAACGCCCCCGCCTCCGCCAGCGCGATCTGCGCCCGCACGTACGGGACCTCGTGGAACAGGAAGGGGAAGCCGATCTCCGACTGCGCCGCGCCGAGCCGGCCCAGGTAGAAGTTGACCATCGTCTTGCCGAACTTGGACAGCCCGGTGCGGGCCGTCTGGACGCCGTCGCGGTTCGTCACGTCCAGGAAGTGAATCTTGGGCATGTCCTTCAGATTGACACCATCATCTACATGTATCAATATTGACCATAATCAATATGCAGGGCGGGAGCGATGGAGAACGAGCAGGCCGGCGGGTGGATCGACGCGAAGGCCGCCGCGGAGAGGCTCGGTGTGAAGCCCGCCACGCTGTACGCGTACGTGAGCCGCGGCGTGCTGCGCCGCCGGCACGCGCCGGACGGGCGCCGCAGCCTCTTCGACGCCGCGCAGGTGGAGGAGCTGGCCCGGCGCGGGAGGCCGCGCCGCCCGCCCGGACCGGGCGAGCCGGCGATCGAGTCGGCGATCACCGCGCTCGGCGCCGACCGCCCCTACTACCGGGGCCGCGATGTCCTGGCGATGGCGGAGTCCCGGACGTTCGAGGACGTCGCCGCCTGGCTCTGGACCGGCGACGACGACGCCGCCGGCGCCGCCGGACCCTGGCGGGCCCGGGAGGACGGCGTCGCGGCGGCCGCCGCCGCCCAGTCGGGCCTGCCCGCCGGCCTCCTCCCGCTCGACCGGCTCCAGCTGATCGCCGCCGCGCTCGCCGCCACCGACCCGCTGCGCCACCACCTCGACCCCGAGGGCGTCGCCGCGACCGGGCGGACGCTGATCGCCGGCCTCGTCGAGGCGCTGCCCCCGGCGGGCGGGCACCCGGCGGCGGGCGGGCGTCCGGGCGCGGGCGGGATCGCCGAGCGGCTCTGGAGCCGCCTGTGCCCGCACCCGCCCGAGCCGGGCGGCGGCCTGCTGCGCGCCTTCGAGGGCGCCATGGTCCTGCTGGCCGACCACGAACTCGCCGCGTCCACGGTCGCGGCGCGGGTCGCCGCGTCCGTGCGCGCCGATCCGTACGCGGTCGTCGCGTCCGGGCTCGGCGTGCTGAGCGGCCCGCTGCACGGCGGCGCGTCCTACGGCGCGGAGCGGCTGATCGCCGAGGTCGCCGGCGCCGCGCCGGCGTCCCGGGTGATCGGGGAGCGGCTGCGCGCCGGCGAGCGCGTCCCCGGGCTCGGGCACGGGGTCTACAAGTCGGGCGACGCCCGCTTCACCCTGCTGATGGACCTCGTCCGGTCCGCCGCGCCGGGGCACGAGCGGCTCGCCGCAGCGGACGCCCTCCTGGACGAGGCCGCGCGGCGCCGCCTGCCCGCGCCCAACGTCGACTTCGCGCTGGCGGCGCTGGGCGCGGTCGCGGGTCTCGTCCCGGGCGCCGGGGAGGCCGTCTTCGCCGTCGCGCGCACCGCCGGGTGGCTCGCGCACGCGCTGGAGGAGTACGGCCGGCGCGGTCCGCTGCGTCCCCGCGCGGTCTACGTCGGCCCCCCGCCCCCGTGAGGACGGGGTCGGGGCGGCGCCGCGCGGAACCGGGGGTAGGCTCGTTGACGTGCGACGGTTCCTCACCCCCGGCTGGCTCGGCCTCCACGCGCTCGCGGTCGTCCTGTGCGGCGCGTTCATCGGGTTCGGCTGGTGGCAGTTCGACCGCGCCCAGTCCGGCAACGACCGCAGCTGGGCCTACACGTTCGAATGGCCGATCTTCGCGATCTTCGTGATCGTGATGTGGGTCAAGATGATCCGGGACGAGCGGGCCGGGGTCCAGCCCGCGCCGAAGGTGATCGAGGAGCCCGCGGCGGCCAAGGTCAAGCGGGAGATCATCAAGCGCCAGGAGGAAGAGGACCCCGCCCTCGCGGCGTACAACCGCTACCTCGCCCGGCTCAACTCGCAGGGGCGCTGACCCCTCGTGCGGGCTGCCGCACGGCCCGCTCAACGAAAGGTGTGCTCCCTGTGGAAGGCGCGGTCACCAGGTACCGGATCCTGGCACTGATCGTCGGCACCCTGCTGGTGCTGCTGGCGATCGGCATGGTCCTCAAGTACGGGCCGACCGACATGCCGGAGATGGCGGGCATCGTGTCGCCCGTCCACGGCCTCTTCTACATGGTCTACGTGGCGCTGGCCTTCGACCTGTGGCGGCGCACGGGCTGGCCGATCAGCAGGATGGTGCTGATCGTGCTCGGCGGTGTCGTGCCGCTGATGACCTTCTTCGTGGAGCGCAAGGTCGTCCGCGAGGCGCGGGCGCTGCCGGCGGCCAAGACCGAGGCCGAAGCGCGCGTCTGACCCTGCCTCACCCCCCGCACCGATCCGCCGCCGGGGCTGGCGCCCCGCGTCCTCTCCGGCGTAACGTTTGACTCAGTCAAACGTATGGAGGGTCGCGGCATGGAGGTGACCGAGGAGGACGTCGGCACGGTCCGCGCGTTCAACCGCTTCTACACCGGCGTCATGGGCGTGCTCGGCGAGGGGCTCGTCCGGTCGCCCTACTCGCTGACCGAGGCGCGGGTGATCTTCGAGCTGGCGCAGCGCGAGGACACCGAGGTCCTCGTCCTGCGCCGCGCGCTCGACCTCGACCCGGGCTACCTCAGCCGGATGCTGGCCCGCTTCGAGACCGACGGCCTCGTGGCGCGCGAACGCGCCGCCGGCGACGCCCGCCGCCAGATCGTCCGGCTCACGCCGCGGGGCCGCGAGGTGTTCGCCATGCTGGACGAGCGGACCGTCGCCGAGATCCGCGGGCTGCTGGGCGGCCTGGCCGCCGATGAGCGGCGCCGCCTGCTCGCCGCGATGCGCACCGTCCACGGCGTCCTCGGCGACCGCCCGCGCCCGGACGGCTTCGTCCTGCGCCCGCTGCGCCCGGGGGACCTCGGCTGGGTGGTCGAGCGCAACGGCGCCCTCTACGACGCGGAATGCGGCTGGGACCGGACCTACGAGGCCCTCGTCGCGTCCGTCGTCGCCGACTACGTGCGCGACCACGACCCGGAGCGGGAGAACGCGTGGATCGCCGAGTCCGGCGGGGCCCGCGTGGGCGGCGTGTTCTGCGTCCGGCGCACGGCGGACGTCGCGCAGCTCCGGCTGCTGCACGTCGAGCCGGACGCCCGCGGCCTCGGCGTCGGCGCGGCGCTCGTCGGCGAGTGCGTCCGCTTCGTCGCCGGGGCCGGCTACGCGGAGATCATGCTGTGGACGACGGCGCTGCAGCGTCCCGCGCACCGCCTCTACGAGCGGGCCGGGTTCGTCCTGGAAGAGGAGGAGCCCCCGGTGGAGCGCTTCGGGGACGTCGTCCACGGGCAGGTCTGGCGCAGGACACTGTGAACCGGGGCCCGTGGGGGGTGTCGCGCCTCCACGGGCCCCGGTTGCGCAGCGATCCCTTACTGCGTCGGCGGCCGGGACGGGGGTCGGACGGAGTTCCGGCCGCCTGTGCGTACCGGCATGGCGCCGGTTCGTCTGGGAGCTGATTCCCACCTCCTCTCAGGTCGGGCCGGACAGGGGCGTGACGGCCCGTCCGGCGATGGAGGGAGGGCGCCGCGAGGCGCCCGCGAGTCTGGGACCGGGCCGGCGGCACGGTGGGACGTGGCCGCCGGCCCGGCCGCCCGGGGGGACGCCGATGCCGCGGGGGCGGGCGGCACCGGGGCCCGGGGAAGGACGCCGCGTCCGGCCGGTCCGGTACGGCCGAGGACCCGAGGTGTATCGCCGCGCGCCGCCGTCCGGGCGCCCGTTGGGGGACGGGCGCCGGCGAGCGCACCGCGAACGCCCTCGGCCGTACGGACCGGGCCGTGCGGGGAGAGGGGCGCGGGGACGGGCCGGATCTCGCGTTCTGTACGCCGCATCCGAACCCCTCCTTAAAGCCCGACCTGGGACTTTGCCGCCCCGAGGATCTTTCCTTCACCGTGTGTCACGATCTCGTTGCGTTAGGTACCCGCACGTCATGCGCGCGTAAACGCGCGCCGCGCAAAGAATCAAGATCACGAACTCGACTTTGCCCGCGCATTGCCCGCGTATGTCCGTTCCGGCCGAAGGTTGCAGGGCCCGATGCCGTGACCTGCGGGTTGTGAAGTAAGTCCGAACAACCTCCGCTGATCTTGTTCGGACTTACTTTGCACTTTCGGTGGATCTTGAGTGAGTCAGTTCCTTCAGCTTTGGATTTGGGACCGCTCGGTGAGCGCGCGGGTGCGGCGTGCGTCAGACTTGGCGGGTGGAGGAGTGGGTGCTGACCGAGGACGACGTTCGGTTGTGGGCGGTCCGGTCGGGTGATGGGCAGCCGGTGGTGTTCTGCCATGGAGGTCCTGGGCTGTGGGACACCCTGCAGGATGTCGCTGCGCTGCTGACGGACCAGGCAACGGTGTATCGCTGGGACCAGCGGGGTTGTGGTCGCTCGCAACGGTGCGGGCCGTACTCGTGCGCGCGGTCGGTCGCGGATCTGGAGGCTGTCCGCCGCCATTTCAAGCTGGCCACGATGGCGGTGGTGGGGCACTCGTGGGGTGCCCAGCTGGCGTTGATGTATGCGCTGGAGCACCCCGGGCGGGTGAGCGGGCTGGTCTATGTGTCCGGCACCGGCATTGACCAGAACGCGAGCTGGCATGCCGACTATGAGCGGAACCTCCGGGTGCGTTTGGGGAAGCACCTGGAACGCTGGGAGGAACTGCGGGAGCGGAACCGAACCGATACCGAAGACCGCGAGCTGTCGGTGTTGCAGTGGTCGGCGGACTTCATCGACAGTGATCGGGCTCTTGAGCATGCGGAACGCATGGCGACGCCATGGTTGGGCGTGAACTTTGAGTGCAACAAGGTCCTGAACGCAGAGGGCAAACGTCTTTGGGGGACGCCGAAGATCCGTGCGGCGTGTGAGGCGTTGGACGTGCCGGCACTGATCGTCGACGGCGCGGAGGACATCCGGCCCCGCTGGGCGGTCGACTCGCTTGAACAGGCCTTGCCGCGGGTGTCACGCGTGATGTTGGACGAGGCTGGGCATTTGCCGTGGACGGAGGACCCGGGCGGCTTTGGACTGGCGGTCCGGGGGTTCCTCAGGAGTCGGCAGGCATGAAGGGGTGCCTGGGGCGGTATCACTGTTGATCCGCTTCGGCGGCCAGGCGCATGCGTTGGCGGGCGTAGGGGCCTGGGCGGGGGTAGTAGGTCTTGATGACGGGCGCGCCAGGGTGCTGGTGATAGATCAGGTTGTTGGCGGCGTGACGTTTGCCGGCGAAGTAGCGGGCGGCTTGGTGGTGTTTGCGCAGCGCGCGGAAGCCGGTGGCCTCTGCCAGCCGTGACCCGACGATGATCCGCCGCTTGGGATCGCCGTTGATCGGGGCGCTGACCCAGTGCCAGAGTTCGCCGTAGATCACATCGTGCAGGGCCGCCAGGCGCATCAGGTAGGAACTTGACGGTCTCGCTCGTGGAGGGCGGGACCGGGAGCGGGAGACGGCGCGGCATCACACGGCCTTGGCCGAGCGGCGTGCGGCGCCGCTGGAAGTTTGTGCGGCGTAGTCGAGCGGGACGAGCGCCAGGTGCTCGCGGGTGATGTGCTCAGTGCCGTCCTCGATCGCCAGCAGGGCCGCGCCGCGGACGAGCTGGGACAGGCTGCGGATCATTCCGCCGGTGCGCCGGTAGAGGTCTTCGGCCATGGCGGTAAGGGCTCCGGCTTTGTGGTGGCGCAGCCGCAGCGTGCTCTCCAGGCTCGCCACCAGCGCGCCAGGCGTCCTGTTGCTCCGTGGTGCCATAGGCGAACGCGGCGGCGGGGACGACGGTGAAACGCCCGGCGATCTGACGGCCGCGCGGCCCGGCGAACAGGCCCTGGGCTTCGACCTCGACCCCGGCATAGACGAACGTGGCCGGCCCGGTGATTGAGACCTACTACCCACGGCCCGGGCCCTATGCCCGCCAACGCATGCGCCTCGCCGCCGAAGCCACCGACTGATCCGCGCGTCGGGATACTTTGACCATGGACCTGAAGACACCGCGGCTGCTGCTACGCGAGTTTCGCATTCGCGACCACGCAGCCGTTCACGCCTTTGCCAGCGACACCGAGGTGACCCGCTACACCGACTGGGGACCCAACAGCCCGCACGACACCACCGCGTTCCTCGCCGATGTGACTCAAGACAGCTCCAGCACTCCCCGATGCCGTTTCGCGCTCGCCGTGGTCAGTTGCCGGCACGACGCCCTTATCGGATCGATCGAACTTCAAGTCACCAGCGCCTCCGACCAGCATGGAGCGATCGGCTACGTCCTGCACCGCGACTGGTGGGGAAAGGGATACGCCAGCGAGGCCGCCACCGCCCTGCTTCGCTTCGGCATCGACGAACTCGGCCTGCAAAAAATCACAGCCACCTGCGACCCCGACAACGCCGCATCGGCCCGAGTACTCACCAAGATCGGCATGCGACGCGAACGACACCTACGCGATCACCTTCATATCCGGGGGCAGTGGCGAGACCGCGTGGTCTATGCGGCGCTGCCTCCATCAAGATCCACCGAAAACGCAAAGTAGGTCCGAACAAGATCGACGGCCGCTGTTCGGACTTACTTTGCAACCCGCTGCTCAGCGTCCGAGCCCCCTGCAACTTTCACCCGGAACGGACACGCGCTGTCCGGCTCCTCACCCGGGCCGGCCAGGGTCCGGCACGCACTCCTGCTGAACGCCGCAGCAACCGGATCGTCGCGCGCACCAAGGTCGCGGCCGCCACCCACCGACCGCCTTCCCGGCAACCCGCCGAACAGGCCGACGAACCCGAGCCCGCCGACGACGCCAGGGAGTCGGCGGCGACCGTGGTCCCGTTCGGGATCTTCGATGCCCACGCCGAAGCCGAGAAGTGGATATGACCAGCGTCCCCGAGATCGACGATGATGTTCCGCCCGACAGCCCACTGACCACCAAGGAAGGCTGGGCCGCGTTCGTCCGGGACACCCCCGAACCGCCCGAGATGCTCAGCCCCCGGCAGCTCACCGCGTTCCCCCCCCGCCAGCAGGCCGTCTATGAGCAGTTGCGGCGGGACTATCACGCCGATCTGCCGCTGGTGAACACCCCGATCATCCAGAAAGTGATCTCCACTGGGCGGCTGCTGATCCAGCTCAACCGGCGGCAGATCTCCGCCCGCCGCGGCGTCGTCATCAGCGGCGCGTCCGGGACCGGCAAGACCACCGCGCTCACCCAGTTCGGCAGCGCGCACGAACTCGCCGTCCGCAAACGCCATCCCGACGACAAGACCCGGATCCCGGTCCTCTACGTCACCGTCCCGCCCGCCGCCACCTCCCGGATGCTGGCGGTCGAGTTCGCCCGCTTCCTCGGCCTGGAGTTCACCAGTCGCTACAACCTCACCGACGTCACCAACGCGGTCTGCTCGGTCGCCGCGCACACCCACGTCGGCCTGGTGCTGGTCGATGAGATCCACAACATCAGCTTGGCCACGCGTACCGGCGCTGAGGTGTCGGACCAGCTGAAGTACTTCGCTGAACGGTTGCCGCCGGGGTGCTGGTCATAGATCAGGGTGTTGGCGGCGTAGCGTTTCTTGGCGAAGTAGCGGGCTGCCTGGTGGTGTTTGCGCATCGCTCGGGTCGAGGGTGCGAGTGGGGTGCCGTCGATGGTCTTGATGCGGCGTTCGGGGAAGGTCGCCGGGGTGATGTGGGGTGTGGTGGCGTGGTGGTCGGCCCAGCGGTGGACGGGGTGTTCTGGGTCTTCGGGGTAATAGTCGTGCAGGCCGAGCCGTCGGCCGAACTCGCGGGTGAAGTCCCAGCGGTGGTTGGTGTCGGGGTCTTCGAAGGGGAAGGCGGCTTTGATTCGCCAGGCGGGGTTGACCATGAGGGCGGTGACGGCGACGGCTTCGGGGAAGATCGTGGCGTAGCAGCGCGAGCGGCTGAAGGCATGCTGGGGGTCGGTCTTGGGGATGAGCTTGTCGAGGCGTTGGTCCCAGAGCCACCATCGGCTGTCGCCGTAGGTTTCTTCGGGCCCGTTTTTCCAAAGCACCGCGCAGATCTTGAAGGCGTGCAGGAGTGCGTCGAAGATCGGGACCGGGCCGAAGGTGCGCACCAGTCGGCCGAGCCGGCGTTGTGCGGCCAGGAGGTCGGGAAGGTCGTCCAGGTGACGGAAGCGGGGGCCTTCGCCGACGTCGGGTGGGCCGAGCCAGTAGCCGTGCCGGTGGCAGATGTAGGTGTGCAGCGGAAACAGCCGCATGACGGTGCCGCCGGGGTGGCGGGCGGTGCAGCGCGGGCAGCCGGGTTGCGGAGTGTCGCGTAGGTGCGGCCAGGTGGTGGCGGGGTCGAGTTCGGGCAGGGCCTTGGCCAGGCGGTCCAGCCGATAGCCGGTGGCTTCGGCGAGCCGCGCGCCGACCACGGTGCGCTGGTGGCTGCGCGGTTCGTCGGTGGGGGTGCTGACCCAGAGCCAGAGCTCGCCGTAGATCACATCGTGCAGGGCGGCCAGGCGCATCAGGTAGGACTTGATGGTCTCCCCGGTGGCGGGCGGGACTGCGAGCGGCAGACGGCGCGGCATCACACCGCCTTGACGGCGCGCCGCGCCGTGTTGGAGGAGTGTGCGGCGTAGTCCAGCGGGACCAGGTCCAGGTGCTCGCGGGTGATCTGTTCGGTGCCGTCCTCGATGGCCAGCAGGGCCGCGCCGCGGATGAGTTGGGAAAGACTGCCGATCATTCCGCCGGTGCGGCGGTAGAGGTCTTCGGCCATGGCGGTCAGAGCGCCGGAGGTGTGGTTCCGCAACCGCAGCGTGGACTCCAGGCTCGCGACCAGCGCGCGCCAGGCGTCGCGTTGGTCGGCGGTGCCGTAGGCGAACGCGGCGGCCGGGACGACGGTGAAACGCCCGGCGATCTGACGGCCGCGCGGCCCGGCGAACAGGCCCTGGGCTTCGACCTCGACCCCGGCATAGACGAACGTGGCCGGGAGCCGCTCGGCGAAATACTTCAGTTGGTCGGAGACTTCGGCGCCGGTGCGGGTGGCCAGGGAGATGTTGTGGATCTCATCGACCAGGACCAGGTCGACATGGGTGTGCGCGGCGACCGAGCAGACCGCGTTGGTGACGTCGGTGAGGTTGTAGCGACTGGTGAACTCCAGGCCGAGGAAGCGGGCGAACTCGACCGCCAGCATCCGGGAGGTGGCGGCGGGCGGGACGGTGACGTAGAGGACCGGGATCCGGGTCTTGTCGTCGGGATGGCGTTTGCGGACGGCGAGCTCGTGCGCGCGGCCGAACTGGGTGAGCGCGGTGGTCTTGCCCGTCCCGGACGCGCCGCTGATGACGACGCCGCGGCGAGCGGAAATCTGCCGCCGGTTCAGCTGAATCAACAGCCGCCCCGTGGAGATGACCTTCTGGATGATCGGGGTGTTCACCAGCGGCAGATCAGCGTGATAGTCGCGCCGCAACTGCTCGTATGCCGCCTGCTGCCGGGGAGGGAATGCTTCGAGTTGCCGCGGGCTCAACATCTCGGGCGGCTCGGGGGTGTGCCGGACGAACGAGGCCCAGCCTTCCTTGGTGGTCAGCGGACTGTCGGGCGGAACATCACCGTCGATCTCCGGGACGCTGGTCATATCCACTTCTCGGCTTCGGCGTGGGCGTCGAAGATCCCGAACGGGACCACGGTCGCCGGCGACTCCCCGGCGTCGTCTGCGGGTTCGGGATCGTCAGGCTGTTCGGTGAGTTGCCGGGACGGCGGTTGGTGGGTGGCGGCCGCGACCTTGGTGCGCGCGACGATCCGGTTGCTGCGGCGTTCGGCCCGAGTGCGTGCCGGGCCTTGGCCGGCGCGGGTCAGCAGCTCGTCCAGGACTCTGGCGACCTCGGTCTCGTTCCTGTCGTCCAGTCCCCGGGCCGCGCTCTCCTGGCGAGCCAGGTTCCAGGTGAAATCGGCGAACGGCCCGGTCACCATCGCCTGGTGTGTCCAGGGGACGGTGATCCAGCCGTCCGGGGTGCGCACGAACACCTGCGACAGCTCGTAGGGGTCGTAGTGAACCTCCCAGAGGCCCTTCATCCGCGTGTTCCCCGAGTGCTGGCGCCGGTGCGGCCAGAGTTCCCGGCAGTCGTAGGTGCGGTAGTCGATCCGGATGCCGTAGGCGTTGATCGCCCGGCGCTTCACCGGCAGCAGTTCCAGGTAGTCCTCGCTGCCCAGCACGAGCGGGAGGTAGCCGCAGGCGGCCACCAACGCCGAGTACTTCTCGTTCGGCGACATCATCCGGCGCGGGAAGAACGGGTCCCGGAGCGCGTCGTGTGGGCGGTGTTGCCATCCGGCGATCAGCCACTCGTCCAGCAGGGCCTGCAGCTCCGGGACCGTCCAGGCCGCCCGGTCCTCGACCCGGTGGCCGCGCCGGTCGGTATTGGATCCGGTGTGGGCCGCCAGATACTGGGTGAACTGGCTGTTGATCGACGGGAACGTCGCCTCGACCACGGCCTTGTCGGTCGGGGTGTTCGGCCGGGCTCGCTGCACCGAGATCCCGAGCCGGTTGCAGGCCCGCATGAAGGTGTCGGAGACGAACACCTTGCCGCCGTCGATGACCACCCCGTCCGGGACGATCACCGGTTTGGCGGCCGCCGCCTCCATCCGCGCGTCGATGTCCATCAACGACGCGTGCGGCAGCAGCGACCTCGACATCGCCAACGACTGAGACCAGCCCGGCCGCATCGACTCAGGCACCAGCATCTTGGCCAGCAGCAAAGAAGCATCGACCGCCTTGGTGCCCTCCGGCCGCAACACCGCCGCGCAGATCGTCCGCGTCGCGACGTCGACCGCGATCGTCAAATCCGCCCGGACCGGCACCCCGGAATCCAGCAGCACCATCACATCCAGCGGCGTGGAATCGACCTGCACCTGCTCGCCCGGCCGGTCCGCCAGCGTCGGCGTGAATGGGCCCTCCGGCCGATTGTCCAACTGCCTCCGCGTGGCCGCCGACCCGAACGTGTGACGGCCCGTCGAAAGCGTGTCGATCAACCGATAGAACGTCGTCTTTCCCGGCAGCGGCACCACCCCCGGCCCGTGCTCGGCCTCAAGCGCCTTGCTCACCTTCCAGATCAACCGCGACCGCGTCCCCGTCGATGCGTTCGTCTCAGCATCCAGCGCCGCCTGGACCGCCTTCACAACCCTCACGTCGACTCGCCCGGTCGCCTGCCACTCGCGCACCGCCCGCTGATCCACCAACCCCCACAACCCCTGCGCGGCATAGCGAGCCCGGCGGGTGCGGATGGTGCGGATGGTGCGGTCCCGAGTTCGGAGGCCTTGGCCTGGTCGCGTTCGCCCAGCGGATGCAGCTCCGGATCGTATTCCGGCCGCTTCGTCGCCCCCGGTTCGGCGTCAGGCGGAAGTCCCGTCATGACTTCCACGATGTGGCGCTCCCACTCTTTGGCCGCCGCCAGCACCTCCGAAGGAAGGCCGTCGAGCAGGCCCAGCGGCTCCAGCTCCGGGAAGGGCTCACCATCGACCACCGCGAACTCCGGCGAGGCCAGCAAGAACGGCAGCAGCACCACCGAGTTCCGCCCGCCCGCCGACCTCAGCCGCACCGACGTTCCCTCCAGCGCCACCACCTGGTGCTCGCTGTCGTCGTACTGCACCCAGTCACCCAGCCTCAGCACCGGCCGAGGCTTCCGCCCCCCGGTCACATCGCCTCCGGAAGCGACACGACCGCCGACATGTGCAGTGGGACGGTCAGGTCCACCACCAGCTCGTGCGACCACAGCAGGTGAAAGAACCTCGGCAGCACCGAGATCGGATCTCCGACCGCCTGCACCCCGTCCAGCAACGGAGCCCCTTCAGCGAAGACGGCTCGTAGCTGTCCAGCCAAGTCTGCGTCGTGGTGGCGTGGATGCCGAGAGCCCGAGATCCACCGCACGTTCCGGACCAGCACCTCGTCCGGCGAACCCACCAGCCGGTAGTCCCACCCGACCATCTCGCATGCTCGTCTGGTCGCCTCGAACGCCACGAGATCGCGAGGCTTACGGAGCTTCACGGGGCGGCAATCCATCACCACCGCGGAGTCGTCCCGGCGCCGCGCGAAGTAGTCCGGCGCATGCGACCGCGCCTTGCCCTCCGCCGTCACCCAGAACAACCAGAACGGCTGCGAGGCGATCCTCGCGACCGCAGGGTCAAAGTCCAGAAGCATCAGGTGATCGCGCTCCAGCCAGGACTCGAACCCCACCAGTTGCCCGTCGGTGACCGACCACCAGTAGCCCGGCAGATGTCGCTGCCCCTTGTACGGACGCAACTGCCGGACCGGTCGGCCGGCCTCCAACGGCACCGCCCACGAGGCCGCGAGGTCCTGGCGAACCTCCACACCGTCCGGCCTGATGTACGCGAGCTCAAAGTCACCAACCGGCTGAGCCGCCGTGTCCGGCAGCGTTCTCAACGCCTCCACGGCCGTCATCCTTCAGGAACCGAGCCAGCCGGGCGGAAGAGTTAATCCGAACGTGACGCTGTCTCCGGAAACCTAAGTCCGGAACCGGAAGGGTTCGCCCGGACGGGACAGCGCGCCTCTGATCGCTGAGAGCGAACGTTGCTGCGGAAACAAAATCGTGCTCCGTTTTCTTGAGTGTGTATGACTCAACTTGAGGTTGGGTCGGCGACGGACTTGGAGCTGAGCATGAGCGAAACCCTGACGCTGCCGGTGCTGCCCCTGGAGGACGGGGTCGTTCTGCCCGGCATGGTGGTTCCCCTGGACCTGTCCGAGAACGGCGAGGTCCGGGCGGCCATCGAGGCCGCGCGGGCGGTGGCCCAGTCCAAGGGGCCGGGCATTAGATCGGCGGGCAAGCCGCGGGTGCTGCTGGTGACCAGGCTGAACGGGCGGTACGCCGGTGTCGGCACGCTCGGCGTGATCGAGCAGGAGGGCCGGCTGCCCGGCGGCGAGCCGGGCGCGGTCGTCCGCGGCGTGTCGCGGGTGCGGATCGGGACCGGCACGACCGGGCCCGGCGCGGCGCTGTGGGTCGAGGGGACCGTGATCGAGGCGCCGCCGGCGTCCGGGCGGGCCCAGGAGCTGGCCAAGGAGTACAAGGGCCTGGTCAGCGCGATCCTGCAGAAGCGCGGCGCCTGGCAGGTCGTGGACGTGGTGCAGCAGATCGACGACCCGTCCACGCTGGCCGACAACGCCGGGTACGCGCCGTACCTGACGGACGAGCAGAAGATCGAGGTCCTGGAGACCGTCGACGTGGTCGAGCGGCTGGAGCTGCTGATCGGGTGGACGCGGGACCACCTCGCCGAACTGGACGTGGCCGAGACCATCCGCAAGGACGTCCAGGAGGGCATGGAGAAGACGCAGCGGGAGTTCCTGCTCCGGCAGCAGCAGGAGGCCATCCGCAAGGAGCTGGCCGAGCTGAACGGCGACCCCGCCGACGAGGAGGACGACTACCGGGCCCGGATCGAGGCCGCGAACCTCCCCGAGAAGGTGCGCGAGGCGGCGCTGAAGGAGGTCGACAAGCTGGAGCGGTCGTCCGACGCCTCGCCGGAGGGCGGCTGGATCCGCACGTGGCTCGACACCGTCCTCGACATCCCGTGGAACGACCGCACCGAGGACGCCTACGACATCGCGGGCGCCCGCGAGATCCTGGACGCCGACCACGCCGGGCTGGACGACGTGAAGGAGCGCATCGTCGAGTACCTGGCCGTGCGCAAGCGGCGCGAGGACCGCGGCCTCGGCGTCGTGGGCGGGCGCAGGAGCGGCGCCGTCCTGGCCCTGACCGGTCCTCCCGGCGTGGGCAAGACCTCGCTGGGCGAGTCGGTCGCGCGGGCGATGGGCCGCAAGTTCGTCCGTGTCGCCCTGGGCGGCGTCCGGGACGAGGCCGAGATCCGCGGCCACCGCCGCACCTACGTGGGCGCGCTCCCCGGACGCATCGTCCGGGCCATCCGCGAGGCCGGCTCCATGAACCCGGTCGTCCTGCTGGACGAGGTCGACAAGGTCGGCGCCGACTACCGGGGCGACCCGACGGCGGCGCTGCTGGAGGTCCTCGACCCCGAGCAGAACCACACCTTCCGGGACCACTACCTGGAGGTGGAGCTCGACCTCAGCGACGTGCTCTTCCTCGCCACGGCGAACGTGGTCGAGGCCATCCCCGGGCCGCTGCTCGACCGGATGGAGCTGGTGGAGCTGGACGGCTACACCGAGCACGAGAAGGTCACCATCGCCCGCGATCACCTGCTGCCGCGCCAGCTCGACAAGGCGGGGCTGGAGGCGTCCGAGGTGGGCTTCGGCGACGACGCGCTGCGGCTGCTGGCGGCCGAGTACACCCGCGAGGCGGGCGTCCGGTCCCTGGACCGCTCGATCGCGCGGGTGCTGCGGAAGGTCGCCGCGAACGTGGCGCTGGAGAAGGCGGCGCTGCCGGTCTCGATCGGCGCGGCCGAGCTCAAGGACTACCTGGGCCGGCCCAGGTTCACCCCGGAGGTCGAGCTGAGCCGGGGCGAGCGCCGGACCGGCGTGCCGGGCGTGGCGACGGGCCTCGCGGTCACCGGCGCGGGCGGCGACGTCCTCTACATCGAGGCGTCGCTGGCCGACAAGGAGACCGGCGACACTGGCGTGACGCTCACCGGGCAGCTCGGCGACGTCATGAAGGAGTCGGCCCGGATCGCGCTGTCCTACCTGCGCTCGCGCGGCGCGGAGCTGGAGCTGCCGGTCGGCGACCTGAAGGACCGCGGCGTGCACGTCCACGTGCCCGCCGGCGCGATCCCGAAGGACGGCCCGAGCGCCGGCATCACGATGACGGCGGCCCTCGCGTCGCTGCTGTCCGGGCGGCCGGTCCGCGCGGACGTGGCGATGACCGGCGAGGTGTCGCTGACCGGGCGGGTGCTGCCGATCGGGGGCCTGAAGCAGAAGCTGCTGGCCGCGTCCCGGCTCGGCATCACGACCGCGATCGTGCCGAAGCGCAACGAGCCCGACCTTGAGGACGTCCCGGCCGAGGTGCTGGAGAACATGACGGTCTTCACCGTCAGCGACGTCCGGGAGGTGCTGGACCTGGCCCTGGAGCCGGCCACCACCGCGGTGGCGGCCTGACCCGGTCGAACGCCCGCGCCGGCTCCGGCGCGGGCGTTCGCATGCCCCCATTGCGGACAACCCGGAATATGCCGGTGCACATAGTCCGGCGGGGGCGGGGGACGACGAGCCGGGTGTTGGTCGAGATGTGGCAGCCCGCGGCGCCGGGCGAACGGATTCCCTGGTACGTCGTCGCCCTGCGCGCCGTCGTCGTGCTGATCGCACTGGGCCTTCTCGGCGTCTTCTTCTATTTCGCGTTCCGGCTCACGCTGACGCCCGTCCACGACAACGGCCAGGCGGGCGGCAACACCGACCCCGGCCGCTCACTGCGCTTCTACCTGGACCGCCCCACCAAGGACGCCTTCCTCCAGATAGGCGGCAACCTCGCGCTGCTGGCGCCGCTGGGCGTGCTGCTGCCCCTCGTCTGGACGACCCTGCGCGGCCCCATCCGCCTGGCCCTCATGACCGGCGTCCTCTCCCTGGTGATCGAGACGATCCAGGGCCTCCTGGTGATGGGACGAGCCTTCGACGTGGACGACGTCATCCTCAACGTGTGCGGCGTAGTCCTCGCCTACCTGTTCCTGGGCCGCCGCCTGTCCAAGACCCTCCGCGGTGGCTAGCGGGGAGTCAGGTGGAAGACCCTTAGCTCGCGTTCAGCGCGTTCTACGTAGCTGTCGTAGACGGGCCAGACGGCGGTCAGGCGGGGCCAGACCTCCTTGCGCTCCGCGTCGTCCAAGAGGTGGGCGGTCACGGGGGTGGTCTGGCCCCGGAAGCTGACCTCGGCGCCGGGGTTCTTGATGAGGTTGCCCGTCCAGGCGGGGTGCTTCTCGCGGCCGAAGTTGGAGCCGACGACGTACCAGCCGCCGGACGGGTCGGGCAGGCAGGCGAGCGGCGTCCGGCGGGAGAGGCCGCTCACCGCGCCGGTCGTGGTGAGGACGAGGCTGGGGACGAGGAGCTGGCCGAGCAGGAGCCGGCCGCCGGTGGCCTTGTGCAGCGCCCGGTCGATCGGCGGGACGACCTTGGGGCCCACCTTGGCGAACCATGCGGCGCCCGAGACCCGGTGGAAGACCGGCCCGAACGTGCGCTGGACGAGAGTGGGCATCGGTTTCTCCTCGGTGGCGAGCCGTCCGGCCCGGCGCGGGTTCAGGTGGCCGCTCCGCGCCAGCCACCGCAGGCCGTCGGCGACGGTCTCCTCGACGGGGCGCAGGGTCAGGTCGAGCGCCTCCAGGACGGGCCGGTCGTCGGTCGGGACGAGCGTGACCATGAACTCGGCGGCGTCGCGGGTGAGCGGGTAGTCGAAGCGGCGGACGCGCTTGGCCGCGTCCAGGGCGGAGCCCAGCCAGAGCATGACGCGCGACGGGACGGGGACGCGGCGGCACCTCACCCCGGTGAGGCGGTCGCACAGGTCGGCGTACTGCGGCCAGGTCAGGTAGTGGCCGCCGAGCACCCAGCGGCTCGGGCCCTGGCGGGCCTCGACGGACCGTGCCAGCGCCTCGCCGAGGTCGCGGACGTCGATGACCGAGACGCCGCCGCCGGGCAGCGGCCACACCTTGCCGAGCGCGGCGGCGAGCCCCTCCATCAGCGCGTCCAGTGTCGGCTGGTCCGGCCCGCACACGCCGCCCGGGTAGACGATGGTGACCGGCGCGCCGTCCGCCTGGAGGCCGCGCACGTAGCGCTCAGCCGCCAGTTTCGACTTGCCGTAGTCGGTGCGGGGGCTGGCCAGCGCGTCGTTCGCGGTGATGACCGGTCCGGACGGCGGGACGAACACCGCGATCGTCGACACGTGGACCACCGGGGCGAGGCCGTGGGCGACGGCGCCGCCGACGACGTTCCGGGTGCCCTGGACGTTTACCTCGACCAGGTCGCGGTCGCCGCCCGTCACGTCGATGGCGGCGGCCGTGTGGACGGCGGCGTCGCAGCCGGCGAGCGCCGCGGACACGGCGCCGGCGTCCAGCATGTCGCCGGTGACGAGTTCCACGTCCTCCTCGGCGACGCCGACCGACCGCAGGACCCTGGCGGCCTTGGCCGGGTCGCGGACGAGCGCGCGCGGCCGGTGCCCGGCGGCCACGAGGGCGCGGACGGTGTGGGACCCGACGAAGCCCGAGGCGCCGGTGACGAAGATCCGCATGGAGCAAAACTAGCGCTTGGTCATGTCCGGGCGACAGCCCACCCGCAGCCTAGCCCGGGGAGTTTCGGACACCTGGATACCGGGAACCCGGACGGCCCGTCATTGACGCCCCTGGAACGGTCCAGCACACTCAGGACTCACCTGACCGCCGACCGGGAGGGGATCGATGAGGATCGGTCTGGCCGGCGCGGGGCGCATCGGTGCGCGCCACGCCGCCGCTCTCACTGCACTGCCCGAGGTGGACGCCCTGGTCATCGCCGACGCGGACGCCGCCCGCGCGCGCGATCTCGCCGCCCGCCTCCCGTCCGGGGCCCGCGCGCTCGGCGCCGTCGGGGACCTGTTCGCCGCCGGCCTGGACGGGCTGGTCGTCGCGGCGGCCACCGACGCGCACGCGGCGCTGGTCGACCGGGCCGTGACCGCGCGAATCCCCGTCTTCTGCGAGAAGCCGCTCGCCTCGGATATTGATGGAACGTTCCAAGTCGTCCGGGCGGCGGCCGCTGCCGGCGTCCCGGTGCAGGTCGGCTTCCAGCGCCGGTTCGACGCGGGGAACGCGGCGGCCCGCGAGGCCCTCGCGTCCGGGCGGCTCGGCTGGCTGCACACCGTCCGGTCGTGCAGCTTCGACCCGTCGCCGCCGCCCGCCGGGTACGTCCCGTCGTCGGGCGGGCTCTTCCGCGACTGCGTCATCCACGACCTCGACCTCATCCGGTTCGTCACCGGGCGGGAGGTCGTCCGTGTGATGGCCGCGGGCGCCAACCGCGGCGAGGACTTCTTCCGCGAGTGCGGCGACGTCGACACCGGGTCCGCGATGCTCGTCCTGGACGACGGGACGCTCGGCTCCGTCTCCGCCACCCGCTACAACGCCGCCGGGTACGACGCGCGGCTGGAGCTGTTCGGCTCCAAGGACAGCGTCGTCACCGGCATGGACGACCGGACGCCCGCGACGCCGCTGCCCGAGCGGGGCGTGGAGCCGGTGCCCGCCTACAGCGGGTTCATGGACCGCTTCTCCGACGCCTACGACGCCGAACTCCAGGCGTTCGTGGACGTGGCGGCGGGCCGGCGCGCCAACCCCTGCCCGCCGGAGGACGCCCTGGAGGCGTGCTACCTCGCCGAGGCGTGCGAGCTGTCCATGCGCGAGGGCCGCATCGTCGCCACCGACGAGGTGCGCCGATGAGCGGGACGCGTCTGTGAGCTTCGAGCTGCACACGATGGGACGGGTGGGCGCCGACGTCCATCCCGGCCAGGCCGAAGCACTGCTCAAGGAGACCCGATGAAACACCACCTGCCCGCCGGCAGCACCGCGGAGGGCCCCTACGGGCTCGTCGTCACACCCGAGTCGGCCGGCTGGACGCACTCCGCGCTGCGCGTCCTCGACCTGCCGGACGGCGGCGAGCACGTCTTCGGCACCGGCGGGTTCGAGACGATCGTGCTGCCGCTGGCCGGGTCGTGCGTCGTCGAGTGCGACGGCTCGCGGTTCGAGCTGGCGGGCCGCGACGACGTGTTCAGCCGGGTCAGCGACTTCGCCTACGTCCCGCGGGACGCGCGGGTGACGGTGCGGGGGCGCGGCCGGTTCGCGCTCGCCGGCGCCCGCTGCGAGGCGCGCCTGGAGCCGCGCTACGGCCCGGCCGAGAAGGTGCCGGTGGAGCTGCGCGGCGCGGGCCCGGCGAGCCGGCAGGTCAACAACTTCGGGACGCCGGACGGGTTCCCGTTCGCCGAGAAGCTGATCGCCTGCGAGGTGCTCACGCCGGGCGGCTGCTGGTCGTCGTTCCCGCCGCACAAGCACGACGAGGACCGGCCCGGCGAATCGGTGCTGGAGGAGATCTACTACTTCGAGGTCGCCGGGGACGGCATGGGCTACCAGCGCGTCTACGGCTCGCCGGGACGTCCGATCGAGGTGCTCGCGGAGGTCCGCAGCGGGGACGCCGTGCTGATCCCGCACGGCTGGCACGGCCCGTCGATGGCGCCGCCGGGCCATGACCTCTACTACCTGAACGTGATGGCCGGGCCGGCGCCGGAGCGCGCCTGGCGGATCTGCGACGACCCCGCGCACGCGTGGATCCGCGGCACCTGGACGGGGCAGGAGGTCGATCCGCGGCTGCCGCTGACGTCGGCGGAGGGGCGCCGCTGAGGCGCGCCGCCCAGGTGGTGCCGAATTGTGAGCGGGATCGGCGCGCGCGACCGCCCTGATCTGTGATCAACTCCTCAGACCGCACCATTCGGGGAGAAACGGAGAGCAGCCGATGAGAGGCGTTGTCGCACGCGGGCCGCTGCGGAAACACGGGGCTTCCAGGAGGCTCGCGGTCCTGGCCGCCGCCGGGCTGCTGGCGCTGAGCGCCTGCAGCAGCTCGGGCGGGAAGAAGTCCGAGGAGGCCCCGGAGGGCGCCGGCCCCCGGCTCAAGATCGCGATGGTGACCCACTCGGGCGCCGGCGACACGTTCTGGGACATCGTGCAGAAGGGCGCCAAGGCCGCCGCCGCCAAGGACAACACCGAGTTCCTGTACTCGGCGGACCCGGACGGCGGCAAGCAGGCCCAGCTCGTCCAGGCGGCGATCGACAAGAAGGTCGACGGCATCATCGTCACGCTCGCCAAGCCGGACGCGATGAAGGACGTCCTGGCCCGCGCCGCCGCCGCGAAGATCCCGGTGGTGTCGATCAACTCCGGCGCGGAGGACTCGGCGAAGCTCGGCGCGCTCGCGCACTTCGGGCAGGACGAGGCCATCGCGGGCGAGGCGGCCGGCACGGAACTGGGCGAGATCGGGGCGAAGAAGGCGCTGTGCGTCGTCCACGAGCAGGGCAACGTCGGCCTGGAGGCCCGCTGCGCCGGCGCGAAGAAGACGTTCGGCGGCGACCTGGAGAACCTGTTCGTCCAGGGCACGAACATGCCGGACGTCAAGTCGTCCATCACGGCCAAGCTCCAGTCCGACAAGGACATCGACGGGATCCTGACGCTCGGCGCGCCGTTCGCCGCGACCGCCGTCGACTCGGTCAAGGAGACCGGCAGCAAGGCCAAGATCGGCACGTTCGACCTGAACAAGGACCTGATCGCCTCGCTCAAGGCGGGCTCGATCGAGTTCGCCGTCGACCAGCAGCCGTACCTGCAGGGCTATGAGGCCGTCGACCAGCTGTGGCTGCTGAAGAACAACGGCAACGTCCTCGGCGGCGGGCGCCCGGTGCTGACCGGGCCCGCGATCGTCACGAAGGAGAACGCGGCGGGGCTGGAGGCGTTCGCGAACCGGGGGACGCGATGACCCACGCGGTGGCGCGTCCGCCGGCGGCCGGTCCCGGCTCCGACGAGCGCCTGGCCCGGCAGTCGCCGCTCCGGCGGCTGCTGGGCCGCCCGGAGCTGGGCGCGCTGCTCGGCGCCGTCGCGCTGTTCGTGTTCTTCTCGGCCATCGCGGACGCGTTCCTGCGCGCGGGGTCGTTCTCGACCGTCCTGTACGCGAGCTCCACGTTCGGGATCATGGCGGTCGGCGTGTCGCTGCTGATGATCGGCGGCGAGTTCGACCTGTCCGCCGGGGTGATGGTGACGTCGTCGGCGCTGATCGCGGCGCTGACCGCCTACCAGTTCTCGCTGAACGTGTGGGCGGGCGTGGCGGTCTCGCTCGTGCTGACGCTGGCGCTCGGCATGGTCAACGGCGTCCTCTACGTCAAGACGCGGCTGCCGAGCTTCATCATCACGCTCGCGACGTTCTTCATGCTCGCAGGGCTGAACCTCGGCGTGACGAAGGCGCTCACCGGCAACGTCGCCAGCGACTCCGTCCGCGACATGGACGGGTTCGCGGGCGCCCGCTCGGTCTTCGCCTCCGACGTCGACGTCCTCGGCGTCAACGTGAAGATCACCGTGTTCTGGTGGCTGCTGTTCACGGCGATCGCGACGTGGATCCTGCTGCGCACCCGCGTCGGCAACTGGATCTTCGCGGTGGGCGGCTCGGCCGACAGCGCCCGCGCGGTCGGCGTCCCGGTCGCCCGCGTCAAGATCGGCCTGTTCATGGGGGTCGCGTTCTGCGCCTGGTTCTCCGGGATGCACCTGGTGTTCGCCTTCGCGACCATCCAGTCGGGGGAGGGCGTCGGCAACGAGTTCCTGTACATCATCTGCGCGGTCATCGGCGGCTGCCTGCTGACCGGCGGCTACGGGTCGGCGATCGGCGCGGCCATCGGCGCGTTCATCTTCGGCATGACGAACAAGGGCATCGTGTACGCGGAGTGGAACCCGGACTGGTTCCGGTTCTTCCTCGGCGCGATGCTGCTGCTCGCGACCGTGGTGAACCTGATCGTGCGGCGCAGAGTGGAGCGGTCGTCATGACGGACGCGAAGGCGGGCGCGCCGGACGCGCCCCTGATCCGCCTCACGGGCGTCGGCAAGAACTACGGCAACGTCATCGCGCTGCGGGACGTGGACCTGGAGGCGTCCGCCGGCGAGGTGACGTGCGTGCTGGGCGACAACGGGGCGGGCAAGTCCACGCTCATCAAGGTGGTCGCGGGCCTGCACCGGCACGACGCCGGCACCTACGAGGTCGAGGGCGCAGAGGTCGCCTTCGGCTCGCCCCGCGAGGCGCTCGACCGGGGCATCGCGACGGTCTACCAGGACCTCGCGGTCGTCCCGCTGATGCCCGTCTGGCGGAACTTCTTCCTCGGCTCGGAGAAGCGCAAGGGCTTCGGGCGCATGGACACCGGCTTCATGCGGCGGACCACCCACGCCGAGATGGCCGCGATGGGCATCGACCTGCGCGACGTCGACCAGCCCATCGGGACGCTCTCGGGCGGCGAACGCCAGTGCGTGGCCATCGCCCGCGCCGTGTACTTCGGCGCCAAGGCCCTCGTCCTGGACGAGCCCACCGCCGCCCTCGGCGTGAAGCAGGCCGGGGTGGTGCTGCGCTACGTCGTGCGGGCGCGGGAGCGGGGCCTCGCCGTCGTGTTCATCACCCACAACCCGCACCACGCCTACCCGGTCGGGGACCGCTTCCTGATCCTCAACCGGGGCCAGAGCATCGGCTACCGCACCAAGGACGAGATCACCCGCGAGGAGCTGACCGGCCTCATGGCGGGCGGCGGCGAACTGGAGGAACTGGCCCACGAGCTGGACGCGGCGACCGCCCCCACCGACCCCTAGGACGCGCCCGTGCCGAGCAGGGACGGTCCGAGCGGGTGCGTGTCAGGCGGGTGCGTGCCGAGCGGGGGCGCGTCAGGCGGGTGCGAGCCAGGCGCGGCAGAGCCACCAGGCGTTGACGCCGCCGAAGGCGTCGGACGGGTCGACGCCGGTGACCTCGGTGAACCGCTGGACCCTGTTCCGCACCGTGTTGGGATGCACGAACAGGCGCCCGGCGGCGGCGGTGACGTCGCGCCCCTCCTCCAGCCAGGCGCACACCGCGCGGGCGACCGGCCCGGCGTTCGCGCCCAGTTCCGCGCGGGCCGGCCGGTACCGGTCGAGCAGGATCGAGGCGAGGTCGGCGCGGTCGGCGGCCGCCGCGACGACGGCCACCTCGGCGATGTGCACCACGCCGGTCCGGCCGGTCGCCTCGGCGGCGGTGAGCGCGGAGACGGCGAGGCGGCGCGCCGCGGCGAGGTTCTCCGCCTCGGCCGGCCCGGCGAGGCCCGCCGCCGGGCCGCCGGGCGACGCCGGCGGGTGCGCGGTCACCGCGAGCAGCACGCCGTCCAGCAGCGCCGACAGCGCCGGCGGCCGGACGGGCGGCGGGTCCTCGCGGCCCGCGCCGGCCGGGCGGGCGGCGAGCACCCACAGCGCGCCGCCGGCCGGGAGGCCCGCCTCGGCGGCGGCCAGCGCGGCGGCCGAGCCGCCGTCGAGCAGCCGGCGCAGCAGGGCCGCGTCCCGCTCGCCGCGGCCGGGCCCGGCGCCCGCCCGCGCCTCGCGGTGCGCCTCCCGGTGCGCCCGGATCAGCCGGGACCGGACGGCCTCGGCCCAGTCGTCGTACAGCTCCCTGGCGTCCAGCAGCAGCGCGTCCCGGACGCCCTGGGCGGCGGCGACCTCCCGGGCCCGGGACCAGATGGCGCGCTCGGCGACGTGGACGGCGCTCAGCACCGCCTCGACGGGGACGCCCTGCCGGGCGCGGGTGACGCCGAGCTCGGCGACGAACGCGAGCTCTCCCTCGGTCGGCCCGCGCCGCGCCGCGATCGCGCGGGTCGCCGCGGCGAGCAGCGCGCGGGTGTGCCCGGCGATGTCGGCGGGCGGCAGGACGGAGACCTCCCGCACGAGGGCGGTCACCCCGGCGACCACGGACGGCAGCAGGTCCTCCTCGCCGGAGATCCGCTCGATGAGGTCGACCACCGGCGCCCAGTCGGCGTCGCGCTGTTCCATGGCGCCGATTGTGCTGTGCCACAGCCTTCGCCGCCAAACGCGTGCCGTCCTCCATGTCCGCGGGCGGCGCGGCTCCCTAGGGTTGGAGGCCACCACAAGGAGACGCCGTTCCCCGGGAGTGCCCCCATGACCTCTGCCCGCCGTGTCGCCGTGATCGGCGCCGGGCCGGCCGGCCTCGCCGCCGGCAAGGCCCTGCGCGACGCGGGCGTGGAGACCGTGCTGTACGAGCGGGGCGACCGTCCCGGCGGCCTGTGGGTGCGCGGCGCCGGGCTGTCGCCCGCCTACGCGTCCCTGCACCTCAACACCAGCAAGGGGCGCACCGAGTTCGCCGACTTCCCGATGCCCCGGCACTGGCCCGACTACCCGTCCGCCGACAGGGTCGCCGGATACCTGGGCGACTACGCGGAGCGCTTCGGCGTCGTCCCGCACATCCGCTTCCGGAGCACGGTCGCGTCCGTGGCGCGGGACGGAGCGGACGGACCCTGGGCGGTCACCACCGAGTCCGGCGACACGGGACGGTACGACGCCGTCGTGGTCGCCAGCGGCCACAACTGGGACCCCCGGTGGCCCGACCCCCCGCCGCCCGGCGACTTCACCGGCGCGCAGATGCACGCGCACGCCTACCGCGACGCCGAGCAGTTCCGCGGCAGGCGCGTCCTCGTCGTCGGCATGGGGAACTCGGCCATGGACATCGCCGTGGACGCCTCGCACACCGCGCGCGGCCCGGTGCTCCTGTCGGCGCGGCGCGGCGTCCACATCGTCCCGAAGTACCTGTTCGGACGGCCGTCCGACGCGACCGGCGGCGCCCTCGCCGTGCTGCCGTGGCGGGTCAGGCAGCGCGTCGCGGAGACGATGCTGCGGCTCGCCGTCGGCCGCCCGCAGGACTACGGCCTCCCGGCCCCGGCGGGCGGCCTGTTCGAGAACCACCCCACGATCAGCGACACGATCCTGCACCGCCTGACCCACGGCGAGGTGGCGGCGCGCCCCGGCCTCGACCGCTTCGACGGGGACACGGCCGTCTTCGCCGGCGGCGCCGCCGACCCCGTCGACGTCGTCGTCTGGGCGACCGGCTACCGGGTGAGCGTCCCGTTCCTGCCGCGCGGCCTGGTGGGCGACGACCCCGAGCGGCTCCCGCTCTACAAGCGCGTCTTCCACCTGGACGATCCGAGCCTGGCCTTCGTCGGGCTGATGCAGTCCACGGGCGCGGCGCTGCCGGTCGTGGAGGCGCAGGCCAAACTGGCGGCGGCCTACTTCTCCGGCGCGTACGCGCTGCCGTCCCCGGCGGAGCGGCGGCGCGCCGTGGCCCGCGCGCTGCGCGCCGCGACGGCGCGGTGGGGCGACCGCCGCCCCATGATGCGCGTCGACTTCGACCAGTACGTGGCCGACCTGCCCCGCGAGACGAAGGCGGGCCGCGCGCGGCTCGCGCGGGGCGCCGCCCGGCCGTTCACCCCGACGCACCGCGAGGAGACCCCCGCATGAGCACATCCCGCCCGGCCCGCGGCCGGGACCCGCGCGGCATGCGCGTCGTCGTCACCGGCGCGTCCGGCACGTTCGGCCGGGCCATCGGCGCCCGGCTGTCCGGTCTCGGCGCCCGCGTCGTCGGCCTCGACGTCGCGCCCCGGCCGGACGATCCGGTCGACGTCCTGCCCTGCGACCTCACCGACGACGACGCCGTGCCCGCCGCCGCCGCGGCCGCGATCGAGCGGCTCGGCGGCCTCGACCTGCTGGTCAACAACGCCGGGATCGGCGGCCCGGCCCCGGCGGAGCTGCCGCCCGGCGACGAGGTGCGCCGCCAGCTCGACATCAACCTGCTCGGCGCCTGGCGGGTGACGTCGGCGTGCGTGGACGCCCTGACCGAGTCGCGGGGACGGGTCGTCATGCTGTCGTCCCGCATGGCCGTCATGCAGCTTCCCCTGGCGGCCGCCTACGGCGCGTCCAAACGGGCGCTCGTGGCGTACGCGGACGCGCTCCGCCTGGAGATCGGCACCCATGTCGGCGTGACGTGCGTGTACCCGTCGGCGGTGCGGAGCCCGATCCACGACTCGACGGCGGCGGCGGGCCTGTCCCTTGAGGGGGTGAGCCGCTACGAGCCGCTCGACGGCGTGGTGGACGCGGTGCTGCGCGCCGCCCTGTCCCGCCGCCCCCGCCGGGACGTCGCGACGACCCGGCGCGGCGCCGCCGAGTTCTTCCTCGCCCGGCACCTGCCCGCGCTGACCGACCGGATCGTCGCCCGCGCGTTCGCCGAGCGGGTCCGCTCGGGCGCGTTCACCGGCGCCGAACCGGCCGCCGGCGTCGTGCGCCGCCACGCGGGCCGCCCGTGAGCACGGCCGAGTCGACGCGGCCCGGCACCGGCGCCGCGCCGCGCGCCCGCGATCTCACCGGCTACGCCGCCGGCTCGCTCGGCATGGGCGTGTGGGTGACCGTCCCCGGCCTGCTGCTCCTGTACTTCATGACGCACACGCTCGGCGTCCCGCCCGGCCTCGCCGGGCTCACGCTGCTGCTCCCGAAGATCATCGACGCGGTCGCGCATCCGCTGTTCGGGACGCTGTCGGACCGCCAGGCGCGCCGCCGCGGGCACCGGCGCGGCATGCTGCGCTGGGGGCTGCTGCTGGCGTTCGCCTGGATCGGGCTGTTCTCGGTGCCGCCTGGCCTCTCCGGGGGGTCGGCGGCGCTGTGGGTGGGCGGCTTCTACATCGCCGGGAACGTCCTGTACGCGTGCTTCCAGGTGCCCTACCTGACGACGCCGTCCGACCTGCGGATCGGCTACCACGAGCGCACCCGCGTGTTCATGTACCGCATGCTGCTGCTGACCGTGGGCCTGCTCGGGGCCGGGGTCGCGGCCCCGGCGCTGGTGTCGTCCGGCGGACGCGGCGACTACGCGCGGATGGCCGTCCTGCTCGCCGGCGTCCTCGCCGCCACCGGAGCCGTCGCCATCGTCTTCGTCAAGCGGCTCACCGACCGCTGCGGCTTCCGCGTCCCGGACGGGCCCGGCCACTCCGTCCTCAACGAATCGGTCCTCGCGGACGTGCGGGTCGCCTGGCGGGACCGCGACTTCCGGACGCTCGTGCTGTCCTACCTGTTCACCAGCGTCACGACGCACCTGTTCCTCGCCGCGGTGCCCTTCTACACCGAGTACATGCTGGACGACGAGGGCCTGACGGCGGTGCTCATGGGCGCCTTCCTGGTGCCCGCCGTGATCGCCGGGCCCGTCTGGAGGAAGGTGTCGCGGCGGACCGGCAAGCAGCGGGCGCTGCTGCTGTGCCAGGGCGCGTTCGTCCTCGGCCCGCTCGCGCTGTGGCCCGGCGACGCGATCGGCCTGCCCGCGACCATCGCCGTGATCGCCGTCCTCGGCGCGGCCTTCGCCGGCCTCCAGCTCTTCGCGTTCTCGCTGGTCCCGGACGTGGTGGACGCCGCCGAGTCGCGCGGGACGGCCCGCGCCGGCGCCTACACCGGCGTGTGGACGGCCACCGACGCGACCGGCACCGCCATCGGCCCGTACGTGTACTCCGCCGCCCTCGCCCTCGGCGGCTTCGTGTCCACCACCGACGGCCGCGCCGTCGCCCAGTCGGACTCCGCGGTGCTGGCGCTCCTCATCGGCGTGACCGTCGTGCCCGCCGCGCTGATGGCGGTCGCCGTGGCGTTCCAGCGCCGCTTCGCCCTCGACCGCGCTCCCGCGCCGAGGCTCTAGCCGCCTTCCAGAACGGGCCGCCCGTCAGGCCCAGGCCGCCTTCGTGAGGATCTTGTCGAGGCCGGGGGTGTCCCACTCGTCCAGGATGAGGAGCCTGGGCTGCGCCAGGTACCAGTACCGCTGGACGTAGGACGGCCCGGCGGGCTGGAACTGCTTGGGGCCGGTCCAGAAGGAGCACCTGAGGCGCCATTCGCGGTACTGGGCCTGCCGCGTCCCGACGGCGGCGGTCCCGGTGCGGACGGGCCGCTCCCGGTCGGCGCCGACGCCGATGCCGTTGAGGTCGCCCCGGCGCGGGCAGGTGCGGAACGCCTCGGTCTCCGGCCCCCAGGGGCCGGACGGGGAGAACCCGCGCCAGCCGGTCGTCGCGTCGTTTCGCCACGGCTCGCTGATCACCAGGAATCCCGGGCAGTTGTTCTGGTAGGCGCGGGCGCTCCGCCCCCCGGGCGGGGTGGCGGCGCCCACATGCGTCTGCGGGGAGCAGGCGCCGGGCGTGCTCACCCAGTAGTTGCCCTGGGGGTCGCCCGGGACGTCCGTCAGCGCGGTGCGCCGCCACGCCGCCGGGACCGTGACCGAGAACCCGCCGAACGACATCCGCTGCCCCGACGGCGACGGCGTGGTCGCGGCGGCGACGTTGTCGGCGTCGGGACGGGTCGCGGCGTAGACGCCGACACCGGCGGCGGCGCTGCCGGCGACGGCGGCGCCCGCGATCGCGACGCCCGCCTTGCCGCCGACCGCGGACAGGAACCCGCCCGACCCCGCGCCCGCGCCGCCCGTCCCGGCGGCCCCGGCCGTCCCCGCGCCCGCGCCGGCGGTGCCCGCGGCCCCGGCGGTCGCCGCGCCCGCGCCGGCCGCCCCCGCGGGGACGAGCCCGGCGGCGGCGAGCGGGAACAGCGCGGCGAGGGCGGCCGCGGCGACGGCCAGGGCCCGCACGCCGTGCTGCTCCCAGTCCCGCCCGTAGGCGCGGACGGCGATGCGGTCGAGCTCGTCCACGAACTGCGCCGCGCTCGGCGGGCGGTAGGCCGCCTGCTTGGCCATCCCCTGGAGCACCAGCGTGCGCAGCGGCTCGGGGACCCGCTCCGCCGGGACGGACGCCGTGGCGTGCATGCCCATCAGCGCCATCCGGTCGTCGGCGCGGTAGGGCCGCTCGCCGGTCACGCACTCGTAGAAGACGCAGGTGGCGGCGTACACGTCGGTGGCCGGGGTGGCGGGCTCGCCGCGCCACTGCTCGGGCGCCATGTAGACCGGCGTGCCGGACCGGTCGCCCTCGCCCGTCCACACGGCGATGCCGAAGTCGATGAGCTTGCTGAGCCCGTCCGCGCGGACGACGACGTTGGCGGGCTTGTAGTCGCGGTGGACGACCCCGGCGGCGTGCGCGGCGGCCAGCCCGCGGAGCGACCCCTTGAGCACCAGCAGCGCCGCCTCGGGGCCGAGCGCGCCGTGCTCGGCGAGGACCCGCTTCAGCGAGACGCCCTCGACGGCCTCCATGATGAGGGCCGTGCCGTCCTCGTGCTCCACGAGCCGGTAGAGCCGCGCCACGTGCGGGTCGTCGACCCGGCCGAGCATCCGCGCCTCGTGGCGGAAGGCGTCCTTGGCGGCCGGGTCGGCGTCGGCGGGCAGGTACTTGATCGCGACGGGCGTGCCGGTCCGCGCGTGGCGGGCCAGCGCCACCCGGCCCTGCGCTCCGCGGCCCAGCTCGCGCACCTCGTCGAACTCTGAAACGCGCCATTGCGTCACCGGGCGCCCCTTCCCCTCCGTAGCTGATCGTTCCAGTCATGTGACGCGGTGGGAAGACGGAAGGTTGGTCACTCTTCCGACACGAGGATGCCACGCGCGGTGAACGCCACGTCCGGGGCCGGATGCGCGCGCAGGGCGCGCAGGACGTCCCGCCATTCGGGCGGCCAGCCCGCGCGCGGCCCGTGCCGGCCGGCGAGCGCGCACGCGAACAGTCCGCCCGCCACGTCGCCGCGCCCGGCGAGCCGCACCGCGTGCGGGTGCGCCTCGGCGGGTTCCGGGAGGCCGGGCCGCGGGGCCCCGCCGTGCCCGGCCGCGCGGTGCGGGCCGTCCGCGAGGGCCTCGGCGACCCGCTGGACGGCGAGGACGGGGGCGTCCGCGCAGGCGTCGGCGAGCGCGTCCGCGGCGGTGTCCTCCCAGCGGAGGGTCGCGGCCGTCAGCTCCCGCGCGAGCTGCGCGGGGAGCCGCTCCGTGACGGCCCGCAGGACGGGTTCGGCGGCGTCGCGGCGGTGCGCGGCGGCGCGCCGGAGCGCACCGGCCAGCGCCGCCAGCCGCTGCGCGGCCGGGAGGTCCCGCTCGGGCTCGGCGTCCGCGGCGTCCCCGGCCTCCGCCAGCGCCGCGGCGGCGTCCGCGAGCGCCGCCGTCCCGGCGCCGCCCACCGCGCAGCCGACCAGCGTGGACAGCGCGGCGTTCCAGCGGCGCGTCCCGCCGAGGTCGGTGAGCACGCCCGCCAGCAGGGCGGGGACCTCCGGCGCCCATTGCGCCCAGCGGCCGAGCGCGGGCAGCGCCGCGTCGGACGCCTCCGGGTCGGGGGAGCGCGCCACCCGCACGACCAGCGCGGCGTAGTCGGCGCGGAACGCGTCCTCGATCTCGTGCGGCCACGCGCCGAGCACCTGGCGGGCGAGGTCGCGCGGGCCGCCGGCGGCCTCGGCGAGGATCCGCCGGGCGGCCGGGTCGGCCAGGTGCGGCCGGACGGCGGACGCGATCGCCGCGCGCACGTCCCGGTGCTGGCCCGGGTCGTCCCACGCGGCGGCGACGGCGTCCATCGCCTCCGGCGCGCGGGTGCGCAGCAGGATCCGCAGCGCCTCCTTCCGCGCGGTGATCCTTCCGTCGGCGAGGACGGGGCGCAGCAGCGCCGCCAGCGCCGTCGGCCGGACGAACCGCGCCGCGCGCCCCGCCGCGTAGACGGCGACGTGCGCGTCGTCGGAAGAGGCGTGCGCGAGCAGGTCGGGCAGGACGTCCTGCGGGCGGGCCGTCCAGGGCGCGGCGGTCAGCGCGGCCCGGCGCAGGCGCGCGTCGTCCGACGCCAGGTACGGGCGGAGCCGGGCGGCGTCCACCCCGGGGACCTCCGCGATCGCGGCGACCGCGCGGGCCCGGTCGGCGTCCGGCAGCCGGGCGTCGCCCGCGACCCGGTCGAGGAGGGCCAGGTAGGCGGCGTGCTGCCGGGCCGTCCAGCGCCGTGTCCAGCGCGGGTCGACCACCGGGACGTAGGTGACGCCGCCGCGCCGGAACCGTCCCTCGGGCGCGGACTCGGCCAGGACGAGGTGCAGCAGGTCGGTCCGCTCCGCGGCGATCGCGGCGAGCACCGGCGCGAGCCCGGCCGTCGACGGGTCCCCGCCGACGACGCGCTCCACCCGCTCGCCCCGCGTCCCCGGCGGCTCCAGCCAGCACGCGACCGCCTGCCGGATCACGCCGTCGTCGCGGGCGCCGACGGCCCGCTCCAGCGCGTCCTGGAGCGCCGGGACCCCGCGGGCGCGGCGCCCGAGCGCCCGGACGAGCAGCAGCGCGAGCGCGTGGTCGTCGCGGCGCGCGCCCTCGTCGAGCAGCGGGGCGAGCCGCTCGACGAGCCGGTGCTCCTGCCCGCGCCGCAGGACGCGGTCCAGCCGGGGGAGGGGGAGGTGGGGGGTGCGGCCGATGATCCGCCTCATCAACCCGATCCCGGACACCGTCAGCGCGGCGTCGTCGCGGACCGCGCCCTGCTCGAAGAGCACGCCGCCGAGCCGGACGAGCGCCGGCCGCGTCGCGTTCGAGCAGTCGCGGGCGTTCAGCGCGTCCTCGGCGAGCCGCTCGAAGGCCGGCGCGTGCCCGGCCCCGAGCGCCGGCCCGGGGACGGCCGCCAGCGCCCGCAGCGCGGCGACCCGCACCGGCTCCTGCTCGTTGCGCAGCCGCCCGAGGGACTCCAGCAGCGCGGTCAGCACGGCCGGGTCGCGTTCGCGCCCCGCGCACGCGACGAGCAGCGCGTACCCGGCCGCGCGGTCGTCGGCGTCCGGCCGCCGGGTCAGCTCCTCCAGCACGGGCCGGGCCTCCTCGAACGGCAGGAACGCCGAGACGGCCTGCACCCGCCGCGGGTGCTCGGCGACCGCCCGCAGCCCCAGCATCCGGCGCGCCTCGCGGATCCGCACGGCGCGCGGCAGGACGTCCAGCAGCGCGCCCCCGAGTTCGCGCGCCGCCAGGTCGATACCGTCCGTCGCCGCGTCGAACAGCGCGCCGCGCCGGCCCGGCGGGGCGGCCGTCAGCAGCAGCCGCAGCGCGTCCTCGTCCTCCCGGACGGCGCGGGCGACGGCGGCGAGCGCGTCCCCGCCGAGGCGGGCGAGCCGATCCCGCATCGAACGGCGCCGGATCAGCGAGGCCAGCAGCGGGCGGCAGCCGTCCGCGAGCAGCAGCCGGAGCGTCCGCTCCGGGTCGGCGTCCAGCAGCGCGCCGATCCGGGGCAGGAGCGCGTGCGGCAGGCCGCCGGCGTGCCAGTGGTCCTCCAGGAGGCCGAGCACCCGTCCGGGGTCGTGGCGCAGCGCGGCCGCGACGCCCGGCCCGTCCCAGTGCCACCAGGTGGAGCGCGCGCCCGGCGTCAGGGCGGCGAGCTCCCGTTCGGCGTGGTCCAGGAACGCCTCCGGATGGGCGCCGCCCAGCGCGTGCCGGTTCGGGACGGCGTGCGCGAGCCGCCCGAGCCGCTCGGCCACCCGCTCCGGGGTGCAGGCGGGCAGCAGCGCCGCGGCCTCGTCCGCGCCCCACCGCGCCAGGACCGGCACGATCAGCGCGTCCGCGAGGTCCGCGCGGCGGTGCCGCCGGACGGCCCGGTACGTCGCGGCCCTCAGCGCCTGCGGGGCGTCCGCGAGCCGCTCCGCGAGCGGCCCCGGCGCGGCCGCGTACCGCACCGCCAGCCGCGTCGCCCGCAAGGCCAGCACCGCGTCCGGGTCGCCGGCCGCCGCCGCCAGGTGCGCGAGGGACGCCTCGTCCCGCACGGCGGACGCGACGGCCAGTGCGACCGACCGCTCGTAGTGCCCGCGCCCGCCCAGCTCGGCCAGCAGCGCGGCGAGTTCCGGCGCGCCCCGGGAACGCCGCAGCTCCGCCAGCCGGCGGACGCGGGCGTGGTACGGCAGGGGCTCGATCTCGGCGAGCAGATCATCAGCGCGCATGACGCGCATCGTGCCCGATCCCCCGCCCGCTTTCACCCGCTTTTCCGCTCTTCGCGGACGTCAGAGGCCCCGATCGGCTGATCGGGGCCTCTCAGGCGTGCGGCGGAGCGGGGGTCAGGCGGACGGGGCGGGGTGGGGGATGGACTTGTGCTCCAGGTAGGCGTTCAGGCCCTCGGGGCCCAGCTCGCGGCCCAGGCCGCTGTTCTTGTAGCCGCCGAACGGGGTGTTCGGGTCGAGGGTGTACATGTTGACGCCGCAGCTGCCGGTGCGGATGCGGCGGGCGACGTCCACGCCGTGGTCGACGTCGGACGTCCACACGGAGCCGCCGAGGCCGTAGTCGCTGTCGTTGGCGATCCTGACGGCGTCGGCCTCGTCCTCGTAGGGGATGAGGACGAGCACCGGGCCGAAGATCTCCTCGCGGGCGATGCGCATGTCGTTGCCGACGTCGCCGAACAGGGTCGGCGCGACGTACCAGCCGCGGTCGTGCGGGCGGTCGAGTCCGCCCGTGATCAGCTTGGCGCCCTCGTCCTGCCCGATCCGGATGTAGTTCTCCACGCGCTCCTGCTGCCGCTTGGCGACGAGCGGGCCGATCTCGGTGGCGTAGTCGGCGGGGTCGCCGACGTTGAGGCCGCCGACCATGGCGGCGAGCGCGTCGGCGACCTCGTCGTAGCGGCGGCGGGACGCGAGGATGCGGGTCTGCGCGGCGCACGCCTCGCCGTTGTTCATCAGCGAGGCCAGCTTGAAGCCCTCGACGGTGGACGGCAGGTCGGCGTCGTCCAGGATGATCGCGGCGGACTTGCCGCCGAGTTCGAGGGTGACGCGCTTCAGTTGCTCGCCGCAGACCGCGCCGATCTTGCGGCCGGCGGCGGTGGAGCCGGTGAACGACACCTTGTCGACGCCGGGGTGCGCGACGAGGTGCGCGCCGACCTCGCGTCCGGCCGGGACGAAGTTGACGACGCCCTCGGGGATGCCCGCCTCGCGGATCCACTCGGCCAGCAGGTAGGTGTCGAGGGGCGTCTCGGGGGACGGCTTGGCGACCACCGTGCAGCCGGCGATGAGGGCCGGCGCGAGCTTCAGCATCAGCGTGAACTGCGGGACGTTCCACGGGACGATCGCCGCGACGACGCCGACCGGCTCCTGGGTGACCGTGACCGGCCCCAGCATGCCCTGCCGCTCCTCCTCCCACGCGTAGGAGCCGGCGAGGTCGACGTAGTACTGCAGGACCATCTGCGGGATGGCGGCCTGCCCGAACACCGAGAACATGATGGGCGACCCCATCTGGGCGGTGCAGAGGTCGGCCATCTCCTGCTGCCGCTCGGCGTAGATCGCCGAGAGGCGTCCGACGATCTCGGCGCGCTCGGCGGGCGTCATCCGGGGCCAGGGGCCCTCGTCGAACGCGCGCCGCGCCGCCGCGACCGCGGCGTCGATGTCGGCCTCGGTGCCCTCGGGCACCCGTCCGATGACCTCCTCGGTGTGCGGGGAGATGACGTCGATCGTGCCGGTGCCGGCCGGAGCGGCCCACTCGCCGCCGATGAACAGCCGATCGTGCTCGCGCATGGTGCTGTGCCTCCCTGCCCGCCGGGCGAGTTCGGTAACCGAATGCTTGCTTGGGCACAGCATCGCATGAGGTCCGGGGGCGTTGGCAAGAGGAATGAGACTCGCGTCTCATTCGTCCGTCCGGGCGCTACAGGAGGTGGGCGTTGGGCTCGCGGGCGCGCCCGCGCAGCTCGGGGAGCTCCAGCAGCTCCACGCCGGCCGCCTCCAGGAGCTCGGCGCCCGTCCCCTCGGCGAACAGCTGCGGTTCGCGCCAGGCGAAGACGACGCGGCGGGCGCCGGAGGCGATGATCAGCTCGGCGCAGGGGCGGGGACGGGACGCGCGGTGCCCGCACGGTTCGAGCGAGCTGTAGACGGTCGCGCCCGCCAGGCTCCCGGGCGCCTTGGCGAGGGCGGCCTCCTCGGCGTGGTCGTGCGGGTCGTGCTCGCGGGAGAAGCCGCGCGCGACCTCCCGCCCGTCCGGGCCGACGACGACCGCGCCGACGGAGAACGCGGTGCCGGACGGCGGGCACAGCTTCGCCAGGTCGCAGGCCAGGTCCAGCCAGCCGAGGTCATCCACGCGACGCCCCGATCAGGTAGCGGAGGAGGACCAGGTCGCCGATGCGGGTGACCTCGGCGAGGCGCATCGGGCGGCCGGGGCTCTGCGGGAACACCCCCGACCGGACGAACCGCGGCGCGGACGGGTCGCCGATGAAGAACGGCGCCACGACGAGCTGGAGTTCGTCCACCACGCCGGCCGTCAGGAACAGCGTGTGGACGCCGCCGCCCCCCTCCACCATCAGCCGCCGGACGCCCCGCGCCGCGAGGTCGCCCAGGACGGTCGGCAGCGCGAGCGGGTCGCCGGCGTCGATCACGTCGGCGCGGCCGTCCAGCCGCGGCGCCAGCTCGGCGGCCGTGCCGGACGGGGCGTACACCAGCTTCGGCGCCTCGCCCGCGGTGAAGAAGCGGGCGCCGGGGTCCAGGTCGCCGCTCCACGTCAGCGTCACCTTGGCCGGGTCGGCGGGCAGCCCCCGCGCGGCGCGCTTCTCCCGGCGCGCGGCGGAGCGGATCAGCAGCTTCGGGTCGTCGGCCCGCACCGTCCCGGCGCCGACGAGGACGGCGTCGCAGCCGGCGCGCACCGCGTCGACCCGGTCGAAGTCCGCCGGGCTGGACAGCCGCAGCCGCTCCGGGCTCGCGTCGTCGATGTAGCCGTCGGCGGACATCGCGCAACTCAGCAGCACATAGGGACGCTCACCGGGACGTTCGCTCACGAACCAACCCTACGGGAGCCGCGCCGATGCGGTATTCGAAGATCGTTTGGGGTGGCTCGGCGTTTCTGCGCCGGATGTGTCGGAGGGGGTGCCTATGGTTGCTGCGACATGCGAATCCTGCACACCTCCGACTGGCATCTCGGCAGATCCTTCCACCGCGAGGACCTGCTGGCCGCGCAGGCCGCGTTCGTCGACCACCTGGTCGAGACCGTCGCGGCGGAGCGGGTCGAGTGCGTGCTGGTCTCCGGCGACGTGTACGACCGCGCGCTGCCCGCCGTCGACGCCGTGAAGCTGTGCAATGAGGCGCTCGAACGGCTCGCCGAGCGCGCCCGGGTGGTGCTCATCGCGGGCAACCACGACTCGGCGCGCCGCCTCGGGTTCGGGTCGGCGCTGATGGACAAGGCGGGCGTGCACGTCCGCACCGACTTCGCGACCGTGGGGGAGCCCGTCGTCGTCGGCGACGCCGCCTTCTACGGCGTCCCGTACCTGGAGCCCGAACTCGTCCGCCACCCGTGGGACCTCCCCGAGCGCAGCCACGCCGCCGCGCTGACCGAGGCCATGCGCCGCGTCCGCGCCGACGCGGCGGGCCGCGCGGAGCGCTCGGTCGTGCTGGCGCACGCCTTCGTGACCGGCGGCGAGGCCAGCGAGAGCGAACGCGACATCTCGGTCGGCGGATCGTCGCAGGTGTCGGCGTCGGTGTTCGAGGGCGTCGACTACGCCGCGCTCGGCCACCTGCACGGCCGCTGGCGCATCACCGACCGCGTCCGGTACTCGGGCTCGCCGCTCGCGTACTCGTTCTCCGAGGAGCGGCACGTCAAGGGCTCGTGGCTGATCGACCTCACGGCGGACGGCGTCGCCGGCGAGTTCGTGGAGGCGCCCGTCCCGCGCCGCCTCGCCCGGGTGCGCGGCCGCATCGACGACCTGCTCGGCGACCCGTCCCATGACGGGCTCGAAGACCGCTGGCTCCAGGTCACGCTGACCGACGCGCGCCGCCCGTCCGCCGCGATGGAGCGGCTGCGCCGCCGCTTCCCGCACACGCTCGTCCTCGGCTACGACCCCGAGGGCGGCGGGACCGACGGCGCCCGCCCCTGGTCCGACCGCGTCCGGGAGCGCTCCGGCCCCGACGTCGCGGGCGACTTCGTCGCCGAGGTCACCGACGGCCCCGCGACGGCCGCCGAAAGCGCCCTCCTGCACGAGGCGTTCGAGGCGTGCCGCCGGAAGGAGGCCCTCGCGTGAGGCTGCACCGGCTGGAGGTCGCCGCGTTCGGGCCCTTCTCCGGGGCCGAGGAGATCGACTTCGACGCGCTGTCGGACGCCGGGCTCTTCCTCGTCCAGGGCCGGACGGGCGCGGGCAAGACCAGCATCCTGGACGCGGTGTGCTTCGCCCTCTACGGGCAGGTGCCGGGCGTCCGCAACAACGTGAAGGGCCTGCGCAGCGACCACGCGCCGCCCGCCGCCGGGCCGCGCGTCGTGCTGGAGGCGACGATCCGCGGCCGCCGGCTCCGGATCACGCGGTCGCCCGCGTGGGAGCGGCCGAAGCTGCGCGGGTCCGGGACGACGACCGAGCACGCCAAGGTCGTCCTCGAGGAGTTCGAGCACGGCGCGTGGACCGGGCTCACCACCCGGCTGGACGAGGCGGGCGACCTGGTGTCGCGCATGCTCGGGATGAACGCCGTGCAGTTCTGCCAGGTGGCGATGCTGCCGCAGGGCGAGTTCGCCGGGTTCCTGCGCGCCGGGGCGGACGAGCGCCGCAAGGTCCTGGAGCGGCTGTTCGCGGCCGAGGTGTTCACGCAGGTGGAGAAGTGGCTGGCCGACCGGCGCGCCGCGACCGGGCGGGAGGCCGCCGAGCTCGCCGCCGCCGCGGCCTCGGTCGCGGACCGGATCGCCGAGACGACCGGGGCGCGGTCGCCGCGCGGGGAGCGTCCCGCCGTCCCGCAGCCGCGCCGCGGGGAACCGGCCGCGGAGCCGTTCGCCGACGTGGCGGCGCTGCCCGCGTGGGCGGCCGAGCTGGCGGGCGGGCACGCGGACGTCCGCGCGGCCGCCGAGGAGCTGCGCGCGGGCGTCGCCGCGACGCTGCGCGCGGCCCGCGAGGCGCTCGACGGCGCGCGGGCGCTCGCCGACCGGCAGCGGCGCCACGCCGACGCCGTCGCCCGCCGCGACGCGCTGGCCGGGCGGGCGGAGGAGAAGTCCCGGACGGCGTCGCGGCTCGACGCCGCGGCCCGCGCCGACCGGGTCGTCCCGCTGGTGAAGGACGTGCGGGAACGGCACGGCCGGGCGGTGCAGGCGCGCCGCTGGGCCGAGCAGACCCGCGCGGAGGTCGCGGCGCTGCTGCCGCCCCGGGCGCCGGAGGACGTCCTCGCCAAGGCCGAGCGCGACCGCCGCGACGAGGCCGCCGCGCTGGAGGGACGCCGGCACGAGACGAGCCGCCTCAAGCAGATCGAGAGCGAGCGGGCCGGCATCGTCCGGGAGCTCGCGCGGCTCGAACCCGAGGAGGCCCGGCTCGGCGCGGCGCTCGCCGACCTGCCGGGCGCCATCGCGGTGCGGCAGGCCGAACGCGACGAGGCCAGGGCCGCGGCGGCCGCGCTGCGCGGCTCCGAATCCGCCGCCGGCGCCGCACGGCAGCGGCTGGAGGCGGCCCGGCGCCGCGACCTGGTCGAGCAACTCCTCGGCGAGGCGGAGGCCGCGCACCGCGACCACGTCGATGCCGCACAGGGCGCTCGGCAGCGGGTCCTTGACCTTCGCCAGGCGCGCCTCGACGGGATGGCGGCGGTCCTCGCCGGTGAGCTCGAGGACGGCGAGCCGTGCCTGGTGTGCGGCTCGGCGGAGCATCCCGCCCCCGCGGCGTCCCTCGGCCTGATCCCGACCGAGGAGCAGGTCGACGAGGCGCAGGCCGCCGCCGACCGCGCGCAGGACGACCGCGAGGACGCCGCGCGCCGGGTGGAGGCGCTCCGCACCGAACGCGACGGCCTCCTCCAGACCGTCGGCGAGGCCGCCGTCGAGTCGCTGAGCGGGGAGTCGGCCGAGGCCGAGCAGGCCGTCCGGGAGACGGCGGCGCGCGCCGCGGCGGCCGAACGGCTGGAGGAGGCCCTCCAGCGGGACGAGCGCGAACTCGATCAGGTCCGCGATCGGCGGGACGAGGTCGCGCGCGTCCTCACCGCGAACCGCCAGCAGGACGGGAACCTCGCCGCCGAACAGGCGCGCCTCGCCGCCGACCTCGACAGGGCGCGCGGCGGCGACCCCACGCTGGAGGCGCGCATCGCCCGCCTCGCGGGCGAGGCGGCGGCGCTGCACGAGGCCGTCGAGGCGCTGCGCGGCGCCGGCCGCGCCGACGAGGAGCTGTCCGCCGCGCGGGCGCGGGCCAAGCAGGAGGCGGAGGAGCAGGGCTTCGCGACGCCCGAGGAGGTCCTCGAAGCCGCGATGCCCGACGAGGACCAGGGCGCCCTCCGCGACCGGATCCGCCAGCTGGACGACGAGGAGGCCCAGGTCCGCGCCATGCTCAAAGACCCGGCGCTCATCGCGGCCGCCGCCGAGCCCGCGCCCGGCCTGCCCGGTCTCGAAGCGGCGCTGGCGGGGGCGGAGGCGGCGCACGCCGAGGCCGTCAGCGCCGCCGACCGCGCCCGGTA
This sequence comes from Actinomadura sp. GTD37, assembly GCF_041951365.1. Taxonomy (NCBI): domain Bacteria; kingdom Bacillati; phylum Actinomycetota; class Actinomycetes; order Streptosporangiales; family Thermomonosporaceae; genus Actinomadura; species Actinomadura sp. GTD37. Next base: position 384,095 of record NZ_JBGNUS010000004.1, read on the forward strand.
CCGCTGCGAGCGCCTCGCCGAGCTGCGCGGGCAGCTCGGCGGGGCCGTCGGCGCCTGGCGGCCCGCCGCCGAGCGGCACGAGGTCGCCGAGCGGCTCGCCGGCCTGACGTCGGGCAAGCACCCCGCGAACCGGCGCGACATGTCGCTGTCGGCGTACGTGCTGGCGGCCCGCCTCGGCCAGGTCGTCGCGGCCGCGAACGAGCGCCTGCACCGCATGTCCGGCGGCCGCTACGCCCTCGTCCACACCGTCGACAAGGCGGCGGGCGACCGCACGAAGGGCGCCGGCGGCCTCGGCCTCCGCGTCGCCGACGCCTGGACGGGCCTGACCCGCGACCCGGTCACCCTCTCGGGCGGCGAGTCGTTCATCACCTCGCTGTCCCTGGCGCTGGGCCTCGCCGACGTCGTCACCGCCGAGGCGGGCGGCACCGAGATCGGCACGCTGTTCGTCGACGAGGGCTTCGGCACCCTCGACGAGGAGACGCTCGACGAGGTCATGGACGTCCTGGACGGCCTGCGCGACGGCGGCCGGGCGGTCGGCATCGTCAGCCACGTCGCGGAGCTGCGCGCCCGCATCCCCGCCCAGCTCCGCGTCACCAAGGACCGCACCGGCTCCACGGCCCGGATCGTCGTCTGACCGGGGCGGCGCGCCGCCCGGCCGTCACGAGATGTACTGAAGGATCACGTTGTGGACGTGGTGGCTCTTGTCGCTGCCGCGGAACTCGACCTCGTAGGTGTGCGTGCCCACGTTGATCGCGATGGATCCGGTGGAGAAGTAGGACCCGGCCCACGACTTGTTGCTGACCACGCTCACCGAGGTGATCTTGGAGTAGGGGACGCTGGTGATGGCGTACTTCTTGCCGGCGAAGCTCTTGTCCTGAATGATCACCCGCCGGTCGGTGAGGCCGATGAACCCGGTGCCCGCCCCGACCGCGTCGTAGACGGCGATGATCTGCTCGCCGGGGATCAGCCCGCTCTCGATCTGCTTGAGCTGGCTCGACCTGTCGTGTTCGATGTCGTCGCCCATGCGCCCTCCTGATGATCGTCGTGCCGGTTCGACGTCTGCCCGGCATGTCCCGTTCCGTAGGGCAGTGTCGCAGCCGCTCCGCCGGGTCACCAGCGCGTCGCGTCCGCCCCGCCCAGAAGGCGCCAGGACGCCCCGGGCCTGAGGCGGCCGAGTGGAAAAAACCAGTGTAATTGCCTCAATGGTTCCCGTCGCGGCGGGGTCGATCCAGTCCGCGCGGGTTCAGACGATCGCCGCGCGGCATCGCGCTGACCAGCCATTTCCCTTTCTCCGCAGGCGCTGTGCGGTGCTTCACACCCGCTGCCCCTGGACGTGTCACCGGTTTAAATAATAAAAACTAATCCTGCTAGTAAAAATTAGGACCCGGAAGGGGTCGACAGGATGGACGGTGCTAGATCGAGAGTGCTGATCGCGGCGGTCGCGTTCGCGGCCGCGCTGACCGTGTCGCTGTGGACGGTTCCACGCGGCGGCGCGGCCGAGGCGGGGCACTCGGCGGAGTCGTCGCACTCCGCGGAGCCGGCCGCGGCGGCCGGGTCGCCCGCCGCGGAGCACGGCGGGACGTCGCACGACGCGTCCGGCGACGGCGGTGCGGACGGCTGGAAGGCCATGGACGAGGCCATGGCCGAACGGGACAAGAGCTTCCCCGCGGCCACCAAGGGCCAGGGCGGCCAGGACCTCGCCCCCAAGGTGCTGAAGGACGGGACCAAGGAGTTCCACCTGACGGCCAAAGCCCTGAAGTGGGAGGTGGAACCCGGGAAGGTGGTGGACGCCTGGGGCTTCAACGGCATGGTGCCCGGCCCGACGATCCGCGCGGACGTCGGGGACAAGGTCCGCATCGTGGTGAAGAACGAGCTGCCCGAGCCGACCAGCGTGCACTGGCACGGCATCCAGCTGCCCAACAAGATGGACGGCGTCCCCAACGTCACCCAGGACTCCATCAAGCCGGGCGCCTCGTTCAACTACGAGTTCCCGGTGACCCGGATCCAGGACACCTGGTACCACTCGCACTACAACGGCACCAAGCAGGTGAGCAGCGGGCTGTGGGGCGCGATCCAGTTCGGTGACATGCCGACTCCGCACAAGGAGAAGGTGGCGCAGAAGCAGGTCATCCAGATCCAGGACGCGGGCGTCATCGGGATGACGCTCAACGGCAAGTCCTTCCCCGCCACCAAGCCGCTGAAGGCCCGGCTGGGCGACTGGGTGCAGGTCACCTACGTCAACGCGGGCACGATGGCGCACCCGATGCACCTGCACGGCGTGGACCAGGTGATCATCGCCAAGGACGGGTTCCCGCTGGAGCAGACCTACAAGGCCGACACGATCAACGTCGCGCCCGGCGAGCGCTACACCGTCCTCATCCACGCCGACCAGCCCGGCAAGTGGATCTGGCACTGCCACATCTTCCCGCACGCCGAAGGCTCCCAGGGCATGTTCGGCCTGGTCATGGAGATGCAGATCAGCTGATCGCGGCCGGCGCGGGCACCGTTCGCGCGACCGCCCGTCCCCCCAACGCACGTCTGGAGTGAACCATGCCCATCACCCCCGCGCCGGACCATCCGGCGCCCGACAGACCGCCGGCTCCGGCCCGCGCGCGCTGCCGCTGGACCGCGGCCTTCAGCGGGCTGCTGCCCGTCATCAGCGCGGCGCTCGCGCTGGGCCTGATCGTCGGACTGCTCATGGTCAGCGCCTCGCCCGGCCACGAGCACGGCACCCTGGCCGCCGCGGAAGGCGGCGCGTCCGCCGCCGGCGGCGAGGCGGCCCTTCCCGGGAAGGGCAAGAAGGTCACCCTCGACTTCGAAGAGGGCGACATGTACATCAAGCCGAACAAGGTCACCGTCCCGGCGGGCGCCGACGTCACGGTGAACGTCGTCAACAAGGGCAGCCAGGCGCACACCCTGAGCCTGCTCGGCAAGACCAACGCGCAGCTCGAACCCGGCAAGTCCGAGACCCAGCACTGGGGGGTGCTCACCGAGTCCACCCAGGCGTGGTGCGTCATCCCCGGCCACAAGGACGCCGGCATGCTCGTCGAGATCACCGTCACCGGCGGGCAGAACGCCGCGGCGGCGGCGGGCGGCACCGCCGCCGGCCCGGCGGCGAGCGGCGCCGCCGCGACCGGCGACGCCGCGAACGCCAAGATCGACCCGGCCGCGAAGCCCGCCGCGGGCTGGAAGCCGTACGACCCGGCGGCGCCGGTCAACGACGGCAAGGACGTCCACGAGGCCACCTTCACCGTCACCGAGAAGGAGATCGAGGTCGCGCCCGGGGTGAAGCAGACCCGGTGGACCTACAACGGCACCGCGCCCGGCCCCGTGCTGCGCGGCGACGTCGGCGACACCTTCCGGATCAAGCTCGTCAACAAGGGCTCGATGGGGCACTCCATCGACTTCCACGCCTCGAAGGTCGCGCCGAACGTCCAGATGCGGACCATCAAGCCCGGCGAGACCCTCGTGTACGAGTTCAAGGCGAGCTTCTCCGGCATCTTCACCTACCACTGCGGCTCCGACCCGATGATCTACCACATGGGCAACGGCATGCACGGGGCCCTGATCGTCGACCCGCCGGGCCTGGACAAGGTCGACAAGGAGCTGGTCCTCGTGCAGTCCGAGCTGTACCTCGGCCCGCAGGGCAAGCCCGGAGACCTGAAGAAGATGCAGTCCGGCGAGTACGACGCGGTGGTCTTCAACGGCTACCACAACCAGTACGTCCACGCCCCGGTCAAGGTGAAGGCCGGTGACCGCGTCCGCGTGTGGGTGGACGACGGCGGCCCCAACGAGAACGTCGCCTTCCACGTCGTCGGGACGATCTTCGACACGGTCTGGAAGGAGGGCGCCTACACGCTGCGCAGGGACAACAAGGAGAAGGGCGGCGCCCAGGTCCTCGATCTGCAGCCCACGCAGGGCGGCTTCGTCGAGTTCACCCTGCCGGACGCCGGCACCTATCCGTTCCTCGGCCACAAGATGAAGAACATGGCCGCCGGCGGCCTCGGCGTCTTCCAGGTCGGCTGACCCACCCAAGGAAGGTGATCATGGCAACCATCGAAACCGGCGCCGAGCGGGCCGTCCCGGCGGCCTCCCGTCCGTCCTCGATCCCGCCGGTGTCCGCGGCCCGCCGCGTCGCGGCGATCGGATCGGTCCTCGCCGCGTTCGCCCACTACGCCGTCGTGCCGGAGCATCTCGGCGAGTGGTGGGCGTACGGCGTCTTCTTCAGCGCGATCGCCCTGTTCCAGCTCGTCTGGGCCGTGCTCGTCCACACCGGGAGCGAGCGGGCGGTGCTGCTGTCCGGGCCGGCGGTCAGCCTCGGTGTCCTCGCCCTGTGGGCGGTGAGCCGCACGAGCGGCCTGCCGTTCGGCCCCGACGCGGGGGAGGCCGAGGCGATCGGCGTCCTGGACGTGGTCAGCGGCGCCGCCGAACTGGCGGTGGTCGCCGGAGCCCTGCTCGCCCTGCGCGGCCCGCGCCGCAAGGCGGCGGTCGCAGCGGGAGCCGAGGACGCAGCGGGAGCCGAGGGAGCAGAGGAGGCGTCCGAGCGGGCGGGCTGACGCCTGCTCTGTCCGGCACGCGTCCGTCCGGGGGGTGACCGCACCCGCTGGGCGGACGCGTGCCGGACCGGGACGGGGCGTCAGAGGTAGAGGCCGGTGCCGTGCTCGGGGCGCTCGCTGGCGATGGCGTGCAGGTCGCGCTCGCGCATGACCAGGTAGTTCTCGCCCTGGATCTCGACCTCGTACTGGTCGCCGGGGTGGAACAGCACGCGGTCGCCGGGCTTGACGATCCGCACGTGGTGGCCGACCCCGCAGACCTCGCCCCACACCAGGCGGTTCCCCTGCTCCACGGTCGCGGGGATGACGATCCCGCCGGTGCTGCGGCGCTCGCCGCTGTCCTTCTCGATCTTGATCATGACGCGGTCGTGGAGCATCTGGACTTCGAACTTCGGCGCGGACACGCGGGCGAGTTTAGCCGTCCGCGCAAGTCAGGGCCGACCAGGAGCCCGCGATGATCTCCGGCAGGGCGGAGCGCACGGGCCGCCAGCCGAGGTCGGCCCGGATCGCGGAGGCGTCGCAGAGCAGCACCGGGGCCTCCGGCCGGGCCGGGCGGCGGCGCGTCGGCACCGGCCGGCCGGTCACCCGCTCGACCGCGGCGATGACCTCCCGGACGGCCGCGCCGGCGCCGCTGCCGACGTTGTAGACGCGGTCCTCGCCCGGCCGGACGGCCTCCAGCGCCAGCACGTAGGCGGCGGCGAGATCGTCCACGTGCAGGTACTCGCGGACGGCCAGCCCGTCGCCGTTGACGTCCAGGTGCGGGGCGCGCCCGGCGGCGACGGCGAGCGCCTTCGGGATCAGCCGGGTCTCGTCGGGGTCGGCCCGGCCGTCCACCGAACCGGCGACGTTGAACGTGCGCAGGACGACCGCGCCGGCCGCGCCCGTCCGCGCGTGGAACCGGACGGCCTGCTCGGCGGCCAGCTTCGACGCCCCGTACGGGCTGGCCGGCGCCGCCGCCTCGCTCTCCGGGATCGGCTGCCGCTCCGGCGTCCCGTACACGGCCGCGGTGGACCCGAACACGAGGCGGTCCGCGTGGACGGCCTCCAGCAGGTTCACCGTGCCCTGCACGTTGGCCGCGAAGTACCGCAGCGGACGCTCGAACGACTCGCGGACGCGGGTGAGCGCCGCGAGGTGGCACACCCCGTCGTACGGTCCGCGCGGCAGCCCGTCCGGGACGAGGAGGTCGCCGCGGACGGGGCGGACGCCGTCCGGCAGCCCGGCGTCCCGCCGCACCGGTCCCGCGTCCCGCCGCACCAGCCCGTCGACCTCGTGCCCGGCCGCGGCGAGCCGCCGCCCGACCGCGTACCCGATGTATCCCGCCGCCCCCGTCACCAGCACTCGCATGGAGGCCAGCATCCAGCCGCGCGCCCGGTCCGGCAACGCCGGGTCAGGGCAGCGAGTCGAGCCGCGCGTAGACGCCGGGGTAGCCGGGCTTGCCGCAGCCGTACCCCCAGGAGACCAGCGCGACCACGCGGCCCCGCACCAGCAGCGGGCCGCCGCTGTCGAACTGGCAGGAGTCCGCCGCCGCCGACCCGGCGCACAGCATGTCGGACGGGTCGAACGCGCCGCCGTACGCGCGCTCGCACGCCGCGTTCCCGGGGAGGGGCGCGCGGGCCGTCCGCAGACGGGTGTTGAACAGGTCGTTCTCGGACGTGAAGCCCCAGCCGGCGATCCGTCCCGTCCGGGCGGAGCCGGGCGACCCGAGGACGGCCGCGGGGCGGTCCACGGGCCGCGCCAGCGTGAGGACGGCGAGATCGTGGTGGCCGACCGTCTCGTCCTTGAACGACGTCTCCCGGTACTCCGGGTGGACGCGCACGGATGTCACCGCGACCGTCCGCCCGCCCGTCCCGGTGAGGTCGTCCCGGCCGAAGGTGGCCGTGAGGAGGCCCGGCGCCGAGCGGAACATCGAGACGCAGTGCGCCGCGGTGAGCACCCGGTCCGGCCCGACCAGCGCCCCGCCGCAGAACTGGCCGGACGGCCGGACGAAGAAGAGCGGCGACCCGACCGCCGCCAGCCACGGGTACGCGGCCGTGGACGCCGGCGCGCCGCCCACGACGGCGGACGCGGGCACGGCCGCCGGCGGGACGGCCGCCAGCGGGACGGCCAGGGCGGCGCCGAGCACCGCCGTCAGGACGGACCGGCGGGAGAGGAGGGCCATCTCGGCAATGTACGAGCTTCGAGGGCGGGGCGCACGGTGTTCCGGACGGCCGGTTCCGGCGCCTGCTCCTCGTAGCGGGGGAACAGCACGAGCGCGATCAGCGCGAGCACGAAGCCGCCCGCCCGCAGCAGGAACGGCCCGGTGTCGCGCGGCCAGTCCTCGCCGAACATGACGGAGCTGGCGAGGATCAGGTAGCTGCGGCCGATGACGGTGAGCACCACCGCGACGATCGCGACCCGGCAGCGCTGCAGCGCGACCTGGAGCTGCCCGAGCGCGATCGCGGCGAGGCCGATCGTGAGGTACGGGTAGACCGACTCCATGACCGCCTGGACGCTGCCCGTCTCCCGGTAGACGATCGAGATGCCGCGGATGCCGGCCTCGGCCAGCCCCGCGCACGCCCCGGCGCCGATCCCGTACGCGACTCCGGCGAGCTTGCGGGCGTGCCGGCCGCTCGCGCGGCGGTCGCCGACCAGCCACACCAGCGCCGCGACGACCACCGCCGGGGCGCAGATCGCGATCATCGTCCAGGGCCGGACGAGCGTGCCGGTCAGCGTGGCGTCGGCGTGGACCTCGCCGTCCTCGGTGGCGGAGAGCCCGATCAGCATCGTCGCGAGGACGAACAGCGCGACGCTCGTCCACTCCCGGACGCTGAGCCGCTCGTCCAGGAACGCCACCGCGTACGCGACGAGCATCACCAGGGCGACCGCGAAGATCGGCTGTGCGACGGCGAGCGGCATCGCGGAGAAGGCCACGACCTCGTAGCCGAGGCCGAGGAACAGCAGGAGCCCGCCGCCGAGCCACAGCGGGTCGGTGAGCATGAGCCGGGCGACGCGGAACGGGCGGCTGCCGCGCAGCGGCTCCATGCGGCGCGCGGAGGCGCGGAAGACGAGGAACGCGATGTAGTAGACGGTGGTCGCGATCAGTGCGAGGGCGGCATAACCCAGGTCGGAACCCATCGGGAGGAACCTCTCGGTGGACGGCGGACAGGGCATGTCGTTCGGCGCGCCATCGAATCGACCTGTCCTCTCAGACTGCCCTGTCGGACTCCTTGGTGCAAGTGACCGCTTACTGGACGGTCAGTCGTATTTCCTTCCGGTGCCGGACGACAGCCGCGCGACCAGCCCGCCGGGGACGAGCCGCGCGGCGCCGTAGAGCGCCTTGTACTGCGCGCCCGGGATGCTGATCTGCGCGCCGCGGCGCAGGTCGCGGAGCGCGGCGTCGACGACGTCGTCCTTGTCGAGCCACATGAACTCCGGCAGGCCCGACATGTCCATCCGCGCCCGCTCGTGGAACTCGGTGCGCACGAAGCCGGGGCACAGCGCCATCACCCGGACGCCGCCGCGCGAGCGCTGCCTCAGGTCGGCCGCGATGCCGCGGCTGAAGCCGACCACCCACGCCTTGGACGCCCCGTAGGTGCCGCGCGTCGCGAACGCCGCCATCGACGACACGTTGACCACCGCGCCCCGGCCGCGTTCGAGCATCCCCGGCACCGCGGCGCGGGTGAGCCGCAGGACGGCCTCGCAGTGCACCTTCAGCATGGTCAGCTCGTCCGACACCGGGACGTCGAGGAACACGCCCCGGTTGCCGAACCCGGCGTTGTTGACCAGCAGGTCGACGTCCTCGCGGACGCGCTCCTCGGCCGCCGCGAGCCCCTCCTCGGCGGACAGGTCGGCGGGCAGGGCCTCGGCGCGGACGGCGTACTTCCCGCGCAGCTCCGCCGCGGCGCGCTCCAGGCGCTCGGCGTCGCGGGCCAGCAGGACCAGGTCGAACCCGTCGGAGGCGAGGCGGCGGGCGAACGCGGCGCCGAGGCCGGCGGTCGCGCCGGTGATGAAGGCGGTCGGCATGCTCCCGACCCTATGCCGCGCCGGGTCCGCGCGGGGCCGCGCCGGGCGGGGCCTGCGCGGCGCGCCGGGCGGTGAAGTGCCGGGGGTCGGGGCGGCGGGTCGCGCGGCGGCAGGCGAACGTGAACCCCGGCCAGTTGTTGACGACGGTTCCGTCGGCGGTCATGTACCAGCTCTGGCAGCCCGCCTCCCACACGGTGGCGCGCATCCGCTCGCGCATCTCGCGGGTGAACGCGTCCTGCACGTCCGGGCGGACGTCGATCCAGGCGAGGCCCGCTCCGCGCAGCGCCTCCACGCAGCCGAGGACGTACCGGAACTGCGACTCCAGCATGTAGATGATCGAGTTGTGGCCCAGGTTGGTGTAGGGGCCGTACAGCAGGAACAGGTTGGGGAAGCCGCTGACCGTGATGCCGAGATGCGCCTGCGCGCCGTCCCGCCACGCCTCGTTCAGCTCCCGGCCGCCCCGCCCGACGATCTTCATGGGGGAGAGGAACTCGGTGGAGCGGAACCCGGTGCCGTACACGATGACGTCCACGTCGTACGAACGCCTCGCGGTCGTGACGCCGGACGGCGTGATCCGCTCGATCGGGTCGGTGACCAGGTCGACGTTCGGCCGCGCGAGCGCCGGATAGTAGTCGTTGGAGATCAGGATCCGCTTGCAGCCCATCGGGTAGCGGGGGATGAGCGCCTCGCGCAGGACGGGGTCGCCGACGCCGTCCGCCAGCGCCTTCTTGAACCGCTTCTCCAGCAGCGCCATCAGCTTCGGGTACTTGACGAACCCCAGCGCCCGCGCCTCGTAGGCCGCGTACGTGTAGCCGCGGTTGAGCTCCCACAGCCCCGGCGTGCCCTTCATGACGGCCTGCTGCCACGGCCGGTACACCCGGTCCGGCTTGTCGATCACGTAGGGCGCGGACCGCTGGAACAGCCGCAGCTCGGCCGCCCGCCCGGCGATCTCCGGGACGAACTGGACCGCGCTCGCGCCCGTCCCGACCACCGCGACCCGCTTGCCGCGCAGGTCGGCTCCGTGGTCCCAGCGGGCGGAGTGGAAGCTCGTCCCGGCGAACGAGTCGCGGCCCTCGATCTCCGGCGGCACGGGCCGGTTCAGCTGCCCGCACGCCGAGACCAGCACCCGCGCCTCCAGGTCGCCGCCGGTCGTGGAGACCCGCCAGAGCGCCGCGTCCTCGTCGAACCGGGCCTCGGTGACCTCGGTCCCGAAGCGGATCTTCTCCAGCACCCCGTACTTGCGGGCGCAGTGCCGCAGGTAGTCGAGGATCTCGGGCTGCGGCGGGAACCGGCGCGTCCAGTCCGTCTTGCGCTCGAAGGAGAACGAGTACAGGGGGGACGGGACGTCGCACGCCGCGCCCGGATAGGTGTTGTCGCGCCAGGTGCCGCCGAGCCCCCCGGCCTTCTCCAGGATCACCACGTCGTGGATGCCGGCGGCGCGGAGCCGGATCGCCATCCCGATCCCGCCGAAACCGCTTCCGATGATCACCACGCTGTGCGTCATGGCCGTCCCGAACCTCGTTCGACTGCGGTATGCACCGAGCCTAGGTGACCATGAGGTCACAGGCCAGGCGCCGCGATCGCGGGTTTCCGTCGGTCCCCTCTGGCAGCATCCGGCCATGCTCTACGACACGCTCGCCGCCGAGGCGCGCGCGGGCGACGGCCTGGACGACGTCCGGCTCGCCGCCCTCGCGGAGGCCCGCTGGGCGCTCGACCTCGTCGCGCCCCTGGTCTTCCCCGAGCTCCTCGATCCCCGGCTCGCCCCGGGCCGGGCGAACGAACCGTGGCACTCCGGGCTGCTCGACAGGCGGCGCGAGAAGCGGCGCACGGTGGTCCGCACGGAGTTCGAGAAGCGGCTGCCGTCCTGCCCGGACGCCGAGGGCAGGGCGTTCCTGGTGGCGATGCTGCTGGCCGCCCGCACCCACGACTGGCTGCTGTGGCAGTACGCGTCGCACCTGCGGCGGGCGTCCGCGCGGGCCGGGGGCTGGTCCCGCGGCGAGGCGGCGGTGCTGCTGGACTGCGCCGCCTCCGTCTCCGACGGAGGCCGGCTCCCCGAGGCGCTCGCCGTCGCCCTGTCCGCCGCCGAGTCCCTCGACGAGGAGGGCCTGCGCGAACTGGAGCCCCGGCTGCGGCGCACGGCCGCCGTGTTCGCCCGGCTGGACGTCCCCGCCGGGTACCGCCCTTCGCTCGCCAAGCGCCTGTGGGCCCTGCTGGAAACCCTGGACGAGGCGTACGTCCCGGACGGGCTGCTCCCCGTGCACGACACGTGGGCCGCGCCGCTCCGCGGCCTCACCCGGACGGCGCCGACGGTCGCGGTGGCCCGGTTCGTCCGGCATCTGGCGGGCCTGTCCGCCCCGCGCCCCTCGCAGAAGTGGCGCCGTGCCTGCGTCTCCCTCGCCGGAGCGGCCGGTGTCCGCGACGAGGGGGCGCAATGCCTTCGCGGGCTCGCCGAGGACGAACCGGCGGGCCACCGCGGGCCCGTCCACCACGGATTCGTCCACCACGGGCTCGTCCACCACGGGCTCGTCCACCAGGACCACGCGGATCTCGCCCGCGGCGTCGTCTGGGCGGCGACCCTGGCCGGCGGCCCGGGGACCGCGGCCCGCCTCGAGACGCTGGCCCTGCGCGCGGGGACGTCGGGCGCCAGGCTCCCCGAGGACCTCAAGCTCGCCGGTGCGGCGATCAACGCGCTGGCCGCGGCCGAGGACGCCGGGGCGCTGGAGTCGCTGTGGCGGCTGCGCGCGAAGATCAAGGACCGGGCGCTGCGCAAGCAGCTGGGCACCGCGCTCCAGGCCGCCGCCGGACGCCGGGGCATCACGCCGGCGCAGCTCGTCGAGCGGACCGTTCCCGCGCACGGCCTCGCCCCGGACGGCTCCGCCGAGGCGACGCTCGGCGAGCACACCGCGCGGGTGGCGATCGAGGACGCGGCGACGGTCCGCCTCACGTTCACCGGCCCGGACGGCCGCCCCTCGCGGACGGCCCCCGCCCCGGTCAAGGACGGCTTCCCCGGCGAGCTGAAAGAGCTGAAGGCCCTCGCCAAGGACGTGCGGGGGACGCTGTCGAGCGAGCGGGCGCGCATCGCGGGCCTCATGTCGCAGGACCGCGTCTGGACCTACGGCGAATGGTGCGAGCACTACCGCGACCACCCGGTCAGCGGGGCCGTCGCCCGCGGCCTGATCTGGGAGTTCCAGGACGGGCGCGGCGACTGGCGCGCGTCGCTCGCAGACCCGGGAGGCGAGGCCGTCCAGGTGCGGCTCTGGCACCCCGTCCGAGCGGCGGCCGGCGACGTCCGGGCCTGGCGGGAGCGGGTCGCGGCCGACCGGATCCGGCAGCCGTTCAAGCAGGCGTTCCGCGAGATCTACCTGCTCACCCCGGCCGAGGAGGAGACCGGGACGTACTCCGACCGGTTCGCGGCCCACATCGTCCGGTACCCGCAGCTCTACGCGCTGTTCAAGGAGCGCGGCTGGCAGGCCGATTTCCTCTCCGGGCACGACGGCGGCTACAGCGGCGAGGCGCGCGGCCTGTTCGGCGGCGGGGAGTGGCGGGCGTCGTTCCACCACGACCCGGCCGAGGAGGGCTTCGACCACGCCCCGGAACACGCCGCGACCGACCAGGTCCGCTTCGAGCGCAAGAACGGCGCCCGCTGGCGGGAGGCGCCGCTCGCCGACGTCCCGCCCCCGGTGTTCAGCGAGGCGATGCGCGACGTCGACCTGTTCGTCGCCGTCACGTCCATCGCCGCCGACCCGCGGTGGGCCGACCGCGGCGAGGACCGCCACGCCGCCTACTGGCGCGAGGCGACGGTCGGCGCGCTGACCGCGACCGCCGAGGTCCGCCGCGCGGCACTGGAGCGGATCCTGCCCCGGACGAAGATCGCCGACCGCTGCCGCCTCGACGGCCGCTACCTGGTGGTGCGGGGCGGGCTGCGCACCTACCGGATCCATCTCGGGTCGGCCAACGTCCTGATGGAGCCCGACGACTCCTACCTCTGCATCGTGCAGGCGAGGGGCAGGGGCCGGAGCGCGCTGTTCCTGCCGTTCGAGGACGAGCGGCTCTCGCTCATCCTCAGCAAGGCGTTCCTGCTCGCCGCCGACCACGAGATCACCGACCCCGCGATCCTGCGCCAGATCAGCCCTTGATCATGTGAAACGCCGGGAAGCGTCGGCGGCTTCTGGAAAGATCACCTCATGTCCGACGACCTCCGGGCGCATCTCGACGCGCTCAAGGCGCCGCGGCCGACGCGCGCGTGGCGCCGCCGCACGCTCGAACTCCTGGCCGGCCCCGCCGCGCGCGACGAGGTGCTGCGCAGGGTGCGCTGGTACGCGACGAAGGAGCCGGACCCCGTCGGCGGCCGGCCCTTCTCCGACCCGTCGCTGCGCGCCGAGCAGGGCGCCCGCGGGCGGGTGTGGGCCGCCGCGCTCACCGGCGACCCGGGCCTGATCCCGCTGCTGGACGTCATCGTGCGCCGCGCCGCCGGGGTCACCCGCGAGTTCGAGCCGTCGGCGAAGCTCGCGGGCGGGGCCGTCAACGCCCTCGGCGAGTTCGCCGACCCGCACGCGCTCGACGTGCTGCGCGGGCTGAGCCGCGACGTCCGCTACCCGGGCCTCGGCCGGCAGATCGCGGCGGCCATCGAGGCGGCGGCCGCCCGCCGCGGCATCACCCCCGCCCAGCTCGTCGAGCGCGGCGTGCCCGCGCACGGCCTCGGCCCGGACGGCTCGCTCGCCCGCGACATCGGCGCCTACCAGGCGGTGCTCGTCATCGACGACCCGCTGACCGTCCGGCTGACCTTCACGGGCGCGGACGGCCGGCCGCTGCGGACCGTCCCGGGCGCGCTCAAGGTCCCCCGCGCCGCCGAGATCAAGGAGCTGAAGTCGCTGGTGAAGCAGGTCCGCGCGACGCTCGCCGCCGAGCGGACGCGGATCGAGGCGCTGATGGCGGTCGAGCGCGACTGGCCGTTCGGCGAGTGGTGCCGGCACTACCGCGACCACCCGGTCACCGGCATGGTCGCGCGCGGCCTGATCTGGGAGTTCGAGGCGCCGGACGGCATCTGGCACGCGGCCACCCCCGCCGAGGACGTGCTGGTGACGGTGGACGGCCGGGCGCTGCCCGTCCCGTCCGGCGACGCGCGGGTGCGGCTGTGGCATCCCGCGCGGGCGTTCCCGGGCGCGGTGCGGGCGTGGCGCGGCTTCGTGACCGGCAACCGGATGACGCAGTCGTTCAAGCAGGCGTTCCGGGAGACCTACCGGCCCGCCGCGCCCGGCGCCGAGCCGAACCCGGGCATCGACGGGGAGCTGCGGCGCGTCTTCGCCGAGGGCGAGTGGCGGGTCTGCCACCACGCCGGCACGCGGTTCGAGCGCAAGACCGCCGGACGCTGGCGGGAGGTCCGCCCGGCCGACGTGCCGCCGCTCGTGTTCAGCGAGGGCACCCGGGAGGTCGACCTGTTCCTGCGCGTCACCTCGATCGCGGCGGAGGCGCCCTTCGGCGGGCTGTCCGCGAGCGCCGGGGTCCGCGCGGACGCGCTGCGCCGCATCCTGCCCGGCACCCGCATCGGCGGCCGCTGCTCGGTCGACGGGCGGTTCCTGGTCGTGCGGGGCGAGCTGCGCACCTACAAGATCCATCTGGGCTCGGCGGGCGTGCTGATGGAGCCCGGCAACGTCCGGCTGCGCGTCGAGCCGTCCCGCCGCCCGAGCCGCAAGGGGCTGTTCGTCCCGTTCGAGGACGAGCGGCTCACCCGGATCCTCGGCACGGCGTTCCTGCTCGCCGCCGACCACAGGATCAGTGACGAGACCGTGCTGCGGCAGATCAGGAGGGGCGCCTGATGGACCTCACCGCCCGGCTGCTGCGCGCCATGACCGACCCCGCCCCGGAGGACGAGGGCTTCCGCCCGTCCCCGTCCGATCTCGCGCGCCTGTCCGACGAGGACGTCGGCGCCCTCCTGCCCGCCGCGTACGGGGTCGGCCGGAACGCCCCCGCGTTCGTGTCGACGTCCGTCCGGTTCGCGGTGGAGGACGAGGGCCGCGAGCGGCAGCCGCGCTACACGCCCGAGGCGTGCGAGCGGATGTTCCGCGCCCTCGTCGACGGGCTCCCCGCGCGCAAGTGGGCCGACCTGACGCTCGGCGCGGGGGCGCTGCTGCGCTGCACGGGCCCGTGGCCCGACGTCGCCGGCCCCGCCCGCGCCCTGGTCGCGTTCCTGCTGGACGCCGGGCGCACCGACCAGCCGCTCGCGCTGCTCGCGATCGCCGGGGCCGGCGGCGACCGCGCGCTGCGCGCCGCCGCCGGGCGCCTGCGCGCCACCAGGACCGGCCCGATCGCGCTGGACGAGATCGACGCCGTCGCCGGGCTCGCCCCGGAGCACGCGGTGCTGCTGAGCGACACCGACCACGATCACTCCTTCACGTCCCCGCCGCCGCTCCCGGACGTCTGGGAGCGCGTCGCCGAGATCCCCGGCTGGGCCGGGTACGCGCGCCGGACGCTGGAGACCGCCGCCGGCCGGGCCCGCGCGATCCAGTCCGGCGAGCTCCCGTTCCGCGCGGACAAGGCGTTCACGCCCGACGAGGCCGCCGCACTCGGCCGCGCGGCGCGGGTCGCGCTCTCGCGGGACGAACCCTGGCTCCCCGCCCTCTTCGACGGCCTCCTGCCCGACATCTCCGTCGCGCCGACGCAGGCGAAGTCGCTGCCGTCGCAGGCGCTGCTGTACGAGATCGTCCGCGCCGCGCAGGACTTCCCGACCCCGGAGCTCGTCACCGCGATCCGGGAGGTCCGCCGGACCGTCCGGCACGCGGGCGTGCCCAAGCAGCTCGACAGGATGCTCAAGAAGGCCGACGCGGGCCTCGCCGAGCGCACCGCGGTCGCCCTCCGCGTCCCCGACCCCGGCGACCTGCGCCGCGACGTCGGCGGCTACACGGCCGCCGTCACCGTCGCCGTCGCCGGCAAGGCCGAGCTGACCTTCGAGAAGGACGGCACGGCGCTGAAGGGCGTCCCCGCGCCCGTCCGCCGCGACCACAAGGACGAGCTGAAGGAGCTGCGCGACCTCGCCAAGCGGGTGGGGGCCCAGCTCGCCACGCTCGCACGGGCGCTGGAGGGCGGGTTCACCGCCGACGCGTCCCATCCTTTCGGCCGGTGGCGGGACACGCTCCTCCGGCACTCGATCGCGGGCCCGGCCGTCCGCGACCTGATCTGGGAGATCGAGGCCGCACCCGGTGAGTGGCGGGCCGTCCTGCCCGCGGCCGGCGGGCTCCCGGACGCGCCCGACGACGCCCCGGTCCGGCTGTGGCACCCGATCAGGTCGGCGCCGGACGAGGTGCGCGCCTGGCGCGACCTGCTCATGGAGCGGCGGATCCGGCAGCCGTTCAAGCAGGCGTTCCGCGAGATCTACCTGCTCACCCCCGCCGAGGAGGAGACCCGGACGTACTCCAACCGGTTCGCCGCGCACCTCGTCCACTACCGGCGGATGTTCGCGCTGTTCCGGGCCCGCGGCTGGACGAGCGCCCTGCTCGGCCCGTGGGACGGCGGCGGCTCGGACGACGCGGCGCGGACCCTCGCGGCGGGGGAGTGGCGGGTCCGGTTCTCGCACGTCCTGGCCGACTGGGCGGGCGACCGCGAGATCGCCGGCACGAACCGGGTCCGCTTCGACCGCCGCACCGGCGGCGCCTGGCGGGACGCGCCGCTCGCCGACGTCCCGCCCCTGGTGTTCAGCGAGGCGATGCGCGACGTCGACCTGTTCGTCGGCGTCGCCTCGATCGCCGCCGACCCCCTGTGGGAGGACGGCGAGGCCCACGACTACTGGGTCCGCGAGTGGCACGCCGACCCCGGCGAGTCCGCCCGGACCCGCCGGGACGCCCTGGAGCGCATCCTGCCCCGCACGAGGATCGCCGACCGCTGCGCGCTCGACGATCGCCACCTGGTCGTGCGCGGCGAGCTGCGCACCTACAAGATCCATCTGGGCTCGGCCAACATCGTGATGGAGCCGGACGGCGTCTTCCTGTGCATCGTCCCCGAACGCCGCGCCCCCGGCGCCGCGGTGTTCCTGCCCTTCGAGGACGAGCGGCTCTCCCTCGTCCTCAGCAAGGCGTTCCTGCTCGCCGCCGACGACACGATCACCGACGAGTCGATCCTCACGCAGATCAAGCGAGGTGCCTGATGCCCGCCGTGACCTTCCGGGACGAGACCGCGACCGGCACGCCGGTCGCCGAGGTCCGGATCGAGGCGCTGCCGGAGCGGATGACCGTCCGGGAGCTGATCAGGCTCCGGGTGCGCGAGGAGGTCGCCCGGCACAACGCGCGGCCGTCCGACCGGTTCAACGGCCTGGTCCGCCCGGACGGCGCCGAGGCCGAGCTGAACGGCTACCGGCTGCGCGAGCCGCGCCGCATCGACTGGGAGCGGCAGGCCGAGATCGCCGAGCGGGCGTTCCTCGCCAACGGGTTCTTCGTCCTCGCCGGTGACCGCCAGGTCGAGGACCTCGACGAGGAGATCGACCTCGCCGCCGCCCCCGACCTGGTGTTCATCAAGCTCGTCGCCCTCGCCGGCGGCTAACCGATCAGGCCGAACTCGTGGGCGCGGATGCCCGCCTGGAACCGGGTGCCGGCGTCCAGCAGCGTGAGGATCTCCGCGACGCGGCGCCGGTAGGTGCGCAGCGACATGCCCAGCCGCCGCGCCGCCGCCTCGTCCTTCAGCCCGCCGCCGAGCAGCGCCAGGATGCGCCGGCTCTCCTCGGTGAGCGCGGGCGGCCGGTCGCGGCGGTAGTCGGCCAGCTCGACCGCCGCCTCCCAGGTCGCGCTGTACAGCGAGACGACGCCCTGCACGACGCCCGGCGACCGGACGACCGTGTACTCGCGCACACCGCCCCGCGCCGGGCCGGCCAGGATCGCGACCCGCCGGTCCACGATGATCGTCTCGTGCGGGAGCGGCGCCGGGCAGATCCGCACCCGCGCCCCGGCCCCGGCGAGCTCCACCAGGCGCCGCTCGGACTCCTCGTCGGCGAGCGCCGCCGGGGTGTACAGCTTGCGGACGGACGGCGCCGGCCGGACGCGGTGCCGCTCAGCGACGATCCGCTCCCGGATCCCGGGCAGCGCCCACGTGTGCATGTCGGTCGCGGCGCAGGCGAACTCCTCGCACGCGAAGAACAGCCGCCCGGCGCGCTCGACCAGCTCCGCCTCGCCGCGCAGCACGACGTTCCGATCCAGATCAACGGTCATCGGTATCGAGTCTGCCACGTGCGAGTGGCAGCAAGCTGCCAGCGGTTCGTGCCGGGCCGGGCGGCGCAGCACTGTGGACGCATGACGACACACGACACCTTCGATCTCGGCGGCGACCTCCGCGTGCGCCGGATGGGCTTCGGCGCGATGCGGCTGCCCGTGCGCGCGCTCGACGCCTCGCCGAACGACCGCGGCACCGGGCTGAAGATCCTGCGCAGGGCCGTCGAGCTGGGCGTGGACCACATCGACACCGCCGCGTTCTACTACCACCAGGACGGGCCGGCGGCGAACGAGATGATCCGCGCGGCGCTGAGCCCCTACCCGCCCGGCCTGGTCATCGCCACGAAGGTCGGGCCGTACCGGGGGCCGGGCGACCCGTTCCCGTCCGGGCAGGTCCCCGCCTCCGGGCTGCGCGACGAGGTGGAGCGGAACCTGCGCGAGCTGGGGCTCGACCGCCTCGACCTCGTCTACCTGCGGCACGGCGGGCTGGAGGCCCCGGCGGACGAGCCGATCGGCGAGCGGTTCGAGATCCTGGCCGGCCTCCGCGAGGAGGGCCTCATCCGGCATCTCGGGCTGAGCCACGTCACCCCGGCGCAGCTCGCCGAGGCGCGGGGGATCGCGCCCGTCGCCGCCGTCCAGAACCGGTTCGACATCACGCGGCCCCAGGACGCCGGACTCCTGGAGACCTGCGAGCGCGAGCACATCGCCTACGCGCCCTACTTCCCGCTCGGCGGCTTCGGCATCCCCGACGACGCGCGCGTCGGCGCCGTCGCCGCCCGGCACGGCGCCACCGTCCCGCAGGTGCTCCTCGCGGGCCTGCTCGCCCTGTCGCCGGTGATGCTGGCGATCCCCGGCACAGGCTCCCCGGACCACCTGGAGGAGAACACGGCCGCCGCCGGCCTCGCGCTCACCGGCGAAGATCTCGCCGCGCTGCGAAGCTAGTCACCGCCGCCGCCCGCACCGTCTACCCTGGACAGGTTTCGCGATCAGGGGGAGACGATGTCGACGACGCGGCTGCTGGTGCTCGGCGGGGTGCGGCGGTTCGGGCGGGCGCACGGTTACGAGGTCCGCCGCGAGCTGATGTCGTGGGGCTCGGACGAATGGGCCCACGTGAACCCGGGCTCGATCTACCACGCGCTGAAGCAGCTCGCCAAGGAGGGGCTGCTGCGCGCCCACGAGGTCGAGGAGAGCGAGGCCGGGCCGCCGCACACCGACTACGAGATCACCGGCGCGGGCCGGGCGGAGTTCCTGCGGCTGCTGCGCGGCGCCCTCGCCACCGTCGACGTCAGGCACCCGGAGATGCTCACGGCGGGCCTCGGCTTCCTCACCGAGCTGCCGCGCGCCGAGGCGGTCGCGCTGCTGCGCGAGCGGCTGGACGGGCTGGCCGGCTGGCGCGCCTCCGTCGCCCCCCACCTGGACGAGCAGGACCCGTCCGACCACCTGCGCGAGCTGCTCGGCTACTGGGTGCACTCCGCGGAGTCGGCCACGATGTGGACGCGCGGGCTGATCGGGCGGCTGGAGGCCGGCGCCTACACGATGGCGGGCGAGACCCCGGCGTCCCCGGCGTGACGGGTCACGTGTCGGCGAACGCGCGCGGGACGATCACCCGCAGCGCGTTGCCGCGCAGCCTGATCGAGACGGGGGTGCGGCCGCGGATCTCGCCGTCCACGTCCACCCGCATCGGCGGGTCGGTCTCGATCTCGACCTGCGCGGTGGTGAGGAACGCGTCCTCGTCCAGGGAGCGCCACTGGCCGGTGAGGACGTGCCGGGCCGTCGCCGACGCCAGCCGCAGCCGCCGCTCGTCGCCGAGCCGGTAGACGGCGAGCAGCCGGTCGTCCGGGCTGGCGTCGCGGGCGATCCGCTGCCCGCTGTGGTGCGCGCCGTTGGCCACGTTCAGCTGGTGCGTCACGACCTCGTGCGTCTCGCCGTCGATCGTGATCCGGGCGGTGAACGCCTCGTGCCGGGGCAGCAGCCGCGCCGCCGTCAGCGCGTACGCGGGACGTCCCACGAACCGCTTGAGCGCGTGCGGGACGCTCCCGGCGACCTCGACCGACAGCCCGAGGCTCACCATGTTCGCGAAGATGTGCTCGCGGTCGGCGCCCGGCCCTTCGCCCTGCGGGTCGCCGGTCGACTCGAACCAGCCGACGTCCACGTCCGCGACCTTGCCCGAGCCGGGCCCGCCGAGGGCCAGGGTGCGGATCGCGCCGGGCAGGTCGAGCGGCAGCTCCAGGCTGCGGGCGAAGTTGTTGGTGGTGCCGAGCGGCAGCACGCCGAGCGCGATGTCGCGGTGCGCCAGGTGCCCGACCGCCTCGGCGACCGTGCCGTCCCCGCCGCCGACGACGACGAGGTCGGGTTCCAGGGCGAGGACGTCGGCGAACAGGTCGCGCAGCCGGGACGGGTCGGTGACCGGGAAGACGTGCAGGAACTCCAGCCCGGACTCGCGCAGCAGCCGGCGGGCCGTGCCGTAGAGCCGGCGGCCCCGCCGGGACCGGGAGTTGATCACCAGCACCGCGCGCCCGCCGCCGGCGATGACCGACTCCAGTTCCGCCTTGCTCCGCATCTCGACGCTCCGCATCTCGACCGGTGCCCTCCTTCGTCCGCGTCACCTTACAAGGCACGTGAACCGGAACTTCCGGCCCGACATTTTATAAACCCATTGCGGAGCGTTGAAACATGGCGCCGAGTGGGGATCCTGACAAGTGAGGCTGTTTTGATTGACCCGGGGCGGAAAACATGCGGCTGCGCGACATGGCGGGAGCGAGCGTCGTCGGCGAGCGCCGGCCCCGCCGCCGGGTGCTCGACCTCACCGTCCGGTCGCCCGTCCTGGAGGACGCCGCCCGCGTCCGCCTCCTGCTGCCCCGTGCCTGGTCACGGGACGCGTCCCGCACCTGGCCGGTGCTGTGGCTCCTGCACGGGGCCGGCGCCGGCCGGGACGGCCACACCGCCTGGAGCGACCACACCGACATCGAGGAGCTGACCGAGGACGCCGACGTGATCGTCGTCATGCCGGACGGCGGCCCGTGCGGCAATTACACCGACTGGTGGAATCGCGGCGGCGGAGGCGCGCCGAAGTGGGAGACGTTCCATCTCGCCGAACTCGGGCGGATCCTGGAACGCGGCTACCGCGCCGGCCCGGAACGCGCCATCGCCGGGAACGCGATGGGCGGCCTCGGCGCGCTGGCGTACGCGGCCCGGCACCGCGGTCACTTCCGGGCGGCGGCCTCGTTCAGCGGGCCCGTCCACACCCTCTACCGGAACCCGTCCGGGCTGGACGTCGCCGACCTCGTCGAGCTGGGCGTCGCGATCGGCGCGCCGTCCCTCGACTGGACGGACGTGTGGGGCGACCCCCGCGAGCAGCGCGTCGTGTGGCGGCAGCACAACCCGTACGATCTGGCCGGCCGGCTCGCCGGGGTCCGCGTCCACGTCAGCGCCGGCGACGGCACCGCCGGGCCGTTCGATGCGGCTCCCGGAGGGGCGGACGTGCTGGAATCGCTCGCGGGCACGGTGTCGCGGGAGTTCGCCGCGAAGCTCGGGAAGCTCGGCATCCCGGTCACGACGCACTTCTATCCGGGCACGCACACCTGGCCCTACTGGCGGCGCGAGATGCGCGCGACGCTGCCCGCCCTGCTGGCGGAGATCACCTGATCCGGGGCTAGGGTCGAGGGGTGGCCGAACCTCGTTCTGATTCCGCCGTCCCCGCCTTCTGGCAGGCGCTCGGGCTTCCCGGCATCATCGATGTGCACGTCCATTTCATGCCGCCCCGGCTGATGAGCGCGGTCTGGGGGTACTTCGACGAGGCCGGTCCGCTGATCGGGACCGAGTGGCCCATCCGGTACCGGGAGTCGGAGGAGGAGCGGCTGGCGTTCCTGCGCGGCCTCGGCGTGCGCGCGTTCACGTCGCTGTCCTACCCGCACCGTCCCGGCATGGCCGAGTCGCTGAACGAGTGGACGGCGCAGTTCGCCGCCCGCGTCCCCGAATGCGTGCAGACCGCCACGTTCTTTCCCGAGCCCGGCGTCGAGGACTACGTGGCCCGCGCCCTGGACGCCGGCGCCCGCGTCTTCAAGGTCCACCTCCAGGTCGGCGGGTTCGACCCGCGCGCCAAGGAGCTGGACGCGGTGTGGGGGATGCTCGCCGAGGCCGGGGTGCCCGCGCTCGTCCACGCCGGGTCGG
This sequence comes from Actinomadura sp. GTD37, assembly GCF_041951365.1. Classification (NCBI taxonomy): domain Bacteria; kingdom Bacillati; phylum Actinomycetota; class Actinomycetes; order Streptosporangiales; family Thermomonosporaceae; genus Actinomadura; species Actinomadura sp. GTD37. The sequence continues at coordinate 406,011 of NZ_JBGNUS010000004.1, forward strand.
GCCCGGTCGCGAACGGCTTCACCGGCCCCGGCCCGTACGGGGAGGTCCTCGCCCGCCATCCGCGCCTGACGACGATCGTGGCCCACCTGGGCGCCCCGGAGTTCGACGGCTTCTTCGCCCTGGCCGACGCCCACGAGCGCGTCCACCTCGACACGACGATGGTGTTCACCACCTTCGCCCGGCTGGCGGAGTTCCCGGACGCGCTCCTGCCCCGGCTCCGCGGCCTCGGCCTGGACGGGCGGATCCTGCTCGGCACCGACTTCCCCAACATCCCCTACGAGTACGCGCACCAGCTGGAGTCGCTGGCCGCCCTCGGCGTGGGCGACGACTGGCTGCGCGCCGTCTGCTGGCACGGCGCCGCCGAGCTCTTCGGACTGCCGTAACGGGCGCGCCGCCCGTTTCATGAATTTTCACGCCCGACGGCTGGTCAATCCGGGAGCCGCTCCCGCTTCTTGACAGCCGGTGCGGCGGCGGCGACTTTGGGAGCGCTCCCACATCGTCGAATGAGGTTCCGCCATGAGAGCGCGTCTGAAGAGCTGTGCCGTGCTGGCCGCGGCCCTGCCGGCGATCCCCCTGTACCGCGCGGCCCCCGCCTCCGCCGCGACGCAGCTGTGCGGCGCGACCGACACGGTCCCTGTCGCCGGCGGCGAGCACATCGCGCCGCAGGGCGGGGCGGGCCTCGCGACGGACGCGTTCGGCGTCCAGGTCGGCGGCACCACGACCCCGCCGACCGACCCGCCGCCGTCCGAGGGCGGATGCACGGCCGCGCTGCGCACCGACAACGCCTGGAACGGCGGGTTCACCGCCACGGTGACCGTCACGAACTACGGCGACGCGCCGCTGTCCGGCTGGTCGGCGGACTGGACGTTCTCCGGCGGCCAGCGCGTCTCGAACGGCTGGAACGCCGCCGTCACGCAGACCGGACCGTCCGTCCACGCCGTGGACGCGGGCTACAACGGCGCCGTCGCCGCGCACGGCTCGACGAGCTTCGGCTTCCAGGGCACCGGGTCCGCCCCTGGCGCGCCGGACATCGCCTCCGGCGCGCGGGACATCGCCTGCGCGGCCCGCTGACGGACTCGGGAGAGGAGAACGACCCATGACCGGCTCCTACGGAACGACCAAGCGCATCCTCCTGATCCTCGCCGCCGCGCTGCTGGCGCTCGTGTCGGTCCCGGCCGTGCCGGGCGCCGCGCATGCGGCGGCCGGCACCGGCTACTGGCACACGAGCGGCCGGCAGTTGCTCGACGCGAACGGGCAGCCGGTGCGGATGACGGGCATCAACTGGTTCGGCGCCGAGACGTCCAACTACTCCCCGCACGGGCTCTGGACGCGCGGCTACAAGGACATGCTCGACCAGATGAAGGGCCTGGGGTACAACACGCTCCGGCTGCCCTACACGAACCAGCTGTTCGACTCCGGCAGCGCGCCGAACAGCATCGACTACTCGAAGAACCCCGACCTCCAGGGCCTGAACGGGCTGCAGATCCTCGACAAGGTCATCGCGTACGCGGGGCAGACCGGGCTCAAGGTCGTCCTCGACAGGCACCGCCCGGACGCGGGCGGCCAGTCGGCGCTCTGGTACACCGGCGCCTACCCCGAGTCGCGCTGGATCTCCGACTGGGAGATGCTCGCCCGGCACTACGCGGGCGACACCACCGTCATCGGCGCCGACCTGCACAACGAGCCGCACTCCCCGGCGTGCTGGGGCTGCGGCGACCAGTCGACGGACTGGCGGCTCGCCGCCGAACGGGCCGGCAACGCGATCCTCGCCGTCAACTCCAACTGGCTGATCATCGTGGAGGGCGTCAACGACCACGCCGGCGACAACTACTGGTGGGGCGGAAACCTGCAGGGCGCGGCGCAGTACCCGGTGCGGCTGGACGTCCCGAACCGGCTCGTCTACTCGGCGCACGACTACGCCACGTCCGTCTACCCGCAGCCGTGGTTCGACGACCCGGGCTTCCCGTCCAACATGGCGGCGATCTGGGACGAGAACTGGGGCTACCTCTACAAGAACAACGTGGCGCCCGTCCTGCTCGGCGAGTTCGGGACGACCCTGGCCGACCCGCGCGACCGGACGTGGCTGCGCACGCTGATGGCCTACCTGGGCACCGGCACGAGCGGGATCTCCTTCACGTTCTGGTCGTGGAACCCCAACTCGGGCGACACGGGCGGCATCCTCAACGGCGACTGGACGACCGTCGACACCGCCAAGCAGTCCTACCTCGACCCGTACCTGCTCGGCGCGGGCGACCCGGGCGGCGACCCCGGCGATCCGGGCGACCCCGGCACTCCGCCGGACGTCTCCTGCCAGGTGGCGTACGCGGTGCAGAACAGCTGGCAGGGCGGCTTCACCGCGCAGGTCACCATCACCAACAGCGGCTCCGAGGCGCTGAACGGCTGGACGCTGGACTTCGCCTTCCCCGGCGACCAGAAGATCAGCCAGGGGTGGAGCGCGGCCTGGTCCCAGTCCGGCGACGACGTGACCGCGAAGAACCTGGACTGGAACGCCGCCATCGCGCCCGGAGCGTCGCTCACGATCGGGTTCCAGGCGACCGGCGCGTCGTCCGGCGCCCCCGCCGCGTTCGACCTCGACGACCAGCTCTGCGCGGCCTGACCACGGCCCGCGGGGCGCTGGAGATGCGCGCCCAGACGTACGCGATCGCGTCCGCCGCGAAGGCCGCCGACCCCGGGCGCGGTCGGTGACGGGCCGTCAGTGATCGCAGGGGGCGCTGCCCGCGTGATCATGGGGCTCGCCGGCCTCCGCCACATGGCGGGGGCCGTGCGCGTCCTCGCAGTGGACGTGCACGCCGCCGGACGGCCCGGCGACGTGGTCGACCTCCAGCGTCGTGTGGGTGATCCCGTACGCGTCGCGCAGCAGCTCCTGGAGATCGCGGCGGACGGCGTGGCAGTCGCCCTGCGTGTCGACGAGCACGTGCGCCGACAGCGCCGGATACCCGGAGCTGACCTCCCACACGTGCAGGTCGTGGACCTCCTCCACGCACGGGCGGCGGGCCAGCCGGCCGCCGAGCTCGGACGGGTCGATGCCCGCCGGGGCCGCCTCCATGAGCACCCGTCCCGCGTCCCGCAGCAGCCCGTACCCGGCCTTGAGCATCAGCGCGGCCACCACCAGCGAGGCGACCGCGTCGGCGCGGGACAGGCCGGTCGTCCAGACGACGAGGCCCGCGATCGCCGTCGCGACGAACGCGAACAGGTCGTTGAGGATGTGCTGGAACGCGCCCTCGACGTTCAGGCTGCGCCGGTCGGCCCGGCTGATCAGGAAGGTCGCCGCGACGTTGACGGCGATGCCGGCGAGGGCCGTCCAGAACACGAACTGGCCCTCGACGGGCGGCGGCTCGATCAGCCGCCGGACGCCCTCGTAGACGAAGAAGGCGGCGAGCAGGATCAGCGTCAGCCCGTTCAGCTGCGCGGACAGGATCTCGGCGCGGCGCAAGCCGAACGTGTACCCGCCCTTCGGCGGGCGCGCCGCGATGCGCATCGCGACCAGCGCCAGCGCGATCGCGAACGCGTCGGTCATCATGTGCGCGGCGTCGGAGATCAGCGCCAGCGACCCGGAGACCAGGCCGATGACCACCTCGCCCGCCATGAAGGCGAGGATCAGCGCCAGCGCCCCGCCCAGCAGCCGCCGGTCGGCGCCCGCCGCGATCGCGTGCCCGTGCCCGTGGCCGTGCCCGTGGCCCTGGCCGTTCTTCTCCCCGGTCATGGGCCCTCCTCCCCGTGGCCGACGTGCGTGAGGGCGAGATCGAGCAGCATCCGGACGTGCGAGTCGTCCAGCCGGTAGTAGGCCATCCGGCCGGCCCGGCGGACCCGGACGACGCGGTTGGCGCGCAGCAGGCGCAGCGCGTGTGACACCGCCGACTCCGAGTGCCCGCAGGACGCCGCGATGTCGCACACGCACATCTCGCCCCCTTCGAGCAGCGCGATGATCACCCGCAGCCGTCCGGGGTCGGACAGCAGCCCGAACACCTGCGCCAGCTCGGCGATGGTCTCCGCGCCCGGCAGGGCGGCGGCGACGATGGCGACCTTCTCGGGATCGACCACCCGGACCGCGCACGCCTCGGCGGGCGCGGTCGCCGGCACAACGTCTGACTGGCTGCTCATATGTGCAAATGTAGCGCACCGCCGGGTCAGGAGATCCGCGGGCCCGGCTCCTCGGACGGCGGCAGCGAGACCGGGTTCTGCCGATCGGGCGGCGCCATCCCGCCGGTGCCCGTACCCGGGTCCTCGGACGTCACTCCCGGCGACGCGGGGGAAGTCCCGGGATCGGGCGACTCCGCGCCGGGGGACCCGAGGCCGGGATCGGGCGACTCCAGGCCCGGCGACTCCGTCCCCGGCGACTCCGAGCCGGGCGATTCCGTCCCGGGCGACTCCAGGCCGGAGTCGGACGGCGCCGGCGAGTCGCTCGTGGGGACCTCGGTCTCCGTGGGCGGCAGCGCGGCCGGCGGCCCGTCCGACCCGCCCTCGGTCGCGCGGGGCCGCTCGAACCCCATCGTCGCGCCCGGATCGACGAGGACGAAGGACTCGATCGTCCCCTTCCGGGAATCCCGCGGCTGGATCCTGGTCACATTCCGCTTCTCGAATCCCGGCCAGGACCGGCCACTGTAGGACGCGTTCCCGGTGGAGATCTTTTTCTCCGGCCGGGTCAGCGGATTACCGCAATTGCACTTAACCGCGGGCACACCGTAACCATTGACGAGAACGCCCATTCCGGCCTGGAGCACCGCGGGCGCGCTCGTCGCCCTCCCGTCGTGGTAGCCGTGGTTGGTCACCAGCGTGTCGGTGCGCAGCAGCACCGGCGTCAGCCGCGACACATAGCGCGGGATGTCGCTCGCCGGGATGCCCTGGACCTCCGCCCACGCACCCGCCTTGTCCGGGTTGGCCTGGAGGAACGCGATCAGCTTGCGCTGGTCGCAGCTCGACGCGAGGCGCGTCCCGCCGTACAGGCCGGGGGAGTCGCCGGTCTTCGTCCCGCCCGCCTGCGGCCGCTCCTTGACGTCCGTCTTGTCCGTCTTGTCGGTGTTGGCCACCAGCGTGTACGGGTCGGGGCCCGGCGACCCCACGGTCAGCCGGGTGATGGTGGCACCGGCGTCGCCGCAGCCGGCCAGCGCGCCGGCCGCCAGCGCCAGGGCAAGGGCAGCCCCCGCGACGGCCCGCTGCCGGGCAAATGGCGAATGGATCTCAAGCATGCGTCAACTCCCGCTCCGGACCGCCCGAACCTATACTCTTTGATGCCGGGCGGAGCGGATTTGTGCGCGGTGGAATGCTCGAGTTTTCGCGGGGGTACGAAATGGCCGGGCCGGTTCCGCTCGACGCCGCCGATCCGACCCGGCTCGGCGGCTGGGAGCTGCTCGGCCGGCTCGGCGCCGGCGGACAGGGCATGGTGTACCTCGGCCGTCCCGTCGACCCCGGGTCCGGGCCGCCGCGCGTCGCCGTCAAGCTGCTGCACACGCAGCTGCTCGGCGACGCCGACGCGCGGGAGCGGTTCGTCCGCGAACTGGCCCTGCTCCAGCGGGTCGCCGGGTTCTGCACCGCGCAGATGCTCGCCGCCGACACGGCGGGCGACCGCCCCTACATCGTCAGCGAGTACGTGCCGGGGCCGTCGCTGCGCGCCCTCGTCCAGGAGGAGGGGCCGCGCGCCGGGGCCGACCTCGACCGGCTCGCGATCAGCTCGGTGACGGCGCTGTCGGCGATCCACCGCGCGAACGTCGCGCACCGCGACTTCAAGCCGCAGAACGTCCTGATGGGCCCGGACGGCCCGCGCGTGATCGACTTCGGCATCGCCCGCGCGTTCGACGCCGGCGCGACCCTGACCAGCCAGGTCGTCGGGACCCCCGCCTACATGGCGCCCGAGCAGTTCGCCGGCCGGGCCGGTCCCGCCGCCGACCTGTTCGCCTGGGCGGGCACCCTGCTGTTCGCCGCCACCGGCCGCGACCCGTTCGCCGGCGGCCCGCTGCCCGCCGTCATGTACAAGATCATGCACGAGACCCCGGACCTGCGCGCCCTCCCCGACCAGCTGGCCGAGGTCGCCGCCGCCTGCCTCGCCAAGGACCCGGACGACCGCCCCACCTCGGAGAACGTCCTCTTCTGGCTCCTCGGCACCACGCAGACCCCGACCAGGCGCCTCCCCGCCCCGCCATCCGGCCCCGGCCCGTCCCCCGACTCCGGCACGGCACCGTACACGGCCGCGGCACCTGACTACGGCGCGGCACCCGACCCCGACACGGCGCCCTACACGGGCCCGGCGCCCTACCCCGGTGCGGCCTTGCGGCCCTGCACAGCGCCCTACACGGGGGTTGGGGCCGGGGTGGGGCGTGATCAAGGCGCTGTGCCGCACTCCGGCGCGGCGTTCGATTCGAGGACGTCGGCCGACCCTGCTCCGAGCATGGGGGCGGGCGGGCCGCACATGGGGGCGGCGCCGGGGGCGGACGGCGCGCCCCATGCCCCGGGGCGGGGGGCGACGTCGGGGCGGCTGCGGCGCGGGCCCGCCCTGGTCACCGGGCTGCTCCTCGCGGGGCTGCTCGCCGCCCTGGACGTCGCCGCGCTCGCGATCCTCATCGCCCGGCCGTCCCTCACCGAGGGGCATCGGGGCGGGCTGCTGCCCGTGGTGGCGTCCTCGTTCGCCGTCGTCGCCGTGGTCACGCTGGTGGCGGCGATCCTCGCGTGGCGGGGCTCCCGCGCCGCCGCGTGGACGGTGCTGGCCGCGCGGGTCGCCCGCGTCGCGATGTGGGGGGTGTGGGGCGCGCTGGTGCAGGTCCAGGCGTCCGCGCTCGCCGGGCACGCCGTGCTGACCGCCGCCGTCGTGATCCTGCTGGCCCGGGGCCTGACGCGGTCATCCCGCTGACGCGTGCCGCTCGGACCACTCCGCGAGGTCGCGGCGCTCGATCGCGGCCGCCATCAGCTCGGGGAACGCGTCCGGCGTGCACGCGAACGCCGGGACGCCCAGCGCCGCGAGCGCCGCCGCGTTCTCGTGGTCGTAGGCGGGCGCGCCCTCGTCCGACAGGGCGAGCAGCACCACCACCTGCACGCCCGCCGCCGTCAGCGCCCCGACGCGGCGGAGCATCTCGTCGCGGACGCCGCCCTCGTACAGATCGCTGACCAGCACCATGATCGTGTCGTTCGGCCTGGTCACGAGGGTCTGGCAGTACGCGATGGCCCGGTTGATGTCGGTGCCGCCGCCGAGCTGCGTGCCGAACAGCACCTCCACCGGGTCGTGCAGCTGGTCGGTGAGGTCGACCACGCTGGTGTCGAACACGACCAGCGACGTCCGCAGCGACCGCATCGAGGCGAGCACCGCGCCGAACACGCTCGCGTACACCACCGACGCCGCCATCGACCCGCTCTGGTCGATCGCGAGGACCACGTCCCGCTTGACGGCCTGCTGCCGCCGCCCGTACCCGATCAGCCGCTCCGGGACGAGGGTCCCGTGCTCGGGCAGGTAGTGCCGCAGGTTCGCGCGGATCGTCCGCTCCCAGTCGACGTCGGCGAGCCGCCGCGGCCGCAGCACCCGCGCCGACCGGTCCAGCGCCCCGCCGACCGCCGACCGCGTCCGCTGCGCCAGCCGCCGCTCCAGATCGCGGACGACCTTGCGCACCAGCGCCCGCGCCGACTCGCGCGCCCGGTCCGGCATGACCCGGTTCAGCGACAGCAGCGTCCCCACCAGGTGCACGTCGGGTTCGACGGCGTCGAGCATCTCCGGCTCCAGCAGCAGCCGGGTGAGGTCGAGCCGCTCGATGGCGTCCTTCTGCATGACCTGCACGACGCTGGACGGGAAGTACTCGCGGATGTCGCCGAGCCACCGCGCCACCGAGGGCGCCGAGTCCCCGAGGCCGGCGCTGCGCCGCCCCGGCCGCGGCCGCCCCTCGTCGCCCCCGCCGTAGAGTTTCTCCAGCGCCGCGTCCATCCGGGCGTCGTCCCCGGACAGCGACGCCCCGGTCCCGTCGGCCCGCTCGCCCCCGAGGACGAGCCGCCACCGGCGCAACCGGTCGTCCGCGCTCTCACCGCTCATGCCGACTCCTTCCATGCGTGAGGCCGCCGCCGCCATCGGCCGGGGCGGCGCGTGCCGTGCGTGCGTGCCGTTCGGGCGCGCTGCCGTGCGGTCATGGGCGCCCCCAGCCGAGGATGTGGAGCGCGGTGGCGGCGGCCGGGGCGGCGCGGGCCTCGTCGATGTCGTCTTCGGGGTCGTGCGGCGCGCCCTCGCGGGGCCGGGCGCGGCGGCGGAGCCGCTCGCCGATGGCGCGCCGCTCGGCGGCCGGGTAGCCGCCGAAGGTGCGGCGGAGCAGGGGGAGGACGTCGGTGAACGAGCCGGCGGGCAGGCCGGCGATCCAGCCGTCGACGAGCCGGAGCAGCGCCTCGTCGTGCAGGAGGAGCAGCGCGCCGCCGGACAGGAAGCCCTCGACCCAGGCGGCGGCCCGGTCGGGGGCGGCGCCGGCCGACACCGCGCGCGCCATCCGGTCGGGGACGTCGGCCAGCCGGCCCGCGTCGAGCAGGAGGCGGGTGAGGCGGCCCTCGATGAGGCCGTGCAGGGCGTCCGGGCGGGCGAGGAGGCTCTCCAGCGTGCGGCGCCAGCGTTCGAGGTGGCCGTCGTCGGCGAGCAGGGACAGGGCGCCGTGGACGGCGTCGACGTGGGCGAGGAACTCGCGGGCGGCGTCGTCGTCCAGGCCGGTGATCGCGGGCGGGAGGCCGACGCAGACCCGCACGACGAGGCCGTCGACGACCGTGCGGAGCGGGCCGGTGGAGGTGCCGCGGACGTCGCCGTAGCGGAGCGCGCGGACGAGCGCCGGCATCGCCGCCATCAGGTGCGCGACGTCGGTGTCGACGGCGGCGCGGTCGGCGAGGGCCCGCATGACGGTCGGGAGCGCGTCGCCGAGGTCGGCGAGGAGGCAGCGCTCGGCGGCGGAGGTCAGGTCGGCGAGCGCGGTGGCGTGCGCGGCCAGCGCCTCGGCGCGGGCCGTGGCCGCGCCGCGGACGGTGGTGCCCCACGCGCCGGCCTCGATCAGCTCGACGTCGAACTCGGGCCGCCAGGTCAGCGTCCAGGTCTCCCGGAAGGTGCCCTTCGAGCGGCCGGTGTTGGCGGGTACGCCCCAGTCGACGTCCAGGAGGCGGAGGCGGTGCAGGAGGCGGCTGCGTTCCAGGTCGGTGGGCTTGCGCAGGTCGAGGTCCTGCTCCTTGCCGAGCGCGGACGGCTTGAGCCGCAGCCGCCGCTGCTCCGCCTGGAGGTCGCGCTGGAGCGGCACCATCGGGGTGCGGTCCGGGACGGCGCCGAGCCGCTCGCCGACGACCATGCGCCGCTGGATCAGCTCGACGGGCAGGTCGGCGCCCTCGCACAGCACGGCCCGCGTCGCCTCGGTCACCTCGTCCAGCCCGGCGAGGGGGCGGCCGCGCAGCGCGGCGAGGGCCTCGGCGAGCCGGACGGCCTCGATCACGTGCGCGGACGAGACGTGCAGGTCCTCCTCGCGCAGGACGCGGGCGGCGGCGGTCAGCCAGCGCTCGACCGGGCGGTCGGGGGCGGCGAACAGGTGGTGGTACCAGCCGGGGGAGCGCACCCCCGCGCCGTAGCCGGAGTGCCCGGCGAGGCGCCCGTGCGTCCAGGGCACCCAGGTCATGGCGATCTTGGCCTTCGGGAGCCCGCGCAGCGTCCGGTCGTCGTGGGCGGCGGGGACCTTGGCCCGGAGGGCGGGCACGTGCCAAGCGCCGCACACCACGGCGACGCGGTCGTGCCCCTCCTTGAGGGTGCGGCGCAGCGTCCGCCGCATGTGGGCCTCGCGCTGCTCCTCGCGGCGCCGGTACGCGGCGGGCCCGGCGCCCTCGGGCCGCCCGGCGAGCTGGGCGCGCAGCTCCGCCATCGCCTCCGCGATCGCCGGGAACGGGGACGGGCCGCCGCCCCGGTGCTCGACCACGTCGTCCCACCAGCGTTCGGCGTCGTTGTACCCGGCGGCCTTCGCCAGCCAGCCGAGCGGGTCGAGCCGCACCCCCTCGGCGGCCGGTTCCGCGTCTTCGCCCCCGCCCCCAGCCTCGTCCCCGCCCTCGCCCTCGGTCTCGTCCTCCGAGGGGACGAGCTGGTTCGCCGCCGGCAGGTCGCAGAACCGGACGGGCACCCCGGCCGCCAGCCCGTACCGGATCGCCTGCCATTCGGGGCTGAACTCGGCGAACGGCCAGAACGCGGCCTTGCGGTCGCCGTCCTCCGGGGCGGGGGAGTAGGCGAGCAGCGCGACCGGCGGCACCATCCCGGCGTCGCCGGCCAGCTCCACGATCGGGTCGGCCTCGGGCGGGCCCTCGATCAGCACCGCGTCCGGCTTGTACTCCTCCAGGGCGCCGCGCAGCGCCCGCGCCGAGCCGGGCCCGTGGTGGCGGATCCCGTAGACCTCGACGTCGCTCAAGACACCTCCCGGCAGGCGCGGTAGAAGTCCCGCCATTCCGGGCGGTCGCGGACGACGGCCTCCAGGTACTCCTGCCACACGACGCGGTCGGACACCGGGTCCTGCACGACGGCGCCGACGATGCCGCCCGCGACGTCGGCGGCGCGCAGCACCCCGTCGCCGAAGTGCGCGGCGAGCGCCAGCCCGCTGGTGACCACCGAGATCGCCTCGGCGGTGCTGAGCGTCCCGCTGGGGGACTTCAGCTTGGTGCGCCCGTCGGCGGTGATCCCGGAGCGCAGCTCGCGGAACACCGTGACGACACGGCGGATCTCCTCCAGCCCGGCGGGGGACTCGGGCAGTTCCAGGCCGGCGCCGATCTGGTCGACGCGGCGGGCCACGATGCCGACCTCGTCCTCGGCGCTCTCCGGCAGCGGCAGCACCACCGTGTTGAACCGGCGGCGCAGCGCGCTGGACAGCTCGTTCACGCCCCGGTCGCGGTCGTTCGCCGTCGCGATGACCGTGAAGCCCCTGCGGGCCTGCACCTCGGTGTTCAGCTCGGGGACGGGCAGCGTCTTCTCCGACAGCACCGTGATGAGGCTGTCCTGGACGTCGGACGGCATCCGGGTCAGCTCCTCGATGCGGGCGACCTGGCCGCGCCGCATCGCCCGCATGAGCGGGCTCTCCACCAGCGCCTTCTCGGACGGCCCCTCGGCGAGCAGCCGCGCGTAGTTCCAGCCGTAGCGGACGGCCTCCTCCGCCGTGCCCGCCGTCCCCTGCACGAGCAGCGTCGAGTCGCCGCTGACGGCGGCGGCGAGATGCTCCGACACCCAGGTCTTCGCCGTCCCCGGGACGCCGAGCAGCAGCAGCGCACGGTCGGTGGCGAGGGTCGCCACCGCGACCTCCATCAGCCGCCGCGGGCCGACGTACTTCGGGGTGACGGACGTCCCGTCGGGGAGCCCGCCGCCGAGGAGGTACGTGGTGACCGCCCACGGCGACAGCCGCCAGCCGGGCGGCCGGGCCCGGTCGTCGTGCTCGGCCAGCCGCGCCAGCTCGTCCGCGTAGTCCTGCTCGGCGTGCGGACGCAGCACCGTCGTCTCGGTCAAGGGGTCAGCTCCTTCAGCATCTCTTCGCGGAAACGCAGGGTGGCGATCAGTTCGGCGACGGCGCGCGGTGCGGCGCCGCCCGGCCCGCCCACGGGGCCGCCCTGCCCGGCCATCGGGTCGCCGGGCCCGGCCATGGGGTCGCCCGGCCCGGCGACGGAGCCGAGCCGGGACGCGGCGGCGGGGTCGAGCCGCTGGTCGGCGAGCCGGCACAGCTGGGCGACCAGGTGCTCGTCGCGCCGCGAGGACGGCCCGGCGCTCGCGGCCAGCGTCGCGACGACCGCCGCCGCGAGCGGCCCCGTCCACGGCCCGGGGACCCGTTCGAGGACGCGCAGCAGGTCGGGCCGCCCCTCCACCCAGCGGATCAGGTCGGCCGCCGCCTCCTCCCGCTCGCCCTCCGGCAGGACGGACAGCAGGTCGGCCAGCGCCTCGGGCTCGTCGACCATGACGCCGCCCTTGAGCAGCGCCCGCGCCCAGGCGGCGTCGCGCTGGCCGAGCGCGGCCTTCGCCCACCCGATGTGGACGTCCCGCCCGTCGGAGTCGGAGACGGGGAGGCAGACGATCTCCATGGGCGGCAGCGCGAACAGCTCCGTCCAGGTGGACAGCGGGGTGCGGGCGAGGATCTCGCGCAGCCACGCGGCGCGCGTCCCCACCGGTGCGCCCCCGCCGCGCGGCGCGAACGACCCGCTCGGATGGAAGGGGATGCCGTCGCGGGCCATGTCCTCGTCGTGGGCGTGCGGCGGCTCCACCTGGATCCAGGTCTGCCGCCGCCCCCGCACGGTGCGGACCGCCGGTGCCAGGCAGCCGCGGGCCCGCGCCGCCATCCGCGCCCCGTAGGCGGACCCGGGCATGCGCGCGAGCAGGTCGGACGCGAGCTGCCGGACGTCCTTGCCGCGGTCTTCCAGGGCGGCTTCGAGGAACTCCTCGTCGTCCAGCGAGAGCCCGTGCTCGAACGTCGCGAGGAAGGCCGCGCGATCGGGCGCGGGTTCCCGGGCCCACGTCTCCCGCAGCAGCTCCCGCGCGCGCTCCGGCTCGGCGCCGCGCAGGCCGGTCAGATAGGCCGCCCGGCGGTTGCGCGTCCCCGTCTCCCACACCTCGGGCCCGCCGCCCGGGTCGCCGCCGGAGCCGACCAGGTAGGCCCAGTCGGTGTTCTGCAGGGCCAGCCACACGCCGCGCCGCCCGGCCGCCCGCGCGATCGACGGCCGCAGCATCCGGTCGCTCCGGCCGCGTTCGAGCAGGTCGGGAAGCACCTGCGCGGGGACCCGGAAGCCGTGCGCCGCCGCCGCGTCCAGCCATTCGGGCAGCACCCGGATCTGCTCGCCGCCGAGGATCCGGCGCAGCCGCGCCGCCGCCGCGCGCGGCGCCACCGGGACGTCCTCGACCGGGGCGAGCGCGACCGGCTCGGGCGCCGCGTCCGACGGCGCGGGCCCCGCCCGCCGCCGGACGGCCAGCAGCGCCGCCTGGTCGAGCAGCCGCCCGGCCCGGTCGCCGGCCGAGGCCGGCGCCTCGGGCAGGACGGGCGGGTCGCGCCGCTCGGTGCCGAGCAGCGCCGCGGTGACGTGCTCCTTCCACGCGCTCACAGGACCACCGTCCCCTCGTCCTCGTGCCAGGCCGCCAGCGGGCGCAGCCCGCGCGGGCTCCACTCCCCGGACAGCGTGACCGGCCCGCCGCCCGACAGCGCGAGCAGCCGCCACGGATCGCCCATCCGGAGCGGGAGGGCGTCTCCGGCCTCGTCGACCGCGTACAGGCCGCCTCCCTCGTCGCGGGCCAGGCGGACGCTCCCCAGCGCCGCGGGCCAGCGGTCGAGCCAGGGGTCCCGTGCGAGCGCCGCCGCGTGCTCGTCGAGGAACCCGCGCACCGACGACCCCTCCGGCATACCCGGTTCGGCCGGCCCGTACCGATCGGCGACCAGCGCCCGCAGCGGCTGCGACCCCGGATAGAACGCCAGCTCCGCGTCGACCTCGGTACCCACCACGAGCGACGCGTCCAGGGACGTGCCCGGCGCCGCGAAGGACAGCACCAGCGCCGGGCGCCGCGTCCTGCGCCCGCGCAGCCAGACCCGCCGCGTGCTCAGCAGCTCTTGCGCGGTGTCGCGCGACCCGATCACCGCCCACAGGTCGCGGACGCGTTCCCCGCCCGACAGCACCTCCTCCTGCGGCACGGTGAACCCGACCCGCGAACGGACGGTGTCGCGCAGCCCCGCGGGCAGCTCGTCCCGCCGCTGGTGCGCCCGGACGAGCAGCCGCAGCAGCGCGTACTCGGCCAGCAGCCGGCCCGGCCACCCGGGCCGGCGCGGGATCGCGGCGAGGCCCCTGACCTGCCCGGCGAGCGCGCCCGCCTGCGCGTCGACGAGCCGCCGCGCCGCGTCGTCCCACAGCCGGTAGGGCGCCTTCTCCGCCGCCGCGAGCCCGTGCGCGACCTGGTCGCGGAGCCACTGGTCGAGCTCGGCGAGGCCGTCGTCGACGCGCCGCTCGCGCCGCTCCGCGGTCTTCGGGTCCCTGGTCTTGGCCGCCGCCGAGGCGCGCCGCCGATCGGCCCGGTCGGCGCGCTCGCGCCGCTCCTCGACCCACTCGGCGGCCCAGGCCGGGCGCGGGCCCGCGTCCACGGCCGCGTCCGACCACAGGAGCAGCAGCGCGAGGGCGTGCTTGCAGGGGAACTTGCGGCTCGGGCACGAGCACCGGAACGCGGGCCCGGCCAGGTCGGCGCACGCCCGGTACACGGACTTGCCGCTGCCCTGGCACTCGCCCCAGACGGCCTCGTCGTCACACCCCGTGCCGCCCCACTTGGCGGGCTTGGCGACCCCGCCGGCGGCCTTCGCGGACGACGCGTCCGGCGCGAGGCCGAGCACCTGCTCCCGAGCCCATCGATCCCTCACACCCCCGAAACTATCCGTCCCCTCGGACATTCTCCGCGTGATGATCCGCCGCCGGGCCCCCGTCCGGCGGCGGGGCGGAACCGGGTCAGAAGCCGGGCGGCACGGGCAGGTCGGGGACGGAGACGTCGGGGACGAGGAGGGCGCCGCCGGCGAGGAGGGCGAGCAGGGCGGTGGCCCCGAACAGGCCCACCCAGGCGAGGCCGGGGACGCCGGTGAGGTGGGCGAGCTGGTCGGCGTCCGAGCTCGGCGCCATGTGCCGGGCGCGCATCCGCTGGAGCTCGATCACCGGGCGGGTGGCGGCCAGCAGCAGGAACCAGGCGGCCAGGTAGGCGAACCCGGCCTGGACGGTCGCGCTGCCCAGCCAGGACACCGCGAAGATGACCGCGCCCGTGGCGATCACCGAGAGCGCCCCGTAGGCGTTGCGGATGATCACGAGCATCGCGGCCAGCAGCGCGAGCGAGAACCACAGCATCAGCGTGATGCGGCCCGCCGCGAGCAGCAGCGCGAAGAACAGGCCGAGCAGCGGCGGCGTCACGTACCCCGCCAGCGCCGTGAAGATCATGCCGGGGCCGTGCGGCTTGCCGCGCGAGACGGTCACCCCGGAGGTGTCGGAGTGCAGCTTGATGCCGTCCAGCTTGCGGCCGGTGAGCAGCGCGAGCAGCGCGTGCCCGCCCTCGTGCGCGATCGTGACGGTGTTGCGGGCGATCCGCCAGGTGGGGCCGTGGAGCACCGCGCCGAGGGCGACCAGGCCGACGAGGCCGACCAGCCACAGCGGCGGGTCCGGCTGCGATCCCGTCAGCCGGTTCCACATGTCGGCGATGCTCACGTTTTCCACGTCCACCTCGGAGTTCCTCGTCGCGATGCCCAACCTTAGGACGCCGCGGACGACGATCGCGTTCGGTTCGTCGCGGATCCGGGTGATGTTCGGCGATCTTGCCGCCTTCGGCCCGTATTGCCGTTAGTGTGCCTTCGCGTCGGCAGGGGACGGGGGTCCGGGGCGGATGAGCGAGAACGCGGGAATGGACGGGGACGCGCTGGCCGCGCGGTTCGCGCGGCTGTTCGGGGCGCTGGCGGGGAGCGTCGAGCGGGTCGTGCACGGCAAGCGGGACAAGGTCGAGCTGGCGCTGATCTGCATGCTCGCCGAGGGGCACCTCCTCGTCGAGGACGTCCCCGGCGTCGGCAAGACGACCCTGGCCAGGGCGCTGGCGGCGTCCGTCGAGGCGAAGTGGACCCGGATCCAGTTCACCCCCGACCTGCTGCCCAGCGACATCACGGGCGTCTCGATCTTCAACCAGGGGACGAACGCGTTCGAGTTCCACCCCGGCCCGATCTTCGCGAACCTCGCCGTCGCCGACGAGATCAACCGCGGCTCGCCGAAGACGCAGTCGGCGCTGCTGGAGGTCATGGAGGAGCGCCGGGTGACCGTGGAGGGCGTCCCGCACCCGGTGCCGCGCCCGTTCATGGTCATCGCCACCCAGAACCCGGTCGACATGGACGGCACGTATCCGCTGCCGGAGGCGCAGCTCGACCGGTTCCTGATGCGGATCTCGATGGGCTACCCCGACCACCGGGCCGAGGTGGCGCTGCTCGCGGGCGCGCCGTCCGGCGCGACGCTCGACCGGCTGCCGCCGGTGCTGGGCGGCGAGGACCTCGCCCGCGCGATCGACTTCGCGCAGCGGCTGCACGTCGCGGCGCCGCTGCACGACTACCTGGTGCGCGTCGTCGCCGCCACCCGCGACCATCCCGACCTGCGGCTCGGCGCGAGCCCGCGGGCCGGGATCGCGCTGCTGCGCGCGGCGCGGGTGCGGGCGGCGGCGGCCGGCCGGTCCTACCTCGTCCCCGAGGACGTGAAGGCCCTCGCGGAGCCGGTCGTCGCGCACCGGCTCATCGTGACGCCGGAGGCCGAGCTGCGCGGGCGGACCGGCGCCGACGTGGTCGGCGAGGTGCTGGCGAACGTGCCGACCCCGCAGGCCGCCCATGCCTGAGGATCGGGTCTAGGGTGCTGACGCCGCTCGGATGGGGGACGGCGGCCGGCTGCGTCCCGCTGTACGCGGCGGGCTGGTGGCTCGGCTACCCCGAGCCCGCGACGCTCGCGGCCGCCGGGCTCGCGGCGGTCGCGGGCGCGCTGCTGTGGACGCTGCCGAAGCCGAGGCTGGACGTCCGCCGGGAGATCGCGCCCGCGAAGGTCCAGCGCGGGGAGCCGGCCGTCGGCGTCCTGCACGTGGTCAACAGGGGGCGCCCGGTCCGCGGCCTCAGCGCGCGGGACGCGGCGGGCGCCGCGGACGTCGCCGTCGACGTCCCGCGGCTGCGCTCGGGCGGCAGGCGCACCGTCACCTACCGGCTGCCGACCGCCCGGCGCGGCGAGATCCCGGTGGGGCCGCTGCGGCTGGTGCGGGCCGACCCGCTGCGGCTGGCCCGCCGGGTCCGCGAGTACGGCGAGCCGCGGGTCCTGCTCGTCCGGCCGCGGACGGTGCCGCTGCCGGTGCTGCCGTCCGGCCGCGCCCACCACCTGGAGGGGCCGACGAGCGACCGGTCCCCGGCGGGGACGGCGACGTTCCACGCGCTCCGCGAGTACGTCGTCGGGGACGAGCTGCGCCACATCCACTGGAAGTCGTCGGCCCGCACCGGGACGCTGATGGTCCGCCGGCTCGTGGACGCGAGCCTGCCGACGACGACCGTCGTGCTGGAGGCGCGGGCGGCGGCGTGGCCGGACCCCGACGACTTCGAGCTGGCCGTGGACGCGGCGGCGTCCGCGGCCGCGGGGGCGGCGTCGGCCGGCTTCCCCGTGCGCGTGCTGACCGGCGGCGGCCCGCTGGCCGCGACGCGCGGCGGCCCCGACGACCTGGAGGTCCTGCTCGACGCCCTCACCTCGGCGGCGACCCAGGAGGGCGCGGGGTCGGCGGTGGACGCGGTGCGCGGCGTGCGCGCGGGCGGCTCCCTCGTCGTCGTCGCGGCGGGCGACGCCGAGCTGGGCCGGATCGCGTCCGTGCGGGCCCGGTTCGACCGGGTCGTGGTGCTGCGCGTCCGGCCGGCCGCGCCCGCGTCGGCGCCGCCCGGCGTCCAGCTGATCGACGTGCCGGACCTGGACGGGCTGGCGGAGGCGTGGCGGCGGCTGGGGAGCGCCCGGTGACCCGCTCGCCGGGCGGCTACGTCCCGCTCGCCGCGACGGCCTGCCTGGCCGCCGTCGCGGGCCTGGCGTTCCAGCGCGTGTTCGGGCTCGCGCCGGTCGTCCCGGTCGCCGCCGTCGCGGCGGCCGTCCCGACGCTGCTGTGCGGGCTGCTGTCGGGGCCGCGCGAGAAGGGCCCGTGGCCGCTGTGGATCTCGCTCGTGCTGACCGTCATCGCCTGGGCCGCGACGGTGTCGCTGACCGTCCTGCGCCCGGCCCTCGGCGACGGGACGCTGCCGCGCACCCTCCGCGAGGGCGTGCTCGGCTCGTGGAAGGCGATCCTGACCACGCTGCTGCCCGCGCCCGCCGAGCCCGAGCTCCTCGTCCTGGTCAGCGTGGTCGTGTGGCTCGCGGCGTTCGCGTCCGCAGAACTGGCGCTCCGGACGCGGCTGCGCGCGGCCCCGGCCGTCCCGGCCCTCGGCGCGTGGGCGGTCGCGCTGCTGCTCGGCGTGGACGGCCCCGGATCGAACCTGCCGCTCGCCGCCGCGACCGTCGTGCTCGTCGCCGTGCTCGTCCTCCTCCGCGCGGACGGCCCGGACACGGGCCTCGCCTGGCGGCCGCTCGCGGCGGGGGTGCCCGTCGCCGCCGTCCTCGGCGCGCTCGCGTTCGCGGCCGGCCCGCTCGTCCCGGTCGGCGCCGCGCCCTACGACCCGCGCGAGCGGGTGCAGGCGCCGCCGCCGCAGCAGCGCGACGGGGTCAGCCCGCTCGACCGCGTCGGAGGCTGGCTGCTCGCCCCCGGCCAGGTCATGTTCACCGTGGCCGCGCCGCGCGCCGGGGCCGAGCGGCTCGCCGTCCTGGACAGGTTCGACGGCGTGACCTGGTCGTCCACGGCCCGGTTCGTCCCCACCGGGAGCCGCGTGCCGGAGGGGCCGAAGCCGGACGGGAGCCGCGAGACCGCCCAGCGCATCACGATCCGCGACCTGGACGGCGTGTGGGTCCCGGCGCCCGACCGCCCCCGGCGGGTGGACGGGCTGCCCGTCGTCGTGGACCCCGGCAGCGGCGCCCTCGCCGCCGGCGAGCCGCTCCGCCCCGGCCAGGCGTACCGGGTCGAGTCCGTCGTGCCCGAGTGGACGGCCGGCGACCTGGCCGGCGCAGGCGTCGCCGCCGACGCCGAGGCGAAGGCCGCGCGGGAACTGCCGTGGGGGCCCGGCGCGAAGGAGCCGCCCGTCCAGCTGGCCGAGTTCCGGGGGTTCGCGCAGGCCGCGACGCGGGGCGCGGCGACGCCCCTCCAGAAGGCGACGATGCTCGCCGACTACCTCAAGGTCTACGCCAAGTACGACGTGACGGCCGCCCCCGGGCACGGCTACCGGCAGATCGACTACTTCCTCGGCGAGGGCAGGCGCGGCACGCCCGAGCACTTCGCGACCGCCTACGCCCTGCTGGCCCGGACGCTCGGGCTCCCGTCCCGCGTCGTCGTGGGATTCGAGGGCGGGAGACGCGAGGGCGGCGCCGTCCAGGTCCGGTCCGGGGACGTGACGGTCTGGCCCGAGGTCAAGTTCGACCGGCTCGGCTGGATCCGCTTCAACCCGCTCCCGGACAGCGGACGTCCCGGCAAGGGGAACGAGGGCGTCGCGGCAGGGGAGACGGAGCAGAAGCTGGAGCAGGCGCAGAAGAACGCGGCCTCCCAGCAGCGCGACCCCGGCCCGGACAAGACGGCGCGGCAGCAATCCCAGAAGGCGGCCCCCGCCGAGAGCTCGCCCACGCCCTGGTGGGTGTTCGCCTCGATCGCCGTGGGCGCGCTCGTCGTCGGCTACCTCTGCGCCGTCCTCCTCGCCCCCGTCCTGCGCAGGCGGCGGCGGCGGGCGGGCCCGCCCGCCGCCCGCGTCATCGGCGCCTGGCACCAGGCCCTCGACCACCTCGCGGACGTCGGCCTGTCCACGGCCCGGACGCTGACCGCGCACGAGGTCGCGCGCTTCGGGGCGTCCAGCGTCGGCGAGGACGCCCGCGGTCATCTGGGTCCGCTCGCCGACCTGGTCGACCACAGCCGCTTCGCCGCGTCCCGCCCCGGCCCGCGCGCCGCCGACCGGGCCTGGCACCACACCGACGAGCTCGGACGACTCGTCACCGCCAAGGCCGGGCGGCTGCGCAGGCTGCGGCGCCGCCTCCACCCGCGATCCCTCCGGGACCGGCGGGCGGTCAGGCCGCGGGCACGCTGACCGAGATCTCGCCGCCCAGCACCGCGCCCGCCTCCAGCTCCAGGTCGTCGCCGCTCCAGAACCGGCCCGGGTCGAACCAGTTCGGACGCCGGCCTTTCGGCAGCAGCCCCATCGACTGGTACGTCACCGCGACGATCTCCGCGCAGAACGCCGTCTCCAGATTCGCGTCCCGCTCGGCCGGGCGCCGGACGGGCACGCGGCCCCGCAGCCACCGCGTCGCCAGCTTCGACGTCGAGGGGAACGGGGTGCCGTCCAGCCGCGCCACCGCGCGCAGCGCCGCGTCCTCCATCGCGCGGGACGCCGCCGGGTCGAGCTGCCGCAGCCACGCCCGCTGCCCGTAGCGGTTCCCCCACGCGCAGACGGCCTCGCGCAGGTCGTGCAGCTGCGCGCCGCGGTGGTGCCCGCCCGTCCACATGTCGCGCAGCGAGCGGCCCAGCTCGGCGTGCCACATCAGCGGCGGCAGGTCGTCGACGACCAGCGCCATGCCGACGTGGTTCACGGGGCTGTTCGTCGTCATCTGGATCGCCCGGTCGGCGACGGTCCGGCCGCGGAACAGCCACACGTCGCCGGTGCGGGTGAGCTCGGCGGCCTCGTCGAGGGAGATGCTCGTAGCCGGCATGATCGCTACGGTAGCCGCATGCGAAGGTGGAGAGGGCTGGGCGGCTGGAAGGCGCTGGGGATCGCGGGCTTCCTCGGCGTCGCCGCGACCGGCGCGGTGATCGTGCGGGCCGAGCGGCGCCGCCGCGCCTACACGCCCGACGAGATCCGCGGCCGGCTCCACGAGCGGCTCGGCGAGTCGCCCGGGGAGCGGCCGTGACGGTGCGGGGGCGGCGGTGACGGCGCGGGCCGTCCGCGTCCCCGGCCCCGCCGACCTGGACCGGGCCTGGCGGGCCGTGTCCGCCGTGCTGGAGCCCACGCCGCTCGTCCCGTCCGGGCTGGCGCCCGGCGCGCTGCTGAAGCTGGAGACGTGCCAGCCGACCGGCGCGTTCAAGGTGCGCGGCGCGCTCGCCGCCGTCGCGGCGCTGCCCGGCGGCGTGCCGGCCGTCACGGCGAGCGCGGGCAACCACGGGCTCGGCATGGGCTACGCGGCGGCGAGGTCCGGCGCGGACGTGACCGTGGTCGTCTCGACGCGGGCGTCCGAGGCGAAGGTCGGCGGGATCGGCGGGTATCCGGTGCGGCTCGTCCGGCACGGGCTGACCTACGACGAGGCCGAGGCGCACGCGATGACGCTGCCCGGCCACTACGTCTCGCCCTACAACGACCCGGCGGTCATCGCCGGGCAGGGCACCATCGGGCGCGAACTCGACGGCCGGGCGGACGGCCCGCTCACGGTGATCGCGCCGGTCGGCGGCGGCGGGCTGCTCGCCGGGCTCTGCCTCTGGGCGCGCGAGCGCGGGGACGTGCGGGTCGTGGGCGTCGAGTCGGCGGTGTCGCGCGGCGTGTCCGCCTCGGTGGCGGCCGGACGGGTCGTCGCGGTCGAGGTCGGCGAGACGTTCGCCGACGGCCTGCCCGGCAACCTCGAACCGGGCTGCGTGACACCCGAGGTGATCGGCGGGACCGCGGAGCTGACCTCGGTGACCGATGGCCAGATCCGGACGGCGCTGCGCTGGCTGTTCGGCGAGCACGGCCTCGTCGCCGAGGGCGCGGGCGCCGCGGGCGTCGCCGCCGTCCTCGCCGGTCAGGTCGAGATAACGGGCCGTCCCGTGGTGGTCATATCGGGACGCAATATAACCGTTCCGACATTCATCGACGCGATTCGCGAAAACTGATCTTCCGGGAAAACGCGGGCGGCCGTGCGACGGGAGCCACTACGGTTTCCGTTCAAACGGGGCAGGTGAACGCGCGTGCAGTTGGCGTTTTTGGGGTCTTTGTTCCGGCGCGACCGGTTGACGGGGCAGGTCGCGATCGGACTCGTCGGCGTGCTCGTCATCGCCGCCGCCGTCTACGGGGTGGGCGTCGCGAGCGCCAAGTACCGGCTCGCCGACGTCGGCGCCTGGCTGACCGCGGCGGGCAAGGGCCTCGTCGTGCACGTGAACGGGCCGGCCGGCAAGGTCGACGGCAAGACCGGCGTGATCCCGCAGATGCGCGGCCACAACATCAAGGTCGTCCAGGACGGCGCCACGGTGCTGATCATCGACATGGACACCGGCGTCGTCAGCCGGCTCGACCCGTCCCAGCTGGACGTCGGGACGAGCCGCCCCCTCGGCAGGGGCATCCAGGTCCTCGCCGGGGCGGGCAGGGCGTACACGGTCGACTCGGTCAAGGGCGTCGTCCAGGAGATCGACCCGGTCGGCCTGACGCCGGTCGGCGCGTCCGCCGCGCTCCCGCCGATCCTCGGGCAGGCCGGCATCGACGCGCGGGGCGCGCTCTGGGTGCCGGTGTCGCGCAACGGGGAGGTCGCGGCGTTCTCCGGCGGCCGCCTCGGCCCGCCGGTCCGCGTCGGCGCGGCGGGCGACAGCCTCGCGCTCACCATGGCCGCCGGGGACCCGGTCGTCACCAACTCCACCGCCGCCACCGCGACCGTCGTCAAGTCGTCGGGGGCGAAGCTCACGGTGAGCCTGCCGACGACCGTCAAGCGGGCGGGGCGCGGCGGCGTGCTCGCCCCCGCCGCCACCGACGGCAAGACCGTCCCGCTGCTGGCGCAGGGCGCCGGGTCGCTGGTCACCGTCGACACCGACACCGGCCGGTACTCCAGCACGCGGCTCGCGATGCCGAAGCACCGCTACCGGCCGCCGCAGATGCTCGGCGCGAAGGTCTACATCCCGGACGAGACGGCCGGGGCGCTGCTCGTGTACGACTCGGCGGGCAACCGGTTCGAGAGACCGGTCACGGTGACCGGGCGGCCGTCCCGGCTGGACGTCTTCGTCCGCGACGGGATGCTCTGGGCGAACGACCCGTCCGGCCCGCACGCCGTCGTGATCGACCGGCGGGGCGCCGGGAGGGGCATCGACAAGTACCGGGACCGGGTGCCGGGCGGCCCGAAGCGCCGCACGATCCCGCTGCCCGGCGGCGGCGAGGCGCCGCCCCCGCCCCGCTCGCCGCAGGCGCCGCCGTCCCAGCGGCCGGGGCGGCCGGGCCCGGGGGAGCCGCCGGGCGCGCCGTCCAACATCTCCGTCACGCCCGGCTCGGGCACGATGCGGGTCGACTTCCAGCCCGCGCAGGGCGACGGCGTGCTCGGCTACGTCCTGAAGGACGTGCCGGCAGGCATGACCGCGAGCCCGTCCGCGATCGGGGCGGGCGCCGGCCCGTTCACGTTCACCGTCGCGGGCGGCGACTGCGGGCGCGAGTACCGGTTCCGGGTCGCCGCCCGCTACAAGGACGACCGCGGCCGGACCCGCGAGCAGGTCTCGGCGGCCAGCGACCCCGTCCGCCCGTGCGTGACGCCCGGCGCGCCGACGGGCCTCGCGGCGCAGGCGACGTCGTCGGGCGCCAAGGTGTCCTGGACGCCCCCGCAGGGCGCGGGCGGCGTCACGTACCGGCTGGCCTACGACGGCCCGGTCAGCGGCTCCGCCACCGGGCCGAACACGTCCGCGACGCTGAGCGACGTGTACACGAACGGGAGCTACAGCTTCACCGTCACGGCCGCCAACGACGCCGGCACCGGCGCGGCCGCGCGGCTCGGCGCGACGCTGACCGGCCCCGCCGCCAAGTACGCGGTGGAGCGCAACGGCAACTCGGACGCCTACATCCGGGCGACGCCCGACGGCAAGAACGGCGGTCTCGTCGCCACCATGCACGACAACAACGGCGAGCCGGTCTCCGTCGGCTGCCAGGTCCAGGGCACGTACTACACGCACCCGAACGACTCCAACCTCGCCGGCGACAAGTACGTCAAGATCACCTGGCAGGGCAAGACCGGCTACGTCCTCGGCTACCTCGTCAACACGCCCGGCGACTGGCGGAGCTTCGCCGGGCCGCCCGTCTGGAAGTGCAAGTGACCGCGGCGTTCAGCCGCGCTCCTTCGGCTTCGCCTTGGCCTTCGCCGGACGGACGCACGCGGGCGCCGACCACGACACCTCCGGCGCCCCGCCGTTGTTGAGGCGCAGCACCGCGCCGACCTTGAAGCAGTAGGCGGTCTTCGCCCGCAGGCCCGGCACGGTCGCCGAGCGCGACCCGGCCGCGACCGTGGTGACCGGCTGCGCCCCGGCGGGCTGCCGCTGGACGAGCAGCGGAAGCCCCTGCGCGGCGGACGGCAGCGCCCAGGCGAGCACGGCCGCGTGCCCCACCTGCCGGGCGGTGAGCCTGCGCGGCCGCGCCGCCGCGAGCTGCGCGGCCGTCACGGGCTGCTGCGGCGCGCCCGCCTGCGGGACGGTCTGCGACGGCCCAGGGGGCGCGGTCGGCCCGCCGCCGT
Source organism: Actinomadura sp. GTD37 (assembly GCF_041951365.1). Lineage (NCBI taxonomy): Bacteria > Bacillati > Actinomycetota > Actinomycetes > Streptosporangiales > Thermomonosporaceae > Actinomadura > Actinomadura sp. GTD37. Next base: position 430,035 of record NZ_JBGNUS010000004.1, read on the forward strand.
CCGCCTCGCCGTCGCCCGCCAGCGCGAGCGCCCCCACGCCGAGCGCCAGCCCGCCCGCGAGCGCGATGCCCGCCGCGACGACGAGCCCGCGGCGCGGCCCGTCCTGCGGCCGGTCGGGGAAGGGGACGGGCGGGCCGGGGTGCGGCGCCGTGGGGCCCGTCCTGCCGTACGCGACGGCCGTGTGCGCGCCCGCCGTGTGCGCGCCCGCCGCCGGTGAGCCTGCCGGGTGCGGGCCGGACACCTGCGGACCGGCCGCCTGCGGGCCGCGCGCGTGCGGGTCGCTCGCCGTGGGGGCCCACTCCGGGACCAGGGGCGGACCGGCGGCCGGGCCGGGCTGGACGCCCGTGCCGCCGCCGCTGTGCGCCACGTCCGTGACCGGGAGCCCCAACTCGGCCTGCGCCCGCTGGAGCGCCCGCGCGAACTCCACCGCGGTCGCGAACCGCTGCTCGGGCGTCTTCGCCATCGCGCGCCCGATGACGTCCGCGACCTGCGGCGGGACGTCCGGCCGGGCGATCGGCGGCGGAGCGTCGTGCAGGATCCGCAGCATCAGCGGCGCGATGCCCTCGCTCGGCGGGCCCTTGAACGCCGGCTGCCCCGCGAGGAGCTGGTACAGCGTCGAGCCGAGCGAGTAGATGTCGGCGCCGACGCCGGGCGGCCTGCCCTCCAGCACCTCGGGCGCCGCGTGGTGCGGGGTGAACGCCTGGGTGTGCGTCGCGTCGAAGGAGTCGACCAGGCGGGCGATGCCGAAGTCGGCGAGCGCGGGCTCCCCGTACCGCGACAGCAGCACGTTCTGCGGCTTGACGTCCCGGTGCAGGACGTCGGTCTCGTGGGTGGCGGCGAGCGCGCCCGCCGTCTTCACCCCGATCCGCAGGACGTCCGCGACCGGCAGCGGGCCCTCCTTCGCGAGCCGGTCGGTGAGCGCGCCGTGCTCGAAGTACTCCATCGCGATGTAGGGGCGTCCGGCGCTCGTGGTGCCGGTGTCCAGCACGGTCACGATGTTCGGATGCCCGGACAGCCGCCCGGTGATCTTGCATTCGCGCTGGAAGCGCCGCATCGCCGCGGCGTCCACCGCGCCGACCGACAGGACCTTCAGCGCGACCATCCGGTCGAGGCGCTCCTGGTGCGCGCGGTAGACGACGCTGAAGCCGCCCTCGCCGACCTGCTCCAGCACCCGGTAGCCCGGGACGTCCTCGCTCATGGCTGGGGGGTCATGGGTCGGGGGATCCCTCTCCGTCGCTCGTCTCGTCCAGACCGCGGCGGGGGCGCGAACGTCCGGCGTCTTGGGGCCCGGGACCGCGCCCCGGGAGGTCAACAGCGTAGTACGGGGACGAATCCGGCGCGGCTGCTCGCCCGAACGCCCGGCCGCGCCTTGCCCCCCACACGCGGCGTACGGAAATGGGACGACATGTCCGGCCGACCGGTTAATCGTTGTCCCAATTCCGCGCCGCCGGCCGCCGGCACCGCTCTAACCTCGGGTTCCGCGACGAAGGAACGGCCCAGAGGGAGTGGTCCGCCGTGACGGAAGATGTCATGCCGAATCCGCGGACGGAACCGCCGCCGGCCGGATCGGCTTACGGGGACCTTGTCCGGATGGCGTATTTCGTTCTGCCGGGCAGGGGCAGGCGCGCCTACCGGCTGGCGATCGCCCGCCGGATCGTGGACGGCACCGCGCGCGGCGCGCGCGACCGCTCCGCCGCCGGGCGCGCGCGGCGCCGCACCCGCGTGCTCCGCCGGGCGCTGCGCCCCTCCCGCCGCCTCCAGATCGGCCTCGGCCCCTGGCTGCGCGCGCTGCCCGCCCGGCTGCCCGACCCGGCGCTCACCGCGGCGCTGTCCGGGCTCGCGCCGCACGTCCGCGCCGCCTACGTGCTCCGGCACATCGAGGGGCTGCCCCGGTACGAGATCCGCGACCAGCTGATCGAGCTGCGGGTGCGCGACCCGTGGTCGGCCATCCGCGCCGCCGAGGCCGTCCGGGCGCCCGCGCCGCGCGGCGCCGCCCGGTTCGAGCCGGAGACGCTGCGTCCCGTCCGCACCCGGTCCGTGCTGCCGCTCGCGGCCGCCGCCATCCTCACCGCCGGGCTCGTCGGCGCGCTCGTCGTGACCGAGCACGGCGATCCGCACGCGGCGTCCGCGCGCGTCCCGCGGCTCTTCTCCGCCGCCCCGGACGCCTGGACGCGCGGCGCCCGCACCCTCGACGCCTGGCCAGCGCGCGGCGACCTCGCGGGCGACCGGGCGTTCGTCCGGCGCGCGGCCGCCGCCTGGGCGGCCGCCTCCGGCGACGGGAGCACCCGGCCCGGCGGCCGGAGCGGCGCCGTGCAGCTCCTCTACGCGGGCCGCGCCGGCGGCACGCCCCTCGCCGTGCTGCGGCGCGGCGACCGGCTGGCCCGCTACACGCCCGGCAGGCTGGACGTCGTCCCCGCCGGCGCCGGCCCGTCCGCCCCGATCGCCCTCGGCGGCGGGCGCTACCTCCTCGCCCCGTGGGACGCCCGGCCCGAGACCCTCGGTGGGGACCGGCTCGCCGCGCCCGGCGGCGTGACGGACGCCGTCCGCGCCGGCACGTCCTGCGGGCGCGGCCCGCTGTTCCACCTCGGCTCCCGGACGGTCGGCGACCTCGGCGGCCCGCGCGCGGCCGTCCTCAGCTACCACTCGGCCGCGTGGCGCCCGGGCGCGGAGAGCCGTCCGGAACGCCTCGGCCCCCGGGGACGGACGGTCTGGAACCGGCTGGCCTGCGCGGCGCCCCGCCCGGCGAGGCCGGTGACGGACGCGCTGGCATTCGGGTTCTGGTCCGGGCGGCTGCCGCACGGCGGGAAGTCCGCCGACTGGGTGTGCACCCGGCTGACGTACGCGTCCGGCGGGAGCGCCGCCCAGGCGGCGCTGCTCGGCGCGGACGCCCGGCCGACGGGCGCCTGCGACGCCGGGCGGCCGGTCAGCGGCACGTGGTGGCGGGCCCCCTCGGACCGCTGGTACTACATCGCCGCGGCCGGGCGCGGGCTCGTCCCGCACGCAGACGGCGTGCGCGGCGCGGCGACGCGCGGGCGCCTGCTCGTCGCCACCGGGACCCCGCGCACGCCGGTCGCCCTGACCGCCCGCTGACCGGAGCCCGCGTCAGCGGGCGCTTACCTGGATGGTGCACACTAGGAGGGACCGAACCAGATTCAGGGAGTCGCAGATGGGCAAGGGGCCGCTGTCCGGACTACGGGTGATCGAGCTGGCCGGGATCGGGCCGGGCCCGTTCGCGGCGATGCTGCTGGCCGACCTCGGCGCCGACGTGATCCGCGTCGACCGCGCCTCCACCGTCCGGGACGGCCAGACCTCCGGCGGCACCGACTTCACCAACCGCGGCAAGCGGTCGATCGCCATCGACCTGAAGAGCGAGCGGGGCCGCGAGGTCGTCCTCCGGCTGGTGGAGAAGTCCGACGTCCTCCTCGAAGGGTTCCGGCCCGGCGTCACCGAGCGCCTCGGCGTCGGCCCGGACGACTGCCTCGCCCGCAACCCGCGGCTGGTCTACGGCCGGATGACCGGCTGGGGCCAGGAGGGCCCGCTCTCGCACACCGCCGGCCACGACGTCGGCTACATCGCGGTCACCGGCGCCCTGCACGCCATCGGCCGCGCCGGCGGCCCGCCGCAGGTCCCGATGAACCTGCTCGGCGACTTCGCCGGCGGCAGCATGTACCTGATCGTCGGCGTGCTGTCCGCCCTCCTCGAAGCGAAGACGAGCGGGCGCGGCCAGGTCGTCGACGCCGCGATCGTGGACGGCACCGCGCACCTGTCGACCTTCATCCACGCGTTCCTCGCGGGCGGCCTCTGGGAGGACCGCCGCGGCGTCAACATGCTCGACACCGGCGCGCCCTGGTACGACGTCTACGAGACCTCCGACGGGCTGCACATGGCGGTCGGCGCCATCGAGCCCCAGTTCTACGCCGAGTTCCTCCGCCTCGCCGGCCTCGACGGCGAGGACCTCCCGCACCAGCAGGACCGCGCCGGCTGGCCCGTCCTCCGCGAGCGCTTCGCCGCCGTCTTCCGCACGAGGACCCGCGACGAATGGACGGAGGTCTTCGTGCCGAGCGACGCCTGCGTGGCGCCCGTCCTGTCCATGACCGAGGCCGCCGAGCACCCCTACAACACGGCCCGCGACGTCTTCCCCGAGCTGGCCGGCCACCGCCAGCCCGCCCCGGCGCCCCGCTTCTCCCGCAGCGTCACCGAGACCGCCGGCGTGCCCGCCCTCCCCGGCGGCCAGACCCGCGCCGTCTTGGACGACCTGGGCTTCGAGGACGCCGACACCCTCCTGAAGGAAGGCGCCGTAGCGCAGGCATGACCTCGCCGCAGGTCAAGCGGTACGCGGGCTGATCGGATTGTGAGCCGGCTGACAATTCCCTCCGGGCAACCGGTGGCCGGCCCACAAGACCGCGCCGGAAAGCGGTCGTACCTTGTGGGAACTCCACCCCCGATCACCACGGCGATGAGCGGCCGCGCCCGGCGGAATTCGCGCGGGGCCCCGGCGCTTTCTCGGCGTGCCCGCATGAGGAGCTGCACATGCGTTTCAGACGATTCCGGTCATGGGCCGTCACCGCCGCGGCGGCGGTCGCCGTGCTCGGGACGACCGGCCTGGTCGCGCCCGCCGCGCACGCCGAGACCAGCCCGGCCGGCGCGAACGACTGGAAGTGCAAGCCGTCGTTCTGGCATCCCCGGCCGGTCGTGCTCGTGCACGGCACGTTCGAGAACATGGCGTTCAACTGGCAGAAACTCTCTCCGGAGCTGAAGAAGGCCGGGTACTGCGTCTACGCGCTCAACTACGGCGGCCCGAAGGACGGCCCCATTCAGGGGATCAACGACATTCCGGCGTCGGCCGGGGAACTGTCGGCGTTCGTCGACAAGGTGCTCGCCTCGACCGGCGCGTCCAAGGTCGACATGGTGGGGCACTCGCAGGGCGGCATGATGCCCCGCTACTACATGAAGTTCCTCGGCGGGGCCGCGAAGGTCAACAAGCTCGTCGGGCTCGTCCCGTCCAACCACGGCACGAGCCTGTCGGGGCTGGTCCAGCTCGGCAGCCTGCTCGGCATCACGCAGGCGGTCGTCAAGGCCGCGCCGGCGGCGGGCCAGCAGATCACCGACTCCGACTTCCTGAAGGAGCTCAACGGGGGCGGCGACACCGTGTCCGGCCCGGCCTACATCGTGCTCGCCACCAAGTACGACGAGGTCGTCACGCCCTACACGTCGGCGTTCCTCAACGGCTCTAACGCGCAGAACGTCCTGCTGCAGGACAAGTGCGCGAACGACACCAACGCGCACGTCGGCATCGCCTTCGACCCGGTGGCGATCAAGTTCGTGCTGAACTCGCTCGACGTCTGGGGCCCGTACTGGCCCATCGACTGCGCCAAGCCGCTCGGCTGAGCGCGCGCGGGCGGCGCCCGGCGGTCCTCCGCCGGGCGCCGTTCCGCTGCTAGAGGCCGAGCCGTTTGGCCGCGATCTCGTTCATGATCTCGGTGGTCCCGCCGCCGATGCCGAGGATGCGGGCGTCCCGGTAGTGGCGCTCGACCTCCGACTCGCGCATGTAGCCCATGCCGCCGTGCAGCTGGACGGCCTCGTGCACGACGTGCTCGCACGCGAGGACGGCGGTGTTCTTGGCGTAGGCGGTCTCGGTGAGCACGTCCTCGCCGGCGGCGTGCCGCTCGGCGACCGCGCGGACATAGGTGCGGGCCACGTCCGTCTGCCGGGCCATCTCGGCGATCTTGTGCCGGACGAGCTGGCGGGACGCGAGCGGGCGGCCGAAGGTGTCCCGGTCCCGGACCCAGCCGAGGGTGAGGTCGAGGCAGCGCTGCGCCGTCGCGTACGCCTGGACGGCGAGGGAGAGCCGCTCGGTCACGAAGTTCTGCACGATCTGCAGGAACCCGGTGTTCTCCGCGCCGACCAGGTTCGCGGCCGGCACGCGGACGTCGCCGAACGACAGCTCCGCCGTGTCGGAGCAGAGCCAGCCCATCTTGCGCAGCGGCCGCGACACGGTGAAGCCGGGGGCGCCCTTCTCGATCACGAGGAGGGAGATGCCGTCGAAGCCGGGCCCGCCCGTCCGCACCGCCGTGGTGACGAAGTCGGCGCGCACGCCCGAGGTGATGAACAGCTTGGCGCCGTTGACGACGTAGTGGTCCCCGTCGCGGACGGCGGTGGTGCGGATGCCCGCCACGTCCGACCCGGTGCCGGGCTCGGTGACGCCGAGCGCGCCGATCGCCTCGCCGGCGAGCGCCGGCCGGGCGAACCGGTCGATCAGCGCGTCGTCGCCGGACGCGATGATGTGCGGCAGCGCGATCCCGTGCGTGAACAGCGACGCGACGACGCCGCCGGACCCGCCCGACTGGATGATCTCCTCGGCGACGATCAGCGCGTCGAACAGCTCGCCGCCGGACCCGCCGGCCTTCTCCGGGAACCCGGCGCCGAGCAGTCCCGCCTCGGCGGCCGCGGCGTGCAGCGCCCGGGGGAGTTCGCCCGCGTCCTCCCACTCGGCGAGGTGCGGGACGATCTCCCGTTCGGTGAAGTCCCGGACGAGCCGGCGCAGCTCCGTGCGTTCGGGGGTGTGCCAGGGACTCAACGCCGCCTCCGCAATGTTAGAACCAGATTCGGAATCTAACAGGAGCGGGCGGCGGGCCGGGCGGGGGGCCGCGCCGGGCGGCCCCCCCCGCCGGACGTCAGCCGACCGCGTCCGCCACGGCCCGCGCCCAGAGGCCGAGCGCGTCGTCGACCTGCTCCGCGGTGACGATCAGCGGCGGGATCATCCGGACGACGTTGCCGTACGCGCCGCACGTCAGCAGGAGGAGACCGTGCTCGGCGGCGGCCTGGTGCGCCCGCGCCGCGGCGGCCGGGTCGGGCTCGCCGCCGGCCGTGGTGAACTCGCTCGCCTGCATCAGGCCGAGGCCGCGCACGTCGCCGATCTCCGGGTGGTCGGCGGCGACCTTGCGGAGCCCGTCGTTCAGCCGCGCGCCCTGCCGGGCGGCGTTGCCGACGAGGTCCTCGTCCTGGACGACGCGCAGCGTGGCGAGCGCGGCGGCGCACGCGACCGCGTTGCCGCCGTACGTGCCGCCCTGCGAGCCCGGCCGGGCACGCTCCATCAGCGCGGTGGGCGCCGCGATCGCCGACAGCGGGAACCCGCTGGCCAGGCCCTTCGCCGTGATCAGGACGTCCGGCCGCGCGGCCGCGTGCTCGTGCCCCCAGAACCGGCCGGTCCGCCCGAACCCGGTCTGCACCTCGTCCATGACCAGCAGGATGCCGTGCCGGTCGGCGCGCTCGCGCAGCCCCTCCAGGAACGCGGGCGGCGCCGGGATGTAGCCGCCCTCGCCGAGCACCGGCTCGACGACGAACGCGGCGGTGTCGGACGCCGGGCTCGCGGTGACGAGCAGGTAGTCCAGCTCGCGCAGCGCGAACCGGGTGGCCTCCTCCTCGGTCCATCCGTACCGGTAGGACTGCGGGAACGGCGCGATGGCGGCGCCCGGCATGAGCGGGCCGATGCCCGCGCGGAACTTCGTGCCGGCCGTGGTGAGCGCGGCGGCGCCCATCGTCCGGCCGTGGAACGAGCCGTGGAAGACGACGAGGTTCTGCCGCCCGGTGGCGTGCCGGGCCAGCCGGATGGCCGCCTCGACGGCCTCGCTGCCGCTGTTGAGGAAGAACAGCGAGTCCAGGCCGTCCGGCAGCACCTCGCCGAGCGCGTCGACGAGGCGCAGGAGGGGCTCGTGCATGACCGTCGTGTACTGCCCGTGGATCAGCGTGCCGACCTGCTTCTGCGCCGCCTCGACCACCCGCGGGTGGCAGTGGCCGGTGTTCGTCACGCCGATGCCGGCGGTGAAGTCCAGGTGCCGGCGTCCGGCGGTGTCGTAGAGGTACACGCCCTCGCCGCGTTCGGCCAGGACCGGGGTGGCCTGCTTGAGCAGGGGTGACAGCGTGGCCATGCAGCCCTCCTGTAGATTGTCGACAATCTGCAATCTAGGTGCCCCCGGGCACGGATGTCCAGGGGCCCCTCCGCTCGCCCGGCGGTTACGGCCGGCTGGCGCGGAGGCGGTGGATGGAGTCGGTCATGTGCTCCTCGATGAGCACGAGCAGCCGCTCCTCCTCGCCGTCGCCGATCGCGTCGACCAGCCGGCGGTGCTCCTCGACGAGGTCGGACGGCTCGGGATAGGTGTCCTGCAGCGCGTTCAGGCACATCCGGGTCTCCACCAGCAGGGTGTGCGCCATCCGCTCCAGCCGCGGGCTGCCGGACGAGCTGACCAGCACCTCGTGGAACGCCTGGTCGGCGTCGCTCATCGCGACCCGGTCGCGCTGCTCCGCCGCGTCCACGAGCGCCTCGAGGCCCTCGGTGAGCCGGGCCACCGCCTCGCCCCGGTTCCGCTCCATGATCAGCCGGCACGCCTCCCGCTCGATCGCGAGCCGGGCGAGGTAGACGTCCTCGACGTCCCCCTCGTCCAGCGTGATCACGAACAGCCCGCGGTGCGGCTCGCTGACCAGCAGCCCCTCCTGGACGAGCCGCTGCATCGCCTCGCGGAGCGGGCCGCGGCTGATGCCGAGGCGGCCGGCCAGCTCGGCCTCGCCGAGCTGCGCGCCGGGCTCCAGCGACCCGTACATGATCGCCGAGCGCAGCTCGTCCGAGACGAGCTCGACGGTCGACTTGCGGGGGACAGGTTCCAGCTCACCCAAACGGCCCATGCCGCGGGCCCCTTTCGTCATAGCTGCCAGGTATGTCGTCCCTGCCCGGCGTCCTGCTCGGGGAGGCCGGCGGGGACGGCGGAGACGGCGGCGGGCACGGCGAACAGCCGGCCCAGCCCGGTGCGCGGCGGAAGCCCCCCGGGACCGGACGCGAGCCGCAGCCCCTCCCACACGCTCACCTGGTTGGCGGTCAGGACCGGCTTGCCGACCCGTGCCTCCAGCTCGTCGAGCCAGGACACGGTGTGCAGCGCGGTGTCGGGAACCAGCACCGCCTCGGCGTCCGGATGGTCGTTGGCCGCGACGAAGGCGAGCACCTCGTCGCGGCCGAGGGTGCCGACCTCGGCGGCGGTGACGATGCCCCGGCAGGACAGCGCCACCACCTCGATCCCGGCGTGGGCGAGAAACGCGACGAACCGCTCGGCGACGTCGGCCGGGTAGGTCGCGGCGACCGCGACCCGGGTCAGGCCGAGCGCCCGCGCCGCGTGCACGAACGCGAACGACGTACTGGACGCGGGCACGCCCGCCGCCTCCCGGACGCCCGCGACCTGCGCCGCGGCGCCGTCCCAGCCGAACACGAAGCTGCCGCTCGTGCAGGCCCAGACGGCGGACCGGACGCCCATGCCGCGCAGTGCGCGCGCGCCCTCGCCGAGGACGTCGGCGCCCCCGATGTCGAGGAGCGCGTCGACGCGGTGCGCGTCCTCGCGCATCAGCGTGTGCACGACCGGCAGGCTGACGCCGCCCGGTCCCGCGCTCCGCAGGGCGCGCTCGATGGCGGGGTAGTCGTCCTCGGCGCTGTACCCCGGGTACAGGAACCCGGCGCTCACCACGTTCTGCCGCATGTTGTCGACAATCCTACCTTCGCGGATCATGGAGCACATTTCGGTCAGGCCGCCGTGGACGGGGCGAGCTGCGCCAGCGACTGCCCGGGACCGGCCGCGGTGCGGCCCATCGCGCGCAGCGCCGAGCACATCGTCACCTGGTTGGCCGTCAGCACCGGCTTGCCGATCATCTGCTCCAGCGGCGCGATGATGTCGTAGGTCGGCACGTTCGTGCAGCTGATGAAGACGGCCTCGGCCTCGGGGCCGTCCACCGTCGAGACCGCCGCCACGATCTCGCCGTAGCCGACCTTCCAGATGTGGCTGAGCAGCCCCATCCCGACCGACGACACCACCTCGATCCCGTACTCGTCGAGGAACGACACGAGCCGGTCGGTGACGGCGTCGATGTAGGGGGTGACGACCGCGATGCGCGAGACGTCGAGCAGCCGCAGCGACTCCACCAGCGCGCCCGAGGTCGTCGTCGACACGGGCGCGCCCGCCATCGTCATCGACTGGTGCAGCTCCAGCTCGCCCGCCTTGCCGCGGATGAAGCTGCCCGACGCGCAGGCGTAGGCGACCGCGAGCGGCTCGGGGGCGAGCACGTCCCGGGTCGCCTGCCGGACGATGGACTGGTCCGACAGCGCGGACGCCATCTCCACGGTGACCGGGACCGGGACGTACGGCAGCCGGGTCATGAACAGCGACACGTCGTCGGGCGTCCACCGCCACAACTCGCGGTCGAGGGCGAAGTCGAACGGCGCGACCACGCCGATGCCGTGCTGGGCCAGCAGCTCGGGGCCGACGACCAGCGTGGGGTCGAATGTCATCTGCGAGGCCACCGCTCTACGACTCAGCACGGTCGTACACCAGGCGCTCGCCGACGCCGCCGGATCGCCAGACGTCGTTGCACGCCTCGGCCATCCGGTCGAGGCCGTCCACGATCGTCGCGTACACGTTGCCGGGCACCCACCCGACGTCACCGTTGAGCAGCAGGTTGTTGCGGCCGTAGAAGATGGCGAGGTCGATGACGCCGGGCAGCGCGTGGATGTTCTTCTCCTCCTTGAACTTGCGGTCGAGCATGCCGCCCGCGAAGGAGAAGTAGACGACGTCGCCGGGGATGGGGGTGATCGTGGGGTTCTCCAGGCCGACCTCGTCCTCGGAGAACCGTTCGACCATCGTGTACACCTCGTTGCGGGCGTACTTGGCGTGGTACGCGTCGCCTCCGAGCGGCAGGGCGCGCCATACCGCCTCGCAGGTCCGCGGCGCGTCCTTCTCCAGCAGCTCCGCGACGCACGAGACGCCGCGACGCTCCAGTGTGATGGTCATGAGCTTGGACATGCTGGACCTCCCCGTGAACAGGGGTGGGCGAGAGCGTCGCCACCCGAAGGACTCTCCATGTTCGTGGAGGTGAAGAACCCTCCACACCCCCGAGAGGGGGTTTCGTTAGAGCGCTCTGGGATCCGTCCTGGCCTGTGCTTGGGCAGCGGTTGCGACGGTCTTGCAGCACATGTCCCAACGCGGTGAACCGGGGCCGCAGTGCACCGCGCTGATTGTTGACAATCCTACGAACCCTTTCTAGCGTGTCAATGCCTCCCAGAGTTGCCTTCTCGTAAACTCCGCACACCCGGAAGTGACGCCGATGGACCCTGTTCAGCACGCGCGCGGTGTGCCGCCCGACGTGGTGGTGCTCGTGGGGGACGTCCATCCGCGCGGCATGGCGGACGCCGAACGCCTCGCCCGCGTCCGGTACGTACGGGAATCGGAGCTGGCAGAGGCCCTGCCGGGCGCCGCCGCGCTCTTCATGTGGGACTTCCTGTCGGACGCGCTCGCGGACGCGTGGCCGGCCGAGGGCGGGCCCGGCTGGGTGCACATCGCGAGCGCCGGCGTCGACCGCCTGCTCTTCCCCGCGCTGGCCGACGGCGACACGGTTGTCACCAATTCGCGAGGGATCTTCGACGAGCCGATCGCCGAGTACGTCCTCGGGCTCGTGCTCGCCTTCGCCAAGGACCTGCACACCACGTTCCGGATGCAGGCCGAGCGGCGCTGGCGGCACCGCGAGACCGAGCGGATCACCGGGGCCCGCGCGCTCGTCGTCGGCACCGGGCCGATCGGCCGGGCCATCGGCCGCCGCCTCGCCGCCGCCGGGCTGGCGGTCACCGGCGCCGGCCGCACCGCCCGCGACGCCGATCCCGACCTCGGCTCCGTCCTCCCGATGGAGCGGCTGGACGAGGCGCTCGCCGAGGCCGACTACGTGGTGCTCGCGGCCCCGCTCACGCCGCGGACCCGCGGCATGATCGACGCTGCCGCGCTGGACCGGATGCGCCCGTCCGCGCGGCTGGTCAACGTGGGGCGGGGCGCGCTGGTCGCCGAGCCCGACCTCGTCAAGGCGCTGCGCGACGGCCGGATCGCCGGCGCCGCGCTCGACGTCTTCGAGGACGAGCCGCTCCCGCCGTCCTCCCCCCTGTGGGAGATGCCGAACGTCGTCGTCTCCCCGCACATGTCCGGCGACGTGGTCGGCTGGCGCGACGAGCTCGTCCGGTTGTTCGCCGACAACCTCGGCCGGTACGTGGCGGGCCGCCCGCTGCGCAACGTCGTGGACAAGCGGCTCGGCTACGTGGGCTCCGGCCGCGCGGGTTCCGGCGGCGAGGGTTCCGGCAACAAGGGTTCCAGCAACGAGCGTTCCAGCAGCAAGCGTTCCAGCAACGAGCGTTCCAGCTACGAGCAAGGGGGGCAGCCATGACCGACGCGGCCGACCTGACGGCGACCGAACTCCTGGCGGCGTACGAGGCCGGGACGCTCTCCCCGGTCGAGGCCGCCGAGGCGGTCCTCGCCCGGATCGCGCGGGACGACCCGAAGCTCAACGCGTTCTGCCTCGTCGACGAGGAGACCACGCTCGACATGGCGCGCGGCGCGGCCGACCGGTGGCGGCGCGGCGCGACGCTCGGCCCGCTGGACGGCGTGCCCGTCTCCATCAAGGACGTCCTGCTCACCCGCGGCTGGCCCACCCTGCGCGGCTCCACGACGATCGACCCGGCGGGCCCCTGGGACGAGGACTCGCCGTCCGTGGCGCGGCTCCGCGAGCAGGGCGCGGTGTTCGCCGGCAAGACCACCACGCCGGAGTTCGCGTGGAAGGGCGTGACCGACAACCCGCTCACCGGCGTCACCCGCAACCCGTGGGACGCCTCCCGCACGCCGGGCGGGTCGTCCGGCGGCGCGGCGGCGGCCGTCGCGGCGGGCATGGCGCCGCTCGCCCTCGGCACCGACGGCGGCGGCTCGGTGCGCATCCCCGCCGCGTTCACCGGCACGTTCACGATCAAGCCGACGTACGGCCGCATCCCGCACTACCCGGCGAGCCCGTTCGGGACGCTCGCGCACACCGGCCCGATGACGAACACGGTCGCCGACGCGGCGCTGCTGCTGGACGCGGTGTGCGGCGCCGACGGCCGCGACTGGTCGGCGCTGCCGCCGCCGGACGTCCCGTTCGCCGACGGCGGCCCCGACGACCTGACCGGGCTGCGCGTCGCGTTCAGCCCCGACCTCGGGTTCGCGCGGGTCGACCCGGAGGTCGCGGCGTCCGTGGCCGCCGCCGCCGAGTTCTTCACCGAGCTGGGCGCGAAGGTCGAGCAGGCCGACCCCGGCCTCGGCGGCGACCCCGTCGAGGAGTTCGAGGTCCTCTGGTTCGCGGGCGCCGCGAAGGTGATCGAGCACCTGTCCCCGGCCGACCGGGCACGGCTCGACCCGGGCCTCCAGGAGATCTGCGAGCAGGGCGCGCGGTACTCGGCCGTCGAGTACCTCACCGCCACCGCGCGCCGCATGGAGCTCGGCCGCCGCATGGGGGTGTTCCACGAGCGGTACGACCTGCTGCTCACCCCGACGATGCCGATCGCCGCGTTCGAGGCCGGGCGGGAGGCCCCGCAGGGCTCCCCGTCCCCGCGCTGGACGAGCTGGACCCCGTTCACCTACCCGTTCAACATGACCCAGCAGCCGGCCGCGAACCTGCCGTGCGGCTTCACCGCGGACGGCCTGCCCGTCGGCCTGCAGGTGGTCGGCGCCCGGCACGCCGACGCCCTGGTCATGACCGCCTGCGCGGCCTACGAGCGGGCGCGCCCGTGGAGGCGGCTCACGGGAAGGCGATGACCGCGCGGCCGCGGTGGACGCCCTCGTCCATCGCGGCGAGGACGCGCGGCGCCTCGTCCAGCGCGACCGGCGCGACCTCCGGGAGGATCCCGTGCGCGACCGCGAACGCGAGGGTGTCGCGCAGGTCGTGCGGGGAGCCGGACGGCACGCCCATCACCCGGATCCGGTTCATCACGAGGGCGGCCGGCGGCACGCTCACGTTCTCGGCGCCCATGCCGAGGTAGAGCAGGGTGCCGTCGGGGCGCAGGCCGCCGAACGCGGCGAGCCCGGTCGCGGTGTCGGGCGCGGTGTTCACCACCACGTCCGCGCCGCCCCAGGCGCGCAGCGCCTCGGCCGGGTCCCGCTCGGCGGTCGCGACGAACTCCTCCGCGCCGAAGCGGCGGGCCTCCTCCTCGGCGCGGCGCGACCGCGACACCACGGCCACGCGGGCGCCCATCGCGGCGGCGAACCGGAGGGCCATCGTGCCGACGCCGCCGGTGCCGAGCACCGCGACCTTCGACCCGGCGGCGGCGCCGGCGTGCCGGAGCCCGTTGAACGCGGTGAGCCCGGCGCACATCAGCGGCGCGCCGGCCACCGGGTCCAGGCCGTCCGGCAGCGGGGTGACGAAGCCGGCGCGGGCCGTGAAGTACTCGGCGTAGCCGCCGTCGGTGTTGACGCCGGTGACCCGCTTGGGCGCGCCGGTGCACAGGATCTGGTCGCCGCGGACGCACTGGTCGCAGTGGCCGCACGACCCGTGGATCCATCCGGCGCCGACCGGGGTGCCGGGGGCGGGCCAGTGGACGCCCTCGCCGAGCGCGGCGACGACGCCGGAGATCTCGTGCCCGGGGACGGTCGGGAACGTCCCGAACGGGTAGTGCCCGCGCAGGTGGTTGACCTCGCTGAAGCACATCCCGCACGCGGTCACCCGGACCAGGATCTCGCCGGGGCCGGGCTCCGGCGCCGCGCGCTCGACGATCTCCAGTGGCCCGCCGGCGGCGGAAAGAACGGCGCTGCGCATGGGCGCATCCCCTCTCGTGTGGCGGTGGCGGCCGGGACGACCGCCATAGCGTTGATATAGCGATGACTGTAGTAACGCTACACCCGTGAGCATAGCGTTGCTCGATGAATTTCTGTAACATCGATGTTGTGACTGCTCAGAAGGACCCCGACACGCGGGACCGGATCGTCCGCGCGGCCGCCGGGCTGCTCGCCGAGGCGGCCGGCGAGCCGGTCTCGACGCGCGCCGTGTGCACCGCCGCCGGGGTCGGGGCGCCGACCCTCTACCACCACTTCGGCGACAAGCGCGGCCTGTTCGACGCCGTCGCCGCGCACGGGTTCGAGCGGTACCTGGCGAGCAAGCGCGCCCAGGCCCGCACCGGAGACCCCGTCGACGACCTGCGCCAGGGCTGGGACCTGCACGTCGAGTTCGGCCGCACCAACCCCGCGTTCTACACGCTGATGTACGGCACGGCCCGGACGCCGCCCGTCGCGGCGGAGGCCGACCGCCTCCTGACCGGGCTGGTCGAGGCCGTCGCCCGCGCCGGGCGGCTGCGCGTCGCCGTCGGGACCGCCGCCCGGATGATCCACGCCGCGGGGGTCGGCGTCACCCTCTCGGTCATCTCCGGCGCGGTCGACGACGACCTGTCCGTCCGGACCCGCGAGGCGGTGCTGGCCGCGATCACCGTCCAGGACGGGGAGCGGCCCGGCGGTGATACCGCGGCGAACGCCCGCGCGGTGGCGCTGCGCGCGGCCCTGGACGCCGCCCCGCCCACCGCGCTGACCGCCACCGAGGCGGCGATGCTCGGCGAATGGCTCGACCGCATCGCCGCCGGCTGAGCGCTACCCGCCCCGCGCCGGCTCTCCGCGGCGTTCCCGCCCCTTCCGCTGCTCGCTCGTCGGCCTCCTCGTGAGCCGCCCGTTCCGTGCCGCCGGAGCGGCGGTTCAGGCGGTGCGGGAGAAGCGGTGGGCGGCCCAGGCCAGGCCGCCGGCCGTGAGCGCGGCCATCAGGCCGCATTCGAGCGCCACCGGCGGATGCCACGACCCCAGGCTCAGCGGCTGGAACAGCCCGGACGGGGCGTCCGGCAGGTAGGCCGTGATGGTGCGGCGCATCACGTCCACCGCGTAGGTGAGCGGGTTGGCCAGCGCGAGCGCCGCCATCCACGGCGGCATCGCGCCGATCGGGAAGAACGTGCCGGACAGGAACACCAGCGGCGCCATGATCACGGTCAGCACCGTGCCGAAGGTCTGCGGGCGGCGGATGAGGGTGGACAGCAGCACGCTCAGGACGGTCATGGCCAGCGACACCAGCACCAGCTCGCCCAGCAGCAGCGTGATCAGGACGCCGTCGAGGGGGACGCCGACCAGGCCGGCGGTGCCGAGCAGGATGCCGCCCTGGCAGGCGGCCACCGTCGTGCCGCCCAGGCACTTGCCGACCAGCAGCGAGCCGCGGCTGACCGGGCCCGCGAGCATTTCGCGCAGGAATCCGCCCTGCCGGTCCCACATGATGGAGGTTCCGGTGGCGAGGGCGGGCCCCTGCGCGGCCGTCACCAGCGCCCCCGAGAAGAGGAAGAGCTGGTAGGCGTCGCCGCTGGGGCCGGGCATCAGCCTCGCCAGCCCGACGCCGAGGATGAACAGGAACATCAGCGGCTGGACCAGCGAGATGGCGGCTCCGAGGCGGTCGCGCCTGAAGTGCAGCATCTCGCGCCGCCACACCATCCCCATGGCGCGCAGTTCCGCCCGCGGCCCGCCCCCGGCGGGCTCGGACGCCGCGGGTTCCCGCACCGCGCGGGGCGCCGCGCCCGCCGCGCCGGGCGGTTCCGGCGGGGTCTCGTCGCGGATCCGGTGGCCCGTGTGGTGCAGGAAGACGTCGTCCAGGCTCGGCGAGGTGACCCGCGCCTCGTACACGGGGACGTCGAGTTCGGTGAGCAGCCGCGGCAATACCCGCGCCCCGTCGGGCACCTGGAGGCGCAGCCCCTCCCGGCCCCGGAGCACGTCCAGGCCGAGGCGCTCGCCGATCAGCGCCGCCGCCGCCGCGTCGTCGCCGGTGCGCAGGTCCACCCGGTCGGCGCCGAGCACCGACTTCAGCTCGGCCGGGCTGCCCTGCGCGACGATCCGGCCCGCGTCGATGATCGCGATGCGGTCGCACTGCTCGGCCTCTTCGAGGTGGTGGGTGGTCAGGAAGAGGGTGACCGCCTCGTTCTCGCAGACGTGCCGCAGGTAGCGCCAGACCTGGGCGCGGGCGTTCGGGTCCAGCCCGATGGTCGGCTCGTCCAGGAACAGGATCTGCGGGCGGTGCAGCAGCGCCCGCGCGATCTCCAGGCGGCGGCGCATGCCGCCGGAGAAGGTGTGCACCACCCGGTCGCGGCAGCCGGTCAGCCCGACCAGCGCGAGCGTCTCCGCGATGCGCGCCGGTACCCGCGCCGCCGGGACGTTGTACAGATCGGCGTGGAACCGCAGGTTCTCGGCCGCGGTCAGCTCGCCGTCCAGGGTGGACTCCTGGAAGATCAGCCCGATCCGGCGGCGCGCCGCCGCGGCGTCCGTCCGCGTGTCGTGGCCGGCGATCTCGACCCGGCCGGACGTGGGCGCCGCCAGCGTGCACAGCATCGCGATCGTGGTGGTCTTGCCCGCCCCGTTGGGCCCGAGGAACCCGAAGCTCTCGCCGGGGGCGACCGTCAGGTCGACCCCGGCCACCGCGTCGACGCCGGGGTACCGCTTGCGCAGGCCGGTCGCCTTGATCGCGGGGGTCACCGGAGCGGGCCCGGCGGGCGCGGTGGCGGCGGCGTCCGGCCGCACGCTCACGACCGGCCCGCGATGCCGGCGAACCAGGTGTCGGGGACGTTGAAGCCGAAGCTCCACCGGTGCCGCGGCGTCGGGTTGACGATGCAGTGCCAGAACAGCCGGTCCGGGTCCTGCTCGACCTTGAAGAACCGGGCGAGCCGGGGCCGTTCCAGGAGCGTGACCGGTTCGCGGGTCTCGGGGTGCTGGTACCGGAAGAAGGAGGTGCGCTCGGGGTCGGGGAACTCCTCGTCGACGTCGATCAGGTACATCCGCCAGCCGGGCTGGTCCTCGTTGGTATGCCACAACCGGTAGCTCGACGGCGGGTACCACATGCTGCCGGACATCCGGACCTCGCCGTCGAAGACCTCTTCCAGCGCGGCGACCAGGCGGGTCTTGGCCGCGTAATAGGCCGCGTAGCCCGCGTGGTCGACGTGGTCGTCCAGGTTGACGAGGTGGAAGTCGCGCCTGTCCCGCGGGTCCAGCCCGGCACGCCACCGCCGGTACTCGGCGCTGCCCGGGAGCAGCGAGGTGGAGCGCAGGTCCTCCGCGCGGAAGCGCTCGTCGAAACGCGCGAGGTCGACCGTGGACGGCTTGATCTTCAACGCCGGCAGCTCGTCGATGACGGCGGCGAAACCGGGGATCTGGTCCATGTCGTACTCGTGGTGGTAGAACGCGGTCGGTTCGGCCGCGGGCGGCGCCGGCCGCGCCGCGGGTGCGGCCACGGCCGCGGCGAGGTCCGGGGAGGAGGACGCCGCCGCCAGATCCCGGCCGTCGAAGACGTAGCCGTGCGACCGGCCGAGGCGGACCATCTCCGCGACCGCGGTCATGGCCTTCATCTGCTGCCGGACCTGCGCGTCGCCGAGGGCGACCCGCAGGAAGGCGGCGCAGGACTCAACGGACATGTGTCACATCACTCCTCTGGTCGACGCGGGTGGCGGCGGGGCGTCCAGGAGCAGCGCCGAGGGGACCCGCTCAGGATGGGCCAGCCGCAGGAAGTGCATTCCGAAACCGGACAGGCCGAGCATCAGCCCGGGGAAGAAGCCGCTGGCGGACGCCGGCGGGGCGTCCTCGAGGTTGCGCCACTGCGCCTGCACCTGGACGTTGGCCTCCAGGCGGAACGCCGGCTCGTCCGCCAGCAGCGCGAACCGCAGGAAGAGCTCGGCGTTGCCCGACCGGCCGTGGCACAGCGAGTCGTTCATCAGCCGCGGGAAATTGCGCATCGTCGCCGTCAGCGCCCGCCGCGACTCGGTCAGCAGCGCGTCGTCGTCCTTGCCGAGCAGGGCCCAGCTCTGGATGCGGGTCAGCCCGATGCCCGACGCGCCGTTGCACCAGGCGTTGGCGTAGTGGCGTCCCCGCCAGAGCGTCCCGCCGGGGAACTCGCGCAGGTCGTACCAGTCCTGTGCGCTGTCGTCGAAGTGGCGGGACTCGTAGGCGAAGGCTCGCCGCCCCGCCGAGACGTACTCGGGCCGGTCGGTGAGCCGGCCCAGCGCGATCAGCGCCCAGCCGACGCCGCCGGCGCCGTGCGACAGCCCGGTCAGGTTGGCCCCGGCGGCGCCGAGGTCGGCGCCGGGCCAGGAGAGGGAGCCGCCGTCGGCCTCCGCGCGGCGCAGCAGGTGCCCGGCGCACCGGTGCGCCTGCTCCAGGCCGCGCCCGTCCGCCGCGCCGGCCAGCCCGATCAGCACCGGGATGAGCCCGGCCGCGCCGTGGAAGACGTCCAGGTGGTCGTCCCGGTCGATGCGCCCGGTCAGCTCGTCGCAGAGTTCGAGTGCGCGGTCGAGCAGGGCGCGCTCGCCCCACAGGCGGTGCAGGTGCGTGAGGACGTAGATCATGCCGCCGAGCCCGGTGAAGGCGCCGATGCGCCGCCGGTCGACCGTGGCGGTGGCGTGCTCCAGCGCCCGCCGCGCGGCCGCGTGGAACTCCGGACGCGGATCGAGGGCGTCGAGGTAGGCCAGGAACAGGGCGATGCCGCCCGAGCCGTTGTAGAGGTCGCCCTCGATGTCGACCTCGTCCCGCCCCTCGCCGGTGATCACGAAGGACGTCCACGGGGCGGGCGCGTCCGGCGCGCGGAGCATCGCGCACAGCTGCTCCCCGAGGCCGGCCGCCCGCTCGACGCACGTGGCGGCGAAGTCGGCGCTGGTGACGTCGCCGCCGGACAGCCCGGCGGCGATGTACTGGCGCTGCTGGGCGCGGTTCTGCCCGGACAGCCCCCTGATCCGGGAGGCGGCGTGGTCGAGCGGGCTGACCTCCAGTTCCGCCCCGACGGCGGACGCGTGGTCGTGGACGAGCCCGGTGCGGTCCGCCCCGACGGTGAACAGCGGGACGTCCTGGCGCCACAGCGACTCCAGCTCCCAGTCCGGGAGGGCCGCGTCCTGGTCCCACTTGCGCGGGAAGGTGCGCACGGTGTTGATCAGCAGGTCGACCTCCAGCGGCTCCAGCAGGCACCGGGGATGCCGGGCCGCCGCCAGCAGCTGCGAGTAGACCTGCGTGCTCCAGTTGATGAACCGGACGCTGGAACCGGCGAACAGCCCGCGTACGCACGCGATCGCCTCGTCGGGCCGCTGCTGGAACCACCGGTAGACCCGGTCGAAGCCGGACCCGATGGCGTCGGCGAAGTCCTCCGCGTGCGTCAGCTCGTCGCCGATGAACACCCGGTTGGCGGCCCCCGGGTCGACGCGCACTCCGTCGCGGTGCGTGACCGACGACGCGAAGGACTGCCGCCGGTCGACCTCGGGCACCGGCATCGGCATCTCGTATCCGCCGCCGCCGGTGTACCCGCTGATCCGCATCTCGCCCTCGGGCGCCGCGCCGCCCCTCGGCCACTCGATCAGGCCGGTCTTGAAGACCGAGTCCATCAGGGTGCCCGACGGGCGCGGGTGCCCCTTGGGCAGCGCCCCGAGCACCGTCTCGCAGTCGCAGATGAAGGCGTGGCCGTCCGCGATGAGGACGTTCTCGAAGTGCAGGTCGCCGCCCCCCAGCACGTAGAAGATCGCCAGGTAGCCGCCGAGCTCGGCGTAGACGTGCTCCGCCTGCTCCCGGGTGGCGACCCGGTTGCGCCCCTGCGGGATCAGCGCCTCGAAGCCGTAGCCGTCCCTCGGGAGGACGGGCCGCTCGGCGTAGCCGAGGACCCCGTCGGTGCGCAGCCGCGCCAGCAGCCCCTGCAACCCGGCCTCGCCCTCGAGGCCGCGGGGCTTGTAGACCACGCACTCGTGGGCGCCGTCCGCGAGTTCGACCTCGACGATCGCGACGCTGCGGTTCCCGGCGTGGTGGTCGGAGCGGCCGAGCCGCGCGGTGCGCACGGCGGTGACCGGCTGCCCGAAGAACGCGCGGGACAGCTCGGCGGCGTCGTCCCGGAAGCGGGCGATCAGCTGGGCGCCGTGCTCGGCGAGCAGCCCGGTGGCCTGGGCGAGCCAGCGGCCCAGGAGGGGGAACTCCAGGTAGAAGCGGTGGTAGGCGCCGGCGTCGGCGAACGTCTTGTCGAGGTAGGCGCGGTAGTCCTCGCGGGTCGCGCTCGCCGGGTCGATGCCGTGCACCTGGCAGTGCACCTTCGCGTCGGCCTCCACCGCCCAGGCCAGCGCCAGCTCGAACCGGTCGAGCAGGTAGGTCTGGAAGTCGGCCGCCAGCCGGGGCGCCACGCGGACCGCGGACGCGGGGGCGCCGTCGATCGCCCGGGTCAGCCGGCGGCCGAGCTCGACCAGGAAGGGCTCGCAGGCGGTGGCGAGCCGGCCGTAGTAGACGTCGTCCGCGCGCCAGTCCGCCCCCGCGGACGCGTCGCCGGCGGGATCGAACCCGTCCAGCGCGGCGCGGTAGGCGGGCAGCCAGCCGGCGTGGACGTCCGCCAGCATCCGGCCCAGCGGGCCGGTGGGATCGGTGAGGCCGAGCTCGTGCCCGCGGTAGGCGCGCAGGACCTCGCGCAGCGACTGCTCGGTGTGCGGCGGCCGCCCCCGCCGCGGGCTCGTCTCCGCGCCGAACTTGGCGGCCAGCTTGGCGGCCAGCCGGTCGATCTTCCAGACGTCGAAGGGCGCCGGCGGTTCCGGGGCGTCGGGCGGGCCCAGGGCGGACACGATCCGGATCCGCTCGGACAGGTTGGCGGCGCGGGCCGCGAGGTCCAGTGGGTAGGTCGGCTTCACGCGGGCGCACTCCTCGGCTGTGTGGAAAGGGCGGGTGATGGGCCGATGGCTTCGGCCCATCCGAGCTTCCGCTCACCCCCGGCGCGAGGACCGGGGCCGTTCGGTGGAGCCGTGCCCTACTTGGTGCTTCCGTCGCACGCGAAGGTGAACGGGCCCGAGCTGCAGGTCGACGCGCAGGCGTAGGCGTCGAAGGCGGCGACGCCCTCGGTCCAGTAGCCCAGCGACGCGGTGTCCTGCTGCTCGACCGCCGCCGGGACGGCGGTGGCGGGCACGCCGAAGTAGTCCGCTGCGGTGAGCAGTTCGGCGCGGAAGTCCGCGTCGGCGGCGGCGTGCCGGAGAATGGTGCTCGATGACATTTTTCCTCCTGGTCTGGTGCCTTTTACTCGACCATCCGGGGGGCCAGTTTCATGCCGAGCCTCCGCTCGGCGTTCTGTAGCTCCTGGACGGCTACATCCATTTTCTCCTTGGTGTTCTGCCAGTCGATCAGCTCCCTTTCCTCGGCGGATATGCCGACCCGGGTCCAGAAGAACTCGAGCCAGGTCTTGGTGGCCTGCGGGTGCAGGTCGCGGATCGGCGCGATGTCGGCCGGGAATTCCTCATTGCGGATCTCGAGCGCGAGTTTCAGCATTTCGCGCATCTTGCCGTCCGGCGGCAGCACCGAGCACAGGAGCATCAGGCTCTGGATCTGGCGGACGGTCTCGATGCCCTTGTGCTTCGTCAGGTCGCTGGGTGGTTTGGGGCCAGATCTCATCGGCTCGCCCTCCTGGTGGTCGTGCTCGGCCGCTCGTCCCCGGTCGGCGGAATCGACAGACCGGCCGACTGCGCGACGGCCCGCAGGGCGGGCGCCTGAGGACGCTACGTGAGCATCTCTTTACTCAGAGTGACGATAGTAGGGAGGGGTGAGCGGGACAATGGCCCGAAAGTGAAGCGGACCTGTCCGTCGATGAGATGGCCGCGTGCCCCGGAGGTGAGACCGTGGGCCCGGTGGTGTGCCGCGGACGTCCTGCCGGGTTAGCCGGCCTCGCCCTGCCGGGGTTAGCCGGCCTCGCCCTGCCCCAGCTCCTCGCGCCGCTTCTTCGCGCCGCGGCGCTTGCGGCGCTTCACCCCGACGCCGCCCCAGAACGCGAGCCCCTTCACCACGACCGTGGGCGAGCCGGGCACGCCGGGACCGCTCGCCCGCTGGTCGAAGCCGCCCATGATGCCGAGGCCCTTGACGTGCACGGTGATGTCGTCCGGCACGATGATCTCGAACCCGCCCATGATCGCCAGGGCCCGGATCGTCACGGTGCCCTCGTCGAACCGGGCCTCGCGCAGGTCGATCTTCCCGCCGCCCCAGAACGCGAACGCGCTGAACTTGCGGGGCACGTTCCAGACGCCGGTCCGGTTGAACCCGCTCATGATCCCGATGCCGATCCGCCAGGACGGCGCGCCCCGGACCGGCCGCCAGTCCGCCCCGGTGAGCGGCGCCGCCGGCGCGGACGTGCCCGGCGCCGGCAGGTCGCGGGTGAGCGGCGCGAGCTCCCCGTAGGTCTTCGCCGCGTAGACCGCGTCCAGCCGTTCGTCCAGCTCGGCGAGGGTGAGCCGTCCGTCGCCCGCCGCGTCGCGCAGCACCTGTGCGGCCTGCTCCCGGTCGGCGTCACCGGCTCGCATGTCCGGGGCCGAGGGCCCGCCGGACGGCTCGGGGAGGTTCGTCATGGGCGAAGCCTAATCCGCCGCCGCCCGCCCGGCGACCGGCCGGAGCGGAAGATCAGGCCGGTTCGAGCCGGACGACCACGGACTTGGACGTCGGGGTGTTGCTGACCTCGGCGGTGCTGTCGAGGGGGACGAGGACGTTGGTCTCCGGGAAGTAGGCCGCCGCGCAGCCGGGCGCGGTCGGGTAGGAGACGGCGCGGAAGCCGGGGGCGCGCCGCTCGGCGTCGCCCGGCCACTCGGAGACGAGGTCGACCGCCGCGCCGTCGGCGATCCCGAGCGCGGCCAGGTCGGCCGGGTTGACGAACACGACCCGGCGTCCCGCCTTGACGCCCCGGTAGCGGTCGTCGAGCCCGTAGATGGTGGTGTTGTACTGGTCGTGGCTGCGGACGGTCTGCAGCAGCAGCCGGCCCTCCGGGACCCGCAGCACCTCCAGCTCGTTCACCGTCAGGTTGGCCTTGCCGGTCGCGGTCGGGAACCTGCGCTCGTCGCGGGGCGCGTGCGGGAGCGTGAAGCCGCCCGGTTCGCGGAGCCGCGCGTTGTAGCCGTCGAAGCCGGGCACGACCCGGGACACGTGGTCGCGGATCACGTCGTAGTCGCGCTCCATCGCCTCCCAGCCGATGCCCGAGCCGGGCAGCGCCGCCCGCGCGAGGCGGCACACGATGGAGACCTCCGACAGCAGGTGCCCGGACGCCGGGGCCAGCCGCCCCCGGGACGCGTGGACCATGCCCATCGAGTCCTCGACGGACACGAACTGCGGCCCGGACGCCTGCACGTCGCGCTCGGTGCGGCCGAGCGTGGGGAGGATCAGCGCCAGCTCGCCCGTCACCGCGTGCGACCGGTTGAGCTTGGTGGACACCTGCGCGGTCAGCCGGCACCCGCGCAGCGCCGCCTCGGTGACGGCCGAGTCGGGGGTGGCGCGGACGAAGTTGCCGCCCATGCCGAGGAACACCCGGGCCCTGCCGTCCCGCATGGCGCGGATCGCGTCCACGGTGTCGAGGCCGTGCTCGCGCGGCGGCTCGAAGCCGAACTCGGCGGCGAGGGCGTCCAGGAACGCGGGCTTGGGCCTCTCCCAGATGCCCATGGTCCGGTCGCCCTGCACGTTGGAGTGGCCGCGCACCGGGCAGACGCCCGCGCCCGGACGGCCGATGTTGCCGCGCAGCAGCAGGAAGTTGACGATCTCGCGGATCGTCGGCACCGAGTTGCGGTGCTGGGTGAGGCCCATCGCCCAGCAGACGATGATCTTCTTCGCGGCGAGCACGTCGCCGAGCGTCGCGGCGATCTCGCCGCGGGTGAGGCCGGTCGCCTCCAGTACGTCGGCCCAGTCGAGGCCGCGGACGTGCTCCTCGAACGCCGCGAACCCGTGCGCGTGCGCGGCGAGGAAGCCGCGGTCGAGGGCGTCGGGCTCGTCCGATTCCAGCAGCATCCGGTTGAGGGCCTGGAACAGCGCGAGGTCGCCGTTCAGCCGGATCTGCAGGAACCGGTCGGCGAGCACCGTGCCCTGCCCGGTCACCCCGGACGGCCGCTGCGGGTTCTTGAACCGCATCAGCCCCGCCTCGGGCAGCGGGTTCACCGCGACGATCCGGGCGCCCTCCTTCTTGGCCCGCTCCAGCGCCGACAGCATCCGCGGGTGGTTGGTCCCCGGGTTCTGGCCGACGACGAAGATGAGGTCGGCCTGGTAGAGGTCTTCGAGGAGGACCGAGCCCTTGCCGACGCCGATCGTCTCGCTCAGCGCGGACCCCGACGACTCGTGGCACATGTTGCTGCAGTCCGGCATGTTGTTGGTGCCGAACGCGCGGGCGAACAGCTGGTAGGCGAACGCGGCCTCGTTGCCGGTGCGCCCCGAGGTGTAGAAGACGGCCTCGTCCGGGGAGCCGAGGGCGGTCAGCTCGGACGCCAGCAGCCCGAACGCCTCGTCCCATCCGATGGGCTCGTAGTGCTCGGATCCGGCGCGCCGCACCATCGGCTCGGTGAGCCGGCCCTGCTGCCCGAGCCAGTGGTCGGACCGCTCGCCCAGCTCGGCGACGGTGTGCCGGGCGAAGAACTCCCGCGTGACGCGCCGCCGCGTCGCCTCCTCCGCGACGGCCTTCGCGCCGTTCTCGCAGAATTCGGCGACGTGCCGGCGGTCGCCCTCCGGCCAGGCGCAGCCCGGGCAGTCGAAGCCCCGCCGCTGGTTGACGCGCAGCAGCGTCAGCGCCGTCCGCCCGGCGCCCATCTGCGCGTACGCGCCGCGCAGCGCGGCCGTGACCCCCGGCACGCCCGCCGCCCACGTCTTCGGCTTCGTGACCTCCAGACCCGAGTCGTCGAAGTCGTCGGCGGGCGCCTTGCGCGTCATGGGGCACTCCTCGTTCGCGGTCCGGCCGAGTCGGCGGCCGCCTCCACTTTCGCACGCCGGGCGCCGCTACTGGGGCGGGCCTTCCCCCAGGCGGAGCGTGGTCGCCAGGCGGGCGCCCTGGCGGGTCGTCCATTCGATGCGGACGGCGTCGCCCGGATGGTGGGCGAGCATCATGGAGGTCAGGGCGGTCGGGGAGTCCACGACCCCGTCGGCGAAGGCGACGATGGCGGCGCCCACCGGGATCCCGGCGGCCTCGGCGGGCGTGCCGGGCACGACCTCGGCGACGAGCGCGCCGGGGGAGCGGCCGTTGGAGCGCACCTTGACGCCGAGCATGGCCGTCCGGCCGATGTGCACGGTCGAGGACGCCTCGCCGCGCTGGATCCGGCGGGCGGTCTCCAGCGCCCGGTCGGACGGGATGGCGTAGCCGCGGTGGTCCTTCTTCGGCTCGGCCCCCTTCGTGGTGAGCCCGGCGGACGCCGCGGTGTTGATGCCGATGACCTTCCCGCGGGTGTCGAGGAGGGGGCCGCCGGAGTCGCCCGGCTTGATCGGCGCGTTGGTCTCGATGAGCCCGGTGAGCCGCTCGGACGTGCCGCTGCTGTCGTCGCGGGCGGTCACCGCCTGCTCCAGCGCGGTGATCTTGCCGGTGACGACGGCGGGCGAGCCGCCCTTGCCGCCCGCGTTGCCGACCGCGGTCACCACGTCGCCGACGTCCACCCTGGACGCGGAGGCGAACGCGGCGGTCTTCAGACCGGTCGCGCCGGTCAGCCGGATCACCGCGATGTCGCCCGCGTGGTCGTAGCCGACGACCTCCGCGGGGTAGGTGCGGCGGTTGTCGGTGTCCGTCCCCTTGATCGCGGTGGCGCCCTTGATCACGTGGTTGTTGGTCAGCACCAGGCCGGCCGCGGTGAGCACGATGCCCGTCCCGGCGGCGCGGGTGCCGCTCAGCTCCTGCTCGGTCTCGATGTTGACCACGCCCGGCTTGCGCCCGCTGGGCTTGGCCTGCTTGGTCGCGGTGGTCTCCACGACCGGCGGGACGTCCCCCGTCCCCCCGTTCTCGACGACCCGGCAGCCCGGGACGAGGAGGGCCGGCAGCACGGCCAGCAGTATCGGAACAGCGGCACGCAGGCCGCGACGTACGGGGTACTCGCTCACCTCGGTGCCTCCTCCCGCAGATTCTCTCCATGATTCCCGATTCATGGGAAATAGTCCGCTATGTAAAGGAGGTGCCGCCGCGCGGCCGGTCAGCGGGTGAAGTAGCGCCGGGGGTTGCCGACCAGCATCTGGTCGATCTGCGCGTCGCCGACGCCCGCGGCGCGCAGCGCGGGCAGGACGTCGTCGCTGATGTGCCGGTAGTTCCAGTTCGGCTGCATCGCCGGGACGGTCGCCGGGTCCGGCCCGAACCAGTCGATGAAGCAGCTCGCGTCGTGGCTGAGGACGATCCGGTCGGCGTACCCGCGCTCGCACAGCGCCGCGACGGTGGCGACCCGGCTCTCGGTCGGGTTGATGACGTCGAGGCCGAACCGGTCCATGCCGAGGATCGCGCCGGTGTCGGCCAGCTCCATCAGGTAGTCGAGGTCGTTGCTGTCGCCCGCGTGCCCGATGACGACCTTGGTGAGGTCCACGCCCTCCTCGCCGAGGATGCCCGCGACCGTCCGGCCCGCGCGGGTCGAGCTCTCGGTGTGGACGGTGACCGGCGCGCCCGTCTCCCGGTGCGTCCCGGCGACGGCCCGCAGGATGCGCTCGACGCCCCTGGTGAGGCCGGGCGCGTCCATGGCGCACTTGAGGAAGGCGGCCTTGACGCCGGTCCCGGCGATGCCCTCGGTCAGGTCGCGGGTGAAGTCGGCGATCATCGGGTCGGGGCCGTCGTCCAGCATGGTGCCGGGGCCCCGGAAGTGGAACTGGAACGGGAGGTCGTTGTAGGTGTAGATGCCGGTGGCGACGATGATGTTGAGCTCGGGGACCTGCTCGGCGATCCGCTGGATGCGCGGGATGTAGCGGCCGAGCCCCCACACGGTCGGGTCGGCGATCGTGGTGATGCCGCGTCCCGCCAGTTCGCGCAGCTTCGCGACGGCGTCGGCGACCTTCTCCTCCTCGTCCCACCAGTCGCCCGCGCCGTAGTTCTCGATGTTCTCGGCGCCGAGGACGAAGACGTGCTCGTGCATGTACGTGCGTCCCAGGCCGGTGACGTCGATTGGGCCGCGGACGGTCTCTACTGCGGGCATCGGCTCTCCTCGGGAAAACGCGCCACCGGTGCATACCGACCGGTCGGTTTCTGGCAAGCTAAGACGCGGGACGCATCCGCGTCAATGCCCGCGCGAAGGAGGTGCCCAGGTGGCGGACACGGTACCGGCGCCGGAATCGACGGCGCCCGTACGGCAGAGCGCGGTCGAGCGGCGGATCCTGGACGCCGCGCTCCGGCTGTTCGCCGAGCGCGGCTTCGACGGGACGTCCGTGCAGGACATCGTCGCGGCCGCCGAGGTCACCAAGGGCGCGCTCTACCACTACTTCGACTCCAAGGACGATCTCCTCTACGAGATCTACCACTCGCTGATCGCCCGGCAGCTCGCCGACCTCGGCGCCGTGCTGGCCCGCGGCCTGCCGCCGCGCGAGGCCGTCCGCGCCGTGCTGACCGGGCTGATCCGCAGCACGGCGGAGCACATCGACGAGGCGAAGGTGTTCGCCCGCGACAAGGACCGGCTGGACGACGCCCGGATGCGCTCGGTCCGCGCCGACCGCCGCCGCTACCACGCGGCGTTCCGCGGCCTGGTCGAGGAGGGCCAGCGGGACGGCGTGTTCGGCGCCGCCACGCCCGCCGAGACCGTGACGATCGTCGCGCTGGGCATGGTCAACCAGCTGCCGTCCTGGTACCGCCCGGACGGCCCGAAGACGGCCGCCCGGCTCGCCGACGAGGTCGCCGGCTTCATCCTCGCCGCGCTCGACTAGCGCCGGGTCTGCAGGTGCAGGGCGGCGTCGCGGACGTCGGCGAGTTCGGCGTCCCAGTCGTCCGGCGGCGCCGGCGGAGCCAGGACGAACTTCGACAGGCCGGCCTCGACGAGCCGGCCGAGATGCGCCGCCAGGCCGTCCAGGTCGGGCACGACGTCCTTGAGCGGAGCGGGCCCGCTGACCCGCCGCACGCGCGCGAACCGGGCCTCCGCCTCGGCGGACAGCGGCCCGCGCCGGTACGGGACGACCGCGCCGAAGTGCTCCTCCTCGATCTCGCGCCCCGCGCCCGCCGCCGCCTCCTGGACGACCAGCCGGGCGCGCTCGCCCTCGGCCGGAGTGGTGAACGCGGCGAGCCACCCGTCCGCCAGCCGGCCGGTGCGGCGCAGCTCCGGCTCGGACGTCCCGCCCATCCACACGTCGAACCCCCGCTTGGCGGGCTTCGGCAGCACGCGCAGCGCCTCGTAGCGGAACCGGGGCCCGTCGTGGGTGACCTCGTCCTCGGCCCAGAACCGGCGCAGCAGCGGCAGCGCCTCCTCGAAGATCGCCGCCCGCTCCTCCCGCCGCACCCCGAACGCCTGCTGCTCGCCCGCGTGCCGCTGGCCGAGCCCGAACGCGGGCAGCAACCGCCCGCCCGACAGCACGTCGAGCGAGGCCGTCTCCTTGGCGAGGACGGCGGGAGCGCGTCCGGGGAGCGTCATCACGGCCATCCCGAACTTGATCCGGGACGTCAGCGCCGCCGCGTACGTCAGGGCCACCATGGGGTCGAGCGCGGGGCCCGTGACCCGCTCCGACACCCACAGGGAGTCGAACCCCTCGCGTTCGAGCCCGCGCGCGAGCGCGGTCAGGGACTCGGGGCCGAGGGCGGACGCTGCCGGAGCCATGCCGATGCGGACGATCACCCTCCGACCGTACGCGGCGTCAGTTCCGTGACGCAACCTTCGCGGGCCGGGCGGGGCGCCGCGGAGACGGCGCGGGGGGTCAGAACGGGAACCGCTCGGCGGCCGCGAGGACGGCGCCGGTGACGGTCGCGACGGTCAGCGCCGACACCCCGGACAGCACCGCCCACCGTCCGACCTGGTACCCGATGGGGACGCGGCCCGAGCCCCGCCCCCGCACCGGCCAGGGGGCGCGCAGCGGCGCGGTGCCCGGCGGCTCCTGCGCGGCGTCGGTCAGGGGCGCGTCGCCGTCGCCGGGCCCGGCGGGGCCGAGCCCGGTCACCCAGCCGAGCAGCTCGGCGACGTCCGCGGGCTCGGTGGCGAGGCCGGACGCGAAGTACCGCACCTGCGCGGCGACCTGGTCGAGGGTGCGGACGGTGTTGCCGAGGCCGACGCGCCCGAGCCACTCGCGGAGGTCGGCGTCGCCGCCCAGGCAGCGGCCGATCTCCGTGCGGGCCAGCAGGTCGGTCTTGGTGACGACGACGGCGACCCGCTTCTGCCGGCCCTGGTCGGGACGCGACCGCAGGTCGTTCAGGACCCGCTGCAGGGTGTCGGCGGGGTCCTCCTCCGACGACACGGCGGCGTGGTCGACGAGCTCCCGCTCGTCCCCGGTGAGGGCGCGGCGCAGGTGGGGGAGGGCGAACGGGTCGACGATGAACAGCAGCGCCTCGCTGTGGTCGAGGTAGCGCAGGGACTCGACCTCCGTCGCGCCCGTGTAGTGCTCCCCGGCGGGATCGAACAGGTAGAGGATGCGCCGGGCCCGCCCCGGGAGCTCCACGTCCACCATGGTCGCCAGGGGGAGCTCCGGGCCGGTCTTGGCGAGGCGCCCGCCGCGCTGGAACTCGCGGATCGCGCCCGCGTACGCCTGCGCGTGCCGCTGCTCGACGAACGAGAGCCGCCCGTGGACGGCGCGGGCCCGCGCGTGCAGCGCGCGTATGCCGAGGACCATGAACGTGGTCTTGCCGGCGGCCGGGCCGCCGACGAACGGCAGCGGCTCCACCCGGACGCGCCCGATCCGCTCCGGCAGCCGCCCGCCGCAGTGCGGGCAGTACGCGGCGAGCCGGAACCGCCCGAGCGGGACGGTCGTGGGCAGCCGCGCCCCGCAGCGGCACACGTTCCGGAACGCGCCGCCCGCGCCGGGCGCGAGGCGCCGGTGCCGCGCCCCGCATCCCGGGCACTCGTACTCCGGCAGGCCGATCCGCTCGTAGCAGAAGGGGTGCGGGCACGTCTGGAGGATGCGCCCGTACATCATGAAGCCGCGCTCCACCGCCGCCAGGACCAGCACGCACGCCAGCCACACCGCGAGGCCGACCGCCGCGACCAGCCCGTACAGGACGGTCAGCGCCAGCACGAACACCGAGGCGGGGACGGCGGCGGCCGCGATGCCCGCGCACAGCGCCAGCCAGACCGGGAAGACGAAGAACCCCCACGGGCCGCCGAGGAGCGTGCGGGTCAGGCTCACGACGATGCCGCGCGCCGTCCGGTACACCTGCGGGGCGACCGTCCGGCTGATCGTCCACCAGTCGCGCCACACCTGGCCGAGCAGGTAGTGCCGGTACGCGACGTCCGGCGCGGCGACCGGCGACGGGCCCGCCAGGCTGGACGGCGCGAGCGTCCGGCACGCGTGCAGGTAGTACACGCCGAGCGCGGCGGCCCCGGCGACGACGAGCGTCGCGGCGAACAGCACCGGGAACACGTACATGAACCCGAGCCACATGGCGCCCAGCCACACCGCGATCAGCAGCAGCACGAGGACGGGGTGCACGCGCTCACCCCCCGTCTTCCGCGAGGAGGCCGCGGAGCGCGGCGCGCAGTTCGGGGCTGCGCGCCAGGTGCGCGTCGAGCTGCTTGGCGGCGAGCCAGCGTCCCGCCGCCGCCCGCGCCCACGCCTCCAGGGACGGCTCGGCGACGCCGCGTTCGCGCAGCCGCAGCACGACCTCGACCAGGTCGTTGCGCTGCTCGATCTCGCGGCCGAGCAGCGGGGCGCGGCCGCCGCGGGCGCGGCCGGCCAGCCCGGCCGTCCACCGCCCGGCGATCCGGGCGCGGACGGGCGGCGGCACCGCCGCGAGCAGCTCCGCCCGGAACCGCGGCGGCCGGTGCGCGAGCCGCCGCGCCGCGCCGACGAACGCCTCGTCGGCGAGCTGCGGGGTCGCGCCGGGCGCGTCCGCGATCTCCTCCAGGGCGCGTGCCGCGCGCGCCGGGTCCGCGGTGATCGCCGCCGCGTACGCCTGGACGGCGGCGGCGTCGCGCCCGGCGGGCCCGTCCGGCATGAGCGCCCGGACCCGTTCGGCGAGCCGCAGCGTCGCCGCGTCGGCGAGGTGCTCGCCGCCGGGGAAGGCCAGCCGCGTGAACGTGCGGGACGGCAGCCCCGCCAGCGCCGGATGCGCGCCGTGCGCGTCCAGGAGGTCGGCGCACTCGCCGGCGGACGGCGGCGCCTCCCACACCTCGCGGACGGCCGCGCCGACGTCGGCGCCGTCCAGCCGGAGCAGCTCGCCGGTGACCGCGATCCGGCGGCCCCGGCGCCCCCGGGCGACGGACGTCAGCACCGGGACGGCGACGTCCGGCACGGCCCGCAGCCGGTCGGCGTGCCGGTAGAGCAGCTCGCAGTGGTCCGGCGTGAGCCGCGCCGCCCGCCCCCCGGCGAGCCCCGCGACCACCCCGTCGAGCACCGCGTCCCGCAGCCCGGCCGGGGCCCGCGCGTGGACGGCCAGCGCCAGGTCGAGGCCCATGGACGGGACGCCGGGCACGAGGTCGCGCCACACCCACTCGGGGATCCCGGGCCCGCGCCGCTCCAGCAGCTCCGCCGCCGCGCGCTCCTCCCCGGCCGTGACGGCCGGGTCGCGCCGGCACAGCGCCAGCAGCGCGGCGGCCCCCTCCCGCGCGGGGTCGTCCAGCGGCGCCAGCTCGCCGAGCGCGTCGAGGCCGCCGAGGTCGGCGGCGCGCCAGCAGTCCGCGACGGTCCGCGCGAAGCGGCTCGCCGGCCCGTCCGCGCCGCCCTCGCGCAGGTCGAACGCGGACGCGTGCGAGGCGTGGTGCCGCACCCCCGCCCAGATCGCGGGCGTCGTGCCGACCAGGCGCTGCGCGGCGCCGTCCGGGTCGGCGGTGTAGGTGACGAACGACAGCCGCGCCGCCGCCGCGACCGGCAGCGAGTACGACACGACCGCGATCCAGCGCGCGATCAGCTCGACGTCGTCGGCGACCAGCACGACGCGGCCGTGGCCGCGGCCGAGGACGGCCGCGACCGCGTCCACGAGCCGGGCGAGCAGCGCGTACGGGTCGTCCGGGCCGGACACGGCGAGCCACGC
Organism: Actinomadura sp. GTD37; assembly: GCF_041951365.1. Classification (NCBI taxonomy): domain Bacteria; kingdom Bacillati; phylum Actinomycetota; class Actinomycetes; order Streptosporangiales; family Thermomonosporaceae; genus Actinomadura; species Actinomadura sp. GTD37. The sequence continues at coordinate 462,759 of NZ_JBGNUS010000004.1, forward strand.
GGCGAGGGCCTCGGGATCGAGCGCGGCGCCCGGGTCCAGCTCGTCCAGCGGGTCGAGGACGGCCTCCGGCGCGGGCCGCTGCGCCCAGTGCGCGGCATGCCACAGCTCGGCGGGCCGCAGCCCCTCCAGCTCCTCGGGCTCCGCCACCACGGCGTGCGCGAAGAAGTTGCCGAACCGCCCCGAGTAGTCGCGGCCGAGGTACCGGGAGCGGAGCAGCAGCGGCCGCCCGTCCACCCGGTCGTACAGCAGCGACACCGGGAACAGCCGCAGCTCGGCGTCGTCGGGGGACAGCGGCGCGTCCGGCGGCGGGCGGTACGACAGGTACGGCGTCACGCCCGCCCGCACCCCGTCCGGCAGGCCGGGCGTCTCCGCGACGAACTGGAACCCGGCCCGGCCGGTCGGCCCGCGCCGCGCCGACGTGTAGTGCAGCTGCCAGGCCACTAGGCGTCCCCGGGCCGCACGCCGTCGAGCATCCCGAACCGGTACAGCAGCCAGAGCAGCGGGTCCTCGGCCCGGTACGGCCGGACGCCGCCCGCGCCGACCCGCCCCTCCGCGGGCACGCCGCCGAGCGCCGACAGCCCGAACAGCGCGTGCCCGGCGTACTGCTGGCCGAGGTAGGTGTCGAGCTGCCCCGCCTGCCAGTCGTGCAGCAGCGCCCGGATCTGCTCGTCCACCGCGTCCCTGTCGTCGAGGTCCAGCACGCCCCGCCCAGACCGCGACCGGTGCAGCGCCGACTGCTCCAGCAGCCCCGGCCGCAGCACGTCGATCTTGGTGAGGGCGACCGCGACCGGTACCGGCAGCGGCTCGCCCGGCCGGGTCCCGTGCCGCTGCCGCAGCGACTCGGTCACCCGGGCGATGATGTTCAGCGGCTCGCTGCCGGGGTCGTCCCCGGCCGCGCGCGGCCCCGGCACGGCGTCCCGCACGCCCGCCCGCGCGCCGGGCAGCTCCAGCGGATCGACCAGGAAGATGATCGCGTCGGCGGCCTCCAGGTACCGCAGGTGCAGGTCGGTGGCCTCCCTGCTGCGCAGGTCCTCGCCCGCCGTGTCGAACAGCACCAGCGCCAGCGAGTCGTTGCGGGGGCGCGCGAACCGGCCCCGCCGCGTCCGGGTCAGCAGGTACACCAGCGGCTCGCGCGGGCCGGTCGCGGCGCTCGCCGTCGTCGGCAGCAGCCGCCGCTCCTCCAGCAGCGGCCGCGCGAAGTCGCGCTTGTAGCGCTCGATCGTCCGGTCGTCGCACGCCACGAGCGACGCGTCCAGCTCCGTCCCGACCCGGTTCATCAGCTCGTGCAGCAGGACGGCGATGTAGGTGCTCTTCCCGGCGTTCTTCGCCCCGACGAGCGCGACGATCCGGCCCGGCGAGTCGCAGTACGCGGACGGCAGCGGGTTGTGGCACTCCGGGCAGGCCCGGTTCCCCGTCGGCAGCCCGCACTCGGGGCAGTCGGCCCGCCCCTTGCGCCCGGACGCGGCGAACACCGGCGGCAGCGACGCGCCCGCCGTCGACCCCGTGTAGTCGGCCAGCCGCTCGTCGAGGACCGGCGCGCACCCCCGCCGCCGCCCCACCTGCCCGCGGCACCGGAACAGCACCCGCTGCGGCGCCACCGACGCGAAGCAGTAGGGGCAGGTGACGCCCTGCCTGGACGGCGCCCCGGGGAACCCCACCCGGGCCAGTGGCCGCGTCATCGCGCGACCTGGAGCCGGCGGACGGGAGGGTCGCTCAGCTCGACGCCGTCGTCGTCGGCGAAGCAGCGGAGCCAGTACGGCCCGGACGCGTCCGGCGCCGCCAGGGACAGCTCGCCCGGCACGGGCACCTGCTCCCACGCGCCCAGCGTGTCGCCGTCGCCGGGACGGTGCGGCATGACCCGCCCGGTGCGCAGCACCAGCGACAGCCGCGCCACCCGCAGCGGCCGCGACGAGGTGAGCCGGATCGTCAGCGACCGCCGCCACGGCGGCCCCGACCGCAGCACGTCGTACCGGACGATGGTGCGCGCCGCGACCTCGGCGGTCACCGGCGGCCCCGCCACCCGCGCGCCGCCCACCGTCCCGGCCGCCGCGACCGACAGCTCGACGGGCGCGTCCTCGGGGACGGGCAGCCGGACTCCGCCCTGGGTGTCGTAGGAGGCGCGGGTCACGGTCTCGGCCCGCGGCTCCCCGCCGACCAGGTAGTCGAGGTCGACCTCGGTGACGTCCGCCGGCCAGTCGAACCCGACGTGCAGGTACGCGCCGCGCCGCTCGGCGACCAGCCCGCGCGGCGGCGGCAGGTTCACGTGCCGGTGGTAGGCGCCGATCGCGGCGGCGCCCTCCGCGACCGTCACCGCCAGCAGCCATCCGCTGGACCCGGGCCGCACCTCCAGCCCGCCCGGCGCCGGGGCGCACGCGAGCCGCCGCGTCTCGCGCCGCACCTCCGCCAGCGGCACGACCGCGCTGCGCGGCCACGGCGGCGGCCCGTCCGACAGCACCAGCTCGACCGCGCCGTTGCCGGGCCGGTCGAACCGGACCCGCACGAGCCCCGGATCGGACGCGGCGGTCTCGGCGCCCAGCTCGTAGACCGGCTCGGGCGGCGCGCTGGGCGTGGCGGACGCCCGCACCCCGCCGGTGACCAGCTCCCGCCCGGACTCGTCGAGGTAGACGGCGCGGACCAGGTAGTGGTGGGTCCGCCCGTTGGGCACCCGCTCGCGGAAGCCGTCCCGCTCCGCCGGCACGGCCCGCCCGTCCCGCAGGACGACGACCCGCGCCGCCTCCGCCGGGCACCGCCACCGGCCCGTGACCTGCCCGTCCCCGGCGGTCAGCGCGACGTCCCCGGGCTCCGGCCGCACCACGACGGGCCCCGTCACCGCGGGCGCCGCCACGCCCTCCCCGCGAACGGCGAACACCGCGTAGTACAGCGGCACGTTGACCGGCGGCAGCTCGTCCACCACCCCGGTGATCGGCTCGCCGTCCCGCACGTCCCGCGGCGCCCGCCCGGCGCGCCGCACGACCTGGTAGCCGATCTCGCCCACCGGGGAGGGCGACGCCTCCCACGACAACCGCACCGACACTCCGCCCGCCGCGCCGCCGCCGTCGATCGGCGGACCGTCCGGGGCTCCGGCGCGCCCGTGGCCACCCGCCGGGGCGGGGTCGACGTCCGCGTGGAGGACGGGGACGGGACGCGGCGCGAGGCGGCGCTGGTGCCCGGCGGCGCCGGGAAGGTCCCGGACGAGGCGGAGGGCGTCGGCGAGCAGGCGGAAGGCGCGGTCGGGATCGGGTTCGGCGGCGGCGCCCTCGCGGAGCCGGAGGGCGGTGTCGAGGCGGTGCCGGGCCTCGGCGGCGAGGGACTCCTCCTCGGCCGGCTCCCCGTGCGGCGCGGGGTCGCGGACCTTCGCCGCGTCGGCGAGTTCGGCGGCGGCGTACACGTCGCCCGCGTCGAGGAGGCCGCGGAGGCGGCCCGCGAGGCCGCCGCCCGGGCCCGTCTCGCGGACGACCGCGAACACCAGGCGGCGGGCGTCGCCCTGCTCGACGCCGAGGTCCTCGGCCGCGTACCGGAGCAGCGCCCGCTCGGACGCCCGCTGCCGCAGCCGCTCGCGGAGCCGGTCCACCACGTCGAACAGCAGCAGGGCGTGCGGGTCGGCGTCCGAGCGGAGCGCGGCGAGGATCGTGTCGGCGTGCGTGGTGCTGGTGTCGCGGCTGCGGCGCGCCCACTCGGCGCCGGCCGCCGCCACCGCGCCGCCGTCGAGGCGCAGGTCGCCGCCGGGTGCGGCGAAGCCGTCCAGGACGCGGATCGGGCCGGTCAGCCGCGCGCCGAACACGAAGTCGGCGAGGTGCCGCTTGCCGAGGACGTCCAGCGACTCGCGCACCTTCCGGTACGCGGGGTAGGGCGCGCCCGGCGGCAGCGGGTCCGGTTCGCGGACCTCGATGCCGTCGGCGGCGGCCAGCTCCGCCAGTTCGGCCCGGGTCACCCCGGCGGTGCGGGCGATCGCCTCCACCTCGGCGGGCGCCGCCGTCCGCAGCGCCCCGGCGGCGTCGGCGAGGCGGGCGCGGGCCTGGCCGCGGCGCCGCTCCGCGCGCTCGGCGCCGCCGCGCAGCCGCTGCTCCAGCGGGCGCAGGTCGCCGCGCCCGGCGGCGGTGAACAGCGGGGCCAGCTCGCGGTGCTCGGCCTCCAGCCGGTCGATCAGCTTGCGGTACTTCAGCTGCCCGCGCGCCCGCCGCCAGCACTGCCGGACCTGCTTCACCCGCTCGGTCACGGCCGGCCCGGTGAGCCCGTCGAGCGGAGCCCGTCCGTTGAACGGCGGCGCGTGCGGGCTAGCGGACGGTGCGCCGTCCAGCGCGTACCGGACGCGCAGGTCCTCGGGAGGCTGGTCGCCCGCCGCCCGCGCGGGCTCCAGCACCTCCCGCCGGTAGTCGTCGTCGAACGCCACGGGCGCCTCCCCGAAGTCGGCGGGCCGCTAGCTGACCTGGACCCGGGAGAGGGCCTTGCGGGACCGTTCGACGTCCTCCTCGGACATGCCGCCGACGTCCACCTTCAGCTCCAGCCGCTCCCCGGTCTCCTTCTCCACGGCCGTGACGTTCAGCAGCCCGGACGAGTCGAGCGCGAACGTCACGCCGATCGGCCAGCCCGCCTTCTTGCCCGGCGGGACGCGGATCTCCCCGGTCGCGATCTCGGTGTTGTCGATCAGGTCGGCGGACTCGACGACCCCGGCCTGCTCCATCACCCGGATGTCGGCGGACGTCTGGTCGTCGTAGACGGTGAAGAAGTCCTCGGTCTTGGCGGCGGGCAGCTCGTCGTTGGCGTGCACGAGGTGCGCGACGGTCTCCGCGCCGGTCTCCCGGTCGACCACGACGATCCCGAACGCGTGCGAGGCGACCGTCTTGATCTGGCGCCCGGCGATCTGCTTCTGCTGCTCGGCGGACAGCCCGGCCCGGCTCGCCATCTCCTCGGCGCGCTCGGCGGCGCCCTCCCGGACGAGCCGCCGGTAGGTCTCCTCGAACGCGTACAGGGCCGCGCCCTTCGCGACCGCGAGGTCGGGGTCCTGGAGGCGGGGCGCGAGGCCCAGCTCGGTCGCCAGCCGCGCCGCGACCACCGGCATCTTCGTGGACCCGCCGACGAGGACGAGGTCGTCGTAGTCGTCCACGCCCTTCTCGGCGGCGGTCGACAGCGTCCGGCCGGTGATCTCCACGGTCCGGTCGAGGAGGTCCTTGGTGAGCTCCTCCAGCTTCTCCCGGGTGACCTCGACCGCCGCGACCCGCCCGCCGTGCATCACCCGGACCGTCTGGGCCGTGCGCGTCGTGAGGGCCTTCTTCGCGTCCTCGGCGTCGCGGCGGAGCTGCTGCTCGGTCTGCTTGTCGTCGAGGGGGTCGCCCGCGTCGGGGTGCTCCTCCCGGAACCGCTCGGCCAGGTGCTCCACGAGCCGCGCGTCCCAGTCGGCGCCGCCCAGCTCGTGGTCGCCGTCGGTGCACACGACCTCGATGTGGCCGCCGCGCAGCGCGATGACGGTCGTGTCGAACGTCCCGCCGCCCAGGTCGTACACCAGGATCGTCCGGTCCACCTCGGGGTTGAGGACGCCGTAGGTGATCGCCGCGGCGATCGGCTCGGACACGATGTCGATGACGTTCAGCCCGGCGATCCGCCCCGCCTTGCGGGTCGCGTCGCGCTCGGCCGCGCCGAAGTACGCCGGGACGGTGATGACGACGTCGCGGGCGTCCTCGCCGGTCGTGGTGCGCGCGTCCGTCGCCAGCTTCAGCAGGATGAACGCCGACACCTCCTCGGGCGTGAAGTCGATCCCGTGGACGGGCCGCGTCACGTCCCGGCCCATGTCGCGCTTGACCAGGCTGACGACGTTGTCGGGCTCCAGGACCGCGGTGTCCTTCGCGGTGGCGCCCACGACGACGTTCTCGCCGCTCTCGAAGAAGACGACGGACGGCGTGGTGTCGGTGCCCTCCAGGTTGCGCAGGACCGCGGGCCGCCCTACATCGTCGATGGAGGCAATGCAGGAGTACGTGGTTCCGAGGTCGATCCCGTAGACAGCCATGTCCCTCTCACCTGTCGGTCCCGAGTCCTGAGTTCTGTGCCGGCCCGCCGTCCAGCGTCCCGCCGCGCCCCGCCCCGCCGCGGCGACTTGGGCCGGACTTGACCGCCGGCTCCGATCCGTTCCCGCCGCCGGCGCCCTCGTCGAGCCTCCCGACGCTGACCGCCGCCTTGCGCAGCACCTTGCCGCTCTGCTCGAACCCGTCGGACTCGACGGCGGTGACGGTGCCGGCGCGCAGCGGGTCGGCGACGGGCGTGACCGCGACCGGGCGGTGCCGGGACGCGTCGTAGGGCGCGCCGGGCTCGACGGTGAACCTCTCCACGCCGAGCCGCGCCAGCGCGTCCGCGACGTCGTCGGCGAGCGCCGCCAGCAGCAGCGCGGTCTGCCGGGGGCCGGGCGGTTCGGCGGGGCCGGGCGCGGCGAGCCGGGCGGACTCGCGGCGCGCCTGGTCGTGCAGCCGGTACAGCGCGGTGCGGACGGGCTCCAGCATCCCCTGCAGCTCGCCCCGCCGCAGCCGCTGGTTCTCCTCGTGCAGCCGGTCGATGACGGCCTCGCGGTGCGCCGCCCGCTCGTGCTCGCGGTCGAGCCGCGCCGCGAGGCCCGCGAGGGCGTCCCGGACGTCCTCGCGGAACGCCGCCGCGCCGGCCCCGCCGCCGGTCTCGTCCCCGGCGGGGGCCGGCTCCGGCTCGGCTCCGGACTCCTCGTTGACTGGGGGTTCCCCGTCCCTCGACACGTGCGGTTACCTTAATGCTGGACGGCATGCGTACGACAGGTCCGATGATGACCTTGCCTGGACTCTAGTTTGACCCGTACCCGTCATTCCAGCACCGACTTGCGGCGTCGTTTTCTCCGGACGACACCTGGGGGTAACGCCCCGGAAACCGGCTTCGCCGAAGCTGGGGGTCTCGCACGGTGATCGCCGGCGGACACTGGAGGTGCCGATGTTGCTGCGGATACGCGTACGGCTGCCGGACCGTCCCGGATCGCTCGCGCAGGTGGCCCGCACCCTGGGCGCGGCGGGCGCCGACGTCGTGCAGATGGCGGTGCTGGAGCGCGAGAACGGCCGGGCGATGGACGACTTCACCGTCGCGTGGCCCGCCGGCGCGGGCATCGAGCGGCTGATGGAGGGCCTCGGGTCGGTCCAGGGCGTGGACGTCGTCGGCATCTGGCCGACCGCCGAACCGCAGGGCGCGTTCCCGGACGCGGCCGTGATCGGGCAGGTCGGAGCGGTCCCGGAGCGCGGCATGGAGATCCTCGCCGACGCCGTCCCGGCCCTGCTGAGCGCCGACTGGGCGGGCCTCGCCGAGCCGATGGGCGAGGAGGGCGCGCTCCTCGTGCACGCGAGCGTCGGCGGCGTGTCGGGCGCGGACCTGCCGGGCCTGCTGCCGCTGCGGCCGCGCGCGTTCACCGCGCCGGACGGCACCCAGTACGCGGTCTCCCCGCTCGCCATGGGCGTCGTCGCGCTGGTCGCCGCCCGGACGGGCGCGCCGCCGTTCCACCGCACCGAGGTCTTCCGGCTGGAGCAGCTCGCCGTCGCCGCCGACGCCGTCCTCTACGGCGTCCCGGCCGGTCAGCCCGCGTCCTGACCTGGCCACGCGGCCGGACGGGACCTAGAGTCGCAGTCCAGGACCCCGCCGCGTTCCAGGAGGTGGCCGATGGCCGCGCTGCTCCGCCCGTACGCCGACGCCGAGCCGGACGGGTCCGCCCTCACCGATGAACGCGGCAGCACGTCCTGGCGGGAGCTGGACGCGCGGACCGACCGGCTGGCGAACGCGCTGCGCGGCCTCGGCCTGGCCGCCGGCGACGCCATCGCGATCCACTCCGGCAACCGGCGCGAGTACTTCGAGCTGATGTGCGCCGCCGGCCACATCGGGCTCCGGTACGTCATGGTCAACTGGCACTGGACGGCCGGCGAGCTGCGGTACGTGCTGACGGACGCGGGCGCGCGGGCCCTGTTCTCCGAGGACGCGCTCGGCGGCGTCGCGCGCGAGGCGTCCGAGGGCGTCGGCCTCGCCGCACGCGTCGCGTTCGGCGACGCGGTCGAGGGCTTCACCCCGTACGAGGAGTTCCTCGCGTCCGGCGCGCAGGCGGAGATCGCCGACCCGGTCATGGGCTTCCCGATGTTCTACACCTCGGGCACCACCGGACGGCCGAAGGGCGTGCGCCGCAAGCAGCTGGGCGCCGGCGCGCCGATCGAGACGGCGAGCCTCGTCGGCGACGTGTTCGCCGAGGTCCTGCGGATCCCGGCGGGCGGCCGGTCGCTGCTCGTCGGCCCCGTCTACCACTCGGCGCAGTGGCTGTGGTCGCTGGCGTTCCTGCTCAGGGGCAGGCCCGTGGTGATGCGGCGGGAGTTCGATCCGGCCGGGACGCTCCGGCTCATCGACGAGCACGCGATCACGAACGTGCACCTCGTGCCGACCCAGTTCGTCCGGCTGCTGCGGCTGGACGAGGAGACCCGCGCGGCCTTCGACGGCTCCAGCCTCGCGGTCGTGTGGCACGGCGCCGCGCCCTGCCCGCCCGAGGTGAAGCGGCGGATGATCGACTGGCTCGGCCCGGTCGTCCACGAGTACTACGGGTCCACCGAGGCGTCGGTGAACAGCGTCATCACCGCGGAGGAGTGGCTGGAGCGGCCCGGCAGCGTCGGCCGCCCGCTGCCGACGACGGAGGTCCGCGTCCTGCGCGAGGACGGCGGGCCCGCCGCCGCCGGCGAGCGCGGCCAGATCTACTTCCGCTACACGAGCGGCGACGACGTCGAGTACTGGGGCGACGAGGAGAAGACCCGCTCGGTGCACCGCGCGGACGGCCTGTTCACCACCGGCGACGTCGGCTACCTGGACGAGGACGGCTACCTGTTCCTCGCCGACCGCGTCATCGACATGATCATCAGCGGCGGGGTGAACATCTACCCGGCGGAGATCGAGGGCGTGCTGATCACCCACCCGGCCGTCCGGGACGTGGCGGTGTTCGGCGTCCCGGACGAGGAGTTCGGCGAGCAGGTGAAGGCCGCCGTCGAGCCGTCGGACGGGTACGCGCCGTCCGGCGCCCTCGCCGCCGAGCTGATCGGGCACGTCCGCGCGTCGCTCGCCGGCTACAAGGCGCCGCGCTCGGTCGACTTCGTCGCCGAGATGCCGAGGACCCCGACGGGCAAGCTCTACAAGCGCCTCCTCCGCGACCCGTACTGGGCGGGGCGGAAGCAGCGGATCTGACTCACTCCAGCAGCGCGAGGACCGCGTCCAGGCCGGTGAGGCACGCGTCGGAGCCGAGCCCCCGGGCGACGGTCGCCGCCGCCGCGGCGCCCCAGCGGGCCGCCTCCAGGACGTCCCGCCCGTGTTCGAGCCCGGTGATGAACCCGGCGCAGTACGCGTCGCCGCAGCCGGTGGTGTCGACGGCCTCGACCGGCAGGGCGGGCAGCCGGTGGACGCCCCCGGCGGTCGCGACGAGGCTGCCGTCCGCGCCGAGCGTGACGACGACCGTGCCCGGCCCCCGGTCGAGCAGCGCCCGCGCGGCCTTCTCCGGGTCGCTCTCCCCGGTCATCGCGGCCGCCTGCTCCTCGTTCGGCAGGAAGTGGTCGACGTGCGGGAGGAAGGCGGCGGCGCCGGCCAGCAGGTCGGGCAGGTTGGACAGCGGGTCCATCGTGACGACGGTGCCGGTCCGGCGGGCGGCGGCGAGCATCTCGAAGAACGCCGGGTCGTTGAGCCCGAACGTGACGTCGGGCCCGCCGAGGTGCACGACGCTCGCGGCGCCGAGCAGGCCCGGCCCGACCGCGCCCGTCGTCAGCGTCAGGTTCGCGCCGGGGACGTGGAAGCTGGGCCGGCCGCCGTCCGGCCGGATCGGCAGGATCGACGCGCTCGTCTGGTCGGCCGTCCGGCGGACGAGCCCGGTCACGTCCACGCCGTTCCGCGTCATGATCGTGACGAGGAGGTCGCCGAGGTCGTCGTCCCCGATCGCGCCGACCGAGATGACGTCGTTGCCGAGCCGGGCGAGGGCCACCGCGGTCCCGGCGGCGGCGCCCGCGGCGGTCACCCGGATCTGCTCCACGACGACGGTGTCCTGCCCGTCCGGGATGCCCTCCACGGGACGTGCGAGCACGTCGAGGATGTGCGCACCGACAGTGACAACGGTCATGACCGGCCCCTTAATGATCGTCAGGGCCGTAGCGTACGCGGTGGAGACCGAAGAACGTGAGAGGTGTTCGCATGTTGTTGAAGGACGAACGGCACGAGCTGTGCGCCATCGGCCGGCGGCTGGCCGGCGCCGGCCTCGTGACCGGCGCGTCGGGCAACGCCAGCGTCCGGTCGGGCGACCTCGTCGCGGTCACCCCCGGCGGCATGATGCTGGACCGGATGGAGCCCGCCGACTGCCCGGTGGTGAACCTGTCCTCGCGGCTCGTCGAGGGGGAGCGGGCGCCGTCCTCCGAGACGCCGATGCATCTCGCGCTCTACGCGGCGACCCCGGCCGCGGCCATCGTGCACACGCACTCGACCTACGGCGCCGTCGTGGCGACGACCATGTCCGAGCTGCCGCCGATCCACTACAACACGCTGCTGCTGGGCGGCGTGGTGCGGGTCGCCGAGTACGCCACCTACGGGACGCCCGAGCTGGCGGACAACGTCCGGGAGGCCATGGCCGGCGGCAAGCGCGCCGCGCTGATGGCCAACCACGGCGGCGTCGCGATCGGCCGCGACCTGGACGAGGCGTTCGAGAACGCGCGGCTCCTCGAATGGCTGTGCGGCGTCTACGTGCGCGCGAGGATGATCGGCGAGCCGCGCGTCCTGACGGACGAGGAGCTGGCGAGGGTGGTCGAGCGCGGCCTCGCGCCGCCGGAGTTTCCCCGCGTGTAACCTAACGCTTGTTAGGTTGACTCCGGGAGGCCCGCCTTGCCCTTCGTCCTGATCGACCGGCCGCGCCCGCACATCACGCTCATCACGCTCAACCGGCCCGAGCGCATGAACGCGATGGCGTTCGACGTGATGGTCCCGTTCCGCGAGGCCCTCGAAGAGGTCAGCCGCGACAACGGGACACGCGCCGTCGTGATCACCGGCGCCGGGCGCGGCTTCTGCTCCGGCGCCGACCTGGAGAACCCCGGCGACCTTCCGGGCATCGACGGGCTGACGCTGCCGACCATCGCGCTGCGCTCGATGGAGCTGCTGGACGACGTGGTCCGCGCGATGCGGCGCGTCCACCAGCCGGTCATCGCGGCGGTCAACGGCCCGGCGATCGGCGGCGGCCTCTGCCTGTCGCTGGCCGCCGACATCCGGCTCGGCGCCGAGACCGCGCTGTTCCGCGCCGCCGGCATCAACAACGGGCTGACCGCGAGCGAACTCGGCCTCAGCTACCTGCTGCCGCGCGCGATCGGCTCGTCCCGCGCCTTCGAGATGATGCTGTCGGGGCGCGACGTGGACGCCGCCGAGGCCGAGCGCATCGGCCTGCTCTCGCGGGTCGTCCCCGCCGACAAGCTGCTCGGCTCCTGCTACGACCTCGCCGAGCGGATCGCCGCGTTCAGCCGTCCCGGCGTGGAGCTGACCAAGCGGATGCTGTGGTCCGGCCTGGACGCCGCGAGCCTCGACGCGCACATGGGCCAGGAGGGGCTCGCCCAGCTCTACGTCCGGCTCACCACCCGCAACTTCGAAGAGGCGATCAAGGCCCGCAAGCAGCACCGGCCCCCGGACTTCGAGGACTGACGGACGGCGGCGTGGCAGGGTGAAGGGGTGCCGAAGCTCTCGCCGGACGACGCGCGCCGCCTCCTGACGACGGTCCCCGTCGTGCGCCTCGCGACCGTGGGGGAGGACGGGCGGCCGCATCTCGTCCCCGTGGCGTTCGCCGTCCACCGTGGCAGCGTCTACACGGCCGTGGACCACAAGCCCAAGAGCACGCGGGATCTGCGGAGGCTGGCCAACGTCCGCGCCAACCCCCGGGTGGCCCTGCTCGCCGACCATTACGAGGACGACTGGGACCGCCTGTGGTGGGTCCGCGTGGACGGCCACGCCCACATCGTCGACGACCCCGCGCGGATGGCCGGGCCCGTCGCGCTCCTCGCGGACCGCTACGCCCAGTACCGCGACCGCCCGCCCGAAGGCCCGGTCGTCGCGATCACGATCGACGCCTGGACGGGCTGGTCCGCGTCCTGAGCCGGCGGGCCCGGTCTCAGAGGGACCGCTGGAACGCCGTGACCGCCTCGGCCACCTTCTCGGGGAACTCCACGTGCGGGTGGTGCCCGGCCCCGTCCAGGAGGACGACCCGCCCGTCCAGCTTCTGCGCGACCCACTCGGCTTCGGCGGCCGGGTCGGGCCAGTCGATGTCGCCCGTCCCCATGATGACGAGCACGGGCGCCCGCACCCGGTCGAGCCGCGCCTCGGCCTCGGCGTGCGACATGCTCAGGTAGCCGGCGATGACGCCGCCGCGGCCCGGCTCCTTCAAACTGGCCTTCAGCTTGGCCTTGTGCTCGGCGAAGTCGGCCGGGGGCACGGGCTCCCACTTCGGGTAGTACGACATGTAGAGCGGAACCGCCAGGCCGGGGACCCGCATGAGGGCGATGGTGAGCTTCTGCGCGAACCCGGCCTCGCCGTCGCGGACGAACGGCGCCGCCAGCACCAGCCCCTCGATGAGCTCGGGGGCCTCGGCCGCGACCCAGACGGCGGCCGCCGCGCCGTTCGAGCAGCCGTAGACCAGGGCCGGCCCCGCGTCCAGGTGCCGCAGCAGCGCCAGGAGGTCGTGGGCCAGGGGCGTGCTCCCGTACTCGGGCCACCGCGCGCTGCTCTCGCCCATGCCGCGCTGGTCGACGGTCACGACCCGGTAGCCGGCCTTGAGCAGCAGGGGCCGCAGGAACCGGTACTGGGACCGGAGGTCGAGCATCGACGGCAGGCACACGATCAGCGGGCCCCCGTCGCCGCCGTCGCCGCTGTCGTCGTAGGCGAGCCGCCCACCGGGAAGGTCGAGGAACCGGGTCTCGCTCATCGCACACTCCTTGAATTTCAGTAGCCCTATAGCTAATGATATTAGCCATAGGGTGGGCGCGAGTCAAGAGCGGTGCTCTCGGGCGTCAGTCCCAGGCCGCGCCGATCCGCGCCAGGTCGGCGGCGTACTCGATCCGGGCGGACCACTCGTCCGGCCAGGCGCCCATGCCGTGGCGGGCGCCCGCGAAGGCCCCGGCCAGGCAGGCGATCGAGTCGGAGTCGCCGGAGCTGGCCGCGCCGCGCCGGATCGCCCGGACCGGCTCGTCCGGGAACAGCAGGAAGCACAGCAGCCCGGTCGCGAGGGCCTCCTCGGCGACCCAGCCCGCACCGGTGGCCGCGCAGGGGTCGGCCGCGCGGTCGCCGCGCGCGACGGCCCCGTCCAGGCGGTCGAGGACGGCGAGGCACTCGTCCCAGCCGCGCGCGATGAACGTCTCCGGGGCGTCCGTCCCGGCCCGCCGCCACAGGTCGCCGAGCCAGCGCTCGTGGTAGGCGGTGCGCTGCTCGTGGCAGCGGTCGCGGAGCGCCGCGGGCAGGTCGGACGGGTCCATGCCGCCGGCCAGCCACCGGACGGCGAACGCGGTCAGCTCGCTGGCGGCCAGCCCGGTCGGATGGCCGTGGGTGAGGGCGGCCTGGAGCTGGGACGCGCCGGCCCGGGTCTCGTCCGTCAAGCCGGGCGCCAGGCCGACCGGCGCGACCCGCATGTTGGCGCCGCAGCCCTTGGAGTCCGCCACGGTCGCCTGCACCCAGGGCTTTCCGGCTTCGAGGCTCCGGCACGCGCGCAGGCACGTGTTGCCGGGCGCGCGGTTGTTGTCGGGGCTGTTCAGCCAGTCGACGAAGCGGCGCCGCCACATCGGGGCGACCAGGCCGGGGGTGAACGGGGGGTTCGCCAGGGCGTCCAGGAGGGCCAGGCCCACCGCGATCGCCATCTGCGTGTCGTCGGTGACGAGCGCCGGGTCGCCGTCGGGCTGCGCGGGCCCGTGCTCGCCGAAGCGCCGGTTGATCTGCTCCATGGTGAGGAACTCGGTCGGCGCTCCCAGGGAGTCGCCGTACGCCAGCCCGAACATCGCCCCGCTCGCCCGTCTCATGGCGGGCATTCTTCCGCAACCGGTCTCAACCGGCACGCTGGAAGCGGCCCGGCGTCATGCCGTAGCAGCGGACGAACCAGCGCGTCAGATGGCTCTGGTCGGCGAAGCCGGTGCGGGCCGCGACGTCCCCGATCGCGTCGCCCCGGGCGAGGAGCCGCCTGGCGGCGCGCAGCCGGAGCTGGCGCTGGTAGTCGCCCGGCCCCATCCCGTACGCCCGCCGGAAGCCCCGGTACAGCGCGAACCGGCTGCACCCCGCCGCCTCGGCCAGCGCGTCGGCGCCGATGTCGTCCAGGTACGCCTCGTCGAGACGCCGCCTGGCGCGCTCGACGTGGCCGCCGGAGTACGCGGTCCCCGGACGGCGCGTCGCGGCCCGGTCGACCATCGCCCCGACCGCCGCGGTCAGCAGCTCGTCCCGCCGGAGGGCCGTCGCGCCGCCGAGGAGCGCCGCGTGCAGCCCGCGCAGGCTCCGCGCCAGGACGGGATCGTCGACGATGGGGAAGTCGAACAGGGGGAGCCCGGCCGCCCGGCCCGCCATGTCGGCCAGCACGCCGGACACCAGTTCCGGCCCGATGTGCACGATCCGGTACGTGAAGCCCAGCTCGTCGGCCGGGCGGCCGTCGTGCGGGTCGTCGGGGTTGAACGCGATGACCATCCCGGCCGCGCTCGTGTGCGCGCCGCCCCGGCAGCGGAACGCCTGGTAGCCGTCCTCGGTCACGCCGAACGAGTACGCCTCGTGGCTGTGCCGGTGGTACACGTGCCGCTCGAAGTGGGCGTGCATCGCCTCCAGGGGGCGGTCGGGCGACCGCCAGTACCGGCTCCAGTCCACGCGTCCCAGTCTGGCGCACGAGCGTTCAAGACGGGCCGCCGCCGGTCGCGGCACCCTGTCCGGCATGCGTTTCGACACCAAGATCGGGATCGTGGTCCGGGACGACCTGGCCGCGTGGCAGCGCCTCAACGTGACCGCGTTCCTCGCCGGCGCCGTGGCGGGCGGCGTGCCCGGCGTGCTCGGCGAACCGTACGAGGACGCGTCCGGCAACCGGTACCCGGCGATGTTCCGGCAGCCCGTCCTCGTGTACGAGGCCGCCGCCGAGGCGATCGTGACGGCGCACGCCCGCGCCCTCGCCCGCGGGATGGACGTCGCCGTCTACATCGAGGACATGTTCGAGACCGGCCACGACGAGGCGAACCGCGCGACCGTCCGGGCGGTCGCGGCCGAGGACATGCCGCTGGTCGGGTTCGCCGTCCACGGCCCGAAGAACGGCGTGGACAAGGCACTCAAGGGGTTGCGGCTGCACCCGTGAGCCCGGCGAGCGCGGCGAGCCGCTCCCGGTGCCGGTCGGGGGAGCCGAACAGCTGCCGCGACCCCTGGGCGCGCTTGAAGTACAGGTGCGCGTCGTGCTCCCACGTGAACCCGATGCCGCCGTGCAGCTGGATGGCCTCGCCCGCCGTGTGGAAGAAGGCGTCCGAGCAGTACGCCTTCGCCAGCGCGGCGGCGGCCGGCAGCTCGTCCGGGCTCTCGTCGGCGACGCCCGCCGCGTTCAGCACGGCCGACCGGGCCGACTCCACCAGCACGAACATGTCCGCGCACCGGTGCTTGATCGCCTGGAACGACCCGATCGGGCGCCCGAACTGGTGCCGCACCTTCGCGTACTCGACCGTCATGTCCAGGGTCCGCTGCGCGCCGCCGAGCTGCTCGGCGGCCAGCGCCACGGCCGCGACGTCGAGCGCCCGCAGCAGCGCGTCCCGCCCGCCGACCCTGCGGGCCGGGACGCCGTCGAACTCGATCCGCGCCAGCTTCCGCGTCTGGTCGAGCGTCGGCATGAGGGTCCGGGTCAGCCGCGACACGTCCTCCACGGCGTACACCCCGGGGCCGTCCTCGCCCAGGGCGGCGACGAGCACCAGATCGGCCAGGTGCCCGTCCAGGACGAAGCTCTTGCCGCCCCGCAGCAGCCCGTCCCCGAACGTGGCCCGGACGTCGCCGAGGTCCCAGGACCCGCCGTCCTCGGCCACGGCCAGCGTCGCGATGACCGACCCGTCGGCGATGCCGGGCAGCAGGTCATGGCCGCCCTCACCGGCCTCCAGCGCCGCCGCGGCCGTGATCGTGGCGAGGAACGGCGCGCACACGACCGCGCGTCCCATCTCCTCGAACACGACGGCCAGCTCCCGGATCCCGAAGCCGGCGCCGCCGTGCTCCTCGGCGATCGCGAGGCCCTGCAGCCCGAGCTGCTCGGCCATCTGCGCCCAGACCCCGGGGTCGTGGCCCTCGGCCGTCTCCATGAGCCGCCGCACCTCGGCGGCGGGGGACCGGTCGGCGAAGAAGCGCCGCAGCGCGTCCCGCAGCTCCCGCTGTTCCTCGGTGACGACGAGCTTCATCGCGGCGGCCTCCCACACGTGTCCCAGTTTTACCCGGTCATCGTGCCAGCGCGCCGGGCGCCGCCCGCCCGGCGCTCCCATCCAGCGGGACGGTCAGGGCGCCCAGTCGTGCGGCCCGAGCACGTACCCCTCGCTGGTCGAGTGCAGGTGGTTGATCGCCACGAGGTGCCCGAGCGCGGCCCACAGATCCTCCTCGGGCGCCTCGACGAGCGCGCCGATCGCCGCGAAGTCGGCCGCGCCGCGCTCCTTGTCGATCTCCGCCACGGTCTCGTACACGACCAGCTCGAAGTCCGACAGCTCCTGGACGTCCCCGCGCCTGACATCACGCTCATCCATAGCCGACCCGTGCCCACTCCGGCCCGTTCTATCTCCTTCTGGAGAGAGGAGCGGCGCGCGGCGGGGCTCGTGGATCATCATCTCTCAGGGGAAGGGACTACCCATGGAGCGGAAGGGGACGGCGATGAGGGCTGTGCGCATTCATGAGCGCGGCGGTAGCGGGGGACTCGTCCTGGAGGACGCGCCGCGACCGCGGCCGGCGACGGGCGACGTGGTCGTACGCGTGCACGCGGCGGGGTTCGTGCCGGACGAGCTCGACTGGCCGGGCACCTGGGTGGATCGAGCGGGACGCGACCGGACGCCGTCGATCCCGGCCCACGACGTCGCCGGCGTGGTCGCCGAGGTCGGCTACGGAACCGCCGGCCTGGCCGTGGGCGACCGCGTCTTCGGCCTGACCGACTGGCACCGCGACGGCGCGGCGGCCGAGTACGTCGCGGTCGAGGCCCGCAACCTCGCCCGGCTGCCCGAGTCGTCGACGTTCACCGAGGCGGCCGCGCTGCCGCTCGCCGGGCTGACCGTCTGGCAGGCGCTCTTCGTCCACGGCGGCCTGGAATCCGGCAAGTCCGTCGTCGTGCACGGCGGGGGCGGCGGCACCGGAAGCCTGGCCGTCCAGCTGGCCCGCGGAGCCGGCGCGCACGTCATCGCCACCGGCCGGGCCCGCGCCGCGGACGTCGCGACCGAGATGGGCGCGCACGTATTCGTCGACCTGGAACGGCAGCGCTTCGAGGACGCCGTCGGCCCCGTCGACCTGATCTTCGACACCATCGGCGGCGACCTGCTCGCGCGCTCCGCCGGGAGGGTCGGGCCCGGCGGCGCCCTGGTCTCGATCACCGCGCCGCCCCCGGTCGAGCCCGAGAACGGACGCGCCGTCTTCTTCATCGTCGAGCCCGACCGCGCCCAGCTCGCCGAAATCGCGCGGCGGGCAGAGTCGGGGCGGCTCCGGGCCCATGTCGGCGCCGTGTACCCGCTGGCCGAGACCCGCGAGGCGTTCGAGGCCAAGCGGAAGGGGGTCCCCGGCAAGGTCGTCATCGAAGTCTGACGCCCGCCGCCCGGGACGGGACGCCGGCCGGACAGGCGGCTTCGCCCGTCGTCCGCCGGCGGCGGCCGGACGGACGCGGGCGAGGCCGGGTACCGCGCCGCTAGCGAACGCCCGCCCTCGCGGCCTGCTCGATTCCGCGGGCGACGGTCGTGGGCGCCGTCACCAGGCCGAGGTGCCCGGCGTCGTACTCGGTGACGGTGGAGCCTGCCCGTGCCGCCATGGCGCGTTCGGCGCCGGGCGGGATGATCCTGTCCTTGTCTCCGATGAGGTACCAGGACGGGATCGTCCGCCAGGCGGGAGCCCCGGACGGCTCGTTGAGCGCGCCGAGCGTGACCGGGCGCTGCGTGGCCGTCACCAGTGCCATGTCCGGTGCGCTCAGCCCGATCGCGAACGACGCCGAGACGGTCGACCGCTTCAGGTAGAGGTCGGTCGCCGGGGTGGGCGGGAGGGCGGCGGGGACGAAGTCGAACAGGGTGGTGGGGTCGGCGGCCGAGAGCGCGGAGTCCGGCCCGGCGAGGGCCGTCGCGGTCTCGCCTTCGTCCGGCGCGAAGGCGTTGACGTAGACGAGCGCCTTGACGCTCGGGTTCCCCGTCGCCGCGTTGGTGATCACCGCTCCGCCGTAGGAGTGGCCGACGAGGACGATCGGGCCCTTCAGCGTCTCCAGGAAGGCCCGCACGTACGCGGCGTCCCCGGAGAGCGACCGCAGGGGGTTGGCGACCGCGGCGACGGAGTACCCGTGGCGCTGGAGCCTCGTGACGACTCCGCTCCAGCTGGAGGCGTCCGCCCAGGCTCCGTGCACGAGCACGACCGTGGGCTTCGGCGCTCCGGGCCGGCTCTCCTGCGCGGGGGCGCTCCGCACCGGGACGAGGCTCACCAGGACGAGGACTGCGGCGAGGACGATCGCCGCGGCGGGCCGTCTCCTGACGTGGTGCGCTGCGCGGATTCGAGGACTGGTCATGAGCCTCTCCCTTTCCATGGGAAGGTTCCGGAGTCGGGCGCGTGGTGGCCGACGTGAGTCAAGACAGCGCACCGGCCCGTCCTGTGACACCCGCGGCCGCGCCCGCCGCTACCGGGCGGCGGCCAGGCCGTCCTCCTTGAGCCGGGTGAGGAAGAAGTCTCGGACGTCCCCGGCGAGCAGCTCCGGGACCTCCATCGCGGCGAAGTGGCCGCCGCGGTCGAACTCCGACCAGTGCCTGATGTCGTACAGCCGCTCGGCCAGCGGCCGCACCGGCTGCGTGATGTCGTGCGCGAACACCGCCACGCCGAGCGGCGCCCGGCACGGCGCGCCGCCGCGCGGGGTCTCGCGGGCCAGCCGGGCCGAGGAGGCCGCGGTGGCGGTCAGCCAGTACAGCGAGACGTCGGTGAGCATCCGGTCGTCGTCGATCTGCGTGTCGGGGCCGGTCCACTGCGCGAAGCGCTCGGCGATCCAGACCAGCTGGCCGACCGGCGAGTCGGTCAGCGCGTAGCCGATGGTCTGCGGGGTGAGGGCCTGCAGCGCCTGGTAGGGCGGGCGGTTCGCCATCAGGTGCCGGACCTTGTCCAGCCGGGCCTCGTCGGACGCGGACAGCTCGACGCCCGCGTCCGGGTCCGGCCGGGTCGGCAGGTAGTTGACGTGCACTCCGACGACGTTCGCGGGCGCCGCCGCGCCGAGCGCCGTCGAGATGCCGGCCCCGAAGTCGCCGCCCTGCGCGCCGTAGCGCTCGTACCCGAGGCGGCGCATCAGCTCGGCCCAGGCCCGCGCGACCCGGCCGGCGTCCCAGCCGCGCTCATGGGTCGGCCCCGAGAAGCCGAACCCCGGGATGGACGGGATCACCAGGTGGAAGTCGCGCGACAGCGGCTCGATCACGTCGCGGAACTCCAGGAACGAGCCCGGCCATCCGTGGGTGAGGATCAGCGCGAGCGCGTCCGGCCTCGGCGACCGCACGTGCACGAAGTGGACGTCCTGGCCCTCGATCTCGGTGGTGAAGTGCGGGAGTTCGTTGAGCTCGGCCTCGTGCCGGCGCCAGTCGTAGCCGGTGCGCCAGTACTCGGCCAGTTCCTTGAGCCGCGCCAGCGGGAAGCCGTAGTCCCATCCGGCGTCCGCGATCTCGTTGGGCCAGCGGGTGCGGGCGAGCCGGTCGCCGAGGTCGTCGAGGTCGGCCTGCGGGATGTCGATGCGGAACGGCTTGATCATGGTCTTCGCTCCCTCGGGTATGCGTTCGCCGGCCAGATGTTTGGCACGGCCAACGTTGGCGAGACCAACGATAACATGGTCGTTGGCTCGCCCAATGGTTCGAGGGAGTCGTGGCGCGCGCCGTCGCGCCGTCCGCGAGGGGACGCGCGCCGGGCGGCGGGGTCAGCCGTAGCGCTTGAGCTCGTGGAAGAAGTCGGGGACGGTGTGCAGCGCGCCCGACGACGAGACCCGGTCGTAGACGTACTTCGCCACCGCCAGGTCGAGGACGCCCAGGCCGAACGGTGAGAAGACCACCGGCCTGCCGGACGGCGGCTTCGCCGCCCCGGTGAGGACGTCGTTCAGGGTGCCCGCGACGAAGTCGCGGTTGCCGGCCTTCTGCTCGGCCAGGTGCGGCGACGTGCCGGCCTTCAGGCAGTGCTCGACGTCGTCCACGATGTTGTAGGCCGACAGGATGATCTCGGGGGAGAGGTCCCGCAGCGACACGTGCAGCACGAGCGGGCCGTGCGCGAACCAGGCCGGGTCGTGCACGTGCGGCTCGCCGGCGACGGTCGCGAAGACGATCAGGTCGGACGAGCGGATCAGCGACTCCGCCGACTCGTGGATCGTGATCTCGCCCTTCTCCGACCGCTCCAGGTACCCCTTGAAGCCCTCCGCGTGCGCGGCGGACAGGTCGTGGACGCCCAGCTCGTCGAACGTGAAGCCGTTGCCCGCCAGGTAGGTGTGGATGTAGCGCGCGATGAGGCCGACCCCGATGAACCCGACCCGGCGCGGGCGGTCGCCGCGGGCGTCGGCGAGGGCGGCGGCGGCCAGCGCGGCGGACGCGGCGGTGCGGGCCGCGGAGATGATCGAGCTCTCCAGGCAGGCGAACGGGTAGCCGGTCTCCGCGTCGTTCAGGATGAGCACGGCCGAGGCGCGCGGGATGCCGTTCGCGACGTTGCCGGGAAAGCTGGAGATCCACTTGATGCCGTGCACGCCGACGTCGCCCTCGACCGAGGCCGGCAGCGCGATGATCCGGTCGGCCGGGCGGTCGGGGAACCGCAGGAAGTAGGAGTCCGGGTTGACGGTCGCCCCCGCGCCGTGCAGCCGGTAGGCCGCCTCGACCATCCGGGTGACCTCCTCCTCGCGCCCGGCGACGGCCTCGTGGACCTGGGCGCCGGAGATCACGGCGAATGCTGGGACCTGCGTCATGGTGGGAAACTCCGTGTTCTCTCGATGATCAGTCGCCGACGATACCGGCCGGGTCGGAGAGCAGGCCGCCGAAGTGCTCGCGCACCCAGTCCTCCGCGTAGATCGAGTCCAGGTACCGCTCGCCGAGGTCGGGGGCGATCGCCACCGCGACCGGGTCCTCGCCCGGGTACTTGGCGTCCAGCCAGCGGGACGCGCCCGACACCACGGTGCCGGTCGAGCCGCCGAACAGGAACCCGCGGGACGCGAGCGCGTGGACGGTGCGGATCGTGTCCGGCTCGGCGACGTGCACGACGTCGTCGATGAACGACTCGTCCACCAGGGAGGGCCTGCTGCTGGTGCCGAGCCCCGGCACCATCCGCCGCTCCGGGATGCCGCCGAACGTGACCGAGCCGACCGCGTCGACCGCCACGATCGTGACGGGGCGGTCGTGCTCGCGGAAGTAGCGGGCGCAGCCCATCAGGGTGCCCGTCGTCCCGGCGCCGACGAAGAGAACCTCCAGGTCGGGGAACTCGCGGTCGATCGCTGGAGCGGTCCCGCGGTAGTGCGCCAGCCAGTTGTTCCGGTTGGCGTACTGGTTCAGCCAGACGTACCGCTCGTCCGACTCGCACAGCGCCCGGACGTAGCTGATGCGGCCCCCGAGGTAGCCGCCGTTGGCGTCCTTGTCGGACACGACGCGGACCTCCGCGCCGAGCGCCCGCATGACCCGCATCGACGCGGGGTTGCAGCGCGGGTCGGTGACGCACACGAACCGCAGGCCCCGGCTCGCGGCGATGAGGCTGAGCGCGATCCCGAGGTTGCCGGACGACGACTCGACGATGACCGACCCGGCGGTGAGCGCGCCCTCGCGCTCGGCCGCCTCCACCATCGCGGCGGCCGCCTTCAGCTTGACCGATCCGGCGAAATTGAAGCCCTCGCATTTCAGGTAGAGCGGCCGGTCGATGACATGCCGCAGATCGACATAAAGGTCGTCGACATTGAAATCCTGCGGCGAGGTGATTATCGGCACGCGTCCACCCTCAAATGAAGAAACAATTCCCTCATCTTCCCCCGAGTTCGCCGCCGGCCTCACGCCAGAGCCATGCGGAGCATCACCGTACCCGCGGGCAACTTCCCGTCGCAACCCCCTACTTACTGGCCGGTAGGGTGTATTGCGCGGTGCTTCTGCCGACTGTCGGACATAAGCTATGGCCTCCGCTTGTATTGCCGTTACAGCGGAGTGGTTATAGAACACGGAGAGTAATGATGAGTGCTCGCGGACCCGCCGTGGACCGGCTGCTCCCCCTGTCCGGGCTGCCCGCCCTCGACGTGCCCGCGGCGCAGGCGGAGCGGGCCCGGGAGCTGGCCGTCCGGCACGGGATGGTCCGCGAGCGGGACGTCGACCTCGCCGGCACCGTCATCGCCCGGGTGGAGCGGTTCGCCGCCGAGCGCGACCGCCCGGCGGTCGCCGACGGGCGCCGCACCCTCTCCTACGCCGGGCTGGCCGCCGAGGCCCGCCGCCTCGCCGCGCTGCTGGAGGCGGCGGGCGTCGAACCGGGCGCCGTCGTCGGCGTCGGCGGCGGGCGCTGCGCCGAGGTCGTCGCCGCCTTCCTCGCGATCGAGCTGATCGGCGCCCTGTACGTGCCGGCCGACGAGACGTGGCCCGCCGGGCGCGTCCGCGACGTCCTCGGCCAGGCGGGCGCGTCCGTGCTGGTCACCGTGGACGCCGAGCCCGCCCCCGCCCTGCTGGAGGGCGCCGCGGAGGCCGGGTGCCGGGTCGTCGGCGCGGCCGCCGCCGGCGGGCTCGCGCCGTGGGCCGGGGAGCCCCGCCTGGACGCCCTCGACCAGCCCCGGTACGTCCTGTTCACCTCGGGCTCGACGGGCCGCCCCAAGGGCGCGGTCGTCGAGCACCAGGGCATGCTCAACCACCTCTGGGCGAAGATCGTCGACCTGGAGCTGACCGGCGCGGACGTCGTCGCGTTCACCGCCCCGCTGGGCTTCGACATCTCGATCTGGCAGATGCTGTGCCCGCTGCTGCTCGGCGGGCGCGTCGACGTGATCGGCGACGACGCCGCGCACGACCCGGCGGCGTTCGCCCGCGCCGTGGACGACCAGGGCATCACGATCGTCGAGCTCGTCCCCACCATGGTCAGGCACCTCCTCGACGACCTCGCCCCGGGCTCGCTGACCCGGCTGCGCTGGATGATCGCGACCGGCGAGGAACTGCCCGCCGAGCTGTCCCGCCGCTGGCTGGAGGCGATGCCGCACGCCCGGCTGCTCAACGCCTACGGCCCGACCGAGTGCTCCGACGACGTCACCCACCACACCGTGACGGCCGGCGACCTCGGGCTCCTCCGCCTCCCCATCGGCACCCCGGTCGTCAACGCGCGCCTGTACGTGCTGCGGGAGGAGGACGGCGCGGACGGCGCGAGCACCTGGGCGGCCTGCGACGCCGGCGAGACCGGCGAGCTGTTCGTCGGCGGCGTCGTCGTCGGCCGCGGCTACCTCGGCGGCGACGAGCGGACGCGCGAGGCGTTCTACCGCGACCCCTTCGACGCCTCGTCCCCGACCGGCCGCCTCTACCGGACGGGCGACGCGGTGCGGCTGCTGCCGGCGGGCGCGGGCGGCGAGGACCGCCCCACCCTGCAGTACCTGGGGCGCGTCGACCGGCAGGTCAAGATCGCCGGGGTCCGGATGGAGCTGGGCGAGATCGAGGCGGTCCTCCAGCGGCACCCGGGTGTGGGCGCCGCCGCGGTGGTCGTGCACGAGTACCCGACCCGCTGACGATCACTCTGGGTGACCGCAGTGGGCCGATCGGGTTGCCAACCTTTGTCATCCGATGAGCGTCCCGGCGGGGTCGGCGCGGGACGCGGCCCGGCGGTTTTGTCACTCCTGTTAGCAATGGGACCGGCCAAGTTCTACTTTTGAGGGGATTGCGAGGCATGTGACAGGCTGGTTGACTGTGACTCCGCTACTCCTGAGTAGAACGTTGGGTCGAGGGCGGTTCCGGTGAGCGCGGAAAGCGGCGGCGCTCTGTATTGGCGGGAACACAGGGCGTTGACTCCGGGAAAACGCGGGCCGATCGCGTTCCCGGTGGCGGCTCGGGGTGAAAGGGGACGGGGAAAGCCCGATCAGTTCTGTGGTCATTCTCTCTGAATTGCTGCCCGCCGGCGCCCTGCCGGTTCCGATGCCGGGCGTAAAGGAAACCCCCTTCGACCGGGAAAGTGCCGCTTGATGTCCACCGAGTTCGTTCCTCTTTCGGCCGCTCAGCGGAGCGTCTGGTACGCGCAGCAGCTGGCGCCGGAAACGCCGATTCACATCGCGCAGTACATCGAGATCGAGGGGCCGGTCGACCACGCTCTGTTCGACCGGGTGGCGCGGATCGCCGCGCACGAGTCGCCGGCGATGAACGCGCGGCTCGCCGGAGGGGACGGGGTCCCGCGGCAGATCCTCGACCCGGACGCGAGCGTGTCGATCCCGCTCGTGGACCTGTCCGGCGAGCCCGACCCGGACGCCGCCGCGCGCGCGTGGATGCGCGAGCGGATGTCGGCGCCGCTGCCCCTCGACGGCGACCGGCTGTTCCTCACGGCGCTGCTGCGGCTCGGGCCCGACCTGCACCGCTGGTTCCTGCGCGCCCACCACACGATCCTGGACGCCTACAGCGGCCTGCTGATCAGCCGCCGCGCCGCCGAGGTCTACACGCTGCTCGCGAACGGCGGCGAGTACGTCCCGGCGGAGGTGGGCGACTACCGGGCGCTCCTCGCCGCCGAGGAGGACTACCGGGCGTCGGAGCGGTTCGAGCGGGACCGCGCCTACTGGACGGACCGGTTCGCCGACCGCCCGGTCGCGGTGTCGCTGTCGGACGAGATGGCCGAGCCGACCACCGACTACCTCAGCCTGATCGGCGCCGTCCCGCCGGAGGAGGCGGCCGGCCTGGCGGCGGGCGCCCGCCGGCTGCGCACCGCGACGCAGGGCCTCGCGATCGCCGCGACGGCCGCGTACGTGGCGCGGATGACCGGCGCCGAGGACGTCATCCTGGGCCTCGCGGTGTCCGGCCGCACCTCGCAGGCGGCCCTGGACACCCCGGCCATGCTGTCGACGGTCCTGCCGCTGCGCGTCACCGTCCGGCCGGGCATGACGGTGGAGGAGCTGGTCCGCACGGTGACGCGGGCGAGCGCGCGGGCGCTGCGCCACCAGCGCTACCGGCGCGAGGACCTGCTGCGCGACCTGAAGCTGCTCGGCGAGCGCCGCCGGCTGTACGGGCCCGTCATCAACATCATGGCGTTCGACTACCGGTTCGACTTCGGGGGCCTGCCGGCGCGGCCCCACGCCATCACGACGGGGCCGATCGACGACCTGTCGATCAACATCTACGACAACTCCGACGGCGCCGGGATGCGCGTCGACTTCGAGGCGCACCCCGACCTCTACACCGAGGACCAGGTCGCCACGCACTTGGACCGTTACGTCCGGTTCCTGCGGGCGCTGGGCGACGCCGACCCGTCCACGCCGCTCCGCGACGTGGACCTGCTGGACGACGCCGAGCGCGCCCGGGTCCTGGACGAGTGGAACGACACGGCGGCGCCGGTCGGGCCGGCCGTCCTCCCCGAGCTGTTCGAGGCGCAGGCCGCCCGCACCCCCGGCGCGCCCGCCGTCACGCACGGCGGGGCCACGCTCACCTACCGGGAGCTGGACGAGCGCGCCAGCCGCCTCGCCCGCCACCTGATCGGACGCGGCGTCGGCGCGGAGGACTTCGTCGCGCTGGCCCTGCCGCGCGACGAGAACCTCGTCGTCGCGGCCCTCGCCGTGCTGAAGGCGGGCGCCGCGTACCTGCCGGTCGACCCGGCATACCCGGCCGACCGCATCGCGTTCATGCTGGAGGACGCCGCCCCCGCCTGCGTCGTCACGACGTCCGGCGCCGACCTGCCGGGCGCCGTGCCGCGCGTCCTGCTGGACGGCCTCGACCTGTCCGGCGAGTCCGCCGAGGCGCCCGCCGACGGGGACCGCGTCCGCCCGCTCCGTCCCGGCAACGCGGCCTACGCCATCTACACCTCGGGTTCGACGGGACGCCCCAAGGGCGTCGTCGTATCGCACGCCGGCGCCGCCGACCTGTGCGCGTGGGCGAAGCGGGACTTCGGCGCCGGGCGCCTCGCCCGCGTCCTGTTCTCCACGTCCCTCAACTTCGACGTGTCGGTGTTCGAGTGGCTGGCCCCGCTGACGGCCGGCGGCCACATCGAGGTCGTCCGCGACCTGCTGGACGTGGCGGAGCGCGGCGGCTGGCACGGCACGCTCGTCTCCGGCGTCCCGTCCGCGATGTCGGCCCTCCTGGCCGCGGGCCCCCTCGACCTGAAGGCGAACGACATCGTCCTCGCGGGCGAGGCCCTGCCGGCCCGGCTCGTCCATGACCTGCGCGCCCTCGTCCCGGACGCGCGCGTCTCCAACATCTACGGCCCGACCGAGGCGACCGTCTACGCGACGGCCTGGTCCGACGACGGCAACACCGCCGGCCACGCGCCGATCGGCGGCCCGATCGCCAACACCCGCGCGTACGTGCTGGACGCGGCGCTCAAGCCCGTCCCCGCGGGCGTCCCCGGCGAGCTGTACCTCGCGGGCGACGGCCTGGCGCGCGGCTACCTGCGCCGCCCCGGGCTGAGCGCCGAACGGTTCGTCGCCTGCCCCTACGGCGGGCCCGGCGAGCGGATGTACCGGACGGGCGACCTCGTCCGCTGGAACGACGGCGGGCAGATCGAGTACCTCGGCCGCCTCGACCACCAGGTGAAGGTCCGCGGCTTCCGGATCGAGCTGGGCGAGATCGAGACCGCGCTCTCCGCCCACCCGGCCGTGACGCAGAGCGTCGTCGTGGCGCGCCGGGACGCCGCGGGCGACACCGTCCTCGCCGGCTACGTCGTCGGCGACGGCGTCGACGCCGCGGAGCTGAGGCGGTCCGTCGCGGCGGTCCTGCCCGAGTACATGGTCCCGGCGGGGATCGTCGTCCTCGACGAGATGCCGCTGAACCCGAACGGCAAGCTCGACCGGGCCGCGCTGCCCGCGCCCGGCCCCGCCGCGCCCGCCGCCGGCCGCGCGCCCCGCGACGCCCGCGAGGAGGCGCTGTGCGCGGTGTTCGCCGAGGTCCTCGGCGTGGCGCGGGTCGGGATCGACGACAACTTCTTCGACCTCGGCGGCGACTCGCTGAAGGCGACCCGCGTGGTGGCCCGCGCCCGCGCGGCGCTGAACGCGGAGCTGGCCGTCCGGGCGCTGTTCGACGCCCCGACCGTCGCCGCGCTGGCCGCCGCCATCGGGGACGCGGCCGGGGAGGCCGGGCCGAAGCTGGTCCCGGCGGAGCGGACCGGCCTCGTCCCGGTCTCGTACGCGCAGCGGCGCCTCTGGTTCATCCACGACCTCGAAGGCCCCAACGCGACCTACCACATCCCGATCCCGCTGCGGCTGACCGGTTCGCTCGACCTGGCCGCGGTCCGCGCCGCGATGCGCGACATGATGACGCGGCACGAGGCGCTCCGCACGGTGTTCGTGCCGGTCGAGGGCGAGCCGTACCAGCGCGTCCTCGCCCCGGACGAGCTCGGCGCCGAGCCGGAGGTCATCGCCTGCGGCCCGGACGGGCTCCGGGACGCGGTGTTCGAGGCCGCGACCCGCGGGTTCGACCTGGCCGCCGAGCCGCCCGTCCGCGCGCACGTCCTCCGCGTCGCCGAGGACGACCACCTGCTCCTGCTGGTGATGCACCACATCGCCGGGGACGGCTGGTCGATGGAGCCCCTGGCGACCGACCTCATCACCGCCTACGCCGCCCGCGCCGCCGGGGACGAGCCGCAGTGGGCGCCGCTGCCCGTCCAGTACGCCGACTACGCGATCTGGCAGCGCGAGGTCCTCGGCGACGAGGACGACCCCGGCAGCGTCATGAGCCGGCAGCTCGCGCACTGGCGGGAGGCCCTCGCCGGCCTCCCCGAGGAGCTGGCGCTGCCGGCGGACCGGCCGCGCCCGCCGCGCGCCACCTACCGGGGCGCCCAGCACGCGTTCACGCTGCCGCCCGGCCTGCACGCCGCGCTCACCGCGCTCGGCCGCGACCACCGCGCCAGCCTGTTCATGGTGCTGCAGGCCGCGCTCGCCGGGCTGTTCACCCGCCTCGGCGCGGGGACGGACGTGCCGATCGGCTCGCCGGTCGCGGGCCGCGGCGACGAGGCCGTGCACGACCTCGTCGGCGTGTTCGTGAACACGCTCGTGCTGCGCACCGACACCTCCGGCGACCCGTCGTTCGCCGAGCTGCTCGGCCGGGTCCGCGAGGCCGACCTCGCCGCGTTCGCCCACCAGGACGTCCCGTTCGAGCGGCTCGTCGAGGTGCTGAACCCGCAGCGGTCGATGGCCAGGCACCCGCTGTTCCAGGCGATGATCTCGATCCAGAGCAACCCGTCCGCGCGGGTCGCGCTGCCCGGCCTGACGGTCGCGCTGGAGCCGGTCGACCCGGGCGTGTCCCGCTTCGACCTGGCGCTGCTGGTCGAGGAGGCGCAGGACGCGGCCGGCGCCCCCGCCGGGATCGGCTGCCGGCTGGAGTACGCGCTCGACCTGTTCGACCCGGAGACCGCCGCGTCGATGGCGGCCCGGCTGGAGCGGCTGCTCGCCCAGGTCGCCGCCGACCCGTCCCTGCCGCTCAGCGCCGTCGATCTGCTGGACGGCGCCGAACGCGACACCCTGCTGAACCGGTGGAACGACACCGCCCTGCCGGTCGTGCCCGCCGTCGTCCCCGACCTGGTCGAGGCGCAGGCCGCCCGCACCCCGGACGCGACCGCCGTCGTGGCCGGCGGGGACCGGGTCACCTACGCCGAGCTGAACGCCCGCGCGAACCGCCTCGCCCGGCACCTCGTCGCGCGCGGCGTCGGCGCCGAGGACTTCGTCGCCCTCGCCCTGCCGCGCGACGCCCGCCTCGTGGTCGCGGCGCTGGCCGTGCTGAAGGCGGGCGCCGGGTACCTGCCCGTCGACCTGGCGTACCCGGCCGACCGCATCGCCTACATGCTGGAGGACGCCGCCCCCGCCTGCGTCATCACGACGTCGGGCGCGGCGCTGCCCGGCGGGACGCCCCGCGTCGATCTCGACGCGCTCTCCCTCGGAGGGCTGCCCGCAGGCGACCTCGCCGACGCCGAACGCGTCCGGCCGCTGCGTCCCGGGAACCCGGCGTACATCATCTACACGTCCGGCTCGACGGGCCGCCCCAAGGGCGTCGTGATCTCCCACGCCAACGTCGTGGACTTCTGCGCCGAGTCGATGGCGAGCTACGGCCCCGCCCGGATGCGGCGCGTCCTGTTCTCCACGTCGCTGAACTTCGACGTGTCGGTGTTCGAGTGGCTGGTGCCGCTCACCGCCGGCGGCGAGATCGAGGTCGTCCGCGACCTCCTGGAGGTCGCCGAGCGCGGCGGCTGGTCCGGGACGATGATCAGCGGCGTCCCGTCGGCGGTGGCGGTGCTGCTGTCGCGCGGCGGGGCCCGCCGGGACGCCGCCGGCGGGGCGTCCCCCCAGTTCCGGCTGGAGGCGGGGGACGTGGCGCTCGGCGGGGAGGCGCTGCCGCCGCAGCTCGTCCAGGACGTCCGGGCGCTGCTGCCGGACGCCCGCATCTCCAACATCTACGGGCCGACCGAGGCGACGGTCTTCGTCACCGGCTGGTACGACGACGGCAACACCGCGGGCCTCGCCCCGATCGGCCGCCCGATGGCCAACACCCGCGCCTACGTGCTGGACGGGCGGCTCCAGCCCGTCCCCGTCGGCGTGCCGGGCGAGCTGTACCTCGCGGGCGACGGCCTCGCGCGCGGCTACCTGCGCCGCCCCGCCCTGTCGGCGGACCGGTTCGTCGCCTGCCCGTTCGGCGGTCCGGGCGAGCGGATGTACCGGACGGGCGACCTCGTCCGGTGGAACCGCGGCGGCCACATCGAGTACCTCGGCCGCCTCGACCACCAGGTGAAGGTCCGCGGCTTCCGGATCGAGCTGGGCGAGATCGAGACCGCGCTCTCCGCGCACCCGGCGGTCGCGCAGAGCGTCGTCGTGGCGCGCCGCGACGCGGTCGGCGACAACGTCCTCGCCGGGTACGTCGTGGGGGACGTCGAGCCGGCGGAGCTGCGCGCCTTCGTCGCCGGGACGCTGCCGGACTACATGGTGCCGTCCGCGATCGTCGTGCTGGACGCGATGCCGCTCCACCCGAACGGCAAGCTCGACCGGTCCGCGCTGCCCGAGCCCGACTTCGCCGCGGACCTCACCGCGCGCGGCCCGCGCGACGCCCGCGAGGAGATCCTCTGCGGGATCTTCGCCGACGTCCTCGGCCTGGACCGGGTCGGCGTCGACGACGGGTTCTTCGACCACGGCGGCGACTCGCTGAAGGCGACCCGCGTGGTGGCCCGCGCCCGCGCCGCGCTGGACGTCGAGCTGCCCGTCCGGGCGCTGTTCGAGACCCCGACCGTCGCGGGCCTGGCCGGGCACATCGCGTCCGCCGCCGGCGCGGCGCGCCCCGCGCTGCGGCCGGCGGAGCGGCCCGTCCCGCTGCCCGTCTCCCACGCGCAGGAGCGGCTCTGGTTCCTGAACCGGCTCGAAGGGCTCACCGCCACCTACAACATGCCGATCCCGCTGCGGCTCACCGGCGCGGTCGACCACGACGCGATGCGGGACGCGCTCCGCGACGTCGTGGCCCGGCACGAGCCGCTGCGGACCCTGTTCGCCGACGCCGACGGCGAGCCGCACCAGGTGATCCTGCCGCCGGACGAGGCGGAGCCGCTGCTCACGGCCGCCGAGCCGGACGACCTGCGCGGCGCCCTGTTCATGGACGCCACGCGCGGCTTCGACCTGGCGCGCGAGCTGCCCCTCCGCGCGCACCTCTACCGGACGGGCCGCGACGCGTCGGACGGGGACGGGCCGGACGGGGACGAGCACCTCCTCCTCATCGTCCTGCACCACATCGCCGGCGACGGCTGGTCGATGGCGCCGCTCGCCCGCGACGTCATCACCGCCTACCTGGCCCGCCGCGAGGGCCGCGCCCCCGAGTGGGCGCCGCTCGCCGTGCAGTACGCCGACTACGCGCTCTGGCAGCGCGACCTGCTCGGCGGCGAGCGCGACCCGGGCAGCCTCGCCGCCCGCCAGATCGCCTACTGGCGGGACGCCCTCGCCGGCCTCCCCGACCAGATCCGGCTGCCGCACGACCGGCCGCGCCCCGAGCGCGCCTCCTACCGGGGCGGCCAGGTCGGCTTCGAGGTCCCGGCGGAACTGGCCGGCGGGCTGCGCGCCCTCGCCCGCGACCACCAGGTCAGCGTGTTCATGGTGCTGCAGGCCGCGCTCGCCGCGCTGCTCACCCGGCTCGGCGGCGGCACGGACGTGCCGATCGGCTCGCCCATCGCGGGCCGCACCGACGAGGCCCTCGACGACCTCGTCGGCGTCTTCGTCAACACGCTCGTGCTGCGGACCGACACGTCCGGCGACCCGTCCTTCGCGGAGCTGCTCGCCCGCGTCCGGGAGACCGACCTCGCCGCGTACGCGCACCAGGACGTCCCGTTCGAGCGGCTCGTCGAGGTGCTCAACCCGGTCCGGTCGCTGGCGCGGCACCCGCTGTTCCAGGTCATGCTGACGCTCCAGAACAACCCGGAGGCGTCGGTCGAGCTGCCCGGCCTGCACGTCGCCGTCGAGCCGGTGGACGCCGGGGTCGCCAAGTTCGACCTGGAGTTCCTGCTGGAGGACGCCCGCGACGGCTCCGGCGCGCTCGCCGGGACCCTGGAGTACGCGCTCGACCTGTTCGACCGCGGCACCGCCGAGCGGCTCGCCGACTGGTTCCGGCGGACCCTGGAGGCCGCCGTCGCGTCCGGCGCCGCCGTCACCGTCGAGGGCCTCGACCTGCCCGGCGCCACCGCCGCCGAGGGGATCGCCGGGGACGCCGCCGAGGCCGTCGACGGGCCGGCGGAGAAGCGGCTCGTCGCCTACGTCGTCGCCGCGCCCGGCCAGACCCTCGACCCGGAGGAGCTGCGCGCCCACATCCGGGAGAGCCTCCCGGAGTCGATGGTGCCCGCCGCCGTCGTCGTCCTGGACGAGATGCCGCTCACCCCGAACGGCAAGGTCGACGTCAAGGCGCTGCCGAAGCCGCGACTGGCGATCGCCCCCGCGACCGCGTACCGGGCCCCGTCCGGGCCGGCCGAGGAGGCCGTCGCCGCCGTCTTCGCCGAGCTGCTCGGCGCGGACCGGATCGGCGCCGACGACGACTTCTTCGCGCTCGGCGGCAACTCGCTCATCGCGATGCGGGTGGTCAGCCGCGTCCGCCGCGCGCTGGACGTCGAGCTGCCCGTCCGGGCGCTGTTCGAGGCGCCGACCGTCGCGGGCCTCGCCGCGCTCCTCGGCGGCGGCGGGCGGCCGCCCCGGCCGGCGCTGGAGCCGCGCGAGCGGCCGGACGTGGTCCCGCCGTCCTACGCGCAGCAGCGGCACTGGTTCCTCAACCGGTTCGAGGGGCCGAACGCGACCTACAACATGCCGGCCGCGCTGCGCATCCGCGGCGCGCTGGACGTGGACGCGGTCCGCGCCGCCGTCGGCGACCTGGTGGAGCGGCACGAGACGCTCCGCACGGTCCTGCCGGACAGCGGGGGAGTGCCGCGCCAGCTCGTCCTGGACCCGGCCGCCGCACGCCCCGAGCTGGAGGTCGCCGAGACGACCGAGGCGGAGCTGCCGACGCGGCTCGCCATGGCCGCCGGGTACGCCTTCGACATCTCCGCCGAGCCGCCGCTGCGCACGCACCTGTTCCGCGTCGGGCCGGAGGAGCACGTCGCGCTGCTGCTCATGCACCACGTGGGCGGCGACGGCTGGTCGATGGCGCCGCTCGCCCGCGACTTCATCACCGCCTACGCGGCGCGGGCGGGGGGCGCGGCGCCGGGGTGGGCTCCGCTGCCGGTCCAGTACGCCGATTACACGTTGTGGCAGCGGGAGCTGTTCGGTTCGGAGGACGATCCCGAGAGCCTGATCTCGCAGCAGATCGCCTACTGGCGGGACGCTCTGGCCGGGCTGCCGGAGGAGCTGGAGCTCCCCGCCGACCGGCCCCGCCCGGCGGAGGCGTCCTACCGGGGCGGGACGGAGCGGTTCCGGCTCGGCGCCGACCTCCGGGCGGCCCTCCTGGGCCTCGCCCGCGAGACCGGCGCGAGCCCGTTCATGGTCGCCCAGGCCGCGTTCGCCGCGCTGCTCACCCGGCTCGGCGGCGGGACGGACGTGCCGATCGGCTCGCCCATCGCGGGCCGCACCGACGAGGCCCTCGACGACCTCGTCGGCATGTTCGTGAACATGCTCGTCTTCCGGACCGACACGTCCGGGAACCCGTCGTTCCGCGAGCTGGTCGGCCGGGTGCGGGAGACCGACCTCGCCGCGTACGCGCACCAGGACGTCCCGTTCGAGCGGCTCGTCGAGGTGCTGAACCCGCCGCGCCACCTGGCCCGGCACCCGCTGTTCCAGGTCGGGCTGACGTTCCAGAACAACCCCGAGGCCCGGCTGGAGATGCCCGGGTTCAGCGCCGAGCCGGAGCCGCTGACCGCCGGGGTGTCCCGGTTCGACCTGCTGATGATCCTCACCGAGCGGGCGGACGGGCTCGACGGCGAACTGGAGTACGCGCTCGACCTCTACGACCCGGCGACCGCGCGGCGGCTCGTGGAGCGGTTCGAATGGCACCTGTCCGCGCTGCTCGCCGACCCGGACGCGCCCATCGGCGGCGCGGAGGTCCTGTCGGCGGAGGAGCGGTCGCTGATCCTCGGCGAGTGGGCCGGCGGCCCCGCGTCCCGGACGGCCGCCCCCGTGGAGCGGGCCACGATCCCGGCGCTGTTCGAGGCGCAGGCGGCGGCCCGGCCGGACGCGCCCGCCGTGACGTTCGAGGGCGTGTCGTGGACGTACGCGGAGGTCAACGCGAAGGCGAACCGCCTGGCGCGCCGGCTCGCGGAGCGGGGTGTGGGGCCGGAGCAGTTCGTGGCGCTGGCGCTGCCGCGCTCGGCCGATCTCGTGGTGGCGGTCCTGGCGGTCCTCAAGGCGGGTGCCGCGTATGTGCCGATCGACCCGGACTACCCGGAAGACCGCATCGCCTACATGGTCGAGGACGCCAAGCCCGTCCTGACCCTCGGCCCGGACGACCTGGACGCCTCCGGCTACGACGACGCCGACCTCGGTGTCGCGATCTCGCCCGACCACCCCGCGTACGTCATCTACACGTCGGGTTCGACGGGTCGGCCCAAGGGCGTGGTGGTTCCGCATCAGAACGTGGTGCGGCTGCTGCGCTCGACCGAGCAGTGGTTCGGTTTCGGGTCAGACGACGTGTGGACGCTGTTCCACTCCTACGCGTTCGACTTCACCGTGTGGGAGCTGTGGGGCTCGCTGCTCTACGGCGGCCGCCTGGTCGTCGTCCCGTACCTGACGTCGCGGTCGCCGGAGGAGTTCCTGGCGCTGCTGGCGGCGGAGCGGGTGACCGTCCTGAACCAGACGCCGTCTGCGTTCTACCAGCTCATGGCGGCCGACAGGGACAACCCGGGCACGGACCTGGCGCTGCGCTACATCGTGTTCGGCGGCGAGGCCCTGGAACTGGGGCGGCTTGAGGACTGGTACTCCCGGCATCCCGAGGACGCGCCGACGCTCGTCAACATGTACGGGATCACCGAGACGACCGTCCACGTCTCCCACATCGCCCTCGATCGCGCCTACGCGGCGACGGCGCCCGGCAGCGTCATCGGCGTCGGCATCCCCGACCTGCGCCTCTACGTCCTGGACGACCGCCTCCAGCCGGTCGCTCCCTGCGTGGCGGGCGAGCTGTACGTGTCCGGGGCGGGCCTGGCGCGGGGCTACCTGAACCGTCCGGGCCTGTCCGCCGAGCGGTTCGTCGCCGACCCGCACGGCGCGCCCGGCGCCCGCATGTACCGGACGGGCGACCTCGGCCGCCGGCGCCGCGACGGCGCCCTCGAATACCTGGGCCGCAGCGACCAGCAGGTGCAGCTGCGCGGCTTCCGCATCGAGCCGGGCGAGATCGAGTCGGTCCTCGCCCGCCACGACGCGGTCTCCGACGTCGCCGTGGTCGTCCGCGACGACCGCCTCGTCGCCTACGTCGCCCACGTCGCCGGGTCCGGCGCCGACTCGTCCGAGCTGCGCCGGTTCGCCGCCCGGGACCTGCCCGACCACATGGTCCCGGCCGTGGTCGTCGAGCTGGACGCGCTGCCGCTCACCGTCAACGGCAAGCTCGACCGCACGGCGCTGCCCGCGCCCGGCTTCGCCGCGAAGGTGTCGTCGCGCGCGCCCGGCACCGCCGAGGAGGAGACCCTCGCCCGGCTGTTCGCCGAGGTGCTCGGCCTGGAGCGCGTGGGCGTCGACGACGGGTTCTTCGACCTCGGCGGCGACTCGATCATCGCGATCCAGCTCGTCTCCCGCGCCCGCCAGTCCGGCCTCGTCATCACGCCGCGGGACGTGTTCCAGCACCAGACCGTCGAGGAGCTGGCCGCGACCGCGCAGCCGGTCGGCGAGGGCGAGGAGACCGAGGCGGAGCCGCCCGGCGCCGGGATCGGCCCCGTCCCCGTCACCCCGATCGTCGCGTGGCTGCGCGACCGGGTGGCCGGCGACGCCGCGCTGATCGGCGGCTTCCACCAGTCGATGCTGCTGCGCACGCCGCCGGACCTCGGCGCCGAGCGGCTGGCCGCCGCGTTCCAGACCCTGCTCGACCACCACGACGTCCTCCGCCTCCGGCTGGACGGCTGGCAGCCCGTCGTCCGGCCGCGCGGGGCGTGCGACGCGGCCGGGCTCGTCACCCGCGTCGACGTCGCCGGGCTGGACGCCGACAAGCTCCAGTCCGTCGTCACCGAGCAGGCGGCCGCCGCCCGCGAACGCCTCGACCCGTCCGCCGGGACGGTCGCGCAGCTCGTCTGGTTCGACGCCGGCCGGGAGCAGGGCCGCCTCCTCGCCGTCCTGCACCACCTGGTAGTGGACGGCGTGTCCTGGCGGATCCTGCTCCCCGACCTGGTCACCGCGTGGGCCGGGGGAGAGCTCGACCCGGTGCCGACGTCGTTCCGCCGCTGGGCGCAGAAGCTCACCACGTCCGAGCGGGACGAGGAGGAACTGGAGGACTGGCTCGACATCGTCGACGGCCCTCCGCAGAACCTCGCGAAGCGCCCGCTCGACCCGCGCGTGGACATCGCGGCCCGCGCCCGCTCGGTCACCCTCGACCTGCCCGCCGACGTCACCGGGCCGCTGCTCACCGACGTCCCCGCCTCGTTCCACGGGCGGGCGAACGACGTGCTGCTCACCGGCCTCGCCCTCGCCGTCGCCCAGTGGCGGCGGCACCGCGGCGGGCGCGGCACCGGCGTCCTCGTCGACATCGAGGGCCACGGCCGCGAGGACGTCGTGCTTGGAGCCGACGTCTCCCGCACCGCCGGGTGGTTCACCTCGATCCACCCCGTCCGGCTGGACGCGGGCGGCGCGGCCGGCGGCGCGGCGCTGAAGACGGTGAAGGAGCAGCTCCGGGCCGTGCCGGACGGCGGCATCGGCTACGGGCTGCTGCGCCACGGCGGCGGCGCCGCCGCCGAGGAGCTGGCCGCGGTGCCGGCCGCGCAGATCGCCTTCAACTACCTCGGCCGGGTCGCGGCCGGGGACGAGGGCGGCGACTGGACGCTCGCGTCCGAGGAACTCCCCGCAGGCGAGGACCCGGCGATGCCGATGGCGCACGTCCTGGAGATCAACGCCGTCACCCGGGACCTGCCCGGCGGGCCCGTGCTGTCGGCGACCTGGACGTGGCCGGGCGGCCTGCTGGACGCCGCCGACGTCCGGGAGCTGGCCGAGGGCTGGTTCAGCGCGCTGCGCGCCCTCGCCGCGGACGCCGCCGCCGGGGACGCCGCCGGGTTCACCCCGTCCGACCTGCTCGTCGACCTGGACCAGAGCGAGATCGACAAGCTGCAGACCGCGTGGAGGCACAGATCGTGAACCGGGGGGACCTCGAGGACATCCTGCCGCTGTCGCCCTTGCAGCAGGGCTTCTTCTTCCACGCCCTCTTCGACGCGGGCGACGGCGACGTCTACACGGCCCAGTTCGTCCTCGACCTGGAGGGGCCCCTGGACGTCGCGGCGCTGCGCACCGCCGCGGAGACGCTGCTGCGCCGGCACGCCAACCTGCGCGCCGCGTTCTGGCACGAGGACCTGTCGCGGCCCGTCCAGGTGGTCCCGCGCACGGTCGCGACGCCGTGGGAGGAGGTCACCGCGTCGGGGGCCGACGCGGACGCCGTCGTCGCGCGGGAACGGGCCCGCGGCTTCGACATGACCGCGCCGCCGCTGCTGCGGTTCGTCCTCGTCCGGATGGGGCCCGAGCGGTTCCGGCTGGTCTTCACCAACCACCACATCCTGCTGGACGGCTGGTCCACGCCGATCCTCGCGACCGAGCTGTTCCTGCTCTACATGCAGGGCGGCCACGACACGGGGATGCCGCGCGTCACCCCGTACAAGAACTACCTGGCCTGGCTCGCCCGGCAGGACCGCGCGGCCGCCGAGGAGGCGTGGCGCCGCGCCCTCGACGGCGTGGCCGAGCCCAGCCTCGTCGCGCCCGAGGCCGCCGCCCGCGCCCCGGAGCCCCCGGAGCGCGCCGCCGTCGAACTCGACGAGCGGACCACCCGCCGCCTCGGCCGCGCGGCGCGCCGCCACGGCGTCACGCTGAGCACCGTCCTCCAGGGCGCCTGGGGGCTCGTCCTCGGCCGCCTCCTCGGCACGAACGACGTGGTCTTCGGCGCGACCGTGTCCGGCCGCCCGCCCGAGCTGCCCGGCATCGAGCAGATGATCGGGCTGTTCATCAACACGCTGCCGATCCGCGTCCGGTACCGGCCGGACGAGTCGCTCGGCTCCCTCCTGGAACGCCTCCAGGAGGAGCAGACCGAACTCCTCGCCCACCACCACCTGGGACTCACCGACATCCAGCGCGTGACCGGCCACGGCGGCGCGCTGTTCGACACGATGACGGTGCTGGAGAACTACCCGTTCGACCCGTCCTCGATGGACGGGTCCCTCAACGGCGTCCGCATCGCCGCCGCCGACTCCTACGACGCGACCCACTTCCCCCTGTCGTTCGTCGCCGCGCCCGGCGAGCGGCTGTCGCTCCGCCTGCACTACCGCCCGGACGTCTACGAGCACGCGGTCGTCGAGGCGCTCCTCGCCCGCGTCCGCCGCTTCCTGGAGGCGTTCGCCGAGGACTCGGGCCGCCTGATCGGCGCCGTCGCCCTGCCCGCCGCCGATGAGCGCTCGGCCCTCGCGGCCTGGAACGACACCGCCGCCGCGGCGCCGTCCGGCACCCTCCCGGCCCTCTTCGAGGCCCAGGCCGCCCGCACCCCGTCCGAGGTGGCTCTCGCCTGCGGGGACGCGACGCTCACGTACGCGGAGCTGAACGAGCGCGCCAACCGCCTCGCCCACGAGCTGATCGCCCGGGGCATCGGCCCCGAGGACCGCGTGGCGCTCGTCCTGCCGCGCACTCCGGCGATCGTCGCGGCGATCCTGGGCGTCCTCAAGGCGGGCGCGGCGTACGTCCCGATCGACCCGGAGTACCCGTCCGACCGCATCGCCTTCATGCTGTCCGACGCCCGTCCGGCCCTGACCGTCACCGCGGGCGACTTCCCGGACGCGGCGGGACGCCCGGCGCACGACCCGTCGGACGGCGAGCGGGTCCGGAGCCTGCGGGCCGGGAACGCCGCCTACGTCATCTACACGTCCGGGTCCACGGGGCGGCCCAAGGGCGTGACCGTCCCGCACGCGGGCGTGCTCAACTACTTCGAGGCGCACCGGGACGCGTTCATCGATCCGGCGGCCGAGGCCGCCGGCGGGCGGCGGATGCGGTTCGCGCACCTGGCGTCGTTCTCGTTCGACACGTCGTGGATGGGCCTGCTGTGGATGATGCACGGCCACGAGCTGCACCTCATCGACGACGACACGCGCCGCGACGTCGAGGCGTACACCGGCTACGTGGCGCGCGCGCAGATCGACCTGGTGAACACGACCCCGTCGCATTTCACCTCGCTCCGCGAAGCGGGCCTGCTGGACGACGACGGGCGGCACCTGCCGACGCAGCTGCTCCTCGGCGGCGAGGCCGTCGGCGAGAGCCTGTGGGCCGAGCTCCGCGCGATCCCCGGCCTCACCGCCCGCAACTTCTACGGGCCCACCGAGTCGACCATCGACACGATGAACCAGGTGGTCGCGCGCAGCGAGCACCCGTCGGTCGGCGGCCCCCACCGCAACACCCGGTCCTACGTGCTGGACACCGCGCTCCAGCCCGTCCCCGCGGGCGTCCCCGGCGAGCTGTACCTGGCGGGCGCGCAGCTCGCGCGCGGGTACCTCGGCAGGCCCGGCCTGACCGCCGAGCGGTTCGTCGCCGACCCGTTCGGCGCGCCCGGCGACCGCATGTACCGCACCGGCGACCTGGCGCGGTGGCGGCCGGACGGCACGATCGAGTACGTCGGCCGCGCCGACGACCAGGTCAAGATCCGCGGGTTCCGGGTGGAGCCCGGCGAGATCGAGAACGTCCTCGCCGGGTGCGCGGGCGTCGCGCAGGCCGCCGTGGTCGTCCGCGAGGACCGGCCCGGCGACAAGCGCCTCGCCGCGTACCTGGTGGGCCCGGACGTCGACGTCGCGGCCGTCCGCCGGTACGCGGCCGGGCGGCTGCCCGACTACATGGTCCCGGCGCTCACCGTCCTGGACGCGCTGCCGCTGACCGTGAACGGCAAGCTGGACCGGTCCGCGCTGCCCGCGCCCGACGCCGGCGCCGCCGCGAGCCGCGCGCCGCGCACCCCGCAGGAGGAGATCCTGTGCGGGCTGTTCGCGGAGATCCTCGGCGTGCCGAGGGTGGGCGTCGACGACGGGTTCTTCGACCTCGGCGGCGACTCGCTCACCGCGACGCGGCTCGTCGGCAAGGTCCGGTCCGCGCTGGGTGCGGAGCTGCCCGTCCGGGCGCTGTTCGAGGCGCCGACCGTCGCGGGCCTCGCCGAACGCCTCGCGGACGCGGCCGGCGACGTGCGCCCGCCGCTGGTGCGGGCCGAGCGCCCGGACGTCGTGCCGCTGTCGTACGCGCAGCAGCGGCTCTGGTTCCTCAACCGGTTCGAGGGCGCGCCGGCGACGTTCAACATGCCGATCGCGCTGCGCCTGAACGGCTCCCTCGACCTGGCCGCGCTGCGCGAGGCGCTCGCCGACGTGGTGGCGCGGCACGAGTCGCTCCGCACGATCTTCCCGGACGGGTCCGGCACCGCCCGCCAGCTCGTCCTCGAACCGGCCGCCGCCCGGCCGAGGCTGGCGGTCGACGCGACCGGCGAGGCGGGCCTGCCGACGGCGCTGGCCGCCGAGGTCGGGCGCGGCTTCGACCTGTCGGTGGAGCCGCCCCTGCGCGCCCGCCTGTTCACGCTCGGCGACGGCGTCCACGTGCTGATGCTCGTCCTGCACCACATCGCGGCGGACGGCTGGTCGATGGCGCCGCTCGCCCGCGACGTGATCACCGCCTACGCGGCGCGGGCCGGGGGCGCGGCGCCGGGGTGGGCTCCGCTGCCGGTCCAGTACGCCGATTACACGTTGTGGCAGCGGGAGCTGTTCGGTTCGGAGGACGATCCCGAGAGCCTGATCTCGCAGCAGGTCGCCTACTGGCGGGACGCTCTGGCCGGGCTGCCGGAGGAACTGTCGCTCCCCACCGACCGGCCGCGCCCGGCGGAGGCGTCCTACCGGGGCGGAACGCACACGTTCGAGCTCGACGCCGAGTTGCACGCAGGGCTCCTGGCGCTCGCCCGCGAGAGCGGCGCGAGCCTGTTCATGGTCATGCAGGCCGCCTACGCCGCGCTGCTCACCCGGCTCGGGGCGGGCACGGACGTGCCGATCGGCTCGCCCATCGCGGGCCGCACCGACGAGGCCCTCGACGACCTCGTCGGCATGTTCGTGAACATGCTGGTCCTGCGGACCGACACCTCGGGGGAGCCGTCCTTCCGCGAGCTGATCGCCCGGGTGAAGGAGTCCGACCTCGCCGCGTACGCGCACCAGGACCTGCCGTTCGAGCGGCTCGTCGAGGTGCTCAACCCGGCGCGGTCGATGGCCCGGCACCCGCTGTTCCAGGTCGTCCTGTCGTTCCAGAACAACCCGGAGGCCCGGCTGGAGCTGGACGGCCTCACCGGCGGCGCGGAACCCCTGGTCGCGGGCGTCGCCAAGTACGACCTGTCCCTCTACCTGGAGGAACGGCACGGCGACGGCGGCGCGCCCGGCGGCATCGAGGCCGGGCTGGAGTACGCCCTCGACCTCTTCGACGCCGCCACCGCCGTGTCCGTCGCCGACCGCTTCGAGCGCCTCGTCCGCGCACTGGTCGCCGACCCCGGCGCGCCCATCACCGCCGCCGAGATCCTCGACCGGAGCGAGCGCCGCACGCTGCTGCGCCGCTGGGCCGGAGGCGAGAGCGCCGGCGAGGCCGAGCGGACGACGATCCCGGCGCTGTTCGAGGCGCAGGCGGCGGCGCGGCCGGACGCGCCCGCCGTGACGTTCGAGGGCGTGTCGTGGACGTACGCGGAGGTCAACGCGAAGGCGAACCGCCTGGCGCGCCGGCTCGCGGAGCGGGGTGTGGGGCCGGAGCAGTTCGTGGCGCTGGCGCTGCCGCGCTCGGCGGACCTCGTGGTGGCGGTCCTGGCGGTGTTGAAGACGGGCGCGGCATATGTGCCGATCGATCCGGACTATCCGGAAGACCGCATCGCCTACATGGTCGAGGACGCCAAGCCCGTCCTGACCCTCGGCCCGGACGACCTGGACGCTACCGGGCAGCCCAGTACGAACCTTGATGTCGCCATCCACCCGGACCACCCGGCCTACGTCATCTACACGTCGGGTTCGACGGGTCGGCCCAAGGGCGTGGTGGTTCCGCACCAGAACGTGGTGCGGCTGCTGCGCTCGACCGAGCAGTGGTTCGGTTTCGGGCCGGACGACGTGTGGACGCTGTTCCACTCCTACGCGTTCGATTTCTCGGTCTGGGAGCTGTGGGGGCCGCTGCTCTACGGCGGCCGTCTCATCGTCGTCCCGTACCTGACGTCCCGTTCGCCGGAGGACTTCCTCAAGCTTCTGGAAGCCGAGAAGGTCACGGTCCTCAACCAGACCCCGTCGGCGTTCTACCAGCTCATGGCCGCCGACAGGGACAACCCGGGCACGGACCTGGCGCTCCGCTACATCGTGTTCGGCGGCGAGGCCCTCGACCTGGGACGCCTTGAGGACTGGTACTCCCGGCATCCCGAGGACGCGCCGACGCTCGTCAACATGTACGGGATCACCGAGACGACCGTCCACGTCTCCCACATCGCCCTCGACCGCGTCCACGCCGCCACCGCCCCGGGCAGCGTCATCGGCGTCGGCATCCCCGACCTGCGCGTCTACGTCCTCGACGGACGCCTCCAGCCCGTCCCGCCGGGCGTGGCGGGCGAGCTGTACGTGTCCGGGGCGGGCCTGGCGCGGGGTTACCTGAACCGCCCCGGCCTGTCCGCCGAGCGGTTCGTCGCCGACCCGCACGGCGCGCCCGGCGCCCGCATGTACCGGACGGGCGACCTCGGCCGCCGGCGCCGCGACGGCGCCCTCGAATACCTGGGCCGCGCCGACCAGCAGGTGCAGCTGCGCGGCTTCCGCATCGAGCCGGGCGAGATCCAGGGCGTCCTGACCAGGCACGAAGCCGTCAAGGACGCCGCCGTCATCGTCCGGGACGGCCGCCTCGTCGCCTACGTCGTCGCGGCCGGCGCCGCCCCCGCCGACCCGGCCGACCTGCGCCGGTTCGCCGGGCGGTCGCTGCCCGACTACATGGTCCCGGCGGCCGTCGTCGAGCTGGCCGCGATCCCGCTGACGTCCAACGGCAAGCTCGACCGCACGGCCCTGCCCGCGCCCGGCTTCGCCGCGAAGGCGTCGTCGCGCGCGCCGCGCACCGCCGAGGAGGAGACCCTCGCCCGGCTGTTCGCCGAAGTGCTCGGCCTGGAGCGGGCCGGGATCGACGACGGGTTCTTCGACCTCGGCGGCGACTCGATCATCGCGATCCAGCTCGTCTCCCGCGCCCGCCAGTCCGGCCTCGTCATCACGCCCCGCGAGGTGTTCCAGCACCAGACCGTCGAGGAGCTGGCCGCCGCCGCCAGGCCGGTCGGCGAGGGCGAGCGGGTCGAGGCCGAGGCGCCCGGCGCGGGCATCGGCCGCGTCCCCGCGACGCCGATCATGCGCTGGTACCGGGAGCTGGCCGGGCCCGTCGCCGGCTACAGCCAGCGGATGCTGCTCCAGGTGCCGCCGGACCTCGGCGTCGGCGCCCTGACCGGGGCGCTCCAGACCGTCCTCGACCACCACGACATGCTCCGCCTCCGCGCGGACGGCGACGAGTTCGAGGTCGGCGAGCCCGGCACGGTCGACGCCGCGCCCCTCGTCCGCCGCGTGGACGTGGCGGGCCTGGACGCCGGCGCCCTCCGCGCCGTCCTCGCCGGGGAGGCGGAGGCCGCCCGCCGCCGCCTCGACCCGTCCGCCGCGACGATGGCGCAGCTCGTCTGGTTCGACGCCGGGCCCGCCGCCTCGGGACGCCTCCTGCTCACCCTCCACCACCTCGCCGTGGACGGGGTGTCCTGGCGGATCCTGCTCCCCGACCTGGTCACCGCGTGGGCCGGGGGAGAGCTCGACCCCGTCCCCACGTCGTTCCGCCGCTGGGCGCAGCGCCTCACCGCCGAGGCGTCCGACCCCGCCCGGACCGCCGAGCTGCCGCTCTGGGAGGACGTCCTCGCCACCCCCGACCCCGTCCTCGGCGCCCGCCCGCTCGACCCGGCCGCCGACACGTTCGGGACGGCGCGGCACCTCACCCTCGACCTGCCCGCCGACGTGACCGAGCCGCTCCTCACCGCCGTCCCGGCCGCGTTCCACGGGCGCGTCAACGACGTCCTGCTCACCGGCCTCGCCCTCGCCGTCGCCGAATGGCGGCGCGAGCGCGGCACGTCCGACGAGACGGCCGTCCTCATCGACCTCGAAGGGCACGGCCGCGAGGAGATCGTCCCCGGCGTCGACCTGTCCCGCACCGCCGGCTGGTTCACCTCCATCCACCCGGTCCGCGTCGACGCGGGCTGGGTGGAGCCGGCCGACGTCCGCGAGGGCGGCCAGGCCGTCGGGACGGCGCTCAAGCGGGTCAAGGAGCAGCTCCGCGAGATCCCCGACAACGGCATCGGCTACGGGCTGCTCCGCCACCTCGCCCCCGCGTCCGGCGCGGCCCTCACCGCCCGCCCGCAGATCGCGTTCAACTACCTCGGCCGCTCCGCCGCGCCCGAGGCCACCGACTGGGGGCCCGCGGACCAGGCCGACGGCGCCGCGCTCGGCGCCGGGCAGGACCCCGCGCTCGGCCTCGTCCACGCCGTCGAGGTCAACGCGCACACCCGCGACCTGCCGGGCGGCCCCGAGCTGTCCGCGACGTGGACGTGGGCCGGGGACCTGTTCGACGCCGCCGCCGTCGAGGACCTCGCCGCCCGCTGGTACGCGGCGCTGCGCGGCCTCGTCGCGCACGTCGCCGGCGGCGCCGCCGCGGGGCCCGTCGGCGGGTTCACCCCGTCCGACCTGTCCCTCGTGGACGTCAGCCAGGACGAGATCGACGAGCTCGCCGCCGAGCTCGACGGCGAATGGGAGCTGGATTGAGCAAGTCGCAGCTTGAGGACATCCTCCCGCTGTCCCCGTTGCAGCAGGGGCTGTTCTTCCACGCCCTCTACGACTCGGGCCGCGACGTCTACACCGCGCAGGTCGTGTTCGACCTGCGCGGCCCCCTCGACGTGGACGCGCTCAAGGCCGCCGCCGCGACCCTCCTGCGCCGGCACGCGAACCTGCGGGCCGGGTTC
Organism: Actinomadura sp. GTD37; assembly: GCF_041951365.1. Classification (NCBI taxonomy): domain Bacteria; kingdom Bacillati; phylum Actinomycetota; class Actinomycetes; order Streptosporangiales; family Thermomonosporaceae; genus Actinomadura; species Actinomadura sp. GTD37. The sequence continues at coordinate 507,728 of NZ_JBGNUS010000004.1, forward strand.
CGGCAGCGCAAGGAGGGCTCGGCGGTCCAGGTCGTGCACCGCACGGTCCGGCTGCCGTGGCGGGACGAGGACCTCTCCGCCCTGCCCGAGCCCGAACGCGAGGCGAGGGCGCGCGAACTGGCCGCCGCCGAACGCGCCCGGCCCTTCGACATGACGAAGCCGCCGCTGCTGCGGTACACGCTCATCAAGCTCGCCGACGGCCTGCACCGCATGGTGTTCACCAACCACCACATCCTGCTGGACGGCTGGTCCACGCCCGTCCTGCAGACCGAGCTGTTCGCGCTGTACCTCGCCAAGGGCGACGACACCGGGATGCCGCGGGTCACGCCGTACAAGAACTACCTGGCGTGGCTCGCCGCCCAGGACCGCCCCGCCGCCGAGGACGCCTGGCGCCGCTCCCTCGACGGCGTCCACGAACCCACCCTCGTCGCGCCGGGCGCGCCCGAGCCCGGCGCCGACACCCCCGGACGCGTCCGGACCCGCCTCACCGAGGAGCTCACCTCCGCGCTCGGCGCGCGCGCCCGCGCCCAGGGCGTCACCCTCAACACCGTCCTGCAACTCGCCTGGGGGACGCTGCTCAGCCGCCTCACCGGCTCCACCGACGTCGTGTTCGGCGCCGCCGTGTCCGGCCGCCCGCCGGAACTCGCCGGCGTCGAGCAGATGATCGGCCTGTTCATCAACACGCTGCCGATCCGCGTCCGCGTCCGCCCCGCCGACACCGTCGCCGTGGCCCTCACCCGGCTCCAGGACGAGCAGGCCGCGCTGATGCCGCACCACCACCTCGGCCTGTCCGACATCCAGCGGCTGACCGGCGCCGGGACGCTGTTCGACACGATGACCGTCCTGGAGAACTACCCGTTCGACCCCGACGCCGCCGGTACCGACCTCGGCGGCCTCACCCTCCACGGCGTCGACGGCCACGACGCCTCGCACTACCCGCTGACGTTCGCCGCCGTCCCCGGCCGCGGCCTGTCGCTCCGCATCGACCACCGCACCGACCTCTGCACCGCCGCCGAGGCGCGCCGCCTGATGCGCCGCCTCGTCCGCGTCCTCGAAGCGATCGCCCACCGCCCGGACCTGCCGCTCGGCCGCATCGCCGTCCTGGACGACGACGAGCGCGCCCTCGTCCTCGGGACGTGGCAGGGCCCGCGGGCCGGCCACCGCCCGGACACCCTCACCGGCCGCTTCGCCGGGCAGCTCGCCGCGAACCCCGGCGCGACCGCCCTCCGCGCGGCGGGGGAGTCGCTCACGTACGCCGAACTGGACGCGCGGGCGAACAGGCTTGCGCACCGGCTCATCGAGTTCGGCGTCGGGCGCGAGACCCCCGTCGCGGTGCTGCTCGAAAGATCCGCCGACACCGTCGTGGTCTCGCTGGCGATCCTCAAGGCCGGCGGAGCCTACGCGCCGATCCACCACGGCTACCCGCCCGAGCGGACGGCCTGGGCGATCGCCGAGGTGGACGCGCCCGTCCTCGTCGTCAACGCGCCGATGCGGGACCGCGTCGCCGCCCTCGGCACGTCCGCCCGCATCCTGGTCGTGGACGACGACCCCGGAGCGGACGCGCTGCCGGACACCGCCCCGGACGTGGAGTGCCACCCCGAGCAGCTCGCCTGCGTGCTGTTCACCTCCGGCTCGACGGGCGTCCCCAAGGGCGTCATGCTGCGGCACCGCGACGCGGTCGACCTCGCCACCGACGGGCGGCTCGGGGGAGGGGCCCACGAGCGGGTCCTCGTCCACTCGCCGCACGCGTTCGACGCGTCGATCTACGAGATCTGGACGCCGCTGCTGCGCGGCGGCACCGCCGTCGTCGCGCCCCCCGGCCACCTGGGCGGCGAGGCGCTCGAAGAGCTCATCGCCGCCGGGGAGCTGACCGGCCTGTTCCTCACCACCACCCTGTTCAACCTGGTCGCCGACGAGCGGCCGCACGCGTTCGCGGGGCTCCGCGAGGTCCTGACCGGCGGGGAGGCGGGATCGCCGAGCGCCATCCGCAAGGTCCTCGCCGCCTGCCCCGGCATCGAGGTCGGCAACGTGTACGGGCCCACCGAGGCCACCACGTACACCACCATCGCGGGGCAGCGGGCGCCGCTCGCCGACCCGTCCGAGACGTCCGCCGTCCTCGGCCGCCCCCTCGACGACGTGCGCGTCTACGTGCTCGACCAGGGGCTGCGGCCCGTCCCGCCCGGCGTGGTCGGCGAGGCGTACATCGCGGGCGCCGGGCTCGGCCGCGGCTACCTGCGGCGGCCCTCGCTCACCGGCGAGCGCTACGTCGCCGACCCGTACGGCGCGCCCGGCGACCGCATGTACCGGACGGGCGACCTCGTCCGGTGGCGGCCGGACGGCGCCCTCGAATACGTCGACCGCGCCGACTTCCAGGTCAAGGTCCGCGGGTTCCGGATCGAGCTGGGCGAGATCGAGGCGGCCGTCGCCGCCCACCCGGCCGCGCAGAACGTCGCCGTCGTCGCCCGCGAGGACGCCCCCGGCGTCAAGACCCTCGTCGCCTACGTCGTCGCCGAATCGATCGGCGGGCTGCGCGAGTTCGTCAGGGACCGGCTGCCCGAGTACATGGTGCCGGCCGCGTTCGTCCGGCTCGACACGTTCCCCACCGGCCCGAACGGCAAGCTCGACCGGCGCGCCCTGCCCGCCCCCGACTACGGCGAGGCCGCCGCCGGACGCGACCCCAGCACGCCCGAGGAGGAGCGGCTCTGCGCGATCGTCGCGGACGTCCTCGGCCTCGACCGCGTCGGCGCCGACGTCAGCTTCTTCGACCTCGGCGGCGACAGCATCGCCGCGCTGAAGCTCGTCACCCGGGCCCGCCTGGCGGGCGTCGAGCTGACGCCCCGCGACGTGTTCACCCACCAGACCGTCGAGGCCCTGACCCGCGCGGGCGAGCCCGAGGACAGGCTCGGCTTCGAGGTCCTGCTCCCGATCCGCGCCGGGGGCGCCCGCCCGCCGGTCTTCTTCGTCCACCCGGCCGGCGGCCTGTCCTGGGGCTACCTCCAGTTCCAGCGGCACCTCGGCCCCGACCAGCCGATCTACGGGCTGCAGGCCCGCGCGTTCACGCAGTCCGAGCTGCCCGGCTCGGTGGAGGAGATGGCCGCGGACTACCTGGAGCAGATCCGGGCCGTCCGGCCGTCCGGCCCCTACCACCTCGCGGGCTGGTCGCTCGGCGGGCTCGTCGCCTACGAGATGGCCGTCCGGCTCCAGGACGCGGGCGAGCGCGTCGGCCTGCTCGCCCTCATCGACGCCTACCACGGCCAGGACCTCGAATCCGAGCGGCGCGAGGTCCTCCCGGAGCTGCTGGAGGCCATCGGCATCGACGCCGGGATGGTCGCCGCGGACGGCAACCCCGACATGGCGCAGATCATGGCCCTGCTCGCCGACCGCGACGACGCCCTCGCCACCCTCGGCGAGGACGACCTCGTCAACGTCTACCGCAACTACGAGAACGGGCTCCGCCAGGCCGAGCGGTACCGGCCGGGACGGTTCCGCGGCGACATCGTGTTCTTCACCGCGCTCCGGGGGCGCACCGGCGACTCGCCCACCGGGCGGTCCAACTGGGGCCCGCTCGTCGAGGGCGAGATCGAGGACTACCCGCTCGACGTCGACCACCACCTCCTCATGGAGCCGGGCCCCGCCGCCGAGATGGGCGCCGTGCTGGCCGCTAAGTTGGACAAACTGCGCAGCAGTCACTGAAAGGGATAGAGATGAGCAACCCGTTCGAGGACCCGGACGGCACGTACACCGTCCTCGTCAACGACGAGGGCCAGCACTCGCTGTGGCCGTCCTTCGCCGAGGTCCCCGCCGGCTGGACGGTGGCCAAGGACGAGGACACCCGGCAGGCGTGCCTGGACTACATCAACGAGAACTGGACGGACATGCGGCCGAAGAGCCTCATCGAGGCCATGGGTGAGTGAAGGCGTCTGGGGGCCGCCCCCAGGAGACGGCGCTCTGGAGATCCCCTCGGTCACCGAGTGGGAGATGGAGATGCGGGACGCGGCCGACCTGCGCCCCGCGCCGCTGCCCGGCGTCGAGATGACGTTCACGCTGGCCGCGCTGCCGTCCGCCGACGTCAGCCGCGCCCTGTACGCGACCGTCGGCTCGCGCGTCTGCTGGACGGACCGCTTCCCGTGGACGTACGCGCAGTGGCGCGCCTGGGTCGAGCGGCCCGAGCTGAGCACGTGGATCGCCATGGCCGAGGGCACCATCGCGGGCTTCTTCGAGATCGAGGCGCAGCCCGGCGGGGACACCGAGATCCACCTGGTGGGCCTGACCCCCGCGTTCGTCGGCCGCGGCTACGGCGGCTACCTCGTCGAGCAGTGCGGCCGGCGCGCCTGGCAGCGCGGCGAGCTGTGGGCCCTGGACGCGGGGCCCGCGTCGCGGGTGTGGCTGCGCACGAGCAGCCTCGACCATCCGAACGCGATCGCCACCTACCGGCGCCGGGGCTTCAAGGTGGCCGCGGAGAGCACCGCGCCCAAGCTCGTGCCGGACCCGAGGGTCGCGCCGTGGCCGCTGCCGGACGACCCGCGCCGCGCCTCCCGCCGGTACGAGGAGGAGTTGATCACGTGACCTGGTTCCGCTGCGCCGAGACGCGCCCCTGGGCGTCGATGCGGCTGTTCTGCCTGCCGCACGCCGGCGGGTCGGCGGTGTTCTACCGCCCGTGGGCGAAGGAGGTCAGCCCGGCCGTCGAGGTGCACGCCGTCCAGTACCCGGGCCGCGCCGACCGGATGGCGGACGCGTTCGTCACCGACGCGCACCAGCTCGCCCGCCTGGTCGCCGGTGCGATGGCCCCGCTGATGGACCGTCCCGCCGCGCTGTTCGGGCACAGCATGGGCGCCGTCCTCGCCTACGAGGTGGCGCGGCTGCTGCAGGAGCGGGGCAGCGCCCCCGTGCACGTGTTCGCGTCCGGGACCCGGCCGCCGCACGACCGCGGCGGCGAGCGCCGCGTCTCCGACCTCGACGACGACGGCGTGGTCGACGAGATCATCGAGCTGGGCGGAACCGACGCCGAGGCGTTGCAGGAGCCGGAGTTGCGCGAACTCGTCCTCCCGTACGTCCGCAACGACTTCGCGCTCATCGAGAACTACGCGCACCGCGAGGACGGGACGCGGCTGGACGTCCCGCTCACCGCCGTCATCGGGGACTCCGACCCGCACGTGTCCGAGGAGCAGGCGCGCGGCTGGGCGCGGGTCACCGGCGGCCGGTTCGCGCTGAAGGTGCTGCCGGGCGGCCACTTCTACCTGACGGACCAGCAGGCCGCGGTCATCGCCGAGATCCACCGCACCCTCGAAGTGCCCGCCTGACGCCCGCCGGGGCCCGGCACGGCGGACGGGCCGCCCCCACGGATCCGGATGGGGACGGCCCGCCTCGCGCGGTGCCGTTTCAGCTCAGTGGAGCCGCGGGATCAGTACACGCTCAGCCCGTAGCGGGAGAGCGGCTCGGTGACGGGCTGGAAGAACGTCGTCCCGCCGGAGGAGCAGTTGCCGCTGCCGCCGGAGGTCATTCCGAGCGCGGTGGACCCGGCGAACAGGGAGCCGCCGCTGTCGCCCGGCTCGGCGCACACCGTGGTGCGGATGAGGCCGCTGACGCTGCCCTCCTGGTAGTTGACCGTCTGGTTGAGCGCGGTGACCTGGCCGCTGTGCAGGCCGGTGGTGCTGCCGCTGCGGTACACCGTCTGCCCGACCGCGGCGTTCCCGGCGCTGGTGATGTCGCGGGTGCCGCTGTAGAGGCTGACGGTGCCCTGCGTGTCGGCGGGCGCCGAGGTGTACTGCACGACCCCGTAGTCGTTGCCGGGGAAGCTGCTGTACACGGTGCGGCCGAGCGTCTGGCCCGAGCTGTCGGTCCAGGTCGTGCCGATGTTGGTGCAGTGCCCTGCGGTGACGAAGTAGTACGTGCTGCCGGACCGGACGTTGAAGCCCAGCGAGCAGCGCGCGCCGCCGGTGTAGATGGCCTCGCCGCCGCGGGTGAGCTTCTGGAACTTCCCGGCGACCCGCTCGGTGCGGACGGCCGCGCCCTGCTCGGCGGCCGCCGCCTTCACCTTCGCGAGCCCGGCGCCCTTGACCGTGCTGTCCATGGTCAGGAGCACCTGGTTGGTCGCCGCGTCCACGGCCCACGCGGTGCCGGGGACGGTCGCGTCGTGCTTGAGCGCCGCCATGACCTTCTTCAGGTCGGCGCCGCTGCGCGCGACGGTCTGCGGCACGGCGCCGGCGGCGCGCACCGCCTGCGCGGCCTGCGCGGACGTGACGGTGACGACGAGCTTGCCGCCCTTGAGGTAGGAGCCGGCGGACTGGGAGCCGAGCTGGTGCGCGATCGCGGTCGCGACCTCGCCGGGTGCGGCGGGCGCCGCGGGCGCCGCCGGTGCCGCGGACGCGGCGGGAGCGGTGGCGAGGGTGGCGGCCACCAGGCCGGCCGCGACCGTGGTGACGGCGGCGGCGCCGACGCGCCTGTGACGGTTCTTCACTTGTGCCTCCAGCGGGGGGGTTGGCGCACCCTTGTGGTGCGCCGGAGGTCCTGGACATGGTGTAAGAACCGTCAATAAGGATGTAAGACGCAGAAGGTGCCTAATTCGGGACGGCGTCGTTGTCATCCTGCGAGTCCGCCCGTGGTCATCCGGGCATGCGGGACTCCCGGCCCGCGAACCGAACGCGATTATGTTTCGGGATGCGGCCGGTATGTTCCGGGCCCGGCCTCCGGTACCGGACGTCCGATGGGCCTCCCCGGCGCGCCGGACCCGTCGTACAGTCGAAGGCGACGGGGGGCCGGACATTCGACGCGGATCCCCCGCTCCCGGTTCCCCGGCACGGGAGTGCCCATGGGTGTCGAGATCCGGGTGGAAGGGCTCAGGAAGTCGTTCGGGCGGCAGGTCATCTGGGAGGACGTGTCGCTCACCGTCCCGGCGGGGGAGATCTCCGCGCTGCTCGGGCCGTCCGGCACCGGCAAGTCGGTGTTCCTGAAGAACCTCGTCGGGCTGCTGCGCCCGGACCGGGGCCACGTCTACGTCGGCGGCGGCGACGTCCCCCGGCTGCGCGAGAACGAGCTGTACGAGATGCGCCGCCGGTTCGGCGTGCTGTTCCAGGACGGCGCCCTGTTCGGCTCCATGAACATCTACGACAACATCGCCTTCCCGCTGCGCGAGCACACGAAGAAGGGCGAGTCGGAGATCCGGCGCATCGTGCTGGAGAAGATGGACATGGTGGGCCTGACCGGGGCGGAGGAGAAGCTGCCCGGCGAGATCTCCGGCGGGATGAAGAAGCGCGCCGGGCTCGCCCGCGCCCTCGTCCTGGACCCCGAGATCATCCTGGCGGACGAGCCGGACTCCGGCCTCGACCCCGTCCGCACCGCCTACCTCAACCAGCTGTTCGTCGACCTCAACACCGAGCTCGGCGCCACCTTCCTCATCGTGACCCACGACATCGGCACCGCCCGCGTCCTGCCGGACAACCTCGGCCTGCTGTTCCGCCGCGGCCTGGTCATGTTCGGACCGCGCGAGATGGTGCTGTCCAGCACGCACCCGGCGGTCAACCAGTTCTTCAACGCGCGCCGCCAGGGCCCCATCGGCATGGCGGAGGAGAAGGACGCCGCCGACGTCGCCGCCGAGCCGCCGGGGCCGCCGCCGATGCCGGCGCCGATCCGGCCGCAGCTCATGCCGAGCGACGGCCGGATGCGCCCCTCGATGCGGCGCCCCGGCGCGTGGCTGCGCGACCACCGGGTCACCCCGCCGCCGGGCTCGTTCATCGACGAGCAGGGCCGCGACTGGCTGACCGAATGGGACGCGCTGGTCGCCCAGCGCCAGCGGCGCCCGTAGGCCCGGCCCCGTCCCCGGCGGCCCCGGCGGGGGAGAATGGCGCGGTGACGCTCCTGCTGAACCGTTCCGACCTCGCGGCGCTGCTCGACCCCGCCGAGTGCCTCGACGCGCTGCGCCGCGGATTCACCGCGGCGCAGGACGGGACGGCCGCGCGCCGGGTGGTCGCGCCGCTGCCCGGCCAGGGCGCCGCCACCGCGCTGCTGCCGGGCGTGGTCGAGGGGATCCCCGCCTACACGGTGAAGGTCAACGCCAAGTTCCCCGGCAGCCGTCCGGCGCTGCGCGGGGTCGTCTGCCTGCACGACCTCGGCACCGGCGAGCTGCTCGCCCTGCTGGACTCGGCCACCGTCACCGCGTGGCGCACCGGCCTGGCCGCCGCGCTCGGCACCCACGCGCTCGCCCGTCCGGACGCCGGCGCGGTCGCGGTGATCGGCGCGGGCGCGCAGGCCGAACTCGTCCTGCGCGGCCTGCGCGAGCTGCGGACGGTGCGCGGCCTGACCGTCTGCGACCTGGACGCCGGCCGCGCCGCCGGCTTCGCCGACCGGCACGGCGCGCTGCTCGGCGTCCCCGCGTCGGTGGCCGCGGACCCGCGCGCCGCCGTCCGGGACGCCGGGATCGCCGTCCTGGCGACCTGGGCGCGCCGCCCCCTCCTGCACGCCGCCGACGTCGCGCCCGGGACGCACCTCACCTCGCTCGGCGCGGACGAGCCCGGCAAGGCGGAGCTGGGCGCCGACCTGCTGGAGGGCGCCCGCGTCGTCGTCGACGACGTCCCGCTCGCCGTCGAGATGGGCGTGCTGGCCGGCGCGGGCCTCGGCGTGAAGCACGCCGCCGGGACGCTCCGCGACCTGCTGCGCGGCCAGGTCCCGGGACGGGTGAAGGCCCGCGAGGTCACGGTCTACGCGCCGGTCGGGCTGCCCTGGCAGGACCTCGCGCTGAGCTGGACGGCCTACCGCGCGGCCCGCGCCGCCGGCGCCGGCGCCCGGTTCGACCTCCTGGCGTGACCCGACGGCCGTCCCCGCCGCCGTCGCGGCGTGCTCACCGCGCCGGACCTCGCGCTAGACCTCCAGCGTGTCGAGCAGCGGGACGAGCCGCTCCTCCTCCCGGTCGAGGTGCGCCTCCAGCGCGCCGGTGAGCCGGTCGACCTCCGCGAGCAGCGAGGCGGGCCCACCGGAGTCGAGGACGCGGCGCAGCTCGTCCAGCAGCGCCTTGATCGTCTCGTGCTCGTCCCGCAGCCGGGCCAGCTCCGGCGCGAGCCGCGGATGGCGCCGCTCCAGGAGCGGGAACAGCTGCTGGTCCTCGCCCAGGTGGTGGTTGCCGAGCCCCTGGCACAGCGACAGGCAGTTGATCCGCAGCTGCGCGCCCACCCCGGCCCCCGACGCGGCGACCTCCGCGCGGATCAGCCGCAGTTCCCGGCGGAACGCGTCGTGCACCGCGACGAGCATGGCGCCCGGCGTCTCGGGCCCGCCGGGCGGCCCGGCCACCAGCGGGACCAGGGCGACGACGGGCAGCGTCCGCCCCGACCGGATCTCGTACTCGCCCCATCCGGGCTCGGCCTCGACCGCCCGCGCGAACGCGGCGTCGCGCTCGGCGCCCGCCAGGACGACCGCGTCCGCCTCGTACGTGAAGTCGCCGCTCTCCACCGTCACCCGCGGACGGGCGACCAGGTTGTGGAACCACGCCGGGTTCTTGGGCGAGCCGCCCGCCGACGCGATGACGAGGACGCGCCCCACGCCGTCCGGCAGGTAGCCGAGCGGCGTCGTGTGCGGGGCGCCCGACCGCGCCCCGGTCGTGGTCAGCAGGAGCAGCCGCCCGCCCTCGAACGGGCCGCCGACCCGCCCGCCGTTGGCGCGGAACTCCTCGATGACCTGGGTGTTGAAATTCATCAGTCTCCTGAACTGTTTTCGGGCATGCCGAAGAAGCCATGGAAGCGGCAAGCGACCATGACCGGGGAAATGGCGGGGAAGGGCATGCCGAAACGACGGGCATGCCCGTTGACGTCGCGCGAGGCGCGTGAAGAGAAATTAAGGAACGCGAGTGGAAAAGGCGGGCCGCGTGCCCGCCCCGGCCTCACTCGGAGGCCGGGAACCTCACTCGCTCGTGGCCCAAGGCCGACCCGGCAGTCACCTTCCGCACATTACTGAACTCCGCGATCCGCCGCAAGATTCACCGTTCTTCGCGGTGGGCCACGGCGGCGGCCTGGGTGCGGCTGGTGACGTTCAGCTTGGCGAGGATGTTGGACACGTGGACGCTCGCCGTCTTCGGGGAGATGAACAGCGCCGCCGCGATCTCGCGGTTGTTGCGCCCCTCCGCGACCAGCTTCAGGACCTCGCGCTCGCGTCCGGTGAGGGCGCCGAGCGGGCCGGACGGCGACCGGCGGGACGCGGCGGGCGCCGCGCGGCCGGCGCCGCCGAGGCGGGCGCGGGCGCCGAGGTCGCGCAGCACCCCGAGCAGCGGCTTCGCGTCCAGGCGCTCGGCGATCGCGAGGGCCGACCGCCACTGCGCCGCCGCCTCCTCGCGGCCGCCGTTCTCGGCGAGGGCCTCGGCCAGCCGCCACCGGGAGCGCGCCACCTCGTAGGCGAACCCGCCGTCCGGGTCGCCGTAGGTGAACAGCTCGGCGGTCCTCCGCCACAGCTCCACGTCGTGGACGCCGTCGACGCGCCGCCGCTCGGCCTCCGCGCGGGCCAGCCACCCGAGCCCTTCGAGCCCGAGCCAGGCGCGCGGCTGCCCGTCGGTGTTGACGGCGACGACCGCTCTGGCGGTCCGCAGCAGCGCGTCGCCCGCCTCGGACGCGGCGCGCACGGCCGCCTCGTCGCCGGCGGCGCGGGCGCGGGACGCCCGCTCGGCCTCCGCCCACAGGCCGGTCGCGGCGATGCGGATCGCGCCGGTGCTCTCGACGTAGACGGTGTCGAGGACGCTCCCGACGTGCTCGGCCGCGGTGTCGGGGTCGCCCCGCCAGAGGGCGTGCTCGGCGGCGAGGCCCCGCGCGACGTAGTTGAGGAAGTTGTCCCGCCCCCACAGGGGCGCGATCCACCGCAGCCGCTCGTCCACGGCGGGGGAGCCCTGCGCGACCTCCACGAACAGCGCGTACGCCGACACCTGCGCCTCGTGCGGCCGGACGACCGGGACGGCGAAGTCGGCGGCCAGCCGCTCCGCCTCCGCCCAGTTCCCCGACGTGTAGTGGATCAGGTACCGCAGCGAGCGCAGCACCGTCCCGAACGTGCTCCAGCCGAGCCCGTTGTCCAGGGCGAACTTCACGCCCTCGTCGGCGGCGCGGACCGCGCCCGCGAGGTCGCCGCGGTCGAACTTCGTCCGCGCGTAGTGGAACGCGGCCCGCATCGCGCTCATCGACGTCTCGCCGTCCGCGGCGGCCAGGTCGCGGGCCTCGGCGAACACCTCCGCGACGCCCGTGTCGGCCTCCCGCGACTCCCGGTACAGGCCGAGCGTCACCAGCAGGCTCGACTCGGCGCCGGTCGCCCCCGCGGCCCGCGCCTCCTCGACGGCCCGCTCCGCGAACGCGGGCAGCTCCCCCTCGGCGTCCCGGTACAGCAGCGTCCGCGCGTAGGTCGCGAGGGCGTAGGCGCGCTCCTGCGTCGGCGGTTCGGCGGGCAGCATCGTGAACGCCTCGCGCGCCACCGCCTGCGACTCCGCGTCCTCGTCGATATCGCCGAGATAGGACGCCAGGTGCTCGCGGATCCGCGAGCCGAGCAGCACGTCCGCGGGGTCGGCCGCGTCCAGCAGGCGGCGCAGCCGGTGCACGGCGCGGCGCAGCTCCCCGGCCCGCGCGGACGCCTGCGCGGCGGTCAGCGACAGCCGCAACCGGTCCGTCCCGGCGGCCTCCTCCGGGCCGGGGACGGCCTCCCACAGCTCCAGCGCCCGCTCGTAGTGCTCGAACGCCTCCGCCGGCGCGCCCAGCCGGTCGGCCTCCCGCCCCGCCCGGACGGACGCGGCGAACGCGGCCGGCAGATCGTGCGCGGCGAGGCTGTGGTGGGCCAGCTCCGCCGCCGACCCCCGCGTCCCGTCCGGCAGGCCGGCGAGCAGGCGGGCGAAGTCGGCGTGCAGCCGCGTCCGCTCGCCCGGCAGCAGGTCGGCGTAGACGGCCTCGCGCAGCAGCGCGTGCCGGAACGTGTACCCCGCGCCGGACGGGACGAGCAGCTGGTGCGACACCACCTCGCGCAGCGCCTCGCCGACCGCGGCCTCGTCCAGCCCGGAGACCCGGCGCACCAGCTCGTCGTCGACGCGGCGCCCGGCCACCGCCGCGACCCGCACCACGCGCTGCCCGCCGGCCGACAGCCGCTCCACCCGCGACAGCAGCAGGTCGGCGAGCCCGGACGGCAGCTCCGCCGCCCCGTCCCGCAGCTCCGGATCGGCCGAGTACAGCTCGCCGGCGTAGAAGGGGTTGCCCTCCGACCGCCGGTGCACGCGCTCGACGACCTCCGCCGTCACCGGCGCGGCGCCGCGCGACAGCTCCGCGACGTACTCGGCGGTCTCGCCGGGCCCGAACGGCGGGACCTCCACCCCGGCGACGTTCGGCAGCCGCAGCAGCTCCGCCACCACCGGGCGCAGCGGATGCCGCCGGTGCAGGTCGTCCGCCCGGTACGTGCCGACGAGGCAGACCCGCTCGCGCTGCAGGACGCGGCACAGGAACGTCAGCAGGTGCCGGGTCGACCGGTCGGCCCAGTGCAGGTCCTCCAGGACGAGCAGGACGGGCCGGTCGCGGCCCAGCTCGCCGAGCAGCCCGAGCACCGCGCCGAACAGCTGCTGCTGGCCCAGCTCCGACGCCGCGCTCGGGGCGCCGTCGCCGTCCGGCAGCAGGCCCTTCAGCACCGGGCGGGCGTCGAGCGCCGCGCGGACCTGGTCCGCCTCCGGGGCGCCGGCCTGCGCGGCCGTCCACAGCGCGTCCGCGAGCGGCAGGTACGGCATGCTCTCGCCCAGCTCCGCGCACTGCCCGACGAGGACCGCGCAGCCCTGCGCACGGGCGGCGCGGGTCAGCGCGGACACCAGATGGGACTTGCCGACGCCGGCGTCGCCGCTGACCAGCACGGCGCCCGCGCCGCCCGCGGCGGCCCGCTCCAGCGCGGCGCTCAGCTCCGCCAGTTCCGCCGCTCTGCCGATCAGCACCCCGCTCATTCCGTCGAGTATCCCATCGGACCGGACATGGACGGGCCCCGGATCCGGGGAGGGAACCGGGGCCCGCCGGGGACTGTCGCGGGGTCAGACCAGGGCGGGGGTCCTGCCGGGCTCCGGCTCCGCCGCGTCCTCCGCCGTCGCCTCGGGCTCGGGCTCCGGCTCCGGCTCGGGCAGCACCTTCTTGTACGCGCGCAGCGTCTCGGCGGCGATCCGCTCCAGCGAGTACCGGGACCGGGCGCGGTCGGCGGCGGCGATCGAGTACCCGTGCAGCGTGGTCTCCTCGGCCAGCAGGTGCCGGACCGCCCGGCCGATCACGACCGGCCGTCCCGCCGGGACGTGCAGCCCGGTGATGTGGTCGAGCACCTCGTCGACGTGCCCGCCCGCCGGGGTCGCCACGACGGGGACGCCGCAGGCCATGGCCTCCAGCGGGACCGACGGGGACGGCTCGTGCGGGGCCAGGCAGAGGGCGAGGCTCGCGGTGCGCAGCAGCTTCGGCAGCGCCTTGCGCGGCAGCCGGCCGAGGAAGATCACCCGGTCGGCGACGTGCAGTTCCTTGGCGAGCAGCCGCAGCCGGTGCACGGCCTGGTCGCTCTCCAGATCCTCGCGCTCCGGGCCGCCGGCGACGGTCAGCTCGGCGTCCGGGACGTGCACCAGGGCGCGCATCGCGGTCGCGACGTCGCCGGCCTCCAGATCGTCGCAGACCATCACGAGGCGGGGCCGGCCGCCGTGCGGCATGGCCGGGCCGACCTGCGCGAACTGCTCGCCGTCCACGCCGTAGGGGACGACCGCGACCGACGGGCGCGGCACGCCCATCCGCACGACCTGGCCGGCCTCCTCGGCGTGCCCGACGAGCACCAGGTCGGCGTCGCGGCCGATGGCCTTCTCCAGCCGGTCGCGGTGCGGGTGCACCCGGCGGCCGGCGCGGCGCTCGGACGCGGCCACGCCGTGGTAGCTCTGCGCGAACGGGATGCCCAGCTCGCGGGCGACGGCACAGGCGGCGAGGCCGCCGATCCAGCCGTGCGCGTGCACGATGTCGGGACGTCCGGCGCCGCTCCAGCGGCGGCGCAGCCCGTCCGCGAAGTCGCGGATGTGCCGCAGCAGCTCGTCGTCCGAAAGCGGGCGCGCGGGCCCGGCGTCCAGGTGGACCAGGGTGGCGCCCGGCGCGAGCCGGACACGGCCGCGGGCGGACTTGTCCTCCCGCCGCGCGTACACCGTGACCTGGCTCGGCTCTCCGTCCGACGTGAGCGGACGGGTGAGCGAGCGAGCGAGATCCCGGACGTGCACTGACTGCAGGTGCTCGCCGTCGAGGTCGGAGGCGGACACCAGAGCGATATTAAGCGGGCGATTCATGACGGATCCTCCGGGACATCACAGGGGAAGCACGGAGGTATCTGCGTCGTAGACACCTGCTCGGCCAGTTTCATATCCGCGGGGGCGCTCCGTCAAACCTGGCGAAAGCGCATCCGGCCCGTCCAGGACCCAACAAACCACCACTGGCCTGCGGGAATACTGGACCAGATGAACGATGATCCGCTCTGGTACGTGGCCTACGGCTCGAACCTCTTCCGGGAGAGGTTCCACTGCTACCTCGCGGGCGGGCGGCCCCGGGGGAGCGCCCGCCATTACACCGGCTGCCGCGATCCGCGGCCCGCCCGCGCCGTCTGCTCGATCACGGTCCCCGGCGGCATCTACTTCGGGCACACCTCCCTGACCTGGGGCGGCGGAATGGCCTTCTACGACCCGGACCTCCCCGGCCGGGCCGCCGCCCGCGCCTACCTGCTGACCCGGCGCCAGTTCTGCGACGTCCTCGCCCAGGAGATGCGCCGCGGCGCGGGCGCCGACCACGACCTCTCCGAGGCCCTCGCCCGCGGCCGCCAGAGCCTCGGCCCGGGCCGCTACGAGACCGTCCTGAAGGTCGGCGAGCGGGCCGGCCGCGCCATGCTCACCTTCACCTCACCCGCTCCGGCGCCTCCAAACGCGCCCACGGCCCCCTACCTGGCCATGCTCGGCAACGGGCTGCGGGAGGCGCACGACTGGACCGCCGCCCGCGCCGGCTCCTACCTGGCCGGACGTCCCGGCGCCCGCGGCGCGTGGACCGCCCGTGCCATCGCCGCCCTCCTGGACTAGGTTCGACCCCATGAACGTCGGTGACGTCGTTGACGACTTCGAACTGCCCGACGAGACGGGCGAACCCCGCACTCTCGCCGCCCTCCTGGAGAAGGGGCCCGTGGTCCTGTTCTTCTACCCCGCCGCCCTGACCCCCGGCTGCACCGCCGAGGCCTGCCACTTCCGCGACCTGGTCGCGGAGCTGGCCGAGGTCGGCGCCCACCCGGTCGGCATCAGCGCCGACCCCGTCGCCAAGCAGAAGGAGTTCGCCGACAGGCACGCCTTCGGCTACCCCCTCCTGTCCGACCCGTCCGGCGAGGTCCGCGCCCGCTTCGGCGTCAAGCGCGGCCTGGCCCTCATGCCGACCAGGCGCCGGACCTTCGTCATCGGCACCGACCGCCGCGTCCTGGCGGTCGTCAAGAGCGAGGTCCGCATGAACACCCACGCCGACAGGGCCCTGGAGGCCCTCCGCGCGCGTTAGCGGACGACGGGGAGGTTGACGGTGGACGCCAGGCCCGGGGTGTGGAAGATCTCCTGGTCGGCCGTCAGCATCTCGGTGGCGGTGCCGATGGGCTCGCCGGTGCCGGGGTTGCGGGCCACGCGCGGGTAGGCGCCGCTCGCCACCTGCACGCGGATGCGGTGGCCGCGGCGGAAGCGGTGGCCGGCCGGCCACAGTTCGACGGCGACGTGCCGGACGCCGTCGGCGTCCGGTTCCGGCGTGCCGGGGACGAGGCGGCGCATGCCCTCGCACAGGTTCAGCGACTCGCCGTCCGGCGTCACGTCGCAGAGCCGGACGACGAAGTCGGTGTGCTCCCGGTTCGAGCGGATGTGCAGGTCGGCGGTGACCGGGCCGATGATCTCCACGTCGTCGTCCAGCACGGCGGAGGTGTAGGTGAGGACGTCCCGGCGGCGCTCCAGGCGCTTCTGGTCGGTGGACGGGCGGCTCTCGCCGAGGAGCGTCGGGCCGCCGAGGAACGGGGTCGGGTGGTTCGGGTCGTAGCGGTAGGCGTCCGGCTCCGACTCGGGCGGGGCGTCGGGGGACAGGGCGCCGGCGGGGTGCAGGTGCCAGCGCTCCTCGCGCATGCCGGGGACCGGCCAGTCGGGGAACTCGCGCCACTCGTCGGCGCCGGTGACGAACAGCCGGACGGGCTGCTCCCGCAGGTCGGACGGGTCGTCCAGCAGGTGGGCGCGGAACCAGCGGATCGAGTCGGCGACCGAGCCGCGCATCATGTGCTGGTCGGCGTGGAACCAGGGGCCGATGGTCAGGTAGGGGCGGCGGCCGGCGGCGCGCAGGGCCGCGTAGTCCTTCATCTGCCAGGGCAGGAAGATGTCGTACCAGCCGCCCGTCATGTGCACCGGCGCGGTGACCTTGGAGACGGTGGGGCTGAAGTCGCGCTTGTCCCAGAACGGGGTGTCGGGGCCGTTGACGAGGAGGTCCTGGAAGAAGCGCTGCTGCCCGCCGGTCGCGAGCCGGTCGAGTTCGGCGATGGGACGTCCGGACAGCGTCGCGCGCCGGGCGCGGCGCGGCGACATGATGCCGGTCGTGATGCCGGACAGGGAGTTCTTCATCCGCGCGGTCAGGTCGACCCAGATGAGCGCCGACTCCAGCGCGAACGTGCCGCCGACGTTGACGGCGTCCCGGAACGTCGAGGCGGTGACCTGCATCGACAGGGCCTTCAGCTCGGGCCCGGCCTCGGCGGCGACGGCCCACTGCACGTAGCCGAGGTAGCTCGGGCCGTGCATGGCGAACGTGCCGCCGAACCACGGCCGCGACTTCAGCCACTCGATGGTGGCGAGCCCGTCCTCGCGCTCGTCGAGGGCCTCGAACACGCCGCCGGACCCGAACCCGCCGCGGACGCTCTGCACCACGGCCTGGAACCCGTGCGACGCGAACGCCTGCCCGCACATCAGCCCGAACGGCCCGCGCCGCCCGTACGGGGAGCGGACGAGCACCGTGGGCGCCCTGTCGACGTCCACCGGGGCGTACCGGTCGGCCAGCAGCGTCACGCCGTCGCCGGTCGGGACTTCGAGGTCCCGTTCGACCGTCACCCGGTGGGGGCCGTTCCGCAGTCCCAGCGCCGTGACCCCCAGCCGGCGCATCATTCCCACGCCTACCACCCGTCCGATCGTAATCGCCAGGACGGCCGAACCCGCGGCCACAACTCCGTGATGTGCCTCGCAGCACACCGGGGCTTCACTACGATCGTGGACGCATAGCACGGCAAATCGGGATCTTGCGGGCAGCCGCGGAGGGAGCGTCACACACCTCATGGGTCATCTGGGCGATCTGAGCTGGGAACGGGTCATCGTCGCCGCCATCGTCATGGCGGCCGCGCTGGCGATCGCCGTCCTCCTGCGGCTGCTGACCGGCCGGCTGTTCCGCCGGGCGGGCGACACCCGGTGGACCTGGGACGACCTGGCCGCCCGCCTCATCCGGGACCTGGCGATGCCGCTCGCGGTGCTGCTCGGCCTGTGGGCGGCGGCGAAGGTGCTGGAACTCCCGCGCGGCACCCTGGACGTGGCCGCCAGGGTGCTGACGGCCGTGACGATCCTGGTGGTCTCGCTGGCGATGGCGCGGCTGATCGCGGCGTCGGTCACCTCGATCGCGCTGGCCCGGCAGGGCGTCGCCGCGAACGTCACGATCTTCGCCAACATCACCCGGGTGATCGTGCTCGGCATCGGCGTCCTGGTGATGCTGCAGAGCATCGGGGTGTCCATCACGCCGATGCTCGGCGCGCTGGGCGTCGGCGGTCTCGCGGTGGCGCTGGCGCTGCAGGACACGCTCGCCAACCTGTTCGCGGGCGTGCACGTCCTCGCGTCCAAGACGATCGAGCCCGGCGACTACATCAAGCTCTCCAGCGGCCAGGAGGGGTACGTCGTCGACATCAACTGGCGCAACACCTCCATCCGGACGCTCTCCGACAACATCGAGGTCATCCCGAACCAGCGGTTCTCTGACACGATCCTGACCAACTACCACCGGCCCGCGCAGGACATGTCGGTGATGGTGTACGCGAAGGTGCCCTACGAGGTCGACCTGGACGAGGTGGAGAAGCTCCTCACCAGGGTCGGCCACGACGTCATGAAGGACGTGCAGGGCGGGGTAGAGGACGCCAACGTCCTGGTGCGGTTCGACGACTTCAACGACGCCTCGGTCGGCTTCCACGTGATCCTGCGGTCCAGCGAGTTCGGCGACCAGTTCGCCATCAAGCACGAGTTCCTCAAGCGGCTGCACCGGACGCTGCGCGAGGAGGGCGTCGCGCCGCCCTACTGGCAGCACCGCGTGATCGTCGACGAGCGGTCCCGCGCGAACGGCGTCCCCCACAGGGACGAACTCGCCCTCTGACCGTCACGGCCGCACGAGCGGCATCATCACCTCGTCCACGACCGAACGCACGTAGTCGTCGTCGAGCGGGCCGCCCTCGACGAGGTTGTGATAGACGATCACGGCCTGGCCGACGTTCGCGACCTGCCTGGTCGCCGCCCCGGGGCGGATCTCGCCGCGCTCGGCGGCCCGCAGCAGCGCGTCGTACACCAGGTCCCGGACGGGCTGGGACAGCCGGTCGCGCACGACCTCGTGCACGATGCCCTTGCCCGCCTCCGTCTCCTCCTTCAGCACCTTGAAGGCGGCGCCCCGGCAGGCGACCAGCGTGTCCCGCGTGCAGCCGAGGATGGCGAGGAGGTCCTCGCGCACCGTGCCGGTGTCGGGCGCGGTGGGCGTCTCGGGCAGGACGTGCTTGAGCGCGTCGGAGATCAGCTCGTCCTTGGACTTCCACCGCCGGTAGAGCGCGGCCTTGCCGGTCCGGGCGGCGGTCGCGACCCCTTCCATGGTCAGCTTGGCGTAGCCCACGGCCTCCAGCTGCGCGAACACGGCGTCGAAGATCGCCGACTCCAGGTCGCCGCCGCGGCGGCGGGTGGCCGGGGTCACGGCGCGCCCCCCAAAATAGTGAACGCTGGCGTTCTCTTTCTGGTCGATCGGTGGTACGTTCCCCGCATAGTGTACTTCGCCGTTCCTTATCTCGGGAAGGTTCGCCTGTGACCGCGTCCAACGAGCGGACGGCCGCACCCCCGGAGTTCGCCGCTCCGGGGGGAACCGCCGCCCACCATCATCGCCCAGGAACCGTCCTCGCCGTCATCGTCGGCTGCCAGCTCATGATCGGCCTGGACACCTCGGTCGTCACCATCGCGCTTCCGGAGGTGCGGCAGGGGCTCGGCCTGTCGACCGGGAGCCTGGCCTGGATACAGAACGCCTACATGCTCGCGTTCGGCGGCCTGCTGCTCCTCGGCGGGCGCGCCGGGGACGTGTTCGGCCGCCGCCGCGCGTTCATCGCCGGGGTCGCGCTGTTCACGGCCGCGTCCCTGCTCGGCGGCCTGGCGGAGACGGGCTGGTGGCTGCTCGCCGCCCGCGCCGGCCAGGGCGTCGCCGCCGCGGTCGCCGCGCCGAGCGCGATGGCGCTGATCGCGCAGCACTTCGAGGGGCCCGCCCGCGTCCGCGCGCTGAGCGTCTTCTCCGCGGTGACCGGCGCCGGCGCCGCCGCCGGCATGGTCGCCGGCGGCGCGCTGACCGAGGCCGGGTCCTGGCGGTGGGTGTTCTTCGTCAACGTCCCCGTCGGCGCCGTCCTGCTGCTGGCCGCGCCGCGCGTCCTCGCCGAGACGCGGCGCCGCCCCGGCCGGTTCGACCTCGGCGGCGCCGTCACGTCCACGCTCGGCATGACCGCGCTCGTCCACGCGCTGATCCGGGCCGGGTCGGACGGCTGGGGCGACGGCCGGGTGCTCGCCGCGTTCGGGGCCGCCGCCGTCCTGCTGGCCGGTTTCGTCGCGATCGAGACGCGGGTCCGGCAGCCGGTCATGCCGCTGTGGCTGCTGACCGGTCGCGACCGCGCCGCGTCCTATCTCGGCCAGTTCCTGCTGACCGCCGCGATGTTCGGCGCGTTCTTCTTCCTCACCCAGTACCTGCAGCAGGTTCTGCACTACGGGCCGCTGCGCGCCGGCGCGGCGTTCCTGCCGATGGTGGGGATGCAGTTCGCCGTCGTCCGGCTGGCGCCGCGCCTCATGGCCCGGATGGGCGCCCGCCCGCTCGTCGTGGCGGGTGCGGTCCTGCTCACCGCCGGCCTGCTGTGGCTGTCGCGGCTCTCGCCCGGGGACGGCTACGCCGCCGGGCTGCTCGTCCCGTTCCTGCTGATGGGCGCCGGAGGCGGACTGTCGGTCATGCCGCTGAACGCGACGATCCTGGCCGGCGTGGAGCCCGCGCAGGCGGGCGCGGCGTCCGGGGTGGCGCAGACGATGCTGTGGACGGGCGGGTCGCTGGGCTCGGCGGTCATGGTCACCGTCCACGGTTCCGCCGCGTCCGGCGGCGACATCGTGCACGGCATGGACGCGGCGTTCGCGACCGGCGCCGTGTTCGCCGCCGCGGCGCTGGCGGTGGCCGTGCTCGTCCTGCGCGTCCCGCGGTGAGTCAGGCGGACGGGGGAGCGGCGTCGTCGAACCAGGCGAGGAACTCGGTGTCGCCGAACATCCGCGCCGTGTCGGCGGCGGACGGGGAGCCCGCGCGCGGGTCCGCGCCCGCGTCGAGCAGGGCCCGCACCACGTCCGCCTCCTTCTTGAACACCGCGCCCGCGAGGGGGCGCTGGCCCTTGTCGTTCGCGCGCTCGGGGTCGGCGCCCCGCGCCGCCAGGGCCCGGACCGTCTGCGGGTGGCCGTGGTAGGCGGCGAGCATGAGCAGCGTGTCGCCCCGGTCGTTGCACAGGTTCACCGGGACCCCGGCCTCGACGTAGGCGACGAGCCGCCCGGTCTCGCCGGCCCGCGCCATCTCGAACATCCGGCCGGCGAACGCCTCCTGGTCCGGGTCGGCGCCGGCCATGACCGGGACCGGGCTGTCCGCGGTGAGCAGCCCGCCGAGGCTGTCCTCGCCGTAGGTCAGCCGCTTCTCCAGCGAGACCAGCGCGCCGTCCTCGGGGAACGAGCGGAACCGCACGTCGTCCGCCAGCGACCGCATGATCAGCAGGCCGCGGCCGTGCTCGGCGGACGGCTCGGGCCGGGGCACCCGCTCGGCGTCGAACCCGGCGCCGGAGTCGATCACCTTGATCACGCAGCGCCGGTCGTGGATCGTGACGCGCACGGTGTAGTCGGCGCCGTGCTCGGCGTGCTCGATCACGTTGGTGCACGCCTCGGTGAGCATCATCTCGATGTCGTCCCGGATGTGGTCCTCGACCCCGAGTGCGGTGAGCGCCGCGTCCAGGAGCCTCCGGGTCGCCGGGACGCTCGCGGCGTCCCGGGGGAGAAGGAGGTCCAGGCTGATTTCCACATCATCTCCGTCCGTCACCATGAATCGTGCCCTTTCGGTCACGCTCAAACCTGTGCCGGACGGCGGGCGGTCAGGGGGAGCCGGCGGGGCGGGGCGCGTAGTCGTCCACGTACTCCTGCCCCGACAGCCCCTGGATCGCCTCCATGATCTCGTCGGTGACCTGCCGGGCCGCCTTCCCGCGCGGGACGCCGTCGCCGCGTCCGCGGAAGTCCATCGGCGGGCCGATGCGCAGCCCGATCCGGCCCGGTTTCGGGACGGCCCGGCCCCGCGGCTGCACCTTGTCCGTGCCGATGATCGCGACCGGGACGACGGGCGCGCCGGTCCGCATCGCCAGCCGCGCCACGCCCGTGCGGCCCCGGTAGAGCCGCCCGTCGGGGGAGCGGGTGCCCTCGGGGTGGATCGCGAACGCGCCGCCGCGCTCCAGCACGGCCGCGGAGCTGTCGAGGGCGTCCAGCGCCGCCCGGCCGCCGGACCGGTCGACCGCGATGGCGCCGACGCCGCGGAAGAACGTCGCGGCGGCCTGGCCCTTCAGCCCCGCCCCGGTGAAGTACTCGTGCTTGCCGAGGAAGTGGACCCGCCGCGGCACCATCAGCGGCAGCACGAACGAGTCGAGGAACGCCAGGTGGTTCGCGGCGAGGATCACCGGGCCGAGCCGCGGGACGTGCCGCAGGCCGCTCACCGCGGGCAGGAACGCGACGCGCATCGCGGGTCCCATGACGACGTACTTCATCAGCGGGTAGACAAGGCGTTCGGGGTCCATGTCCGAGAAGGCTATGGGGCGCGCGGTCCCCGGCGCGGGTGGGGCCCGGTACAAACCGGAGCACCCGGAACTTGTAGGCCCCCGCACTGGCGGCCGATAGGTTGTGTGCAATTAAATTGGAGACAACTTAAGGAGCGCGCATGGACATCCACTACACCGCCGTGGCGACCGCCGGCGGACGCGACGGCAGGGCCGTCACCTCGGACGGCCGCCTCGACCTCGCCCTCGCCGTCCCGCGCGAGATGGGCGGCGGCGGGGACGGCACGAACCCCGAGCAGCTGTTCGCCGCCGGCTACGCGGCCTGCTTCGCCAGCGCCATCAGCGCCGTCGCCCGCGGCACGAAGCAGGACGTCCGGGACGTGTCCGTCACCGCCGAGGTCGGCATCGGCGGCGACGTCGAGAGCGGGTTCGGGCTCGCCGTCGTGCTGCGCGTCGAGCTGCCCGACGACCTGGAGGACGGCCGGGACCTGGTGGAGCGCGCCCACCGGGTCTGCCCCTACTCCAACGCCACGCGGGGCAACGTCCCCGTCGAGCTCGTCATCGAGTAGCCGCTCAGCCGCCGGCGGCGGCCGCGTTCAGCCGGCGGATCAGCTTGCGGACCGCGGCCGCCGCCGGCCCGCTGCGCGCCGTCAGCTCGTCGATCCGGCGCTTGTGCCGCCGCCGGTCGGGCCCCGGCAGCACCGAGGCCAGCTCGCCGGCCGCCGCCAGCGCCACCGCCGCCGCGTCGTAGCTGTTCACGTGCGCGACCGGACGGCCGCGCAGCGCCGACGACGCGCCGCCCCACAGCGCCTTCACCACCCGCGGGTCCTTCACCGTGACCACCTGGCGCGGGAACAGGCCGAGCACCCGGCGCTCGCGCACCCGGATCCAGCCGTCCCGCGCCAGCTCGGCCCGGACCGTCCCGACGATGGCCTTGGCGTCCTTGCGCACCCAGTGCTGCCACGAGCGGGGCCGCGACGCCGCGACCTGCGCGAGGACGCCGTACGGGTCGTCGCCCGGCGTGCCCGGCGCGGGGCCGCGCCGCTCCTCGCCGAGCCGCCCGTCCAGGTACAGCTCGGTCAGCGCGGCGGCCCGCAGCACGTAGCCGAGCCGCGCGCCGCCCCTGGTCATCTTCTGCTTCCTCAGGTCGTACGCCAGCAGGTACATGCGCGCCGGCAGCGACTCCGGAACCTCGGTCATGGCTTGTCCTCGCCCGCCCCGCCCTCCGGCGGGTCTTGCTCGTCTTCCCCGTCCCCGGACCGCGCCCTGCGCGGGCGGCCGGGCCTTCGCATCCGTCCCGCCGACCCGGGCATCCGGCCCGCGTCGGCGAGCGCCTGCCGCAGCAGGAACTCGATCTGCGCGTTGGTGCTGCGCAGCTCGTCGCCCGCCCACCTGGCCAGCGCGTCGTGCACGGCCGGGTCGAGCCGCAGCAGGACCTTCTTCCGTTCCGCCACTGGTTCCGGCTACTGGTAGAGGGTGCCGGTGTTGACCACCGGCTGGGCGTCCCGGTCGGCGCACAGCACGACCAGCAGGTTGCTGACCATCGCCGCCTTGCGCTCCTCGTCCAGGTCGACCACGTTCTCCTCGTCCAGCCGCTCCAGTGCGAGCTGCACCATGCCGACCGCGCCCTCGACGATCCGCTGCCGCGCCGCGACGACCGCGCCCGCCTGCTGCCGGCGCAGCATCGCCTGCGCGATCTCCGGCGCGTACGCCAGCCGGGTGATCCGCGACTCGATGATCTCCACCCCGGCGGACGCGACGCGCAGCGCCAACTCGTCCGACAGCCGCGCGGTGATCTCGTCGGCGTTGTCGCGCAGGGACGTCCGGTCGGCGGCGTCGTAGGGGAAGCTGCCCGCGATGTGCCGGACGGCCGCCTCCGTCTGGAACGCGACGAACTCCACGAAGTCGTCGACCTCGAACACGGCCCGCGCGGTGTCGGCGACCTGCCACACCACGACGGCGGAGATCTCGATCGGGTTCCCGTCCAGGTCGTTGACCTTGGCGTGCCCGGTCTCGTGGTTGCGGATCCGGGTCGACACCCTGCGCCGCTCGGTCAGCGGGTTCACCCACCGCAGCCCGTCGGTGCGGACCGTCCCGGAGTAGCGGCCGAGCAGTTGCAGCACCCGTGCCTCGCCCGGCGCGACCGGCGTCAGACCGGCCGAGAGGACGAGCCCGGCCACCCCCAGCAGGCTGCCCGCCGTGACCCCGGCGGCGACGGCGGCGGCCCCGCCGGCCACCGCGCCGGCGGCGGCGGCCGCGGCGCCGACCGCGATCAGCAGCACGGCGACGCCCAGCATCAGCCATCCGCCGCGGTCCCGCGCCGGCCGCTCCGCGATCTTCGGCCGCGGCATCTCCACGTTGGCCCCCGCATCCACCATGTCGTCCTCCTCTTAGGTTAGCATCAACATAGCAAAGTGATATCACATTTACCAGCGGAGGAGGACGCGCCGGGCGCCCGCTCAGGGGGCGTGGACGAACTCGGGCTCCTCGGGCTCCTCGGCCTCCGCGATGACCTTCGGGACGTTCCGCAGCGTCACCAGCGCGAACACGGCCACCAGCGCGGCGAGGCAGGCGCTGCCCGCGAGGGCGGCGTGCATGCCGTCCACGAAGGCTCCGCGGGCGGCCGCGGCGACCTCCGCGCCCAGCGTTCCGGGCAGCTGCGCGGCGGCCTGGAGGGCGGCCCCCAGCGAGTCGCGCGCGGCGGCGCCCGCCGGGGCCGGCACGCCCGCCGGCAGGTCCAGGACGTTCCGGTACACGGCGGTCAGCACGCTGCCGAGGACCGCCATGCCGAGCGCGCCGCCCAGCTCCGTCGCCGTCTCGGCGATCGCGGACGCGGCCCCCGAGCGGTCCTTCGGGACGGACGCGAGCACGGTGTCGCCGGTGACCGTCATCGCCAGCCCCATGCCGAGCCCCCCGAGCAGCATCGACGGCAGCATCACCCAGTACGAGGTGTGCAGGCCGATGACCAGGTAGAGGGAGAAGCCGCCGGCGGCGACCACCATGCCGAGCGCGACGACGCGGGCGCGGCCGAGCACGCCGATCAGCGGCGGGGCGAGCGCGGCGCCGCCGATCATGGCGCCGGCCGCGCCGGGCAGCCCGGCGAGGCCCGCCTTCAGCGGCGACCAGCCGAGCGCGAGCTGGAAGAACAGCGAGAAGATCAGCGACTGGGCGACCAGCGCGAACATCGCGAACATGTTGGTGCAGACCGAGCCGGTGAACGCGGCGTGCCGGAACAGCCGGATGTCGATCAGCGGGTGCGCCACCCGGCCCTGCCGGACCAGGAACGCGGCCAGCGCCGCCAGGCCGAGCGCCAGCGACAGGTAGATCCGGGTCTCGTCCAGGCCGTGCGCCGCGGCCTCCTTGATCGCGTACACCACCCCGACGACGCCGGCGACCGACAGCGGGACGCTCGGCAGGTCGAGGCGGCCGGGGGCGGGGTTGCGCGACTCCGGCAGCACGAACGCGCCGGCGACGAGCGCCGCCGCCATGACCGGCACGTTGATCAGGAAGACCGAGCCCCACCAGAAGTGGTCCAGCAGCGCGCCGGACAGGACCGGGCCGAGCCCGACGGCGAGCCCCGCGATCCCCATGAACGCGCCGACCGCCGCCGTCCGCTCCTTCGGCTCGGTGAACGCCCGGCGGATCAGCGACAGGCACGACGGCATCAGCGTCGCCCCCGCGGCGCCGAGCAGCGCGCGGGCCGCGATCAGCAGCTCGGCGCTCGGCGCGTACGCGGTCACGGCGGACGCGGCGGCGAACACCGCCGTGCCGATCAGCAGCAGCCTCTTGTGCCCGATCCGGTCGCCGATCCCGCCCATGGTGACGAGCAGTCCGGCGAGCGCGAACCCGTAGGCGTCGGCGATCCAGAGGATCTGCGTGGCCGAGGGGTCCAGGTCCGCGCTCAGGTGCGGGATGGCCTGGTTCAGCGCGGTCAGGTCGATGTTCGGGACGAGCGCGACCAGCAGGCAGATCGCGAACGTGCTCCATTTGCGTCCGGTTTCGTTCATGCGGGAAGGCTCGCGCCCCGCGCTGACCGTTCCCGCACCGTCCGCTGACCGCCGCGGGCGGTCCCGTCAGCGCTCGGCCAGCAGCCCGCGCGCCCGGTCGCGGGGGAGCGCGGCGGCGGCGTCGAACTCCCGGCCGAAGGCGGCGTCGCCGATCAGGGCGCGCGCACCGGCGGACACCCGCTCGAAGTCGGCGATGCCGCCGGGCTGGATCCCGCGCAGCGCCCACCCCGCGCCGAGCAGCCGCGCCGCCCGCGCCCCGTCCCCGTCCGCCAGGGCCGCGGCGGCCAGCGCGACGGCCAGCGGCACCCGGTACATGAAGATGGGGTGGTCGAACGACTCGTCGAGCGCCCGGTGGAGCAGCTCCCTGGCGCGCCCGGTGTCGCCGTCGGCGATCGCGAGCCACCCCAGCCCGACCAGCGCCGAGCCCCGCACCGCGACCGCGATGAACCGCTCGGAGCCGTACCCGGTCAGCGCCGTCTCGTACATCCGCCGCGCCTCGGCGACGTCGCCGAGCGCCCGCGCCACGTCGCCGAGCCCCTGGTAGCCGCCGGCGATCTTGTCCGGGGTGCCGGCCCGGCGGGCCAGCTCGATGCCGCGCTCCAGGTCCGGCCGCGCCGCGTCCGGCGTCCCGGCGTTGATCAGGACCTGCGCGCGCTGGTAGAGCAGGTCGGCGGTGTCCTCCAGCGCGCCGAGCCGCCCCACCATGCCGAGCGCCTCCGCCAGCAGCGCCAGCGCGCGGTCGTGGTCCCCGCGCCAGCCGGCCACCTGGGCCAGGGTGTCGAGGCAGTTGGCGGCGCCCCAGCGGTCGCCGCAGGCCCGGAACCCCCGCAGCGCCTCCCCGCACGCCTCCTCCATCGCGGCGAGGTCCCCCGCGAACTGGGCGAGGAACCCCTCGCTCATCCGCAGCAGCGCCAGGCTCCACGGGTCGTCGCCGATCTGCCGGACGAACACCGCGGCGTCGGTGCGGGCCGGTCCCGCGGTGAGCGCCCACAGCACGATCGCGACCGGGTACCGCAGGGGGCGGTCGATCCGGTGCAGCAGCAGCTCGGCGCGGTCCAGCCACGCCGTCGCGCGCTCACCGGTGACGCCGCCCGCCACCGCGTTCATCACGCACAGGGCGTACTCCTCGCCGAACGCCTCCGGCGGGTCGCCGCCGAGCGCCTCCAGCAGGTCCGACGCCAGCGGCGCGCCCTCCAGGCGCCCGCGCAGCCACCAGTACCACGACAGCGCCGCGACCAGCCGCAGCGCCAGCGCCGGATCCCCGCGGACGCTCCACCGCAGCGCCGCGTGCAGGTTCCCGTGGTCGGCCGCGAGCACGTCGAGCCACTCCACCTGCTCCGGCGCCCGCAGGTGCGGGTCGGCCCGCCCGGCCAGCCCGGCGAAGTACTCCGCGTGCGCCCGCCCGTACCGCTCCCGCTCCCCGGCCTCCTCCAGCCGCTCCGCGCAGAACGCGCGGACGGTGTCGAGCATCCGGTACCGCGTCCCGTCGCTCTGCACGAGCGACTTGTCGGCCAGCTCGACGACCAGGTCCTCGTCGAGCCCGCACACGCCCGCGGCCGCGTCCAGCGTGAACCCGCCGGAGAACACCGTGAGGCGCCGCGCGAGGGTCTGCTCCGCCTCGTCCAGCAGATCCCAGCTCCACTCGACGACGGCCCGCAGCGTCTGGTGGCGCGGCGCGGCGGCCCGGCTGCCGCGCGACAGCAGCCGGAACCGGTCGTCCAGCCGCGCCGCGACCTCGCCGACCGGCAGCGCCCGCAGCCGCGCCGCGGCCAGCTCGATCGCCAGCGGCAGCCCGTCCAGCGCCCGGCAGATCCGCAGGACGGCCCCGGCGTTCCCGGCGTTCGCGCCGTCCACCGCGAAGCCGGGGCGGACCGCCTCGGCCCGGTCCAGGAACAGCCGCACCGCCGGATAGGCCGCGATCTCCACCGCGGGCGTGCCCTCGGGCGGCAGCTCCAGCGGCGGCAGCGGGCGCAGCGCCTCGCCCGTGATCGCCAGCGCCTCCCGGCTCGTCGCCAGCACCCGCAGCCGGGGGCACGCGCTCAGCAGCCGGTGCACCAGCTCCGCGATCGGCGCGACGACGTGCTCGCAGTTGTCCAGGACGAGCAGCATCCGCCGCCCGTCCAGCGCGGTGACCAGCCGCTCCACCGCGTCCGGCGACCGCTCCCCGGGCGCCGGGCGCATCCCGCCCTCGCGCAGCCCGAGCGCGCCGAGCAGCGCCTTCGGCGCCTCCGCCGCGACGACGGGCGCCAGGTCGACGAAGCAGACCTCGCCGTCCTCCCGTCCCGCCGCCTCGATCGCCAGCCGCGTCTTGCCCGCGCCGCCGGGCCCGAGCAGCGTGACGAGCCGCCCCGCCGCGAGCATCGTCCCGACGCGCCGCAGCTCCTCCTCCCGCCCGACGAAGCTCGTCAGCTGCGCGGGCAGGTTCGGCCGGACCTCCTCGGGCCCGGTCTCGCCGCGCAGGATGCCCAGATGCGCGTCGGCGAGCTCCTTCGACGGGTCGGCGCCCAGCTCGTCGGCCAGCAGCCGCCGCCCCTCCTCGAACACCGCGAGCGCCTCCGCCTGCCGCCCGCCGCCGTGCAGCGCCCGCATCAGCAGCGCCCGCGCCCGCTCCCGCAGCGGCTGCGCGTCCACCAGGTCGCGCAGGACGGCGACCACCGACTCGGGCTCGCCGGTCCGCAGCCGCGCCTCGCCGAGGCCCTCGACGGCCGCGGCCCGCTCCTCCGCCAGCCGCGCCGCCTGCGCCGCCGCGAACGGCGCGCCCACGCCGGCCAGCGCGTCCCCGCGCCACAGGCCGAGCGCCTCCTCCAGCAGCGCGGCCGCCGCCGCGTGCCGTCCGTCCGCCGCGGCCCGCCGCGCCTCCCCGGCGAGCCGCTCGAACCGGTGGACGTCGACGTCGTCGCGCTCGGCGTCGAGCCGGTACCCCGCGGGCAGGCCCTCGACCAGCGCCGCGCCGCCCAGCCCGCGCCGCAGCCGGGACACCTGCGACTGCAGCGCGTTCGCCGCGCCGCTCGGCGGGTCGTCGCCGTAGAGGCCGTCGATGAGCCGCTCGTTCGGGACGGTCCGCCCCGCGTCCAGCAGCAGCATCGCCAGCAGCGCCCGCACCGTGGGCCCGCCCACCGGCACGGCGTCTCCGCCGACCCGAACCTCGACCGCTCCCAGGATGCCGAACCGCATGCCCGGATTCTCCCGCACTACCGTGGTGCTCCCGACCCGGAGGAGCGCCATGACCGAGATCCAGACCGTCACCGACTTCCTCTCCGCCCTCGAAGACCTGGACGTCGACCGCGCCCTGACCTACGCCGCGCCCGGCATCGTCTACCAGAACGTCCCGCTCCCGCCCGCCCGCGGCCTGCCCGCCGTCGAGAAGACCCTGCGCGCGATGACCCGCTACGGGACCGGCTTCGAGGCGCGCGTCCACACCATCGCCGCCAACGGCCCCGCCGTCCTCACCGAACGCACCGACGTCCTGGAGTACAAGGCGTGGCGCGCCGAGTTCTGGGTCTGCGGCGCCTTCGAGGTCCACGACGACCGCATCACCCTCTGGCGCGACTACTTCGACTGGACGACCTTCCTGGCCGCGTCCGCCAAGGGCCTCGGCCGCGCCGCCCTCTCCGCCCTGTCGCCGCGCCCCGCGCCTTAACGCAAACTTGCCAGTATTTCCTGTCACGGTTGGTACAAGAATCGGCCGCCCGGTCTCCGCCACCATGCCGGACATGAGACGTGCATGGATGATCGGGGCGACCGCCGTCCTCGTCGCGGGACTCGCGGCGCCCGCCCAGGCCGCCGAGCGCCCCTGGCGGACGAGCGGCCCGCCGGGCGGCCTCTGGCCCGAGAGCGGCCTCACGGAGGTGACCGCGTCGGGCCCGCAGGACATCTGGGCCGCCGGATTCGAGGGGCACTCCTGCGTGGACTGGTCCTGGCCCGGCATGGGGGCGGGCTCGGTCTGCAGCTCCAACGCGGTCGTCCGCAAGTGGAACGGCTCGTCCTGGGAGAACCGCAACCCGCCCGGTGTCTGGAACCTGGAGATCCAGGACATCGACGCCTCCGCCCCCGGGAACGTCTGGGTCTCGGCCAGCAAGGCCGGACAGGCGTACCTGGCCCGCTGGGACGGCTCGGCCTGGACGCAGATAGCGCTGCCCGAATCGTGCAAGACCGCGACCTACCTGCAGCTGGAAGCCGTCGACGGCGGCGTCTGGGCGGTCAACGGGTGCCTGGCCAGATGGCGGAACGGCAGCTGGACCACCTACGACATGGACGCCTACCTCCACCGGGTCCACGCGGTGAGCGACACGGACGTGTGGGCCGACGGCAGCGGGCTCGGCCCCTTCGGCCCGGCCATAGCCCACTGGGACGGCGCCCAATGGTCGGACGGCGACGTCCCCGACGGCTACAACGCCCTCCTCACGGCCGGCCCCGGCGGCGTCCTGGTGAGCGGGCAGGGCAAGACCGAGCTGATGCTCCGCGGCGGCGGAGCCTGGCGGGCGATACCGGTGCCGCCGTCCGCCTACCTCGGCTACCGCTTCGGTGACGACGGCTCCCTCTGGACCGGGAGCGACCCCGCCCAGCCCGGCGCGCTCCTCTACCGGTTCGACGGCCAGGCGTGGCAGTCCAGCCCGATGCCCGCGCAGACCGGAACCGGCTCGCGCAACCGGGGCGGCTTCGACCTCGGCACCGTCCCCGGCACGAACGGCGGCATGGTGGCGGTCGGGACGGCGCAAGGCGGCGGCCCCCTCACCATGACGAACATGCCGTGACCGGCGCGGCGGGAGTACTGCGGGCGCGGTAGCGGGACGCTCGTCCGCGGGCAGGATCCGCTCGCGGCGGGACCCGGCTAGCGTGCGCGTATGAGCACAGCACTGCCCGGCGCGCGGGTCCGGGTCGGAGGGTGGGCGGTCGCGGCCGGAGTGGCGGCCGTGACGCTGGTCACCGCGCTGGCCGGGGACCGCCCCGGAACGGATCTCGACGCGCTCGGGTACGCGCTGGTGGTGGCGGGGGGCCTGGCGCTGGCGGCCGGCCGCCGGGCCCCGGTCGCCGTCCTGGCCGTCACGGGGCTGTGCGCGGTGGGGTACAAGGCGGTCGGCTTCGACGTGCCCGCCGTCGCCTACCTGGTCGCGGTGTACACCGCCGTGCGGTCGGGGCACCGGGGCGCCACCCTGGCGGTGAGCGCCGGCCTGCTGGCCGCCCTGCCGCTCGCGGCCCTGGCCTCCCCGGCGGACGGGTCCGCGGGGGAGGCGTTCGCGCAGGCGCGCGGCGTCCTCGAACTCGCCTGGCTGATCGCCGCCGGCGCCGCCGGCGAGGCGCTGCGGCAGGCCGAGCTGCGCGCGGACGAGGCCGAGCGCACCCGGGAGGAGGCCGCCCGTGCGCGCGCCGGCGAGGAGCGGCTGCACATCGCGCGGGAGCTGCACGACTCCCTCACCCACCAGATCTCGATCATCAAGGTGCAGGCCGGGGTCGCCGTCCACCTCGCCCGCAAGCGCGGCGAGGAGGTGCCGGAGGCGCTGCTGGCGATCCAGGAGGCCGGACGCGAGGCGAACCGGGAGCTGCGCGCCACCCTGGACACGCTGCGCGACGACGCCGGGACCCCCGCGCACGGGCTCGACCACGTCCAGGACCTGGTGGCGCGGGCCCGCGGGATCGGGCTGGAGACGACGCTGACGATCGAGGGGCAGCGGCACGACGTGCCGCCCGCGGTGGACCGGACCGCCTACCGGATCGTCCAGGAGTCGCTCACCAACACCGCGCGCCACGCGGCCGCCGCGACGGCGTCCATCCGGATCGACTACCGTCCCGGCACCCTCGCCGTGCGCGTCGACGACGACGGCAAGGCCGCCCCGGGCGCCGCGCCCGTGCCGGGGGTCGGGCTGCTCGGGATGCGCGAGCGCGTCACCGCCCTCGGCGGGCGGCTGCGCGCGGAGCCGCGCAGCGAGGGCGGCTTCAGCGTCCAGGCCGAGTTCCCGGTGGGCCGGCCGTCGTGATCCGCGTCCTGCTGTGCGACGACCAGCCGCTCCTCCGGCGGGGGTTCCGGGCCCTGCTGGACGCCGAGGACGACATCGAGGTGGTCGCCGAGGCCGCCGACGGCAAGGAGGGCCTGGCGCTCATCGCCGAGCACCTGCCCGACATCGCGCTCGTCGACATCCAGATGCCGGTCATGGACGGCATCGAGACGACCCGGCGCGTCGCCGCGGACCCGGCCCTCGCCGACGTGCACGTCGTCATCCTGACCAACTACGGCCTCGACGAGTACGTCTTCAACGCGCTGCGCGCGGGCGCCGCCGGGTTCCTGGTCAAGGACATCGAGCCGGAGGACCTCCTGCACTCCGTGCGCGTCGCCGCGCGCGGCGACGCGCTGCTCGCGCCGTCCATCACCAGGATGCTGATCAGCCGGTACGTCGCGCAGCCGCTCGACCCGGGCGGGGGCGAGGGCCTGGCGGAGCTGACCAACCGCGAGCGGGAGGCCGTCGCCCTGGCGGCGCAGGGGCTGTCCAACGACCAGATCGCCGGACGCATGGTGATCAGCCCGCTGACCGCGAAGACCCACCTCAACCGGGCCATGATGAAGCTGCGGGCGCGCGACCGCGCCCAGCTCGTCGTCCTGGCCTACGAGTCCGGCCTGGTGGCGCCGCGGAACCGCTGACCGGGGCCGCTTCCAGCGGGCCGGGCGTTCTAGACTGCGCCGGTGACCAGCGAGGTTCTCCATCTCACCGTTCTGGGTTCCGCGACGCCGTACCCGCGCGCGGACGACCCTTGCTCCGGCTACCTGGTGTCCGGCGCGGGCACGCGGGTGTGGGTGGACGCGGGCACCGGGACGCTGGCCGAGCTGCAACGACACGTCCGCCTGGACGAGCTGGACGCGATCTGGATCTCGCACCTGCACGCCGACCACAGCGCCGACCTCCTCACCGCCTTCTACGCCGTGCTCTACGCCGACGTCCGGCTCGCGGCGCCGATCCCGCTGTACGGCCCGCCGGGCATCGCCGGCCGGCTGGCGCACTTCCTCACCAACACCGCCACGCGCAGCCCGATCGAATCCGCCTTCGCCGTCGAGGAGCTGCACGACGGCCATCGGGCGCGGGCCGGCGCACTCACCCTGACCAGCCGGGCGGTGTCGCACGGCATGCCGGCCTTCGCCCTGCGCGCCGAGGCCGGAGGCCGGTCGCTCGTCTACTCCGGGGACACCGCGCCCTGCCCCGCCCTGACGGATCTGTCCGAGGGATGCGACGTGCTCCTCTGCGAAGCCGACAGCGCCCGGCCCCCGGAGGCGGGCGAGCAGGTCCACCACACACCGGAGGACGCCGGGGACACCGCCCGCGCGGCCGGGGCGGGACGGCTGATCGTCACGCACGTCGGCCCCTTCCTCACCCCCGGGCAGGCGGTGGCCCGCGCCGCGACGCGCTTCGACGGCCCCATCGACCACGCCGCACCCGGCGCCGCCTTCCCCGTCGTGAGCCGCGCGGCCGCCGGCACGTCCGCCCAGGCGAACGCCTGAACCGGTGGATCTCGGGTGCGGTGCATCAGCCGTCGACTCCGCGCTGATCCGGGGGAAGTGGATCGGCTGATCCGGCTGTGAACGTAATCAACCTATAAGTCAAGATGCACAGCAGTGAGCGCGGCGATGCCGGGCCGGTGGGACGTGAATCAGATCAACCGGCGGGACAGGCGCTAGGGTGAGGCCGTCGTGCACGTCGGCTGATGGGAGCGCTGGTGCCAAGCGATGCGACGGTGACCGCGGCGGACATCGCCCGGCTGGCCGCGGTGGGCCGCGCGGCCGTGAGCAACTGGCGCCGCCGCCACGACGACTTCCCCCAGCCCGTCGGCGGGACGGCGGTCAGCCCGACCTTCTCCCTCGCCGAGGTGGAGGACTGGCTCCGCGGCCAGGGAAAACTGGCCGACTCGCCCGTCCGCGAACGTGTCTGGCAGACGCTGCGCGCGGCGGCGTCCGAGGGCGTGGACCTCGCCGACGTCCTCACCTTCGCCGGCGCCTTCCTCCTGCGCCTGCGCGACGACCCCGGCCACGGGGAGGCGCTGTCGGGCGCCTCCGACGACGAGGTCGCGCGCGCGCTGCCCGAGGCCGTCCGCGCCTTGCCCGGGGGAGTGGAGGCGGGCCCCGGCCCGACGCCGCCGTCCGCCGTGCCCCTCGCCCGCGCGCTCTCCCAGCTCGTCGACGAATTCGGCGTCGCGGAGACGTTCGAGTTCCTCCGCACCCGCTACCTGGAGCACCACAGCCGGCGCGTGTACCTCACGCCGGAACCGGTCGT
Organism: Actinomadura sp. GTD37; assembly: GCF_041951365.1. Taxonomy (NCBI): domain Bacteria; kingdom Bacillati; phylum Actinomycetota; class Actinomycetes; order Streptosporangiales; family Thermomonosporaceae; genus Actinomadura; species Actinomadura sp. GTD37. The sequence continues at coordinate 542,064 of NZ_JBGNUS010000004.1, forward strand.
CCGGCTGATGCTCGAACTCGGCGGCCCCGCGCGCACCGTCCTCGACCCCGCCTGCGGCACGGGCACGTACCTGAAGACCGCCGCCGAGCTGTTCAAGGACGTCGACCACCTGCTGGGCCAGGAGATCGACGACACGACCGCGCGGATGTCCGCGATACAGCTCGCGCTGCGCGGCGCCCCGGCCGAGGTGCGCCCCGGGGACTCCCTGCTCGCCGACGCCTTCCCCGGACGGACGGTCGACCTGGTCGTCTCCAACCCGCCCTTCAACGATCGCGGCTGGGGCTACGAGCAGCTCACCGGCGACCCGCGCTGGGAGTACGGGCTCCCACCGCGCATGGAATCGGAACTCGCGTGGCTCCAGCACGGTCTCGCCCATGTCGAGCCAGGCGGGCATGTCGTCCTGCTCATGCCCCCGGCCGTCGCGAACCGCCGTTCCGGCCGTCGCGTCCGTTCTGAGCTGCTCCGCCGCGGGACGCTCCGCGCCGTCATCGGCCTGCCGCCCGGTGCGGTGCCCAACATGGCGGTCGCCTTGGCGGTGTGGGTGCTGCGCCGTCCGTCCCCTGGCGACACCCCCGCGGACGACGTCCTGATGGTCGACACCTCGGCTGACCCGGAGAACTTCCACAAGACCGCGCTCGGCGCCTGGCGCCGCTATGCGAAGGGCAAGCCCGGCGGAACCGACTCCAGTGTCGTCGTGCGCATCATCGACCTGCTGGACGACGAGGTCGACCTGACCCCTGCGCGCTACCTTCCGCAGCGGAGCACGCCCACGGCGGAGGGCTCGTTCGTCGCCGCCCGTGAGTTCCTGGAGAAGAAGGCCGCAGAGCTACCGGAGGCGGTCGCCGAACTGTCAGCCCTGACGCAGGCCCGCGCGCGCGCCGACGTCCCCATGACGACGATCGGCGAACTGGCCAAGGCGGGTGTGCTGCAAGTGCTCCGTCCCCCCGCGAAAGTGCGGATGGGCGAAGGCGGCGTGCGCGTCCTCACCCTGGAGGACGTCGCGCTGGGCCGCGACCCCTCGGGAACGGCCGCACCGGACCCTGAGCACGTCGAGGTGGTCCCCGGCGACGTCGTCGTGTCGCTCGCCGCGCGCCATCCCCTGGCCCGCGTGATCACCGAGGAGGGCCCGGTGCTCGGCCCCGGCCTGGCCCTGGTGCGCGCCGAACCCGGCCGGACCGACCCCGACTTCATCGCCGGCTGGCTGCTCCTCGGCGCGCAGGGGGCGGCGCTCCGCAGCTCTACCTCGTCCGCCCGGTTCGACGTCCGCCGCGCCCGCCTGCCCCGCCTCGCCCCCGCCGAGCAGGCCGAGCTCGGCGCGGCGTTCCGCAAGCTCACCGGCCTGGAGGCCGCCCTCCGGGACACCTACCGCCTCGGCGCCGACGTCCTGCGCCTCGGCCTCGAAGGGCTCGGCGCGGGCACGCTGCGCCCGTCCGGCTGACGCCGGGCCCAGGTCCGGCCGAACGCGGGGGCCCCGCCGCTCCGGCGGCCGCCGGTACGCTGCCTGGACGGGCCAGTGGAGGTGGGCGGTGCGGCGGGGCGATCTCCTCGGCGAACGCGAGCGGTACGAACTCGATCAGGCGATCGGGCGCGGCGGGATGGGCGAGGTGTGGCGCGCCTACGACCGCTTCCTCGACCGGCGCCTCGCCGTGAAGTTCACCCGCGTGTCGGACGAGTCGCTCGTCGGGCGGTTCGAGCAGGAGGCCCGCAGCACGGCCTGGTTCGAGCATCCCGGCGTCCCGACGGTCTACGACTTCGGCGGCCACGACGGCAGCTTCTACCTGGTGATGCAGTACGTCGAGGGCACCACCGTGGACCACGTCCTGGACGCGGAGGAGAGGCTGTCCGTCTCGTGGGCCTCGCTCATCGCCGCCCAGGTATGCGCGGTGCTGAACGTCGCGCACCGCCGTCCGCTCGTCCACCGCGACCTCAAGCCCAGCAACCTGATGCTGTGCCCGGACGGGTCGGTCAAGGTCCTGGATTTCGGTGCAGCGGTGGGGCTCGGCCCAGGCGACGTGCGCCGGACCACGACCGGCCTTGGCGCGCCCTACACGCCGGGCTACACGGCCATGGAGCAGGTGTACGGCAGCCCGAGCCCGCAGAGCGACCTGTACTCGCTCGGCTGCGTCCTCTACGAGATGCTCACCGGCCGCCAGGTCTTCCTCGGCACGACGCCCTACGAGGTGCTGCGCCGCCATGAGGACGACCAGCCGACCCCACCACGCGCCCTCCGCCCGGACGTTCCGCCCGCGCTCGACACTCTCGTCCTGCAACTCCTGGCGAAGCAACCCGCCGACCGGCCCGCGGACGCCGACGGCGTCTACCACCGGCTTCTGCAATTCGTGTCGTCCCTGGAGCCCCTCCCAGGAATCGTCAACGCGATCGTCCCGCAGCACCTGTACTCGATGGCCGTCAGCCGGATCCGGCTGACCGGAGCCGCGCCTGCGGCCCGTCCCGAAGAACCGGTGGAACTGCCCACGTTCGGCGAGGTCGTCCAAGCGCGCGCGGAAGCGGGCTCGCTGGCCGAAGCGGGCCGCTACACGCAAGCGGCCGAAATCCTTTCCGGCCTGACCGAACCCGCGCGCCTGGCCCTGGGCGACGACGACCCCGAGTACATGGGGTTGCGCCTAGACCTGGCCGACGTCCTCTACCAGGGCGGGGACTACCGCCGGGCCGTCCACGCCTACCGCGCCGCCGCCGTGGCCCTGGCCGAGTTCTACGGCCCGGACGACCCGCACGTCCTGACCTGCCGCGAGCAGGAGGCCGTCAGCCAAGCCCACCTCGGCGCCACCGGCACGGCCCTCACCCACCTGCAAGAACTCCTGGACGACCTCTCGCCCGGCAGCCCTTACGACGCCCTCACCCTGCGCGTCCGCGAACGCATAGCCCGCCTCAAGCTGGCCGCAGGCCAGACGGACCAGGCGCGCAAGGAACTCAACGAACTCCTGGACGACCTGACCGGCCTGTACGGCGGCGACCATCCCCAGGTATCCGACCTGGAGGCCCTTCTCCACGACCTCAACCAGGCAGGAACGGGCTAGGCGCCCCCGCATACGACACGTACAGATGGTCACGTGCCCGAGTCGAGGCGACGAACAGCAGGCACCGCTCCTTCTGGACGTCCTGGGCGTGCGCCTTGGGGTCCTCGTCCTCCGGCGTGATGGCCTTCGCAGCCGGCAGCGACTTCTCGTCCGCCCCGATGACGGCGATGCACCGGAACTCCAGGCCCTTCATCCGGTGCATGGTCCCGACCTGGACGCCCGGCGACTTGCCGGGCACCTGGTACGCCGCGACGCCCTCGGCCTTCAGCCGCTTGGCGGCCTTGCGCGCGACCCACCCGTACCGCGCCGCGACACCGATCGCGCTCGGCTCCACCCCGTCGTCGAGCCAGCCGCGGATCTGCGCGACCAGCCCGTTCATCTCCGCGTCCGGATCCGGATACGCCTTGACGGCGGGCCGCCGCCCGTGAATGGGCGACCGGTAGCCGTCCAGGGTGTCGGCGGAATCATCGAGGCCCTGCGCCGGTGAGAGCCCCAGCAGCGGGACCGACCACGCCAGGATCTCCTGCGTCGTCCGGTAGTTGATTCTCAGCTTGGTGCTGCGGCCCCGCACACTGATGCCGAGACTCGTCAGCGAGACATGGCTGTCGTAGATCCGCTGATGCGGGTCCCCGACGACGAACAGGTCGTCCGGCCGTTCCGCCGCCAGCCGCCGCAGCAGCCGCCACTGCGCCGGGTGGATGTCCTGGGCCTCGTCCACGATCACATGGTCGTACTCGGGGCCCGCCACCAGATCCGCCGCCTCATTGGCGAGCTGCGGGAACGTCGACCTCCCCGCGGCGGCCAGCCCGTCCACCACATGCCGGACGGCCCGCCACACCACCGACCGCTGCGCCTTCCCCAGCGGGACCCCGCGCCCGGTCCGCGTGCACGCGAGATACGCCTCCTCGCTCTCGATCTCCTGAGCGAGGATGATCTGCTCCCATTCCCGGCCCAGGAAGGACGGCGAGAACGGCGTCCCGTCCGCCGCCTCCTCCCACAGCGGTTCGAGCACGTCCGCCCCGGCGATGCCGGGCTTGTGGTGCCGGCCCACGATCCCGTAGGAGACGGAGTCCACGTTCTTCACGTGGATCCGCTCCCGCACCTCCGGATCGTCCACGAGCAGTTCGAGCTGCTTCTCCAGCGCCTCCGCCAGATTCCGCGTGAACGTCGTCAGCAGAACCCGCCCGCCCCTGCCCGCGAGGAACTTCGCCCGATGCAGCGCCGTCACGGTCTTCCCCGTCCCCGCGCCCCCGGTCACCTGCGCGGGCCCGCTGTAGGAGGCGCGGAGCGCCACCCGGCTCTGCGCCGGATGCAGGAAGATGCGCCACGTGTCGAAGGGATGGGCGAGAACGTCCCGCAGTTCCTCGGGCCCGTTGACGAAGGCGACCTTCCCCGGCGTCCGGCGCATGGCGGTCACCAGGTCGTCGGGATCGACCGCCGCCGGCTTCTCCTCGACCGGCAGGCATTGCGCGACCTCGTCCCACGCCTGCTGCGCGTTCATGCCCTGAGCGAGCGCCAGGAGCGCGATGTACTGCGGTTCCGGCAGCAGTTTCTCCATCGCCTGGAGATGCGACTCCTCCGTCAGCAGTTTGACGAGCGGAATGAGCTCACGGTCGACACCGAGCCGCATCAGGTCCTTGTCGAAGACATGGCCCAGCAGCCGGAAATTGGTGCCCTCCGCGACTTTCTCCAGTGCCGGGGACATCTCCTCAAGCGCGACCTGGTCCCGCACCTCCAGCACGCCGATCGCCTGGTTGACCGAGAACTTCCTGCTCCGCGCCCACCCGATCGCGTCGTCGTGCGCCATCACGGCGAGCAGGCAGTACACGTCGCCCTTCTCGGGCGCCAGCACCACCCCGCGCCAGAACTGGTCGATCCGGATCGTCCGGATCCGCGGATCCTTGGCGTTGCCCAGCTTCTCCAGGTGCAATCCTGCGTGCGTGTGCTCGGCGAACTTCGCGATCGCCGCCTCCACGCCCTTGCGGACCTTCGGCTCCAACTTGGCGTACTGCGGCATGAACGAATCCGCAATCGCAAGCTGAGCCACCCCGCACCGCCCTTTCACCGTCCTGACACCGAGTCAGGTCCGGACATCCTAGGAGGTCCCGCCCTCTCAGATGATTGAACCCGGTACGACCCCTCGTCCGCCTCCGGACAATCCCGGAATCATCTCGGCGGCCCGGCGCCCGCGGCGACCTCGAAACGGCCGAAGAGCACCGCTTCTCGTGGCTTGCTACTTTCGGAGCATGGCGCACCGTCACGCCGCGGGCCGCCCGTGAGGCGCCCCGCGCGGGACGGGGCCGCGGGGACGGGGCTGCGCCCGTGGCGGTTCGTGGCCGCGTTCGGCGCCGTCGGCATGCTGATGGACGCCGTCTACGAGGGCGCCCGTTCGATCACCGGCCCCCTGCTGGCCGGCGTGCCGGTCCTGTACGCGGCCGCCATGGGCGCCGACGCCGTCGCCGCGCTCGCCACCGGCTGGGCCTACGACCACGTCGGCCCGCGCCCTGACCGCGCTGCCGCTGCTGTCGGCCGCCGTTCCGGTGCTGGCCTTCACCGACAGGCTCGCCCTGGTCGTCGCCGGCGCGCTGCTGTGGGGCGCCGCGCTGGGCGTCCAGGAATCGACCCTCCGCGCCACCGTCGCCGACCTCGTCCCGCCCACCCGGCGCGCCACCGCCTACGGGCTGTTCGCCGCCGTCATGGGCGCCGCCACCCTGGCGGGCGGGACCCTCGCCGGCGTCCTGTACGCCCGCTCCGTCCCCGCCCTGATCATCTTCACGGTCGCCGTCCAGGCTGCGGCCCTCCTCCTGCTGGCCGCCACCCGTCCGGGACGCTGAAGACCCGCGCCTCGTGCGCGGCTCTGAAGACCCGCGCCTCGTGCGCGGCTCGCGTCAGTGCGGGATCAGCGGCAGTTCGGGCGCGGCCGTCTCCAGCGGCACCAGCGGGGACCGCACCAGCCCGAGCTGGACGATCTGGCGGGACAGCAGCGCGTTCAGTGCCCAGTCGGCCGCGACGCGCGTCCGGTTCCCGGGCATCGCCAGCAGGTGGTAGCCGCGGGTGACCGCCTTGGCGGCCGGCCCCGACATCGGCACCCGCAGCGGGTTCGCCGCCGCCTGCGCCCCGCCCAGGTCGACCACGAACCCCAGGTCACGGTGCCGGTAGGGGGACAGCGACCCCGTGCCGTAGGACGCGGCGACGTTGCGCGCGGCCAGCCTGCCCTGCCGGACGGCCTGCTGCGCGGTCATCGGCGTCACCTCGCCGGGGCGGTTCGGATCCGGCACCGCGGCGGCGTCCCCGCAGGCGAAGACCTCGGGGTGGCCCGGCACGTTGAGATACTCGTCCACGACCAGCCGTCCCTTCCGCGTCTCCAGGCCCAGCGCCTCCACCAGCGGATCGGGACGGACGCCCACGCACCAGATGAGCGACCTGGTCGGCACGTGGCGTCCACCGGTCAGCCGCACCCCGCCCCGCTCCGCCTCCTCGACCGACGTCCCGGTGCGGACGTCGACCCCGCGCCGCCGCAGCACCCGCTCGGCCGTGCGCGACATCCGCTCGTCGAGTTCGGGCAGCACCCGGGGCGCCACGTCCAGCAGCATCCAGCGCGGCTCCTCGCGCAGCCGCGGCAGCCGCCGCCGGAGCGCCTCGGTGAGCAGGGCGCCGTGCGCGGTCACCTCCACGCCGGTGTAGCCCGCCCCGACCACCACGAAGGTGCAGCGCGCCGCCCGCTCGGCCGGATCGTCGGCGGCGTCCGCGAGCTCCATCTGCCGAATGACATGGTCACGCAGGTACAAAGCCTCAGGAATGCCCCGGAACCCGTGCGCATGCTCCGCCACGCCCGGAATCGGCAGCAGCTTGCTGACACTGCCCGCGGCCAGGACGAGCCGGTCATAGGCGATGTCCCCGCGCCCGTTCTCCGGATCGGTGTAACGCACCGTCCGGGCGCCCAGGTCGACGGCGTCCGCCTCGCCGAGGACCAGCCGCGCACCGGGAAGCGCGGCGGTCAGCGGCACCGCCACCCGGCGCGGGTCCAGCAGCCCGCCGGCCACCTCCGGCAGCAGCGGCACGTACAGGAAATAGTCGGTCGGGTTGATCACCACCAGCTCCGCGCGCCCCCGCGCGAGCCGCGACAGCGTGCGAGCGGCGTGGAACCCGGCGAACCCGGCCCCGACGATCACGATCCTTGGACGCCTCACCCGTCCCCCCTCTCGGACGGTTCCAGGGAGTACCCCTGGCCCGACCCCGGAAACGACGAGCGCCCAGCTGAGTTCCGCCCCGCCCACCAGCCAAGACAGCGCACCGCCACGCAATGGTCATCGCCGAGACGCCCCTGTCCGTGGACCGCTGCGCGGCCGACCCGTCCGAGGGGATGGGACGGCCTGCTGGAGCTCCAGACAGCGAGCGACGGGCCGCCGCTACGCGCCGTCGAGCCGATTACCTTGCCGGCGGTGTTTCGGCGGAAGGTGCACATAGCGGCACCTTCCGCCTCGGCCGGGCAGGCCCCTCAGTAGCAATTGGGGAGGCCGGGAATGCGCTCGTTCTGACCGCCCGCGGTGAACAGCGTGGCAGAGACCCACACCTTCTTGTTGCCGCTGTCATCGTCGGTCTGGGCCCACCATGTATTGGTGTTGCCGTACTTGTCCGTGTGGCGGATGCCCCAGTTGTTCTGGCAGTAGAAGTAGTTCTGGCCCGCGAACAGCTTGCCGCCGGTCTTCAACCAGTGAGGGTGGCCGTTCCCGACCCAGTGGTAGCTGTCCCCGGTGATCCAGGTGTTGTAGTAGTACTTCGAGGCGGCCGCGGGAGCCGCGGCGTCGGCGAACGCGCTCCCGGCCGGCGACAGAACCGCCCCGGCGATTCCAGCGGCGACAGCGGCCCGAACGGCCGCCCTGCGGATGGTCATGGTGCCTCCGATATGCATCGAGTGCTTACCGAAAAGACAGTACTCAGACGCGTTATCGTTCTCTTATCGCTGCCATCGACGACCTGAATCCACCGGGCCACCACTAAATATGTACCGTCACACCCCCGTGCTGTGGCGTGATAGTCCTTCAAGTAATCCTTGGGGACTTTCATTTATGGCGATGTTTCACATGACTTCCGATTCGGATTTGTTCCATGCGGAAGATATATTGGAGTCGGCAGGTTGGACTCTGGACGGAAACATCTTCAGGCGAGACGGCCAACAAATGCTTCCGCTCTATGAGGCAAAGATGATCCATCACTTCGACAGTCGCTTTGGCACCTTCGAAGGGCGAATGGAGGCGCAGGCGAATGTAGGGACTCTGCCGCGCCTTTCACTCGAAGCTAAGCGTGATCCTCAGGCTGTTCCGCTGCCGCGATATTGGATCTGCGAATCGGAAGTCCAAGAAAAGATTGCAAACCGAATAAGTAGAACTTGGACCTTGGGCTGGCGTGACATCACGAGTGCCGGAAATGAGCGCACGATGGTGAGTTCCTTGGTTCCGGTAGTGGCAGTAGGAAACACCTTGCCGCTTATGATTTCGGATCACTCAAAACTATGGCTACTGTACGCCAATCTCACATCTTTCGCGCTGGACTATGTGGTCCGTCAAAAGAATGCTGGAAGTCATCTCAATTACTTTACGGTCAAACAGCTCCCAGTCCTGCGCCCTGACGCCTATGGCCACGAGGCGAAATGGTCACGAAGTGAGACGGTCGCGGAGTGGATTCGTGGTCGAGTTCTAGAGTTGACCTACACTGCCCATGATCTAGACGGCTTCGCAGCGGAATTGGGCAGTGAGCAGCAGCCGTTTGTTTGGGACGAGGATCGGCGGTTTGCGATGCGGGCCGAGCTGGATGCTGCGTACTTCCATCTCTACGGCGTCGCCCGCCATGATGCCAGCTACATCATGGACACTTTTGGGGCCTTCCAGCGCAACGATCCTGAAGGTTTGCGCGGACGAAGACGCTGATCTCGGACGTCTACGATGCGATGGCGCGAGCCATGGAGGGAGGGGAGTCGTACATGACGATTCTCGATCCGCCTCCGGGAGAAGGGCCACGCCACCCAGGAAAGGGAGTGAGTGTGATAAGACGCCAGCGGCCTTGAGACGGGGGCGTCTCAAGGCCGGTGATGTCCGTAGGTTCAGTGGCCGTCTGCGCGGATCCTGTGGAGGAAGGTACGCCATTCGCCCCTGGTGAACTCCAGGGTCGGGCCGGTGCCGTTGAGCTTGGTGTCTCGGACGCCGATCGTGCCGTCGTCGGCCCGACCAGCTTCGATGCAGCCACCGTTCGGTTGGCTGTGGCGCGACTTGCGCCAGCGGTGGAAGTCCTTGGTCATGTACCCGATCCTGTCTGGTCGGTCAGCCTGTTGGCTACCCGTTCGAGGAAGGCGATGCTGTCCTCGCGGGTGAGGGCGGCCTTCCGTAGGCGGTCGTACATCCCGGTATACCGCTCGACCTCGCCTCGCTGCGTGAGTACGACATCGGTGGTGACGGTTTCGAGTACAGCTATCGGCGGGTCGCCCGGCTCGGCGAACGCGTAGAGGTAGAACGACGACATGGGGAGGAAGCCTCCCGGGACGCGGGTGTCGTGCAGTAGGACGCGGACCGTGATCCGCTCCTCTTCCGAGACCACCCTGATCATGTGGTGAAGTTGGGCGATCATTGCCTCCGGCGGGACGGCTAGCCGATGAATCAAGGACTCGTCCAGGACGGTTTCGTAGGACGGGCCGTCCGGCCGGAGCAGTTCGCGTTGGCGCCGCATACGGGCGTCGGCCATACGCTCGGGGACGTAGTCGATCTTCCCTTGGCACTCGTCCAGTTCAACGAGCGCCGAGATGAACTCGGGAGCCTGCAAGACGGCAGGCATCAGAGTCTGGTTGTACTCACGGACGGTGTCGGCGTTGTACTCCAGGTCGGCGTAGAGCTTCTGGCGCGGTCCCATGGAGACGCCGTACTTGTCCCACCATCCTTTCTGGGCGGCCTCGTGGGCGAGTTTCAGGAACTTGTCGTACTGGCTGCCGGTGATCTCGAGGGCGTTGAGCATGTTCATGATCTCGGCCACGTCGGGGCGGACGGCGGCGTTCTCCAGGCGGGAGATCTTGGCGCGGTTGTAGAACATGATGCGGGCCAGGCCATCGGTGGTGAGGCCGCGGCTCTCGCGGAGTTTGCGTATCTCGGCCGCCAGTCGCTGGCGGCGGACGTAGGGGCTCGGCATCGGCCGTCCTCCCGATATCGCGTCGGACACGATCCGCAGCGATCGCCAACCCTGCACGATCGGCCACTATCGAGTAATCGTACGGTCACGCTCGGACAAACACTCGACCCGCGCCCTGGGAAGAAGCACGTTGCCTGATATCGGCACAACCAAAACCTGCACGTTCAGTGTTCACGCGTCCACTTAGCCCAAAAGGTCCAATTCACAAATGCCTGCATGTTCCATGTGCCGGATTTGCGCCCTCGCACCTGCAGCCGTCGACCACTGAGCGTCTCGCGGCCGTACGGCTCCCTGCGAGATCATTGGAACCTCAGCGCCCTCGCGCGCGCGTCACCCGTGAGTCGAATGGTCGCTGCCAACAGTGGCTTTTCGGCCTTGCCGAATGGCTGCGAGAGGCGTGATTGCGGGATTCGGCGGTACTGGTCGTCCCACCGGAGACGTCAGCGTGCGCGTTGGCGGCGGGCCCCGGTCGGCATCGGCCGCCGGTGACCTTCGCGGGGAACCGCTCGACCTGGTCAATGCCCGACACTGGACGGACGACTTCAACACCGACCTTCAGGACCTGCTGGATGTGCCGGACCTGATCGTGCGGCTCGAGCCCGCCCAGAAATCCCTGATCAGCGATACTCGATCCGGCCCATGGTCGCGGCGGCCGACCTCAACGCAGTCTGCAACTTTCCGCCACCCAAGGAAAGGCGTGCCCGATCAGGCCGCCCGGCCAGGGCGGGGCCAAATGGTCGCCGGCACCGAATCCATGAGCCGTCGAGAACTCCTGCCGCCGGGTCCTATCGCTGCCCGGCCGACTCGCTCCGCCGAGCGGCAAGCCACTGCTCGGTGTATGCGGTGGCCTCATCGATGAACTGCTCCAGCCCCGCCCGATCGAAGTCCGCCTCGCCGACGAGGTACAGCAGAATGCAGACCTGGGCGTTCACGGTGGCTGTGAGGTCGTCCGGCACGTCGGCCTTGAGCGGGGGAGCGTCGACGGCACGACGGATCATGTCCTCGGCGACGATCGGGTTGACCGCATCCGCGTCCTCGCCGAGCCTGATCCGCAGGTCGGCGACGAGCCGGACGATCTGGCCAACGGTATAGGTCGGCGCGAACCTCCGCCGCACCGCAACCTCGAACGCCCCGAACAGCAGCGAGTTGTATCCGGCCGCCGTCTCGTCGTCCTTCTGCATCTCGTCCTGCAGAGGTATCCACGCGTCGGGCCCGTCCAGCAGAAACGACCGCAGCGCAAGGATGTTCTTTTCTCGTATCTTGACCGCCGAGAAGTCCATTACTCGAGCAACTCATCCGCGTCGACTCGAATCTTTCGCATAAAGGTGTCGAGTTCCGAGTCGCTGAGTTGAGAATCGCCGATCAGCCCGGCCAGCAAAATCAGTTGATGTTGAATCGCGGTGTCGGGATCGATGTCTGAGATGGAGGCTCCCTGGTCGAGCATGTGAAGAATTATTCGTTCGGCGATTTCCGGATTGATAAGATCGGGCATCTCGTCACCCCTCTCTCGGACTGAGGCGACAAAAGATGTGACCTCCGCCCTATCAACTACTTTCCCTTCCCTGATGAACCGCCGCTCAACGGCTTCGAAGAGTCCGGCGGCGAGCAGGGCTGAATAGCCGGTGTTCGCTTCTTTCCGGTCAAGTTGAGCTAGAAGTTGGCGATGCTCTTCCCGGTTCCCGGCGAGCAGTGCGCGCAAGGTCGCTACTTGATCATCAGTGACTGGCATGCTATCTTCCCTTGACTTCTCTAATCTTTTCGATGGACCAACGTGTTGCCTGAGTTGCCAATATTGCGGTGCCTAGCAAAGCATAGGTTGCGCTGCCTGCTTTGATGGGGGTCTGGACAGGATCCATGTGGGCGCTGGTGTCCCGAGCGGTGCTCGGGTGGCCTGTGGGCGGCTTTTGATCAAGTGCCTTGAAAGCGCCTTCCACTGCCTTGTCTGTTGTATCAACAATGTTCTCAGATTCTTTCATGGCCTCCTTGAGGAGTTCCTTGCGGCGAGTTGGTCGCTCAGGATCGCCTGGATTTCGGTCCAGAGGGTCGTTCTCGGGGTCGCGTAGTTCGCCGCGCCCGGCCTCGGTGTCCTGCTCTCCTACCGGGTCGAGGTCCCCGCGATCCGGGAGTTCTGCCGGTTCTGTCGCCTCTGGTTCACTCCGAGCTAGTTCGGTTCCGGGTTCGCCGGGATGCTCTCGTCCATATCGAGGCTCGACGCGTACTTGTCCTTGGCTGTCTCTGTAAACATCGGAAAGTATTGGATTGGCGCGGGTCTCCGGGTTTGTCTCGTTGGTCTCGTTCGGGTTTTGCTCGGTGCCGTTGTCTTCGGCTTTCCTACCACGGTCGCCGTTGGGTTCGCCGTGGGGTTCTTGTTTCCCGGAGGTTTCGCCGGTCTCTTCGGACGGGGAGTCGCCGCCGGGACGGGCCTCCGCCTGGTCCGCGGGCTTCCCGGCGCCGGTATCCGCCGTTCCGGGTGGGGCCGCGGGGCCCTCGTCGGCGGGACCGTCCGGCGCCTGCGAGCCTGTCTCGGAGTCTCCCGCCGGTCCGGCGTCCCGTCCCTGCGGCTCGGGGCGGCCGGGCGCGGCGTCGGTCCCCGGCTCCTGGGGGCCGGTGGCCTGTTCCCCGGGCCGGCCGGCCGGTCCGGGCGGGCGTTCGCCGGGGGAGTCCGTGCCCTGTGGGTTCTGCTCGGTTCCCTGTGGCGTCCGGTCCTCGGACGGTGCGGCGGCGTCCTGCCGGGGGAGCGGCTGCTGCTCCTGGTCCTGCGGACGCGTTGCCTCCGATGCGCGGCCGTCCGCCTCTCCCCCCGAGATCTCGGATGCGGGCCGACCGCCTTCGCCGGACGCGCCGCCGGCCGCCGTGCCGGTGTCGGGCGGCAGTGTCTCCTCGCCGCTCGTGGGCCCGCGCTGGTCCTTCCCCGGCTCGGGCGCATCCCGCCCGGTGCCGGCGTCCGTCTTGCCCGTCGCCTCCGAGGCTTGGCCGCCGCCCTCGGCTTGCGCGGGTACGGACCGCGTTTCGCGGTCGTCCACCGCCGGGCCGCCGCCGGTGTCCTGGACGTCCTGCGCCCTCCCTTGTTCCTGCGCCTGCCGGGCGCGGGCGAGGCTGTCCAGGCGGGACGGCTGGCCGGGCGAGCCCGGGTTGTCGGCCGGGAGCGTGTACTGCCGCGGTGACGCCGCCGGCTTGTCCGCGGGTTCGGTGCGAGCGTCGGTCTCCTGTTCGCCGACCTGCCCTTGCAGGCGGTCACGGCCACTGGACGCGCTACCGCCGCCCTGGGCGCCGCCGTCCCGCGATCGCGGTTCCTCGTCGCGCCGTCCGCCCTGGCCGGTCTCGGACCTGCCGGGTGTCTCCGCCTTCTCGGCCCCGCCCTGCGGCCGGCCGGGCTTGCCGTTGCGCGGCTCGCCGGTCCGGCCACCGCCGGTGTCCTCCGCCGGCTGCGACCCGTTCTGTTCCTGGGGCTGCCGGGCGCGGTCGCGGCTCTCCAAGCGGGACGGCTGCCCGGGCGAGCCGGGGTTGTCGGGCGGCGGCCCGGGGGAGCGGTCGCGCGTCGCGGAGTCGTCGGTGGTCTCGGTGCGGGTGTCGGTACCGCCCTTGTTCTCGACGCCCACGCCGGCGGCCTTTCCACGGGGGGCGCGAACCTGCCCGACGCATGGCTCGCGGGGCGTGTCCCGTGACGCGCGGGGCCGACGGACGAGCCACACCGGCCCCTATGTAATCGCGCACGTCCGAACTTTGCACGTGCGGATATTCAGGCCGCCCATGCCCGCCCGCACATTCGCGCCCCCGATCCCGGCTGCCCCGCCGCCTCGTCCAGCCGGGTACCGGATCCGCGACGATGCGGCCCTGTCGCGGCGAGCCATTCAAACGATACGACGATGTCCTATTTATCCCTGAATAGCCGGTCTGAGAGGCGTCCGCGCCACGGTCGCCCGGTGTTGCGGCGGAGCGGGCATGACGGCGCCCGTCCAGGGCCGCGAGGCGCGCGGGCGGCTCGGGTGCGGTCGCGGTGGTCGCGCCACTGGGAACCGGGTCATGAGCCGGCCCGACCGCGCATCTCGCCATATCCGGCCGGAATATGTCCGGTGTCATGTAATGTCGCGTGACTTTCTGCCAACCTCGACCGTGTGACGAGTCGGAACGAGATCACCACCGAAATGGTGTTCGCCGCGGTGCGGCGCTTGGCGGACGCCGACCCGGCCACGCCGTCGAGCGGCATTCGCTACCGCGCGCTTCACGATCGGCTGCTCGAAGCGGATCCCGGTCTGGAAGCCCGCTGGCGGGAGATCGCGGGGGACGCCTGGTACGACAATTCCTATAACGCTCTCCAGTTCGCGAGCATCGGGCTCGTCAAGGCGGGCTGGCTGCGCAAGGACCAGCGGAAATGGTTTCCGACCGGCCTGGCGCGGCGAGCGCTTGAACAGCATCCGGACCCCTCGGCCTTCTACGCGGCGTTGGGACGCGCGTACCAGTACTGGGACCTGCACAGAGACCGTTTCCAGCGTGCGACGTCACTGGCGGAAGCGCTCCCCGAAGGGCGATGGGCCGCTCTCACGGATGTCGCGTCCGAGGCCGGCCTCCGGTCCGATGCCCTGCTCCGGCTGCTCCAGGGAGACCGGCCCGAAGGCTGGCACAGGCTCCTCGCCGACGAGGGCAACCTGCCGCGCGAAGCGCACCTCACCGAAGCGGAGCGAGCGGAATGGCACGCGCTGCTCGCGGACGACGGCGTCCTGGCTCCGGACGGCCGGGCCGACGGGCAGCGCCGGATACCCGCGTCCGAACTGGCGGCACAGGTCAGACCGGCGGGGGACGGCCGGCGGACCCGGCGCGCGTGGCTGGTCCGGGCGGCCAACGTGCCCGACGCGAACCTGATCGAAGACCTGTGGCTGGCGGACGGCATATGCTCCCTGCCCTCGTCCCGGCTCGGGGACCTGCCGCCCGGCGCGGAGCCCGAACAGGTCGAGCGGGCGGTGCGCGAGTCCTACTCCGACATCGGCGCCCAGGACAGGGCGAGGCTGGCGGCCGAGTTCCACGCCTTCCTGTCCCGCATGAGCGAGGACGACATCGTCGTCACCAACGACGGCGCCGCCGTCTACCTCGGGACGATCACCAGCCCCGCGTCCTTCGTCAGCAGCGTGGGCGGGCATGCCGACCTGCAACGCGCCGTGGACTGGCGCAACGCCGACCGGCCGATCGACTACGAGGACCTTCCCGACGAGTTCGCCGTCCTGGTCGGCAACCCGGACGCCGCGATCGTCGAGCTGACGTCGTCCGTGCCGGAGCTCGAGAAACTGCTGGGCGAGCCCGTCGAAGTCCCCGAACGGACCATGCGCCTCCCCGACGCCACCGGCGACCTCGCCGAGGACCTCGCGATCGGCCGGGACTGGCTCCAGGAAGCCGTGGAGCTGCTCCGCGAACGCCCCCAGATGATCTTCTACGGGCCGCCCGGCACCGGGAAGACCTACGTGGCCCGGCGGCTCGCCCGGCACCTCACGTCCGGGCGCCCGGAATGCGTCCAGCTCGTCCAGTTCCATCCCGCCTACTCCTACGAGGACTTCTTCGAGGGCTACCGGCCGGCGAAGTCCGGTGACGGGACGATCTCCTTCGACCTCGTGCGCGGGCCGTTCCGCCGCCTGGTCAGCGCCGCGCTCGCCCACCCGGGCCGCCCGTACGTCCTGATCATCGACGAGATCAACCGGGGCAATCTCGCGAAGATCTTCGGGGAGCTGTACTTTCTGCTCGAGTACCGGGGCGAACCCGTCAACCTGCTCTACGGCTCCGAAGGCGACCAGGGCTTCACGCTGCCGCGCAACGTCATCATCATCGGCACGATGAACACCGCCGACCGCTCCATCGCCCTCGTGGACGCGGCCATGCGGCGCCGCTTCTGGTTCGTCGAACTCCATCCGGACGAGCCGCCCACCAGCGAGATCCTGGCGCGCTGGCTGCGGCGCCACGAACTCGGCGACGAGCCGGCGCGGCTGCTCGCCGAGCTCAACAGCCGCATCGACGACCGCGACTTCAAAGTCGGCCCGTCCTACCTGATGCGGGAGAGCGCCGCCACCGAGGCCGGGCTCGCGCGGATCTGGCGGACGCAGATACTGCCGCTCCTGGAGGAACACCACTACGGCGACGGCACGGACGTCCAGGCGAAGTACGGTCTGGACACGTTGCGACGGCGACTGGCGTGACCGTCGTCGGCCTCGACGAGGGCGGGCCCTGGACGGAGCACGTGATCACGGCTGAGCGGGCCGCGACACTGGCCGCGTCCGGCCTGATCCGCGTCGCGCCCGGCCCCCGCCCCGGTCTCTGGAAACTGCGCGACAACGGCCTGGTCGGCGCGGCCCGGATCGGCCCCGCGAGCGATCCGACGGAGATCCGCGTCCGGCCGAAGACGCCGATCGACCGCCTGCTCCACCTCCTCGGCTACGCGCAGAGGCCGGCGGGCTGGAGGCGGGACGAGGTCGACGCGGGCGAGCGGACGGAACTGCTGCCGGCGCTCGCCCACGCGTTCGCCCGCGCCGCCGAACGGGCCCTGAGCCAGGGCGTCCTTCTCGGCTACCGCGAGACGGAGGAGGCGCTGCCGGTCGTGCGGGGCCGCATCCGCGTCAAGGACCAGATCCAGCGGCGGCACGGCTTCCCGATGCCGGTCGAGGTGCGCTACGACGACTACACCGCCGACATCCCCGAGAACCGGCTTCTGCTCGCCGCGACCCACCGGCTGCTGCGCCTGCCGGGCGTCCCGTCGGCCACCCGCAGGCTTCTGCGCCATCTGCCGTTGAGGCTGGACGGCGTGGAACGGCTCACTCCCGGGCGCGCCCTGCCGGCCTGGACGCCGTCCCGGCTGAACATCCGCTACCACACCGCCCTCGGGATCGCCGACCTGGTGCTGCGCGGCGCTTCCTACGAACTCGACGACGGCGCCACCGTCCGGGTGGACGGGCTGATGCTGGAGATGTGGCGGGTCTTCGAGGACTTCGTCTGCGCCGCCCTCGCGGAAGCGCTCCGCCCGCACGGCGGCACGGTGAGACTCCAGGACGGGCGCCACCATCTCGACCGGGGCCACCGGGTGCGGCTCCGCCCCGACCTCGTGCTCTGCACCGCCGAAGGACGCCCCCTCGTAGTTGTGGACGCCAAGTACAAGACCGGGGACACTCCGCAGGAGGACCTCTACCAGATGCTCGCCTACTGCACGGCGATGCGCCTTCACCGCGCCTACCTGGTGTACGCGTCCAAGACCGAGGCGCACACCCACGTCATCACCGGTACCGAGGACGTCCGGATCGTGGAGGCGGCACTCGACCTGACGGCGTCTCCGGAGGGACTCCGCGCCCAGATCGCCGCGCTCGCCCGCCGCATCGCCGCGGACGCCCCGGGCGGAACGGGGACGGGGACGGGTGGGCGGGTCACGACGGGCGGTGCCGTGGGGCGTCCGGCGGCCACTCGCCGCGCGTGATCATCAGGTAGAGGCCGCCGAGCCACACGCGGTCGGTCTTCGGCACCACGCGGACCGAGACCGGGACGATGCCGGTCCCGCGGGCGGGAGCATGCCGGGCTCGACGGTCCGGCCCAGGTAGGCGAGGCCCTGCCACAGGCACGCGCGGGGCCCCGGGGCGAGATGGCCCGCCCACGCCGGCTCGGCCTCGCGGCGCAGCCAGGCGTGGCAGGCCATCGCGTAACCGAACTCGCGCTCGGTGAGGTAGCCGAGCCGTGAGAAGCCGTCGTTGCGGGCCGCGTTCAGGGTCCGCTCGTCCAGTTCGCCGAGGGGGTGGACGGAGAAGCCGCGCGCCGCCTCGCCGAACCTCAGGGCGGCGTTCGTGGTGAAGACACCGAACCCGAAATACACGGTGAGAAGATCGGTGAGGCGTTCATGGTCTTTGCGGTCGGTGGTGATCCGGCCCTCGCCGAGGAGCCGCACATGGCACAGTTCGTGAGCGATGACGGCGATCAGATAGGCGGCGTCGGACGCCTCGGTCACGTCCAGCCCGATGACCGCCCGGCCATTCCTGACGCGGTAGTGGCCGACCGTGCGCCGTTCCTCCCGCGTCGCCGCCGCGTCCTCGCCGGCCCGGTCGAAGAGCTCCACGGTGATCTCGGTGAGATCGACCCCCATCACCCCGCACACCCGCGAGACCAGGGAGATGACCTGCTCCGGCGTCCCCGTGTAGGCGGTGGACGGCAGGTCAGGGCCCGGCAGGACGACGTTCCGTGACGCCGGCTCCCGGACGAACTCGCGCTCGAACCAGGCGAGGGACGCCTCGATCCACGCCTGCTGCCGCACGCCGACCGGACAGTCGGCGCTCGTCCTGCGCGCCCAGGGCGGCGGCGTTTCCGGATCTCTGGACATCGGGCTCCTCGGTGACCGTATCAATGGTCGGCGTTTGCGACCCAGCGGATTTTTACCGTGCCTTACATGCGCATTGTCAACATTTGTTGAAAGGGTGGGCGGTGGGGCGATTAATGGCGTGCATGGGAAATTTGAATGTTCGGGCGACGCATGTTCGGTGATCGCGCGGTGCGGGGGCGGGCGCGCGGTGCGAAGGTCGCACGTGCGGGATTCGGGCGCGCGAGCGGCACCTGTGCCAATCCACGGGCTGGGACGCCTTTTTCGCGGATCCTTCGTGACCGGGCGGCGACATTCTGTGACGATCGGTGTGCGGAGCAGGGGAGACCTGAGCGATCCGCCACGTCCGTTTACACGACCCCGAGGTGATTCGATGTCCCCGACGATGCTTCCGGCCGCGCCGCCGGCGCCACCGCTGCGGTGGCGGCGTTCCTTCCCCGGCGGGCTTGAGGAGGCCCGCAACGTCCGGCGGTTCGTCGGCTGCCTGCTGACCGGCTGCCCCTTCCTCGATGACGTGCTGCTCGCCGCCGACGAGCTGGTCGTCAACGCGCTGCGGCACACCAAGTCCGGGCAGGTCGGCGGGGCCTTCACTGTCGAGATCGTCCAGGACGCCGGTCGCGTCGCCGTCTCGGTGGCCGATCAGGGCGGCCCTGGCGAGCCCGCCGCGCTGGAGGCCGGGGAACTCGCCGAGTCCGGGCGCGGCCTGCGGACGATCTCCCTCACCGCCGCCAGTTGGGGCTGGCACGGCAACGGCGAGGGCCGCACGGTCACCGCCGTCTTCGCGGCGGAGCGGGCCGCGTGACCGCACCCGCCTCCTGGACGCACGACCAGGTTCACCGGCGGGTCCACGCCGCGATGACCGCCGCGATGCGCGCCGACGTCCACTCCATCGACGCCGCGCTCGTCCAGCATGGGCGGCTCGACCCCTGCAGCCGCGAGTTCGTCGGCGCGTCCCGCCGTCTCGTGCTGGCCTGCACGGCCGCGCTGACCTGCGTGCTGTCGGCGCACCGGCCCGGCGACGACTCGCACGGGCGGGAGATCTGCCGAGGGTGCGGCACCCGCGACTGCCGCACACTGCGCGGCGTCGCCGACGTCCTGGCCGCCTATGCCGTCAGCCCGGCGCCGGTCGACCGCGCCGAGGCGTGGCGCCTCGCCGACGCCCACTTCGTCCGCGATGGGAGCCCCGTGCCGGTGAGCGTGGAGGAGTTCGCCGACGGTTTCATCACCTGCGCGACCACGACGCCTTCCGACGACCCGCGCCCTGTTCTGATCGTCGATCGGCAGACCGGTGCCCTCAGCCGCTGGCCCGGGAGGCCCCACGAGATCCTCGTCCGCGAATACGCCCACTACCGCGCCACTCATTGACCGCGTGGACGGGCGTGCTGCCTTCGCTGCCGTCCGCCACCTTCCGGCCATATCCCGGAGATGCGGAACACCGAACGCGATAGGGATTGGTGGTTCGATGCGCGGGGCGTTTCCCGCAGGAGCGGGTGGGCCAGGGGCGGCCGTCACCGGGGAGTGAGGTGGCTCCGGGGCAAGCACACCGCACGGACGGTTCCGGGTGCGCAGTGATGGGGCGGGTGGCCCTCACCTATGACCAGCTCACACGTCCGGATCCGGGTCGATGCGGGTGCGATGCAGGTCGGCGCGGCACCGCTGCCGGGCTTCGCCGGTGGTGGTGCCGCGCCGGGTGCCGACGTCCGGAGTTCGCTGGGGACGGGCGGTCAGAAGACGAAGCAGTCCGCGTACTGGAGTTGCCGGACGGCGGCGAGGGCCGGGACGCGGGTGCCTGCGTTGCGGGCGACTTGGGCTGCTTCGGTCGAGTGCGGGGTCGTGCTCGTGCAGGAGACCGGCGAGCTGTGGCCGGACATCAGGTAGTCGCAGCGTCCGTTGCGGTTGTCGGGCAGGCCGAGGGCGTGCCCGAGTTCGTGGGCGGCGATCCGGGGCGGGTAGAAGCCGTCGTCGACCGCTTCACGTCCCATGTAGATGGTGGCCTGGCCGAAGCCGTACATGTAGGTGCGGGGCCAGCCGTTGTCGGCGTACACCTTGACGGTGGCCTGGGACCCGGTCGCGGGCTTCAGCGCGATCGTCGGCACTGCCGCGTTCCATGCGGCGGCGCCCTGGTCGACGGCCGCTCTGAACTCCTGCGCGCCGCTCGCGTCGTAGTAGATCGTCCGGACGGCGGCCCGGGCCGGGACCGCGGCGGACGCGGGGGCGGCGGCCAGGGCGGGCACCAGGAAGGCGAGCCCGAGGGCGACGGCCAGCGCCGCCGTGATCTTTCGGAACATGGGGGTCTCCTGCGGGGTGAGGACGGGGGTCGGCCGCCGATTCGCTGGTCGATCCAGGACAGGTGCGGCGCGATGCCGGTGGAGAGCGTGGTGGTCGCGCATTCGTCGCCGGGGTCGGCGACCACGCCGCTGCTTCGATCGTCGGCGGGCGGACGGGTTCGCCAACGAAATAGCGTGGCGCCGGGACCTGACTTCAGCAGTGGCCGGTGAAATGCGGGGACGCCTGCCCATGTGCATGCGGCGGAGCTTCAATGTCCTGGCAGGTACCACATCTACGGGAGAGTAGTTGAAAGAAGCGCTTCCATCTATCGGATGATGCCATTAGATGTTCAATGTTGATTTCTAGGAACACAGAAATCCGCCGGGGTGCGGGGTGGCGCGCCGGCACTGGAGGCACCCGATCTGAAGATCATTAAGGTGGCGGCCGGACGGGCGGTGGCGCAGCGGGAGACGGGCTTTCGTCGCGCCCCCGGGTCGGCGGCCTGCGCCATTCGGCTTGTCTGGTGAAGGAATGGGGATGATGCTGGGAGAGTGACCACCGAGCCCCCTCCCATGGACCCGCAGCTCCGGGAGAGCTTCATCCAGGGTCTTCGTGATGCGGCGGGCTCGCTCGTGGCCGCCTACGGGGGTGCCGAGGCTGCCCGGGCCGATGACGCGGGCGGTCCGCCCGGTCCCGAGTCCGCCGGCGAGTGCCATCCGATGTCCTTGATCGTCCAGCAGGCGGAACTGCTGGCGAATGGCGGGCCGGCCGAATTCCATCAGGCCGCCATGCGGATGAGCGAGCCTCTCTGCGGCATGCCCCACGGCGCCTGGACGACGTTGATCGCGGGTTGCGAGATCTACCGGTTCTCCGATCAGGGCCGGGCGCCCGAGTGGGCGGACGGCATGCGGCAATGGCTCGGCCGGCCGGGGCCGCCGGCGCCTTACGCCGCAGCGGGGCCGGCGCCGGACGGGCCTCCCGCTGTGCCGGTGAGCACTCCGGACCCCTACCCTTACGACGGAAGCCCGGCCCCGCAGGGCTGGGCCGGGTCGGCGCCGGACCTGATCGATCATGCTCTGCACGTCGGCGCGTACGTCGGTGCGGCCGCCGCCGGAGGGATCATCGGCAACCGCGCCGACGCGGGGTTCGCCGGCGCCGTGAAGCGAACGCTCCGCTCGGTGCGCGCGCGGTGGCGCGGGCTGTTCGGCCGCTCCCGGCGCGTCCCCGAAGACCACGCCGTCGAAGTGGCGCGGACCGAAGTCGTCAGCAGGGGCTACGGAGAGCAGACGATCATGCTCCTGGCCGCCGAGCGGGAGTCCGGCTGCTGGATCGTCACGCTCAGCGCCGTGCACGCGACCGGCACCCCGGACCGGCTGCGGGTGAGGATCCCCTTCGACTCCGCTGCCGCGCCGAGCGTCCTCGTCATCGATCAAGGCGTGCCCTGAACGTCCGGTGGCCCGCCCGGCGCCGTGCGGAGGGACGAACGCGCCGCCTCCGCGCCTTCCGAAGTCTCGAATTGGCCTTCTCCGGCCGCGTTCCACTGAACCGTTCCGCCCGGCGATGGAGGCCGTGGAGGATCGCGACGCGGGCATGCGGCGGCCGTGTCCCGGCGCGCGCTCGACGGAATGCGGATATAGGAGGATTTCGTGGGCCAACTTGGACTTGCCGAGAGCATCGCCGCCCTACGCGCCGAACTGATGGAGGCCCTGGAGGCGGGGAAGGACGCGGAGTTCGGCTTCGGCGTCGGCCAGATACAGCTCGAATTCCACGTCGGAGTGACGCGGCAGGCCGGGGCGTCCGGCAAGGCGAAGGTCTGGGTCCTCGAACTGGGCGGCGACGGCTCCTACCGCAAGGAGGAGATCCAGCGCGTGACGGTCACGCTGGAACCGCCGCTGGACGACGCCGGACGCCCGATCAAGGTGACCCGCGGGCTCGCGGCCAAGCCCTGAGATGGCCGGGCTCACGGCCCGCGCCGTCGAGGTCCTGCGGCGCGCCCCCGGCGGCCGGTGGAGCGTCGGCTCCGGCTGCCTGGTCGGACGGCGCTGGGTGCTGACGGCGGCGCACAACGTCACGGGCGCCGGGACGCTGCTCGTCCGGCTGGTGGACGAGACCGAGCACCCGGCCGAGGCCGTCGCGGTGGACGAGACCTCCGACCTCGCCCTGCTGGCGGTCGCCGGGGACTCCCCGCTGCTCGAACTGCCCCCGGTCCGTTTCGCCGGTGTCGACCGCTCCCGGACGGGCGAGATCGGCCCGTGCTGGGCGCTCGGCTTCCCCCGGTGGAAGGAGCGCCCAGGGGAGCCGGGCACGGCCCCCAGGCGCGACAGCGTGCAGGTCAAGGGCGTCATCCCGGCGGGCTCCAACCTGCGCACGAACCTGATGGAGCTGCGCGTCACCGCGGCGCCCGGCTCCGCCGGAGGGCGCGGCGTGAGCGAATGGGAGGGGATGTCGGGCGCCGTGGTCTTCGCCCAGGGCTTCCAGGACGAGGAGTTCGCGGTCGGCGTGGTGACGGAACACCATGTCCCCGAGGGGGTGTCCGTCCTCACCGTCGCCCCGCTGGACCGCTGGGCAGGCGCGGTGCGGGGCGCGCCCTGGGAGCGGGAGCTCGGCCTGGGCGGCGGCCCGGTCCGCGTCCTGCGCCCGGCCGCGGGTCCCCGACCGTCCTCCCCGGGCCACGTGAACCTGACCAGGTCGCTCCCCGACTTCACGGACCGGGACGAGGTGATCGAGCGGGCGCGGACCCTGCTCACCGACCGGCTGGACGAGACCTGCCCGCTGGTCGTCCTGCACGGCATGGCGGGCGTCGGGAAGACCGAACTGGCCAATGAGCTCGCCCACAGGCTCGCCGCCACGTTCACGCACGCGCGGATCCGGGTGGACGTGGCCGCGGCCGGCACCGCGGACGCCGCCATGGTGGAGGTCCTGGCCGCGTTGGGCATGTCCGGCGACAGGCTGCCGGACGACCCGGCGCAGCGCAGGCGCGAGTTCCAGGCGCAGCTGAGGCGGGGGCCCAGCCTCCTGCTGCTCGACAACGTGTCCGAAGCGCGGCAGGCCGCCCCGCTCCTGCCCGCGTCGCCCGGCACGGCGGTGATCGTGACCAGCCGCACCACCCTGGCCTCGGTGGACGGCGCCGACCGGCTCCGCCTCGACCCGCTGCCCGATCCCGACGGGCTCAGGCTGTTCGAGCGGATCGTCGGCACGGACGTGGTGGGACGCGACCGGCCGGCCGCGCGGCAGATCGTCCGGCTGCTGGCCGGGCTTCCGCTGGCGATACGCATCGCCGCCGCGCACCTCGTGATGAGGCGCGGGTCGCCCGCGCGCTACCTGTCCGACCTCCTGGACGAGACCGGGCGTATATCCCGCCTTGAGGGTGAGGACAGGGGAGTGCGCAGCAGCTTCGAGCTCAGCTACCGGGCCCTGCGGCCCGACACGGCGTCGCTGTTCCGCCGCCTCGGCGTCCTCGCGGGACGGGACTTCACCGCCGCCGTGGCCGCGCGCACCGGCGGCGTCGCCGACGCGGACGCCGACCGCATGCTCGGGGAGATGCTGGACCGCCATCTGGTCGAGGTCGCGGGCGACGACCGGTACCGCCTCCACGACCTCCTCCGGCTGTACGCGAGGGAGCGCATGGAGGCCGAGGAGCCGCCGTCCGCCCGCCGGGACGCGTTCCGCCGCTCGCTGGACTGGTACGGCGACCGCCTGCACGCGTGGATGACCCGGCCCGGCGCGCACGAGCAGCCGCCGGCCGAGGCGATCGCGTGGTTCGCGGACGAGTCGCTGAACGTCCAGGCGAGCCTTCGCGCCGCGGCGGACGCGGGGGAGGACGGGCTCGTCGTCCGGATCGCGGAATCGCTCTACGGCCTGCTCTTCTACCGCGGGCACTGGGAGGAGATGGAGGCCGTCAAGGACCTCGCCGTCCGGGCGGCGCACCGCGTCGGGGACGCCCCGGCCGAGCTCGGATCGCTGATCCACCTGGCCGAGGCGCGCCGGATCCTCGGCCGCGCGGCCGAGACGCCGCCGCTCTATGAGCGGGCGCTGGAGGTGGTCCGCTCCATGGGCGATCCGGGCAAGGAGGCGTGGGTGCTGACGCACTTCGGCGACTTTCAGTGCGATCTCGGCCAGCCGGAACAGGCACTCGACCGCTACGCCGAAGCGCTGGCCGTCTACCGGAGCCGGGACGACGAGGCGGGCGAGATCTGGCTGGCCGCGCACATCGGCGACGCCTACCGGCAGCTCGGCAGGCACGCGGACGCCGCCCGCGTCCTGGAGGACGCCATGGCCATGGGCGAGCGGCGCCGCGACCGCGACGAGGTCGTCTGGTGCGCCTGGCACCTGGCGCTGGCCTACGACGGCCTCGGCCGCCACGCCGACGCCGAAGAAGTGCTCGGACCGGCCATCGACTTCCACCGGGAGATCGGGAACAAGGCCGGGTTGGCGACCATGCTGTGCATCCTGGGCGGCGTCCACCATCATGCGGGACGTTCGTCGGACGCCCGGCCGGCCTATTCCGAAGCCCTCGATCTGCTCATCGAGATAGACGCCCCCACGAGGGTCGCCGAAGTGCGCGGACTCCTTGCGGGCCTTCCCGAGGACGACGGCTCCCGGCCGTGACCGCCGACCGTGACACCGGCCGGGTCAGGAGGGCGGTACGACCTCGATGACGACGTTGCCGACCTTCTGCTGGGTCTCGACGTACCGATGGGCGTCGACGATTCGATCCAATGGATACCGGCGATCGATGACCGGCTTGAACTGCCCCGACTCGATCAGGTCCCGGAGATGTCGGGCCGTCTCCTGATCCTGGCGGGGGTAGCCGAACTTCACCCTCTTGCCGCCGAGCAATGGCGTGACCAGCAGCAGAATTAGGTTCTGCCACCACGGCCCCAGTTCCGAGGACATGTACAGTCCATCGGACTTCAAAAGCCGTTTGCAGCGGCCGAAAGTGCTCTTGCCGACCGCGTCGAGGACCAGGTCGTACCGCTGCTCGTCTTCGGTGAAGTCCTGCGCCGTGTAGTCGACGACCCGGTCGGCGCCGAGGCCGCGCACCAGTTCCAGACCGGCCGTGTCGCACACCGCGGTCACCGTGGCGCCGAGGCTCTTCAGCAACTGCACCGCCGCCGAGCCGATGGCGCCGGTCGCGCCGTAGACCAGGACGTCCTGCTCGGCCTCGACTCCCGCCGTCCTGATGGACGAGTACGCGTAGTGCGATCCCTCGGTTCCGGGAGCGGCCTCCGCGAACGCCACGCCGGCCGGGATGGTCGCGATCATGCCGTCCTCCGGGACGGACAGGTACTCGGCATGGGTCCCGAACGGGCCCTCGTTGTACCCGAAGACCCGGTCGCCCACGGCGAACGACGTGACACCGCCGCCGACCGCCTCTACCGCGCCCGCGAACTCCGTCCCCAGGATTCTCCGTCGCGGCCGGACGAGGCCGGAGACCACCCGGATGAAGAACGGCGTGGCCGATCGGTAGGCGCAATCCGTCCGGTTCACGGTCGTCGCGTGCACCCTGATGAGAACGTCCCGCTCTCCCGCGGAGGGTTTGTCGACCTCGGCGATCCGGACCACGTCCGGCGGGCCGTACCTGTCATGAACGGCTGCCTTCACGAACGCACCCTAACCTGGACAGTCCCACCTGCCCCGCAGAACGCGCCAACCGGCCGGCCGGAGCCGAGCCCGGGGGAGAATCGGCGGGGTTCTTGTTATCCCTGGTGGTTTCGGGGGTCTCCAGAGGGATCGGCGGAGACTCTGTGGAGGACGAGGATGCGAGTGGGCACGGACGTGGACCTGCTGGTCCGGGCGGCGCAGGACGGGGACGCCGGCGCCCGGGAGCGGCTGGTCGCCGAGCATCTGCCGCTGCTGTACAACGTGGTCGGGTGGGCGCTCCGCGGGCACGCGGACGTGGACGACGTCGTCCAGGAGTCGGTGCTGCGGGCGCTCGGCGGCCTGGGCGGGCTGCGCGAGCCGGCGGGGGCGGCGGCGGTGGGCGTCGCGGCCGCGGTCGTCTACTGGACGTGGCCGGGGCCGCCCGAACCGGCGCCGCCCGTGCCCGGCGCCGCGGCCCCCGTCCAGCGGACGCCGTCCAGGACGCCTCCGCCCCCGGAGACGCGGGCGAGGACCGGGTTGGTTGCTCATGGCGATGCCACGTCCTCTCGTCGGGTGACCGTAGATACGGTGCAGACCCGCGCCAGGGCGGGCGATAACGGAAAAATTCAGAAACGTCAGCCTTGACCGCCATCGGCCCGCACCGGGCACACCGCGATGCGGGCGGACGCGGGACGGCGGCGTGCGACCCCCTCGTGCCGCGAGATTTGGGCGACTGTTGGCTGCGGGGTTGTTCGTCTCGTATGTCACTCATGGGGCGATTGGGGTGGAATGGGGGATTGATGCGGCGGTACCTCGGACGGAGGTCACGCCATGCCCGTCGATTCCCGCCCGCCTCCGCGGCACCGCCCGCACCGGCCCGCGCAGCCGCGGCTCTCCGCGCTGTTCATCGCCTCGGCCGCGGTTCTGGTCCTCGCCGGCCTCGCCTCGTGCGGCGGCGAACGCGCGCAGAAGTCCTCACAGGGCACCTCGGCCCCCGCCAGGACGCCGTCCACGTCCGCTCGGCCGACGACACCGGCGCCGTCCACCCGGGCGCATGGACTTGATCCGAAGTTCGGCACTTGCGCGGAGGCGAACGCCGCCGGGTACGGCCCGTACGTCAGGGGCGCGGATCCCGAGTACGCCTGGTACGAGGACCGCGATCAGGACGGCATCGACTGCGAGCGCGGCTCCGGATCCGCGGCACCGCAGCCGGGTGACGGCCTCGATCCGAGGTTCGCCACCTGCGCGAAGGCGAACGCCGCCGGATACGGCCCGTACTACGAGGGCACGGACCCCGAGTACGCCTGGTATAAGGACCGGGATCGGGACGGCGTCGACTGCGAGCCCCGGAACGGCGTCGCGCCGTCTTCCCCGGCGCCGAGCGAGTCCCCGCCGACTTCGACGCCCTCCGAGGAGCCGTCCACGCCGGTCCCCAGCGAGGAGCCCTCGGACTCGGGGCCGAGCATGGAGCCGTCACCGTCCGAACCGAGCGACGAGCCCTCGGCGCCGGACTCCAGCGGACGGCCGTAGGGCCGACCCCGGCCCGCCGGTGCCGCCGGAGCGCCTGAAAGCGGATGGAGACGACAGGGCGCGCTCTCCTCCCGTGCAGCCCGGTGGCCCGGCTTCCGGATCATCCGCGCGATATCGGGAAGGACTGACAGCGACCCGCGGACGAGTGCCCGTTCCGGCCCGGTGCCGACCGGAACGATCGCGACATCTAAGGTCATGTGGCAGGACGAAGGACGGGCTCGCCCACCGGACGGTGCGGGGGCCCGCGTGACCCTGGGGCGGCAGCAGTGAAGGTCAAAGAGATCATGACGAGCCCGGTGATCACCGTGCGGCGGGACGCGCCGGTGCCCGACGTCGCGGCCCTGCTGCGCGCCCGCCGGATCAGCGCCGTCCCCGTCGTCGACGAGCACGGCGCCGTCGTGGGCCTGGTCAGCGAGTACGACCTGCTGGCCCGCGAGGGGGAGACCGCCGCCGACGTGATGACCGCCGGCGTCATCAGCGTCACCGAGGACACCGACGTCGAGGAGGCCCGCCACCTGCTCCTGGAGCGGCGGATCCGCCGCGTCCCGGTGCTGTCGGGCCGCGACCTCGTCGGCGTCGTCGCCCGCTCCGACGTCATGGCGCTGCTGACCACCGAATGGGCGTGCGCGGTCTGCGGCGAGGTCGTGCGCGGGAAGCACGCGCCTGCCCGCTGCCCCAAGTGCCACGCCTCCGCCGACCGGTTCGCCCTCCAGGAGCCCCCGCCGGGCACCTGACGCGGCCCGGCCGCGGCCGGGCGCCGCTCACCGCCCCGTCACGCGACGGTGCGCTTGGTCATCCCTTCGGCGTCCGGGTCGAGCCCCCAGGCGAAGACGGTCCCGGGGTGGACGCGGATGACGTCGCCGCCGAAATGCGCGCCCTCCGCGTCCGGGTCGTCCACGACCGCGGTCTCGGCGCGTCCCCGGATCTCGACGCCCCGCACGCGCCAGGGCTGGACGGACGCCAGGTCGTCGACGACGAACGCCACCTGGTCGTTCTCACGGAGGTTCCGGTACTTGCGGGACTTGACGAGGTTCCAGCCGCGGATGTCGATGGTGCCGGTCTCGGCGTTGTAGGTGAATCCGACCGGGTTGTTCTGCGGGTCGCCCTTGGGACCCACCGTGGCGAGCCGCCCCAGCCGCTGCGTCGACAGGTACTCGCGTTCGATGTCGGTAAGGCTCATGGGCTCCACCGTGCTGCCTCAACCGCGCTTGAGGTCAAGCGCGAGGACGGCGTTCCGGAGCCGGGGGGACATCTCGTCCGGGAGCGCGTCCAGCGGGAACCAGCGCGCCTCCAGGATCTCCGCCGCGTCCAGCTCCAGCCGCCCGCCGACGACCCGGGCCGCGTAGTAGGCCTCGACCCGGTGCCGGAAGCCGCTGGCGAGCCGCAGCGGAGGTCCGGTGACCTCCACCTCCAGCGCCGTCTCCTCCCGCACTTCCCGGGCGACCGCGTCCTCCAGCCGCTCACCGGCGTTGACGTACCCGCCGGGGAGCCCCCACGCCCGGTACCCGGGCCACAGCCGATGCCGCAGCAGCAGGATGCGCCCCCGCTCGTCCAGGACGACCCCGCCCGCGTAGACCAGGAACGTCCGGTGCCGGAGCCGCGCGAGCCGCCACTGCGCCCGCCCGCCGAGCCGCAGCCACACCGGCGCGGCCAGCGCTCCGAAACGCCTGCGCAGCCGGTGCGGGAGGCCGGACGGGGTCTTCATCGCCACGATGCTAGCCGCCGCGAAGATCGCCGTCCGGCGGCGGGAACCCCGAGGTGGTCCCGATCACACTTGTGCGGAACCGGGATCCCCGGCGGCGGTGCCGTTCGTCCAGAACACGAGGCCGCGCGACGGGGGAGGACGCTGTGGGGACGACCGAGTTGGAACGCTCCGAGACGGAGGCCGCGCCCCGGCGCCGTGCCCCGGTCCGCGTGCTGCGCAAGATCGCCGTCGCCCTCGCCGGCTTCACCTTGATCGTCGCCGGCGTCGCCATGCTCGTCCTGCCGGGCCCCGGCGTGGTGGCCATCCTCGCCGGGCTGGGCCTCCTGGGCACCGAGTTCCCCACCGCCCGCCGCCTGAGCAACCGCCTCAACTCCTACGCCAAGACCGCCTGGCGAAGACTCCGCACGACCGCCGCCAAGTCATTGAAGCGCTGAAGCCGCGCTCAGTGCATGAGGCGGGGCCCCCTGGGCCTTGCCGCAGGGACGGCGGGCTCGGGTCCGCAGCTTCCCGGACGGCCCGCGTCGCGCGCGAACGCCGTGAGCCGTGTGAACGTGAACTCGATCAACGGGCAGATTCGCATCAGTGTCGCGCTGGTCGGGTCCGGCCGTCTGGTCGGTAGTGACAAATCGTGATAAATCAGTCCGTTGCCACTAGTGGCCATCGGCCCCCCATGGCGGACATTCACCCAGGTAAGAGAAGGGTTCGCGACGCACTGCCATAGATCCAATTGTGAACTGTATCAACACGATGTTCGTGTTTTGATGACGAATGACAGTGGACCGCGTTACCTTGTCGCCAGAGCCGGCAGGCGGAGAGGCGGGGCGGCATGGGGCATGGGATTCGGGGCGAAGCGCGCCATGGAGGGACCGCGCCCTTCGGGGTGCTCGGCGAGCGGGTCGATGGCCTGAGCGAGCTGGAGGACGCGGCGCTGGCGGCGGTGTCCGCCGAGGACGTGCGGGAGCTGCTGCGGCTCGGGCCGCCCGAGCTACAGCGCGCCGTCCTCGACGTCGTGCGCCTCGGCGGGGCGCGGAAGGCGCCCGCCGGGGCGCCCGAGCAGGTGCTCCGCACCATGCGGCACGGCGACCAGCGGCGCAGGGAGCGGCTGCGGCTGCTCCTCGGCGGTGTCTTCGTGCACGGCTTCGGGAACGCCGAGGAGCTCGGCGCGGACGACTGCGTGAAGCTGCTCGGCGCGGGGACGGCCGCCGAGGTGCTGGAGCGGAGTCCCGACCTGCGCGCCCTGCTCCGGTGGGACGCACCCGCGGCGCTCGTGCGCTGGGGGCTGGTCCGGGTCGTCAAGGAGGACCGTCCGCTCGCGGTGGTGGCGCTCGGCCTGCTGGCCGCGGAGCCGGCGGGGAGGGCGCCCGGTGCACGGGCCGTCTGGGACGCGCTCAGAGAGGAGCACCCCGACCTGCCCGAACGGCCCGTCGACGTGCTGGCGCTGAGGGCCGTCGCCGCCGGGGGACCGGAGAACGGCCCGCCCGGCCCGGAGCAGCTCGCCCGAGAGCTCGACGAGCTGCGCGGACGGTTCGGGCCTGCGGCGGTCGCGGCGGAGCGCGTCGCGGAGCAGCTGCGGGACGGGCGTCGGCCCGACGACGGCGACCTCCTGCTCGTCCAGCGCGTCGCCGCCGACTTCGACGGGCTCCGCATGCGGGTCGAGGCCGTCCTGCCCGGGGAGCGGCCCGCTGAGCTGGACGCGCTGGCGACCGCGGTCAAGGCCGCCGCGGAGGCCGGACGCAGAGACGAGCGGGTGCGCGCGCTGCGAAAGATCGATGGGCCGGAGTCCGAGGCCGAGTTGCTGGCGGAGGTGCGGCAGGCCGCGGACGACGGGGACGGTGATCTCGCCGTGCTCGCCGACCTCATCCGGGTGCGCGCTGAGGACCGGCTCCGCGCACCCGCCTCGGCCGAGCGGGCGCGCGCGGAGCTGCCGGAGCGCTGGCACCGCCTCATCGATGTGGCGCTGATGGGCGAACTCGCGATCCGGGACGCCTCCGACGATGACCCGGAACCCGCCCCGCCCCGGCCGCCGCAGACGGTGGCCGGGATCCCCCTCCCACGGGACGCCGCCGATGACGCGGAGCCCGGCCCGGCCGATGGCGAGCAGCCCGGCCCGGCCGATGGCGAGGCGGGACCCGTCGCGGAACCGGACGCTCTCGACGTCTTCTTGGCCGGGGTGGTCCCCGGTGCCCCCGAACCGAGGCCGCGGCCGGCCGGCGCGCACCGGGCCAAGGAGGAGAAGGCGGAGACCGCCGATACCGGCAGTGGACCGGAAACGCCTCCCGAGGAGAGGGCGGGGGAGCTGGCCGACGCGGAGGCCGCCGCACTGCGGGAGCGGCGGTTCGGGCTGGCGGGCTGGCTGCGCAGGGCGGCGGGACGGCCCGACGCCGAGGTCAAGGCCCGGTGGTGCGCGGCGCTGGCCCCCGAGATGGGGGTGTACGCCGGTGCGCTGTCGGCCGAGTTCGCCGCCGCGGCGCGGGCGCTGGACGCCAAGGCGCTCGCCGACGACCCGGCCGGCGGGGTGCTGGCGTGGGCGGCGGCGATCCGGGCGGGCCTCGTGTATCCGGAGACGGCGCGGGTGGTGGAATGCCTGAACGTCGTCGTGTCCGGCCAGGCCGTCCTCAAGGAGTGCGGTGAGGCGTTCGCGCAGGCGGCGCGGGCCGGGGTGTACCTGGGGCCCGGCATGGACGGCTGGATCCGCGGCGCCGCCGAGCTGGCGCAGGTGCGCGACGACGCCTCCACGGAGGCGGCGCGCCTGCTGAAGGAGGCGCCGCACCGCACCGTCAAGCTGGCCCGCGCCACCGAGGTGTGGAAGGCGCTGCTGTCGGCGGACGGCGAGATCCAGCGGGTGCTGCGGCCGGCCGCCGAGGACGACGCGGCGCGGGCCGGCGAGGTGGCGGCGGAGGTCGTCCGGCTGCGCGGCGGCGCGGGCGTCGACCGGCTGATCGACGAGACCGACAAGCGCGTCAACAGCCCCAAGAAGGGCAAGCCGATCATCGCGGGCGCGCGGCGGAGGCTGCGCGAGCTGATCGACGACGCGCTCGGCACCGCCGGGCGGTGGGCGGGCGCGGTGAAGCGGCACGAGGACGCCGCGTCCGGGGACCACGACTGGCGGGTGGGGCCGCTGCGGCAGCTGCGGGACGCCGTCACGGGCCGGCGCGCGGAGATCGACGCGGCGCTCGCCGCGCTGGCGGACGCCGCGGGCGGCCCGGCCGCCGACGCCGCCCGGGGCCTACTGGACGGCGCGTTCGACCTGCTGGACGGCGCCGGGCCGCCCGAGACCGAGCCGCCCGCCGCGCACGTCCTCAACCGGGATCTGCTCCCGGCCGGGAACCTCCGCCTGGACCCGCGCACGCTCCGGCCCACCGGTGAGATCGTCCTCGCGGACCTGGTGTCCGTCGCCCACGCCGGCCGGCCCGACTGGGCCGAGGTGTTCGAGGCGCGGGCCGCGCGGCTCGACCACGAGGGCACGCACGCGGTCGCCTCCGTCGTGGAGGCGCTCGACGCGCAGACCGCCGAGCGGCTGCGGATCCGCCGGGACGACCTGGTCCGGGAGGCGCGCGGCAGGCGGGAGGAGCGCGTCGAGCGGCTGCGCGACCTGATCGCCGTGTCCCGGCGGGACGGGCTGCTCACCGAGGGCCAGGAACGCGAGGCCGAGGAGGCGGTGCGGCTCCTCACCGGCGCCGACCGCCACGACTTCGACCGGGTCGGGCACGAACTCGACGCGCTCCGCGCCCGGTTGGACGGGTGGTGCGAGGCGAGCGTCGGGACGGCGCGCGAGGTGCTGGACGAGGCGCGGCGGGCCGGCGACCTCCGTGCCGCCGACGTGGCGCGCATCGAAGGCCACATCGAGGGCCGCGACCTGACGACCGCGCGCGAGTTCATCGCCCAGCTGAAGGCCGGCAAGCAGCTCCCGGAGAAGGCCGACAGCCCCGATTTCGCGCGCTTCTACCCGGCGTACCCGGACGTCTTCCACCGGCACTCCCGGCAGACCGGCAAGCGGGCCCGCAAGCAGGAGACCAGCGGGTACATCGACGCGCTGAAGGACGCCCTGATCGCCGGGCGGGACGTCGCCGAGCCGGACCTGTACGGCCTGCTCGCGGGCGCGGGCGTCGACATCTCCCAGCTGCGCGAGGCGTCCCGCCGGGTCGCGGGAGAGGGCCTGCGCAAGTGGCTGAACCTGCGGGAGGGGCGCACCAAGACCCCAGGGAACCTGCGGTCGCTGATCGGCGCGATCCTCAAGATGATCGGGCTGGAGGGGACGCAGGGCGACGCCGACCAGGGCCCCGACCGGATGTGGATCGTGCTCGACGACGTCCGCCACGTCGGCTCGGTCGGCGGGGCGCTGCTGCCCGCGTTCGGCTCGCAGAAGAGCCCGTCCGGCGGGCGCCTGCGGCTGCTGCTGCACTGGGGACGCCCCGGCCCGCAGCAGCTCGTCGACCTCCTCAACGGCCAGCCGGAGGGCGAGACCGTGCTCGTGCTCTACTTCGGCGTCCTGTCGGCCGACGACCGCGCCCAGCTCGGGCAGGCCGCCTGCAAGCGGCCGGCGCCGGTCGCGGGCGTCCTCGACGACGCGGCGATCGCCTACCTGGCGTGCCGGCCGCAGGACTGGTCGGTCGCGGTCGCGCTGATGGCGCCGTTCACCGCCACCGACCCCTACGCCCCCACCGGCGGCGTCCCGGAGGAGATGTTCTACGGGCGGTCCGAGCAGCTCCGCGAGGTCACCGACCGGAGGGGCTCGTCGTTCGTGTTCGGCGGGCGGCAGCTCGGCAAGTCGGCGCTGCTGCGCAAGGCCGAGCGCGACCTGGCGTCCGACCCGAACCGGACGGTGATCTTCGAGACGATCCAGACGGTCGGGAAGGTCCGCACGATATCGCTGTGGCCGATGCTCGGCGACAAGCTCGCCAAGGCCGGCGTGGTGCGGTCCGGGCTGACCGGCCGCGACCAGGTGGTGGACGCGGTCCGCGCGTGGGTGGACGCCGACCGGAACCGGCAGCTGCTCATCCTGCTGGACGAGGCCGACGGCTTCCTCAACCGGGACGCCGAACGGGGCCGCTTCGAGGACGTCACCGCTCTGCGCACCCTCATGGAGGACACCGGCCGCCGCGTCAAGGTGGTGTGGGCGGGCCTGCACCAGACCGCGCGCTTCCACGGCCTGCCCAACCAGCCCCTCGCGCAGCTCGGCGAGCCGATCGCGATCGGCCCGCTGGACCCGCAGGACGCGTTCGACCTCCTCGTCCGGCCGCTCGCCACGCTCGGGTTCGTGTTCCCCGAGACGCTCGCCGCGCGGGTGATCGCCGAGGCCAACAACGCCCCGGCGCTCGTCCAGCTGTTCGCCGAGAAGCTGCTCGCCCTGCTGCGGGACGCCCCGCGCACCCTCCCGTACAAGATCACCGCGGAGGACGTGGCGGAGGTGTGGCGCGACCAGAACCTCGTGGAGGGCTTCCAGAAGCGGTTCGACTACACCCTCACCCTCGACAAGCGGTACAAGGTCATCGCCTACACGGTGGCGCTCCACGCGCTCGGCGACGGCGCCGACGAGACCCTCACCGTCCGGCAGCTGCGGGAGGAGTGCCGGTACTGGTGGGCGCGGGGGTTCGAGAACTGCAGCGGCGACGACTTCCGCAGCCTGCTCGCCGAATGCGTCAACCTGGGCGTCCTCGGCGTGGACGAGGACCGGTACCGGCTGCGCACCCCGCACATCCTGCGGCTGCTCGGCGGCGTCCGGGAGATCGAGAACGTCCTGGAGGGCGCCGCCGACTTCGACGGCCCCGACGAGTTCGACGCGCACTCCTACCGGATGCCGCACCTGGCCGGGCCGGACCGGGCGCCGCTCAGCATCGGGCAGATCACCGGGCTGCTGCGGCCGGGCCGGCTCGTCCACGTGGTGGCCGGGTCGGCGGCGCTGCACGCCGAGCGGGTCGCCGCCTTGCTGCAGGCGATGCCGTCCGACCGTTCCGACCTGGAGATCCGGGTCGTCCGGCCGGGAGAGGGCACCTTCGACAGCGCGGTGCTGCGCGCCCGCCGCCACCCCGGGCACGACGTCGTCGTGGTCGACCTGCACGCGGCGCGCGACGGCGAGCAGTTCGAGCGTCGGTTCGCGGAGGCGCGGCACGCGGTCGCCGACCCGTCCGGGGAGGGGACCCTGTCCGTCGTGCTCGTCGCCGGCCCCGCCGCGGCCGCCGGCTGGCTCCGGTACGCGTCCGACGACGACGTCGAACTGGTGCCGCTGCGGCGGTTCGACCCGCCCGCGATCCGGCAGTGGATGCTGGAGGACTCGCTCGGCTTCCCCGACGACGCCGGGCGGCACGACCTCCTCCGGCGCACCGGCGGCTGGCCGACGCTCGTCGGGCGGGTCGTCACCGCCCTCGCCGGACGCGACCGCGACCAGGCGCTCGACAACGTGCTGCGCCAGGTGCGCGCCAAACCGGCGGCGTTCCTGAACGACACCGGCGTCCGCACCGACCCGTGCGTCGCCGCCGCGTGGCGTGTCCTCGTCCAGGAGGACGACCGGGGGAGCGCCGAGGACCTCACCGCGCTCCTCGCCCTCTACGGGGAGGAGGGGACGGCCGGACTCGCGCCCGCCGACCTGCGCGAACACGGCTATGGCGAGCTGCGCGACCTGGTGGAGGCGCTGCGGGTGCTCGGCGTACTGGAGCCCTCGGACGGAGAGTTGGCCTGCGAGCCCGTCCTCGCCGAAGCCACCCGGCGGGCGGCCGCCGAATGAGCGCCCCCGAGCCCGCCGCCGAGCCCGCTTTCGAGCCCGCTTTCGAGGGGGACGCGCTCGCGCCGGTGCTGCGCGCGGTCGCGCTGGCGGTGCTGGAGCGCCGGTCCGCCGCCCGGCTCCCGTCCGATCCCGGCGCGCTGGTCAGGGAGTACACGCCGATGCTGCTGGAGGCGATCGAGCGGTTCCCGGCGCTGCGCGGCTCGGCCGCCGGACGGCTGGCGGACGCCGGGGACGAGGCCCGCGCGCTCGCCGCGGTCCTGCTGCATCCCGACGACGGGATCGTCCGGGCGGCGCTGGGCTGGATCAGGCGCCGCCGCCGGGCGGACGAGCAGGCGGAACGGGACGCCGGCCGCGCCGCCCGCCGGATCGGCCACCTGCGGAGCCGCCTGAAGACCGAGCAGGGGCGTCTGGAGTACGCACGCCGCGACGCGCGCGAAGCGTCACAGCGGCTCGCCGCCGCCCGGGACGCGCTCGCCGAGGCGGAGGAGCGAGCGGATTCCCTGGCCCGGCGGATCGCGGCCGAACGCCTCCGCTGGACGGCCCCGCGCACCCTCGCCGCCGCACTCCTCACCGCCCTCGGACAGGGTCCCGCCGAGACCGCCGGCGCGCACCCGGCCGCCGGCCCCGGCGTGCTCGGAGGGGCGGCGCCGGGCGAGCCGCCCGCCGCCGACATTCGGCTGACCGCCGCCGCCCGCGCCGCGGGCAAGGTGCCGGAGGAGGTGCTCGGGTTCCTGCGCGGCCTCGTGGATCCGGCGCCGCCGCCGGCCCTGGTCGCCACCGGACTCGACCTGCGGGTCGTCCCGCTCGGCGGCGACACGCACATCGGCGGGTCGTGCCTGCTCGTCGAGGCGGGCGGGACACGGATCCTCGTCGACGCCGGGCTGCGGCCCGGCGACCGCGCCGAGCCGCCCCGCGACATCGGGCGCGCCCTCGACGGTCCCCTGGACGCGGTGGTCGTCACCCATGCCCACAACGACCACTGCGGCTACGTCCCCGCCCTGCTCGCCCGCCGCCCGGACCTGCGGGTGCTCGCGTCGCCGGAGACCGCGGCGCTCATGCCGGTGATGTGGGCCGACACCGCCAGGGTCCTCGCGGCGCGGGAACGCGGCCGGGCCCGCTGGGGGGACGCCGGCGACGTCCTCTACGGGCCGCCGGAGGTCGAGGCCGCGGCCCGGCGCTGCGCGGCACTGCCGTTCGGGGCGGCGCGCCGGGTCGGAGAGCTGACGGTCGAGCTGTTCCCGGCCGGCCACATCCTGGGCGCGGCCGGGGTGGTGGTGCGCGCCGGTGACCGGCGGGTCGTCGTCACGGGCGACATCTCGGGATTTCGACAGGAGACGGTCGGCGGCTACGCCGTGCCGGAGTCCGCCCGTGCCGCCGACCTCCTCGTCCTGGAGTCGACCTGCTGCGGCGAGGACCATGACGACCGCGACCTGCGGGTGGACGAGCTGGTGCGCGCCGTCGCCGCCGTCCACGGGAGCGGCGGCCGGGTGCTGATCCCCGCCTTCGCGCTCGGCCGCGCCCAGGAGATCGCGCTGATCATGCGGCGGCGCCTGCCGGAGGTGCCGGTACGGGTGGACGGCATGGCCGCCGAGCTGGCCAGGCTGTTCGAGTCGCTCGACCCGGCGCTGCGGGTGTTCGGGGGCGCCGCCGCGGTCGCCGACCGTCCCGCCGAACTGGACGCCTTCCGGACCGGAGTCGTCATCTCCACGTCCGGCATGCTGGCGGGCGGCCCCGCCGTCCAGTGGGCCAGCCGGATCCTTCCCGAACCGGGCAGCGCGCTCTTCATCTCCGGCTACCAGGACGAGGAGTCGCCCGGCCGCGCGCTGCTGGACCTCGCGGAAAAGGGCGGCGATTTCACTCTGCTCGACCACGGCCGCGAGATCACCGTTCCGGTCCGCGCCCGTGTGGACACGATGCGCCTTTCCGCGCACGCCGATCGCCGCGGTCTGCTCGGCATCGCCGACGAGGTCGCGGCCAGGGAGGTCATGCTCGTCCACGGGACTCCCGGGCGGCAGAGAACGTTCGGCGAGACCCTCCGCGTCCGCGGCCGGCAACCGGTCGCGACCGGTGCGTGGCGGCCGGGCGGCGGTGCACGGCGGAAGGGATTCATGTGATCTCTGGGGCTGCCGGGATTACCTGGTGAATGGTTGTTGCATCTTGTGTCTTGACAGCCGAAAATTCCGGGATATTTCGGATTTCAATGGTGAATTCTGACAAACATTGTTGATCAGATCAGGGGCTTCGCGGAATGGCGGAGCGGGTATAAGGCGGGCGTCACAATTCGATACGACGCTCCGGAGTGCAGATGCGTCCTTCCCGCTCCTGTCTGGCCGCTCTCGGCGCGGTGACCCTCGCCGCCACATCACTGCTGTGGTCCGGTTCCGCCTCGGCGGCCGCGACCGACTACGTCGCACTCGGGGACTCCTACTCCTCCGGCACCGG
This sequence comes from Actinomadura sp. GTD37, assembly GCF_041951365.1. Classification (NCBI taxonomy): domain Bacteria; kingdom Bacillati; phylum Actinomycetota; class Actinomycetes; order Streptosporangiales; family Thermomonosporaceae; genus Actinomadura; species Actinomadura sp. GTD37. The sequence continues at coordinate 580,856 of NZ_JBGNUS010000004.1, forward strand.
GGCCGGGAACTACGACCCCGGCAGCGGGTCGTGCAACCGCAGCGCCAACGCCTACCCGAAGCTGTGGGCGGCGGCGCACTCGACGGCGTCGTTCAAGTTCGTGGCCTGCTCGGGGGCGACCACGGCGACCGTCGCGAGCGGGCAGCTCGGTGCGCTGGCATCGTCCACGACGCTCGTCAGCATCACGGCCGGCGGCAACGACGCCGGGTTCGCCGACGTGATGGAGACCTGCGTCCTGCATTCGACCTCGACGTGCCAGAGCAGGGTGGCCGAGGCCGAGAGCTACATGAGGGGCACGCTGCCGGGCAGGCTCGACTCCCTCTACGCCAAGATCCGCGCGAAGTCGCCGTCCGCGCGCGTGGTCGTGCTCGGCTACCCGCGGCTCTACAAGATCGTCAGCGTGTGCGTGGGGCTCGGCAACACCAAGCGGACCGCGCTGAACGGCGCCGCCGACACCCTCGACGGCGTGCTCGCCCAGGCCGCCGGGCGCGCGGGGTTCACCTGGTCGGACGTGCGGGACGAGTTCGCCGGCCACGAGCTGTGCTCGGGCGACGACTGGCTCAACGCGGTGACGATCCCGATCGACTCGTCCTACCACCCGACCGCGCTCGGCCACCGCTCCGGCTACCTGCCGGCCCTCACCGGCTCCGCCGGCCTCGCCCTCCAGAAGCAGACCTGACCCGGCCCGGACTTCCAGGGGGCGTCCGCCGCTGGGCGGACGCCCCCCGGAAGCCGTTGACAGAACAAGGTTCTAGCATGGCAGAATAATGTTCTGTGAGTGAGGCCGGGCGGGAGAGAGTGCTGCGCGCGGCGCTGGAGCTGTTCGGGCGGAACGGCGTCGCAGGGACGACGCTGAGCGCGCTCCGGACCGCCGGCGGCGTGAGCGTCGGCAGCTTCTACCACCACTTCCCCGGCAAGGAGGCGGTGGCGGAGGCCCTGTTCGTCGAATGCGTCGGCATGTATCAGGACGCGTTCCTCGGCGAGTTGAGGGCGCATGACAGCGCGCGCGGGGCGGTGTCCGGCGCCGTGGCCTTTCACGTGCGGTGGTGCAAGGAGCACCCGGACAGGGCCCGGTTCATGTTCACCGAACGTCCCGCCGCGAGTGCGGCGCTGGACGAGCGCAACAGGGCGTTCTACCGCGAGGTGCGCAGCTGGTGGCGCGTGCAGGTGCGGCACGGCGCGCTGATCGATGTGGACGGGACGACCGCGTTCGTCCTCTGGCTCGGCCCCGCGCAGGAGCTGTGCCGGATGTGGCTGAACGGCCAGAGCCCGGAGCCGGCCGAGGAGCAGGTCGGATGGCTGAGTGCGGCCGCATGGCGGTCGCTGGGAGGTGGCCATGCTGATTGACGCATGGATGCAGCACGGCACGGTCCGGTTCCTCCAGCACGAGATGCTGGACTCGTTGTGGCGCTGGCTCGGGCGGAAGCCGCCCGCGGAGGAGGTCCCCGTCGCCTCCACGGTCGCCGCCATGGACGCCGGGGGAGTGGACGTCGGCCTCATCTGCGCCTGGTACGGGCCGGAAGGCGACCTGGTGAGCAACGACGAGGTCGCCTCGTTCGTGCGGCAGGCCCCGGACCGGCTCGCGGGCATCGCGTCGGTGGACCTCCGCAAGCCCATGGAGGCCGTCAGGGAGCTGAGGCGGTGCGTGCGGGAACTGGGTTTCAAGGGGCTGCGCGTGGTGCCGTGGCTCTGGGAGCTGCCGCCCACCGACCGCCGCTACTACCCGCTGTTCGCCGAATGCGTGGAGCTGGGCGTTCCCTTCTGCACGCAGGTCGGGCACACCGGCCCGCTGCGTCCGAGCGAGACGGGACGCCCGATTCCGTACATCGACCAGGTCGCGCTCGACTTCCCCGAGCTCGTCATCGTCGGCGGCCACATCGGCTACCCGTGGACGGAGGAGATGGTCGCGGTCTGCCGCAAGCACCCGAACGTCTACATCGACACGTCCGCGTACACGGTGCGCAGGTATCCGCCCGAACTCGTCCGGTACATGGCCCAGGACAGGCATCACAAGGTCATGTTCGGCACCAACTATCCGATGCTGACCGCCGACCGGGCGCTCCAGGGCCTGGACGGCCTCGGCCTGAGCGAGGCGGCGCGGGAGGCGTTCCTGTCCGGCAACGCGGCGAAGGTCTTCCGCCTGTAGTGATCTACAATGTAAAGGTCACCGGCGGAGCGTCCGATAGGAGAGCAGACCCAGCGGGACGGGCGCCCAGAACGTGATCGCGCGGAACAGCAGGACGGCGTGCAGGGCCGGGCCGGCCTCGATGCCGAGGGCGGCGAGCGCGGCGACGAGGGCGGTCTCGGTGGCGCCGACGCCGCCGGGCAGCGGGATCGCGGAGCCCGCGGCGGCCCCCACCAGGTAGGCGGTCACGAGCGTGAGGGCGTCGGCCGGGCCGGTCCGCGTGCCGGGGACGGCGAGGACGCTGAGCGCGAAGGCGATGCCCAGGACGAACGTGGTCCCGGCGGACGCGACCAGGGTCAGCGCCAGGTCGCGCGGGCGGCGGCACAGGTCGGCGAACCCGGCGGCGGCCCGGCGGGCGGCGGCGGAGCGGGCCGCGCGGCGTCCCCACAGCGCGGCGGCGGGCAGCAGCACCCCGCCCGCGATGAGCACCCCGCCCGCGACGAGCACCGGGACGGACGGCAGCAGCCCGGCGGCCCGCGCGGCGTGCTCGCCCAGCGCGTCCAGCACCCGCCCGTTCCCGCCGCCTAGGCCGAGGACGGCGCCGAGCAGCAGCAGGTCGGCGGGGACGCCCGCCACTTGCAGGACGGCGACGGCGACCGCGGCGCGCGACAGCGGCAGGCCGCGGCACACGAGGTAGCGGGTGTTGACGGCGACGGCGCCGAGGCCGCCCGGCGTGATCCGGTTGGCGGCGGACGCGGTGAACTGCGCGAGCGTCGTGCCGACCAGCGGCAGCGGGTGGCCCGCCGCGCGGCGCAGCGCGACCGCCGAGCACACGTAGTGCAGCACGCACAGCAGGACCAGCGCGGGCAGGAACTCCCAGCGCATGCTGCCGAGCGCGGACACGGCCGGTCCCAGCGGGCCCAGGGCGACGAGCAGGACCGTGGCGAGGCCGGCCGCGAGCACCCCGAAGACCGTCCAGCGGGCTCGGCGGACCCGTTGGACGGCGGGGAGCGGCGGGGTGTCGGCGTCGAGGCCGGGAAGGCCGGCGGACACCGCGCGGTCGACGCCGGCGGCGATCGTTTTCACACTCCAGTGTTCGGTGACGCGAGTGAAGTGCGGACGACCGGCTGATACCCGCTGAGACGAACGATAAGGGACGTTCAGCTTGACCGGCCCGCGAATCCCGGCGGCGGGACGGTCGGCGAGCGAGGGGATCCTCGTCGGCGACGCGCCCGGGTTTTGGCCCCCACGCGAGATTATTTTCACACTATGATTAGGATCCACTACAGCATGTGACGATCATTTGACCGGGGAGTGTGACGACCATGACCAGCGCTCACCAGCGGCTGGGCGAACGCATCAGGGTCTTCCGGGGCACGCGGGGCGGGCGCCGTCCCCTGCCGGCCAAACCTGCGGGGGACCGGGCGGTCGTGCTGACCTGTAGCGACTATCTCGCCCTGGCCGAGCATCCGGCGATCACCGAGGCCATGATCGCCAGCCTGCGGACGGCCGAGGGCACGGCGCCCGCCGGCGGCCCCTGCCTCCCCGACGACCACCCGCAGATCGTCCTCGGCGCGCGGTTCGCCCGGCACCTGAAGGCGCGGGCCGGGGTGCTCTGCTCGTCGGGCTGGGCGGCCAACACCGGGCTCTTGCAGGTGGTCGCCGGCCCGGACGTCCCCGTCTACCTGGACGTCCTCGCGCACATGTCGCTGTGGGAGGGGGCGCGGGCGGCGGGCGCGGAGCTGGCCTACTTCCGCCACAACGACCTCGACCACCTGCGGCGCCGGATCGAGGTGGGCGGCTCGGGCGTGATCGCCGCCGACGCCGTCTACAGCACCGACGGGTCGGTGGCCCCGCTGACCGACCTGGTGGAGGTGGCGGAGGAGCACGGCTGCCTCCTGGTCGTGGACGAGTCGCACTCGCTCGGCACGCACGGCGAGCGCGGTGAGGGCCTGGTCGCCGCGCTGGGGCTCACCGGCCGGGTCGACTTCCGCACGGCGAGCCTGGCGAAGGCGCTGCCGGGGCGCGCCGGGCTGATCGCCTGCGACCGTCCCGGCTTCGCGGACTACTTCACCCACACCGCGCTCCCGGCCGTGTTCAGCTCGACGCTGCTGCCGCACGACGTCGCGGGCCTGGCGGCCGCGCTGAAGGTCGTCCGCCGGGAGGGCTGGCGCCGCGACCGGCTCCGCGCCGTCACGACCCGGCTGCGGGACGGCCTGGCGGGCCTCGGCTACCGGCTGGTCGAGTCCGACTCGCAGATCATCGCGCTGGAGGCGGGCTCGGAGTCCGAGGCGACCCTCATGCGGGACGCGCTGGTCGGCCGCGACATCTTCAGCGCGGCCCTGTTCCCGCCGGCGGCGTCGGTGGGCCGCACCCTGGTGCGGCTCTCGGCCCATGCCGGGCTCTCCGACGGGGACGTCCACCGGATCCTCGCCGCGTGCGAGGAGCTCCGTCCCCGGGCGGCGGCCGCCGTGTGAGGGTCACGCGGCGGGCCGGTAGCGGTCCCCGCGGGTCTGGGCGCCGATGTAGCGGAGCATGCTGCGCAGTGCCCAGTGGTTGATGCCGCTGGGCATCATGCGGTAGCCCTGCCGGTTGGCCATGGCCAGCGCGGCGAACCGGGCCTGGTCGAGCGGCGACCAGGGGATGTCGAAGCGTTCCCGGACGAGGGGCGGCAGGCAGCCGAACGTGATCAGGCGCAGCGGGCGCTCGACGACGAGGCGTCCGGCGCGGTCGAGGCGGGGCCCGCCGACGGGCAGCAGCGTGACCGTGTCGGAGCCGTGCTTGGCGATCTCCAGGGCGCGTGCGGCGGCGGGGGTGAGTTCGAGCGTCTTGCCGCAGATGTGCCAGAACTTGGACTGGAACGCCGCGTAGTCGGCGGGGACGGGCCGCATGCTGACGCCGTAGCGGGCGTACCAGGTGACGGTCTCGGCGTACATCTGCTCGTGGTCCTCGGCGGTGAGGGTGCCGGGGTGGAAGGTCTCGGCGGCCTTGAAGATCTCCCAGGTGAAGGTGGCGTGCGCCCACCAGAACGTCTCGGGTTCGAGGGCGTGGTACCGGCGGGCGCGCTCGTCCACGCCGCCGATGGAGCGGTGCAGGTCGCGGATGCCGCGGGCGCGGGTGGCGCCGTCCGGCGCGAGGATCGTCGCCCAGATCTGCGGGACGGACCGGTGGATCCGGTCGAACGGCGCGTCGAAGAACGCCGAGTGCTCCGCGACCCCGGCGCCGATGCCGGGATGCATGAGCTGCATCAGCCCGGCCGCGGCCCCCGGCAGCAGGGACCGCAGGTCACCGGCGTACCGCCAGAGCAGGGTCCCGGGCACCAGCGGCGCGTGCGCGGACGTCCGGGGCGGGCGCGACGCGGCCGTGACGACGGGCGAGGACGAGGCGGGCATCGCACCTCCAGGGCCAGTGTCCGCTTACGTTGAGAATAACCGAGATGAGACAAGAGTCAATTATTGTCGCACGGCCCGCGCCCGATTCGTGATCTCGCGGCCGTATGCTCCGCCCGTGACGATGCCACCCGACACTGACGACGTTTCCGGGTCCCCGGAGCCCGCACCCCCGCCCGCCCCGGCCCGGACGAACCGCTTCGCGATCGCGGCGCTGGTCACCGGCCTCCTCGGCCTGGTGGTCTTCGCGATCGGTTTCGCCGTCGCGGCGCTCGTCCAAGCGGCCCGGCGCGGTGAGAAGGGCCGCGGCCTGGCGGTCGCCGCGCTGGCCCTGTCAACGGCCTGGCTCGGCGTGGGGGCGGCCGTCCTTGTCGTCGCCGGGGGAGACGAGCACCCGCCCGCCCGTGCGGACGAGGGCCCGCGAGCGTCGGCCCTGAGTGAGGACGACTGCTTCGCCGGCTTCCGCCAGGCGGGAGCGAAGATCTTCGCGCGCGCCGTGCCGTGCACGAGTGCTCATGAGGGAGAGGTCCATGCCAAGCAGGCGTTGACCATTCTCGACTACCCGGGCGATGGGCGGCTGGCGGTCGAGGGGCAGAAGGCGTGCAGGGTTCAGGCGTCGTCGCTGTACGCAGCGGGTCGCGACGACGAGTTCACGCTGTTCGTCGACCGTCCGGACAAGAAGGCGTGGGATAGCGGCGACCGGTTGGTGACGTGTCTCCTCCGCTACACGGGCGGCCCGAAGAACTTCCGGCTGGAAGGGCAGTGGACCTCGCTGACTCTGCTGGGCGCGGGCGATTGCGTCGGCACCTGGAACGCCACGGGGGAGGTGGACGTGGTCGAGTGCACGCAGAAGCACGAGGCCCAGGTGCTCGCGAGGATCACTTTGAAGGATCTGAAGGAACCAGACGAAGCGGAGGTGTACGTCCTCTGTGCCGAACGGGCGCGGCGGATCCTCGGCCGGAAGCCGCCGGCGCGTCTCGAGTTGCGCCTCGGGGGACCGGACAGGCGGGAGTGGGCGAGCGGCGACCGCTACGCCCTCTGCCTGCTAACCGCCAAGAGGGGAAAGCTCACCCGCTCGATGATCCCGAAGTGAGCCCTGTGACGGCGGTCGGTTCTGACCTGAGCCACCGCTCACGGGCAGGCACGCGGAGCGAGCGCCAGCGAGCGCAGCGGGCATGCCCGACGACGCAGGCGACCGCAGCGACGCCGCGCACGTCAGCACGGGCAGGACAGACAGAAACGGCGGCGTGAGGATCGCCTGCGTCGCAACGGGGGTTCCAGGGGGTCGTCCTCCTGGGCCAACACAGAGTGCTCGACGACGCAGGCGATCGCAGCGGCGCCGTGCTCGCCGGAACCGGCGAGATGGACAGAAACGGCGGCGTGGGGATCGCCTGCGTCGTGACGGGGTTCCAGGGGGTCGCCCCCCTGGGAGTCACCGCGCGGGCTTGTAGACCGCGACGGCGCAGGCGCTGCCGAGGCCGATGTTGTGCTGGAGGGCGACGCGGGCGCCTTCGACCTGGCGCTTGTCGGCCTGGCCGCGGAGCTGCCAGGTCAGTTCGGCGCACTGGGCGAGGCCGGTGGCGCCGAGGGGGTGTCCCTTGGAGATGAGGCCGCCGGACGGGTTGACGACCCACTTGCCGCCGTAGGTGGTGGCCTGGTCGTCGATGAGCTTGTGGCCCTCGCCGACGCCGGCCATGCCGAGGGCCTCGTAGGTGATGAGCTCGTTGGCGCTGAAGCAGTCGTGGAGTTCGATGACGTCGACGTCCTCGATGGAGACCTGCGCCTCGTCCATCGCCTTGCGGGCGGCGAGCTGGGAGACGCCGAAGCCGACGACCTGGATGGACGAGTGGTCCTCGAAGCTCTGCTGCGTGTCGGTGGCGATGTGGTGGCCGGCGATCTCGACGGCCTGGTCCCACAGGTCGTTCTCGTCCAGGAACCGCTCGCTGACGACGAGGGCGGCGCCGGCCCCGTCGGAGGTGGGGGAGCACTGCAGCTTGGTCAGCGGGTCGAAGATCATCGTGGCGTTCTTGACGTCGTCGAGGGAGTACTCGGTCTGGAACTGGGCGTAGGGGTTGTTGACCGAGTGCTTGTGGTTCTTCCAGCCGATCCAGGCGTAGTGGTCGGGGGTGGAGCCGTACTTCTCCATGTGCTCGCGGCCGGCGTTGCCGAACATCTGCGGCATGGGCGCCTTGTCCAGCTCCCATTCGCGGCCGGCGGTCATGGAGCGCAGGTGGTGGTCGATGATGGTGACCTTGGAGTCGCCCACGCCGGCGCCGAGCGAGCCCTTCTTCATCTTCTCCATGCCGAGCGCGAGCGCGCAGTCGGCGAGGCCGCCGCGGACGGCCTGGCGGGCGAGGAACAGCGCGCTGGAGCCGGTCGCGCACGCGTTCATGACGGTCATGACGGGGATGCCGGTCATGCCGGTCTCGTAGAGGGCGCGCTGGCCCATCGACCCGTACATCGAGCCGGCGTAGGCCATCTCGATCTTGTCGTAGCCGACGCCGGCGTCCTCCAGTGCCTTGCCGACGGCCTCCTTGGCCATGTCGGGGTACTCCCAGTCACGGGAGCCGGGCTTCTCGAACTTGGTCATGCCCACGCCGACGACGAAGGTGCGGTTGGCCATCGGGCTCGCCTCCTGTTACCGAATGCTGTTCGGTGACACGATAACCCGCCGCGCGCCCGGCGGGGCGGGCGCTCCCGATGATCGGGACGACGCCGCAGGTCAGCCGGACATCTCCGCCGAGAGCGCGGCGGCGAACGCGTCCACGTCGTCCGCGGCGGTGTCGAACGAGCAGACCCAGCGGACCTCGCCGGTCGCCTCGTCCCAGGTGTAGAAGGGGAACCGCTTGCGCAGCCGCTCGGCGGCGTCCGGCGGGATGATCGCGAACACGGTGTTGGCCTGGACGGCCTGGGTGATCTCCACGCCGGGGACGGTACGGGCGGCGGCCTCCAGGCGGCGCGCCATCGCGTTGGCGTGGGACGCGTTGCGCAGCCACAGGTCGCCGTCCAGCAGCGCGACGAGCTGCGCCGACACGTACCGCATCTTGGACGCCAGCTGCATGCTCGACTTGCGCAGGTAGGCCACCCCGCGCACCGCGTCCGGGTTCAGCACGACGATCGCCTCGCCGAGCAGCAGCCCGTTCTTCGTCCCGCCGAACGACAGGACGTCCACGCCCGCGTCGGTGGTGAGGGCGCGCAGCGGGACGCCGAGGGACGCGGCGGCGTTCGCGATGCGGGCGCCGTCCATGTGCACGGTCAGGCCGCGCTCGTGCGCCGCCGCCGCGACCGCCGCCGTCTCGGCCGCGGTGTAGACGGTGCCCAGCTCGGTGCTCTGGGTGATCGACACGACGGCGGGCTGCCGCCGCTGGACGTTGCCGAACCCGGTCGCGTACGCGGCGACCAGGTCCGGCGTCAGCTTGCCGCCGGGGGCCGGCACGGTGATCAGCTTCAGCCCGGCGATCTTCTCGGCGGCGCCGCACTCGTCGGTGTTGATGTGCGCGGACTCCGGGCAGACCACCGCGCTCCACCGCTCCGACATCGCCTGCAGCGACACGACGTTCGCGCCCGTCCCGTTGAACACGGGGAACACCTCGGCCCGGTCGCCGAAGCGCCGCCGGACGACGTCGCGGAGCCGCCCGGTGACGGCGTCTTCGCCGTAGGCGGGCTGGTGCCCGCCGTTGACCTCGGCCAGGGCGGCGAGGACGTCCGGGTGGACGCTCGCCTGGTTGTCGCTGGCGAATCCGCGCGCGGCGGCGGGACGGTTCTCGGGCGGCTGCGTCATGCGCCCATTCTCCCGGACCCCCGCCGCGCGTTCTCCCGGGCCGGTCCGGCCGGGGGTCGGCCGGTGCTAGGCGGGGCGGTCGGTGATGTTCTGCACCGGCGCGGGGGAGGCGTCGGCCGGGGGCTCGGCGGCGCGCAGCGCCATGCGGGCGCGCATGGCGTCGAGGTCGTCGCCGAACCGGGCCACGGTGGACTGCAGGTCGCGCCAGAGCCCGGTCCGCTGCTCCAGCTGCGCGATCTTGGTGCGCAGGTCGCCGATGCGCCGCTCCGCCGACTCCAGCCGCGCGCTGTTGCCGGCGGTGTCGCGGCCGGTGCGGATGAGGCTGGTGGCGACGGCGGCCAGGTCGCGCTCGGTGTCGTCCATGCGCTCGTCGATGCGCGGCAGCAGCCGGTCGTTGAGCTGCCCGACGAGGGAGTCGAGCTCGGTGCGGACCGTGCGGAGCTCGGCGCCCTGGTCCCGGACGGCCTGCTCCAGTATCGTGACGCGCTCGATGTAGCCGGGGAGCAGCCGCCCCAGTTCGGCCGACCGTTCCAGATCTCGCCCCACCTTGACGAGAAGGCCGACGCCCTCGCGCAGATGGCGCTCCGCCCCGACGGCGGCGCGGCGGACGAGACCCGGGATCACGGTCATGACGCTCCCTCCAAGGGCGGTTCGAGTGGATTCTCCTTAAACTCTAGGCGAACCGCCCATGAACGTTTTGTGAACCAAGATGTTTATTTCGTGGAGCGCGCACGTTTTCGGACGACCGGGGCGCGGCGCGTCCGGGGCGGGGGCGGGGGCGGCGCGGCGCACGTGCAGAGGCCGCGGCGGATGATGAGCCAGGCGCGTTCGGCGGTGTAGTCCGTCCGGCTGAGCGCCGGGCGGACACGATGGCAGGTCAGGCAGAGCATGTGGTGTCGGTCCTCCCCGTGATGGCGGGAGCGCCCCGCGCCGATGGGTCCCGGCCCGCCGCCCCGCGCGCATTCCCCCCGGACGCGCGACGGGACGGCGGGACCCTCAGGATGGCCCTTCGTCTCCCAGCCGCCGGTTACGCTAGGCGGCCGCACGTTGCATGCACGTTGCGACCGTCCGATTACACACCGTGTCCTAATCCGGCCGTGCGGGATCCGCCGAATCGGTTGCGCGGAACCCGCCGATGGGCGGATCCTCGGACGGGCCGAGGTTCTCTCCGGGGGAAGGGACTGATGGTGGTGGTGCACGATCCGGTGGCCGTCCGCTCGCCCATCTCGGCCTCCTGGCGGCGCTCCCGGGACGCCGGCGTCGACGCGGCCGTCGACGCGGCCCCGCTGGTGTACGACCGGGACGTCCTCGCCGACGCCCGCGGCGCCCACCCGCTCCGGCCGCACCTGCCGATGCTGGAGGCGCTGCTGCGGCGGGTCGCCGACGAGACCGAGCACCTGATGGTGATCACCGACGCGGACGGGCACGTCCTGTGGACGCAGGGCCCGCCCGCCGCCCGCCGCGCCGCCGAGGCGATCGGGCTGGCCGAGGGGTTCCGCTGGTCGGAGGACGCCGTCGGCACCAACGGGATCGGCACCGCGCTCGCCGCCGGGCGGCCCGAGTACGTCTTCGCCGCCGAGCACGTCGCCCACATCCTGCACCGCTGGTCGTGCGCCGGCGCCCCGATCGTCGACCCCGACTCGGCGCGCGTCGTCGGCTGCATCGACGTCAGCGCGACCGTCGCGGCGCTGCATCCGGCGACCGTCGCGCTCGTCGCCGCCGCCGCCCGGCTGGCCGAGGCGCGGCTGGAGAACGAGATGCTGGCGCGGGACGAGCGGCTGCGCGAGCGGCTGCTGCCGCACCTGCGCGGGATCGGCGGGGCCGGGCTGCTCGTCACCGCCACCGGCCGGATCCTCGCCGCCGGCGCGGAGGGGCTGCGGGGCCGCCGGGTGGCCGCCCCCGAGCCCGGCGGGTCGGTCGCGCTGCCGGACGGCCGCGTCGCCGTCGCCGAACCGCTCGGCGAGGCGTTCCTGCTCCGGCCGGCCGACCGCGTCGGCGCGCACGTGGTGCCGGGCCCGCGGGCCCGGGAGGCGGCGCGGCCCGCCGCGGACGGGCCGCTGCTGACGCTGTCGTTCCTCGGCGACGGCCGGCCGCACGGGCTGCTGGACGGGCGGCGGTTCGGCCTGACGCTGCGGCACGCCGAGATCCTCGCGCTGCTCGCGCTGCATCCGCGCGGGCTGAGCGGCGACCGGCTCTCGCTGTACCTGTACGGCGAGGGCGGCAGCCCCGCGACGGTCCGGCCCGAGATCCACCGGCTCCGCCAGCAGCTCGGCGACGTCGTCCGGGCCCGCCCCTACCGGCTCGGGTGCGCGGTCGAGGCCGACTTCCTCACCGTCCGGCGGATGCTGGACGAGGGCGACGTCGCGGGCGCCGCGCGGCTGTACGGGGGCGAGCTGCTGCCCCGCTCGGACGCGCCCGCCGTCCGGGAGGAGCGCGACGAGCTGGCGGTGCGGCTGCGGCGGCTGGTCCTCGACCGGGGCGGCGCCGACGCGCTGTGGACCTACGCGCAGACCGAGCCGGGCCGCGCCGACCTGGAGGCCCTGGACCGGCTCCGCGCCGTCCTGCCGGCGGGCGACCCGCGGGGGGCCGCCGTCGCCTCGCGCAGCGAACGCCTGCGGGGCGGGGAGTCCTAGGGGGCGGGGGCGCCGACGTCGACCAGGTGGGAGCAGTCGTTGTAGCAGACGGCCTGGAGCCCGGAGCCGTCGCCGCGCCACCGGGTGACCGAGGCGTTGGCGACCGGCTCCCGCTCGATCTCCATGACGTCCTTCTCGGTGAGGTCCTCGACCAGGTAGCGGGTCATCACGACGATCGCGTCGTGGGTGACGACGAGGACGCGGCCGCCGGGGGCGTCGGCCTCCAGGTCGCGGTAGAAGCTGCGCAGCCGCAGCGCGAGGTCGGCCCACGACTCCCCGCCGGGCGCCCGGTAGTAGAACTTGCCGAGCTGGTGCAGCCGGGCCGCCTCGCCGGGGAAGCGGCGCCGGACGCCGAGGGCGGTGAGGCCCTGCAGGACGCCCTGCTCGCGGTCGCGGAGCCGCTCGTCCACCCGCAGGACGGGGCCGCCCGGGTGCTGCGGGGCGGCGTAGGAGGTGCGGGCGAGCGCGATCTTCGCGGTGTCGACGGTGCGCAGGTAGGGGGAGGCGATGACGTGCGTCGGGCGCTCCTGCTTCGGCAGCGCGGCGAGCCAGCGGCCGAGCGTCGCGGCCTGCTCGCGGCCGGCGTCCGACAGCGGGACGTCGGCGTCCCGCTCCGCGATGCCGGCCTCCTCGGCGTCGGTGCCGTGCACCGCCTGGTAGGCGAGGTTGCCGGTGCTCTCACCGTGCCGGGTCAGGTTCAGCCACTGCAGCGCTCTCACGCCCGCCATGCTGCCATGCCCGCGTGCGCTCGTGTTCTACGCGCGGTAGTACTCTCTTGCCGTGACCGACGTCCTGGACACCGTGATCATCGTGGTGGCGCTGCTGACCGCCGCCTACGCGCTGGCGGCGACGCTGCGCAACCGGGCGATGGACGTCGGGCAGATCGTCGCGCTGGGCGTCCTGGAGGTCCTGCTGGTCGCGCAGGCCGTCGTCGGGTTCGTCAAGCTGTCCGGCGGCGAGGGGCCGGACGGGTCCGCCACCTTCGCGGGCTACCTGCTGGGTTCGCTGCTCGTCCCGGCCGCCGGCGCCGGATGGGGGCTGCTGGAGCGGTCCCGGTGGGGCTCCGGCGTGATCGTCGTCGCGGCGGCGGCGGTCGCCGTCATGATCGTCCGGATGGACCAGTTGTGGAGTGGGAGCGGTGGCTGAGTCCGATCGAGTGCGGCCCGGCGGGGCACGGCCCGAGCGCGTCGGGCCCGGGACCGGTGCGGACGACGGCGCCCGCGCCGGCGCCGCCGCCCGCACGGGCGGGTCCCGCCCCGGCACCGCCGCCGGGCCGGGACGGCTCCTGGTCGCCGTCTACGCGATCTTCGCGCTCGCGGCCGGCGCGCGGGCGGCCGTGCAGATCGCCACCCGGTACTCCGAGGCGCCGCTCGCCTACGTCCTGTCGGCGTTCGCCGCGGCCGTCTACGTCCTGGCGACGGTCGCGCTGGCCCGCGGCGGCCGGACGTCGTTCCGGGTCGCCGTCGCCGCGTGCTCGGTGGAGCTGGCCGGCGTGCTGGTCGTGGGGACGCTCGGCGTCGCCGACTCCGCCGCGTTCCCCGACGAGACGGTCTGGTCGATGTACGGGCGCGGCTACGGCTTCGTCCCCCTGGTGCTGCCGGTCGTGGGACTGCTGTGGCTGCGCCGCACCGCCCGCGCGGCCGGCGGGACCCCGGCGGGCGGTGGGCGCCCTGTGGGCGGCGGCGCGTGAGCCCTCCGGCCACAGGTGTCTGATGATCATCGCGGTGCCCGCCGGCTAGGCCGCGGCCGAGAGCGAGCGGCCGCCGATGGGCAGGGCGTGCACGGCGGCCCGCGCGACCGCCTCCACCTCCTCGGGCGACAGGTCGGCGGTCGGGTTGCGGCGCATCCAGCGGATCAGCTTCAGCGGCGGCGCGAAGACGATGCCGTCGGCGGCGAACGGCGTGCGGACGAGCCTGCCGCCGTGCACGGCCAGCACGGGCGTCACCGTCACCGGCACCTCGGCGACGCCCGAGATCGCCTCGGCGGCCGCCTCGGCGCGCGCGGTCAGCGCGCCCACCAGCTTGGACTGGGTGCGGCCGTCGATGAACAGCTTGCCGCCGTGGTGGGAGATCTCCGACTCGGGGTTCCACGCCTCGTTGTGGACGAGCCACACCCCGCCCGGCCCGATCACCAGTTCGTCGGCGGCGCCGTGCCCGGGGACCGTCCGCGCGTGCAGCACCCGGTGCCCGCGCCGTTCCAGCGTGCAGCGCAGCATGCGGTTGGTGCGCTCCTCGCCGCGCAGCCCGAGCCGCCACGACCGGGACGAGTGGTAAACGCGCCAATGGACGAACACGTCCGCCGCCGTCACCAAAAGTGCCATGATGACGCCGAAAACGGCGTTGACGAGCAGTCCGCACAGTAGGAGCGTCGCCGCGGCCAGAAATGCGCGGGTCCGCAATCTCCCTTTTCGGCCGCGCTGCCAGAGCTCCTCGTACACCGCCTGAGGCGAACCGCCGGTGAACGCGACCCTGTCCCTGAGGTAGATGGAGCTGCCGAACATGCCGAACCTCCCAGCACCCTGCGATGACTTCAATATTATGCGGATACCCGGAACTTCGCCGCTAGAGCTGCGAGGGTGACGTAAGTCAAGCTGAAAAGTCACTTCTCGGTCTTGAAATCAATGCTCACCTGGTCTTATGTGGACGGGTTGGGCGAGATGGTTCTGGGCAGAATCGGAACGTGCCCCGGTGAATGGATGAAAGGCACGATGCAACTTCCATCGCAATAAACAGAGCCTTTTTCATCGCACCGGATTTCGGGGCCGGCGCGCGGCGCGGCAGACTGGGGCGATGCACCTCAGCGCCGCCGAGAGCCTCCCCGTCCGCGCAGCGGTCCCGGCCCTGCGCACCGCCCTGGACGCCGGCGGCGCGGCGGTGCTCGCGGCGCCGCCCGGCACCGGCAAGACCACCCTGGTGCCCCTCGCGCTCGCCGGGCTCGCCCTCGGCGGCCCGCCCGCCGCCGGGAAGGTCCTCGTCCTGGAGCCCCGCCGGCTCGCCGCCCGCGCCGCCGCCCGCCGGATGGCCTGGCTCCTCGGCGAGCCCGTCGGCGGCCGGGTCGGCGTCACCGTCCGCGGCGAGAACCGCCCCGGCGCCCTCGTGGACGTCGTCACCACGGGCGTGGTGCTCCAGCGCCTCCAGTCCGACCCCGAACTGGCCGGCGTCGGGACGGTGATCCTGGACGAGTGCCATGAGCGGCACCTGGACGCCGACACCGCGCTGGCGTTCCTGCTGGACGTCCGCGCGACGCTCCGCCCCGACCTGCGCCTGGTCGCGGCGTCCGCGACCGCCGACACCGGCCCGTGGGCGCGGCTGCTCGGCGGCGCGCCCGTCGTGGAGACCGCGGCGGCGCTGCACCCGGTCGAGACGGTCTGGGCGCCGCCGCCGCGCCCCGTCCCGCCGCCGCACGGGCTGCGCGTCGACCCGGCGCTCCTCGCGCACGTCGCGGCGACCGTCCGCCGCGCCGTCGCCGAACGCGACGGCGACGTGCTGTGCTTCCTGCCGGGGGTGGGGGAGATCGCCCGCGTCGCCGGGATGCTCGGCGACGTGCCCGCCGACGTCCTGCAGATCCACGGCCAGGCGCCCCGCCAGGTGCAGGACGCGGTGCTCGCGCCCGCGGCGCGGCGCCGGGTCGTCCTCGCCACATCGGTCGCCGAGTCGAGCCTCACCGTGCCCGGCGTCCGCGCGGTGGTGGACTGCGGCCTCGCCCGCGAGCCCCGCACCGACCACGCCCGCGGCCTCGGGTCGCTCACCACCGTCCGCGCGTCGCGCGCGACCGCCGAGCAGCGCGCCGGTCGCGCCGGACGCGAGGCGCCCGGCGCCGTCTACCGCTGCTGGACGCAGGCCGACCACGACCGCCTCCCCGCCCGCCCGCGCCCCGAGATCGAGCTGGCCGACCTGACCGGCTTCGCGCTCCAGGCGGCCTGCTGGGGCGCCCCGGACGCCGCCGGGCTGTCCCTGCCCGACCCGCCCCCGCCGGCCGCGATGGACGCGGCCCGCGCCACCCTGCGCGCCCTCGGCGCCGTGGCGGACGGCCGGGTCACCGGCCGCGGCCGCCGGCTGGCCCGCGTCGGCCTCCACCCCCGGCTGGCCCGCGCGCTGATCGACGGCGCCGCCGAGGTCGGCGGCCGCGCCGCGGCCGAGATCGTCGCCCTGCTCTCCGAGCCCCCGCCGCGGTCCGCCGGCGACGACCTGACCGCCACCTGGCGCGCCCTCCGCCGCCAGAGCCGCCCCGCCGGCGCCCACGCCGCCCGCTGGCGCGACGAGGCCGCCCGTCTGCGCAGGTCCCTCCCGCGGGGCGGCGACCCCGGCGGGCTGAAGGACGACCACGCCGCGGGGGTCGTGGTGGCGCTGGCGTTCCCGGAGCGGGTGGCGCGGGCCCGGCGGGGGAGCGGGTACCTGATGGCGTCCGGGACGGGGGCCGTGCTGGCCGACGGGTCGGCGCTGGCCGGGGCGCGGCCGGAGTGGCTCGTGGTCGCCGAGGCCGACCGTCCCGCCGGGTCGCCGTCGGCGCGGGTGCGGCAGGCCGTCGTGATCGACGAGGACGTGGCGCGGTCCGCGGCGGCGCCGCTGCTGGAGACGGCCGAGGAGGTCGCCTGGCGGGACGGCGACGTGGCGGCCCGGCGGGTCGAGCGCCTCGGCGCGATCGAGCTGGACGCCCGCCCGCTGCGCGACCCCGATCCCGAGCGGGTGCGCGCCGCGCTGCTGGACGGCCTGCGCGCCGAAGGGCTCGGGCTGCTCACCTGGACGCCCGCGGCCGTCGCGCTGCGGCGGCGGCTGGCGTTCCTGCACGGCGCGCTCGGCGAGCCGTGGCCGGACGTCGGCGACGCGGCGCTGGTCCAGCGGGTCACCGAGTGGCTCGGGGGGACGCGGCGGCGCGCCGGCCTGGCCCGCGTCGACGTCGCGGCGATGCTGCGCGGCCTCCTGCCCTGGCACCTGGCCGAGCGGCTGGACGAGTACGCGCCCGAACGCGTCGAGGTCCCGTCCGGGT
This sequence comes from Actinomadura sp. GTD37, assembly GCF_041951365.1. NCBI lineage: Bacteria > Bacillati > Actinomycetota > Actinomycetes > Streptosporangiales > Thermomonosporaceae > Actinomadura > Actinomadura sp. GTD37. Next base: position 597,770 of record NZ_JBGNUS010000004.1, read on the forward strand.
CGCGGGTCCGGGTCGACTACTCGGGGGAGCGGCCCGTCCTCGCGGTGAAGCTGCAGGAGCTGTTCGGCTGGGACGCCGCGCCCGCGCTCGCCGGCGGCCGCGTCCCGCTGGTGGTGCACCTGCTCTCCCCGGCGGGGCGCCCCGCCGCCGTCACCGCCGACCTGGCCTCGTTCTGGCGGGAGGGCTACAAGGCGGTGCGGGCCGAGCTGCGCGGACGCTACCCGAAGCACCCCTGGCCCGAGGACCCCGCGAGCGCCGTCCCGACGAAGCGGACGAAGGGCGCTAGCGGGAGGCGATGAGGGCCTCGATGCCGTCCAGGATGCGGGCGAGGCCGAACTCGAAGGCGTGGCCCGGGCCGACGGCCGCGTTGTACTCCTGCCCGGCCGCCGCTCCGACGCGGGACCCGAGCGGGTAGTCGGCCTCGTCCACGAGGGTGTCGAGCAGGGGGGCGACCGACTCCCACCACTGCTCGTCGCTGATGCCGCTGCGCCGCTCGGCCTCGGCGGCGTTGACCGAGACGCGGGCGGCGCTCTCGGCGAAGCCGGTGACGAGCGCGACGACCGAGTCCATCTCCAGGTCGGTGAGGCCGAGTCCGTCGACGGCGCGCAGCTCGTACTCGTACTTGCCGATCGTGTGCGGGCCCATCGGCGGGCGGACCGTCGTGATCCGCAGCATCCACGGGTGCCGGTGGAACAGCGCCCAGTTGTCGCGCGCGATGTGCTCCAGGCGGGCCCGCCACGTCCCGTCCGCGGGCGGGGTCAGCTCGCCGAACGCGCGGTCGAGCATGACGTCGATCAGCTCGGCCTTGCCGGGGACGTAGGTGTAGATCGACATGGGGGACACGCCCAGCTCGTCGGCGATGCGGCGCATGGACAGGGCGTCCGGGCCCTCGGCGTCGGCCAGCGCGATCGCGGCGCGGACGATCTCCTCGGCGGTCAGCCGCGGCTTGGGCCCCCGCCGCGGCCGCGGCCGGACGCCCCACAGCAGCTCCAGGCTGCGCTTCGGGTCACCGCCCCCGCTGTACTCGGTCACCGTCCGATCCTCTCAGGGATGAAACTCTGTACTACGTACGTTATATTGGCCGGGACAGAAAATCCGTACTCTGTACATAGTTTGGGAGGGCGCATGGCCGAACCACGGTTCGCCGTCGTCGCCGAGGGGCTGCGCAAGCGCTACGGCGACACCGAGGCCCTGGCCGGGCTGGACCTGCGCGTGCCCGCCGGCACCGTGCACGGGCTGCTCGGCCCGAACGGCGCCGGCAAGACCACCGCCGTCCGGGTCCTGACGACGCTGGCCCGGCCGGACGGCGGGAGCGCCCGGGTCGCCGGGCACGACGTCGTGCGCGCCGCCGGCGAGGTCCGGCGCAGCATCGGGCTCGTCGGGCAGCACGCGGCCGTCGACGAGATCCTCGGCGGGCGGCAGAACCTCGTCATGTTCGGCCGCCTCTACCACCTCGGCGCCAAGGAGGCGCGGCGGCGGGCGGACGAGCTGCTGGAGCGGTTCCGGCTCACCGGCGCCGCCGACCGGGCCGCGGGGGAGTACTCCGGCGGCATGCGGCGGCGCCTCGACCTGGCCGCGTCCATGATCCTCGCGCCGCCGGTGCTGTTCCTGGACGAGCCGACGACCGGCCTCGACCCCCGCGCCCGCAACGAGGTCTGGGACGCGATCCGCGCGCTGGTCGGCGGCGGCACGACCGTCCTGCTGACGACGCAGTACCTGGAGGAGGCCGACCGGCTCGCCACCGGCATCTCGGTGGTCGACCGCGGCCGCGTCATCGCCGAGGGCACCCCCGACCAGCTGAAGAGGCGCCTCGGCGGCGACCGCGTCGAGGTCGTCCTGGACGATCCCGCCGCCCTCGCCGAGGCGGCCCGGATCGTCGGCCGGGTCGCGGCGGGGGAGGTCGACGTGGACGCCGAGGCCCTGCGGATCGGCGCGCCGGTGTCCGAGCGGGCCGCCGCGCTCACCGAGGCCGTCCGCGCCCTGGACGAGGCGGGCCTCACGGTCGCCGACATCGGCCTGCGCCGGCCCACCCTGGACGAGGTGTTCCTGCACCTCACGGAGAAGGAGGAGGCGCCCGCATGAGCGTGCGGACGATGCGCTGGGCCGTCGCCGACGGGCGGACGCTCACCGGCCGCGCCCTCGCCCACTGGGTGCGGCAGCCCGGCCAGATCGCCATGGGCCTGCTGTTCCCCGTCATGGTCGTGCTGATGATGGGCTACCTGTTCGGCGGCCAGATGGACGTCCCGGGCGGGGGGAGCTACCGGGCGTTCATCGTCCCCGGCATGTTCGCCCTGACGATGGCGTTCGGCGTGGAGGAGACGTTCGTGCGCGTCGCGGGCGACGCGGCGAAGGGCGTGACCGACCGGTTCCGCACGATGCCGATGTCCCCGTCCGCCGTCGTCGTCGGCCGGGTCACCGCCGACCTGATCTACTCGGTCGCCGGCCTGGCCGTGATGGCGGCGTGCGGCGCGCTGATCGGCTGGCGCGTCCAGGACGGCGCCGCGAAGGCCCTCGCCGGGTTCGGGCTCCTGCTGCTCCTGCGGTTCTCGCTCATCTGGACGGGCGTCTACCTCGGGCTGGTCGCCAAGGGCCCGGAGTCGGTGGTGGCCGTGCAGATCCTGGTGTGGCCGATCGGGTTCCTGTCCAGCGCCCTGGTCGCGCCGAGCACCATGCCCGGCTGGCTGGGCGCGATCGCCGAGTGGAACCCCATGTCGGCGACGGTCACGGCGTGCCGCGAGCTGTTCGGCGACCCCGCCGCGGGCGGCTCGTGGGCGGCGCAGCACAGCCTGCTGATGGCGGTCGCGTGGCCGCTGGCGATCGCGGCGGTGTTCGTCCCGCTGTCGGTCCGCCGCTACCGGGCCCTCGGCCGCTGAGGCGCCGCTAGGGCAGCAGGGCGGCGCGGTGGCGGGCCAGCGGCAGCGCCGGGTAGCACGCCTCGGGCAGGGGCTCCGCGCCGCGCCCCCCATGGGGAGCGCGCCCCCCGCGGGGCGCGATGTTCAGCGCGGTGCGGAGCCTCGCCCCCGCGGCGGCCGCTTCGTAGGGCTGGACGACGCACAACTCGGCCTGCATGGCCTGCCGCGCCGCCCCCATCAGCGCCGGGACGTCCCCGACGATCACGACCTCGGCGGGGGCGTCGCCGTAGGACAGCCGCACCGCGACGGCGTGCATCCCGGCGGTGCCGGCGCCCGCGTAGCGGAACTCGCAGACGAGCCGGTCGCCGTCCAGCGGACCCTCCTGGATCAGCCACGCCTGGCCGGGCACGACCCGTCCGAGCGACCCCTCCCAGGGCGCCGCCGGGACGTCGCCGAGCGCGCCGGCCGCGCGTCCCGCCGCCTTGCGGCCCTCCACCGGGCCGATCGCGGCGATCGCGCGCAGGAACGCCCGCGCGCCCGGCGTCGCCGCCGCCCGCAGGGCGCCGATCAGGTCGCCGAGCGCGGCGCGCCGCCCCTGCGCGTGCGGGGCCGCCGCCTCCAGCGCGCCGAGCTGCGCGGACGCCCACACCTCCGCCTGCAGCGCGGCGGGCAGCGCCGGCAGGGCGTCCGCCTCCCGGACGTAGGCCGCGTACACGTCGCGGAGACCCGGCAGCATCAGCTCCGGGCCCGTCGAAGACCGGCTCGTACTCACCCCCTCAGCGTAGGAGACGCAGCGGCCTGTCGAGCACGGACGCCCAGCGCGGGTTCCCCGCGAGGCGTCCGCCGCTACGCGGGGACGGTCAGCAGCGTGCGCCCCTCGCCGATCGTGCGGACCTCGAACCGGCTGATCTCCTCGGGCCGCAGGGCCGTGCCGCCCTGCAGCGCCAGCCGCGGCTGCGGCGACCCCGGCAGCCCGTAGCCCTTGGCGGGGACGGCCCAGCCGGCGACGGTGTGCGCGCCGCCGCGCTCGTCCACCGCGACCAGCTCGCACTCCAGCGGCCCGCGGACCTTGCCGAGCTCCATCCCGATCCGGCTGCCCCACGCCTTGCGCTGCACGGCGACGGTGCCGGTGACGCCGGTGCCCGCGTCGGTGGCCGACGTCCGCCGCCCGTCCCGCAGCAGCGCGGCCGTGCCGTCGTCCTGCCCCGCGGCCGGGCGCGCCTGGGCGTCCCGGTCGGCGCCGAGCGTGAACCCGGCGCCGAGCGCGCCGCCGAGCAGCACGACCCCGGCGGCGGCCGCGGCCAGCGCCCGCGCCGCCCGGTGCCGCCGCCGGCGGCCGATCCGGTGCCGCATCAGGTCCGAGACCACGGCGGGCTCGGGCGGGACCGGCAGCGCGTCGGCCGGCTCGGCGATCGGCCCGATGCCGTCCAGCGTCCGGGCGAGCCCGCGCAGCGCGCCGAGCTCCTCGTGGCAGGGCATGCACGCCGACAGGTGCGCCTCGAACGCGCGGCGGTCCGGCTCCTCCAGCAGGCCGAGGGCGTAGGCGCCGACGTCGATGTGCAGCATGTCCGCGCTCATGGCGTCACGCCCCTCTCCTCCAGGGCGACGCGCAGCGCCCTGAGCGCGTAGTAGACCCGGGACTTGACCGTGCCCACGGGGATGCCGAGATGCCTGGCCGCCTCGTTGACCGAGCGGTCCCGGAAGAAGGTCTCGTTGAGGACCTCGCGGTGGGCGGGGGACAGCGCGAGGAGGGCCTCGGACACGACGACGGAGCGCAGCAGATCCTCCAACCCGTCGGGCACCCGCATGTTCTCCAGCGGGCCCTCGCCCGCCTCCTGCGGCCGTGCGTTCTTGCGCCGCTGGTCGTCGATGACGATCCGGCGGGCGACCGTCGCGAGCCACGGCAGCAGCGAGGCCGCGTTCTCGTCGAGCTGGTGCGCGCTCCGCCAGGCGCGGATCATGGTCTCCTGCACGACGTCCTCGGCCCAGTGCCGGTCGCCGCCGGTGAGGCGGAGCACGAACGACAGCAGCGGACGCCCGTACACGCGGTACAGCTCGGTCACGATCACCTGGTCGTCCACGCCGCCGGCGGGCTGCGGGCCGCGGAACCAGCTCCACGGTCCGGGAGGGCGTTCGCGGGTGGCCGAGGCGGCCGGTGATCTGTGGGCCATCGGGGTCTCCGGGCGGGTGCGGGGGCGGGACGACGCGGTGACCATGAGTCGGGTGTCACGCTGGGAGGCAGTACGCGATCCCGGGCCGTCCGGTTCAACCGAGCCCGGTTCGTGGTGCATATTCCGGAATATGGCTAACTAGTTCGCCAGGTTTTCCTTACCTTCCGGCGCGGACGATCACCGTGTCGCGTCCAAGGGGCGCAAGGACGGCGAGACGATCGCGGCACGGAGTCCTCAGCGGGGCAACGCTCACTCCACGCTTGGAGCGAATGCGGGCATCAGGCCCATTTGCCCAGAGAGGACCGAGGGGCGGGATCGGCACAGTGGAAGGAAACGGGGAAGCGCAGCTCAGCTACCGCCTGCTGCTGGCGGTGGACATCCAGGGGTACAGCAAGCGCGACACGCGCGAGCAGCTGCTCGCGCAGCGGCAGCTGTCGGACGCGCTCGACCGGGCCGCGCGCGGCGTCGGCCTCGACCGCGCCCGCTGGGACAAGCAGGTCGGCGGGGACGGCGAGCTCGCCACGCTGCCGGCCGGGACCGACCCCGCGCCGGTGGCCGGCGACTTCGTGATCGGCCTCGACGAGGCGCTGCGCGAGGCCAACCGCGACGCGGGCCGGTTCCGGCTTCGGGTGCGGCTCGCGCTGCACCACGGCACGCTGACCGCCGGGCCGTTCGGGCCCGCGGGCGACGCGCCCATCGTCGTCCAGCGGCTGCTGGACGCGGGGCCGCTGCGCCGCCTGCTGTCCGGTGACGCCGGCCGCGACCTGGCCTACGTCGTCTCGGACTCGCTGTTCGACGACGTCGTCCGGACCGGGTTCTGCGCGCTGCCGCCGCGCGACTTCCAGGCCGTCAAGGTCGTCGCGAAGGGCACCGCGTTCCGCGGCCACATCCACACCGGCCGCGCCGCCCGCTCCGACGGCCGGCGGAACGCGGGCTCCGGCGGCGAGCGGGGCGGTCCGGACACCGGGCCGCCGCCGCACGCCCGCGTCCTGACCCTCCCCACGGCCGCGGCGCGCTAGCGGGAAGGACACGCCGGCGGGAAGGGAATCGCCCGGCCGGTGGTTGTCGCCGGAAAGCGGATCACTCTCCACGGAGGCGGACGATGGCGGACGACGCGGCACTGGTGAAGCTGCTGGAGGAGCGGGACCTCGGGGTCCTCGCCACACTGAAGCGGGACGGGCGGCCGCAGCTGTCCAACATCAACTACCACTTCGACGAGGCCCGCCGGCTCGTGCGGATCTCGGTCACCGCCGACCGCGCCAAGGCCCGCAACCTCGCCCGCGACCCGCGCGCCAGCCTGCACGTCAGCGCCCCGGACGGCTGGTCCTGGGCCGTCGCCGAGGGCGCCGCCGAGCTGTCCGCCGTCGCCGCCGACCCGCAGGACGCGGCCGTGGACGAGCTGGTGCAGGTGTACCGCGACATCCGCGGCGAGCACCCCGACTGGGACGAGTACCGGCGCGTCATGGTCGCGGACGGCCGCCTCGTCATCCGCCTGCACGTCGAACGCCTCTACGGGCAGGCGCGCTGACCCGTCCCGCCGGCCGGCCGGTCCCGCGGGCCGGCCGGTCTTGTGGGGGCGGTGCGCGGGTGGCTACGGTTCGGTGATGATCCAGGCCACCGCCACCACCAGCGCCGCGCCCGAAGAGGTGTTCCGGCACCTGGCCGTCCCCGAGGCGTGGGGCGCATGGGGCAGGTTCCCGATACCCGCCAAGCAGGCGCGCAAGGGCGACACCACCACCTACGGGGTCGGGACGGTCAAGCGGATCTGGCCCGCCAGCGAGCAGACCGTCGCCTACGAGCCGTACTCGCACTTCGGCTACATCGCCCTGTCGGGGCTGCCCGTGCGCCGCTACCGCTCGGACGTCCACCTGGAGGCCGGCGACTCCGGCACGGCCATCCGCTGGGAGGCGGACTTCCAGCCGCTGATCCCCGGCACCGGCAGGCTGGTCGGGTTCTCGCTGGGGCTGATGCTGAAGGCGTTCGTCCGGTGGCTGCCCGCGCACCTGGAGAACTGCCCGCCCGGCTGCCCCGCCCGCAGCGCCACCGGCATCTAGGCCGCCCGCGGGGGCGGCTCCCCGGCGCCCCGGCATAAGGCCGGAGGCCGCGCGACCCCCCGCGCGGCCTCCGGCGAAAAGGTGCAGGCCGAGAGCACCCCGCAGTTCCCTCGGCCTGCACGATCCTGGCCCCCCAGGCGGACCCCGTCAGACGGGATCCGGGCCGTACACCTCCCACAGCTCCCCGGCGAAGAACCTGCCGAAGTCGAGGAGCGTGCCCGCCCCGTCCGGGCCGGACGTGCGGAACGTCGTCAGCTGCCGCGCGAAGTCCGTCAGCCGGATGTGCAGCACCCCCGCCGCGACGACGTCCGCGCCGTCCTCCGCCTCCGCGCCGACGTGGCCGTCCAGCAGCCGCACGTAGAGCGTGGAGGTGTCCGGCCAGATCCGCGTCGGCGGCCCGTGCAGCACGTCCTTGTGCCCGCTCAGCGTCCGCCGCCGGTCCTCGCCGTCGGTGTAGAACAGCCGGTACCTCATCAGCCGCCGGTCGTCCGCGCCGTCCGCGACGAACAGGTTGAACGTGCCCCGCTCGACCGGGCAGCGGCCCCCGTGCCCGCCCGCGTCGATCCAGCCCTCGGCCTTCGCCTCGTGGCCGGGCTCGGCGAGGAACCGCTCGGTGTCCTCCGCGGTGATCGTCAGCCGGAACGACAGGGGGCGGCGCCCGTCCGCCAGTTCGCCGATCCGCGGGTCGTCCTCCCCGTAGGTGACGAACCCCTTCATCTCCTCGGTGAACGACAGCGACGTGCGGCCCGCCGCGACGGGGGACGGCCCCCGTGCCCCGCCGCGGCTCCCCGGAACCGTTCCGGCCCCTCGCGGAAGGGCGACCCCCCGCACCTCCCGCGAGGGTCCGGTCTCCTGCGCGGGGGCGGCCCCCGCCGCCCCCGGGAACGGGCCTCGCGCCGAGCCGTTCCCCGCCCCGTCAAGCGAGCCGGCTCCCCCGGCCGGCTCGGCCCCCGTGGCAGACGGGGCGGTCTCGGGCCGGTCCGCACGCCGTCGTGCGGACGCGTCCTCCAGCAGCCGCGTGGCCATGCGGTCGGCCTGCGCGGCGATGGTGAGCGAGGGGTTCGGGCCCACCGGACCCGGCATCGCCGCCCCGTCGGCGATGTAGAGGCCCGGGAACCCGAACACCTCGCCGAAGGCGTCGCAGACGCCCTCGCCCTGGTGGGCGCCCATGGGGGCGCCGCCCAGCGGATGGACGGTGACGATGCGCTTGCGGAACCACATCGGGTTGTCGGCGTAGTCGGCGCCGAGCACGTCCGCGATCCCCTGCATCGTCTTGCGGACGCGGTTGAACAGCGCCTCGCTGGTCTCGGCCGTCCAGTCGGCGGCGAGCCGGCCGCCCTTCAGGCGCAGCCGCCCGTCGGCGGTGTCGCGGCCCATGCCGAGCAGCGGCAGCGAGCTCACCGTGAGGGCGCCGTCGCCGATCAGGTCCGCGATCTCCTTGGACAGGTTCGTGTCGGGCGCGTCCTTGAAGAACTCGGTGAACCGGTTCCACAGGAACTTCACGGCGCGCTCGAAGTCGTTGCCGAGGTCGAGGCTGTCGACGATCCAGTCGGTGAAGCCGGGGTAGCCGCCGTCCTCGATGTAGGCGCCGCGGCCCGCGCCGGGCACGCCGTCCAGCTCGTCCGGCAGCCGGATCGCGGTGGTGATCACCGGGCCGCGGGCGGCGTTCAGCGGCCGGACGCGGTTGCGGTCCTTGGCGCGCAGCAGGAACGTCAGCAGGTCGCCGTTGCCGCTGAACCGGGTGCCGAGCGCCTCCGGCAGGCCGGGGAACGCGTCCCGCGACTTCAGCAGCAGGAACGTGGTGCCGTAGGTGCCGGCGCCCAGGATCAGCCGGTCGCAGGTGATCGTCTGGACGGGCGGGCGGTTCTTCTTCGCCGCCAGGTCGGCGTGGTGGACGTAGTCGACCTCGTACCCGCCGCCCGGCCGCGGCCGGATCGCCTTCACCTCGTGGGAGGTGCGGATGTCGGCGCCGTGGTGCGCCGCCGCCGACAGGTAGGTGTGGTCGAGGCTGTTCTTGGCGCCCTCGTTGCAGCCGATGTCGCACTCGCCGCACAGCTTGCACGTCCGCCGCCCGGCGCCGTGGACGTTGCCGTAGCCGGCGTCCGCGATCGGCAGGCTGACACCGGGCGTGCCGCCGGGCCGGGACGCGAAGCTGACCGCGAGCGGCGGCAGCGAGATCTGCAGCCCCAGCTCGGCCGCCGCGTCCTGCATGGCGTGCGTCTTCGGGGTGTCGTCGAACGGGACCTGCTCCAGCGGGTACGGCGTCGCGCCCAGCATCTTCTCGACCGCGTCGTAGTGCGGGTCGAGGTCGGCGCGGGTGATCGGCCACGGGTCGTGGCCGCCGTCCGGGCGGTCGTTGACGAACCAGCGCTCGTCCTTGCGCAGCAGCACGTTCGCGTAGATCAGCGACCCGCCGCCGAGGCCGGACGACACGACCGAGTCGCAGCCCTTGAAGCTCCACACGTCGAACATCCCGTACAGGCCCGCGGCCGGGTCCCAGAACGCCCGTCCCATCTCGGACGGCGAGCGGGGGAAGCTCCCCGGCGGGTACGGCTGCCCGCGCTCCAGCAGGACGACCGACTCGCCCGCCTCCGCCAGCCGGTACGCGGCGACGGACCCGCCGAACCCGGACCCGACCACGACGGCGCCGGCGTGCTCCCGGCCTCCGCTCCGCTGCGCTCCGCTCATCAGCCCGCCTTCCGCTTGAGGAAGTCGACGACCTGGGGGAACACCTCGGTGGCAGAGTCGCGCCCCATGAACGGGTCCTGGTGGCCGTAGCCGGGCAGGATCGCGAGCTCGTGCAGGCCGGGCGTGATCTTCTCCAGGGTGCGGTGGCAGACGATGTTGGAGTCGGTGAACACGTGGTTGCGGTCTCCGGTGAGGAACAGGATCGGTGTCGTGACCGTGTCGGCGCGCGACAGGTAGTCGTCCGGCAGCGCGGCGAAGCGGGGGTCGCGGGTGCGGTGCTTCACCGCGCGGCCGGCCTTCACCATCGCGTGCAGGTGCCGGTAGTAGTTGACGTTGCAGGCCCCGAACAGGTCGGGCAGCCGGCCGTGCGTGACCGGCGACATCTTCTCGTGCGTGTAGATCGGCTTGCCGCCGCCCCACATGAAGCTGAGCATGTGGCAGGCGGGCTCGTCGCACTCGCGGTGGAACGGCGCGACGGCCTTGGAGAGCATCCAGCCGCGCGTCATGACGGGGGCGCTGCCGTACCTGGGGTCGAGGTGGCAGGGCCCGACGAGGTACTCCATCAGCGCGGGCCCGTAGCCGAGCTTGATCCTCGACCAGAGCGGGGTCCGCGGGGTGACCGAGACGCTGTTGCAGACGACGCTGGCGATGTCGCCGACGGTGCCGGCGAACAGCGCCATGGAGAACGAGATCGCGCCCACGCAGTGCGTGATCACGTGCACCCGGCGGCCTCCGACGTGGCGGCGCAGCTCGGCGAGCGCCGCCGGGTGGTCGTAGAGCGCGATGGCGTCGAGGTCGTGCCTGGCGGTCTCGGCGTTGTAGGGGAACCGGCCGCTGATCCGGAAGTCCGCCGCCCACACGTCGCCGAACCCGGCGTCGTGCAGGTAGTTCACCAGGTTGGTGTGCTCCGGCATGATGTACATGTCGCTGGACGTCGTCAGCCCGTGCACCAGCAGGACGACGTCGTCGCAGTCGTCGCGGCGGAACCGGGTCAGGTTCAGGCCCAGCCCGTCGTCGGTGGAGAAGGGGTGCGCGGACACCTCGGCGTCGGCGACGCCCGCGTGCGTGAAGCGCGCGATCCGCTGCTGATCCATGTCCATCTCCTCCGCTTCCTGACGCTCCAACCTTGCCAAACGCGGATATCGGCGCGGCATCGTGGAGAACCCGTACTTACCTGTGCGTCCGGACCCGCTTCACGTAAGGGACGTACGTGAACTAAGAGTCGGAACTACTCGGAACGGTTCATCGCGGTCGCGACGCCGACCCGCGAGGACACGCCGATCTTGGCGAAGACGCGGGACAGGTGCGTCTCGACCGTCCGGACGCTGAGGTAGAGGCGCTCGGCGATCTGCTGGTTGCCGAGGCCGTCGGCGACCAGCAGCGCGATCTCGTGCTCGCGCGGCGACAACCCGAACGGCAGGTCCTTCTTCCCCTTGGCGCCCCCCGCGGCCGTCCCGGCGGCCGGGACGCGCACGCCGAGGCGGCGCTGCTCGCGGACGACCTGCGCGTGCAGCCCCTTCATCCCGCAGGACTCGAAGACCTCCGCGGCGGCGCGCAGCCGCTCCCTGGCCTGGGCGCGGTCCCCGGCGGCGGCGAGCGCGAGCCCGGCGGCCAGTTCGGCGCGGCCCGCCTCGGGCCGCCGCCCGGCCTTGGTGAGCAGGTCGGCGGCCTCGGCCGCCAGCGCCGCGGAGGCGGCCGGGTCGGCGGCCCGCAGCGCGTGCGCGCGGGCCAGCCGCGCGAGCCCGACGTCGCCGGTCAGCGCCGGGCCCGCGATCGCCTCGGCGATGTCGGCCCAGTTCGCGGCGTCTGCGGTGTCGTCCTGCGCGGCGCGGACGTTCGCGAGCGCCTCGGCGCAGATGCCGAGCGTGCCGAAGTCGAGGCCCTGGGTGCCGTCGCCGCACGCGGCGATCAGCGCGGTGGCGCCCTCCTCCAGCCGGCCCTCGTTGATCATCGCGATGGCGCGGGCGACGTGCGCCATGTGCGTCCACCACTCGCCGGAGCCGGTGTCGTTGGCGACGGCCTCCTCCCCGGCGCGCATCGCGCGCTCGTGGTCGCCCGTCCACGACGCGGTCAGGCACTGCTGGATCAGCCCGTAGGCCAGGGTCTCCTGCGAGCGCAGGTCGCGGCCGACCGCGGTGGCCTCGTCGGCGACGGCCGCGGCCTCCTCCAGCCGGCCGAGCTGCGCCAGCACGCGGGACTGCCCGGCCAGCATGTAGCCGAGCACGAACGTCTGCCCCGTCGCCCGGGTGATCGACACCAGCCGCTCGGCGTGCCGCAGCGCCTCGTCGTACATGCCGAGGAAGCACTCGGCGAACACCAGCCAGGCGAAGCAGTCCAGGCAGTCGGCGAAGTCGTTGTCGGACGCGGCGGAGAACAGCTGGTCGGCGGTCTGCGCGTAGGCGATCGCCTCCTCGACCTCGCCGCGCCCGTAGGCGACCATCGGGCGCATCGACGCGACCGCCGCGGTCAGCCCGGGGCTCCACCCGGGGGCGCTGCCGGGGATCGTCTCCAGGATGGCGTGGGATCCGCGGGTGTCGATGCGCTGGATCCGGTCGGCGACGAGCCGGATGCGCAGCAGCACCGCCTCGGGGGTCTGCCGGTCGGTGATGCGGCGCAGCTCGTCCAGGACCAGGGCGCGGGCCTCGTGGATCCGGCCGATCTGCCGCTCCATGATCGCGCACATGTGGACGGTCCGCGCGCGGCGGACGATGTCGTCGGGCGGCAGCAGCCCGAGCAGCGTCCGGGCGGTCTCGCGGCCCTCCTCGGCGTGGCCGCTGACGGCCTGCATGAAGGTCAGCTCGACGAGCAGCTCCCACCGGTCGGGGTAGGCGTCGCCGGGGGCGTCGGGCATCAGGTCGAGCGCGGCCTGCAGCCAGTACGCGGCGGTGCCGGGAGCCTGGAGGGCGACGACGCGGGCGGCCTCCACCAGCGTCCGGATCGCCTCGGCGTCGCCGAACCGCGCCGAGCGCACCACGTGGTGGGCGCGGACGGCCGCCGGGGCGCCGAGGTCGGCGAGCCGCGCCGCGACCCGCGAGTGCGCGGCGATCCGCCAGCCCGCCGCCGTGGAGGCGTAGGCGACGTGCCGGACGAGGGGGTGCCGGAACCGGAACCGGCCGCCCGGCGCGGGCCGCACCACGTCGTGGCCGGTCAGCACGTCCAGCGCGGCGAGCGCCTCGCCGGGCTCGATCTCGGCGGCGACGGCGGCGAGCGCGGGCTCGAACACGTCCGCGGCGGCGGCGGCGCCGCGCGCCATCCGCAGCGCCTGCGGCGGCAGGGCGCTCAGCTCCACCTGCAGTGCCGCGCGCACCGCGGGCGGCACCTCGGTCAGGTTCGCGACGCCCTTCTCCCAGTGCCGGTCGAGGCCGTTTCCGGACACCGGCGCGGCGCCGCCCGCCATCTTGGCGAGCGCCTCCAGGTAGAAGGGGTTGCCGCCGCTGGCCTTGAACAGCGACTCGCAGCGCGACCGGCTGACGTCCGGGCCGAGGAACTCGCGGACCTCGCTCTGCGTGAGCGGGTCGACGGCGACCCGCACGCCCTGCGGGCCGGCCGCGTCCACCAGGGCCGCCAGCCGCGGCGACGCCTGCGCGGGCCGGTAGGCGACGGCGACCAGCACCCGGGCGCGCGGCGGGTGCCGGACGAGGTGGTCCAGCAGCTCGATCGTCGCGTCGTCGGCCCAGTGCAGGTCGTCCAGGATCAGCACCAGCCCGGCCGGCTCGGCCAGCTCCTCCAGCAGGTGCCGGACGGTCCGGTGCAGCTGGTACCGCGCCACCTGCGACTCCGGCGAGGCGAAGGACGGCTCCCCGGTGAGGTCGGCCAGCGCGGGGAACACCGTCCCGAGCAGGCGCAGCGCGCCCGCGGACAGGCCGGTGGCGTGCTCTTCGAGGCGGTCGTCGAGGGCGTCGACCACGGCGCCGAACGGCATCTCCTGCTCGAATTCGGCCGCCCGCCCGGCCACGAACGGCAGCTCCCTGGCGATCGCCCCGTCGGCCAGCTCGTTCAGCAGCCGCGTCTTGCCGGCGCCGGGCTCGCCGACCACCGCGAGGAAGCCGTAGCCGCCCGCGGCCGCGTCCAGGACGCGTTCGATCTCCTGCAGCGCGTCCCGCCGCCCGACCAGCGGAGCGTTGCCGGAGCCCCCGGCCTCGCGCGCCGCACGAGCCTGCATGTCCACATCCCAACAGCGACAGGCGGTCGATACGCCGTGATCATGCTTCGTGGTGGTCTCTGAGAATTGGCGGGATTTACCTTATCGGGTGGAACGTCAATAAGGCGGACAACACGCCCTCGCTCGCGTGTGCCGCCCGCGGGACGGCCTTCTCCGTGACCGTATGTACATAGCTATGAACGGCCCTCGGAGGCCCCGTGTCAACCTCGGGTGGGTAAACCGTCGCGGTGCCGTGACATCCGCCGGCTCTCCCGCCGCGGTCAGGTCTCCAGGCCGAGGCGGACGGCGGCCTCCCGCCAGCGGGACTCGTCGCCGGACGGCGTGTAGCGGCGGAGGTCCTGCGTGGCCGCGACCAGTCGGCGGGACTCGGCCAGGTCCCCGACGACCCCCTGCGCGCGCGCCTGGGCCAGCACGTTGCCGAGGGCCGTCGCCTCGACCGGCCCGGCCACGACCGGGAGGCCGGCCGCGTCGGCGGTCAGGCGGCACAGCAGGTCGTTGCGGCTTCCGCCGCCCACCAGGTGGACGACCTCGATGTCGGTGCCGGAGAGCGACGCGGCCCGCCGCAGCGTCGCGCGGTGCGCCAGGGCGAGGCTGTCCATGACGCAGCGGACGGTCTCGGCGCGGGTCTCCGGCTCGGGGAACCCGCGGCGGCGGCAGTGCGCGGCGATGCGGGCCGGCATGTCGCCGGGCGGCAGGAACTCGGGATCGTCCGGGTCGATCAGCGAGCGCAGGCCGGGGGCCCGCGCGGCCTCGGCGAGCAGGGCGGGCAGGTCCGGGCTCCCCCAGGTGCGCAGGGACTCCTGGAGCAGCCACAGGCCCATCACGTTGCGCAGGTAGCGGACCGTCCCGTCGACGCCGCCCTCGTTGGTGAAGTTGGCCTCGCGGCTCGCCCCGGTCAGGACGGGCGCGTCCAGTTCGACGCCGACCAGCGACCACGTGCCGCACGAGATGTAGCCGAACCGGCGGCCCGCGGCGGGGACGGCGGCGACGGCCGACGCGGTGTCGTGGGAGCCGACGGCCGCGACCCGCAGGCCGCCGTGGCCGGTCTCGGCCGCCACGTCCGGGCGGAGGGCGCCGATGACCGAGCCGGGGTCGCGGAGCGGCGGGAGGATCTCCGCCGGGAGGCCGAGGCGGGCCAGGAGTTCGTGCGACCAGTCGCCGCCGCGGACGTCCAGGAGGCCGGTCGTGGACGCGTTGGTGCGCTCGGCGCCGATCTCGCCCGTCAGCCAGTAGGCCAGCAGGTCCGGGATCAGCAGCAGCGTGCTCGCCCGCGACAGGTCGCCGGCCAGGAGCTGGTAGACCGTGTTGAACGGGAGGAACTGGAGGCCGGACGCCTGGTACAGGAGGTCGTCGCCCAGTTCGGCGCGGACGCGGTCCATCACGCCGTCGGTGCGGGCGTCGCGGTAGTGGACGGGGTTGCCGAGCAGCGCCCCGTCCGCGTCGAGGAGCCCGTAGTCGACCGCCCACGAGTCGATGCCGACCGACGCCAGCCCGGACGGCGCGGCGCGCAGCCCGTCGAGGACGTTGCCGTAGAGGCCGAGGACGTCCCAGTGCAGGGTGCCGTTCACCCGGACGGGACGGTTCGGGAACCGGCGGACCTCGTCCAGTTCGAGGACGCCGGGCCCGACGCGCCCGGCCATGACGCGCCCGCTCGACGCGCCCAGGTCGACGGCGGCGAAAGTCGCCTCGCTCATGCGTGTTTCTCGCGGGGCGGCGGCCCTCCGCGCCCCCCGGTTCGCTTCGCTCATTCGGCGACCAGCACCTCCAGCGTGCGAGGGCCGTGCACTCCCTCGACGCGCGACAACTCGATGTCGCTCGTCGCCGACGGCCCCGACACGAACGTCAGCGGACGCGACGGGTCGAGCCGTTCCAGCGCCTCCGGCACGTCCGGCGCGACCTGCCCGGCGAGGACCACGATCAGGTGGTAGTCGGGCACGAGCGACAGGGCGCGCGGCCCCTGCGCGGCGCCGTGGTCCAGGACGATCGTGCCCGTCTCCGCGATCGCGGCGGCGCAGCCGGTGACCGCGCCCGCCAGCCCGTCGAGCGACGCCACGGAGAAGTCGCGGACGAGCGGCGCGTCCACCGCCGACGTCCACTCCTCGGGCAGGCCGACGGGAACCCCGTACGAGCCCGGACGGGCCGCCAGCCGCTCCGCGACCGCCGACGCGAGCCCCGACTCGGCCACCCGCAGGACCGTCGCGCGGTAGTCCGCGACCCGCTCGGCGAACAGGTCGAGGACGCCGCCGTCGTGGTGGCGGCGCAGGTAGGAGCGGTCGATCCGGGCGTAGGAGGCCGCGACCTCGGCGGCCGGACGGGTGGGGACGATCCCCTCGACCCGGCGGAGGATCTCCTCGCGCGCGTTCACTCGCCCTCCTCCTTCCGGCCGCCGCCGGTCCGGGCCCACCAGGCGCGGAACGACTCGGGCGGCGGCGCGGGCGCGTCCCGCGTCTCGGTCCAGGCGTTGAGCGGCCCCGGCAGCCGGCGGATCCGGCCGCCGCGCGCCACCACCCGGCGGCTCGCGGACGCGGCGCGCTGCGCGAGCGCGAGCCGCGTGGGGGAGCGCAGCGTCCACCCGGCGGCCGTCATCGCGACCCGCTCCAGCGGATGCCGCGGCCCCTTCTCCACGGCGCGGGCCCGCAGGTGGACGAGGACCTCCGGGATGTCGATCGCGACCGGGCACGCCTCGAAGCACGCCCCGCACAGCGTCGACGCGTACGGCAGCGAGGCGTCCACGTCCGACCCGATGCCCCTGATCTGCGGGGACAGGATCGCGCCGATCGGCCCCGGGTACGGCGACCCGTAGGCGTGGCCGCCCGCGCGCTGGTAGACCGGGCACACGTTCAGGCACGCCGAGCAGCGGATGCAGCGCAGCGCCTGCCGGCCCACCTCGTCGGCGAGGGTGTCGGTGCGGCCGTTGTCCAGCAGGACGAGGTGGAAGTCGCGCGGGCCGTCGCCGGGGGAGACGCCCGTCCAGGCGGAGGTGTAGGGGTTCATCCGCTCGGCGGTGGACGAGCGGGGCAGCAGCTGCAGGAACACCTCCAGGTCCCGCCAGCTGGGCACGATCTTCTCCACGCCCATCACCGAGATGAGGGTCTCGGGGAGCGTCAGGCACATCCGCCCGTTGCCCTCCGACTCCAGGACGACGAGCGTCCCGGTGTCGGCGACGGCGAAGTTCACGCCCGACACCCCGACCTTCGCCGACAGGAACTTGGCGCGCAGGTGCCGCCGCGCCGCCTCCGCGAGCGCGGCGGGGGAGTCGGTGAGGCCGTCCGGCGCGTCGTCCATCGCGCGCAGGAAGATGTCGCGGATGTCGGACCGGTTCCGGTGGATGGCCGGGACGAGGATGTGCGACGGCCGGTCGTCGCCGAGCTGCACGATCAGCTCGGCGAGGTCGGTCTCGTAGGCGGTGATCCCCTCCTCGGCGAGGAACTCGTTGAGGCCGATCTCCTGCGTCGCCATCGACTTGACCTTGACGACCTCGGTCTCGCCGGTCGCCTTCACCAGGTCGGCGACGATGCGGTTGGCCTCGGCGGCGTCCCGCGCCCAGTGCACCGTCCCGCCGGCCCCGGTGACCTTCTCCTCCAGCAGCCGCAGGTAGTGGCCGAGGTCCGCGAGGACGTGGTCCTTGATCTGCTTGCCCGCCTCCCGCAGCGCCGGCCAGTCGGCCAGCTCGGCGACGGCGTCGGCGCGCCGACGCCGGATCGTGGTGGTCGCGTGGGCGAGGTTGCCGCGCAGCCGCGTGTCGGCCACGGCGCGGCGCGCCGCGTCCGGGAACGACGGCATCCCGACGTAGGTCGGCATCGCGGAAGGGGTCATGACGGGTCCTCCTCGGTGGAGGCGAGGATCTCGGCCAGGTGGACGGTCCGCACCGCCGCGCGGGTGCGGGTGAGCGCGCCGCCGATGTGCATCAGGCAGGAGTTGTCGGCGGCGCACAGCGCCTCGGCCCCGGTCTCCCGGACGGCGGTGACCTTGTCGGCGCACATCGCGGCCGACACCTCGGAGTTCTTCAGCGCGAACGTCCCGCCGAACCCGCAGCACTCCGCCGCGTCCGGCAGGTCGACCAGGTCGATGCCGCGCACCTCGCGCAGCAGCCGCAGCGGGCGGTCGCCGACGTGCAGCATCCGCAGCGAGTGGCAGGTCGGGTGGTAGGTGACGCGGTGCGGGAACCAGGCGCCGACGTCGGTGACGCCGAGGACGTCCACCAGGAACTCCGACAGCTCGTACACGCGGGAGGCGACCCCGGCGGCGCGCGGCGCCAGCTTCGGGTGCCAGTCGCGGATCATCGCCGCGCACGACGCGGACGGCGTCACGACCGCCTCGTACGGCTCGAACGTCTCCGCGAACCCCTTCACCAGGTGCAGCGCCTGCCGCCGGTACCCGGTGTTGAGGTGCATCTGGCCGCAGCACGTCTGCGACTCGGGGAACTCGACGTCGTGGCCGAGCCGCCGCAGCAGCCGCACCATCGCCTTGCCCGTCCCCGGATACATCGTGTCGTTGACGCAGGTGAGGAAGAGCGCGACCTTCATGCGCGCCCCTCGTGCGGGGCGGCCCCCCGCACCCCCCGGTTCGCTTCGCTCATTTCACCCTCCCGGACGGCGGCTGGACTCGCGGACGACCAGCTCGGGCTGGAACATGACCTGCTGGTGGGCGTGCCCGCCCGACTCGTCGCACTCCTCCAGCAGCAGCTCGGTCGCGATCCGGCCGAGCTGGTAGGTGGGCTGCCGCACCGAGCTGAGGGGGACGGCGGCGGCCGCCGAGAACTCGATGTCGTCGTACCCGATCAAGGCCACGTCAGTCGGCACCTTGATCCCGCCCTGCAGCAGGACGCGCAGCACGCCGAGCGCGAGCAGGTCGTTCGCGCAGAAGATCGCGTCCGGCAGCGGCCGGCCGGCCTCCAGCAGCCGCCGCGCCGCCTCCTGCCCGGACCGCGCGTTCATCGCGCCGACGCCGACCTCCTGCAGCGCGTCGCGGCCGAGCCCGGCCGCGCGCAGGGCGCGCAGCGCGCCCTTGCGGCGGTCGGCGCACTGCCGCAGCACCATCGGACCGGTGACGAACGCGATCGCGCGGGCCCCGCCGGCCAGCAGCTCGGCGGCGGCCAGCTCGCCGCCCGCGACGTCGTCGACGGCGACCGAGCACTGGTTGGCGCGCGGCGTCGGATGGTCGAGCAGCACCACGGGGACGTCGCGCTCGCGCAGCCGGTCGGCGGTCTCGCCGTCGTCGCCGACCGGGGTCAGCAGGACGCCGCGGACCCGGTGCTCGGCGAACACCCGCAGGTTGCGCTGCTCCCGCTCGTCCGACTCGCCGGACGACGACAGCAGCACCGCGTAGCCGCGCTCGCTCGCGGTGTCCTCCACGCCGCGCGCCACGTCGGTGAAGAACGGGTTGGCGAGGTCGAGGACCATCAGGCCGATCGTGCTGCTGTGCCCGGCGCGCAGCGTCGACGCCGAGCCGTTGCGGACGAAGCCCAGCTCGCGGATCGCCTTCTCGACGCGGACGCGGGTCGCCTCGGCCACCCGCTCGGGCCGGTTGAGCACGTTGGACACGGTGCCGGGCGAGACGCCGGCGTGCGCCGCGACCTGCTTGATGCCGACCGTCCTGCTCAGGATCTCGGCACGCCCGGTGTCGTCTGCGCTCAATCTGTGTCCCCCGGTCCGTCCGCCGCCTGTGTCGCCGCTCACTCTGGTCATCTCATTAAAACGTGTCAACCCCGAAGCCGGGTGTCGGGAGGGCCGTCCGGGCCGTCCGCGGCCGCGCGGCGACGCCGCCAAAAAGTTTTCCCGCCCTTGTGTGGACGGGGTTTCTGGCCGCTCACGCCGGTCGGCGGCCAGGTTCCCTCTTGACGAGTGCTCCGGCTCACATCTAGCGTCCTCCGCAAGATCTTGTTAAAACGTTTTTCATCTCCACGTCTCCCACGTCCCCTGCGAGGAGGGCCGCGATGAGCGCACCGGGCCGGTCGGCGCCGCCGACATTGGCGCTGGTCAACGTGAGTAAGTCGTTCGGCGCCGTGCGCGCGCTGCAGGGCGTCACGCTGGAGCTCCACGCCGGCGAGGTGCACGCCCTCGCCGGTGAGAACGGCGCGGGCAAGTCCACGGTCGTAAAAACGTTCGCAGGGGTGCACCGCCCCGACGCGGGCGAAGTGCGGGTGGACGGCGAGCCGGTGGCCTTCCACGGCCCGGCCGACGCGCAGGCCGCCGGCGTCGCGGTCATCTACCAGGAGCCCACCCTGTTCCCCGACCTGTCGGTCGCCGAGAACATCTTCATGGGCCGCCAGCCGCGCGCCCGCGGCCCCCTCACCGGGTTCGGCCGCATCGACCGCCGCGCCATGCACGCCGAGACCGCGAAGCTGTTCGAGCGGCTCGGCGTCGCGATGGACCCGCAGCAGCCCGCCCGCGGCCTGTCGATCGCCGACCAGCAGGTCGTCGAGATCGCCAAGGCCATCTCCCGGGACGCGCGGGTCCTCATCATGGACGAGCCCACCGCGGCGCTCACCGGCCAGGAGGTCGCCCGGCTGTTCGCGGTGACCCGCACCCTCCAGGAGCAGGGCTGCGCGGTGCTGTTCATCTCGCACCGGCTGGAGGAGATCTTCGAGCTGTGCCGGCGCGTCACCACCCTGCGCGACGGCGCCTACATCGCCACCGACGACGTCGCGGACATCACCGCGGACGACCTCGTCCGCCGGATGGTCGGCCGCGACCTCGACGCGCTCTACCCCAAGCAGGACGTGACGCCCGGCGAGGTCGCGCTGAAGGTGGGCCGGCTGACCCGCGAGGGCGCCTTCACCGACGTCTCCTTCGAGGTCCGCCGCGGCGAGATCGTCGCGCTGGCCGGGCTGGTCGGCGCGGGCCGCAGCGAGGTCGCCCGCGCGATCTTCGGGGTGGACCGCTGGGACGCCGGGGCCGTCGAGGTCCAGGGCCGCGCGCTGCCGCCCGGCAGCCCCACCGCCGCGATGTCGGCCGGGCTCGCCCTCGTCCCCGAGGACCGCCGCCAGCAGGGCCTCGTCATGGACATGTCCATCGAGCGCAACATGGGCCTCACCCAGCTGAAGGCGCTGCGCCGCGCGAGCGGGCGCGGCGGGCTCATCTCCCGGAGGGTCGAGCGCGACCGCGCCGCCGACTGGGGGCTGCGGCTCCAGCTCAAGTACGCCCGGCTCGGCGACGCCGTCGGCGTCCTGTCCGGCGGCAACCAGCAGAAGGTCGTGCTCGCCAAGTGGCTCGCCACCGAGCCCGCCGTGCTGATCGTGGACGAGCCGACCCGCGGCATCGACGTCGGCACCAAGGCCGAGGTGCACCGGCTGCTGTCGGAGCTGGCCGCGCGGGACCTCGCGGTGCTGATGATCTCCTCGGACCTGCCGGAGGTGCTCGGCATGGCCGACCGCGTCCTCGTCATGCACGAGGGGCGGATCACCGCCGAGATCGCCCGCGCGGACGCGACCGAGGAGAGCGTGATGGCCGCCGCGACCGGCCGCGCCGGGACCGGGAGGGCGGCCTGATGACCGGAGCGAAGCGAGCACCCGCGGGCCGCCCGCCCCGGGGGTCCCGGAGCCGTCCCCCGGAAAGGCAGGGCCTGAGCCGATGACCGCACTCACCGAGAGCCCGGCGCGGCCGGGCGGCGCGGGCGGACCGGCCGGCGGCGGACGGCGGCTGGTCGAGCTGGTGCTGCGCGCCCGCGAGATGAGCATCCTCGGCGGCCTCGTCGTGCTGGTCGCCGCCACGACGATCGCGAACCCGCGGTTCCTGTCCGGGCAGGGCGTCGAGGACATCTTCCTCAACGCCTCCATCCTGGTGCTGCTCGCCGTCGGGCAGACGATGGTCGTCGTCACCCGCAACATCGACCTGTCGGTCGGGTCCGTCGTCGGGCTCGTCGCGTTCAGCGCCGGCAAGTTCGCCGCCGGCGGCGGCCACCACGTCGTCCTCGTCCTCCTCGCCGGGGTCGGGATCGGACTGCTGT
Source organism: Actinomadura sp. GTD37 (assembly GCF_041951365.1). Lineage (NCBI taxonomy): Bacteria > Bacillati > Actinomycetota > Actinomycetes > Streptosporangiales > Thermomonosporaceae > Actinomadura > Actinomadura sp. GTD37. The sequence goes on from NZ_JBGNUS010000004.1 coordinate 619,644, forward strand.
GCGGGCTGGTCAACGGCCTGCTCGTCAGCTTCTGCCGGGTCCCCTCCCTCGTGGTCACCCTCGGCACCCTCTACGTGATCCAGGGGCTCGACTACCGCATCGCGCACGGGCAGCAGATCGGCGCCGCCGAACTGCCGTCCTCGGTGCTGAGCCTCGGCAACGACGGGATCCTCGGCGTCCCCTACCTGCCGATCATCACCGTCGCCGTGATGCTGGCGGTCGGCTACTACCTGCGGTCCTACTCGTCCGGCCGCGAGTTCTACGCGATCGGGTCCAGCCCCGAGGCGGCGCGGCTCGCGGGCGTGCCCACCCGCCGCCGCGTCCTCACCGCCTACCTGGTCAGCGGCGCGCTCGCCGGCCTCGCCGGGGTGCTGTGGCTCGCCCGGTTCGGCACCGTCGTCGCGGACGCCGCGCACGGCTGGGAGCTGACGGTCGTCGCGGCCGTCGTCGTCGGCGGCGTCGCCATCACCGGCGGCGTCGGCACCGTGTACGGGGCGGCGCTCGGCGCGCTGCTGCTCACCACCATCGGCAGCGTGCTGGTGGTGCTGAAGGTCAACTCGTTCTGGCAGGACGCGATCACCGGCGTCCTGCTGCTGCTGGCCATCAGCGTCGACCGGCTGCTGGCGCTGCGCGTCACGCGGGCGCTGAGACAGCGGTCCCTGGAGTCGGCGGCGCATCGCGACACCGCCCCGGAGCAGAAGGAGGGACGGCCATGAGCCGCCTCGGAGGGCTGGTGCGGTGGGAGACCGCCGTCACCGCCCTGCTGGTCATCGTCTTCGCCGGCGGCGCCGGGTTCTCGCCCGACTTCGCGAACAACGACAACCTGTCGTTCGCGCTGGACGACCTGTCGGAGATCGCGCTGATCGCGCTGCCGATGACGCTGCTCGTCGTGTGCGGGCAGGTCGACCTGTCGGTCGCCTCCGTCCTCGGCCTGTGCAGCGCGCTGACCGGCAAGATGTGGGACGCCGGCATGGCCATCGAGGGGATCATCCCGATCGTGCTCGCCGTCGGGCTCGTCTGCGGCCTCGTCAACGGGCTCCTCGTGACGAAGCTCGGGCTGCCGTCCCTCGCCGTGACGATCGGCACGATGACCCTCTACCGGGGCCTCGCGTACGTGACGCTCGGCACCGGCGCGATCTCCGAGTTCCCCAGCCGGTACACCGACCTGGCGACGTCCTCCATCCCGGGCACGCCGATCCCGTACCCGATCGCGCTGTTCGCCGTGCTCGCCGTCGCGACCGGCGTCGTGCTGCACGCGACCGGCATCGGACGGTCGCTGTTCGCGATCGGCGCGCAGGAGGACGCCGCCTACTTCGCCGGCATCCGGGTCAAGCGCATGAAGCTGATCCTGTTCACGGTGTCCGGCGTGGTCGCCGGGTTCGCCGGGATCGTCTACACGCTCCGCTACGGCAGCGCCCGCGCCGACAACGGCATCGGCCTGGAGCTCACCGTCATCGCGGGGGTGCTGCTCGGCGGCGTCGACTTCGACGGCGGCAAGGGCACCCTCGGCGGCGTCATCGCGGCCGTGCTGCTCATCGGCCTGCTCCGCAACCTGCTGATGCTCAACGACGTCTCCACCGAGGTCCAGTCGATCGTCACCGGGCTGCTGCTCATCATCAGCGTCCTCACGCCGCGGCTGATCGCCGTGGCGCGGGAGACACGAGGCCGGCGGCGGGGCGCGAGATCCGCGGCCCCCGCCGGCGTCCCCTGACCCCTCCGAGACCCGCCCCCCGCCGCGTCATCCCACCCCGAGAAGAATCCCGAAAGGCACCCTGATGACCCTTCGTCCGCGCGTCCCGCGCCGGCTGGCGGCCGTCGCCACCGCGAGCGTCCTCGCCCTCAGCATGGCCGCCTGCGGCGGCACCACCAAGAACGACTCCGACTCCGGGGACGCGAAGGCGTCCGGCGGCGGCGCCACGGCGAACCCGAACGCGCCGCTCAAGAAGGGCCTGAAGCTGGCGTTCCTGCCGAAGCAGGTCAACAACCCCTACGAGACGATCGTCGACAAGGCCGGCATCGAGGCGGCCAAGGAGTTCGAGGGGGAGGCCAAGGAGGTCGGCCCGTCCGACGCGTCCGCGTCCTCCCAGGTCTCCTACATCAACACGCTCATCCAGCAGCGGCACGACGCGATCCTGATCGCCGCCAACGACGAGAACGCGGTGTGCGGCCCGCTCAAGCAGGCGATGGCCAAGAACATCAAGATCGTCGCCTACGACTCCGACACCAACCCCGACTGCCGGGACGTGTTCATCAACCAGGCCAGCTCCGAGGAGATCGGCCGCAGCGAGGTCAAGCTGCTGGCCGAGCAGCTCGGCCACAAGGGCGAGATCGCGATCCTGTCGGCGACGGCGAACGCCACGAACCAGAACACCTGGATCAAGTTCATGAAGGACGAGCTCGCCAAGCCCGAGTACTCGGGGATGAAGCTCGTCAAGGTCGCCTACGGCGACGACGACGACCAGAAGTCGTTCCAGCAGACGCAGGGCCTGCTCCAGGCGTACCCGGATCTCAAGGGCATCATCTCGCCGACCACGGTCGGCATCGCCGCCGCGGCCCGCTACATCTCCGGCTCCAAGTACAAGGGCAAGGTCGCGCTGACCGGCCTCGGCACCCCCGACCAGATGCGCAAGTTCGTCAAGGACGGCACGGTCAAGGAGTTCGAGCTCTGGGACCCCAAGAACCTCGGCTACCTGGCCTCCTACGCGGCGGCGGCGCTGTCGTCCGGCCAGATCACCGGCGCGGAGGGCGAGAAGTTCAAGGCCGGCAAGCTCGGCGACCGCACGATCGGCGCCAACGGCGAGGTCATCCTCGGCCCGCCGACCGTCTTCGACGGCAAGAACATCGACGAATACCACTTCTGACCAAGTGAAGCGAGTCTGCTTCTTGCTGAAGGTCAGGCAGGACCGCCTGGCGGAGTACAAGGTGCGCCACCAGGCGGTCTGGCCCGACATGCGCGACGCGCTGCGCGATGCCGGCTGGCACAACTACTCGCTGTTCCTGCGGGAGGACGGCCTCCTCGTCGGCTACCTGGAGACCGACGACTTCGAGGCCGCCCAGGAGGCGATGGCCCGCACCGAGGTCAACGCCCGGTGGCAGGCGGAGATGGCGCAGTACTTCGAGGACCTCGACGGCCGCCCCGACGAAGGGATGCGGCCGCTCGCCGAGGTCTTCCACCTGGACTGAGAGGACATCAGTGAACGACACCAGCGCGGTGAAGGACGCCCTGCGCCGCCAGCAGATCGAGACTCCCTCGTGGGCGTACGGGAACTCGGGGACCCGGTTCAAGGTCTTCGCCCAGGGGGGCGTGCCGCGCACCCCGCAGGAGAAGATCGACGACGCCGCGCAGGTGCACCGTTTCACCGGCGTCGCGCCCAGCGTGGCCGTGCACATCCCCTGGGACAGGGTGGACGACTACGCCGCGCTGGCCGCGCATGCCGAGGAGCGGGGCGTGCGGATCGGCGCGGTGAACACCAACGTGTTCCAGGACGACGACTACATGCTCGGCAGCGTCACCAACCCCGACGCCGCCGTCCGCCGCAAGGCCCTCGGCCACCTGCTCGAAGCGGTCGACATCATGGACCAGACCGGCTCCCGCGACCTGAAGCTGTGGTTCTCCGACGGGACGAACTACCCCGGGCAGGACGACATCCGCACCCGGCAGGACCGGATGGCCGAGGCCCTCGCCGCCGTCTACGCGCGGCTCGGCGACGACCAGCGGTTCCTGCTGGAGTACAAGCTGTTCGAGCCCGCGTTCTACATGACCGACCTGCCGGACTGGGGCGCCTCCTACGCGCACTGCCTCAAACTCGGCCCGAAGGCGCAGGTCGTGGTCGACACCGGGCACCACGCGCCCGGCACCAACATCGAGTTCATCGTGGCGTTCCTGCTGCGCGAGGGGAAGCTCGGCGGGTTCGACTTCAACTCCCGCTTCTACGCCGACGACGACCTGATGGTGGGCGCCGCCGACCCGTTCCAGCTGTTCCGGATCATGTACGAGGTGGTGCGCGGCGGCGGCTACGACGCCGAGACGGGCGTCGCGTTCATGCTCGACCAGTGCCACAACATCGAGCCGAAGATCCAGGGCCAGATCCGCTCGGTGATGAACGTCCAGGAGGCCACCGCGAAGGCGCTGCTGGTGGACGCGGACGCGCTGCGCGCCGCCCAGCGGTCCGGGGACGTGCTCGAAGCGAACGCCGCGTTCATGGACGCCTACAACACCGACGTCCGGCCGCTGCTCGCGGAACTGCGCGAGGAGATGGGCCTGCACCCGGACCCGGTCGCCGCCTACAAGGCGTCCGGCTACTACGAGCGCGTCGTCGAACAGCGCAAGGACGGCCAGGCCGCCGGCTGGGGCGCCTGACAGGTGAAGGAGACGAAACCGATGACCTCTGCCCCGCCCGAGGTGGAGCAGCTGCTGGAACGCGCCAACACCCTCGGCTCGAACCCGCGCAACACCAACTACGCGGGCGGCAACGCGTCCGCGAAGGGCACCGTCACCGACCCCGTGACGGCCCGCGACGTCGAGCTGATGTGGGTGAAGGGGTCCGGCGGCGACCTCGGCACCCTCACCGCGAAGGGCCTGGCCGTCCTGCGGCTGGACCGGATGCGCGCCCTCGCGGACGTGTACCCGGGCGTCGAGCGCGAGGACGAGATGGTCGCCGCGTTCGACTACTGCCTGCACGGCAAGGGCGGCGCGGCGCCGTCCATCGACACCGCCATGCACGGCCTGGTCGAGGCCGCGCACGTCGACCACCTGCACCCCGACTCCGGCATCGCGATCGCGACCGCCGCCGACGGCGAGGAGCTGACCCGGCGGATCTTCGGCGACCGGGTCGCGTGGGTGCCGTGGCGGCGGCCCGGCTTCCAGCTCGGCCTCGACATCGCCGCGATCGAGCGCGCGAACCCGCGGGCGATCGGGGTGGTCCTCGGCGGGCACGGCATCACCGCCTGGGGCGACACGAGCGAGGAGTGCGAGGCCAACTCGCTCGACATCATCCGCACCGCCGAGGCGTACATCGCCGAGCACGGCAGGGCCGACCCGTTCGGCGAGGTCGTCCACCCGGCGCTGCCGGAGGACGAGCGGCGCGCCCGCGCGGCGGCGCTGTTCCCGCTGATCCGCGGCCTGGCGTCGACCGACCGGCCGCAGGTCGGGCACTTCACCGACTCCGCGCCCGTCCTCGACTTCGTCTCCCGCGCCGAGCACCCGCGGCTCGCCGCGCTCGGCACGTCCTGCCCGGACCACTTCCTGCGCACCAAGGTCGCGCCGATGGTCCTGGACCTGCCGCCGGACGCCCCGCTCGACGACGCCAAGGCCCGGCTGAGGGAACTGCACGCCGCCTACCGCGAGGAGTACGCGGCCTACTACGACCGGCATGCCGTCCCCGGCTCGCCCGCGATGCGCGGCGCGGACCCGGCGATCGTGCTCGTCCCCGGCGTCGGCATGTTCTCCTTCGGCGCGAACAAGCAGACCGCGCGCGTCGCCGGCGAGTTCTACGCCAACGCGATCAACGTGATGCGCGGCGCGGAGGCGCTGTCGTCGTACGCGCCGATCGACGAGGCGGAGAAGTTCCGCATCGAGTACTGGGAACTGGAGGAGGCCAAGCTCCGCCGGATGCCGGCGCCGAAGCCGCTCGCCGCGCGGGTCGCGGTCGTCACCGGCGGCGGCTCGGGCATCGGCGCGGCCACCGCCCGCCGGCTCGCCGCCGAGGGCGCCTGCGTCGTCGTCGCCGACCGGGACGCGGCCGCCGCCGGGAAGGTCGCGGCGGAGATCGGCGCCGCCGCCGCGCGCGAGTCCGACGCCGCCGTCGCGGCCGCCGCCGACGTCACCTCCGAGGACGAGATCGCCGCCGCCGTCCGCGCCGCGGTCCTGGCGTTCGGCGGGGTCGACCTCGTCGTCAACAACGCCGGGCTGTCGATCTCCAAGCCGCTGCTGGAGACGACCGCCGCCGACTGGGACCTCCAGCACGACGTCATGGCGCGCGGCTCGTTCCTGATGTCCCGCGAGACCGCCCGCGTGATGGTCGAGCAGGGCATGGGCGGCGACATCGTCTACATCGCGTCCAAGAACGGCGTGTTCGCCGGGCCGAACAACATCGCCTACGGCGCGACCAAGGCCGACCAGGCGCACCAGGTGCGGCTGCTGGCCGCCGAGCTCGGCGAGCACGGCATCCGCGTCAACGGCGTCAACCCCGACGGGGTCGTCCGCGGCTCCGGCATCTTCGCCGCCGGCTGGGGCGCCGAGCGCGCCGCCGTCTACGGCGTCGAGGAGGAACGGCTCGGCGAGTTCTACGCCCAGCGGACGCTGCTGAAGCGCGAGGTGCTCCCCGAGCACGTCGCCGCCGCCGTCTTCGCCCTCACCGGCGGGGACCTGACCCACACCACCGGACTGCACATCCCCGTGGACGCCGGCGTCGCCGCCGCGTTCCTGCGCTGACCGCCGGCGGCGAGAGCCGGCCGATGGCACGGACCGCACCGCCGCGGTGCTGACACCACCGCGGCGGCACCACCCGTCCGAGCCACCGGCCGTCCCGTCGGGCCCGCTCTACCAAGAGGAACCCGGAAGGACAACGATGTCACCAGCGAATAAGTTCGCGCGAACCCGTGTATCCGTCATCGCCTCCCTGAGCCTGGGCGCCGCCGCCCTCGTCGCAGTCCCCTCCGGCGCCGCCGCCGCGGCGCCCGGGGACCCGCTGGGGCTGCCGTCCCTGTCCGCCGCCGACCGCTACATCCTCGCCCCGTCCGGCCGGACGGTCCGCCCGGTGAAGGCGGCGGAGTCGTCCGGGCTGAACGCCGACCACGTGACCGCCGCGTCCGAGGAATCGGAGAAGGAGGGCCACGACCTGGACGCCGGATCGTCCACGACCGCCAAGGCGGACGGCGTCATGACCCGCCAGGCGGGCGGCGCGGCGGGAGCGGGCTTCGGCTACCGGATGCGCGTCGCGCCCGGACGCGGCCCCGTCACCCTCCGGGTGGAGGAGGCGGGCAGCGCCACCGCCCACTACGAGGTGCTGGTGAACGGCGTGGTCGTCCACGAGCGCAAGCCAGACCCGGCGCAGGCGGGCGTGTGGAGCGGCGACAAGGCCGGCCTCGTCCACTACGACGTCGCCGTCCCGGCGAGGCTGACCGGCTCCGCCGAGGACATCAGGGTCGCCTTCCGCAACGCCGGCGACCCCGGGCCGGGCGCCCGCATCCACGCCGTCTGGACGGTGCACAAGGACGGCCGCGCCCCGGCGGCGCCCTACGGCGGGACGGTCCAGAACCCGTCCGGGGCCTTCCGCCACGGCGGCACCACGCTCACGTCCAACGAGTACGGCCGCCCCTACGTCGTCTACGACTTCGGGAAAGAGGTCGGCGGGCAGGTCCAGGTCACCGCCGACGTCCGCGAGGGCACGCCCAAGCTCGGCCTGGCGTTCAGCGAGAGCGCGCAGTACCTCACCACCGCGTCCGACTACAGCCAGGACCCGGTCGGCCTCGCCACCGAGACCCATTACCTGGAGACCAAGGCGGGGCGCACCGCCATGACCGACCCGGTCATCCGCGGCGGGTTCCGCTACCTCATGGTCTTCCTGGACGGCCCCGGCGAGGTGAAGCTGTCCGACCTGCGGCTCAAGTTCACCGCCGATCCCGCCAACCCGGACCTGGACGGCTACAAGGGCGCGTTCCTGTCCAGCGACGACACCCTGAACCGGCTCTGGTACGCGGGCGCGTACACCGTCCAGATGTCGACGATCGACCCGACGACCGGACGCCCCTACCCCGGCCAGGAGGGACCCGTCCGCAACGACGCCATCGTCGGCGAGGGCGACAGCATCATCAGCGACGGCGCCAAGCGCGACCGGATGATCTGGGGAGGCGACAACGCGATCGCCGACCCGGTGTCGTACCTGTCGACCGGGCTGTCCGCGCCGTCGGCGAACGCCGTCGGGTTCATGGCCAAGGGCCAGGCGGCCAACGGCCAGATCCCCGGCCTCTTCCTGACCGACAAGCTCGGCTACAACATGAACTGGGGCGAGTACGCGGCCTGGTGGGTCCACAACTACTGGACCCACTACCTCTACACCGGCGACCAGGCGTTCTTCGACCAGTGGTACGACGCGATGAAGAAGAACGTCGCGTGGCTGGAGTCCAACGCAGGGGACGACGGGCTCCTCACCATGAAGGGCGCCGGCGGCACCTGGGGCTACGGCAACGACGCCGGCGGCACCTACGTCTCCTCCCTGTACGTCAAGGTGCTCGGGCAGGCGGCGCAGGCCGCGCAGGCCAAGGGCGACACCGGGCTCGCCGCGACCTACCGGCAGCACGCCGCGCGCACCGCCAAGGCCGTCAACGACCACCTGTGGGACCCGGCCGCCGGCGCCTACAAGGTCGGCCCGTCCGACGCGAACCACCCGCAGGACGGCAACGCCATGGCGGTCGTCGCGGGCGTCGCCACCGGCGACCGCGCCCGGTCGGTGCTCGCGTTCTTCGGCGACCGGCTCGCGAACCCGCACGGCGACCTCACCGTGGACAGGGCGGGCGGCGCCGTCCCGCAGTACATCAGCACGTTCGTGTCCGCGCAGTCGCTGCTCGCGCACTCCTCCCAGGGCGACGCCGCCGGGGCGGCGTCGCTGCTGCGCCGCACCTGGTACCCGATGCTGGGCAAGGCGCAGCCCGGCACCCTCTGGGAGAACGTCAGCCCCGCCGGCGCGCCGCAGCTCGGCTCCTACACGAGCCTGTCGCACGGGTGGGCCGCCGCCCCGACCTCGTTCCTCACCAACCAGGTCCTCGGCGTCACCCCGACGTCCGGCGGGTTCGGGACGTTCACCGTCCTGCCGCACCCGACCGGCGGGCTGCGCTGGGCCGAGGGACGCGTGCCGACCCCGCACGGCGACATCACCGCCGCGTGGCGGCTGCGCGGCGCCGCGTTCACGCTGCGGGTCGCGGCGCCCGGCGGGACCACCGCCACCGCGGGCGTCCCGGCGCGGGGCGCCGCCGAGGTCCGCGTCAACGGAAAGGTCGTCTGGCGCGACGGCACCGCCGTCAGGCCCGGCGTCACCGTCAAGGACGGCCTCGTGCAAGTCCCCGGCCTGACCGGCACGTCCATCCTCACCACCGCCCGCTGAACGGAGTGATCATGGTTCCCCCCACCACGGCCGCCCGCCGCTCCCTCGTCCGCACCGCCCTCAAGGCGACCGGCACCGCCGCGCTCGCCATCACCAGCACCGCCGCGCTCGCGCTGCCCGCCGCCGCCGCGCCCCACCCGGCCGGCGGCCCCTGGCAGAACGACTCCTACACGCCGCGCCCCGGCCAGTGGCGCCCCTACGTGCTCGCACCGCAGAGCCGGGACGTCAAGCCGGTCAAGGTGTTCAAGGCCGACCCGCGGCAGGGGGAGATCGACGGCTCCCCGGCCGCCGCGCTGGCCAAGGGCGGCGGAGCCGTCCGGCTGACCGGCGCCGCCGACCGCGCGGGCTCCCCGCTGCTGATCGTCGACTTCGGCAAGGAGGTCGCCGGGCACCTGAAGGTCCGCGTCAAGGGCGCGTCCGGAGATCCGAAGCTGCGCGCCTGCTTCTCCGAGTCGGTCCGGTACATGGCGCTGACCCCGGACGCCAACGACGGCCAGGGCAAGATCGCGCCCGGCTGCGACACCGCGAACATCTGGAACGGCTTCCCCGGCCAGCCCTACACCGCGGACACCGACAGCCACGCCCTCCCGCTGGACGGCGCGAGCCTGCCCGGCACCGTCCGCGACAAGGAGCTGCGCGGCGGGTTCCGCTACGCGACGCTGTTCCTGGACGGCCCCGGGACCGTCGACATCGACGCGGTGTCGCTCGACTTCACCGCCGCGCCCGACCAGCGCGACCTGGACGGCTACCGCGGCAACTTCCTGTCCAGCGACAACCTGCTCAACAAGGTCTGGTACGCGGGCGCCTACACCGTCCAGGTCAACACCGGCGCGTCCGGCACGGCGAAGAAGTGGCCGTACGAGCCGGGCGAGGGCGACCACGCCGACGACCCCGTACCGCACGCCGACCCGAAGACGTCGGTCATCTTCGACGGCGGCAAGCGCGACCGGATCGTCTGGCAGGGCGACCTCGCCGTCCAGGTGCCCGTCGCCTACCTCAGCACCTACGACCGGGGCGCCATCGACAACTCGCTGTCGTCGCTCGCCGCCCAGCAGCTCCCCGACGGCTACATGCCCGCCGCCAGCCTCGTCGGCCAGCACAACCAGAACGAGCTGCGCACCTACGGCGAGTACGTCACCTGGTTCGTGTCCAACATGTACGACCACTGGATGTACAGCGGCGACCGCGCCTACCTCGACCGGTGGTGGCCGCAGCTGACGAAGGCGACCGCCTGGCTGGAGTCGGTCCGCGCGGAGGACGGCGCGGGCCTCATCGGGTTCGCCGAGTCCGGGTCGTGTGGCCACTACGGGTACTCCAACTGCGGCCACGAGACCTACGTCAACGCGCTGTACGCCCGCAACCTCGACCAGATGGCCGCGATGGCGAAGGCGCGCGGCGACGCGTCCGCCGCGACGTACGCCGACCGGGCCGCCGTGGTGAAGAAGGCCGTCAACGAGCAGCTCTGGGACGAGAAGGCCGGCGCCTACCGGCTGTCCCGCGAGATCCCGGGCGCCTACCCGCAGGACGGCAACGTCGCCGCCGTCCTCAGCGGCATCGCCGGCGGGGACCGCGCCGGGCGCGCCCTCGCCTACCTGCGCGCCAACAACTGGACCGGGATCGGGTCGCTGACGGTCTCCCAGTCCACGCCGAACGCGAGCATCCCGCCGTTCTACGCGCCGCTGCCGAGCGGGTTCGAGGTCGACGCGCGCCTGGAGACCGGTGACGCGTCCGGCCTGGAGCTGATCCGCAAGTTCTGGGGCCACCAGCTCGCGCAGGACCCCGGCTCCACGTTCTGGGAGCACATGCAGCCGGACGGCTCGCCCAACCTGAAGCAGTTCTCCAGCCTCGCGCACGGCTGGGCCGCGCAGCCGACCACCACCCTCAGCACGAAGGTCCTCGGGGTGCGGCCCACCGGCCCCGGATACGCGTCCTGGGCCGTGGTGCCGTTCACCGGGGACCTGAAGTGGGCCGAGGGGACCGTCCCGACCCCGCACGGCGACATCGCCGCGTCCTGGCGCAGGACCGGCCACGGCTTCCAGCTGAAGGTCACGGCGCCGCGCGGCACGAGCGGCCGCCTCGCCGTCCCGGTCTCGGCGTCCACCCGCCGCGTCGCCCTGGACGGCCGGACGGTCTGGGCCGGCGGCGAGGCCACCCGGCCGGGGGTGTCCAGCGACGGCGTGTACGTCTACGTCGACGGCGCGTCCGCCGGGCGCCACACGCTCACGGCCCACTAGCCCGAGAGAAGGAGCGGAATGGCAGACACCGCAGCGCCGCCCGTGAAGGTCGGCCTCGTCGCCGGGGGCCTCGGCGCCTACTGGCCGCAGTTCCCCGACCTGCTGCCGCAGCTGAAGCGGTCCGCCGAGCGCGTCTCGGAGCGGATGCGGGGGCTCGGCGCCGAGGTCGTGGACGCCGGCTTCATCTCCGACGCGCAGGAGGGCACGGCGGCCGCGGAGCGGCTCCGCGCGGCCGGCTGCGACGTCATCGTCGGCTTCCTCACGACCTACATGACCGCGTCGATGCTCGTCCCGGTCGCGCAGCGGGCGGACGCGCCGGTACTGCTGATCAACCTGCAGCCGACCGAGTCGATGGACCACGCGACGTTCGACACCGGGCAGTGGCTCGCCTACTGCGGAGCCTGCCCGCTGCCGGAGATGGCCAACGCGTTCGAGCGCTGCGGTGTCCCGTTCCGCTCCGTCTCCGGGTACCTGGAGGACGAGCGCGCCTGGGCGAGGATCGGCCGCTGGGTCCGGGCCGCCGGGGTCCGCGCGGCGCTGCGGCGCGGCCGGCACGGCCTCATGGGCCACCTGTACCCCGGCATGCTGGACGTCTCCACCGACCTCACGCTCGTCAGCGCCAACTTCGGCGGGCACGTCGAGGTGCTGGAGTTCGACGACCTGCGGGTGCGGGTGGAGAAGGTCACCGGCGCCGAGGCCGCCGCGAAGAAGGCCGAGGCGGAGGAGATCTTCGAGCTGGACGAGTCCGTCGACGGCGACGACCTCGCCTGGGCGGCCCGCGTCGCCGTCGGGCTCGACCGGCTCACCGCCGACTTCGGGCTGGACAGCCTCGCCTACTACCACCGGGGCCTGGACGGCGAGATCCACGAGCGGCTCGGCGCCGGGATGATCCTCGGCGCCTCGCTGCTCACCGCGCGCGGGATCCCGGCGGCGGGCGAGTACGAGCTGCGCACGTCCCTCGCCATGCTGATCGCCGACCGGCTGGGGGCGGGCGGCTCGTTCACCGAGCTGCAGGCGCTGGACTTCCGGCGCGGCCACGTCGAGATGGGCCACGACGGGCCCGCCCACCTGGCGATCAGCGCCCGCCGGCCGCTGCTGCGCGGCCTCGGCGTCTACCACGGCAAGCGCGGCTACGGCGTGTCCGTGGAGTTCGACGTCAGGCACGGCCCGGTCACCGCGTTCGGGATCGTCCAGCGCCGCGACGGCCGGTTCGCGTTCGTCGCGTCCGAGGGCGAGACCGTGGACGGGCCGCTGCTGCGGATCGGCAACACCACGTCCCGCGTCGACTTCGGCTGCGACCCCGGCGAGTGGACCGACGCGTGGTCCGCCACCGGCATCTCCCACCACTGGGCCCTCGGCACCGGCCACATGGCCGCCGACCTGAAGGCCGTCGCCGACCTCCTGGAGGTCGACCTCATCCAAGTGAACCCCTGACCGAACGACTCTGACGGCGTGATCAGGGGATCCGGTCCCCTCACCTGCCGTTCGCGAACCATGGCCGAGGAGCCTGCGTGATGAACGAGTTGTCCAGAAGAAGGTTCGTGCAGGCCGGCGGCGTCGCCGCGGCGGCGGTCACGGCGGGCGGCGCGGTCGTCGCGCCCGCGTCGGCGGCGCCCGGCCCGGGGAGGGCCCCGACGCTGCGGCCCGCCGATCCGCAGGTCGACCACATGCCGGCCCCGCTCGGGATCGACGCCACGAAACCGACGCTGAGCTGGCGGTTCGCGGCGGGGCCGCGCAACGCCGTCCCGTCCGCCTACCAGGTGCGGGTCGCCACGTCGGAGGCGCGCCTCGCCCGTCCCGACCTGTGGGACTCCGGCAAGGTCGGCGGCGCCGCCGTGTCGGCCGTCTACGCCGGACGGGCGCTGAAGTCCCGTGAGCGGGCGTCCTGGCAGGTCAGGGTATGGGACGGGGACGGCCGCGCGTCCGCGTGGAGCGAGCCGTCCCACTTCGAGATGGGCCTGCTCGCCGCCGCGGACTGGGCGGCCCGGTGGATCGGCAACGAGGCGTGGTCCGGGGAGCCGAGCCCGGCGGCCGCGACGATCACGTTCCCGGCCCGGTCCGCCCGCTACGTCCGGCTGGACGTGACGCGGCTCGGCCTTCCGATCAAGGAGGGCTGGCCGTACAAGGTGTCGCGGCTCCAGCTCGCCGAGATCCAGGTGCTGGACGGGGAGTCCGGCGCGAACGCGGCGGCCAAGGCGGCCGTGACCGCGTCCGAGAGCTACACGGTCGGCGGCCAGTGGGAACCGAAGGCGCTCACGGACGGCTCGCTCACCAGCGACACCGCCCCCTTCGGCTACACCAGCATGGAGCGGCGGGACCAGGACCTCGCCGACCCCGTCTGGATCCAGATCGACCTCGGCGAGGAGAAGCGGTTCGACCGCGTCCTGCTCTACCCGCGCACGGACGTGACGACCGACGACGGGAGGACGGCCAACTTCCCGGAGGACTTCACCGTCCGGACGTCCGGCGACGGCAAGACGTTCGACACCGCCGCCACGGTCGAGGGGCAGGAGGCGCCGCCGCCGCTGCACCGGCAGCCCGAGGCGCTCCCCGTCTTCAGGCGCGAGTTCACGGTGGGCAAGCGGGTCCGCACGGCGCGCCTCTACGCGACGGCCCTCGGCGTCCTGGACATCACGGTGAACGGACGCCCCGTCAGCGACGCCGTCCTCGAACCGCCCTACAGCGCGTACAAGGAGCGGCTCGTCTACTCCACCTACGACGTGACCGGGCTGCTCCATCGCGGCGGCAACCGCGTGCAGGTCGAACTGGGCACCGGCATGGCGCACGTCCCGCCCACGCCCGGCCGCTACGAGAAGCTCACCCGGTCGGACGGCAAGCCCGCGTTCCTCGGCCAGCTAGAGATCACCTACACCGACGGGTCGCGGGAGGTCGTCGCGTCCGACACGTCCTGGCGCACCGCCCTCGGCGCGACCACCTTCACCAACTGGTACGGCGGCGAGGACCACGACGCGCGCCGCACCCCGCGGGACTGGGCGGACGCGGTGCGGGTCGCCGCGCCCACGGCCCGGCTCGCCGCCCGCACCGCGCCGCCGATCGTCCCGGTCGGCGCCTTCCGCACCAAGAAGATCACGCAGCCGAAGGACGGCGTCTACGTCGTCGACCTCGGCACCAACTTCGCGGGCTGGCCGGAGCTGCGCGTCAGCGGACCGGCCGGGACGAAGGTCACCATGCGCCCCGGCGAGCTGCTCGACGACGACGGGACCGTCAGCCAGCACACCACCGGCTCGCCCATCTGGGACACCTACACCCTGTCCGGCGAGGGCACCGAGACGTGGCATCCGCGGTTCGTCTACCACGGCTTCCGCTACCTGCAGCTCGAAGGGCTGCCGTCCGCGCCGGACGAGCGCACGGTCACCGGGATCGTGCTGCGCGCGGGCAATGCCGGCGCGGGCTCGTTCACCAGTTCGCACGGCCTCCTCAACGACATCCACCGGATCATCGACCGGGCCGTGCAGAGCAACATGTACTCCGTCCTCACCGACTGCCCGCACCGGGAGAAGCTCGGCTGGCTGGAGCAGGCCAACCTGGTGTTCCCCGCCGTCGCCCGCAACTACGACGTCGCCGCCTACTACGGCGCGATCGTCCGCGACATCGCCGAGGCCCAGACGGCGGACGGTCTCGTCCCCGACATCGCGCCCGAGTTCACGGTGTTCTCCGGCGGGTTCAGGGACGACCCCAACTGGGGCAACGTCATCGTCTTCGCGCCCTGGCAGATGTACCGCGCCTATGGGGACGTGGCCACGCTCCGCACCTACTACCCGAACATGGTGCGCTACGTCGACTACCTGTCCGGCAAGGCGGACGGGCATCTCCTCGACTACGGCCTGGGCGACTGGATCACGTTCGACAACAGCACGCCCAAGGGCGTGACCGCCACGTTCGGCTACCACCGCGCCGTGTCCGCCCTCGCCCGCATCGCGAAGGTCATCGGCAAGGACGCGGACGCGGCCGAGTACGAGGCCCTGGCGGGGCGGATCGGGTCGGCGTTCAACGCCAAGTACGCGACCGGCGACACCTACGGCTCCGGCAGCCAGGCCTGCGACGCGCTCGCGCTCGACATGGGCGTCGTCCCCGACGGCAAGAAGGACGCCGTCCTCGCCCACCTGGTGAACGGCATCGAGGCGAAGGGCTACCACCTCACCGTCGGCGAGATCGCGCTGCCGTCGGTGTTCCACGTCCTGTCTGCGGCCGGACGCGACGACGTCATCCACGCGTTCGCCACGCAGACCGGCAACCCGAGCTACGGCTACCAGGTCGTGCACGGCGCGACCTCGCTGACCGAGAACTGGGACGGGCCCACCTCCGGGAACTCGCAGAACCACTTCATGCTCGGCGCCATCGACGAGTGGTTCCACGCGGGGCTCGCCGGCCTCGGCCAGACGGACGACTCGATCGCCTTCGAGACGCTCCTCGTCCGGCCGGCCGTCGTCGGCGACGTCACGCGCGCCGCCGCCACCTACGAGACGCCGCGCGGGCGCGCCGCGGCGTCCTGGCGCCGCACCGGCAGGAAGCTCCGCCTGGACGTCACCGTCCCGCCCGGCGCCGGTGCGCGGGTGGAGTTCCCGGTCTCCGACGGGGCCGCCAGGCCCACCGCGCCCCGAGACGCCCGCTGGATCGGCGTGCGGAACGGCCGCGCCGTCTTCGAGATCGGTTCCGGCGACTGGAAGTTCGAGGGGAGCGTCTCCTGAGCCGGACGGGTCCCGGTTCGCCGCCGGGGCCCGCCGGCGTGGCCCGGCGCGGCCCTGTGCGGTTATAGTCAACAATCGTGACTAACACGGAGAGCGAAGGGCGGGGGCCCGATCTGGGGATGCTGGCGGGCCGGCTGATGCGGGCGTTGCAGGAGGAGCTGTTCGAGCGCCTGGCCGAGGAGGGCCATCCGGACGTCCGGCCCCGGCACGGCACCGTCCTCGCCTTCCTCGACCCGGAGGGGCTGCGCGCCACCGAGCTGTCGGCCCGGTCCGGCCAGCACAAGCAGATCGTCGGCACGATCGTGGACGAGCTGGTCGCGCTCGGCTACGTCCGCCGCGAACCCGATCCGGACGACCGGCGCGCCAAGCGGATCGTCCCCACCGAGCACGGCCTCGACGAGATCGCGAAGGCCCGCGCGATCCTCGCCGGCATCGAGGACCGGCACCGGCGCGCCCTCGGCGACGGGGCCTTCACCGCGTTCAAGGACGCCTTCCAGCGCGTCGCCCGCGACCAGAGCGCCTGGCGCGCCGCGAACGCCGCCGACGCCGATGCCGCCGATGCCGCGGACGGCGGGGATCGGCGGGCGCGGTAGTGCGCCCGGCTCACCTGCGGGGCAGTCCGCCCATGCCGACCAGGCCGGCGAAGCGCTCGCCGTCCTGGTCGGCGTCGCCCAGCCATTCGCGGGGGCCGGTCAGCCCTGGGGGGATCAGGTCGAAACCGTCGAAGAAGCGGCCGATCTGTTCGCTCGGGCGGGCGCCGAGCCGCGCGCTAGCGCCCTCGTAGACCTGTTCGGCCCGCGCCATGTGCTCGGGGAAGGCGTCCGAGGCGAGGTGGGAGAGGATGAGCCGGCTGCCGGGCGCCAGCGCGTCCCGGTAGCGGGCGACCAGCGCGTGCGGGTCGTCGGCGTCGGCCACGAAGTGCAGCACCGACACCAGCAGCAGCGCCACCGGCTCGGAGAAGTCGATCATGTCGCGGACGGCGGGGTGGCCGAGGACCTCGTCCGGGCGGCGCAGGTCCGCCTCGGCGAGGCCGACGCCCCCGGCGCCGGCGAGGAGCGCGCGGCCGTGCGCGCAGACGACCGGGTCGTGGTCGACGTAGACGGTCCGCGTGCCCGGGGCGGCGCCCGCCGCCGCCTCGTGCACGTTCTCCCGCGTCGGCAGCCCGGACCCGAGGTCGAGGAACTGGCGGACGCCGGCGTCGGCGGCGGCGCGCACCGCGGCGCGCAGGAAGGCCCGGTTGAGGCGGACGCCGCGCACGACGCGGCCCTCGGAGATCTCCACGACCCGCTCGGCGGCCTCCCGGTCGGCGGCGAAGTTGTCCTTGCCGCCGAGCCAGTAGTCGTACATCCGCGCCACGTTGGGGGAGCCGGTGTCCAGGCCGGAGGCGGTCCCGTCCGAGAAGTCGGTCACCGGGACATGATCGTCCCATCGCCGACCGGGCGGCAACACGAACGCGGAACCCGGTCCCGTCACGATATGTCACGCAGCGTAGCGTTCCGTGTATGGAGGGTGATCGGGGGAGCTGGGCGGGGCCCGGCGGCCTGCGCGTGACGGCGGTGCGGCTGGCGGGCGCGCACCGCGTCCTGGCGGAGTACGCGGGCGTGCGCGGCGAGAGCGCGTTCCTGGTGACGCGGCGCGGGGAACTGGTCGGCCGCGGCTACTACCCGTCGGTCGAGGACCTCGCCGAGATCGTCGACCTGGCCGAGCTGCACCCCGTGTGACCAGCGCGTGCCGGTGCGGCCGGCGCTTGCGCGAACCGCGGCCGCCCCTGTAGTGGTTACCCCGTGATCGAACAGTGGGAAGTCGTCGTGGTGGGGTCGGTCAACGCGGATCTCGTCGTCGGGGTCGACCGGCGCCCCGCGCCGGGGGAGACGGTGCTGGGCTCCGACCTCGTCGTCCATCCGGGCGGCAAGGGGGCCAACCAGGCGGTCGCGGCGGCGCGGCTCGGCGGACGGGCCGGGATCGTCGGGCGCGTCGGCGACGACGGGTACGGCGAGCTGCTGCGCGGCGCGCTCGCCGCGGACGGCGTGGACCTCGCGCACCTGGCGACCACGCCCGGGGTGCCGACCGGCGTCGCGCTGATCACCGTCGGGCCGGACGGCGACAACAGCATCATCGTCTCGCCCGGCGCCAACGCCCGGCTCGGCGCGGCGGACGTCGCCGCCGCCCGCGCGATGATCGCCGGCGCGTCCGTCGTGTCGTTCCAGCTGGAGGTGCCGCTGCCCGCCGTGGAGGCCGCCGCCCGCGCCGCGGCCGAGGCCGGCGGGCGGGTCGTCCTCAACCTGTCGCCGCCCGCGCCCGTCCCGGACGGGCTGCTCGCCCTCTGCGACCCCCTCGTCGTCAACGAGCACGAGGCCGCGTTCCTCCTGGACGGCGCCGTCGACGACGACGCCGGCGCGCTGGCGGCCGCGCTCGCCCGCTCGGGGCCCCGCTCGGTCGTCGTCACGCTCGGCGCCGACGGCGTCGTGGTCGCCGACGGCGACGGCGTCACCGCGATCCCGTCCCCGAAGGCGGACGCCGTCGACACGACCGGCGCGGGCGACGCCTTCACCGCCGCGCTGTGCCTGCGCCTCGCCCGCGGCGACGCGCTGCGCGACGCCGCCCGCTACGCCACCCGCGTGGGCGCCGCGGCGGTGACCAGGCGGGGCGCGCAGAGCTCCTACCCCGGGCCGGACGAGCTGCCCGAGCCCTAGCGGCTCGTGCGGGCCCGCAGCCGGTACAGCTCGTCGGCGACGTCGTGGACGTCGGAGCCGAGGTCGTAGGCGCTGAGCAGGTACAGGTCGTCGGCGGTCTCGATCTCCAGGATCCGCGTGTGCAGCAGGAGCCGGCGCCGCTCGTCGACCCGGATCGTGCTGATCTCGTCCCACCGGATGCGGCGGTGCCCCGCGTAGCCGGTCACGACCGTGAGCCCGTCCCCGTCGGCGGCGAGCCGGACCGGCGCGACCAGGTCGCGCAGCGCGAGGGCGTTCAGCCCGATCGCCGCCGCGGCCGCGAGGAACAGGAACTGCGGGTCGTGGCTGTAGAGGACGATGAGCGCCGTGACGGCCGCCGCGGCGGCGCACTTCACCGCCACATGACCTGGGGGGACCCGCCACCGCCGCTGTGCTCCCGCGTTCATGCCCGCCACCGTAGCCGCAACCGGCGCCCGCCCGGCCCCCGGCGGCTCCCGGCGCGTCCGGTAGCGTCGCAGGCATGCGACTCGGCGTGCTGGACGTTGGCTCGAACACCGTGCATCTGCTGGTGGTCGACGCGCATCGGGGGGCGCGCCCCCTCCCCGCGTACTCCCACAAGGCCGAGCTGCGGCTCGCCGCCCACCTGGACGACGCCGACCGCCTGTCCGCGGAGGGCGAGACGCTGCTGGGCGACTTCGTCGACGAGGCGCTGCGGATCGCCGAGGACAAGGGCGTCGAGGACCTGGTCGCGTTCGCGACCTCCGCCGTCCGCGACGCCGCCAACGGCGAGGAGGTCCTCGGCCGCATCCGCGCCGGCAGGTCGATCGACATCCGCTCGCTGCCCGGCGAGGAGGAGGCGCGGCTGACGTTCCTCGCCGTCCGGCGCTGGTTCGGCTGGTCGTCGGGGCGGCTGCTCGTGGTGGACATCGGCGGCGGCTCGCTGGAGATCGCGTCCGGCATCGACGAGGAGCCGGACGTGGCGGTCTCGCTGCCGCTCGGCGCGGGCCGGCTCACCCGCGACCGGTTCACCGCCGACCCGCCGCCGCCCGAGGAGATCCGCGACCTGCGCCGGCACGTCCGGGCGGAGATCGCCCGGCAGGTCGGGGACGTCGCCCGGTACGGGCCCGCCGACCACGCGGTCGCCACGTCCAAGACGTTCCGCCAGCTCGCCCGGATCGCCGGGGCCGCGCCGTCCGCCGAAGGACCGTTCCAGCGCCGCGCCCTGTCCGACTCCGACGTGACGGACTGGGCGGAGAAGCTCGCGCCGATGCCGGCCGCCGAGCGCGCCGAGCTGCCCGGCGTGTCGGAGAGCCGCGCCGAGCAGCTGCTCGCGGGCGCGATCGTCGCGGACGCCGCGATGGACCTGTTCGAGCTGACCGCGCTGGAGATCTGCCCGTGGGCGTTGCGCGAGGGCGTCATCCTGCGCCGCCTCGACATGATCACCGGCTGAGCCGGCCGCCGGCTACCAGCTCGGGTGGCCGAGGCGGCGGCCGGCCGGGGTGAGTTCGCGGTCGTCGGTGCCGTCCGCGCGGATCGCGTGCAGCACCGGGTCGCTGGTCGCGCCCCGCGCGTAGCAGATCCAGCGGCCGTCGCGGGACCACGCCGGGTCCATGTCGTGCTCGCCGCCGGACGTGAGGGCCTCCGGGGCGGAGCCGTCGGCGTTCATCGTCCAGATGGCGCTGTCGTCGGACGTGCCCCGGGTGAAGGCGATCTTCGACCCGTCCGGCGACCATTCGGGATCCACCGACCGGACGCCGTCACTGGTCAGTTTCGTCCACCGCCCGCCGGGGTCGTCCGGGGCGAGGCTGTAGATCTGCTCGGCGCCGTCGCGCTTGCTCCAGAAGACGAGCCTGCCGGTGGACGACCACATCGGGTCGTCCTTGGCGGAGTCGTCGGTGGTGAGCTGGGTGACCTTGCGGTCCTGGAGGGCGATGGCGAAGATCTGCCTGGTGGAGCCCCGCAGGCCCATGTACGCGAGGCGCCTGCCGTCGGGCGACCAGGTCACCCGTCCGCCCGCGATGTCGGTGACCTTCTGCGCGCCGGAGCCGTCGGCGTTCATCACCCACGCCGCGCTGGAGCCCCCGCCCGTCCGGGTGAAGGCGATGAGCCTGCGGTCCGGTGACCACTCCGGGAGGACGTCGCACTCCGGCCCGGGGGCGAGCGTGCGCACGGCGTTGCCGGCGGGCGTGAAGAGCCCGATGTCGGCGTGGCACGACTTGGGCCAGCCGGGTTTGGTGTCGACCCGCACCAGCAGCGGCCCCGCCGGGAACGCCGCCGGTTTCCGCCCCGTGTTCCCGGCCTCGCCGGACGGCTGGGCCAGGTAGTAGACGGCGCCCGCCACGAGGCCCGCCACCAGCACGCCCGCCGCGGCGGAGGCGATGAGCGTGGTGCGCCTGGACGGCCGTCCGCCCCGTCCCGGCGCCGGCGGGAGGACGGGCGGGGGCACCGCGTACTCGCGTTCGGTGGGCGGTTCGGTGTGGAGCTCGTGCACCGGCCGCGTGGGCGGCTCCGGCACGGGCGGCGCGGGGACGGGCCGCTGCGGGGCCTGCTGCTGCGGAACCGGCTGCCGTGGGACCTGCCACTGCGGGACGGGCTGCTGCGGGACGGGCTGCTGCGGGACGGGCGGCGCCGGCATCGGCGGCGCCGGCGCGGGCCCGGAGGAGGGGGCGTCCCGCGAGGTGGCGTTGGGGTTGCCCCCGGCCGGCGGCGAGGTCCACGACTCGCCGAGCTCGGTCGTCACCGCGGCCTCGCCGGCGCCGCCGACGAGGGCGAGCAGCAGATCGCGGGCGCTCGGCCGGGCGCCGGGGTCCTTGCGCAGCGCCCCCTGGACGATCCCGGACAGCGACGGCGGCAGGTCGCCGATCTCCGGGTCGGCGTGCACGGCGCGCGCCGCGAGGAGCTGGAACGAGCCCTGCCCGAACGGGTTGCGGCCGCTCGCCGCGTACGCGACCAGGCAGCCCCACGCGAACACGTCGACGGCCGGGGTGACCTGCTGCGTAGTGATCTGCTCCGGCGCGATCCAGCCGGGCGTGCCCACGACCTGGCCCGTCCGGGTGTGCGACGAGGCCACGTCGAGCGCGCGGGCGATCCCGAAGTCGATCACCCGGGGGCCGGAGATGGACAGCAGCACGTTGCTCGGCTTCAGGTCGCGGTGCACCAGCCCCGCGCTGTGGATGGCGACCAGCGCGGCGGCGACGCCGACCGCGACGCCGTGCAGCATGCCGGGCGACAGCGCGCCCTGCTCGCTGACGTGCTCCAGCAGCGACGGCCCGTCGATGTACTCGGTCACGATGTAGGCGAGGCCGAGGTCCTCGCCGTGTTCGAGGACCTGCGCGGTGCAGAACGACGCGACCCGCTGCGCGTTGGCGGCCTCGTCGTGGAACCGGGCGAGGAACGTCCGGTCGCCGGCCAGCTCGGCGCGGACGACCTTGACGGCGACGGGACGTCCCGCGTCGTCGCGGCCCAGGTAGACGGCGCCCATCCCGCCCTCGCCGACCTTGGCCTCGATCCGGTACCGGCCGATGCGCGTGGGGTCGTCCGGG
This sequence comes from Actinomadura sp. GTD37, assembly GCF_041951365.1. Taxonomy (NCBI): domain Bacteria; kingdom Bacillati; phylum Actinomycetota; class Actinomycetes; order Streptosporangiales; family Thermomonosporaceae; genus Actinomadura; species Actinomadura sp. GTD37. The sequence goes on from NZ_JBGNUS010000004.1 coordinate 641,902, forward strand.
CGCAGCTCGCGCAGGGAGGACGCTCGCGGCCCGTCCATGGAGATCACCTTTTCCCCGCGGCCACGCCTTGGCGGCCGCCGCCACGGCGGCACGCGGCCCCAACGCCTCCTTACGATGTCAGAGGGCGGCCCAAGGTTCTAGCCGCGCCGGATCAATGGAAGTCGCGGGCCCGCACCCGCCCGGGGACGGGCAGCCGGCGCAGCCGGGTCGCGCGGACGTTCGCGACCCCGTCCGCGCGCTCCAGCCGGCCGCTGACCAGCAGCGCCTGCGAGTCGACGGCGAGGGCCCGGTGCCGCTGGAACACCTGCGGCGGGCACACCACGTTGACGATGCCGGTCTCGTCCTCCAGCGTCATGAACACGATGCCGCCGGCGGTCGGCGGGCGCTGCCGGTGGGTGACCAGCCCGGCGACGACGACGTTGGTCTCGCCCGGCGTCCCGGCGAGCCGCGCCGACGACAGGGCGCCCAGCTCGTCGAGGGCCTCCCGGACGTGCGCGACCGGGTGGACGCTGGACACGCCGGTGGCCCACAGGTCGGCGAGCGTCTCCTCGACCGGCGTCATGGCGGGCAGCGGGGGCGCCGCCGCGCCCGGCGTCACGCCCTCCAGCCGCCCGGGTCCGGATCCGGCCAGCGCGCCCGCGGCCCACAGCGCCTCCCGCCGGGTCGTCCCGAGCCCGTCGAACGCGCCCGCGGTCGCGAGCGCCTCCAGCGCGCCGGCCGGCACCGGCACGCGGCGGGCGAGGTCCTCCATGCTCGTGTAGGGGCGTCCCGCCGCGATCGCCTCCGCCGTCCCGTCGCCCAGGTTGCGGATGCCGGACAGGCCGAGCCGGATCGCCGGCTGCGGCTCGGCCGGCGCGTGCGGATGGCCGGAGTCGACCTCGATCGGCTCCTCCAGCGTCGGATGGACGTCGCTGGCGTTGATGTCCACGCCCCTGACCACGACGCCGTGGTGCTTGGCGTCCGCCAGAAGGCTCTGCGGGCTGTAGAACCCCATCGGCTGGTTGCGCACCAGAGCGGCGGTGAAAGCGGCCGGATAATGGCGCTTCAGATAGGCGCTCGCGTACACCAGGTGGGCGAAGCTCTGCGCGTGCGACTCGGGGAACCCGAACCCGGTGAAGCCGAGGATCTTCTCGTAGACGCTCTCCGCGACGCCGGACGGGATGCCGCGCTCGGCCATCCCGTCCAGCAGCCGGCGCCGCAGCCGCTCGACCCGCTCGGGGGCGCGCTTGGCGCCCATCGCCTGCCGGAGCCGGTCCGACTCCGCGGGGGTGAACCCGGCGCAGTCGACGGCGAGCTGCATCATCTGCTCCTGGAACAGCGGCACGCCGAGCGTCCGGCCGAGCGCGGGCTCCATCAGCGGATGCGGGCAGACGGCGGGCTCCAGCCCCTTCCGCCGCCGCAGGTACGGGTGGACGGACCCGCCCTGGATCGGCCCCGGCCGGATCAGCGCCACCTCCACCACCAGGTCGTAGAACCTCCGGGGCCGCAGGCGCGGCAGCGTCGCCATCTGCGCGCGCGACTCGACCTGGAACACCCCGACCGTGTCGGCGTCGCACAGCATGTCGTAGACGGGCTCGTCCTCCGGCGGGACGGACTGCAGGTCGTAGCGCCGCCCGTGGTGCTCGGCCACCAGGTCGAAGCAGTCGTGCAGCGCGGCGAGCATGCCGAGGCCGAGCAGGTCGAACTTCACCAGGCCGGCCGCCGCGCAGTCGTCCTTGTCCCACTGCAGGACGCTGCGGCCGGGCATCGCCGCCCACTCGACCGGGCAGATCTCGCCGACCGGCCGGTCCGCGATCACCATGCCGCCGGAGTGGATGCCGAGGTGGCGGGGCAGCGCCAGCATCCGGCCCGCCAGTTCCAGCACCGGCGCGGGGACGTCGGACTCCGACCCCACCGGGTCGCGCGGGTCGATGCCCTTGGACCAGGCGTCCTGCTGGCCGGGGGAGAAGCCGAGCGCGCGGGCGGCGTCCCGGACGGCCATACGCGGCCGGTAGCTGATGACGTTCGCGACCTGCGCCGTGCACTCCCGCCCGTACTTGCCGTAGACGTACTGGATGGCCTCCTCGCGGCGCTTGTGCTCGATGTCGAGGTCGATGTCGGGCGGGCCGTCGCGTCCGGGCGACAGGAACCGCTCGAACAGCAGCCCGTGCCGGACGGCGTCGACGCCCGTGATGCCGAGCGCGTAGCAGACCGCCGAGTTCGCCGCCGACCCGCGGCCCTGGCACAGGATGCCCCTCCCGCGGCAGAACTCCACGATGTCGTGGACGATCAGGAAGTAGCCGGGGAAGCGGAGCTGCTCGATGACGTCCAGCTCCTTGGCGATCTGCGCGTACGCGCCCGCCACCCGCTCGCGCTCCGGCGGCCCGTACCGCCTGAGCGCGCCCTCCGCCACCAGCCGCCGCAGCCACGTCGCCTCGGTGTGGCCGTCCGGGACGGGCCAGTCGGGCAGCCTGGGCGCCACCACGTCGAAGCCGAACAGGCACTCGCGGGCCAGGGCGACCGTCCGCTCCAGGACGCCGGGGAACCGCGCCAGCCGCTTCGCCATCTCGGCGCCGCTCCGGATGTGCGCGGTGCCGCTCGCGGGGAGCCAGCCCGCCATGTCGTCCAGGCTGCGGCGGGCCCGGACGGCGGCCAGCGCCTGCGCCAGCCGCGCGTCCGCGCCGGGCGCCGCGAAATGCACGTTGTTGGACGCCACGGCGTCCACGCCGGCGCGCGCCGCCAGCTCGAACAGGGCGTCGTTGCGCGGGTCGTCGTCGGGCTGGTCGTGGTCGACCAGCTCGACGAACACGTTCTCGCGGCCGAACCTGGCGATCAGGTCGCGCAGCGCACGCTCCGCCGCGTCCGGGCCGCCCGCCTCCAGCGCCGCCGGGACGGGGCCCTTCCGGCATCCGGTCAGCACCGCCCAGCGGCCGCCGTGCGCGCCGGACAGCGCGTCCAGGTCGTAGACGGGGCGGCCCTTGCGCCCGCCCGCGAGCTGCGCCGACGTGATCGCCGAGCACAGCCGCGCGTATCCGGGGGCGCCGCGCGCGAGGACCAGCAGGTGCCGGCCCGCCGGGTCGGGCTCCCCGGTCTGCGGGCCCGGCAGGCCGAGGCTCAGCTCCGCGCCGAACACCGTCCCGATCCCGGCGCCGTGCGCGGCCTGCGCGAACTGCACCGCCCCGTACATGCCGTCGTGGTCGGTGACCGCCATCGCCTCCACGCCGAGCCGCGCCGCCTCCGCGACGAGCGAGGCGGGGTCGCTGGCGCCGTCCAGGAAGCTGAACGACGAGTGGACGTGCAGCTCCGCCCACGGCACCCGCGCGTCCGCGCGGCGCGGGGGCTCCGGTGGCCGCGGCGGCTCCTGCGGCGCCCGCCCGGCCTCCCGCCCGGCCTCCCGCCCGGCCTCCCGCCCGGCCTCCCGCCCGGCCTCCCGCCCGGCCTCCCGCCCGGCCTCCCGTCCGGGCCCGCGCCACGACAGCCGCTCCTCGAACTCCCGCCACGGGATCGGCGGGTTGTGCCACCCGGTCATGCGCCGCGCCCGTGCGGGGAAGGCCGCCTAGTCATAGACGGCCTCGACGCGCCACCGGCCGCCCTCGACGGCCAGCAGGTACGCGGCGCCGTCGTCCGTGGCGACCTGGAACCGCGCCCGGCGGCGGGACGCGCCCGGATCCCACCAGCGCTCGTCCGCCGGCCACGGGCCCGTCCAGCCGGTCACGGCGGCGGGACGCCCGCGGACCACGAGCGTCGCGGGCGGCGCGGACACCTCGCACCGCGCCGACACCGCCACCGCCTCGCCGGACGCGTCGACCAGCTCGGCCGCGGGCGGCAGCGCGGGGACGACCGCCGGCGCGGGGCCCGTCACGCGCCCCGGCCACGGGCCCTCGGGCAGGCCGGACGGGGCGAGGTCCCCGACCGGCACCCGGACGACCCGCTCGCCCGGACCGCGCCCGCCCACGAGCACAGGCCGGGTGACGCCCCGGTGCCCGAGCAGCGCCTGGATGCGGTCGGCCGCCCGGTCGATCCGGTCGGTGACGGCGGTCCGGCCCCAGAGCGCCTCCTGGCGACCCTCGTCCGGGACGATCTGGTCGGGCGCCAGCTCCACCCACGTGACGCCGCCCCAGACGTCGTCGGCCTCGCCGCCCTGCCACGCCGCGAGCTGCCACCGCACCCGCTCGGCGACGGCCAGCGCCGACAGCCCCTCGTGCCGCCACAGCCGCCGCAGCACGCGCCCGTCCGCGAACCCGACCGCGGCCTCCAGCCGGACGCACGCCAGCCCGTCCGCCGCGAGCCCGTCGTGCAGCTCGCCCGCGAGCCGCTTCGCCGCGAACACCACCCGCTCGGCCTGCTCGGCGGGCGGGTCGAAGTCGCCGCGCACCGACAGGTCGGCCGCGCCCGGGACCGGTGCGAGCGGGCGCGGCTGCTCGCCGCGCGCGAGCCGGTGCGCGAGCGCCCCGTCCGTCCCGAACCGCCCGGCCACGTGCCCGGACGGCAGCGCCGCGAAGTCGCCGAGCGTCCTGATCCCGAGCCGCCGCAGCAGGTCGGCCAGCTCCGGCCGGTCCAGGACCGACAGCGGGTAGGGCGCGAGGAACGCCGCCGCGCCGCCCTCCGGCACCACGGCGCCGCCCTGCCCGGACCGCGCCGCCAGCTCGGCGGCGAACAGCCCGTCCGCGACGCCCGTCCCGCAGTCGTGCCCCGCCTCCACGACCGTGTCCTGCACCAGGACGCGCAGCGCCTCCTCGCCGCCGTAGAAGCGGGCCGGCCCCCGCGCCGGGATCGCGCACAGCCCCGGCCGCACCGCCTCCACGCGCGGTGTCAGCTCCGCGACCGCCGCCACGACCTCCTCGAACCGGCGCCCCTCCGCGCCCGTGTCGCGTTCCCGGACGGCCAGGCCGGGGCAGCGCCGCTGCGCGTCCCGGAGCCGCTGCCCGCGCCGCACCCCCTCGGCGCGCGCCGCCGCCGAGCACGCCGCGATCCGGCCGCGCTCCACCACGGCCCCGGCCGTCGCCGCGTCGATCCCGGCCGCGGTGACGGGCCAGTCGGGGCACCACACGACCAGCACCCGCGTCACGCGATCACCTCCGCCGCCCGCGCCGGCGGCAGTGCGCCGGGCGGCCGCGGATGGACGGGGGCCCCGGCGGAGACGGCGCCCGGCACGAGTTCGAGCGGCGGCCGCGCGGTCTCGTCGGGCCTGACCGTGCCGTCGGCGGCGGGGAGCCAGAGGCGGGCGCGGCGGCCGGCGCCGGGCGCGTCGCGGCCCTCGGCGGTGACCTGGGCGCGGCGGCCGTTCAGCCGCCCGTGGCCGTCGCCGAGCCCGTCCCAGGCCACGTCGTCCAGGCGGAGGCGGAGCCGGGTGCCCGGCCAGTCCCCGGCGAAGGGGCCGGCCAGCGCCAGGACGCAGCCGTGCTTGCGGGCCAGCGCCGACAGCCGGCGGACGGCGGCGGAGCCCGGACGTTCCGGCGGGCGCAGCAGGACCAGGCCGACGGCCTCCGCCAGCGCCGCCACCACGTCGGGCCATCGGTCGCCCGGGTCGTCGACGAGCAGCAGCCGCTCGGGGGCCGCGCCCATCCCGGCGGCGGCGGCGACGCCGAAGTCCGGGACGCCGACGACGCCGCACCAGCCGCCGGCCCCGTCCTCGCCGCCGTGCCGGGAGACGCCCGCGACGAGTGCGAGGCCGAGGGACGCCGCGCCCGGCCCGCCGAGGCCGACGACCGAGCCCGGCCGCAGCCCGCCGCCGGGCAGGACGGGACGCAGCGCGGGCAGCACGGGCAGCACGGGCACCGTCCCGGCGTCGCGCGCGGCACGGCCCAGCGGCGTCGCCGGCACCGCCGACAGGTCTCGCAGCGCGGCCTCCGGCACCGTCGTCCTCCTCTCCACGCCCCCTGCATAATTTCGAACACAGGTTCGACCTCTGTCAAGTTGTCGCAGGTCACGCAGCGGAGTCGCGGGGGTGGAAGGCCCGATGGCGTGGGGCTTCGCGCTATTTTGGGCGATATGACGAACGACGTGCGCACGCTGGAGTGGACCGGCGACGGGCTGCGCCTGCTGGACCAGACCGTCCTGCCCGGCCGCGTCGAGTACGTCGTGGCCCGCGACGTCGGCACGCTCGTGGACGCGATCCGCCGCCTGGTCGTGCGCGGGGCGCCCGCCCTGGGCGTCGCGGGCGCGTTCGGCGTCGCCGTCGCCGTCCGGCAGGCCGAGCGCGAGGGATGGGACGGCGCGGCCCTGGACGCCGCGATCGCGCGGGTCCGCGGGGCCCGCCCGACGGCCGTGAACCTGGCGGCCGGCGTCGACCGCGTCCTCCCGTTCGCCGGGAAGGGCGCCGACGCGGTCGCGGCGGAGGCGCAGGCGCTCCTGGACGAGGACGTGCGCGGCAACCGGGCGATCGGCGCCCTCGGCGCGGACTGGATCCTGAACCGGGTGGGCGACCGGCCCCTGCGCGTCCTCACGCACTGCAACGCCGGCGCGCTCGCCACCGCCGGCTGGGGGACCGCGCTCGGCGTCGTCCGCGAACTCCACGGGCGCGGCCGCGTCGAACTCGTCTACGCCGACGAGACCCGCCCGCTGCTGCAGGGCGCGCGGCTCACCGCCTGGGAACTCGACCGGGCCGGCATCCCGTGCGTCGTCCAGGCGGACGCCGCCGCGCCGAGCACGATCCTGCGCGGCCTCGCCGACGTCGCCGTCATCGGCGCCGACCGGATCGCCGCGAACGGCGACACCGCCAACAAGATCGGATCGCTGGGCGTGGCGCTGGCCTGCCAGTCCGCCGGGATACCGCTGGTGGTCGCCGCGCCGTGGAGCACCGTCGACCTCGCGATCGCCGGCGGGGACGCCATCCCCATCGAGGAGCGCCCCGCCGGCGAGGTGCTGACCTGGGGCGGCACGCGGACCGCGCCCGAGCGCGTGACCGCGTTCAACCCGGCGTTCGACGTCACGCCCGCCCGCCTCGTGACCGCGCTGGTCACCGAGACGGGCGTGCTGGAGGTGTCGGCGGGCGCGACGCCCGCCGCCGCCGGGGGACGCCTCAGGGGGTGAGCGTGCGGGTCGCGGCGCGCAGGCTCGCGTACAGCCGGGCCTCGTACGCCTTCGCCGTCCGGACGTCGCGGTCGACGAACAGGGCGTCGTTCAGCGCGGGAAGCCGCTGCGTGGCGTACCCGGTGTCGATGCCCGGCGCGTAGATCTGGTGCCGGTACCAGGGGCGGCCCGGCAGCCCGGCCTGAGTCAGCAGGTCCCGCTCGGTCTGCATGATCTTGTCGTTGAGGCGTCGGAACGCGGCCGTGTCGCCCTCGCGGAGCGCCTCGTCCGCGCGCGCCTGCAACGCCTCGGCGGCACGCTGCCACGCCTTCGCCTGCCCGATGTCGCGCGAGACGTCCACGAGCACCGACCCCAGCCGTTCGCGCTGCTCGGCGGTGAAGGCGGTGAGGTACCGGGCCGTCTCCGCCGCGTAGGGGCGGTAGCCCAGCGCGACGACGTCGGCGTTCGCGAGCCGCAGCGTCGCGATGCCGACGAGCCGGGACATGGCCGCGTGGTACTCCCAGGTGGGGTCGCCGAAACGGGACATCCAGTAGAAGTCGTCGCACGCGCAGTGGTAGTTCCCCGCGCTGCCCGGCGAGGACGAGCCCAGGTCCATCGCGGGCACCCCGTACCGCTGGAAGAACGCCTGGAAGTCCGAGCCGCCGCCGATCCGGTCGATCGGCGTCCGCCCGCCGTTCTGCGCCTTCCACGCCTCGTACAGCGTCCCGCCGGTGCCGGGCCAGCGCACCTCCTTGGACGCGTCGACGACGGACCGGTCCAGCGCGGGCGTCGCCGAGGCGCCGAAATGCGAGCCTCCGGCGCCGTCCATGTTCACGTAGGCGACGGCGTTGCGGAGCCGGCCCGCGCGCTGCTCGGCGTACTCGGTCGAGCCGAACAGCCCGTACTCCTCGCCGTCCCAGGTGGCCAGGACGACGGAGCGCTTGGGCCGCCACCCCTTCTTGAGGAGCGTCCCCAGAGCGCGCCCTATCTGGAGGACGTTCTCCGTGCCGGACAGGTTGTCGCTGCTGCCGTACGCCCACGCGTCGTGGTGCGCGCCGAGGATGACCTCCTGCTCGGGATGCTCGCTGCCGGGGATGCGCACGGTGACGTCCCACAGCGGACGCACCTGGAACTCGTTCTCCAGGTCGAGGTGCACCTTCGTCCCGCCCGGCCCGAACCGGTACGCGAACGGCAGGCCGCCCTGCCATTCCTTCGGCACCCGCCCGCCCTTGAGCGCGCGCAGCAGCGGCTCGGCCGCCCCGTAGGAGATCGGCGTCGTCGGGATGAGGCCCTTCAGCATCGGGGCCCGCGACGGCGGGACGCGGTGCGCGCCCGCCACCGACGGCCAGCCGGGCGTCTGCGGGTCGCCGGCCGCGAGCTGGATCTGCGCGATGCTGCCGCGCTGGATGCCGTCCGGAGCCCGCCACGGCCCGTCCGGGTACACCGCGCCCTTCGCGGACCCGTCGTCGGCGGGATCGGAGTAGACGAGCACGCCCTTCGCGCCGTGCTCGGCGGCCTCGCGCGGCTTGATCCCGCGGAACACCGCCCCGTACCGGACGAGGACGATCTTGCCCTCGACCGAGACGCCGTTCTTCGCGAGCAGCGCGAAGTCCTCCGGTCGCCCGTAGTTGGCGTAGACGACCTCGCCCCGGACGTCCCCGGACGGCGACATGCCGTTGTGCCCCGGAATGACCTCGTCGTAGTGCTTCTGCCAGGGCCTCTTCTTCTCCTTGACCGGCAGCGTCCGGTGCGCGGGCGCGGTCATCTCGACCTTCACGCGCCTCGGCATGGACAGGTAGGCGTAGTACGTCCGGACCTCGGGCTTAAGCCCGTACGACCGGAAGTGCCGGACGATGCGCCGGACGCGGTTCCGGTCGCCGGTCGTCGTGGCCAGCCCCGGCTCGCCCGACAGTTCGGCGTCCAGGGCGCGGGCGGCCTCCGCGGACGGGACGGCGCCGAGCAGCCTCTCGTACTGCCGCTGCCACGTCGCGTGCGCGCCGGTGAAGCCCGCGATCGGACCGTCCCCGGCTCCGGCGGGGGGCGACGCCGCGGCGGGGGCCGCGGCCGTGCAGAGGACGAGGGCCACGGCCGAGGCCGTGAGCGCCGACGCCCGGGTTCGGGAGCGGAACACCAGCGTTACCTCTCAATGCTCTCGGTGCGGGTGCGCCCGGAACGTACGTCCCGGTCGGCCGCCGATCCAGGCCGCCTGCCGGATCCGGCCATCCCGCCGGCGGGATCGTCCATCATGGTGATCGTGCCGACCTCCCCGAACCCCCACGCCACGCCGCGTCCGGCGGAGCTTGACGCGGTCTTGGAACGGATCACCTACGCCAACGAGGACACCGGCTACACGGTCGCGCGGGTGGCGACCGCCAAGAGCGGGAGCGACCTGCTGACCGTCGTCGGCGCGCTGCTCGGCGCGCAGGTGGGGGAGAGCCTGTGGCTGACCGGGCGGTGGCGCTCGCATCCGAAGTACGGCAGGCAGTTCGAGGTCGAGTCGTACACGACCGTCCTGCCGGCGACGATCCAGGGCATCCGCCGCTACCTCGGCTCCGGCATGATCAAGGGCGTCGGGCCGGTGACGGCCGACCGGATGGTCGGGCACTTCGGCGCCGACGTCCTGCGCGTCATCGAGGAGGAGCCGGAGCGGCTCATCGAGGTCCCGGGGCTCGGCCCGAAGCGCACCAAGCGGATCGCGGACGCCTGGGAGGAGCAGAAGGCCATCAAGGAGGTGATGGTCTTCCTGCAGGGCGTCGGCGTGTCCACGTCCCTCGCCGTCCGCATCTACAAGCAGTACGGCGACCAGTCGGTCGACACCGTCCGCACGCGGCCCTACCGGCTGGCGTCGGACGTGTGGGGCATCGGGTTCAAGACCGCCGACACGATCGCGCAGGCCGTCGGAATCCCGCACGACAGCCCGGAGCGGATCAAGGCCGGCCTCCAGTACACGCTGTCGGAGGCCGCCGACGGCGGGCACTGCTTCCTGCCCGAGCCGAACCTGGTCACGGCGGCGGAGAAGATCCTCGGCGTGCCGCGGGAGCTGATCGTCCCCGCGCTGGACGAGCTGGCCCGCGACGAGGGCGTCGTCCGCGAGCCGATCCCGGGCGAGGGGGAGGACGCCGCGACGATCCCCGCCGTCTACCTGGTCCCCTTCCACCGGGCCGAGCGCTCCCTCGCCCGCGGCCTCCGCGAACTGCTGGACGCGCCGACCGACCGGCTCAAGGCGTTCGCCGACGCCGACTGGGGCAGGGCCCTGCCGTGGCTGAGGAGGCGCACCGGCCAGGACCTCGCGGCCGAGCAGGAGGAGGCCGTCAAGCTCGCGCTGACGTCCAAGGTCGCGGTGCTGACCGGCGGCCCCGGCTGCGGCAAGAGCTTCACCGTCCGCTCCGTGGTGGAGCTGGCCGCCGCGAAGAAGGCGAAGATCGTCCTGGTGGCGCCGACCGGGCGCGCCGCCAAGCGCCTCGCCGAGCTGACCGGGCACGAGGCCGCGACCGTCCACCGGCTGCTCCAGCTCCAGCCCGGCGGCGACCCCAAGTACGACCAGGACAACCCCCTCGACGCCGACCTGGTCGTCGTCGACGAGAGCTCCATGGTCGACCTGGTCCTCGCGAACAAGCTGGTGAAGGCGATCCCGCGCGGCGCGCACCTGCTGCTCGTCGGGGACGTCGACCAACTCCCGTCCGTCGGCGCGGGAGAGGTCCTCGCCGACCTGCTCGCCGCCGAGGCGATCCCGCGCGTCCGGCTCACGAAGATCTTCCGGCAGGCGCGGGAGTCCGGCATCGTCGTCAACGCGCACCGCGTCAACGCCGGCGACCACCCCCGCACGCACGGCTACGACGACTTCTTCCTCTTCCCATGCGAGGAGCAGGACGAGGCCGCCGAGCTGACCGTGGACGTCGTCGCCAACCGCATCCCCCGCAAGTTCGGCCTCGACCCGCGCCGCGACGTCCAGGTCCTCGCGCCCATGCACCGGGGCCCGGCCGGGGCGGGCTCCCTGAACACGCTGCTCCAGGAGGCCCTGACCCCGCACGACGACGCCCGCCCCGAACGCCGCTACGGCGGGCGCGTCTTCCGCGTCGGCGACAAGGTCACCCAGCTGCGCAACAACTACGACAAGGGCGAGGCGGGCGTCTTCAACGGCACGGTCGGCGTCGTCACCAGGGTCGGCCTGGAGGAGCAGTCGCTCACCGTCGTGACCGACGAGGACGAGAGCATCGACTACGCCTTCGACGAGCTGGACGAGCTCGCCCACGCCTACGCGATCACGATCCACCGGTCGCAGGGCAGCGAGTACCCGGCCGTCGTCGTCCCCCTCACCACCGGCGCGTGGATGATGCTGCGCCGCAACCTCCTCTACACGGGCATCACCCGCGCGAAGCGGCTCGTCGTCCTCGTCGGCTCACGCCGCGCCCTCGCCGCCGCCGTCCGCACCGCCGGCGCGGGCCGCCGCCACACCGCCCTCGCCCACCGCCTCGCTCAGCGGTAGCGGGCCAGCTCCCACGGGTCGTGGGCGCAGAACACCTCGACCTCGCCGGTCGCCGCGAGGCCGCGCAGCCGCGCGACGTTCGCGAGGCGCAATTCGCGGTCCACCTCGCCGCCCGCCTGGACGAGCTCCATCAGCGGATGCGTGACGGGCTCGGGACGGTCGACCTCCCCGTGGTACATGTACGCGTCGCCGGCGTGCAGCAGCCAGCGGTCGCCGTCCCGCACGGCGACGCCCGCGTGCCCCGGCGTGTGCCCGCCGAGCGGGACGAGCAGGATGTCCCCTGCCGCGCCGTCCAGTTCCCGGACGCCGCCGAACCCGTGCCAGGTGTCGCCCTCCCCGTCCTCGTAGACGACCCATTCCGGGCCGTGTGCGAGCTGCGCCGGGGTCTTGCCGCCGTCCGCCCGCTCCGCCTCGAACACGTGCACCGCCGCGTCCGGGAAGTCGCTCAGCCCGCCGGCGTGGTCGCGGTGCAGGTGCGTCGGGACGACGTGCCGGACGTCGGCGGGGGAGTACCCGAGCGCCTCCACCTGCCGGACGGCGGTCGCGGCGGGGTCCAGCGTCGGCCCCGCCATCTCCACCCAGTCGTCGAGCAGCCGTTCGGACGGGCGTTCGATGTCGCCGAGGCCGATCCCGGCGTCCACGAGGACGAGCCCGCAGGAGTCGGTCTCGACCAGCAGCACGTGCCCGGCGGCCCCGGCGGGCCGCAGCGGGCTCTCCGGCCCGTCGGCGGGCTCGATCTCCCGCATGGGGGCGCAGTCGAGATGGTGGACGCGCATGGAGACTCCTCAGAGAAGGCCGGCGAGCTGATCGGTGGCCTGGTGGATGGCGGACACGTCCCGCTGGACGCGGGCGAGCATGACGGCGCCCTGCAACGAGGACAGGACGAGCGTCGCCAGGGGGCCGGCGCGGTCCTCGGGCACGCCCCATCCGAGGAGCGCGGCCCGGAGGCCGGCCAGCCAGTCCCCGTAGGCGGTGTCGCAGGCGCCCCGGATGGTCTCGCTCTCGGCGGCCGTCTCCAGAGCCACGGTCGCGACGGGGCAGCCCTTGCGGAAGTCCGACTCCCGCAGGCTCCGCGCGAAGTGGTCGCCGAGGGCGGCGAGACCGGCCCGCCCGTCCGGCGCGGCGAGGACGGCCGCGGCGAGCGCCTCGGCCACCGTGCGGCCGGACAGCGTCACCGACTCGGCCGCGAGCTGCTCCTTCCCGTCCGGGAAGTGGAAGTACAGCGAGCCCTTCGGCGCCCCGCTCTCGGCGAGCACCTGGTTCAGCCCGGTGCCGTGGTAGCCCTGCCGCTGGAACAGCTCCGCGGCCGTCCGCAGGACCCGTTCTCTCGTCTCTCCCCGCGCTGCCATGGCAGCAGACTAGACAGACTGGTCTACAAATTCCACCTGCTTCCACCGGCTGCGAAATATTTCGAAGCCAAACAAGCAGTTCACTGGCCTTGCTTTGGGGAGTTGGCGAATCATGCAGCCGAAAGTCGCTTTCACGATCCAGCACAACGGCGACTGGGCGTGGCCGGACGTCTCCTGCGCCGTCGGCTGACGGACACCGCCCAGCGCCTCCCCGCGGCCCCGCCCCGGCCGCGGGGAGGCGCTCCCGCGGGTCAGTCCTCGGCGGGCGGCGGAGCGGTGCTCTTGCGGACGACCAGGCTGGTGGACAGCTCCAGCCGCGTCGCGACGGGCTCCCCGTTGCGGATGCCGAGGATGATCTGGGTGGCGGACTCCGCCATCTGCCGCAGCGGCTGGTGGACGGTCGTCAGCGCCGGGCTGGCCCACGGGGCGACCGCCACGTCGTCGTACCCGACGACCGACAGGTCGTCCGGGACCCGCAGCCCGTGCACCCGCGCCGCCTCCAGCACGCCGAGCGCCTGCAGGTCGCTGCCGGCGAAGATCGCGGTCGGCCGGTCGGGGCGTCCGAGCAGCTCCATCGCCCGCTCGAAGCCGCCGTCCACGTGGAAGTCGCCGTAGGCGACATAGGACGGCTCGACGTCCAGCCCGGCCATGCTCATCGCGGAGCGGAACCCGTCAAGCCGCGCGACCGAGCACAGCATGTCCGCCGGGCCGGTGATGATCGCGATGCGCCGGTGCCCCTGGTCGATGAGGTGCCGGGTCGCCGCGAGCCCGCCGGACCAGTTGGCCGAGCCGACCGACGGGACGTCGGGCTCGGGGTCCCCGGCCGGGTCGATGATGACGAACGGGATCGACCGGGACCGGAGCCGCTTCTTGTACTCCGGCGGCAGGCTGGAGAACAGCAGCACGACGCCGAGCGGGCGGCGGCGGAGCACCCCGCTGATCCATTCGGGGCCGGGGGAGTGCCGGGTGCCGCTCTCGGTCAGCACCAGGCTCGCGTTGTTGGCCTTGGCGACGGCCTCCACGCCCCGGATCAGTTCCATGGTCCAGAGGCTCTCGATCTCGTGGAGGACGATCTCGATCAGCGGCGCGTCGGGCCCCGAGCGGGAGCCGCGCCGGTAGCCGTGGTGCTCCAGCAGGCGCTCGACCCGGAGGCGCGTCTTGCGGGCGACGTCCTCGCGTCCGTTGAGGACTTTCGAAACCGTCGAAATGGAGACACCGGCCTGATCCGCCACTTGAGCCAGGGTCACCCGGCTTGACGCGTCCTCCTGCTGCATCCTCGAAGCATAAGGATCTCGGCGGCGACTCCGAAAGCTGGCGGCCCGGCAGAGACCGGGATCACGTGGGCGCGCGGCGCCCGATGCTCCTTGCCGCCCCTGCCCCGGCGCCGGTCGGCGCGCTCCCGGCCCTTCACTCCCTGACGGTCAGGCGGTCGAGGCGCAGGCCGGTGAAGGCCCCTGCGGTGACGCCGCGCACGCGCTCCGACCAGACCAGGTGGTCGTGGGCGGACCACAGCGGCGCCGCGGGCAGGTCGCGGAGCATGGCGCTCTCGGCGAGGCGCGCGGGGATCACCCCGTCGCCGGGCGCGGCGGCGCGTTCCGCGTCGGCGACCAGGCCGGTCGTGTACGCGTCCGCGAAACCGGTGCCGGCGTCCAGCAGCGGGGTGAGGGACGCGACCGGGGCGGGGTAGGCGGCGGTCGTGCGGACGACGAACGGGCCGTCCACCCGGTGGTCGTCCACGGCCTCGCGCAGGCCGGCGACCGGATGCGGCCGGGCGTCCAGTTCGAGTTCAGCGCGGAGCCGGCCGGCGACCGCCGCCACCCAGGCGTCGTCGCCCCGGCCGCTCTCGTACCAGATGTTCAGCGGCCCGGTCAGGCCGCCCGCGTCGGCCAGCGCCGCGGCGGCGGCCTTGGAGTCGTGCACGCACAGCCGGCACTGCCCGTCGCGGTGGCCGGGGCGGATGCCGGGCGCGACGAGCGAGTCGGCGGGGGAGTACTGGTGGCCGAGGGCGCCCTCGGCCACCGCGGACCGGTCGATCGCCATCGACAGCGCCGACCGGATCGTCGGGGACGCCAGCCGCTCCGCCCAGGCGGGGAACGCCAGGTAGGTCACGTCCCGTCCGGGGACGGTGCGGCGCCGGTCGCCGAAGTCGGCCGCCATCGACTCGTGCCGGTCCGGCGGCACCCGCGTGGCGACGTCCAGGTCGCCGGCGGCCGCGGCGCCGTACTGCTCCTTCGCGTCCGGCATCGCCTTGACGACCACGGACCGCCCCTTGCCCGACCGGGGCCGCAGGACGATCTCCCGCGCGCTCCGCGACGTCATCCGGAAGGGGCCGTTGCCCACCGGAAGGCGCGCGTAGGCGGCCCAGTCCCGCGACTCCAGGACGCTCTCGGGCAGCGGGAAGAACGCCGGGTCGCCGAGCAGGGCGGGGAACCCGCTCAGCGGACGGTCGAGCGTCACCTCGAAGGCCAGCTCGTCCTCGACCCTGAGCCCCGGCACCGTGTCCGCGCCCCGCCGTGCGCCCGCGACGTGCGCGACGTCGGTGAACAGCCGCGCCCCCGCCCAGCCCTCGCGCAGCGCGGCCGTCCAGGCGCCGGTGAACGACCGGGACGTGACCGGCGAGCCGTCCTGGAACGTCGCGCCGGGACGCAGCCGGACCGTCCAGACCCGCCGGTCCGGGCTGGTGATCGACGCGGCGGCGGCGTTGCCGGGCGCCCCGGTCTCCGGGGCGTAGGAGACGAGCCCCGTCCAGACCGCGTTCGCGATCATCCGTCCGGCCGGGTCGCGGACGTCGCCGGGCAGCAGCGACGCCGGGGCCGGCGCGCCCACCGAGATCCGCGGGTCGGCCGGCCCGCTCCACGCCCGCAGGGCCGCGACGGGCGCCAGCAGGACCACCACGGCCCCGGTGACCAGGGCGGCGGTGCGTGTGGAGCTCTTCATGCCTCTCCGGGGAGCCGAGCGGGGCCGACGCCGGTGAGCGTAGATCACGAAGACAGGTCCCACCAGCCCATACGGTGCTGAGTCCATTTCGTGACCAAGCCGCCTGTTGATCAAGCCGGGGGGCGCGGTCACACTGGCGCTTGCGAAGATCTTCTTCCGTGGAGGCGCGATGCTCCCCCGCACATCCATCCCATCCGGGCGCCTGATCCAGGGCGGCATGGCGGTCGCGGCGTCGGTGACGCTGCTGGCCGGCACCGCCTGGGCCTGCCCGCCCGAGCCCGAGAACGGCCGGACCGAGCAGGCCGCCGCGGCCGAGGGCGAGGGCGCCGGCGGCCACGGCGGGCACCGCCACCGCGCGGACGCCGCGACGACCGAGGCGTCCGAGGCGATCAAGGGCGTGCGGCGCGTCGGCGGCGTGACCGACGCCAAGGGCGCCATCTCGCTGATGTTCCTGGACTACGGCCACGGCCGGCACAAGCGGACGATCATGTACGCGACCGGCGAGTTCGGCCTGAAGGCCTACGACGTCACCGCCGACCCCAAGGTCCCCAAGCTGGTCGGGCAGCTGAACATGCCGGGCATGTGGGAGACCGAGGACACCGACTTCGACCCCGAACGCAAGATCATCTACCTGTCCCGGGACCCGCGCGCGTTCGGCGGCGACACCCGGACCGGCGAGTCCGGCATCTACGTCGTGGACGCGTCCAAGCCGGAGAGCCTGCGCCAGATCACCTACGTGAAGGTCCCGGCCGGGCACACCACGACGTGCGTGAACGACTGCCGGTACCTGTGGACGGGCGGCCCCGCCAAGGCCGACTGGATGCCCGAGGACTGGGGCGGCCGCCCCGTCTGGGTGACCGACGTCCGCGACCCGGCGAAGCCGAAGGTGCACAAGGACCCCATCGACACGGGCCGCAACGACGGCAAGACCGACTACACGCACGACATCCAGGTCGACTCCGACGGCGTGGCGTGGGCGTCCGGACGGGGCGGCGTGCGCGGCTACTACACGGCGGGCCGCCACTACGACCCGGTGGCGAAGAAGTCGCGCCGGGCCACCGCGGTCGACCCCGTCCCGTACGCGGGCGGCGGCCTGGACGAGGCCACGACCAACTCCACCTTCATGCACAACAGCTACCGCGCGGTCGGGCGGACGCGGAACCAGGCCGCCGACCCGCGCGGGTGGGGCGACGGCAGGCTGCTGTACGTCACCGAGGAGACCTTCAACGACGGCTGCGCCAACGACGGACTGCTCGTCATCGCGTCGCTGGAGGGCTCGTACAAGGGCGAGGGCTGGCGGTCCACGCCGGAGCACAAGTTCCGCCTGCACACCGTCGGGACGTGGGGCGTGGCTGGCAAGGAGGGCAGCGACCCCGCCAGCACGGACTGCTCCGCCCACTACTTCGACGTCCGCGACGGCGTCGTCGTCCAGTCGTTCTACTCGCAGGGCACGCGGTTCCTCGACGTCCGCGACCCGACCGATCCGAAGCAGCTCGCCTACTACCGGCCCGCGGACGCCGCGTCCTGGCAGCCGTACTGGCACGGCAAGTACGTGTACGTCGCCGACAACACGCGCGGCATCGACGTCCTGGAACCGACCTTCCGCTGACCCTCACTCGCGCGGAGGCCCGCCCCCATCCCCCGGGGCGGGCTTCCGCCCCGTCAGCGCGGGTCGTCCGGATCGCCCGGGTCGCGGGCGCTGCGGTCGGCCGCCTGCGCGGCGGACTCGGCGGCCCTGCGGAGCTGGTGCCCGGCCTGCTGGACGGCCCGGACCGGCTTCGCGGGCAGGTGCCGGGACGCGCCGCGGTGCCGCCGCCAGTGCTCGCGGGCGCGGGCCCGGTGCTCGACGCGCAGGTTCTCGATGAGGCGGTCGATGTCCATGGACACCTCGCCGTACAGCGGCCACAGGTCCCCGGCGGCGGCGCGGGCGTGCAGGTCGCGGGTGAGCCGGGCGCGGCGCTCGCGGGCCACGTCGACGCGCATCTCCAGGTCGTGCTCGGCGAGGAACGGCCGGGCGTCGCGGGCCAGGTCGGAGCGGGCCAGCCGCCCGTAGGCCGCGATGCTCGCGGCGATCCCGGCGAGCGCGTCGCCGAGCTCGCGGCGCAGCGCGGGGTCGGTCAGCAGCCGGCCCCGCTCGCCGAACCCCTCGTCGTCGGCGAGGGACCGGGTCAGCCCGCGCAGCGAGAGCATGAAGTGCTCCATCGTCTCCATGGCGTTGCGCAGCGCGACGCCCGCGTCGATCAGCCGCCGCGCCCGCGGGTTGAGCTTGACGCTCTCCTCGGCGGCGCCGAGTTCGCGGTCGGTCTGTCCGAGCTCCCGGGCGAGGCGCTCGGCCGCGTCCTGCCAGCGGGCGGCCTCGCCCTCGGCGCGGTCGCCGCGCAGCCCGTCCGCGATGCTGTCGATCAGCTCGCGGAGCTTCTCGGCGATGTCCTGCACGGCCTGCTCCGCCGGCCGGACCCGCACCGACGGGACGAGCAGCGTCGCCGCCAGCCCGGTGGCGGCGCCGATCAGCGTCTCCAGCACGCGCTCGGTCGCGCCGGCCCCGCTGGCCGCGCCCAGCGCGAAGATCAGCATCGCGGAGATCGGCACCTCCAGCACGTGCTCGCCGAGCCGCAGGACGTGCCCGATGACGAGCGCGGCGAGGATGGTGAGGCCGAGCGTCCACCACGAGAACCCGATGGTGCTCGACGCCATCACCGCGACCAGCACCCCCGAGGTGACCGCCGCGACCCGCAGGATGCCCGCCTTGATCGTCTGGACGACGGAGAACTGCACGACGAGCAGCGCGGTCAGCGGCGACAGCAGCGGCTGCGGCCCGCCCGCGGGCAGGACGGCGACCGCCAGCACGAACGCGAGCACGGCCGTGACCGTCAGCCGGGTGATGCGGTAGGCCGCGGACTGCACCTCCGTCGCCACGCGGAGCGGCGAGCGGCCGGCGCGGTCACCCCGGCCGGCGCGATCACCTCGGCCGGCACGGTCACCCCGGCCGGAGCGGCGGCGGAAGAGCGGGAGCGACATGCCGTGTGTCCTTCCCGGACTCCGGCAATATTGCGGCAAAGCCGCGAATGCGGGGCAGGTCACGCCCTGCGGCGGGCGCGGAACGCGGCCACGTTCGTCCGGTTCGCGCACGCCTCCGAGCAGAACCGGCGCCGTCCCGCCCGGGACGTGTCGGCGTACACCCGGTCGCAGCCCTCGGCGGCGCACACGCCCGTCCGGCCGAGCCCGTGCTCGACGACCAGCTCGGCGAGGTTCATCAGGGTGGTCGCGCGGAACCGGTCCGGGAGCCGGGACGACGGCGGCGCGTAGTGCATGTGCAGGCCGTGCGGCTCGTGGTCGGACAGGTGCGGGTGCATGGGGACCTCCAGCATGAGCCGGTTCAGCAGCGCCGTCGCGTCCTGGAGGCGGGCGGCCTCGAAGAAGGGGCGCAGGGCCCGGCCCCAGCGGCGGAAGTCGTCGGCGTCGGCGTCCTCGAACTCCCGCCAGAAGAACGCGTGCTCGCGCAGCAGGGCGCGCAGCGCCGCGGCCGAGTCGTCCCCGCCGCCGGTCACGGCGTTGACCAGCGCCACCGCCGCCGACACGCCGTGGCTCCCGTACCCCGTGCCGCGCATCGCCCGTGCCTCCGGTCCCGCTCGCGTGCCGTAAATGTCGTCTCGCTCATACCCCTTACAGGGATCGTCCCAGACGCGGCGCGGCGGAGGGGCCTCAGTGCCGCCACCGGGTGGCGGCCGCGATCCGCTCCGGCGTCGCGCCGTCGAACAGCGCGATCTCGCCGCGCCGCACGGTCGCGACCGTGTCGGTCACCGCCTCGCCGAGCGCGTCCCGCAGGACGGCGTCGGCCTCGAACGCCGCGACCGACTCGGCCAGCGAGGCCGGCAGCGCCGCGATGCCGCGCGCGGCGCGCTCCGCCTCCGGCAGGCCCGCCGGGTCGGCGTCGACGGGCTCGGGCAGCCGCAGCTCGGCGCCGAGCCCGTCCCGTCCCGCCGCGAGCAGCGCGGCGAGCAGCAGGTACGGGTTCGCCGCGGCGTCCACGCACTTGACCTCCAGGTTCGCCGCGGTCGCCTGCTCGCCCTCCGCGCCGGTGACGAAGCGGAGCGCCGCCTCCCGGTTCTCCAGCCCCCAGCACGCGAACGAGCCCGCCCAGTGCGACGGGACGAGCCGCAGGTAGCTCGCGACCGTCGGCGCGCCGACCGCCAGCAGCGCCGGCAGCCGGCGCAGGATCCCGGCGGCGAACGCCTCCCCGGCGGCCGTCATCCCGTACGGGCCGGAGCCGCCCGCCATCGCGTTCGCGGGGCCGTCCCCCGTGTCCTCCCGCCACAGGCTGAGGTGGACGTGCGCGCCGTTGCCGACCGAGTCGGCCTCGACCTTGGGGGAGAACGACGCGGCCAGGCCGTGCTCCAGCGACACCGCCCGGATCGTCTCCCGGACGAGGACCGCGGTGTCGGCCGCGCCGAGCGGGTCCTCGGCGGCCACCGACACCTCGTACTGCCCCGCCGCGTACTCGGGGTGCAGCTGCACCACCGTGACGCCCGACTGCCGCAGCGCCCCGAGGACGTCCCGGAGGTAGCCGGCCAGCTCGGTGACCCGCGTCATCCCGTACGCGGGGCCCCCGCAGGCGGGCGTGAACCCGTCTCCGCCGCCCTTCGACACCGCCCACTCGATCTCGAACGCCGCCCGCACCGACCGGCCCAGCGCGGCGAGCCGGTCGTTCTCGCGACGCAGCAGGGCCCGCGCGTCCAGCGGGTGAGGGGCGCCGTCCTGCGCGTACCGGAGCGCGGGCGCGTGCGCCCAGCCCGGCAGCGCCGCCATCGGCGCCAGCCGCTCCAGGACGGGGTGGAGCCGCAGGTCGCCGATCGGGCCGCCGGCGTGGCGCCCGGACACGATCGAGTCGTCCAGCAGGAACACGTCGAACACCGGGGACATCCCGACGCCCCACGCGGCGGCGTGCTCCAGCCGCTCCACGGGGACGGTCTTGGTGCGGGTGATGCCGCTGACGTCGACCCAGGTGAGCGCGACGGCGGCGATGCCCTCCCCGGCCAGCCTGCGGGCCGCCTCGGCGGCCCGCCCGCCGAGCCGCGCGCGTTCGCGCCCGCCCAGCGCGTACGCGTCCAGGCCGGGGCCGCCGAGCGCGGTCTCAGGGGTCTGTTCCACGGTGCTTGCTCCCGGTCGGAGTGGCGGCGGAGGACGCGGGCACGGGCCCTAAGGGCATCGTAGGGAGAACACCGGCCTGTTTTCAGGTAAGAGGAGCTCAGAGAGGCGTGCGCCGTGCTGGAGTACCTGGAGTCGCTGCCGCTGGTCGACCACCACTGCCACGGCGTCCTCGGCCGCGACCCCGGCCGGGCGGAGTTCGCCGAGATGCTCACCGAGGCGGAGACGGCGGGCCCGCCGGGGGTGAGCATGTTCGACACGCAGGTGGGGTTCGCGCTGCGGCGCTGGTGCCCGCCCGTCCTCGGCCTGGACGCCCACGCGGAGCCGGACGACTACCTCGCGCGGCGCGCCGAGCTGGGCGCGGCCGAGGTCAACCGCCGCTTCCTCGCCGCGGCCGGGCTGGACGCGCTGTACGTGGACACCGGCTACGGCCCGCAGGCGATCCTCGGCCCGGCCGACCTCGGGCGGCTCGCCGGTGCGGAGGCCCGCGAGATCGTCCGGCTGGAGACCGTCGCCGAGCGGGCGGCGGCCGGCGGCGTCGACGCGGCGCGGTTCGCGGACGAGGTGCGCGCCCGCGTCGCCGGGCACGGCGCGGCGGGCGCCAAGTCGATCGCCGCCTACCGGGCCGGGCTGGAGCTGTCCGGGCGGCGGCCGTCGGACGCGCAGGTGGCGGGCGCGGCCGGGCGGCTGATGCGCGCGGCGGAGGCGGCCGGGACGCCGCCGCGCGTCTGCGACGAGGTCCTGCACCGGTTCCTCGTCTGGTGCGCGGTGGACGCCGGGCTGCCCGTCCAGTTCCACGTCGGGTACGGGGACGTGGACGCCGACCTGCGCCGCGGCGACCCGCTCCTGCTGATCGAGCTGCTGCGCGCGATGGACCCGGCCCCGGCGATGCTGCTGCACAACTACCCGTTCCACCGGCACGCCGGCTACCTCGCGCAGGTGCTCCCGAACGTGTACGTCGACGCCGGGCTCGCCACCCACAACCTCGGGCACCGCTCGCCCGCGCTGATCGCCGAGCTGCTGGAGCTGGCGCCGTTCGGGAAGGTGCTGTACTCCTCGGACGCGTTCGGGCTCGCCGAGCTGTACCACCTGGGCGCGCTGCTGTTCCGGCACGGCCTCGCCGGGTTCCTCGCAGGCGGGGTGGAGGACGGCGCGTGGACGCCCGGGGACGCCGAGCGCGTCGCGCGGATGATCGCGTCCGGCAACGCGCGCCGCGTCTATGGTCGGTGAGCAAGAGGAACATCTGGGGAGGAACCGGTATGGCCGCACGTGCACGCCTGCTCGTCATCGGAGGCGACGCCGCCGGAATGAGCGCCGCGTCCCAGGCCCGCAGGCGGCGCGGCCCGGACGAGCTGGAGATCGTCGCCGTCGAGCGCGGGCACTACGCGTCCTACTCGGCGTGCGGCATCCCGTACTTCGTCGGCGGCCTCGTCGAGGACCTGGACGAGCTCATCGCCCGCACCCCCGCCGAGTTCGCCGACCGCGGCATCGACCTGCGGATGCGCACCGAGGCGGTGGAGATCGACCCGGCCGGCGGCCGGGTGCGGCTCCGCGAGGCCGACGGCGGCGGGGAGCGCTGGGAGCCCTACGACGACCTGGTGATCGCGACGGGCGCCGCGCCCGTCCGGCCGCCGCTGCCGGGCGTGGACGCGAAGGGCGTCCACGGCGTCCAGATCCTGGACGACGGGGTGGCGATCGTCCGCGCCCTCGAAGAGCGCGCGGCCCGCCGCGCCGTCGTGGTCGGCGGCGGCTACGTCGGCCTGGAGATGGCCGAGGCGATGGTGACGCGCGGCCTGGAGGTGTCCCTGGTGGACGCCGCCGAGCAGCCGATGGGGACGCTCGACCCGGACATGGGCGCGACCATCGCGGACGCGATGCGCGGCCTCGGCGTGCGGCTTTTCCTCGGCGAGCCGGTCGAGGGCTTCGACACCGGGCCGGACGGGCACGTCACCGCCGTCCGCACCGGGAGCCGCGCGCTCCCGGCGGACCTGGTCGTCCTCGGCCTCGGCGTGAAGCCCGAGACGCGGCTCGCCCGCGCGGCGGGGATCGAGACCGGACCGACCGGCGGCGTCGTCACCGACCGGCGGATGCGGACCCGCACCGAGCGGGTGTGGGCGGCGGGCGACTGCGCCGAGAGCCGCCACCTGGTGTCCGGCGCGCCGGCCGCGATCCCGCTCGGCACGCACGCCAACAAGCAGGGACGGGTCGCCGGCATCAACCTCGGCGGCGGCTACGCCACCTTCCCCGGCGTCCTCGGCACCGCCGTGTCCAAGATCTGCGACTGGGAGGTGGCGCGGACCGGCCTGAACGAGCGGGAGGCGGCCGCCGCCGGGTTCGCGGCGGTGACCGCGACCGTCGAGTCCACCACCCGCGCCGGCTACCACCCGGGCGCCACCGCGATGCGGACGAAGCTGATCGCCGAGCGCCGGTCGGGGCGGCTGCTCGGCGCGCAGATCGTCGGGCGGGAGAACGCCGCCAAGCGCATCGACGGCCTCGCCATCGCGCTGTGGAACCGGATGACGGTCGAGGAGATGACCGGCCTCGACCTCGGCTACGCGCCGCCGTTCGCGCCCGTCTGGGACCCGGTGCTGGTCGCCGCCCGCAAGGCCGCCGAGGCCGTCGAGGAGGACATGCGCGCCCACTCTTGATCGCTATGTCGGTGATCTCCCATAACGTGTGGCGGCATGAGGACGACGGGGCCGGGGACGGCCGACGAGAGCACCTGGGAGACGCCGGCCGCGTGGCGGGGGCTGATCCATCCGCGCCGCGACCGGCCCCTGCGCCCGCCGGTGCGGACCGACGACGCCGCGCTCGGCAGGGCGCGGGCACTGCTGGACGCGACGCGCGGCCGCGTCGAGGAGATCCTGGCCCTGCCCGGCACGACGCCCGCGCTGGCCGGGCACGCCCGCGCCTACCTCGGCGGCGCGCCCGACCCGCTCGGCGCGGCGGTGGCCGTCCACGTCGCGGTCTCCGAGGGCGGCCTGGCCGGACTCGGCGGCGCGGCCCCGTTCCTGGACGCGTGGACCGCCGAGCACGGCCTGCCGTTCGCCGCCTGCGCCTACGCGGAACAGCCCGCGATCACGGTCGACTACGTCCAGGCCGGGATGGTGCGGACGTGGGCGGGCGTCCGCGACTCGACGCCCTCCGACTACGTCGGGGGCTGGTGGGCGAAAGAGGGGGAGGCCCGGCACCTGCGGGCGCTGCTGGCCGCCGCCGGCGACGGCGTCTACGCCGAGGCGGTCGAGTCTCTGGCCGCCCGCCGGCGGACGTCCATTCAGCGGCTCATCGTCTCCTACCTGGCGCCGACCCGGCGCGACTGGGTGGACGAGGTGTGCGCGGACCCCGCGATCGAGGCGATGCCCGTCCACAACGACCTGCGCTGGATGCTGTTCTGCTCGCTCGGAGACCCGCGCCAGGTCGACGCCGACCGCCTCCCGCTCGGCTACCGCGACCGCACCCTCAGCGTCCTCGCGACCCTCGTCGACGGCGCCGGGCCCGCCGGCGCCCTGCCGCTGCTGACGGGCGCGCTGGACGGCGAGTACCTCGGGACCGACGCCAAGCGGACCATCCTGGACGTCCTCGCCGCGCTGCCCGTCGACGGCGCGCTCCAGGCCCTGGCCGACCGGCTCGGCGACCGCCACGTCCCGCCCGCGATGCTCGCCGCCGCCGGGTCCTTCCCCGCACGGGCGATGCGGTTGCTGGCGGCGTCGGCCGGGAAGCCGGGAGTGGAGCCGGTCCTGCGGCGGCACGTCCTCACCCACCCGGAGCTGCTGGAGGAGATGCTGCCGGAGCTGCCGGAGGAGTCCCGGGCGGCGATCGAGGAGCTCCGCGACACCGGCGCCCGGGTTCCGGAGGCGGCGCCCGGGGCGCTGCCGCCGCTGCTCACCGCCCCGCCGTGGACCCGTCCCCGGACGAAGGCCAAGCCCGTCGTCATCAAGGACCTGCCGTCGCCCGGCACGCGCTCGATCGCCTGGGAGCCGGGGGAGCGCGACGCCTGGGACGTCGACCTGCACCACCGCTGGCGCTGGGCGAAGCGCATGGACTGGGAGGTCCAGGCCGCCAAGTTCCAGAAAGGGGAGCTGTCCGCCCACCAGGAGATCACGCTCCTCGTGGAGGCGCCCGAGGAGCTGGTGCGGCCGGTGCTCGCCGACTGGCGTCCGACCGTCACGTGGGGGATGGACGAGGTGGGCTCCGTCATCGTGGCCCGGTTCGAACTGGACGCACTGGACGGCGCCGTCCGCCTGGCGCGGCTGGACCCCACGCACTGCGGCCACGTCCTCCTGCCCTACCTGAGCGACGACGTCGCGCGGCTGGCGGCCGACTGGCTCGCCCGGCTCAAGCAGGCAGGGAAGACGGCGCGCGCCTGGTTCGACCGGCACGGCCCCGCGGCCGTCCCCGCACTGCTGCCGGACGCGCTCGGCAAGGCCGGCGCGGCCCGCCGCGCCGCCGAGGGCGCGCTGCGCGTCATCGCCGAACGGCACGGGGCCGAGGGCGTCGTGGCGGCTGCCCGCGTCCACGGCGACAGGGCCGCCGGGGCGGTCGAGGCGCTGCTGTCCGCCGACCCGCTCGACGTCCTGCCCGCGAAGACGCCGGCCGTCGGGGGGTGGGCCGACGCACGCCTGCTCCCGCAGCTCCTCCTCCGCGACCGCGCGCACGCCCTCCCGGCCGCCGCGGCGCAGCACGTTGTCACGATGCTCGCGATGTCCAGGCCCGGCGCGGAGTACGCGGGGGTGGGCGCCGTCCGGGAGCTGTGCGACCCCGAGTCGCTCGCCGGGTTCGGCTGGGCGCTGTTCCGCGCGTGGGAGGCGCAGGGCGCGCCGTCCAAGGACGGGTGGGCGCTGACGCAGCTCGGCCTGACCGGCGACGACGGCACGGTCCGCGGCCTGACCCCGCTGATCCGGGCCTGGCCGGGCGACGGCGGCCACGCCAAGGCCGTCACCGGCCTCGACGTGCTCGCCGCGATCGGCACCGACGTCGCCCTCATGCACCTGCACGGCATCGCGCAGCGCGTGAAGTTCAAGGGGCTGAAGGGCAAGGCGCAGGAGAAGATCGAGGAGGTCGCCGCCGGGCTCGGCCTGACCGCCGAGCAGCTCGCCGACCGGCTCGTCCCCGACTTCGGGCTCGACGCCGACGGCGGCATGGTCCTCGACTACGGTCCGCGCCGCTTCACGGTCGGGTTCGACGAGCAGCTCAAGCCGTTCGTCGCCGACGAGGACGGCAAGCGCCGCAAGGCCCTCCCCAAGCCGGGCGCCAAGGACGACCCCGAGCTGGCGCCCGCCGCCTACAAGGCGTTCGGCACGCTCAAGAAGGACGTGCGGACGGCCGCCGCCGACCAGATCCGCCGCCTCGAGGCGTGCATGGTGACGCGCCGCCGCTGGCCGGTGGGCGAGTTCACGGAGCTGCTGGCCGGTCACCCGCTCGTGCGGCACATCGTCCGGCGCCTGGTCTGGCTCGCCTTCGACGGCGATGGGGCCGGTGAAGGGGCCGGTGAAGGGGAGAGCGGCAAGGCGACCGCCTTCCGCGTCGCGGAGGACGGCACGTTCGCCGACGTGGACGACGACGTCCTCACCATCGCCGGCTCGGCGTCCGTGGGCATCGCGCACCCCGTCGACCTCGACGTCGAGCCCTGGGCCGAGGTGTTCGCCGACTATGCGATCCTGCAGCCGTTCCCGCAGCTCGGACGGCAGGTCCACCGGCTGACGGACGAGCAGCGCGCGTCCGGCAGGCTGGCGGAGTTCGAGGGCCGGACGGTCCCGTTCGGCAAGCTCCTCGGGCTGACGTCGCGCGGCTGGCAGCGCGGCGAGCCGCAGGACGCCGGCGTCGAGTGCTGGATCTCGCGGCGGCTCCCCGGCGGCCGGTACCTCGCGGTCGCGCTCGACCCGGGCATCGCCGTCGGGATCCCGGACGAGTTCCCCGACCAGACGCTGACCACGGTCGGCCTGGCCGTCCGCCCCGACCAGTTCTGGAGCAGCACCGTGAACCCGACCGGGACGTTCGCCGACCTCGACCCGGCGACCGCGTCGGAGATCCTCGCCGACCTCGCGACCCTGACCCCCTGACCTGCCGCCACCCGCCGACCCCGACCTCCCGACCTGCCGACTTCCCGACCCGAGGGAGAACGCCATGGAACTGCCGCAGGCCCTGCGGGAACCGCCGCAGGCGCCGCTGGAACTGCCGCACGCGCTGCTGGAACCGCCGTGGGCGGCGCGCGGGCCCGCCGGGACCCCGTCCGGCGACGAACCGGTGCTCGTCGCGGGCCTCGAACCGCCGGGCGGCCGCGCGATCCGCTGGGCGCCGGGCGAGCGCGAGGAGTGGGCGGCGACACCGCCCTACGGGCCCTGGCAGGACGACGAGTGGGAGGAGGCCGCCGAGACGTTCCGGGACGGCCGGGGCGCCTACGAGCCCGGCCGGGCCGGGTTCCTCGCCGGGGCCCCCGAGCACCTGGCCCGCCCGCTGCTGGCCGAATGGCAGCCGAAGGTGACCTGGGACTTCGCCCATTCGCTCCGGCCGATCGTCGCGCGCTTCGAGACCGACGCCTGGGACGTGTCGTTCCGCCTCGCCAAGCAGAACCCGTACGGGACGGGCCCGGTGCTGATGCCGTTCCTGTCCGCCGACGTGGCCCGCCTGGTGGCGGACTGGCTGTACCGGCTCAAGTCGGCGCAGCGCCTCGCCGCCGACTGGTTCGGCCGCCACGGCCTGGACGCCGTCCCCCACCTGGTGCCGGACGCGCTCGGCAAGCGCGTCGGCCCCCGCCGCAACGCGGTCAACGCGCTGCGGACCATCAAGGGCGACGTCGCCGAGGCCGCCCGCGTCCACGGGGACGAGGCCGCCGCCGCGGTCGCCGCGCTCCTGGCCGCCGCGCCGCCCGCCGCCGCGCCCGCCCAGCCCCCGTACAAGCCGCCGCCCCTCCCCGCCTGGCTGGACCTGGGCGCGCTCCCCGCCCCCGCGCTGAAGGGCGGCGGGGAACTGCCGCCCGAAGCGATCCGGACGCTCCTGCTCGCCATGACGGTGCCGAACGGCCGCGGCATCGATGTCGCCCCGGTCGTGGACGGGGCCGCCGAGGTGTGCGAACCGGGGTCGCTCACCGCGTTCTCATGGGCGCTGTTCGAGGCGTGGGAGGCGGCCCGCCTTCCCGGCCGCAGCGGGTTCGTGCTGTCCATGCTCGGACGGTTCGGCGACGACGAGACCGCCCGCCGTCTCACCCCGCGCATCGAGAAGTGGCCCGGCCTGCCCGGCGGGCACGGCCGCGCCGTGCACGGGCTCGGCGTCCTCGTCGAGATCGGTGGGGACACCGCCCTCACGCAGCTCGACGGCATCGCGCGGAAAGTGAAGTACAAGGGGCTGAAGGCCGAGGCGCAGCGCAGGCTGGCGTTCGCGGCCGAGCGCCGCGGCCTGACGTCCGACCAGCTCTCCGACCGCCTCGTCCCGGGCTTCGGCCTGGACGACGGCGGCGCGCTCGTCCTCGACTACGGGCCGCGCCGGTTCACCGTCGGGTTCGACGAGCAGCTCAAGCCGACCGTCGCGGACGGGAACGGAACGGCCCGCAAGACGCTGCCCAAGCCGGGCGCCAAGGACGACCCCGACCTGGCGCCCGCCGCCTACAAGCGGTTCGCGGAACTGAAGAAGGAGCTGCGCGCCGTGGCGTCCGTGCAGGTCGCCCGGCTGGAGTCGGCCATGGTCACGGGCCGGGAGTGGACGGCCGCCGAGTTCGGCGAGTACGTCGTCGGCCATCCGCTGATGAGGCATCTCGCCCGGCGCCTGGTCTGGCTGAGCGGCGACCGGTCGTTCCGCGTCGCCGAGGACCTGACGTTCGCCGACCCGAACGACGACGCGGCCGAGCCGCCGGAGTCGGCGGTCCGGATCGCCCATCCGGTGGAGCTGGGGGACACCCTGGACGCGTGGTCGGAGCTGTTCGGCGACTACGCGATCCTGCAGCCGTTCCCGCAGCTCGGACGGCCCGTCCACGCCCTCGCCGCGGGGGAGGGCGCGGACGGGCGGCTGGCCCGGTTCGAGGGCCTGACCGTCCCGACCGGCAGGCTCCTCGGCCTCACCCGGACCGCGTGGCGCCGGGGCGCGCCGCAGGACAACGGCACCGAGCACTGGATGTCCTGGACGCTCGCCCCGAACGTGGCCGTCGTGCTCGATCTGGAGCCCGGCATCACCGTCGGGTACACCGATCTCTACCCCGAGCAGACGATCGAGCACGTCTGGATCGGGACGTCGGCGGGCGACTACGCGCCGTCCCGCGTCATCGAGAACGGTTTCGCGGACCTCGACCCGGTCTTCGTCTCGGAACTCCTCGCCGACCTGACGTCCCTGACGGCCTAGGCGAAGCGGCTGCTCGGCACCGGGCCGGGGGAGGACGGCGTGTCCCTCGGCCCGGTCAGCCAGTGGCCGCGGACCGCGCCGACCATCGCCGCGAGCACCTCGTCGGGGTCCGGCGGCGCGCCGTCGTCCTCGACCGCCTCCGGGACGGCCCGGACGATCTCGGCGGCGAGCTCCTCCTGGGGGCGCTCGTCCGGCGGCAGGGTCTCGGCCTCGCCGCCGGGCGACATCCGCAGCCGCTCACCCCACGGCGGCTTCACGATCTGGTGCAGGAACCCGGTGACGTCGGCGCTCACCACCGGGGGATCGGTCCAGCAGGACGCGTGCTCGAACAGCACCTGCCCCTCGGCCCGCTCCCGCAGCCCCTCGACCTCGGTCTCGTTCAGGTCGTAGGCGATGACGAGCGCATCGGGGCGGCCGGGCGCGAACGGCTCGGCGGGCAGCCCGAACAGCCGCGCCGCCACCAGCCCCAGGATCATGCTCGACCGGTCGGGGAGCAGCCCGACCGACGCGGGCCGCCGTTCCGCCGCGTCCAGGACGAGCCGCAGCCGGTCGAGGCTCCGCCGGCACATCTCGAAACCGTCGGACATGTAGGCGAACCGCCCCGTCATGCCGTCCTCGAACCCGTACGGCGAGACGGTGGCGAGGAAGCTCCCGGCCAGCGTGAAATGCCAGCCGCGCAGGTCGCGCGCGTCCAGCGGGGCGACGGCCCGCACCGCCCCCGCCCGCGCGATCATCCGGGCGAGCCGGTCGCGGGCGGGCAGCCACTGCCGGTCCTCGGGCGCGGGCAGCCGCTCCGCCACCCGCTCCGCCCGGTCGACGTCGCCGGAGAACAGCGCGTTGTAGGCGAGCAGGTACCGCGCGGGCCACGGTTCGAGCGAATCGATCCGCGGCTCCAGTGCGGCGACCGCCTCGGCGTGCCGGTTCTCCCGCTCCAGGGCGGAAACGAGTTCCATGACCAGAACGGGCTCGTCGGGCATCAGTTCCACCGCGCGCCGCAGGGCGGGGATCGCCAGGAACGCAATGCCGCGCTCGACGCACGCGTAACCGAAGTCGTAGAGCTGCTGCGGCTCCTGCTCGCGGGCCATCGCCCGCGCCGCGTCCCGCATGTCGTCGAACCCGGACAGCTCGGCCGCGCCCTCCATCAGCCGCGCGATCTCGCGCAGTTCCATGCCGTCGGCGTTGAACCGCAGATGCCGGATCAGCCCGGCGAGGTCGCCGTTTTCCAGAAGTGCCCGCGCGTCGCTCATGGCGGGCCACGCTACAACCGCCCGCCCCGATCGTTCACACCGTTTTCTCCAGCGCCTGGAGAACGTCCGCGACGAGATCCCCGGTGTTCTCGACGCCGACCGAGAAACGGACGAACCCCGGCTCCACCGCGTCACCGCCCCAGCGCCCCCGCCGTTCCGCCGAACTGTGCACGCTGCCGAAACTGGTGGCCTGCATGACCAGCCGCAACGCCCCCAGGAACCGTTCGGCCGCGGCCTCGCCGGGCAGCGTGAACGACACCACGCACCCGAACCGGCGCATCTGCCGGACCGCGACCGCGTGCGACGGATCGTCCGGCAGCCCCGGATACCGGAGCCCGGAGACCCGGCCCCGCAGCGCCTCCGCCAGCGCCATCGCGTTGGCGGCCTGCCGCTCCAGCCGCAACTCCAGCGTGGCGAGCGACCGATGCGCGAGCCACGCCTCCATCGGCCCGGGAACGGCGCCCACCGTCTTCCGCCACAACCGGATCCCGGCGGCCAATTCGGGATTCCGCGTCGCGACATGCCCGAGCAGCAGATCCCCGTGCCCGCTCAATGCCTTGGTGTCACTGGCGACGGAGAAATCGGCGCCCAGATCCAATGGCCGCTGGCCCAAGGGAGTGGACAAAGTATTGTCCACCGCCACGAGCGCCCCCGCCGCATGCGCCGCCTCGGCGATCCGCGCGATATCGCACACGTCCAGCCGGGGATTGGACGGCGTCTCCAGCCACACCAGCCGCGCCCCGTCCAGCAGGGCGATCTGCGCGTCCCCGCCGGTGGGCGCCATTCGCACGACCGCCCCGTACGACTCCAGCCGCTCCTTCAACTCGCGGGTCGCCATGTAGCAGTCATCGGGCAGGACGACGACATCGCCCGCCCGCGTCTGCGACAGGATCACGGCGGCCACGGCGGCCATTCCCGACGAGAAGGAGACGACCTCGGCCCCGCCTTCGAGTTCGCCGATCGCCCGCTCCAGCAGCGTCCACGTCGGATTGGAGTCGCGCCCGTACAGATAGGGCCCGTCCGCCTCCCCGGCCAGGTGGTAATGCGCCGCGAACACCGGCCCCGGCAGCCCCGGCGCGAAGTTCTCCGCCTCCGGCCGCCCGGCGCCGACCGCCAGCGTCCCGTCCCCGATCTCCACCCGCGCCTCCTCCCGCCCCGCCGGCCGCCTCGGGCGCCGCGGAGGGCTCCGGCCATGTCCCCGACCGCCTCCGATTCTTCCAGGCGGCCGCGGCGGCCGCGGCGTCCGGGCAGGTCGCGTCGGTCATGCGGGGAATCCTGCGGATCTGTCGGTCCGCTCCTCTACCGTTGGGCGCCATGGAAGATCAGCCCCCCGACGAGGACGCCCTGACCATCCCCGACGCGTGGCGGCGGACGCTGCACGCGCGCCGCGGCGGCACGCCCGGCCCGAAGGTCAAGGTCGACCCGGGCGCGCCGAGCGCGGCCCGGGGCCTTGCCGAGGCGACGCAGGGTGCGGTCGAGGCGCTGCTCGCGGGCGGGGCCGGCGACCCGGCGCTCGCCGAGGCCGCGCGGCGGCACCTGGACGGGACGGCCGACCCGGCGGGGGCGGCGGCGGTCGCGGCCGTCACCGTGCTGGGCGCAGGCGGCCCGAACGCGCGGGGAAAGGTGCACCGCGCCTACGCCGACGCGTGGATCGCCGAGCACGGCATCGCGTTCGCCGCCTGCGCGCTGGTCGAGCTGAGCCGCACGGAGGCGACCCGCAAGGCCGGCGGCCCGTGGCGCGGCACCTCGGTCGGCGCCGTCCGCATTCCGGACGAGACCACCGTCGCCGTGTCGCCGGACGAGGCGCGGCGCGTCCGGGGGCTGCTCGCCGCGGCCGCCAAGGCCGACTACGCCGGCGCGGTCGACCGGCTGGCCGCGCACCGGTCGGGGTGGGGCGCGCGGTGGCTCGTGTCGTACCTGGTACCGACGCGGCGGGACTGGGTGGACGAGTGCTGCGCCGCGCCGCCTCCGCCGCGGCGGCACCCCGACATCACCCTGTTCGCGCTGTCGGCCCTCGGCTCGGCCGACCAGCTCGACGCGCCGCTGCCGGCGCACGGGCTGCCCTGGTGGCACACGACCCGGGCGCTGCTGGCCACACTGGTGGACGGGGTCGGCCCGGACGTCCTCCCGTACCTGCTCGCCGCGGCCGACGGCGGGCGCCTGGACGCCGACGGCCGCAAGAACGTCATCGAGGCGATCGCCGTCCTGCCGACCGACGCGGCGTTCCAGGCCCTGATCGACCGCCTGGACCGCAAGCACGTGCGGGCGGCGCTCGGCGAGGCCGCCCGGCGGTTCCCGGTGCGGGCGCTGCGCCTGCTGGCCCGCGCGGGCGCCGACGACCTGCTCGCGGCCCATGCCGAGGCCAACGCCGGGCTGGTCGCCGCGGTGCTGCCGAGCCTGCCGGGCGACGTCGCCGCCACCGTCGAGCGCGTCGCCCCCGCCTCGCCGCGCGTTCCCGCCGCCGAGCCCGGCGCGCTGCCCGCCGTGCTGGCCGCCCCGCCGTGGCACGACCCGCGGCGGCCCGTCCTGGCCGGGCTGACCCCGCCCGCGACGCGGCTCGCGTGGCGCGACGGCGAACGGCGCGCATGGCTGGAGACGGACCTGGAGCAGCACGTCGCGAGGCCCGGCGGCGCCGATTGGGAGGCGCTCGCCGCGGGCTACGCGGCGGGCGACCACAAGGTCGCCCCGCTGCAGCTGATGGTGTACGGCCCCGAGGAACTGATCCGACCGCTGCTGCCCGGCTACGAGGGGCTGCTCCGCCCGTTCGCCTACGTGTGGATGCGGCCGCTCGTGGCCCGCTACGAACTGGACGCGCTGCCCGCCGCGATCCGCACGGCCCGGCCGAACCCGGAGGACTGCGGCGAACCGCTGCTGCCGTACCTGGACGCGGGCGTGGCCATGCTGATGGCGGACGGCCTCGTCAAGCGCGGCAAGCATCTCCGGCCCGCCCGCCGCTGGTTCGACCGGCACGGGCCCGCCGCCGTGCCGCTGCTCGTCCCGGCGGCGCTCGGCACGAAGGCCCGGGACCGGCGCGGCGCCGAGACCGCCCTGCGGTACCTGCGCGACGCCCACGGCCTTCCCGGCATCGTGGACGCCGCCCGCGCGGCCCACGGCGACGAGGCCGGGGAGGCGGTCGAGGAGCTGCTGTCCCTGACTCCGTCCGAGACCGGCCTCGCCCAGCCGGTGAAGGCCGGCACATGGCTGGAGCCGGAGGCGCTCCCGCAGGTCCTGCTGCGCGGGCGCGGCCGGGCCCTGCCGCTGGACGCGGTCCGCGCCCTCGTCGAGCTGCTCACCCTGGACCCTCCGCAGGCGGTGGACGACGTCGCGGCGGCGTGCGAACCGGGCTCGGTGGCCGAGTTCGGGTGGGCGCTGTTCCGGCGGTGGCTCGACGCGGGCGCGCCGTCCAAGGACGGGTGGGCGCTGCGGCAGCTCGGCCGTACCGGCGACGACGACACCGTCCGGCGGCTGACGCCGGTCATCCGCGCCTGGCCGGGCGAGGGCGGGCACAAGAACGCCGTCACCGGTCTCGGCGTCCTCGCCGAGATCGGTACGGACGTGGCGCTGATGCACCTGCACGGCATCGCGCAGAAGGTGAAGTTCACCGGCCTGCGGGTGGAGGCGCAGGCGCGGATCCGGCAGGTCGCCGCCGGGCTCGGCCTCAGCCCCGACGAGCTCGGCGACCGGCTCGTCCCCGGATTCGGGCTGGACGCCGACGGGAGCATGGTCCTCGACTACGGCCCGCGCCGCTTCACGGTCGGGTTCGACGAGCAGCTTAAGCCGTTCGTCACCGACGAGGACGGCAAGCGCCGCAAGGCCCTCCCCAAGCCGGGAGCGAACGACGACCCCGACCTCGCGCCCGCCGCCTACAAGGCGTTCGCCACGCTCAAGAAGGACGTGCGGACCGCCGCCGCCGACCAGATCCGCCGCCTGGAGCGGGCGATGGCGGCGCAGCGCCGCTGGTCCTCGGCCGACTTCGGCGCGTACATCGTCCGGCATCCGCTCGTCCGGCACATCGCCCGCCGCCTGCTCTGGATCGCCGAGGACGGCAGCGCCGGGGTGGAGGGCGCGGGCGGCGGAGCGGCGACCGGGTTCCGGATCGCGGAGGACGGCACGTTCGCCGACGTCCGCGACGACGTGTTCGAGCTCCCCGAGTCGGCGCGGGTGGGGGTCATGCATCCGGCGCGCCACCGCGCGGACGCCGAGGCGTGGGGGGAGGTGTTCGCCGACTACGCGATCCTCCAGCCGTTCCCGCAGCTCGGCCGGCCCGTCCACGTCCTCACCGAGGCGGAGCGGGAGAGCGGCCGGTTGACCAGGTTCGAGGGGCTGAGCGTCCCGTTCGGGACGGTCCTCGGTCTGGTCAGGCTCGGCTGGGAGCGCGGCGAGCCGCAGGACGCGGGCGGCGAACGCTGGATCTCCCGCCGCGTCGCGGGCGACCGGTACGTCGTGATCGACCTCGCCCCCGGCATCTCGGTCGGCGCCGTGGACGCCTCCGGCGACCACCAGGTCCTCGAGTACGTGTGGCTCGCGACGGAGCCCGGCGACTTCTGGCCCAGCAAGGGGACCCCTCTCACGTTCGGCGAGCTGGACGACGTCACCGCGTCCGAGGTCCTCGCCGACCTGACCACTCTCGCGGAGGCCGCGCAGGCATGAGCGACGACACCACCGAGTACCAGCGGCCCCCGGCCGAGGTCAGGTTCGCGGCCGAGCTCGACCGGCTCCGCGAGGACGACACCGCGCCGCGCCCGCCCGGATGGGCGCTGAGCCTGACGGCCGCGCGGCGGTTCGTCGTCGGGGACGAGGCGCTCGGCGTCCGCCGCAAGTTCGTCGGCGACACCGCCCTCATCGACCGGGCGCTCGTCACCCTCGCGACGAGCCGGGGGCTGATGCTCGTCGGCGAGCCCGGCACCGCCAAGTCGCTGCTGTCGGAGCTGATCGCGGCGGCCGTCAGCGGGACGTCCACGCTGACGATCCAGGGCGGCGCGGCCACCACCGAGGACCAGATCAAGTACTCGTGGAACTACGCGCTGCTGGTCGCGGAGGGGCCGTCCACGCGGTCGCTGGTGCCGGCGCCGCTGCTCACCGGGATGGCCGAGGGGAAGGCCGTCCGGTTCGAGGAGATCACCCGCTGCCCGCTGGAGGTGCAGGACTCGCTGCTGTCCCCGCTCTCCGACCGTGTGCTCGCGGTCCCAGAGCTGACCGGGGCGGACGCGATGGTGTTCGCGCGGGACGGGTTCAACGTCATCGCGACCGCGAACACCCGCGACCGGGGCGTGAACGAGATGAGCGCGGCGCTCAAGCGCCGGTTCAACTTCGAGACCGTGTTCCCGATCGCCGACTTCGGCACCGAGCTGGAGCTGGTCGAGCAGGAGGCGGTGCGGCTGCTGGAGCACAGCGGCGTGCAGGCCCCGCCGCGCCGGGACGTCCTCGAAGTGCTGGTCACCACGTTCCGGGAGCTGCGCGACGCCACCACCGAGGACGGCCGGTCGATGGACCGGCTGTCGGCGGTGATGAGCACCGCCGAGGCCGTGGCGGTCGCGCACCAGATCGGGGTGCGGGGCTGGTTCCTGCGCGGCGAGCCGGGCGGAGCCGCCGACATCGTCGAGTGCCTCGCCGGCACCGCCGCCAAGGACAGCCCCGACGACCTGGCCCGGCTGCGCCGCTACCTGGAGCAGCAGGCGGCCCGGCGCGACGGCGAGCAGTGGAGGGCGCTGCACGCCGCCCGGCACCTGCTGCCCGGCTGATGGCCGTCGCGTTCCTCGGGGTCCGGCACCACAGCCCGGCGTGCGCCCGGCTCGTCCGGGACGCGATCCGGCGGCTGCGGCCCGCGTACGTCCTGGTGGAGGGGCCCGCCGACTTCGGCGCGCGGATGGACGAGCTGCTCCTCGGCCACGAACCGCCCGTCGCGATCTTCAGCTACTACCGGGACGCCGGCCGCGTGCACGCCTCCTGGTCGCCGTTCTGCGGGTACTCGCCGGAATGGGTCGCCCTCAACGAGGGGCGCGCGGCGGGCGCCGAGCTGCGGTTCATCGACCTGCCCGCCTGGCATCCGGCGCTCGCGGGCCGCAGCAACCGGTACGCCGACGCCGAGCGCCGCTACGCCGAGGTCACCGAGCGGCTCTGCCGCGAGTTCGCGGTCGACAACACCGACATCCTCTGGGACCACCTCTTCGAGATCGACCCGGACGGCGCCGCCGAGCGCCTCGACGCGTACTTCGCGCTGCTGCGGGGCGAGGCGGAGGCCGGGGAGGACGACACGGCCCGCGAGGCGTACATGGCGGAGTGGATACGGGCGGCCGACGCCGACGCGGGCGGCCGCCCCGTCGTCGTGGTCACCGGCGGCTTCCACAAGCCCGCCCTCGAAACGCTCGCCGCGTCCGGCGGCACCGGCTGGCCGGACGTGCCGCGGCCGCCCGAGGGCGCGACCGGCGGCGGCTTCCTCGTCCCCTACTCGTTCCGGCGCCTGGACGCCTTCACCGGCTACCAGTCGGGCATGCCGTCGCCCGAGTACTACCAGCGGCTCTGGGAGAGCGGCCCCGAGGCGGCGGCGGGCGCGCTCATCGAGACGGTCGCGGCGCGGCTGCGGAAACGGCGGCAGGGCGTCTCGACGGCCGACCTGATCGCCGCCCGCACCCTCACCGAGGGCCTCACCCGGCTGCGCGGCCACCGCGCCCCCGCCCGCACCGACCTGCTGGACGGCCTCGTGTCCGCGCTGGTGAAGGACGACCTCGACCAGCGGCTGCCGTGGACGTCGCGGGGCCCCCTCGCCCCCGGCGCCCACCCGGCCGTCGCGGAGATGGTCGCCGCGCTGAGCGGGAGCCGCGTCGGCCGCCTGCACGCCGCGACGCCCGCGCCGCCGCTCGTCCACGACGCGTCCGCCGAGCTGGAACGCCTCGGCCTCGACGGGGACGGGCCGGTCGTCCTCAAGCTGACGACGCCGCGCGGCCTGGAGCGCAGCCGCGTCCTGCACCGGCTGCGCGTCCTGCGGATCCCCGGCGCCGACCGCGAGTCGGGCCCGGCGACGGGCGCCGACCCGGTGCTGGAGGAGCGCTGGCTCCTCGGCCCCGCCGACCCCGGCGGGCGCCGCCGCTCCGCGCTCATCGAGGCGGGCGCGTACGGGCCGACGCTCGCCGACGCGGCGGCGGCCGTCCTCGACGAGCGCGTGACCGGCGCGGGCGCCGACATGCGGCGGCTCGCGGACGTGCTGTTCGACGCCGCCCTGTGCGGCTCCGCGGACCGGTCCGACCGCATCGCCGGGGCGATCGCCGCGGGCATCGCGGGGTCGTCCGACATCGCGGCGCTCGGCGCCGCGCTCGGCGCCGTCCTCGGCCTGTGGCGGCACGACCGCGTCCTCGGGACGGCCCGGAGCGCGCTGTTCGGGACGGTCATCGAGGAGTGCGCCGCCCGGATCCTGTGGCTGGCAGAGGGGATCCGCGGCGGACCCGCCCCCGCCGACCTCGACCGGCTGCGCGCGCTGGCCGCCACCCGCGACGCGCTCCTGCACGCCGCCGGGAGGCTCCGCCTGGACCGGGACGCGGCGCTCGGCGTCGCCCGCCGCGTCGCCGCCCGGCCCGACGTCCCGCCCGACCTGCGCGGCGCCGCGTTCGGGCTCGGCCGGGCGCTCGGCGACACCGCCGACCCGGCCCGCGCCGTGCGCGGGGCGGCCGGCCCGGCGACGCTCGGGGACTGGCTCGCCGGGCTGTTCGCGCTGGCCCGGCAGGAGGTGCTCGACCCGGACGCGTCCGTCCTCGGCGTCCTCGACGAGCTGATCGGCGGCCTCGACGACGGCGGCTTCCTCGTGGCGCTGCCCGCGCTGCGGCAGGCGTTCGAGTTCTTCCCGCCGCGCGAGCGGGAGGCGATCGCGCAGGGCCTGCTGGAGCGCCGCGGCCTGCGCGGCCCGGCCCGCGCGCTGCTCCGCGCCCCCGACGACCCGCTGCTGGTCGCCGAGGCCCGCGCTCTGGAGGCCCGCGTCGACCGGGCGCTGGCGGCGGCCGGCCTCGCGGAACCGGGCGGGCCGAACCGCGACGCGCGGGGGGACGTCCCCCCGCCGGGAGAGGAGGGGGAATCGTGATCCCGCCCGATCTGGAACGCTGGCGGCTCGTCCTCGGCGCCCCCGCGGAGCCGTGCACCGGGGCGCTCGGCGGCGAGGGCGCCGAGCGGGACGCCGCCCTCGACTGGCTCTACGGCCGCGACCCGGACCTCGCCCGGCGCGGCGTCCGGCGCGGCGCGGGCGGGAGCGGGCGGGCCCGGCCCGGCGGCGACCGCACCGGCGGCGACGGGCCCTCCCAGCTCACCACCGTCGACTGGCTGGACTCCGTGCACCGGCTCTTCCCCAAGGAGACGAT
Organism: Actinomadura sp. GTD37; assembly: GCF_041951365.1. NCBI lineage: Bacteria > Bacillati > Actinomycetota > Actinomycetes > Streptosporangiales > Thermomonosporaceae > Actinomadura > Actinomadura sp. GTD37. Next base: position 680,726 of record NZ_JBGNUS010000004.1, read on the forward strand.
CGAGCGGCTCGAACGCGACGCCGTCGAGCGGTACGAGATCCACGAGATCGTCACCGACCCGGCCGTGCTGGAGCGCATCGAGCCCGACGCGGCGCTGCTGCGCGCCGTCCTGCGCACCAAGCACCTGATGAACCCCGAGGTCCTCGCGCTCGCCCGGCGGATCGTGGAGGCCGTCGTCCGGGAGCTGGTGGAGCGGCTCGCCACCGAGGTCCGGCAGGCGTTCCACGGCACCCGGTCGCGGCGGCCCAGCCGCGTCCGGAACTCCCGCAACTTCGACTTCCACGGGACGATCCGCGCGAACCTCGCGCACTACCGGCCGGACGAGCGCCGCCTCTACATCGAGAGGCCCCGGTTCGTGTCCCGGACGAGGCGGCACATCGAGCAGTGGCAGCTGATCCTGCTCGTGGACCAGTCCGGGTCCATGGCCGGGTCCGTGATCCACTCCGCGGTCACCGCGGCGTGCCTGTGGGGGCTGCCCGGCCTCAAGACGCACCTGGTCGCGTTCGACACCGCCGTGGCCGACCTCACCGCGGACGTCACCGACCCGGTCGAGCTGCTGATGAAGGTCCAGCTCGGCGGCGGCACCGACATCGCGCGGGCCGTCGCCTACGGCGCCGGGCTCGTGCAGAACCCGCGCCGGACGATCGTCGCGCTCGTCACCGACTTCTACGAGGGCGGCGACCCGGGCCGGCTCGTCCGGGAGGTGCGCCGGCTCGTCCAGCAGGGGACGCACGTGCTCGGGCTGGCCGCGCTCGACGAGGACGCGAACCCCGACTACGACCGCGTGATGGCGGGCCGCCTCGCCGCGGAGGGTGCCCACGTCGGCGCCATGACGCCGGGGAGACTCGCCGAGTTCGTCGCCGAACGGATCGGCCGATGACCGGCCCCCCGGTCCGCGCGGACCTGCTCTCCCTCACCCCGGACGCCCTCGCGGCCCTCGCCAACCGCGGGCTCGTCAAGCGCGCGGCGAAGGACCTCGACGCGGGCCGCGGCCCGGAGATCACCGTCGCCGCGGACGGCGGCATCGGCGGCGCGTTCCCGGACGGCGCCGAGACGTCGCTGCCCGCCGGCGCCGGGCTGGAGGCCGCGGCCTGCTCCTGCGCCGCGACCGGGACGTGCCGCCACCGCGTCTGCCTCGTCCTCGCCTACCAGCGGACGGCCCCGACCGGACCGGAGGCGCCGGCGCCCGACGCGGCGGCCTGGTCGCCGGGGGCGTTCGACGACGACGCCCTCGCCCGCGTCCTCGGGCAGCGCGCCCTCACCGCCGCCCGCCGCACGCTCCGCGCCGGCTACTCCGCCGCGCTGCGCCGGCCCACCGCGGACGACCCGGTGGCCCACGCCGAGCTGGCGACCTGCACCGTCCGGTTCCTGGTGCCGGACGAACTCGGCTACGTCCACACCGACGCCGTCGCGGCGGTGCGCGGCGAGGTCACCGTGCTCGCCGTCTGGGCGTTCCGCGCCGCCGACGAACGCGGCCTCACCGGCGGCGAGGTCCGCCTCGACGTGGGCGGCGCGCCGGGGGAGTCCCGCGCGGCCGCCCCGGACGCCGCCCTCGACGCCGCCGCCGACCTCGCCGGCCAGGTCCTCCTGGAGGGCGCCGTCCACGCGGGGCCCGTCCTCGCCACCGCTCTCGGGCGCACCGCCGCCGACCTGGCCGGACGCGGCATGCACTGGCCCGCCGCCGCGCTCGGCGACCTGGCCGCCCAGCTCGCCGCCTACCACGAGCGCGGCGCCGGCCACGACCCCGCGCGCGTCGCGGAACTCCTCGCCGAGGTCCACGCCCGGCACCGCGCCGCCCGCGGGCCGGACCGCTCCCAGGTGCTCGGCACCGACGAGCGGGCGGAGACGCCGCTGGCCCGCGTCCGCCTCACCGCCCTCGGCTGCCGCGTCGCCGGGACCGCCGAGCACCGCACGGCCGACGTCTTCCTCGCGCACGCCGGCATCGCGCTCGTCCTGAGACGCCGCTGGGACGTCCCGGACGGGACCCGCCTCACCGGCGCCGACCTGGCCGGACGCAGGGTCCTCGGCGCGCCGCTGCGATCGCTCGCCGCCGCGAACATCGTGTCGGAGAGCGCCGCGCGCAGCGCCGGGCGGGTCGTCCGCGTCGCCGCGGGACGGGTCGCGAAGACCACCGTCACGCCGCTCGGCAACGCCTGGGAGACGCTGCCCGGCGGGCTCCTCGTCCGCGACCTCGCGGCGGAGGCGCGCGCACTGGACGCCCTGCCGCCCCGCCTCGTCCGCCCCCGCGTCGAAGCGGAACTCGTCCGCGCCGTCGAGATCGCCGAGGTCCGCGACATCGGCTACCACCCCGGCTCCCAGCGGCTGGAGGCCGTGGTCGCCGACGCGGCGGGCACCACGGCCGCCGTCTCCGCCGACTACAGCCCGCACCGTCCCGCCGCGCTCGACGCCCTCGCCGAGGCGCTCGCCGCCGCCCCCCGCGTGCTCACCGGCGGCGTCCGCAAGGACCGCGGCGGCCTCGTCATCGACCCGTTCGCCGTCCTGACCGGCGACGGGGTCGTCGTCCCGGACCTGGCCCCGGGCGAAGGCACCGCCGCGCTGGACGCACCGGCCCCGGCCGTCGGCGACCCGCTCGCCCACGTCCTCACCGAGGCCCTCGCCGGCTGCGCCGAAGCGGCCCACCGCGGGCTCCTGCACACCCCGCCCGGACTGCGGGAGCGCATCGCCCGCGCCGGAGCCGACCTGGACCGCGCCGGGCTGCGCACCGCCGCCGGGGCCGTCGCGGCCCTCGCCGCCGCCCTCGCCGCCGACGATCCGCACCGCACCGCCCGCGCCTGGGCCGCCGCCCACATCCGCCTGCTGACGACCGCCGAACTCCGCTGAGCCGGAACTCCGGGTATCCGCTCGAAAACTCTGGGTAATGCGCAATGGGGGGCGCACATGCAGGGTTTTTCCCGGGCCACGATCCATGAGGGACCGCTCGACGAGGTCCCGCCCGAAGGGCTGCGCAAGATCTGGGGATGGGCGGCCGTGATCGCCGTCGGCGGCTTCCTGTTCGGCTTCGACACCGGCGTGATCTCCGGGGCGCTGCTGTTCATCCGGGCCGACTTCTCGCTGAACTCCTTCGAGCAGGGCAGCGTCGTCAGCGTCCTCGTGCTCGGCGCCATGGCGGGCGCGCTGCTGTCCGGCCGCCTGGCCGACCGGATCGGCCGGCGCGGGGCCCTCGGCCTCGAAGGGCTCGTCTTCCTCGCCGGGACGGCGGTCGCCGCGCTGTCGACCGGCCTGCCGATGCTGCTGGGCGGCCGGCTGATCCTGGGGCTGGCCGTGGGCGCGGCGTCCGCGACCGTCCCGGTCTACCTGTCCGAGATCTCCCCGCCGCAGATCCGGGGCAGCGTGCTGACCCTCAACCAGCTGCTCATCACGGTCGGCATCCTCGTCGCCTACATGGTCAACGTCGCGTTCGCCGGTCCCGGCGACTGGCGCGCGATGATCGCCTGCGGCGCGGTGCCCGCCGTGGTGCTGGTCGCGGGCGCGCTCTGGTGGCTGCCGGAGTCCCCGGCGTGGCTGCTCGCCGCCGGCGGCCGCGCCGGCCGGGAGCGGGCCCGCCGGCTGATCGCCTCGGTCACCAACGAGGCGACGGCCGACCGGCTCGTCGAACTGCGTCTCGCCGCGGCGCGGGAGCGGGCCGCCGAGGACGGCGGCCGGCCGGGCTGGCACGCCCTGCTGGCGCCGCGGATCCGGCCCGCGCTGACCGTCGGCGTCGTGCTGGCCGCCGTGCAGCAGTTCGGCGGGATCAACACGATCATCTACTACGCGCCGACGATCATCGAGCGGACCGGGCTGAGCACCGCCGACTCCATCTACTACTCCATCGCCATCGGCGTCATCAACCTGCTGATGACGCTGGTGGCGGTCCGGCTCATCGAGCGGGCGGGCCGCCGCGCCCTGCTGCTGTTCTCGCTCGGCGCGATGACCGTCACGATGGTGCTGCTCGGGCTGGCGTTCGTGGCCGGATGGGCGGCCGAGCCGTCGCTGGTGTTCATGGTCCTGTACATCGCCGGGTTCGCCGTCGGGATGGGGCCCGTCTTCTGGGCGATCATCGGCGAGATCTTCCCGGGGCCGGCCCGCGCCACCGGCTCCGGCGCGTCCACCGCGGTGAACTGGGCCTCGAACTTCGTGGTGAGCCTGGCGTTCCTGCCCGTCGCGAAGGCCGTCGGCGAGGGGGAGACGTTCTGGATCTTCGCCGCGATCTCGCTGGCCGGGCTGCTGTTCACGGCCCGCTTCGTCCCGGAGACCAGGGGCCGCGAGTTCGCCGAGGTGGACGCCGACCTGCTCCGCCGCTTCGGCCGCCGGGCCCCCGACACCGGCCCTGGATGAGACCGGGCCGGCTGCGGCGGGGGGCGGGCGAGGCGGGCGGGCGCGCCTGGCGGCGGGTGCGGTCGGGGGTGTGGCCGATCGCGCAGCAGACCGCCGCCGCGACCCTCGCCTGGCTCATCGCGAGGCTGTTCGGCCCGCACACCGACCCGTTCTTCGCGCCGATCGCCGCGGTCATCGCGCTCAACACCGTGCGCGGCCAGCGCGGGGTGAACGCCGTGCAGATGCTGGCCGGCGTGGTGACGGGCATCGGCTTCGGCGAGCTGGCCCTGCTCGCGCTCGGCACCGGCTACGGCACCCTGGCCCTCGCCGTGTTCGGCTCGATGGTGCTGGTCCGCGCCGTCACCGAGTCCGCGCTGGTGATCGCGCAGTCCGCCGCGTCCGCGATCCTCACCGCGACCGCCGCGGGCGGGCAGGCGGGCCCGTTCCGGATCGCGGACGCGCTGATCGGCGCGGGCGTCGCGCTCGTGTTCAGCCAGCTGCTGTTCACCCCCGAGCCGCTCGCGCTGCTGCGGCGGGCCGAGGGCGCCGCCCTGGACGGCATGGCCGACGGGCTCGACCGCGCCGCGCGGGCGCTGCGCGAGGACGACGACCGGCTGCGCGAGGCGGCGCTGGCCCGGCTGCGCGAGCAGCGCGACCGGCTCGCCGAGCTCGCCCGCATGGCCGGGGCCAGCACGTCGCTGCCCCGGTACTCGCTGGCGTGGCGGACGCGGCGGGCGCAGACGGTGCGGGAGAGCGAGACCGCGGGCCGGCTCGACCTGCTCGCGGGGAGCTGCGTCCTGGTGGCGCGCACCGCGCTCACGGCCGGCCGGGAGCAGCGCCGCGCGCTCGTCCCGGCCGTCGAGGACCTCGCCGCCATCGTGCGCGACATGGCCGCCGACCCGGGCGGCCACACCGCGCGCCGCCGCGCCGCCGACCGGGCCGTCGCGCTGGCGGCGCGGGCCGACGACCGGGACCTGGACGGCGCCGCCTCCGGCCGCGACGCCGCCACCGCGCTGCGCATGGCCGCGACGGACGTGCTGGTGTTCGCCGGCGTCGGCGCGGCGGAGGCGCGGGCGGCGGTGCGGAGCGGCGCCGGCCGGTACGACGTGCCCGCGCCGCCGGGCGCGATCCGGCTGCCGCGCCTCCTGCGGCGGCCCCTCGGGCGGCGGCCCCGTACGAGGTGGCCCCGTACGAGGTGGCCCCGCGCGCGGTGGCCCCGCGCGCGGTGGCGCGTCCCGCGGCGGCTCGGCCGGTTCAGGCGCGGCAGGTGAGCGGCCGGCCGCCGTTGTAGGCGATCATGTCGCCGAGGGCGCCGGCCAGGTCGATCTCGGCGCCCGGCTCGCGGCCGTCCAGCTCGGCGTAGGCGCGGTGCAGGTTGCCGACGATGCGCTCGGCGTCGGTCAGCTCCGCGTACGGGCCGAGATCGGCCTCGCGGGCGGCCTCCAGCGGGGTGAGGCCCGCCGCCCTCGCCTCGGCGGCCGTCGCCTGGACGAACCGGGCGTAGCCGGCGACGCGGTCGATCAGCTCGGGTCCGCAGACCGGGCCGTGGCCGGGGACGATCGTCTCCGCGCCCAGCGGCGCGATCACCTCCTCCAGCACCTTGACGGCCCCCGCGACCGAGCCCTGCATGAGGAAGGGGGTGCCGCCGTTGAAGAGGAGGTCGCCGCAGAACAGGACCCGCCGCTCGGGAATCCAGACGATGGAGTCGTTGGTGGTGTGCGCGGGCGTCCCGACGTGCCGGACCTCGCAGCGCAGGTCGTCCACCCACAGGGTCACGCCGTCGGTGTAGGTGAGGAACGGCGCCTCGACCTCGATGCCGCCCCAGTCCACCTTGGTCCAGAACGGCTCGTCGAAGGGCTCGCCCCAGGCGATCGCGCCCTCCCGCGTCTTCTCGTGGCCGACGACCGTGGCGCCCGCGAACAGGTAGTTGCCGAACGTGTGGTCGCCGTGGTGGTGGGTGTTGACGAGCGTCCGGACGGGCCGGTCCGTCACCGACCGGATCGACGCCAGGTAGGCGCGGGTGCGGCGCTCGGTCGAGCACGCGTCGACGCTGACCACTCCGCGCGTGCCGGCGAGGAAGCCGGTGTTGTTGATCCACCAGGTGCCGTCCGGCTGGACGTAGGCGAAGATCCCGTCGGAGACCTCCTGGAGGCGCGGGCTTCCGGGGCCGTCGAGGCCGGGTGCGTCGCTCATGGCACCGGGAGTGTAGCCCGGCCGCCCCCGGGGCGGCCCGGGTCGCCGCCCGGGCCGCTCTCCGGGCGGGTCAGTACTCGGGCAGCGTCGTGAGCACGTGCGGGCGCGGCGACGACTTGCGCGCCGACGGCTCCTGCGTGCCCGCCGAGCGCAGCACCTCGCCGGCGCCGAGCACGGCCGCGTCGCCGGTCTCGTCGCCGAGCCGCGCCTCCAGCCCGGTCCGGTCGCGGATCAGCCGGTCCAGGCCGGGCAGCCGGGCGCACCCGCCGCTGAGCGTGATGCCGACGCTCAGCACGTCCCCGGAGATCTCGGGGGAGCAGCCGGTGAGGCCGGCGCCGATCGCGTCCACGATCTCCGCCACCGGCGCGCCGATCGCGCGGCCGACGTCCAGGGTGGTGAGGACGATCTCGCGCGGCATCCCGGTCGCGATGTCGCGGCCGGTCACGACGGTCTGCTTCACCGGCCGCCGGCCGAGCGGCGGCACCGCGCCGACCGCGAGCTTCGCGGCCTCCGCGGCGGACCGCGACACCGCCACGTTGTGCTCGCGCCGGACCATCGCGACGATCGCCTTGTCCAGCGACGATCCGCCGATGTGCGCGGTGTGCGAGGTGACGAGGCCGCCGAACGCGATGACGCCGACGTCGGTGACGTCCGCGCCGAGGCAGGCGATGACGGCGATCTCGGGCCGCGTGGCCGAGGTCATCCCCATGCCGATGGCGGCGGCGATCGGCGTCGGCACGAGCGTGAGGCGCCGCGCGCCCGCCTGGTAGGCGGAGAACTGCAGGGCCCGGTAGTGGACGGACGTCATCCCGCTCGGCACGGTGACGACGAGCCGGGGGCGGGCGGTGTAGTGGCGCCGGTGGTGCCGGCGGACCAGGTGCCGCATCAGGTACTCGGCCTCGTCGGTCTCCGTCGGCGCGCCCTCGCGGATCGGCCGGACGAGTGTGACGTCGGGGTTGCGCCCGGCCATCTCCCGCGCGGGCGCGCCCAGCGCGAGGATGTGCCCGGTCTCCCGGGACCGGGCGAGCACGGACGGCTCGCGGCACACGACGCCGCGGTCCCGCACGTGCATGCGGACGGTGTCGCTGCCCAGGTCGATAGCGGTGTCACGGCCCGCGAAATCCCACATCGCGTCCCTCCCAATCGCCCCGTAAGTCGCAAGAGTCTTGTTGATGCCCTTGCGCTCCGGCGGGATGCCCACGGCCGGGTAAGCGAATGGCAACGTCATCGCGAACGAAGATCCGGAATATCCGGAACGCGGACCGCCGCGCGGCGCCCGCCCGGAGCGCAGTACCGGGCGGGCACCAAGACATCATGTGGCGGAGATCATGGAGGAAGATCACGCGCGCTGATCAGGCGGGCACGGCGCCGGGGCGCGCGCCGCCGCGCCGCGCCGTCCGGCCGCGCCTCGCCCGGACGGCGCCGGCCGTGCGGCACACCCCGTACAGGACGAACGAGATCGTCGTGACGTACGGGCTGACGGGGATGTCCGAGCCGATCGACAGCAGGATCCCGCCCACCACCGACACGGTCGCCAGCACCGCGCTCAGCACCGGGACGAGCACCGGCGACGCGGTGACCCGCACCGCCGCGGCGGCCGGCGTGCAGAGCAGCGCGAGGACCAGCAGCGCCCCCACGACCTGCACGGACACGGCGACCGCGAGACCGAGCACCAGCATGAAGAGCAGCGACAGCGTCCGCACCGGGACGCCCCGAGCCGCCGCCACGCCCGGGTCGAGGCTCGCGAACGCCAGCGGCCGCCACATGACCGCGAGGCACACCAGCACCACCGCCGACGTGCCGAGCAGCCACGACAGCCGCGGCGCGTCGACCGCGACGATCTGCCCGGTGAGCAGCCCGAACCGGTTTGCCGACCGGCCCGTGTAGAGCGACAGGAACAGCACGCCGAGGCCGAGCCCGAACGGCATCAGCACGCCGACGACCGAGCCCCGGCCGCGCGCCCGCGCGCCGAGCACGCCGATCAGCGCGGCGGCGAGCAGCGCGCCCGCGATCGATCCGCCCGCCACGCTCGTCCCGAGGAGCAGCGCGCCCGCCGCCCCCGCGAACGACAGCTCGCTGATGCCGTGCACGGCGAACGGGAGGTCGCGCATGATGACGAACGTCCCGGCCAGCCCGCCGACGACCCCCAGCACCGCCCCCGCGATGAGCGAGTTGCGGACGAGCGCGAGCAGCGCCCCGTAGTCGTCGAAGTTGAAGACCTCCTGCCAGATCACGCTGTCTCCCTACGGGAGAGCGTCCGCTCACGCCCGCCGGTGAGCGCCGCCGCGCCCGTGCCGTCCCCGAGGTCGAGCACTTGGTCGGCGAACGGCAGCACGGGCCCGGCCTCGTGCGTGACGAACACGACCGCCGTGCCGTGCTCGCGCCTCTGCCGGTCGACCAGCCCGCCGACGATCCGCTGGTGCTCGGCGTCCAGCGACGCGAGCGGCTCGTCGCAGAGCAGGACGCGCGGGCCGGCGGCCAGCGCCTGCGCGACCCGCACCCGCTGCAGCTCGCCGCCCGACAGCAGGTGCAGCGGGACGTCCGCGAACGGCGCGGCGCCCACGTCCCGCAGCGCGTCCTCGACCCGGCGGCGCGCCTCCCGGGGCCGCCGCCGCGGCCCCCACCGGTGCCCGTCGACGCCGAACCCCACCAGGTCGCGGGCCCGCAGCGGGGTGTGCGGCGGGACGGCCCGGTGCTGCGGGACGTAGCCGGTGAGGTCGCTGCCCCGGCGCGGCGGGCGGCCGTGCACCGAGACCGTCCCCGCCGACAGCCGCCGCAGCCCGAGCAGCACCCGCAGCAGGCTCGTCTTCCCCGACCCGTTGTGCCCGAGGACGACCAGGAACTCGCCCGCGGCCACGTCGAGGTCGAGCCCCTTCCACAGCGTCCGGTCCCCGTAGGCGAGGGCGGCGCCGCGCAGGGCGATCACGACAGCGCCTTGCGCAGCGCGGCGATGTTGCCGTCCATCCAGGCGATGTAGCCGGTGCCCTCGGGCAGCGTCTCGGTGACCGGCACGACGGGCACGCCGGCCTCCTTCGCCGCCTCGCCGAGCCGCTCGGTCTGCGGCCCGCCGGTCTGCGCGTTGGACACGAGCGCCCGCACCTTCTTCCCGGTGAGCAGCGCGAGGGTGTCCCGCAGGACCCGGGGCGGGACGTCGTCGCCCTCCTCGACCGCCTCGCTGAACTCGGCGGGCGTCCGGTTCTCCAGCCCCGCCGCCTCCAGCAGGTAGACCGGGACGGGCTCGGTGATCGCGACGCCCTCGCCCGCGTGCGCGGCCCTGATCGCGGCGACCTTCCCTTCCAGCGTCTTCAGCCCGGCCTTGAACGCGCGGGCGTTCGCCGAGTAGGTCTCCGCGTCCTCGGGGTCGGCCTTGGCGAGCGCGGCCGAGATCCGGTCGGCCAGGCGCGCGACGGACGGCAGGTCGTACCAGACGTGCTCGTTCAGCTCCTCGCCCGCCGGCGCGGTCCTGCCCGACGCCTCGACCGCGTTGAGCACCTCGGCCTTGGAACCCGCGCCCTTGAGCAGGGTGTCCATGAAGTCGTCGTAGCCGCCGCCGTTCTCGATGACGACCGCGGCCTTGGACAGCGCGAGCCGGGTGCGCGTCCCCGCCTCGAACGAGTGCGGGTCCTGCGAGGGGTCGCTGATGAACGACGTCACGCGCACCTTGCCGCCGCCGATCTGCCGCGCGATGTCGCCGTAGACGTTCGTCGAGGCCACGACGGAGACCGGGCCGTCCGCCGTCGCCGCGGTGCCGGACGACGATCCGCAGCCGGCCGCGAGCAGCGCCGAGACGGCCAGGAGCGCGCCCGTTCCGGACACGCGGGCACGCAGCAGAGAGGTCATGGGAAGCTCCTGAAAATGAAAACGGTTTTCAGTGCAAGTTAGCATGGCTCGCACCGATTCGTCCGCGATGCCGTCCTGCCCGGCAAGCCGTGTAGGGCCGCGGAAAGCTTGTGAATCGAGTTTTAGGCTGCTTTCCTGGCGTGCATGGCCCACCACGCGCTCGACTTCTCCGCCGGGACCGACATCGGACGGCGGCGGAAGGTGAACGAGGACTCGGCGCTCGCCGGCCCGCGCCTCCTCGCGGTCGCCGACGGGATGGGCGGCCACCCGCACGGCGACGTCGCCAGCCGGACGGCCGTCACGACGCTCGCCGCGCACCCGCTCACCGGAGACCCGGCCGCCGCCCTCGCCGCCGCCGTGGCCGCCATCGCCGCGCGGCTGGCCGAACTCGCCCGGCAGGACCCGGAACTGGCCCGCATGGGCACGACCCTGACCGCGATGGCGTGGGACGGGACGCGGTTCGCGGTGGCCCACATCGGCGACTCCCGCGCCTACCTGCTGCGCGCCGGCGAACTGTCCCAGCTGACGCGCGACCACACGATGGTGCAGTCGCTCATGGACTCCGGCCGCCTCACCCCGTCGGAGGCCGCCGCGCATCCGCGGGGATCGGCGCTGGTCAGGGCGTTGCAGAGCGAGGGCAGCGGCGAGCCGGACGTGTTCTGGCACGACGCCCTGCCCGGCGACCGGTACCTGCTGTGCTCCGACGGCGTGTTCGGCGTCGTCCGGCCCGAGGCGATCCGCGACACGCTGGCCGGGGACGCCCGTCCGGCGGACGCCGTGGCGCGCCTCATCGACCTCGCCAACAGCGGCGGCGGCCCCGACAACATCACCTGCGTCGTCGCGGACGTCGTCCCGTCCGGCGACGCCCCGGACCGGGAGCCGCTGCTGCTCGGCGCCGCGGCGGACGACGGCGGGCCCGGCCGCCTCGCCCGGCTCGGCCGCCGGTTCCACCGCCCGTGAGCGGGGGCGATCCGGGAGTGACCGCCGGCGACATCGCCCGGCTCGCCGGGGTGGGGCGCGCGACGGTCAGCAACTGGCGCCGCCGGCACGGCGACTTCCCGCGCCCCGCCGGCGGGACGGCGGCCAGCCCGCTGTTCTCCCTCGCCGCCGTCGAGGACTGGCTGCGCCGCAACGGCAAGCGGTTCGAGGTGTCCCTCGGCGACCGCGCCTGGCAGCGGCTCCGCGCGTCCGGCGACGACCTCCGGCTCGCCGACCTCGTCGGCTGGGCCGGCATGCACCTCCTCGACCTGCGCGGGGACGCCGGGAAACTCGCGTGGCCGGACATCGAACCGGGCGATCCCGGCCTTCCCGGCCTGCTCGCGGACCTCGCCGCCGAACACGGCCACGCCGGCGCGTTCGACCTCCTCTTCCAGCGCTACGTCCGGGCCCACTCGCGGCGGCTCGCCATCACCCCGGCGGACGTGGCCGGGCTGATGGCGCGCCTGGTGCGCCGCGACACCGACACCGGCACCGACACCGACGCGGGCACCGACACCGACGCGGGCACCGTTCTCGACCCCGCCTGCGGGCTCGGCACGCTGCTGCTGGCGGTCCCCGGCGCCCGGCGCGCGCTCGGCCAGGACACCGACGCGTCCGCCGCGCGCATCGCCGCGGTCAGGCTGCTGCTCGCCGGGACGCCCGCCGAGATCGCCGCCGCCGACTCGCTGCGCGCCGACGGCTTCGCCGGCGAGGTCGCCGACGCGGTCGTCTGCGACCCGCCGTCCGGCGACCGCGCGTGGGGCCGCGAGGAGCTGACCGGCGACCCGCGCTGGGAGTACGGGCTGCCGCCGCGCGGCGAGCCCGAACTGGCCTGGGCGCAGCACTGCCTCGCCCGCGTCCGTCCCGGCGGGCGCGCCGCGGTGCTGATGCCGGCGGCCGTCGCGGGCCGCCGGCCCGGCCGCCGCGTCCGCGGCGACCTGCTGCGGGCCGGCGCGCTGCGGGCCGTGGTCACGACGGCGCCCGGCGGCCCCGACCTGTGGCTGCTGCGGCGGCCCCGCCCCGGCGAGCGCCCGCCCGGCGCCGTCCTGCTGCTGGACGCCGAGGGCGACCTCGCGCGCGCCGAGCGCGAGCTGGAGCGGTACCCGGACGGCGCGTTCTCCGTGCCGGTCATCGACCTGCTCGACGACGAGGTCGACCTCAGCCCGGCCCGGCACCGTCCCCGGCCGGGCGCCGAGGCGTTCGGCCGCCGGTTCGCCGAGGTCACGCGGCGGCTGCGCGCGGCGGCGCCCGCCCCGCCCGACCTCGAACCACGGGACGACCCGCGGCCGCTGCCGGTCACCACGATCTCCGAGCTGGCCCGCGCCGGCGCGGTCGCGATCAGCCACGCGCCGTCCGGGCCGCCGTCCGGCGCCCCTGCTTCGGCCGCGCCCGGCACGGTGCCCGTTCTCACCGCGGCCGACGTGACCGCCGGGAGCGGCCCCTCCGGCACGGCCCCCGCCGGCCCCGCGCTGATCATGCTCGAACCCGGCGACGTCGCCGCCACCGCCGCAGGCGCGGCGCGCGTGATCGGGGAGGCCGGCGCCGCCCTCGGCCCCACCCTGACGCGCTACCGCCCCGACCCGGAGCGGCTCGACGCGCAGTTCCTCGCGGGCGTCCTCACCTTCGCGCGCACCCGCGCCGGCGCCGCCTCGTCCAGCCGCGCGGACCTGGCCCGGACGCGCGTCCCCCGGCTCCCTCTGGACCGCCAGCGGGCCTACGGCCGCGCCCTCGGCGAACTGATCGGCCTGACCGACACGCTGCGCGAAATGTCCGCCCTGGGGGAGACCCTGGTCCGGCTGGGCTTCGACGGCCTGCTCCACGGCGACCTCGGCCCCCGCGAGGACCGCGCCCCTCGCGGGTCCTGAGCTGGACGGCTTCCAGGGAATGCGAAGAGGCACGAGCGCCGCCCCGGCACCGGTCTGCCGGCGCCGGGACGGCGGAATGGGGCATTAGGGAGCGACGTATTCGGCCCACGGGTGGAACCCGGGGCGGTTGGACGGCTGGAACGCGCCGCGCCGGTGCGCGGGAGCCATGACCCGCGGCCTCGGGTCGGGCTCCGCTCTCGGCGGCGTGTCGCCGCGCGGCGGTCCGGCCGCGGAATCGTCCGGCTTCGGGGCGGGGCCGCCGGGTGGCGCGGCCTGTTTCGCCGGGGTGTGTGCGGGGGCGTTCACCGGGGGATTGCCGTGCGCTTCGGGCAGTGTGTCGGAGGGTGGCGGAATCTGGGGGTTCCGCTCCTTATCAGGCGGCTTCTGATCCGCTCTCTTCTGCGCGCTCATCCGGTCGATCTTCTCGACGAGTCCCCGTACCGAGGCCGACCATTCCTGGTACGCGGGCGCGCCCGGACGCACCGCGCCGGCGAACTGGCTCCTCCGCCGCGCGGAGATCTTGTCGATGCGGACCCGAGCGCCGGAGTGCGGCGCGTGCAGGAACCGCCCGTGCCCGACATAGAGGCCGACATGACTGCGGCCGTGGAAGAAGATGAGGTCCCCGCGTTCGAGGTTCCCGTACTTCACCTTCCGGTCGACCTTGCGGTACTGGGCGTAGGTGACGCGCGGGAGTTTCACGCCCGCCCTGCGCCACGAGGCCATCGCGAGACCGGAGCAGTCGTAGCCGCTCGGCCCGTCGGCGCCCCACCGGTACGGCTTGCCGATCTGTTTCCGGGCGAATCGGAGCGCCTTCTTCGCCTTCTCGCGCTGGGACGCCTCCCGCGTCCGGTACCTGTCGTACGCCTTGACCTTCGCCAGCGTGGCGGAGTCCAGGTGCAGGCCCTGCAGCACCGTGGGGCTGAGCGCCCCCTGGGCGGGCGGGCTGAGCGGGACCGCCAGCGCGAGGCCGGTCACCGTCGCCGTGACGGCCGCCCGGAGCATTCCCTGTTTTCGGCCGTCCGCGCGGGTGCGGCCGGTATGGCCGTCGGATGCTCCGTTCACGGCCTCGTCATCGAGCGGGTGGCGTGCGATGGACATTCCCGTTCTCTCCGTTCCCCATTTTCGGGTTCTTCCTGCCGCAGGGTGATCATCATCCTGCCGAGAGTTCGGGTACCCGTTGATCGCCGTGGAATTGAGAGAACCGGCCGATTTTACATGATCATGGTCCGGAATTGGAGGCGCGCTTCAGTGTCTTTGATCAAGCGGTCAGATGGGCGAGCGATTTCAGCGGAACGGGCAGCCAGGCCGGCCGGTTCCGCGCCTCGTAGCGCACCTCGTACACGGCCTTCTCGAATTCGAAGGCGTGCATGAGCACCGAATGCGCGGCCGGGTCGGCGCCGCCGGCCGCCGCGTAGCCGCGGCAGAACGCCGCCCGGTTCCGCGCCGCCCAGGCGTGCGCGCGCGTCTCCAGGTGCGGCCCCGACTCGGTCGGCACGATGCCGGCCTTGGTGATGAGGAACCGCGCCGCGTACTCGAAGGAGCGCAGCATCCCGGCGACGTCCCGCAGCGGGTGCGCGAGGGCGCGGCGCTCGCTCTGCGTGCGGGCCGGCTCGCCCTCGAAGTCCAGCAGCGCCCAGCCCGACTCGGTGCGCAGCACCTGGCCGAGGTGGTAGTCGCCGTGCACCCGCTGGACCGGCATCGGCTCCGCCCGCGCGGCCAGGTCGAGGAACACCGCGGCGAGCGCCTTCGCGTGCGGCGCGAGGCGGGGCACGGCCCGGCACGTGGCGGCCAGCTCGGCGTTCATCCGGGCGGCCAGCGCGCGCACCTCGTCAGCGGGGACGATCGTCACGCCGAACGTGTCGGCCAGCGCGCGGTGCACCTGCGCGGTGGCGGCGCCGAGCCGTTCGGCCTCGGCCGCGAAGTCGCCGCCGGCGGCGCTCGCGTCCAGCTCCGCCCACTCGTCGCCGGACGGCAGCGGGTACGCGAACCAGTCGCGGACGCTCGCGATCGCCAGGCTCCAGCCGTCCGCGCCGGTGTGCAGGTAGTCCGACAGGAGCCCGAGCGTGACCGGCTCCGCGCCGGCGTCGTCCGGCTCCAGCTCGATCCAGCCGTGCACGGCCGGGACGTGCGCGCAGCCGCCCCGCGTCAGCGCGAGGTTGACTTCGAGGTCGAGGTTGACGCCGTGGCTGAGCCGCCGGAACAGCTTGCAGATGTAGGCGTCGCCGAACAGCAGCGAGGTGTTGCTCTGCTCGGTGGTGATGGGCAGGCTCGCCAGGTCGGTCCGGATGCGGGCGCCGGCCACGTGCCGGAAGCGCAGCCGGCCGATGGACGCCTCGTCCGCCAGGGCGTCCAGCAGCGTGCGGGTCAGGTCCGGGTCATGGGCGGCGTCGTACAGGCGCGCCTTGCCGGCGCGGCCCGTGTCGCGTCCGATCTCGACGTGCCGGAGCCGGTCGGGCAGGTGGCGGCGGACCCCGAGGAGCAGTTGGTACTGGTCGGTGGCGCCGTTCTGCCGGACGTCGAGGACGAGGTGGTGGAGGGCGGGGTCGCCGCCGCGGAGCTCGGTGGCTGTGCCGATGGAGATCTCGTCGATCGGGCCGTCCTTCCCACCGAACCACCGCTGCCCTGGCAGCCACTCCGCGAGGTCTCTGGTCAGGTCCGATCCGGGTGTCAGCACGGTCAGACGGTCCTTCCCGCGCCGACGATCCGGTCCGCTCCGGCGTCGTCCGGCGGGAGCAGCTGGAACCAGAAGAACCCGTGGCCGGGGAGCGTCAGCAGGTAGGGGAGTTCGCCGATGGCCGGGAACTGGACGCCGCCCATGCACTCGACGGGGGAGTAGCCCTCGAAGCGCCGCATGTCGAGTTCGACCGGCTGCGGGAAGCGCGACAGGTTGCTGACGCACAGGATCGTGTCCATCTCGCCCCACGGGCTCTCGTCCTCGGTGATCTCGCGGGTGAAGGCGAGGACGGAGGGGTTGGAGGCGGAGAGTTCGACGTAGGAGCCGACGCCGAAGACGGGGTGGCGTTGCCGGATCTCGATCATTTTGCGGGTCCAGTGCAGGAGTGATCC